>DWVP01000007.1 GCA_019120175.1 Candidatus Corynebacterium faecigallinarum
TCGTCGTGGTCCATGCGTTCGCCGACGGACGGGGGAGTGATGAACCGCTCGTCCAACCAGGACTGCGGTCGCCCCTCGGCGACACCGTAGGACTTCTCCCGCAGCCCGCGCTCCAGCTCGACCGGCACGCCCAGAGCATCGGCGATAACCTCGGCGGTCTGCCGGGTACGCAGTAGGTCGGAGGAGACGATCCGCACTCCGGCGCTGGGCCGAGCACCGTCTCCGGCGCCGTCCACAGAGCCCAAGCCGAAGTCCGACCGCAGCGTCTCAGCGATCCGCCCGGCATCCCGCAGGCCCCGCTCGGTCAGCGCAGAGTCGAACCAGCCTCCTACGAGACCGTCCACGTGGTGGGTGGCTTCCGGGTGCGTGACCACGAACAAACGCTTCATCACACCACCAGGGTCAGTGTGTCCTTCGGCGGGGTTGTCTTTCCGTTGGCCGCCACCGGCGGCTCGTTGATCTCCATGGTCAGACCGGCATCGCGGGCGATCGCGGCGATGTCCGCGGCACCCCGGGCAGCATCGGCAGCAGAACCCGCGGTGGACAGCACACGGGCGAGGACGCCCTTGTAGTGCTTGTTGAAGTGGCTGACGACCTTGCGCGAACCATCCGGCTGCACCGACTCCACCCGCACCGTCACCGCCCCGGTGCCGGTCGTCGCATTCCATGCGGGCAGCTTGCCGAGGCCCTGGTAACCGCCGGAACGCAGGTCCACGATCACCCCGTCGCCGCGTCCGTCGGCCGTCTCCGCCAGAGCATCGGTGATCAGGCGTCCCCACCGCTTCTTCATCGTGGGTGCCGCGGTAACCACAGCAACGCCACCAGCCGCACTGTCCGACCCGCCAGCCGGACGCTCCGGCAGCTTCGTCCCCGAGGACAACCGGTAGTGCGGGATCGCATCAGTGGCCCGCAGCACACCGAACAACGCCGAGCCGACGCCCAACCGCGACCACGCGTCCGGGTCGACGTCCTGCAACGTCGCGGCGTCCAACGCATCGTAGAGCACACCGGTGTAGCGGAAGAGCGCCGGCATCGTCGGAGCGTCCTGCAGATGGGTGTTCGCCTCCGCCTCGGAACGCAGCTTCTCCGAGATCCCCAGAATCCCCAGTGCCGCATCAACGTCCAGCGCCTCCAGATCGGCGATGACCTGCTCGCGAACGGGGGTGAGCGAGGGGAATGACAAGGCATCCAAAGTCAACGTCGGGCCATCGCCGCCGGGGGCCTTGGTCTCGGACGGGGGGAGAAGAATAAACATAGCTACACCCTAGTGATACGTGTGCATGGAATGAACTAGAGTACCGGTCATGATCACCCGGATGTCCTCTCTCTTCCTCCGCACGCTGCGCGATGACCCCGCCGACGCGGAGGTCCCGAGCCATAAGCTCCTCGTCCGGGCCGGCTACATTCGCCGTGCCGCCCCCGGCGTGTACTCCTGGCTGCCGCTGGGACTGCGCGCGCTGCAGAACGTGGAGAAGATCGTCCGGGAAGAAATGGACGCCATCGGTGGCCAGGAGATCCGCCTGCCCGCCCTGCTGCCGCGTGAGGCCTACGACGCCTCGGGACGCTGGGAGGAATTCGGCTCCTCCCTCTTCCGCCTCAAGGACCGCAAGGGCCAGGACTACCTGCTCGGCCCCACCCACGAAGAGCTGTTCACCACCATGGTGAAGTCGGAGTACTCCTCCTACAAGGACTTCCCGGTCACCCTGTACCAGATCCAGACGAAGTACCGCGACGAGGAGCGCCCGCGTGCCGGCATCCTGCGCGGCCGCGAGTTCATCATGAAGGACTCCTACTCCTTCACCATGGACGACGAGGGTCTCGAGGAGGCCTACCAGGCGCACCGCAAGGCCTACCAGGCCGTCTTCGACCGGCTCGGTGTGGAGTACGCCATCTGTGCCGCGACCTCCGGGGCCATGGGTGGCTCGGCCTCCGAGGAGTTCCTCGCCGTCTCGCCCAACGGTGAGGACACCTTCGTGCGTGCCACCGACGGCGACTACGCCGCCAACGTCGAAGCCGTGGTGACCCCCGCACCCGCTGCCCGCCCCATCGACGGCTTGCCCGCCGCCGTGGTCCACGACACCCCGGACGCCCCGACCATGGACGCCCTGGTCGCCTGGGCCCGCGACAAGGGCATCACCGTCGACGGACGCGAGGTCGAACTCACCGACACCCTCAAGTGCCTGGTCGTGAAGGTCACCCAGCCCGGTGGCAAACCCGAGCTCACCGGCGTGCTGCTGCCCGGTGACCGCGAGGCCGACATGAAGCGGCTGGAGGCCTCCCTGGAGCCGGCCGAGGTCGAGCTCGCCACCGAGGCTGACTTCGCGGGTAACCCGTTCCTGGTCAAGGGGTACGTCGGCCCGAAGTCACTGGCGGACAACGGTGTCACGGTGCTGGCCGACCCGCGCATCGTGCCGGGTACCTCGTGGATCACCGGTGCGGATGCCCCGCGCCAGCACGTGGTCAACATGGTCGCCGGACGCGACTTCACACCCGATGACTACATCGAGGTCGCCACCATCCGTGAAGGCGACCCGGCGCCGGACAACAAGGGCACGCTGACCCTGGAGCGCGGCATCGAGATCGGCCACATCTTCCAGCTGGGCCGCAAGTACACTGAGGCCTTCCACGTGCAGATCCTGGACGTCAACGGTAAGCGGTCCGTGCCGACGATGGGTTCCTACGGCCTGGGCGTCTCCCGCCTGATCGCCGTGCTCGCCGAGCAGATGCACGACGAGAAGGGCCTGCGCTGGCCGGTGGAGGTCGCCCCCTACGCCGTGCACGTGGTCATCGCCAACAAGGACGCCGCCGCCGGTGAGGCTGCCGAATCGCTGGCCAACGCCCTGTCGGACACCGGGCTTGAAGTCCTCTTCGACGACCGCCCGAAGGTCGGCCCCGGCGTGAAGTTCAAGGACGCCGAGCTGCTGGGCATGCCGTATGTGGTCATCGTCGGCCGTGGTTTCGCTGACGGCACCGTGGAGCTGCGCAACCGGCTGACCGGTGAGGTCACCGAGGTGGCCTACGACGACGCGGTCGCCACGATCCGGGAGCTCGCCGGGAAGTAGGCGCACGCTCCTCCTCGCGCTCCCACTCTGGCCTTGGTGTCAGAAAGATGGGATCGATCGATGGTTTTCGGGCTGATTTCCATCGATTGATCCCACCTTTCCGACATGTCCGGGCGAGGGGTTGGGAGGGAAGAGACACCTCGGGGAAGTCGGGGGATGTGTTAGTGTCACGGGCGACCATGAGACCGCTGACGCATCCGTCAAGGAGGTGAGACACTTGGCGCCCAAGAAGGCCGGTAAGGCTATCAAGGTGAGGCCCGGGGAGACCCGGCTTGTCGCGGGGAACCTGAAGATGGGCCCGGAGGAGCTGCAGGAGCACCTGAAGCTGAAATCCCGGGCACGCACGATCCCCGACAAGAAAAAGAAGAACGACCGAAGGGCCTGCCGGAACTCCCGGCAGGCCCTTCGGGGTTTCCGGGTGCGTCATTCCTCACGGGCGCCAGAACGGCTGGTACCCGAAGGCCTCGGCTATGAGGAACCCCTCCATCACCGTGACCAGCGCACACAGCAGAACCAGGAGCACCAGGGTGTTTCGGGTGATCTTCGCCCCGAAGTGCAGGAGCTCCCGCGGCCGGGCCAGCAGCAGGCCACCGAAGATCGCAGGCAGCAAGAACGGGATGAACAGCTGGGAGACGGGGGAGGCGTCATGGGGTGCCGCGCGTCCGCGTGGTCCGGTGGTCTGGACCGTCGCACCGTCCGGCGCGGCGAGGCCACCGGCGACCACCACGGCACTGACAGCGACCGTCCGGACACGCCGAAGTAGCTCCGGGCCGACCTCGGCGGCGCGACCCAGGTCATCGGCGGGTGGGGTGGGGCGCCGGAAGAAGATCACGGGGTCGTCCTCTCCGGCTCGGTCAAGAAACGGGTCGTTCATCGCGATGAACTTATGATGTCTCCATGGAAGATACGACACCGGATGTGACGGTCGGCTACGACGACGGCTGGATCGCCGTCACCGGGGCGCTCGCGGTGTCGATGACCGAGCAGCTGGACCGTGTCCGCACCTCACCAGCGCAGCAGCAGTACGAGCTGGAGCCCGGACAACTGCAGGTCGGCCCAACAGGTGAGACGCCGGAGTTCCTCACCGCGCTCGACGGAAAGACCCGATTGCCGCTCAGCCCGCAGCTCAGGGAGTTCTACGGCTACGCCCGGTGGTCGTCCGGCAGCGTGACGCTGCTGGAGGTCCCGGATCCAGCGGACTTCCTTGACCTGCTCACTGATCCGCAGGTGGATCTCCCCGGCATGCTGCGTAGCGAGTTCACGTCGCCGGGAGTGTTGGCGGACGCCCGGGGCCAGGGCCTTGATCCGTCCCGGTGCGCGCTGCTCATGGTCGATTCGGTGACCTCGTCGCCGCACAGGTGCGCCTACCTTGTCTTCGATGCCCCGGAGCATTCCCGGGTGGGGACGCTCATCGCCGCGAACGAGAGGAGCGGGGGGGGGAGCAGCGGGGACGATGCGAACGGCGGGAGCGGCGATACCGCCGACACCGCGGAGCCCGAGGTCTGGGTGTTCGAGAACGAGCACCACCACTACGCCGACCTGCGGACCTGGCTGGCGTGGCGGGCCTCGGACGACGGCCCGCTGGATGGGCCGGCCGGGCCGGAGGAATTCGAGACGGCGGCCGATGCGCTGTTCATGGTCGCCGAGAATACTGGAGCAGCGTGCCAACGACGCGCCGCCGCTACTCGCCGCGGATGCTGACTGCGCTAGGGTCCTCGCCAAGCAGGTCCTCCAGCGCAGCCTCGGAGCGGGCGGCAAGCGCACACCACATCGCGGTGACCGCACGGTCCTCCGCAGCGACCGAATTAACCGCACGGCGCAGTTCCACGGTCACTCCGTGCACCGCGTCGAGCAGCCCCTGGGTTCCCGCCGTCCGGTCGGTGATGTCGACGTCGGTGGTGTAGCCGGGCTCTGCCGTGACACCGGCGACCGGCTCGATCGCATCGCGAAGCGAGCGCATCCGGGTACCCACGACCACCACGGTTCCCCGGTTCTCGCCGGATGCCGGCAGTACCGCCCCGCTGAGGTACACCGCCTGGTGGATCAGTTCGGCGGC
>DWVP01000008.1 GCA_019120175.1 Candidatus Corynebacterium faecigallinarum
TTGTTGTCCGGGGTGATCACGCTGCCGTTGGGGAAGTACAGGCCCTCGGCGACGACGCGGGAGGAGCCGTCCGGCTCGACGAGGATCAGGCCGGTCGGCACCACGACGTCTTCTCCGAAGAGGTCGAAGCCGAAGTTGCCGACGTACGCGCGGCCCTTGGCGTCCACCACCATGTCGTTGACGTGTCCGGCGGACAGGTCGCTGAGGTCGGCGTGCTCGACGACCGTACCGTCGTGCTCGCGGCGCAGGACCCGCTTGTCCTTCATTGAGACGACCAGCAGTCGGCCGTCGGGCAGCCAGCCCAGACCCGAGGGCTGCTCCGGGACCTCCAGCTCGGTGCGCAGGTCGGAGCCGTCGGCGGCCATGGAGTGCACCGTGTGGCTGTAGAAGTCGACGAAGTACCAGCGGTCGTCGTGCCAGCGCGGGCACTCGGTGAAGTGGCGGCCGGTAAGGACGGTGCGGACCTCGCGGGCTGGCTGGTCGGCAGGAGAGGCAGAGTCGGGCGTGGTGGTTTCGCTCATGAAATAAGGCTAGCGGGACTGCTACACGGCGGGGTGCCGCTGCGGCTGCCGGGCAGGCGTGACATCAGGGGAACGCGAAGCGACCCGAAGCTCTACTTCGCCTTCACCGCGTCCGCCGCAGCCCACCGCAGCCCCCGGTTCAGTAGACGCATCACCGCGCGGTACGCCCACGGCATGTTCACCTGCGCCCAGCGTCCCAACTTGATGTCGAAACTGGTGAAGATCAGGTAGCGGCCCTTGCGCACACCCGAGACGATGCTGTGCGCCGCCTCGGCAGGACTGTCCGCATGACCCTGGAAGAGCTTCTTGGCTTTCGCCACCCGATCATTGGACTGGTCCACCCCGTCGATGTCGATCGTGCCGACCAGGGGAGTGTCCACCGCACCCGGCGCGGCAACATGCACGCTCACCCCGTGCGGGGCCAGGTCGAAGCGCAGCACCTCGCACATGCCCATCACCCCGCCCTTCGACGCCGAGTACGCCGCATGCCACGGCAGTCCGATGATCCCCGCCGCCGAGGACACCATGCACAGCCGGCGCATCTTCGGCTTGCGTCCGAACAACCCCGCGCCGCGCTCCGCGATCGGCCCTGCGGCAGTCAGTGCCGGGGTGAACGCCTCGACGATGTGCACCGAGCCCATCAGGTTCACCTCGATGACCTTCACCCACTTGTCGTGCGGCATCGTCCGCGGATCACCCCAGATGGCGATGCCGGCGACGTGGTACACCTCGTCCGGCGTGCCGTGCTCCACGATCAACCGGTCGGCCCAGGCCTTCACCCCGCCGACGTCGGTGACGTCCAGTACCTGGGAGTCCAGCAGACTGCCTGGACGCATCGCGTCGAGATCATTGCAGGTCTGTGTCAGCCCCACCTCGTCGCGGTCGGTGATCATCACCTCGTGGCCCTCATGGGCCAGCAGCAGCGCGACCTCCCGTCCGATCCCCGAGGCCGCCCCCGTCACCACGCACCGCATTGCATCCAGCTCCTTTTGTATTGAAAACCCTTTGTGGGTCCCAACCTATCGGAATTCCAGACCCAGCACGGCGTTCTCGACAAGCTCGGACAGAGACGGGTGCGGCCAGTACTGCTTCGTGGCGAAATCGACCAGGTCAAGGTCGAATTCGAGGGCGGTGACCAGGATCTGGATCAGGGTGGCGGCCTGCGGGCCCATGATGTGCGCGCCCAGCAGACGCCGGGAGTCGGCGTCGGCGATGAGCTTGCAGAACCCGGTGGTGTCCTCCATCGCCCAGCCGTAGGCGACGTCCGAATACTCCTGCACCTTCACGGTCAGCGTCCTACCGTTGGCCTCCGCCCACTCGCGCGCCTGCTCCTCGGTCATGCCGACGGTCCCGATCTGCGGGTGGGTGAACACCCCGCCCGGCACATTGTCGTGCTTGAACGGCATCAGGTTCGCGTCCCCGGCGGACTTCGCGGCGGCGACGTTGTGGAACACCGCGCGCGCCTCCTGGTTCGCCACGTGCTTGAGCTGGAAGGTGTTGGACGCATCGCCCAGCGCCCACACGCCCGGGGCGGTGGTGCGTCCGAACTCATCGGTGATGATGCGACCATCCTCGGCGAGCTCCACACCGCCGGCCTCGGCGTTGAGCAGGTCACCGTTCGGGACGCGGCCCTGCGCCAACAGCAGCTCGTCGCAGTCGATCTCCCGGCCGTCATTCAGGGTGATGGTGGTCAGCCCGCCCTCGGCGCGGGCGGCGGTGACCGTGTGGCCCAGCAGGTTCGTCCACTGGTTGTTGGAGAGCTCGGTGAAGCGGGTCGACACCGTCTCATCGAAACGACGCAGCAGATGCTCCGAGCGGTTCACCACGAACACCTCCACGCCCAGTGCGGAGAAGATGTGCGCGAACTCGGTGGCGACGATTCCGCCACCCAGGATCACCAGGGTGCGGGGCAGCTCCTCCATCCGCATGATGTCGATGTTCGTGCGGTAGGGGACGCCGGACTCCTCGATCACCGGCGGCACCCAGGTGCGCGAACCGGTCGCCAGGACGATCTGGTCGCCGGTGATGGTGGTGGCCACCCCGGTCTTGCCGTCGCCGATCTGCAGGGTGCGCTCGCCGGTGAATCGGGCGATGTCGCTGTAGAGGGTGATGTTCGGGGTCTCGTCGCCGCGGCGGTACTCCTCGCCGCCCTTCGAGATCGGGTCGATGCGCTTGCCGAAGACCCGCTCCTGCAACGCCTTCCAGTCCACCCGCCAGTCGGCGACCGGGATCTGCGCGGCGGCCGCCCCGCCGATGGGGTAGATGCCGTAGGTGCCGACGTTCTGGAGCTCGCGGACGACATCGGCGGTGTAGACGTACATCTTCGTCGGGATGCAGCCGACGTTGATGCAGGTGCCGCCGAAGATGCCCTTCTCGACGACGGCGATCTTGCGGTCGTTGAGTTCCTCGGGGATGGAGTTGCCGGAGCCGGTGCCGATGACGATCAGGTCGTAGTGCTCGGCGGTGCTGGACTGGTTCGTATCGCTGCTCATGGTCCCGATGGTACGTAGGACACCGGCCCGCTTGCTGCCTACGCGATGACGAGCACCCCTACGCGGTGTCGGAAGCCGGTCTCGATGTCGGGATCCGGCCCCGATGCCGCCGGTTCCGTGGTGGGCGCCCACTGTCGGGAGGCGGCTCCGGCCCCGATATAAGAATCGTGGGATCAATCGTTGGTTTTTCTGCCGGATCACGACGATTCATCCCACGAATCTTACAAGTTTTCCGGAATGAACCACTGAAGGGTCGATGGTGTGGTGTGATGACTGCAGCACTGCGAGGGGGTCGTGGTGCAGGGAGGGGACCTAAGCCTTGACACGACAAAGTGCGAAGCGCCAGACCGGCGCACGCCAGACCGTTGCCCGGCAGAGTGCACCGGCGAACCCGGCGTGGAAGCTGCCGCCGGACATCGCCCGAGCCCTGTCCGAAGGCCGGTACACGCCTGGCAGAGGACCCTGGTACATCTCGCGTATCCTGCCGACGCATCTTCCGGAGCGGCGGGAATGGCTCGAATCCTCCGGGGTGAGCCGGTGGGCCATCGACCGGGGATACGACACCCTTGCCAGTGGGGTGGTGCTCAAGCGCGTTGGAGACGGAGGTACCGGGAGCGACGGAAGTGCCGGACGTGCTGGTAGCCGTGTAGGTACCGGACATGGCGGAGGTACCGACAGTAGCGGTGGCCGTGGAGAGCGCACGGGTCCGAGGTTGGAGATCGACACCGGGGCGTACTGCCACTGCATCATCACCCGTGCCAGGGCCCAGCTGATCAAGCACCACGAGACCTGTGTCCTCGGCGGGTGGGGAGCTGCCGCATTCCACGGGCTGAAGTACTGGGCGGACTCCGCGCCGGTGCTCCTGCTGAGCTACCAGGTGGCCAAGCGCGATTCGGACGACAGCAAGGTGGCGGCGAAACATCCGCTGCGGGCGGCGGTGCGCGAGTTCCCGAAGCATTTCGACATCGAACGGGACACCGTCTGCCCCGATCCCGAGTTTCCGCATCACCGCGTGGTCAGCGCGCCATTCGCCCTGGGGCAGTGCCTGCGGTCGGTCCTGTCGGGCAAGCACACCTGGTATGTGTCTGACATCCCGGGCCTGACCCGGCAGGAGGTACGGGCCATCCAGCTGATCGACGCCTTCATCATGTGCTCCACCGTGACCCGGGCGGAGATTCTCCGCGCGGCTCGGGGAATGGTGAGACACCGTACCCTGAACCGACTCCTGCGTTTCGCGTCCGTCGGAGCAGAGTCACCCAGGGAGACCGAACTGCGGCTGTTCATCCGCGACCTACTGCCGAAGGGACACCAGTGGCAGACCCAGGTCGAGGTCGAGCTTGCCCCGGACGAGCCGACCGGGCAGGTCCGCCGGACGTTCTTCGACATCGCCTGTCCCACGCTGAAGATCGGCCTGTATTACGACGGTGCCCACCACGTGAACGCGGATCAGGCCGAGAAGGATTTCGAGCAGATCCAGGACCTGCACGACGGGCGGTGGACGGTCATCCGAGTCGACAAGAAGCTGATGGCCAATCCGGAGAAGATGCTCCGGCAGATCCGGAACGCCATCACGCGTGCCGGTGCCATGTCAGAAACGTGGGATCAATCGGCGTGATCCGGCCGGAAAGCCATCGATCCATCCCACGAATCTGACACCCGCGGGGAGGGGAGAGGAGCTACGCCTGACCGAGCACCCCGGCCAGCCACTCGTCGGTGGCGGCCAGGGCGTCCGCCCGGACCTCCGGCCTCGACAGGAAGACGTCGTGCAGCGCGCCGGGGACCACCCGCACCTCGCAGTCCGGGTCGACCTTGTGGGCGGCCTCCTGCATCTGCCGCACGCTCAGGATCGTGTCGGTGACGAACGCCCGCTCCACCGGAACCTCCTTACCGGAGGCATCGGTCTCGCTGCGTCCGGAACTGGATCCGTCGGAGCGCAACAGCAGCGTCGGCACCCCGGTGGACCACCTGCCGGAGTGGAGCTTCTCGATCTCCCGGTTCACCCCCACCAGCCAGCTGACCTGCTTCGGGCGCGGCAGCAACGGCTTGTAGTAGCGGTCGTAGTCCCACTCGCCGGACTCGGCGACGTGCAGGGTGCGCCCGTAGGTCGGGTTGATGCCGCCGGGCACGTGCCAGGCCGGGGCGATCTTCGCCACGCGCGGGAAGATGTTCCGGATGATGAAGTTCGTCGGCTTGTCGAACTGAAGGCCCAGCCACGGGCTGTTCAGTACCGCGCCACGCACTGCTCCGTGCAGGGCGGCCCGGGCGGTGTCACCGCGCCGGGTGGCGTCGTGCAGCCGGGAGAGAAACATCGTCACGTCCAGTCCGCCGGTGGAGTGCCCCACCGGGATGACCCCGTCGTGGCCGGCACCGAGCAGGGAGACGGCGATGGAGAGGTCCTCGTCGTAGATGCTCTGCGAGGTGACGTGGTGCCAGGTCTGGCCGTCGCGGTGGCTGCGTCCGCACTTGCGCAGGTCGATGGCGTAGACGGCGAAGCCGCGGGCGTGGAAGTGCTCGGCGACGTGGGTCTGGAAGAAGAAGTCGGTCATGCCGTGCACGAAGAGCAGGGCCGGACGCTGCGACCACTCAACGTCGTCGGCTGCATCGTCGGCTGCATCGGCGGCTGCGCCCGCCTCGGCGTCCCCGGCCGTGTCCTCCCCCCGCGTGGGGTCATCGGACGCACCGGGACGGTAGCGCACCAGGGTGGTGACCACCGGGCCGGGTTCACCGTCGGGATCTGAACCGATCTCGATGGTGTGGCGGGTGTAACCTTCCCCGAGGAGATCCGGCTCAAAGTCCAGCTCATGGACACTGGTTCCCAGGGGTTGGGAAAGGACGGTGGCGAGGGTCTGGTGGCTCATCGCCCGGGGGCGGCGGGAAGTCGGAGTGCTCACGATGGTCATCCTAGCGTCCCGCCAACGCCCTCCGCCGGGGGTTGGTTGTTTGTGGAGAGACCCCCGACAAGTAAGATCGGCTCATTGTGGATGCCGACCAACGGTCGCCGGAGTCCCGAGGGAGTCCCGCAGACATCGTGCTCGGCGCAACAGCAGCGATTCAAAGGAATGAGCTTAACGTGTCACCTTCCCAGAATGATCACGTCGACGTCGCCCTCATCGGCGCCGGTGTCATCTCCACCACCCTGTCCGTGATGTTGCGCCAGCTGCAGCCGGACTGGACCCAGGTCATCATCGAGCGCCTCGACACCCCCGGTGCAGAGTCCTCCTCGCCGTGGAACAACGCCGGCACCGGCCACTCCGCCCTGTGCGAGCTGAACTACACCCCCGAGGTCAAGGGCAAGATCGACATTGCCAAGGCCGTCGGCATCAACGAGAAGTTCCAGGTCTCCCGCCAGTTCTGGACCCACCTGGTCAACGAGGGCGTGCTCGGTGAGCCCAGCGAGTGGATCAACCCCACCCCGCACATGTCCTTCGGCCACGGCACCCAGCAGGTCGACTACATCAAGGCCCGCTACGAGGCCCTGAAGGACCACCCGCTGTTCCAGGACATGCACTACACCGACTCCTTCCGCGAGTTCAGCGACAAGCTGCCGCTGATGGGCGAGGGTCGCGACCCCTACGAGCCGGTCGCCATCTCCTGGATCAACGAGGGCACCGACATCAACTACGGTGCGCTGACCCGCCAGTACCTGGACGCGGTCACCTCCGAGGGCGTCGAGGTCCGCTACGGCAACCAGGTCACCGACATCAAGCGCGAGGGCACCGGCTGGAAGGTCACCACCAAGAACCTCCACAACGGCGACATCTCCACCGTCACCGCGAAGTTCGTCTTCGTCGGCGCCGGTGGAATGGCCCTGCCGCTGCTGCAGAAGGCCGGCATCCCGGAGATCAAGGGCTACGCCGGTTTCCCGGTGTCCGGCGAGTGGCTGCGCTGCACCAACGAGGAGCTCATCGAGCAGCACTCCGCCAAGGTCTACGGCAAGGCCGCCGTCGGCGCCCCGCCGATGTCGGTCCCGCACCTGGACACCCGCATCATCGACGGCAAGAAGGGTCTGCTGTTCGGCCCGTACGCCGGCTGGACCCCGAAGTTCCTGAAGCAGGGCTCCTGGCTGGACCTGTTCAAGTCCATGCGCCCGGGCAACATCCCGTCCTACCTGGGTGTCGGTGTCCAGGAGCTGGGCCTGACCAAGTACCTGGTCGAGGAGGTCCTCAAGGACCAGGCTGCCCGCGTCGAGTCGCTGCGTGAGTACATCCCGAACGCCAAGGCCGAGGACTGGGAGCTGGTCACCGCCGGTCAGCGCGTCCAGGTCATCAAGCCGATCGGTGCCCCGAAGTTCGGCTCCCTGGAGTTCGGTACCGCCCTGATCAACTCCAACGACGGCTCCATCGCCGGCCTGATGGGTGCATCCCCGGGCGCCTCCATCGCCCCGCAGGCGATGATCGAGGTGCTGGAGCGTTGCTTCGGTGACCGGATGCACGACTGGGCTCCGAAGATCAAGGAGATGATCCCCTCTTACGGCCAGAAGCTGTGGAAGGACGAGTCCCTGTTCAACAAGCTGTGGGACGAGAGCCAGACCGCCCTGAAGCTGGCCTAGTCGCTCGAGCCTAGTCGCTCAATCCTCTGAGCCTCTGAGTCTCTGGGCTGCTGAGCCCTTGAGTCTCTGGACTGCAAAGGCTCTGGCGGGACCGCCCCGGTTGTCCCGCCTGCCGGACGCCTCCGCCCGGCCGCTGCACTGTTCTTCCCCTCACTGGGGAGGTGGTGCCGCGGCCGGGCGTCGTCGTTTCCGGGGCACGGTTGTGTCGGTGCCTGGGTGGGGCAGTCTCTGCAGGTTGGTGCGCAGGCACGCGCTAGACTTGGTCACCATGAGTCTTGTGCTGACCGGTGTTCCGGTGTTGGTGGTCGATGGTCCGGAGGCCGACGTGACGGCTGAGCTGCTGCGCGACCAGGGCGCGATCCCGGTGGCGTGGGGCGACATCGCCACACGCATCGGCATGGTGCGCGTCCCCGCCGGCAGTGCGGACCAGGTTGCGGAGGACGCCATCGCCTGGGCGCACCGCAACGGCATCCCCGTCGACGACCGGCGGGGGAGGGCGTCCCGCGCTGCTGATGCTGAGCAGCCTGCAACCGGCAGCGTCACCCTGGTCGGTGGTGGCCCCGGTGACGCCGACCTGGTGACTGTCGCCGGTGTGCGCGCCATTGAGGCAGCGGATGTCATTCTTGCCGATCACCTGGGTGCGATCACACTGGCCGCGGAGGCTGCCGAGCGCGGCGCGGAGGTCATCGATGTCGCCAAGATCCCGTACTCCCGCCAGGTCTCCCAGGAGCGGATCAACGAGATCATGCTCGAGAAGGCGAAGGCCGGGCTCAACGTGGTGCGACTCAAGGGCGGCGACCCGTTCATCTTCGGACGCGGCCACGAGGAGGTCACCGCCTGCGCCGAGGCCGGTATCCCCGTCAAGGTGCTCCCCGGGGTGACCTCGGTGACTTCGGCCCCGGCCGCCGCCGGGGTGTCGCTGACCCACCGCGGGGTCAACCATGATGTCACCGTGGTCTCCGGCCATCTCCCGCCCGGCCACGAGAAGTCCCTGGTGAACTGGGATGCTGTCGCGCAGATGACCGGCACACTGGTGCTGATCATGGCGATGCGCAACGCCGGTGCGATCGCTGAGGAGTTGATTGCCAAGGGGCAGGACGCTGCGATCCCGGCGGTGGTGATCGAGAACGCGTCGACCGACAAGCAGCGGGTCACCGG
>DWVP01000009.1 GCA_019120175.1 Candidatus Corynebacterium faecigallinarum
TTCTGTTTAAGTTTGTCGGTGGTTTTAGCGGCGGGGTCACGCCCGGTCCCTTTCCGAACCCGGAAGCTAAGCCTGCCTGCGCCGATGGTACTGCACCTGGGAGGGTGTGGGAGAGTAGGTCGCCGCCGGCACTTATCTTGTGGCTGTTGAGGTCCTGGTTGCTGATGATCCTGTGTGGATCGTCGGCGGCCGGGGCCTTCAGTCGTTTTTTGGGGGATGTCGGTTTTGTGGGGCATGTGGTGCGGCAGCAGGGCGCTCACCCCGGGGTGGGGACCTTCGGTGTGTGGGGGCGACCCGAACTGAGCATGGATCCGCTGAAGCCGGGGATTCGCGGCATCGATGCTCACTTCGGGTCGGCGCCGTGCTCCGGGTGCCGCGCTCCGGATGCGTTGGCGAAGGTTGCGCATGAGCGCGCAATGTTGTCGAGCTGTGAGAAATCCAGCCCCCGGGGCCTTCAGTTGCCCTATAGTTAGTTCATGTCACATAAGGACGCAACTAATGCTATTACGACAGCACGGGCACGAGTCAGTGTCCTCGCTGTAAGTGCTGCGCTTGTCGTTTCCACTGCAGCGCTTTCTCCGGCGGTAGCGGGGACCGCCGGCCCTACGGCCGCCGGGAACGTCTCGTACGCTGCCGGCACGACCGACCCCGCCGCAGATCAGGTTGATAACTTTCAGGTAGCCGAGCGGACCGCCGAACAGGCACCGCGTCCCGCGAATCCCGTCACCGCACAGCAGGCGGGGAACATCAGTCAGCAGGAACCCCACCGGAGTCCCCCTGGCGCGAACGACTGGCACTGCAAACCCACTGGGCAGAACCCCTATCCCGTCGTCCTGATTCACGGGACCTGGGGCAGTGCCTACAGCACTTTCGCGGGGTTGTCGGCCGAGCTCAAGGCCGACGGTCATTGTGTGTACGCCACGAACTTCGGTGCAGCGTCGGTCATGGAGAAGGGTGGCATCCAGGCGGCTCAGCCTGCGGCCTTCGCCACCGGCGACATCGCGGACTCGGCCGTAGAAATGGGCGAGTTCATTGACCGGGTCCTCGCCAGCACCGGCGCGGAACAAGCGAACCTCGTCGGTCATTCACAGGGTGGCGTGGTCGCCCGCCAGTACACAAAGTTCAACGGCGGAGCGGACAAGGTCAATCACATCGTCACCTTGGGCGCTACCAACAACGGCACGACCATGAATGGAATCTCGGAGCTCTACGACATCGTCTCCGGCACCGGTGTGGACATCGATACGCCGCTGGACCATATCGTTGGGGTGGCAGGAATGCAGCAACTCGTGGGATCGCCCTTCATCACTGAGTTGAACGCCGACGGGCACACCGTGCCAGGAATCGACTACACCGTCATTGGCTCGGTCAACGACCAGGTGTCGACTCCTTATGCGGCGACGTTCCTTGAGGCCGGTCCCGGCTCAGAGGTGGACAACGTCACCCTGCAGCACTCCTGCGCCATCGACCAGTCCGACCACAGTTCGATGATGTATTCGCCACATACCTACGACATCGTTCGGGAAGCGTTGACCCCGGGAACAGTCCCCGAGGATGCCCGTCGCTGCACAGCACACTCCTAGTCGGAACCTGCCGACTACCGTCGGAACTCGCGTGGCTCGCCGCTCAGCGGGTCGATGAAACGCATCGCCGCAGCCGTCAGACCCATCGGTGCACTGAAGTCCTCATCCGCCACCGCCGGCACGAAAGGCATCGGAGCATCGACGTCCCACAATGCCTCGTCGCTCAACGGGCCGTACAACGGGTCGTTGACGATCGGGACACCGAAGAGGCGCATATTCACCCGGAGCTGATGGGTGCGGCCGCTGTGTGGCTCGAGCGTCCACACCACAGCATCGTCACCAGTGATGCACTCACTGCTGACGCCGCCTTCGCCGCTGGCACTGCCGTTCCCCGGCGCACTTCTCCGCACGAGCCGGACACCCGTCACCCGCGTCTCACTGTTCGGCTCGCCGGCCTCGAGGTAGGTGGTCATCCGGCCCCGCAGCTTGATCATCCGGTGGCGCAGTACCCACGGCGCGTCCTCGGTCGGTGCGTCCAACACGGTCGCGGGGCGCCGGTAACCGAGCGCGCCAGCCGGCACCGGGAACGACTCATCCGTCGTCCCCTCCAGGGAATCGCCGGAGGAGAACCACCCCGCGGGCACCGGTGTCACCGCCTCGTAGGTCTTCACGACCTCGCGTGCCTCGAAGAGACGCTGGTAGGCCCCGCGCACCGACGGATCAACGGTAAACAGCAGGACGCCCCTGGTCAGCCGGTCCAGTCGGTGCGCCGGTGACAGGGTCGACAGACCGAATTGCCGCCGCGCCCGGACGACCGCGGTCTCGGTGATGTGCTGGCCACGCGGCAAGGTCGACATGAACGTCGGCTTGTCGACGACCAGGAGGTGCTCGTCACGGTGGATCTCCCGCAGCTCACCGGGGACGACCCGCTCGGGGGCCGGACGCCGGTAGAACCAGATGAACTCCCCGGCGGGCACCACCGAGGTGGGCGACAACCTGGTGCCGTCATCGAGCCGTACCAGTCCCTCCGCGAAGCGCTCACGTAGTGCCGTGTCATCGTCGGTGGGGTCGTGATGCTGTTGAGTGTCGATCAGGTGCCGCACAATGACCCGTGCGCTGCCGGAATGTTCGACACGCACCCGTGACGGATTCAGGCCGTCCGCTATTGGTAGCGGTGGGTTCCTCACGCTAAGCTCCTAGACATGGATCTCTCAATCATCACTGACTTCCTGGCCACCGGTTTCGGACGCATCGTTCTGCAGGGTCTGCAGTTCATCTACGAGCTGTTGTATCCGAGCAACGCTCCGGGCGTACCGGGACCGTAATCCCTCCCCGTTACCTTACTACCCCCGACTGGTGCACCCGATTTCCGGGTGTAGCCTGGTGACCCTCCCCCTCTCGGGGGGAGGATCACTGCACGAATGGGCGCTTTGGGGGGATACTGGGAGGTGGAGAACAGTCACCAAAAGGAAAGGGGTCCGTGATGTCGGACACCAAGGCAACCAATGAAATCGTCGTCGCTGTCGACGGGTCTGATGCCGGTACCGCGGCGGTCGCTTGGGCGGCCAATGCAGCTACCAAGCGTGGCGCACCGCTGAAGCTCGTCACCGCCTACACCATGCCCCAGTTCATGTACGCCGACGGCATGGTGCCGCCGCAGGAGCTCTACGACGAGCTCGAGAACGAGGCTATGGACAAGATCAACAACGCCCGTGACCAGATCAGCGCTGTTGACCCCAACATTGCGGTCAGTCACTACGTTGCCGAGGCAACCCCGATCGACCTGCTGCTGCAGGTGTCGGAGGATGCCGACATGGTCGTCATGGGTTCCCGTGGTCTCGGCGGACTGTCCGGCCTGGTGCTCGGTTCGGTGTCCTCCGCCGTCGTCGCGCACGCTGCTTCTCCCGTCGTGGTGGTCCGCAAGGACAACGACGTCTCCCCGGAGACCAAGTACGGTCCGGTCGTCGTCGGTGTTGACGGCTCCGACATCTCGCGTGAGGCCCTGGCCTACGCCTTCCGTGAGGCGGACGCCCGCGGAGCCACCTTGCGTGCGGTCCACAGCTGGGCGGACGCTCAGGTCCAGACCAGCCTCGTCGGCCTGGCTGCGGTCCAGAGCCAGCTCGATGCGATGAGCGCTCAGGAGCGCAAGATCCTGGAAGACGAGCTCGCCCCGTACCGCGAGAAGTACCCGAACGTCCAGGTCGAGGAGGTCGTCGAGCGCGATCGCCCGATCCAGGTGCTCAAGGAGAACTCCGAGGATGCTCAGCTGCTGGTCCTGGGCTCGCACGGTCGCGGTGGCTTCCGCGGCATGCTGCTCGGTTCCACCTCGCGCGCGCTGCTGCAGTACGCACCGTGCCCGATGATGGTTGTCCGTCCGTCGTCCAAGAAGTAGGAACGCGTCAGGACGCACCACTGCCGCCGCCGACATTGTCGGCGGCGGCTTATGTGCTTGTGCGGTGCGTCACGCGTGTAAGCTTGGCGCACAGCAACAACGCCGACGGCAGCAATATTCCGGGCGTCGTTCCGCACGACGTTCCGCGCAGTGTTCGACACTGCCTCACGCACGCACCCCCAATCCGACAGTGAAGGAAGGACGAGACATGGCCAGCACCGGTTCCTCGACGAGCAATGGTGGCAGCATGTCTGGTTCCACAGCGAAGGGGGCCAAGGGGGGTTCCCGGCGTCGTGACCGTCCGGGACCGCGTCAGCGACTGCTGGCCAGCGCGACTGAGCTTTTCACCACCGAAGGTATCCGGGTGATCGGCATCGACCGGATCCTGCGTGAGGCGGACGTGGCGAAAGCCAGCCTGTATTCACTGTTCGGTTCCAAAGACAACCTGGTGGTGGCCTACATCGAAGAGCTCGACCGGTCCTGGCGCCAGCAGTGGGAGGAGATGTGTGAGGAACTGCCGAAGCCGGAGGACCGGATTCTTGCGTTCTTCGACATGTGCATCGCCAGTCAGCCGGGAGAGAACTTCCGGGGATCGCATTTCCAGAACGCAGCCAGTGAGTACCCGCGTCCCGACACCGACAGTGAGCGACGCATTCGCGAGGCTGCACTGGAGCACCGACGCTGGTGTCGAGACACGATGGCGGACCTGCTCACCGAGAAGTTCGGCTATGCCTCCCGGACGCTGGCCGACCAGCTGATGGTGTTCCTGGACGGTGGCATTGCGGGGGCGAAGATGAGCCGCGCGGTCACGCCGCTGGAGACTGCCCGCGAGCTGGCCAAGCAGCTGCTCTACACCGCCCCCATGATGTATTCGATCTAGCGACCGGCACTTACCGTCCGGCCCCGCCGCCGGTCACTCCGCCAAACGGTGGCGCCCCCGGTAGGGTTTTTCATCGGGTTCCGAAGGTCCCGAAGGCTCAGCAGGTTCCGCGGGGGCCGTGGTTTCCGCGGGCTCGGCGGTGGGGGCTTGCTGGTCAGCGGCAGGGGTCTCTTCGACGACACCCTCGGCAACCTCCTCCGTCGGGGTGCCCTCGGGGATTGCCGCACCTGCGGCTTCTGTCGTCGTGTCCTCCGTCGTCTCCTCCGTCGGGGCGCTTTCCGGCCCCTCGGCGCCTGCAGCCTTCGCCGCCTTCTGCTCCGCACGGCGCTTGGCCCGGATCGCCCGCTCGGCCTGCATAACTTCCTTCTGGCGGGCCTTACGCTTCTCCTTCTCCAGCTTCTCGCGGTTCACGACCTGGGCCACGGACTCCTTGTCATCGGCATGCTCCTTCAGCAGCGCGTCCCTCTCCGCCGCTGCGCTCTGACGGACCTCTTCCAGCGCGCTGTGGTTCATCGTGTAGTCCAGCTCCGAGATCCGTGCGTCGCGGGAGGCCGCGCGCCGTTCCAGGCCGGCCTGTGCCTCCTTGGCCTCGACCCGTCGGGCCTTGCGTCCTTCGCCGACGGCACGCCGGTGCGTCCGGAACTCCTCCGTGTACGGCACCTGACGGTCCAGCACCACGTGCAGGCTCACGTTCTGCACCATCGTCCACAGGTTGTTCATCACCCAGTAGCACAGGATCGCGACCGGGGCGGGGCCGAGCAGGCCGAACAGCAGCGGCACGGACACCGCGATACCGGTGAGCACGAACATCATCCGGAAGATCACCCGGGCGGTCGCGTTGTCCTCGTCCAGGGTCATCCAGTTGCGGTAGATCGAGTAGGCCATGTTCGCGCTGGTGAAAATGGCCGCGGCGATGCACAGCGGCAGGGCGAGCCGGAGAACCTCGGAGCCGGTGGTGCCCAGGAAGTCGAAGCGTTCGTCGCTCATCGCCACGTACGCCGTCAACGGGATCCCGAAGATCTCGGCCTGCAGGAAGTCCGAGACCTCCGTGCTGTTGAGGGCACCGATTCCGGAGTGTGAGGCGGCTTCCAGGTCCTGCGGTCGCGCCACCTGCAGCAGGAGGCGGTACAGCCCGATGAAGATCGGCAGCTGGATCAGGGCCGGCACGCAGCCGTCCCGCACCCGGTAGCCCTCGGCCTTCTGCAGCTCACGACGTTTGGCCAGCAGTTCCTTGCGGTCGGCGGAGGTGAACCGGTCGGCGTACTCCGCGTCGAGGGCGGCCATCGCCGGACGCAGGTTCACCAGTACACGGGTTGACCGGTACGCGCGGTAGGCGAACGGCAGCAGGATCAGGCGGACCGTGACCACCAGTAGCGCGATGGACAGCGTCCAGGCCGGAATGTCCGACATGCCGACTGCGGTCAGGACCAGGTGCCACAGCTTCAGCACACCGGAAACCGGATACTCGATGAACTCCACGTGTCGAGGATACTGTGTTCGCATGGGCAATGAAGATGCAGTGCGTGATTCACGACTGATCAGGGCTGGTTTTGCGACGCGATCAGTTTTCTTCTGGGCTCCACCATGTGGTCTGCGACGCATCCGGACGACGGCTCCGCGCGACTGGTATTCATCGCGTCGTTGGCGTTCGGGCTGGTCGCGGCCTACGGACTGACACGACCGGTTCTGCTGCACCTGCGGGGCAGGGCAGTCTGGATGCTCACCCTCACGGTGCTGTGGGTGGTATTGGCGGTGCTGGAACCGACCGCGAACTATATGGTGGTCGCCCTGTTCGCCCTCTACCTCTACCGACTGTCGCTGTGGTGGGGTGTGGCGGCGACCCTGGTGGTCATCCCATCGCCGCGGGTCTGGGGTTGCTCGCCGTCGGGGGCCAAGCATCGGGGCGGTCATCGGCCCGGTGATGGCAGGTTTCGTCGCCATGGCAGTGGCGGTCATCGTCGAGGAGGTCTTCATGGTCAGCGAGGACCGGCGGGAGCTCATCGATGAACTCATATTCACCCGGAGTCGGCGCGCGGAGTCGGAGCGGGAGGCTGGCGTGGCCGCGGAACGTCAGCGCGTGGCGCACGAGATCCACGACACCGTCGCCCAGGGGCTCTCCAGTATCCAGATGCTGCTGTACGCCGCCGAGCGAGACATTTCGGACGATTCCTCGGCACTCGACCGGTTACAGTTCGCCCGGAAGGTGGCCGCCGAGAACCTGCGGGACACCCGCGCCATCATCGCCGCGCTGCAGCCCCGGGCGTTGCAGGATGGCACGCTGACCGATGCCCCGCGTCGTCTCGCGACCACCACCGAAGAGAATTTCCCGGGGCTCACGGTCGATGTCACCGTGGGCCACCGCTCGGATTCCGGTGCCCTCACCCCGGGGACGCTCGAGGTGTCCCCGCCGATCAGGGTGAAGTCGGTGCTACTGCGGATTGCGCAGTCGGCGATGGCGAATGTCCGGCATCACTCCGCGGCATCACTGGTGCGGGTCACGGTGGTCGCCGACATCCCCGCTGGCCTGGTGGAGATGGAGATCGTCGATGACGGCCGCGGATTCGACGTCTCCTCGGCTCTCGGCGAGGTGTCCGGTCGGGCCCAGGGTGGGCACATCTGCCTGTTGACGATGCGGCAGCGCGCGGCGAGTATCGGGGCCAGCGTCCAACTCGAGTCCGCCCCAGGGCAGGGGACGGTCGTGCGCACCAGTGCACCGCTGGACGGCCACCGACTAGAATCACACCGCCCCCATCGCCCCGCATCCGGGAGTGCCTGTCCAGGATCCGTGTACTGCTCGCTGATGACCAGTACATTGTCCGGATGGGATTGCGTGCGGTCCTGGAGAGCGCGGACGACATCGAGATCGTCGGGGAGGTCGAGACCGCCGATGGCGCGGTGCAGGCGGTCCAGCGGATCGAGGTGGATGTTGTCCTGATGGATCTGCGGTTCGGGGTGGGCGCGTCCGGGCATCAGGTGGAATCCGGGGCGCAGGCAACCGCCAGAATCCTCGCACTGGATCTGGAGAGTGCGCCGAATATTCTGGTCGTCACAAATTATGATTCGGACGGTAGCATTCTCGGCGCTGTCGAAGCAGGTGCGGTGGGCTACCTCTTGAAGGACGCCCCGCCGGAAGAATTGACTGATGCTGTGCGAAGTGCTGCCGCAGGAACACCGACAATGTCGGGTTCGGTGGCGCACCGGTTGGAATACCGTGACCGGGAGGCGGCGTCGTCCCTGTCGGCCAGGGAAATAGAGGTTCTGCAGGAAGTCGCCCACGGGAAATCTAACCGGCAGATAGGCGCCGACCTATTCCTGTCTGAAGCGACAGTTAAATCCCATCTGGTTCATATTTACAACAAGATGGGGTGCGGTCCCGGACGTCTGCGGTTGCAGCTGCACGGGACGCCGGAATTCTGTGCCCCCCCCTGGGCGTCACAGTCATCACGGCCATCGCAGCCGTCACGGCCGTCACCGGCACCACGGGGCCGTCGCCGTGTGTCCCGGGGTGACTAGCGGTCGGAGGGGTTCGCTGCCTCGTAGGCGGAGATGAGCTCGTGCGGGATCTGACCGCGGGTAGACACCTCATGGCCCTGCGCGCGGGCCCACTCGCGGATACGACGGTTACGGGTCGGATCCGACTTCGCGCCCGTGGATGCGGCGCGCTGACGGCCACGGCCGGCAGTCTTGCTCACCTTCGTGGCGTACGCGATGTACGGCTCCAGGTCAGCAGCGAACTTCTGGGCGTTCGCCTCGGAAAGATCCAGGACATAGGTGGTTCCCTGGTAGGAGAACTCAACGACGTTGACCTCGTCGGCGGACAGCGGGGACTTGTCCAGATCGTCGTAGAACTGCACGATTTCCTTGCGGGCCATGATTTACCTCCGGTTGACTGCGGGTGATTCACCGAGAGTGTAACGTAATTGTTCTGCTAATGCCATTCAAATCGCAAGTCATAAAGAAACTTATTTACGACTCGACGATTCACATCATTCGATACTAAAAGCCCGGTGTCAGACCTTTTCGGCGAGCTGACGGTCCAGGAGATCAAGTTCGGTGGAGACACTGGCGGTCAGGCTACGGGCCTGGGAATCAGACATCGTCGCCGCATTATCCAGAGACGTTTCCAG
Organism: Candidatus Corynebacterium faecigallinarum; assembly: GCA_019120175.1. Classification (GTDB taxonomy): domain Bacteria; phylum Actinomycetota; class Actinomycetes; order Mycobacteriales; family Mycobacteriaceae; genus Corynebacterium; species Corynebacterium faecigallinarum. The sequence goes on from DWVP01000009.1 coordinate 8,923, forward strand.
CTGGTCGAGTCGGGCGGAGGCGTCCTTGGTGAAACCAGCGGAGAGATCGGCGCGCTCAATCCTCCTGCGCAGGTCGGCGATGCGGGCGCGCTGGGCCGCGCCGACCCCGACGAATGCCGTCGGGGTGCCGGCGCCGTGGGAACGCTGGGAGAGCTGGGTCAGGCCACGGTAGGCCAGCGGGATGACCACGGGCAGCAGGACGCGCAGTGCGCCGGTGTAGCGCAGCACGGTCCCGGCGTTGAACCGGCCGGCCTTGATCTGCTGGACGGTGGCGGTGGCCATCTTCTGATCATGCTTCTGCTGGGCCTTGAGCCGGCGGGCGTCCTCCTTGCGTACCTTCTTCGCCATCTTCTGGAGGTACTGCTCCTTCTTGGCGTCCAGCTTGGCGTACTCACGGGCCTCGGTCTTGGCCTGGACCTTCGCCGCCTTGTACGTGGCCTTCTTCTCGTGACGACGCTGGCGCGCCGAGCGGAAAACTCCCATGTTCCTCTGACTCCCGTAACTCTTCAACGTCTGTGCGGTTTCTCCGGCACAACACTAGTCAATAGTATGGGGGCATTGTGAGAAACAGTTCCACTCCAGTGTCGGCGGGTCCGGATAGTCGGGGTTTCCCGGTGGGGCCCGCCGACCTCACCGGCTGCCGTCACCGGCGCGTCCTCACGCGCGCCGCAGGCACCGGAAGGGTGTCGGCGGAGAGCCCCCTCGACGTTCTGGTCGGACGCAGCGCGTCCCGCGGCCGTGCCCTGTTGCGCCGCGCCGCCGTGGTGGACGCCCTGCCGACCGTCGCCCGGTTCGGCGAACGCATCGTCCCGACCCGGGTGGACATCGACACCGACTCGGCGACGGCCGAGGAGGACACCCTGGAGGCGATCGCCGCCGGAACCAGGATCATCACCGGCGCCCGGCTCGCCGACGGTGCCCTGGCCTGCGAGATCGACCTGCTCGTCCGGACCGACGCGGTGAACGCCCCGACCCCGACCATGACCTATATGCCGGTCGTGGTCACCTCCCACACCGTCAGCGCCGTATCTCGGAAACGGTCCCCGGGGGTGCGGGTCGTCGATGTCGGTGCACTGGGACTGGCCACACCCCAACCCGCCCAGGTCAAACACCGCAGTACCCCGGCGGACTCCCAGAAGGTCGCCGTCGCCCACGTGCTGCTCCAGCTGGCAGGGGTGGCGTCCGGCGATGTCGGTTTCATCGGTGCAGACTTCCGCCGCTGCCTGGTGATCCCCGCCGAGCGGGTGACCCCGGGTCTGCTGCGCGCACTGGAGGCGCCGGTGCCGCAGGAGCCGGTGCGGGTCAAGGAGTGTGGACACTGCGAGTTCCACAACCACTGCCGTGCTCGGCTGCTGCGGCGCGGCGACCTGTCGCTGATGCTTCCGGGGGACAAGGCCGCCCACTGGCGCGACCAGGGGATCGACACCCTGGCCGAACTCGCCGCCGCGGAGGAGGGGGAGGTCTCCGCCCTGGCGAGCGCCTGGATGGCCGGGGTCGGTTACCTGCGTCGGCCGCTGCAGCGCTGGGTCACCCACGGTGACCTGTGGTGCGGCCACCCCTTCCGGATGCCGTCCCGACGCGACGGCGGGGAGCTGCCCATGGCCGAGGAACTGGCGGATGCAGTGGAGATCGACGTCGACATGGAGGCGCACCCGTCCCGCGGCACCTTCCTGTGGGGCACCTTCGATGGCTCGGTCTACCGGTCCTTCACCGACTTCGGACGCGAGGCCGACGGCGGACGCCACGTCGCGGTCTTCTGGTCCTGGCTGATGTCCAGACGCCGTGCCGCCGGGGACGACGGCCGGGTCTTCCGCGCCTACTGCTACGCCCAGCAGGGCGAGAACCACTGGTTGCGGCACTATGCGCGGACCTACGGCGGGACGTCCTACCCGCTGGACGCGGCTGGCACAGGACGCACGGAGACGGTGACCATGCCCACTCTGGAGGAGGTCGAGGCGTTCCTGCGCTCCGACGACTGGGTCGACGTCTTCGCGCTGGTCAAGGCGGCGGTGGCGGCGAATTCCTCGCTGGGGCTCAAAGCCGTCGCCCCACTGGCCGGTTTCACCTTCAGCCAGGATGACGTGGACGGCCGCGTCGCCGTGGACCTCTTCGAGGTTGCGGTGGGGACGTCCCGGCAGGACGCCCAGATCGCCCAGCGCACCCTGGAGCGCTACAACGCCGACGACTGTTACGCCACTGCCGCAGTCCGCCGGTGGCTGCGTCTCGGCGCGCCGGGAATCCCAGCGCTGTCCCAACCGTTGGAGAAGGTATGAGCTTCCTTGACCGTATTCTCGCCATGAACGCCGCACAGTCCGGGGCCGCCTTCAAGGCGGAGCGTCCCACCGCGGAGACCGCCCTGTCCGGCGGACGCCACCCGGTACTGCCCGATCCGCGACCGCACACCGTGCTGGGTACCCCGATCACCGGGCCGTGGCGGGACGGACAGGAGCACATCGTGCTGGGCCTGGGCTGTTTCTGGGGTGCGGAGAAGCTGCTCTGGCAGATCGACGGGGTGGAGTCGACCTCGGTGGGCTACGCCGGTGGCTACACGACGAACCCGACCTACCGGGAGGTGTGCACCGGACGCACCGGGCACTCCGAGGTCGTCGACGTGATCTACGACCCGTCGACGGTCTCGGTGCGGGAGATCCTGAAGGTCGCGTTGGAGAACCACGACCCGACGCAGGGTGACCGGCAGGGCAATGATGTCGGCTCGCAGTACCGTTCGGTGATCTACCCGGCCGGCACCGAGGAACAGGTCGCGCAGCAGACGGAGGTCGCCAGGGAGGTGGTCTCCACCTACGGCGCGCGTCTGGAGGACGCCGGCTACGGGGAGATCACCACGGAGGTCATGCCACTGTCGGAGACCCCGGCGGGGGAGTACTACCTCGCCGAGGACGAGCACCAGCAGTACCTCGACAAGAACCCGGACGGCTACTGCCCTGTCCACGCCACCGGCGTGACCTGCTCCTAGCGGCACCCCGGCGCCGGGGGCCTCAGCCCCGCGCGACGGGGCGCTGTGCCGCAGGTCCTAGTCCCGCGCGACGGGGGCGAGGGTGGCGTCGAGGACGGCCACCAGGTCGTCGGGGGTCATCTCGATGTCGAGTCCGCGGCGTCCGCCGGAGACCAGGATGGTCTCGTGGTCGGCGGCGGACAGGTCCAGCACGGTGGCCAGCCGCTTCTTCTGTCCCAGGGGACTGATCCCGCCGACGACGTAGCCGCTGGAGCGTTCTGCGGCAGTCGGGTCGGCCATGGCGGCCTTCTTTGCACTGAAAGCAGCGGCTACGGCCTTGAGGTCGAGGGTGGTGGTGACCGGGACGATCGCCACTGCCATGCGCCCGTCGTGGGGGCCGCCGGTGAGGTTGACCATGAGGGTTTTGCAGATGCGCTCGGCGACGTAGCCCTCGGCGGCCAGCGCCTCGGCGGCTTCCGAGCCGAAGTCGGTCACACCGCTGGTGTGCTCGAAGGTGCGGATGGTGAAGCTGATCCCGGATTTCTCGAGGGCGAGGGTGGCCGGCGTCGCGCCGTGGTGGTCTGCATTCTTCTTGCTCACAGTCGTCCATACTAGGCACCGGCGTCGGTGGTGGTCGACGTGGAGTGGAGCGACATCGGTGGTGTCTGACGTGGGGCGGACCGCAGTGTCTGATTCGTGGGATGAATCGGCGTTCCAGGACCGGAAAACCAGCGATTGATCCCACCTATCTGACAAGGGGAGGTGTCGGCGGGTACGACAACACCCCGGGGCTGCGGCAGGGGCGACCACACGACGGTGGCCGTCCCGGCTGCAGTCACCCGGGGTGGATGCGCGGGGAAGTGCGCGAGAGCTTAGGCCTTTGCGGCAGCGAAGCGCTCGGCGACATCATCCCAGTTGAAGACGTTCCAGACAGCCTTGACGTAGTCTGCCTTGACGTTCTTGTACTGCAGGTAGAAGGCGTGCTCCCACATGTCCAGCATCAGCAGCGGGGTCAGGTTGACCGAGGTGTTGCCCTGCTGGTCGGTGAGCTGCTCGACGACCAGGCGGCCGGCGATGTGGTCGTAGCCCAGTACGGCCCAGCCGGAGCCCTGCAGGCCGAGGGCGGCACCGTTGAAGTTCGCCTGGAACTTCTCGAAGGATCCGAAGTCGCGGTTGATGGCCTCAGCCAGCTCGCCGGTGGGCTCGCCGCCACCGTTCGGGGAGAGGTTCTTCCAGAAGATGGAGTGGTTGGTGTGTCCACCGAGGTTGAACGCGAGGTTCTTGGACAGCGCACGGATGGTGTCCGGGTTGCCGCCCTCCTCACGTGCCTTCTCCAGGGCCTCCAGCGCGGCGTTCGCGCCGCCGACGTAGGTTGCGTGGTGCTTGTCGTGGTGCAGCTGCATGATCTCGGCGGAGATGTGCGGCTCCAGGGCGTCGTAGTCGTAGGGGAGGTCAGGGAGCTCGTAGACGGCCATGTCCTCGTGTCCTTTCCATGTCGATTATCGTTTGTCCGGCCCCCAGTCTTGTCGCTTTTGCGCATGCTCGCAATGATCATCCTATGGAACAATAGAGTTCAATAATAAGAACTTTTTGGGTGCTTCGGACTTCGTTTTGCACGGTGCGTCCGACAAGCGTTCTACCTGGGGTGTAAGGCGGCCACGGCCCTCCGCGCCGGCCCTGTCGACAATTCCGATCACCGGTATTCTGGGAATCATTCCACCACCACCACAAGGGAATGACATGACATCTCAGGCCACAACACGCATCGTCCTGGTCGGTGCCGGCGACGTCGGCGTCGCCTACGCCTACGCCCTGGTGAACCAGGGGCTCTGCGACCACCTCTCGATCATCGACGTCGACGAACGCAAGACCTGGGGCCACGTCCAGGACCTCAGCCACGCCGTCCCCTGGTCCGGACACAACACCCGGGTCACCCAGGGGGACTACGCCGACTGCGCGGGTGCGGCCATCGTCTGCATCTGCGCCGGGGCCGCCCAACGTCCCGGGGAGACCCGCCTCGACCTGGTCGGACGCAATGTCGCCATCACCCGCTCCATCGTCGCCGACATCGCCGCCACCGGTTTCGACGGCATCTACCTCGTCGCCAGCAACCCGGTCGACATCCTCAGTTACGTCACCTGGCAGGCCGCCGGCGTGCCCTCCGACCAGGTCATCGGCTCCGGGACGGTGCTGGACACCGCCCGGCTGCGCGCCGCGCTCGGCGACTACTTCGAGGTCTCGGCCACCTCCGTGCACGCCTACGTCATCGGCGAGCACGGCGACACCGAACTGCCCGTCCTGTCGGCAGGCACCGTCGCCGGCGTCCCACTGCCCACCAGGTTGGCGCAGACGCCGTCCGGCGAGGAGGACGTCGACACCATCTTCCAGCACACCCGCGACGCCGCCTACGAGATCATCAACGCGAAGGGGTCGACCAGTTTCGGCATCGGTGCGGGGCTGGCGCGGATCACCCGCGCGATCCTGCAGAACGAGGACGTCGTGCTGCCGGTCTCCGCGCTGGTCGACGGTCAGTACGGACGCGGCGACCAGCCGGGTCTCTACATCGGGACGCCGGCGGTGATCAACCGCCGCGGGATCCGGGAGGTCATCGAGCTCGATCTCGACGACACCGAACAGCAGCAGTTCGCCACCTCGGCGGAGACCCTCCAGAAGACCATGGAGGACGCCGGGGTGCTCGAGGCATAGCGGCGACCGGGCGTCTTACACCCCCAGGAAACGCCGGATCAGCGGCATTTCCTCGCGGGCCTGCGCCAGGCCGGCCTCGTAGGTCTCCGCAAGCTCGTTGAGCTTGCGGGTGCCGTTGCTGATTGGCATCCGGTGCGGGGCGAAGATGTACGCCTTGCCCAGGCGCTCCTGCTCGAAGACCCAGTCACGTGCCTTGTTGTACCGTGCATGCCGGTCCAGCATGGACTTGGCCAACGCCGGGTACTGTGGGAACGCTTTCTTCACGAACCAGCTGAGACGGGTCTGTGACTTGCGGTACGACCTGGTGCGGGTCATCACCACCAGGAAGCGGTCGAAGCCCTCCATCTCGATGGGGGCGTCGATCGGCATTCCGCCGGTGGGACCGAAGGCGCCGTCGAAGAAGATGTCGGTACCGATCTTCGTCGGCGGCATCACGATCGGCAGTGAGGCGGACGCCCTGGCGTGACGCAGGAAATCGTCCAACCCGTTCATGTCCTCGCGCGCCCAGTGCACCGTCTCACCGGTGCGGCCATTGAAGCCGGAGATGCGGAAGTTGCCGAAGCTGGTGCGGATCGCCTCCCAGTCCGGGACCATCGACCGGTCCTGGACCTGGGCGTCCGGCCCGAAGATGTAGCGGGCGTTGAAGAAACCGTCGCCCCGCAGGAACGGGCGGATGCCGCCGAACAGCGGGTCACCGGGGAAGACCGTGAAGTAGTCGCGGGCCAGCTGGGGATCCTGGGAAAGGTAGGTGGCCACGTGCACGGCGGACGCCGAGTTTCCGTAGGTCCAGTCGAAGTGGATCCCGGCCTCCAGTAGTGCCTCGACCATCGCCGAGGAAAAGGCGGTGCGCATCGCGCCGCCCTCGAAGATCAGTGCGGTGTCATGTACCTGGGTAGCGCCAGACGACCCCCCAGTCGTCGCAGGAGACGTTGTCCTCGGATTCTGTGCCACGTCGCTCAATAGTACAGGTGTGGGAGTTGACGACAGAGTGGCCGACAGGTGAAACATTGGTGTCCGGTGGTGACGAACCGTCCGGCAGCCGCTATGAATGGAAGACGTGAAGATCATCGCGCACCGCGGCGCCAGCGGCTACCGTCCGGAACTCACCCTCGACGCCTACGAACACGCCGCCGAGCTACGCGCCGACGGCTTCGAGTGCGATATCCGACTCTCGGCCGACGGGGTACCCGTCGTCATCCACGACGCCACCGTGGACCGCACCTCCGACGCCAGCGGTGCTGTCGCGGACAAGACCGTCGCCGAGCTCAAGGAGTTCAACGTCGGCACCCCGGAGCGTCCCCAGCAGATCCTCACCCTGCGGGAACTGCTGGAGTTCACCGCCGATGTGCAGACCGCGGACTACCGCCCGGAACTGTTCGTGGAGACCAAGCGACTCGGCTCACGCGCGGATCGCTCCGGACAGTTGGAGACTGCACTGAACCGGGAGCTGCACGGCATCGGCATGGACCGCAGTGAGCTGATGCACCTGATCTCCTTCGACCACGGCTCCCTGGCCCGGTTCCGGGACATCAACCCGCATATCCACCGTGTCTACCTGCGCAAGGAGTACCGGCTGTGGATGGCGCTGCGTCACCTGGAGCCTACCGAGGTCGCCCCGGCCCAGGGCTTCTCGATCTACCGGGCACGGTTCGCGCCGGGCGCGGTCGTCGGTAACCCGGCCAACACCTACCTGTTCACCGCCAACCGGCAGGACGACCTGCTGTGGGCCTACCGGCACGGCGTGGAATGGGTCGCCACCGACTACCCCGACCGGGCGCGTGCCGCCACCCGCGGGGCGATCTCCATCCGGTGACACGGCGCTCCCGCCGGTAGTCCTACGCAGCACTGGCCGCACACGATAGACTGTGCGGCGTGGCTAAGAAGAACAGGAAGAACAAGAACGCCGATGCCAACCTGCCCGAGGGCATGAGCCGACGTCAGGCGAAGCTCGCCGCGCGCGCCGCCGAGCGTGCCGCGCTGGAGCGTGACCCCCGCCCCTACGACGGCTTCGCTGCGGAGTCCGACCTCATCGCGCTGCAGGAGTTCGTCCCCTCGGCGTCCTTCACCGCCGAGACCGCGCCGGACGCCGGGTTCACCCGTCCGGTGACCATCTGCACCGTCCTGCCGGGTGCCGCTGCCGCGCTGGTGCGTGCCGAGGAGGAGGGCGGCGAGGCCCTCGTCGCACTGCAGACCCAGCACCGTGGCGACAACCCGAACCGCGACCTGGCCTTCGCCCTGAACTGGGCGAAGACCGCCGAACCGGGCTCCACCCTCGAGGTCGCCGTCTCCGACGGCTCCGAGCCGGCCCTGCGCGACCTGCTGGCCGTCGACCAGACCCCCGAGATCACCGTCTCCGAGGACTTCAACTGGTGGCTCACCGAGGACCAGCGGGAGAACCCGCAGGTCGCCGCCTCCCTGCAGCAGGCCAATGACTCCGTCCTGCCGAGCGAGCGGGTCGACGCCGACATCACCGGTGCGGCCTGGTGGATCGACCCGGGCGAGAAGGCCCACATCCGCTGGGTGCGTCCGGAGACCGAGACGCAGCTGCTGCCGGCCCTGGCCCGCGTCCACGCCGCCGGTGACCTGAACCTGGGCGAGGGCACCCGCTTCGCCGGAGTGTTCCGCACCCACGGCATCCTGGTGCCGGTCTTCGACCTGGACAACACCATGGCCGCCGCCGAGTTCGTCGCCCCGCTGAAGGAACTCGAGGCCAAGCTCGCTGCCGCCCTGGCAGAGCTGGGCGAGGGCTCGGACGCCATCGGCAAGCTCACCGCCGAGGAGCAGAAGTCCCGCCAGACGATCATCGCCCGCGAAGTCACGATCCGCTAGACGACGCGCGGCTGGATTCTGTGCCACCATTGGTGGCATGGCTGATACCGCATTCTCTGGAAATCCTGCCCACACCGTCGGTGACCTGCCCGCTGTCGGGTCCAAGGCGCCGAACTTCACCACCGTCGACGCCGACCTCAAGGACGTCAACGGTGATGCCCTGTCCGGTCAACGCGTGGTGCTGAACATCTTCCCCTCGGTCGACACCGGCGTCTGCGCCGCCTCCGAGCGTGAGTTCAACAAGCGCGCCACCGGCCTGGAGAACACCGTCGTCGTTTCGGTGTCCAAGGACCTGCCTTTCGCCCTGGCCCGCTTCTGCGCCGCCGAGGGTATCGAGAACGTCAAGGCGACCTCCGCCTTCCGTTCCTCCTTCGGTGAGGACTTCGGCGTGACGCTGCTGGACTCCCCGCTGGCCGGTGTGCTGGCCCGTGCGGTCGTCGTGCTCGACACCGACGGCACCGTGCTGCACACCCAGCTCGTCGACGAGATCACCACCGAGCCGGACTACGACGCCGCCCTGGCCGTCCTGAACTAGGACGGGACGATGCTGCCGTCGTGCAGCGTCACCACGTCGTCGGCCAGCTCCAGCTGACGGCGGTCGTGGGTGACCAGCACCGTGGCCAGGCCGAACTCGTCGGTGAGGTCACGCAGCAGCCCGACGATCGTCCGGGACATCCCCGCGTCCAGCGCGGAGGTCGGTTCATCGGCGAGCAGGAGTCGAGGGGACCCCATCAGGGCACGGGCGATGTTCACCCGCTGTCGCTGACCGCCGGAGAGCTGGTGGATCCGGCGGTGGCCGTACCCTGACAGGCCGACGCGCTCCAGCAGCGCGTCGGCCTGCTTCTTTATCGTGGCGTCCGGACGGCGACCCCGGATGTGGTCGGCGATGAGCAGTTGTTCCCGGACCCGAAGCGAACCGAAGAGGTTCGGGGACTGGAAGACCATGCCGGTGTGGTTGCGACGCACCCGGGTACGGGCTGCGTCGTCGGCACCGGGTCCCGGGGACAGGTCTTCCCCGGCGACCTGCACGGTCCCGGCATCGGGGACGGTCATCCCGGCGGCGACGGACAGCAGAGTCGACTTGCCGCAGCCTGATTCGCCGACCACCGCGGTGATGGTGCCGGGGGAGGCGGTCATGGACACGGCGTCCAGAGCGGTGACCTGCTGGTCGCCGTCGGGGAAGGTGACGGTGACATCGGTCAGGGTGAGGGCGGGAACTGCGGGCTCTACGAGCTGTACGGATTCAGTGGACATCAGGCATTCGCTCCCAGGGCAGTGCGGGGATCAGTGGACAGGACGCGGCGGGTTGCCGCGAGGGCACCGACCGCGCCGAGGGTGAGGACGCCGACACCAGGCACGATGACGGTGGCGGGGGACAGGCTGAACGGCAAGACACCTTGTGCGAGTCCGCCGAGCCCGAGTCCGAGAAGGCCCCCGACGCCCACGCCGGAGGCGACGACCGTGACGGCCTGGCCGAGTGCGTCCCGCAGGACGTAACTCTTCGAGGCGCCGAGCGCCCGGAGGACGGCGATGTCGCGGGTGCGTTGGATCGTCCACACCGACAGGAAGGCCAGTACGACCAGCGCGGAGATGCCGTAGAGCAGGCCCTGGATCGCCAGCAGTGAGCCGCGTTCCGAGTTGTAGGCACCCAGTCCGTTGAAGGCCTCCTTCACGGTCAGTGCGGTGGTGCCGGACTGTGCAGCCACGGTCTCCCACTGTTCATCGGAGAGGGTGCCGTCGGCCATGAGCACGGTCGGGTCCTCGACGTGGGCGACCTGTCGCCAGGTGTCGAGGTCGGTGAAGGCCACCGGGACGTGGCTGTAGTAGACAGTTGAGTTCCCGTCGCTGACCTGGACAGGGACGCCGCCGAGAACGACGGAGGTGGCCGCGCTGGTTCCGTCATTGCCGGAATCCGTGGCTACGTCCTCGGGAAGGATGACGCCGCCCTCGGCGACTGTCGCACCGTCCACCGTGGTGCCGGCGGGCAGGCCGAAGACGGCCACGGACTCCGTGGTTTCCCCCTCGCCGCCACCCGACGTCATCCGGGTCTGGGTGATGCCCAGCGGTGTCACGGCGTCCATGCCGTCTGTGGCCTCCCAGCGGGCGGTGGCGTCCGCCCCGACAGCGGACCCGGTGAACGAGAACTCCCCGTCGTCCGAGGTGGTGGCGATGAAACGGTCCGGCCCGAGCTCTTCGAGCGCGGAGGTGTTCTGTTTTCCCAGTCCGGCGGTCAGCCCGGTGAGCATGACGATGAGCAGGGTGACGAGCCCGACGACGGACCCGATGAGGACGAACCGGCCGACCGAGGCACGGATGTCGCGGAATGCCAGGTACACGGCATTCTCCTTTCCTTGGGTGCCTCCCATGCTTCGCGACCCTGATGGTCCGGCACATCGCCCCGGTGGATGGTCTCTTTCTCAACCGATCGGACGATACGCTGCCGCCTGACCCGCACTAGGCTTGGTGACGTGCCCACCCCAGACAGGTCCACCGACCGGACCACCCTCGCCCAGTTGCTGGAGACGCTTCGGCTCAGCGTGCACCTGGCGTTCGCCGCACTACTCGTCGTCGCGCTGGTGCAGTTCCTCGCCCGTGGGTACTCCCCGACACACCAGGCCGCTGTCGTGGCGCTCACCGCCCTGCTGGCGGTCGTGTACCTCGCCGGCACGGTGTGGGAGAACCGCTTCGCCGCCGGCCGCACCACCAGGGACCTGCGCCGACTGACCGGCCCGTGGCTTTCGGTGGTGCTGGGCCTGTGGGTGCTGCTCGTGGTGCTCAGCGCGGACGCCGTGTGGTTGCTGTTCCCGCTGGTTTTCGTCACCCTTGCCCTGACCGGACCGTGGACAGGTGGTCTGACCGTCGCGGCATGTTGGGCGGTCGTGGCGGTGGTCCCCGTACTCACCGAGCAGCGCACCGGAGTCGGCGGCATCATCGGTTCGGGCATAGGCGTCCTGTTCGCCGCGCTGACCTACTGGACCTATCTGCGGCTCACCCGGGAAGCCGAACACCACCGCCAGATCGCCGAGCAACTCCGCGCGACCCGCGACAGGTTGCTCGCAGCAGAGAACCAGGCGGGACGTCTCGCCGAACGCGAACGGTTCTCCCGGGAGATCCACGACACCCTGGCCCAGGGATTCAACTCCGTCCTGCTCCTCTCGCGTGCCGCCCGCACCGCGCTGGACCAGGGCAGGGAGACGGACGCTGCGGCCCAACTCGAGGTCATCACCACCACCGCCCACGACAGCCTTGTCCAGACCCGGGCCCTGGTCGCCGACGGCACCCGGGAAGAATCGGTGCCGCTGGTCGCCGCATTGCGCCAGCTCACCCGGGACGCCGAGCGTCGGGCCCGTGCTCTGGGGTCCGACGTGACGGTGGACCTTGACATCGATGACGACATCACGGGCACCGGGGGCCTCGGCGGTGAGGTGGACGGGGCGCTGCTTCGGGTGGCGCAGGAGGCGGTCACCAACGCGGTGACCCATGCTGATGCGTCCCACATCCGGGTCACACTCGGGGTGTGGGACACCGAGGCGACCCTCGATATCTTCGACGACGGACGAGGGTTCGACCCGTCTGCCGTGCACCGCACGGCCACCAGCGGTTTCGGCCTCGCCGGGATGCGAAAGCGGGTCGCCGAGATCGGTGGAGAGTTCACCGTGGACTCGGTAGCGTCCGAAGCGTCCGGAGGTTCCGGCACCGTCGTCGCCGTCCGTGTCCCGATCAGCCAGGGAGGTGCCGCATGACCGGCAGTGATTCCGCAACCACAACCGGGACCGACCCGGTCCGCGTGATGCTCGTCGACGACCACCCGGTCGTCAGGGCGGGGCTGCGCGCGATTCTCGACAGCTTCGGTGACATCACCGTCGTCGCCGAAGGCTCCGACGGTGCCGATGCACAGGACGCCACGGTGGAGAACGTGGATGTCGTGGTGATGGACATCCAGATGGCCGGCACCGATGGCATCACTGCGACCCGGAATTTGGTCACCGCCGGAGGGCCTCCGGTTCTCATCCTGACCACCTACGACACCGAGGCCGACATTGTCGAGGCACTCGCCGCAGGGGCGCGCGGCTACCTGCTCAAGGACGCCCCCGAGGACGAGCTCCACCGTGCCGTCCTGACCACCGCCGGTGGGGACGCCACGTTCTCCGCCGAGGTCGGTGCCGCGCTGGCACGCCGGGTCGGACGGCCCGACGTGGCGCTGTCGCGCCGGGAGACCGAGATCCTCCGGGCATTGGCGACCGGGGCGTCCAACCAGGACGTGGCTGCCGAGCTGTTCATCTCGCCGGCGACGGTGAAGACGCACCTGGTGCACATCTACCAGAAGCTCGGGGTGGACAACCGGACCGCGGCCGTGGTGGAGGCCACGGCCCGCCGACTGATCTGACGGTGGCCTGAGGCGTCCTACCGCAGGCCGGCGAACAGCGACTCGGCGGCCGCGTCTTCCCACAACACCACGTTGCCGACCTCGGTGTCGGCGTAGCCGCCGACCGGGACGGTCTCCTGGTCGGCACCGCGGATCATGCCGAGTGCCAGGTGCGCCAGGTGCCACACGTGGTCGCCCTCGTCGACGGTGAGGGCGTCGGTGAACGCCGAGACCAGGGGCAGGGCCCGGAACGGGTTGGCCAGGGTGCCGAAGGAGCCGACCTTGGAGACCACGGCGGTGAGGAACTCGCGCTGGCGCTCCACCCGGTCCAGGTCGCCCTGTGCCGAGGTGTAGCGGGTGCGGACGTAGCCCAGCGCGGTCGGCCCGTCCATCTCCTGGCAGCCTGCCTCGAGGTTGATGCCGGCCATCGGGTCGTTGATCGGTTCGGACGGGCAGAGTTCCACGCCGCCGATGGCGTCGACGATGGCCCCGAAGCCGCCGAAACCGATCTCCATGTAGTGGTCCATCCGCAGGCCGGTGGACTGCTCCACACTCTGCTGCAGCAGCTGCGGCCCGCCGAAGGTGTAGGCGGAGTTGATCTTGCCCATGCCGTAGCCGGGGATCTCGACGTAGGAGTCGCGGGGGATGGACACCATCGTCGGCTGACCGCCGAAGGAGGGCACGTGCACGATGATGATGGTGTCGGTCCGGGCGCCACCTTCGCTGAGGTCACCGGCGGCGTAGCGGTCGCCGTCCTCTTCGCTCATCCCTTCCCGCGAGTCGGAGCCGACGAGCAGCCAGTTCGAGCCACTGGTGTTGCCGACCTGGCCCTCGTATCCGGAGAGCGCGTCGATCCGGTTGATCTGCGAGTCGACCCACCAGGCGGTGCCGGCGAGGACGAGCAGGATGACCAGCAGCAGGACGCCGATGATGCGCATCGGGCGGAACCTGCGGCGTTTGCGGGGGCGCCGGGTTTTCGTCGGACGCTGCGGCTGCTGGGGCTGCTGGGGCTGATGGGCGTACTGCTGCGGCGGGTACTGCTGGTACTGGTCCTGGTACTGGGCGGGCCGCTCATAGGGTGCGGCCTGCGGCGGCTGCTCAGGCTGACGACGGTACTGCGGCGGCTCCGGCTGCGTACGTCCCTGGCCGCCCTGCTGTCCCTGCTGTGGCTGCTGGCCGTGGGCAGAGGGGTCGCCGCCGTCGCGGCCGTCACCGAAGACGCGCGTGGAGTCCTGTCCGGCGGTGGGATCACGACGCTGGACGGGGCGTCCGTAGCGGTCGAGGATCGGCCTGCCGAACTTGTCGCGGGCGATGTTGTCGTCGGACGGGTTCTGGGGCATGGGGACAGCATAGTGCCGTCGGCCGGGGAAACAGGTCATCCTGTGGGCTGAGATCTCCCGACCCTGCCAGGCGGTTCGCTGGTAGAGGGTATCGCCGTATAGTTGTCGACCATGGGTGACAATCTGGCAGCAGTGGCTTTTCCTGCGATCATGGCCGTGGTGGTGGCCGTGGTCGTCTCCTCGGTCACGAAAGCGGCGGGGCGGGGCGACCTGCCGCGGGACGGGGCGGTGGGGATCCGGACGAAGGCGACGAAGCTCAGCGATGCAGCGTGGACGGCCGGGCACCGTGCGGCGGTGCCCCGGGCACGGACGGTGAGTCTGCTGACCTCGGCGGTGGCACTGGTGATCATCGTGCTGGGCATGGTCGTGGACGCCACCTGGGTGATGGCGGTGGGCATCGTGCCCTTCGGTGTGGTCATCATCGGGATCATCCCGGTGGTGCAGACCGCCAACGCTGCAGCGCGGGAAGCGCATGCCGCCGAGCAGGCACGTCCGGCGAAGAAGAAGCAGAAGAAGCAGCAGAAGAAGCGGCGCTGACGGAGAAGCCTGCATAAGCCGGCGAAGTATGTTTCCTCGGCAAGCGAACGTACACCACGCCCTCGCCGCAGGAAGGATCTCCACATGACGTCGATCACCCGTCGAATCTCCGCATCCGCCGCCGCCGTCCTCCTCGCCGCGGGAACAGCAGTTGCTGTCGCCCCGGGAGTCTCCGCGCAGACAGAACTGCCGACATCGAGCGAGAATTACACGCCCCCGGAGCCGGGCGACAGTTGGCTGACCGTACTGTCCCAGCAGATCAGTGGTCCGATCGCCGTCGGCTCCCTGGTGGCCGTCTACGGCAGTGCTGTCGCCATGTGCACCTCGGATCTCACCGAGGGGCCGTCAAACGCCTGCTTCTGACTCCGCTTTCCGCCAGCCCTGTCCGGGCTCGCGCCCCGCCCTCCCCGGTCGTGCTGACCGGGGAGGACTGACGTTTTCACAAGGAAAACGTTGTGATGGGGTAGGGGGCCTCGCCCGGGGTGCCCCATCAGGCTCACGGAGAGGAAACACCTTGCCAGGCCCATCTGACCATCGCGACACAACCTCCCGACGACGTGCGCGCGGCGGTGTCCGCGGTCGGGTCGCCGCCGCTGCCGCCGCCACGATGCTGGCCGCCGGGGGAGCAGTGGCCGTCGCTCCGTCCGCCAACGCCCAGGAGGGATCTCTCCCGCCGCCGGTCCAGGGGTCCTATGAGGCGCAGCACCCCTACGTGCAGCAGGCGCTCGGGAGCGCGGTCGTCGGCTCCTACACTGCCGTCGCACTGCCGTACCTCATGTGGGTCTGCCCGGTCCTGGGGGACCTGGGACTGGTGGAGCCGACCAGCTGCCAGTTCTGACCCACTGTCATCGTTGGCCCACTGCCATCCATCGAGGAGATGAGCACCATGGCAGGCACATCTGACTATTCACCCCGCAGCTCCCGCAGTAGCCGCAGTACCCGAAGTATGCGTTCGCGGGTCGCCGCCATCGGCGGAGCTGCCCTGATTGCCGTCGGCGGGGCGGCGCTCGCTGCCCCGCCTACCACGGCAACTCCGGCGACAGAGCTGCCGACCCAGTCCTCGCAGGACGCCCTGGACACCGCCGGCGGTATCGTCCGCTCCGCACAGAGCAGTGTGGCCACCAGTGGCATCGTCGCCGGCTGGACGCTCTACTACGTCGTCTGGTGTCCGGTGGCCGTCCCGCTGAACCTGCAAAACCCGGCCAACTGCACATTCTGACCTGGTCGTCCGTCCTGACTGCACCGACAGAAGAACCACCGGCGTGGTGGCGGGATCCGAAGGGATCCCCGCCACCACGCCGGTGGGGTAATGCGCCGACCTAGCTGGTCGCTAGGCGTTCGCGGCGGTGCGGCCGGCGACGCGCAGACCGGTGTCGGTCATGTGCAGCGGCAGGTTACGGCGCTGGGAGGTGGTGTCGACCAGGCCGACGATCCACCGGTCGTTGGCGCACATCTCGTGGCCGCGGCTGGCCGGCTTCAGGCTGACGAACTGGCCACCGGCGGCCTTGGCGCCGTCACGGACGCTGCGCTCCAGGGCCCACTCGATGTCCTTGATCTGGATCAGGAAGCTGGGCACCTGGACACCGGGGATGAGGTTGATCGGGCAGACCTGGCCGGCACCGTTGGTGATGTGCGGCATACCGAGCACCTTGACGTTGGCGTTGGGGGCCAGCTTCTTGACGTGGGCGACGGTGCGCTGCACGGAGCCACGTAGGTTGGACTCGATCTTCGGCACCGGCAGCTGGTCGTTGAGCACGTAGGGGTAGGTGTCGTTGGTACCGGCCCAGATGACGACCTCGCCGGTGCTGCTGTTGAGCTTACCGGCAGCCCTGGCCTTGTCGGCCTGGGTGGTGACGCGCATGCCGCCGGTGCGGTAGGACGCTCCGGCGCAGGTGAAGTTGTCGACCTTCTTGCCGGACGCGCTGGCGTAGGCGTTGGAGAAGCGGTTGTCGGTGCCGCAGCCGGAGCCGCTGAGGACCGGGTCAGGCAGCGGGAGGCCCTTGCCGGCGAAGTAGTTGTAGAGGTCCGGGTTGGCCACGACCGAGTCGCCGAGGACCACGGTGTTGCCCGGGGCAGCCTGGCTCTCCGGGGCGGACAGCAGGGTGCCGGACAGGGCGGCGACGGTGGCGACCGCGGCGGCAGCCAGGCCGGCGATGCGGCGTCCTGCGCGGGTCTTCTTGGTGGCACTGGCGCTGTGCCGGCCACTCTGTCGTGAGCTCATGGCGTCGGTGTTCCTCTCGTGAAACATGTGTCGTAGCCGGTGTCTTCCTGCGATGGACCCGCTGTCTAAGGTGGGCCCTCGGGGGCTTCTTGCCAAACCGTTCTCCAGGGCAACGACGTTACAGTACCGTGATATTAGTGGACAATCGGCAAAAATGTAACCCCTGGTGCAAAAGTGACAGATGTGACGTAAGTTGTCGCAGTGGCAATCGGTCCTGGATTTCTCCGTGATTTTCCGGGCGCACCCCGAGTTTGTCCCCGGGTCTGTCGCGTAACCGCCCACCGCCAGATGGGGTGAACCGCAGTTACCTGACCAGGATCTTTGGTCGTTCGGTATCGAAATGGTCACCCCGGCCGGTATGGTAACCGAAAGCAGTTGTTTGGCTTCACGTGTAAAGCCTCGCTGAGGTGTGTCGGATGGTGGCGGGTGTCCCCGCGTCCATTGCCGCCTCCGACATCGACCCGCCGATCTGACCCCCAGAACCGCCCCCCCCAGAACCGACCCCCACAATCAACCCACCGAAAGGAGGGGCAGTGTTCGAGCAGCTGTCCTATGACCTCAAGGGAGCCCTCCGGGGCTCCAAAGCGTTCCTGGACACCGGATTCCTCAAAGGCTCCACGCCCGCCGGAGGACTCGGTGTCGCCAAGGCGCTGGGGCGCTACGGGACCAGCCTCGCCGGTCTCCTCGAGGGAACCGCGGCACGCTTCCCGGACCGTCTCGTCCTCGTCGACGACCAGGGCGAGCTGACCTACCAGGAGCTCGCCAACCGGGCCCGCCTCACCGCACATACCCTGGCCAGCCACGGCATCGGCCCGAACAGCCGGGTCGGTATCATGGCCCGCAACGGCCGCGGCTTCTTCATTCCGCTGGCCGCCAAGGGCTACCTCGGCTACACCGTCTTCCTGCTCAACGTCGGTGCCTCGAAGAACCAGCTGGCCGACATCGTCAAGGAGCACCAGCTCGACGTCATCTTCGTCGACTCCGAGTTCGACGACCGCTTCCCCGAGGACCTGTCCGACTTCGGCTGCACCCTCATCCACGCCGATGCTGCCGAGGGCTACCGCACCGACTTCGACTACCCCACTATGGAGGAGTTCTGGACCTCCCCGGGGCCGCACAACGACGCCTTCCCCTCCCGCCCGAAGCAGGGCGGCGTCGTCCTGATGTCCTCCGGCACCAGCGGCACCCCGAAGGCCGTCTCGCACACCGAGCCGTCCTTCCCGCTCGGTGTCCTCGGCCCTGCCCTCGAGGGCCTCGGTGTCAAAGCCGGCGACCGTCTCCAGCTCACCGCCTCCCTGTTCCACGTGCTCGGCTGGGGAGCCTCGGTGCTTGCCATCGTCGCCGGCTGCACCCTGGTCACCCAGCGTGAGTTCAAGCCGAAGAACGTCCTCAAGCAGATCGAGGACTACAAGTGCACCGGCACGATCAGCTCCGCGGTCTTCCTCAAGGACGTCCTCGCCGCCGACGACGGCAGCTACGACACCTCCTCGATGACCTGGATCATGAACGCCGGCAACGCCATGAGCGAGGATCTGGTCGTCGGCCTGCAGGAGCGCTACGGCAACATCGTCTCCAGCGGCTACGGCTCCACCGAGGGCCTGCTCGTGGCCTTCGCTAACCCGGAGGACCTGGCCGCCGACCCGCTCACCGCCGGCTACCCGGTGTGGAACGGTCGCCTCGAGGTCCTGGACCCGGAGACCGGCAAGGAGGTGCCCGCCGGTCAGGTCGGCATCATCCACGCCATCAACGCCCTGTCCATGAAGGGCTACCTCGGCGACCGTGACAAGGCCGAGTACCGCAACGGCATGATCGACCTGGGCGACAAGGGCATCATCGACCCGGAGTCCGGACGCCTGCGCGTGCTGGGCCGCAACAACGACATGATCATCGTCGGCGGAGAGAACATCTGGCCGACCTCCGTGTCCGACATCATCGACCGCCTCGATGGCGTCGACGAGTCCTACTGCGTCGGTGTCGAGGACGACGAGAAGTTCCAGCGCGTCAAGGCCTACGTCGTCGTTGAGGACGGCGCCACCGTCACCGAGGATGATGTCCGCGAGCAGGTCGAGCACAACTTCATGAAGCCCGCCATCCCGCGCGACGTGGTCATCATGAGCGCCCCGCTGCCGCGCAACGCCATCGGCAAGGTCGTCAAGCGCGAGCTCGAGGCCTTCGGCTGATCTGGCCGACGCTGCGGTGTTGCCGGCCGGGTGACTGATCCGGTGACTGGTGCGGTGACTGGCCCGGTGACGGTCGGTATGACCGGGAGGCGCGGAAGCCGCCCCAGATCATCCCTCCACCGAGGATCAGAAGCGCGCTGGCGAACATCAGCACGCTGCCGATGCCGTAGTCGTCGGCGGTCGACCCGCGGATGGTCGCCGCCACAGCCAGTACGATGCCGACCACCAGCGTGATGAGCCCCGCCCCGCCGACCCACGGTCCACCGCCGAGGTCGGTGCGGGCGGTGTCTGATTCTGCAGCCAACCTCCGCGCCTTGCGGTCCCGGGTGAATCCCAGGGGAAGGACCACCAGGAACCCGAGGAACAAAATCATCCCCAGGGAGAACACCAGGTTCTCCAGGAACGCCGCGACAGACGCGAAGGTGACAGTGACGGCGACGGCCAGGATGATGAGACGGTCATGCTGTCTGAGTGAGATACTCTTGTGTCCAGACTATCGATTTCTGGCTCCGTCATTTTCCCGTTGCCCCCGGTCAAGGCCCTGAGTAAGCACGTGAAGCTGTGGGACGTGTTCTGGGGGTTGTTCTGGGCGGGGGTGGGGTGCCGTGATGGGGCCCAGCTACAACCCGGGGGTCGAGCCCAGCATCTGGTAGCCCACGAAAGCGACGGTGTCGATGAGTCCATGGGCGATGATCAGGGGCCACACCCGTCCGGTGCGGTAGAAGAACCAGACGAACACCAGGCCCATCACCATATTGCCCAGTCCCGCCGAATAGCCCTGGTACAGGTGGTAGCTGCCGCGCAGCACGGCGGAGGCGACGAACACCCACACCCACGGCACCCGGATCTGACGCAGTCGGGTGCACAGCCATGCGACGACCAGCATCTCCTCGGCGAAACCGTTGGCCCAGGAGTTCACCACCAGCAGGATAAGGTCCTGAATACTGCGGTCGAGTCCGGTGGGGATCACTTCACGGGAGAATCCCAGCTGGACGGCGGCGACGTAGAAGACCAGACCCGGCAGCCCGATCAGTGCTGCCAGGCCCATGCCGGGCAGGATGTCCCGCCATGCCGGGGTGAGCACCGGCAACAGCGGTTGACCGGAAGCGCCCTTCGCTGCCGCACCCCTCGTCGGCAGGCGCAGCAGTGGTGCGGTCACCGCCCCCAGATCCCCCAGTCGCGGCGGAACGTGCCTGATCAGTAGGAACAGTGACAGTCCGCCCCAAGCCACCAGCACTCCGGAGGAGATCAGCTGGAAGGCTGGGTCGAGCCAGGCGAGGTCCGACTGCCGGGCGTTGAGCGTGGTGGTCTGCTCGTTGAGGTCCTCAGGCATCGTCGTCGCCTCGACCAGCCGCAGGAAGGCGCGGATGCCGGATGCACCGAAGGTGACTGCCAGCACGATGAGGATCTCCCAGCGCAGGGCATTGCGGTCAGCCGCCGTCTGTCGACTGCGGTCCATGTTGGCCTGCATCTGCGCCTCCGTCCGTGCCGTTGTTCTTGAGGTTGGCTTAACTGCCCCAGCTGGGTGTCGCCGCTGGGTGGCTCTGCTGGGTGATTAGAGGTGAGTGTACGCACCGCCCAGCACCGCCTGACGCGGAATCCCCATGCCCAGGGGTACGGTTGCGGGCCGGTGAGCGTACCTCCAGCCGTGGGGATTTCGTAGTGGCTACTGGTGGGTCGTGGTGGCTCGTAGTGGCTATCGGGGAACGGCCACGGCGAGGACATCGAGGGCAGCCGGATCGGTGGCGACGAGGTCGGCGACGGCATCCTGAAGGTGGGCGCCGAGATCCAGCAGCTCAGCGACACTGACCCGGTCGGACACCGCCCCCAGGTGCACCGACACCGGCCAGCGCCCGCGGCCCGCCGCCCCGGCCGGGATCAGCGGTACCGACAGTCCGGCCCACCCCGTGAGGTTCCACAGCGTCGCCCACGGGGTCCACGCCGTCTGCGCGGCGAAGTCCTGCTCCGGGCGTCCCACCGCCGGATCCGAGAACCGGGAGAACGCCCCGACCGGTGGGGGCGGGAACGCCAGCGTCGGGGTGATGACCACGTCAACCGCCGACCAGGCTGCGCACACGTCCTCGGGCAATGCCTGCACCGCCGCCGATGCCTCGGCCACCCGTTCGGCCGACAACGACCGGCCGCAGGCCCGCAGCCAGGTCGGCATCGCCGTCATGGGGGCGGGCAGCGCGGCACAGCGGGCAGCCATGACGTCGGAGAAGACCGCGAATCGCTCCACCGAGTACGGCGGCTCCACCGGTGCGACCCCACCCACTCCGGGGTGGGTGACCAGCAGTGCAGCGGCCGCCCCGGTGGCATTGGCCACCGACGGGTCCACCGGCTCATGCGAATGGAAGGGCAGGTTGGAGTGCCCGACACGTGCCGGACGCCCCGCCGTCGCACGCCGCGACACCGATTCCCGCCAGGGCACCGGTGAGTCGGTTACCCCGTAGGCACGGGCCGTCAGCTCCAGGTCCGCGGCGATGTAGCCCTGTGCGCCAGGATTCGGCAGGGCGGCGTCCCCACCATCAGGGAACACGGCGTGCCGCGGCTTCAGCCCGGGCAACCCGACTGCTGCCGCCGGCACCCGGATCGACCCGCCGCCGTCACTGGCGTGGGCGACGTCCACGACCCCGCGGGCCACCGCCACCGCCGCCCCCGAGGACGACCCACCGGTGGTCAGCGAGGCGTCGATCGGGTTCACCGGGCCCCGACCGGTCACCGGCTCGGTGTACACCGTGGCCCCGAACTCGGCGGTGACGCTGGAGCCGACCAATCGGGCACCGTCGTCCAACAGGCGCTGCACCGCATCGTCGGAGCTGGTGGAGCGTACGGCATGTGACGGCTCGCCGAAGGTGGTGACCTCACCGGCGACCCGGTTGAGGTCCTTGACCAGCACGTCGAGACCGCGCAGCGGACCGTGGGCGTCCGGGTCCACGTGCGCGCGGTCGTAGAGGCGCACCACGCCGACCTCCTGCTGAGACAGCCCGGTCCGTACACACACCTGGCGAAGGCGCCGGGACACGGCATCGGTGCTGCCGGCACCGGTCCTGCCGTTGGTGTCCCCAGGGTTCGTCATGGCGTCCCACCCTACCGGGGACCGGTAGATTGGTGGCATGAGCGAAACCAGCCCATTCACCGTGGCCTACCTCGGCCCCCGCGGTACCTTCACCGAGCAGGCCGTCCTCAACTTCCAGGATGCCGGCCATCTGCCGGCCGATGCTGTCCACCGCACCGTCGACTCCCCGGCCACCGCACTGGACCTGGTGCGCAACGGGGAGGCCGACCAGGCGGTCGTCGCCCTGGAGTCCAGCGTGGACGGGCCGGTGACCCAGACCTTCGACTCCCTGGCCAGCGGTCAGCCGGTGCAGATCCTGCGGGAGCACGATGTGCCGGTGGTGTTCTCCATCCTGGTGCGTCCCGGCACCCGGGTGGCGGACATCCAGACCTTCACCACCCACCCGGTCGCCCAGGCGCAGGTCCGCGGCTGGGTCGGTGAGCATCTGCCGGACGCCCGGTTCGTGCCGGCGACATCGAATGGTGCAGCCGCGCAGGCGGTCGCCGAGGGGCGGGTGGACGCTGCGGCGGCACCGGCCCGCGCCGGGGAGATCCACGGCCTGGTTCCGTTGACGGTAGGGGGCAGCGAGGCTGCCGAGGTCGCCGACGTTCCCGGTGCGCGGACCCGTTTCGTGCTGGTGGGACGCCCGCAGGCGCCGACGCCGGTGACCGGTCACGACCGCACGGCCCTCGTGCTGCAGGTGCCGAACGTCCCGGCGTCACTGGTGATGGCGCTGATGGAGTTGGCGACCCGTCGGGTGGACATGTCGCGCATCGAGTCGCGGCCCACCCGCGAGCGTGCCGGGACCTACAACTTCCACGTGGAACTGGTCGGGCACGTCGACGATGGTGCCGTGGCCGAGGCGCTGGCCGGGCTGTACCGCTACTGCGACCGGATCCGGTTCCTCGGCTCGTGGCCGCAGGAGGGGTGGGTCGGTGGGGTGTCGGGTCCGGCCGGTTCGGTCCCGCCCGACTACCGTGATTCCCGGGAATGGGTCCGCTCGTTGCGACGCGGACAGCACGATCACCGGGCGGCGACGCCGGAAGGAGACCTCGACACGTGAGTCGACTGCTGCTGATCCGGCATGGTCAGACGACCTCGAACGTCCGTCAGGCACTGGACACCGCCCTGCCAGGTGCGGCGCTGACTGACCTGGGCTGGTCGCAGGCCTTCGCCGCCGGTGAGTTGCTCGCCGGGGAACAGGACGAGGCGGCGGCACCGTTGGCGATGGTGTCCTCGCAGGCGCTGCGGGCCCGGCAGACAGCGGCGGGGATCGCCATGGGCGGTCATGGCCGCGGCCTGCGGTTGTCGGACACCGGACCTGGGACGCCCTTCGCCCGGGCGCTGGGGGAGCTGGCGGCGGTGGAGATCACCGACGGGATCGCCCATGAGGATGTCGGCCCACCGCGGTCGGCGGCGTCCGAGCCGGCGACGGCAGCCGGGGCTACCGGCGCAGGGGCGACCGGGGTGACGGGTCTGACCGGACCGAATCCGGTGTCGACCACGCTGCCGCTGGTGATGCCCGGGGCGGTGCCGGGGATCTCGGAGATCCCGGCGGGACGCTATGAGATGCGCGAGGACCACGAGGCGCACTACGACTACCACCGCACCTTCGCCGAATGGCTGGGTGGGGCGATGGACGTGCCGGTGCCGGGGGCGTCGACCGGGCGCGAGGTGGTGGCCCGCTACCTCGACACGCTGCTGCCGATGGCGGCATCGGTACAGCGCGAGGGGTCGGACCTGGCCGTGGTCAGCCACGGCGCGGTGATCCGGCTGATCGCCGCCTACCTGGGCCGGGTGGACCCGGAGTACGCGATGCGCACGATCATGCCGAACACCTCGCGGGTGGAACTGGAGATCCCGGACGTCTTCGACTCCACGCGGGACGGCGCCGGTGGGGCCGCCCACACCGATGCGCTGGCCTCCGGCTGGAAAGTCGTGGACTGGGCCGGGCACGGCGAGCCGCTGCGCGCGGCGGGTTGACCGTGGCGAGCTAAATGCAACGGGTTGACTGGGACAGGGTGCGGCGGGCTGGGCCGCGTCCGTCCTACCCCCAACCGAGTTCGTGCAGACGCTCGTCGTCGATGCCGAAATGGTGGCCGATCTCGTGGACGACGGTGACCGCCACCTCGTCCACCAGCTGCTCACGCGAGTGGCAGTAGCCGCACAGGGCGTCCTTGTAGATGCTGATCTTGTCCGGCAGGAACGTCGGCCATTCCACGGACCGGTCGGTCAGAGCCACCCCGTGGTAGAGACCGAGCAGGGTGGGGTCCTCCTCATTGTGGTCCTCGACGACGATCGCCACATTGTCCAGCGCGTCCAACAACTGGCGGGGGATCTGCCGCAGTCCGGCATCGACGAGGTCCTCGAACTCCTCGTCAGTGATCTCGACCATCGTTCACCCGTTCCTCAACCGTCTCCGTCAGTCGTCCTGCCCGTTGTCCCGGTCCCGCAGCGGACGACGGTCCGGCGGGTCCTCCGGGGCCTCACCGTCGATGGTGAACTCCCCGCGCACGTCACCACGCAGATCGGCGAAGGAGTCATCGTCCCGGGCCTTGGTCAGTGCACAGTTGACCGTGCGTGAGCCGGCGTTCCAGGACTCCTGCGGCAGCGTGGTCCAGAACGGGGTGAGCGTGGACTGGTACAGCGCCGCGTCCTCCTCCCCGTCGGCGGGTGCCTCACCACCGTTCATGAAGTCGATGGCCGCGCGGGTACACACCGCGTCGAGGTGCTCGTTCTGCTTCTCCAGCGGCGGCCACGCGCCATCGGTGAAGGTCTCGCCCAGGTTCTCCGTCGAGGTGACGACCCAGGAGTACGGGGTGTCACAGCCCACGTTGCGCACCCGGTCGCCCTCGGCGCGCACGCAGGTCTCCACCGACGCCGCCGTCGACTGGTCGGTTTCCGCGGCACGTCCGGACACTTCGGCGTACCTCCCGTCACCCTCCGGCACCGCCACACCACAGAGCATGATGCGGTCCCCAGCGTCCCAGGCCGCCTCGGGCGGGAGGATGGGGGCGATCGAGTAGCGGCCCTGCGGGTCGAGTCGGCCGTCCAGGTAGCTCATCGTCGGGCCGGCGCAGAGGTCGGAGGTCAGCTGCGACTGCCGGTCCCGGTCCGGCTGCGGGGCGTCCGGGCCAAACTCACTGGTCGGGTACTGCGACAGGTCCTCGCGGGTGGAGACCTCGAAACGATGCGGCTGCGCGCAGTCCACCACGGTGAAGTTGGTGGTGACCTCCCCGTTCTGGTCCCAGTTCACGCAGTCGCCGGTGTCGGCGTCGGTGAAGGCCGCGAGTTCGGGGTCGTCCTCCTCGGGGCTGGTCCTGGCCACCACCGACGCATTATCCGGCGCAGCGTACTCGTACACTGCCGCGCCGAAACCACCGGCCAACGCAGCCGTCAACGCCACGGCGACCGTCCGGCGACGTGCACGGGGACGCTTCCGGGCAGAAGCGTGCTCCTCAGCGGCACCGGTGTCACCGGTGGTGCTGGCGTTACTGGTGTCGCTGGGCTCGGTGTCTCGGTCGGAATTCGGGTCGATGGTCGACATAGGGGGCATTCTTTCACAGGGGACGCGGGTTTCCGCCAGGCCATGGGGCCACGTAGGGCACCACTATAGCTAAGCTGGACGACATGATTGATCTCAAGTTCCTCCGGGAGAACCCCGACGTCGTCCGTGATTCCCAACGTACCCGCGGTGAGGACCCCAGCCTGGTGGACCAGCTTCTGGAGGCCGATCAGCGTCGCCGTGAGGCGATTTCCTCCGCTGACGTGGCACGATCCGACGCCAAGGCGTACTCCAAGTCGATGGGTGCGAAGATGAAGGACGCCACCGACGAGGAACGCACCGCACTGCGTACCGAAGGGCAGGCCCGCTCGGCGAAGGTCAAGGAGCTCGAGGCCGAGCAGAACGCCGCCGAGGCTGCCGTCAACGACCTGCAGATGAAGCTGTCCAACGTGGTCACCGGCGCGCCCGCCGGTGGCGAGGACGACTACATCGTCCTGGAGCACATCGGTGAGCCCACAGAGTTCGACTTCGAGCCGAAGGACCACCTGGAGCTCGGCGAGTCCCTGGGGCTGATCGACATGGAGCGCGGGGCGAAGGTCTCCGGTGCCCGCTTCTACTTCCTCACCGGCGACGGCGCCCTGCTGCAGCTCGGCCTGCTGCAGCTCGCCGCACAGAAGGCTCGCGACCACGGTTTCCAGCTGATGATCCCGCCGGTGCTGGTGCGTCCGGAGATCATGGCCGGTACCGGCTTCCTCGGCGCCCACGCCGACGAGATCTACCGCCTCGAGGCCGATGACATGTACCTGGTCGGCACGTCCGAGGTCGCCCTGGCCGGCTACCACAAGGATGAGATCATCGACCTGTCGGACGGTCCGGTGCGCTACGCCGGCTGGTCGTCCTGCTTCCGTCGAGAGGCCGGTTCCTACGGTAAGGACACCCGCGGCATCCTGCGCGTCCACCAGTTCGACAAGGTCGAGATGTTCGTCTACGCCAAACCGGAGGAGGCTGAGCAGGTCCACCAGGAGCTGCTCGCCATGGAGAAGGACATGCTCTCGACCGTCGAGGTGCCCTACCGGGTCATCGACGTCGCCGGTGGCGACCTGGGGTCCTCGGCCTCCCGCAAGTTCGACACCGAGGCCTGGGTGCCGACCCAGGAGACCTACCGTGAGCTGACCTCCACCTCGAACTGCACCACTTTCCAGGCCCGCCGGCTCAAGACCCGCTACCGTGACAGTGACGGCAAGGCACAGACCGCCGCCACCCTGAACGGCACCCTGGCCACCACCCGCTGGCTGGTGGCCATCCTGGAGAACAACCAGCAGGCCGATGGTTCGGTGGTGGTGCCTGAGGCACTGCGTCCGTTCGTCGGCAAGGACGTCCTGACTCCCAAGAAGAAGTGACACGGAAGGTAGAGACTCTCCCATGGCTTTCAAGCTTCTCCGCGACCACTTCTGGCTCCCGAAGGGGTTCACGGTCCTCCCCGCACTGCCGGACACCCCGCCGCACCCGGAATCGCGTGAGCCCTTCTACGGTCGGCTCATCATCCCCTTCGCGAAGCTGTGGATGCGTCGCATGCAGCACCTGGAGGTGGAGGTCCAGAACCCGGAGCGTATCCCCGCCACCGGCGGTGCGGTGATCGCGGTGAACCACACCGGCTACTGGGACTTCGTCTTCGGCGGTATCCCCGCCGCCTACCAGGGAGGACGCCTCGTCCGCTTCATGGCGAAGAAGGAGATCTGGGACAACAAGGTCGCCGGGCCCGCCATGAGCGGCTGCAAGCACATCCCCGTCGACCGTGCCGACGGTGCGGCGTCGGTGCGTGAGGCCACCGAACGGGCCGCAGGTGGAGAACTCATCGGCATCTTCCCGGAGGCGACGATCTCCCGTTCCTTCGAGGTCAAGGAGGTCAAGGATGGTGCCGCACGTATCGCCCACGAGGCCGACGTCCCACTGATCCCCGTGGTGATCTGGGGGTCGCAGCGGATCTGGACGAAGGGGCGCAAGCCGAAGTGGCGGCTGAAGAAGGCCGAACTCGTCATCTCGGTCGGCGAGCCGGTCGAGGTCGACGAGGACGCCAAGGCCTCCGCCCAGCGTCTGCATGATGCGATGGCCACCCGCCTCGACCAGGTCCGGGCCCGGTACGACGAGCTCTACGGCCCCTTCCCGGACGGGGAGTACTGGATGCCGCAGTCGCTCGGCGGGTCCGCCCCGTCGCTGGAGGAGGCCACGGTCAAGGACCGGGAGGACGCCCAGAAGCGCCGCGAGGAGCGCATCGCCCGTGAGGCCGAACAGGCGGCCAATCCTGAGTCCCAGAAGAAGCCCCAGAAGAAGCCGCTGTGGAAGAAACTGCTCCGTCGCTGATTGTCAGCGACCTCGACGGAACCCTGCTGACCTCCGCCGAGCGGGTCTCGCCCCGGACCCGCGCGGCGATCGGACGCCTGGTGTCCTCTGGTGCGCGGTTCATCCCCGCCTCGGGGCGTCCGGCCCGCTGGATGCTGCCGGTGATCGAACAGATCGGGCTGCGTCCGGTCTGCGTCTGTGCGAATGGCGCGGTGGTCTATGATTCGGCGACCGACCGGATCACCTACGCCGCCGAACTCGCCCCGGCAGTGTTGTCGCAGGTCGCCGCGCAGGTGCGGGACGCCACGACCGGCATCCTCGCTGACCGGGGGCTGCCGCCGGTGACCTTCGCCGTGGAGCGCGCCGGGGTCAGTGCCTTCGACCGGGTGGATGAGCTGTTCGCCGTGGAGGAGGACTACCCGCACGCCTGGGAGTCGGAGGAGCATGCGGTGGAGAGCCGGGACGCACTGTTCAGCAAGCCAGCGGTGAAACTGCTGGTGCGACAGGAGCAGATGCACTCATCCGAGATCTTCGATCTGGTCAGTCCGGTCGTTGATTCGGCGGATGCGCATGTCACGTGGTCCTTCAGCGGTGGGCTGCTGGAGATCAACGTGCCCGGAGTGACGAAACTGTCCGGGCTGGCACATGCGTTGGGTACGCCCCGCGACGGCGACGCGTCCGACGGCGGTGCGTCCCGCGACGACGACGGTGGTGCGTCCGGAAACCCCGCCGTCCCGGACATCGACCCGGCGCAGGTGGTGGCTTTCGGTGACATGCCGAATGACATCGCGATGTTGCGGTGGGCGGGCCTGGGTGTGGCGATGGGCAATGCGGTCGACGAGGTCGCCGCCATCGCGGACCACCGCACGGCCTCCCATGACGACGACGGGGTCGCCGAGGTTCTCGAACGCTGGTTCTGAGTACTTCTATCGCGGCGGTCTGACCGGGCTTCTGATCTTATCGCAATCGGTACCCGGTGTCGTGCTGCCCCTGGCCACCGACCATGTCGGCGACTCCGGCCGTGATGAGTTGTTTGAGCGCGTAACGGGTCGTCGGCACCGACCACCTCGACGCCGGATGCGGTCTCGGTGGACCAGCGCATTGGCCAGGAGTTCTCGGACAGCCCTGAGCGGGAACTCAGGACCCCGGACCATGTGACCATCAGGGCGGTAAACATCCGATGTTCCGGTGTTCGTGGTGATCCACTTCTGAACCTCCTCCAGTAGGACGGGCAGCGGTCCGTCGAAGTCCTGACGGTTCTGTGTGCGTGCTCCGCTGCCGTCCCGGGCTAGCTGTACTGCGGCGGTGACCGCAAGTGACGGCTGCTTTCCCTGTGGGTAGAAACCCAGTGCGTCGAGCCCGGCGGTGGTCAGTTCCCCTGTCGGTGTGGTCACGGAGAGGAGCCGACAGAGATCTTCGTCGGCAATGTCTTTCAGCCGACGACCACAGTGGGTCCGTTCACGCTCACCGGGTACGGGTCGATACGGGGGCGGGGATGATCGACTCCCTCGTCTGACTGGTCACAGCCTGGATCAAGTCATTGGGGGAGTCGACGCCGGTGACGGCGAAGTTCTGACGCTGGCTCACTCCGAGCAGGACCGTTCCTCCCTGGGGCATGTTGGCGAATGCGCAGATCGTCTCTGGCAGGCTGTCCGGGAGGCCTCCGGCAGCGGATAATTCGTGCTGCTACGTACGCGAACACGCTACGCAGGTGTAGGGGGTGTCACTGACGCTCACTGACAATCTTCTCTGTCAGTGAGAGTTCCGTTTTCGCAGTGAGCATCCGGCCCGCTCAGCTCTTCACGACGATCTTGCCGGTCACGTGGCCGCGCTCCACCTCACGGTGCGCCTCGGCCATGGTCGCGGCATTCATGCCGAGCATCGTCTCGCCCACGGTGGGGATGATGCGGCCGTCGTCGACCATCCCGGCGATACGGTCCAGGATCACCCCCTGGTCCGCCACGTCGTCGGTGTCGAAGACGACCCGGGTGAACATCGACTCCCAGTGCAGGGAGATCGACTTCCTCTTGAACCCGATGAGGTCGAAGTCCTCCGGATCGTCGATCAGGCACAGACGCGACTGCGGGGCCATCAACTCGGCGAGCTCGCCGGAGTGTCCTGTCGTATGGGTGGTGAAGACGAAGTCGATGCCGTCCGGCTCCAGGTCGAGGACCTGGTCGGCGAGGTTGCGGCGATGGTCGACGACCTCGTGCGCGCCCATTTCCACCACCCAGTCGCGGGACTCCTCACGGGACGCGGTGGCGATCACCGTCAGCCCGGTCAACGCCCGCGCCAGCTGGATCATCACGCTGGGTACGCCACCGGCGCCGCCGAGGATCAACAGTGAACCGTTGGAGTAGATGTCCGCCCCCAGTCGGTCGAACAGCGCCTCCCAGGCGGTCAGGGCGGTCAGCGGCAGCGAGGCCGCTTCGGTGGCGGAACAGGTCGTCGGACGGTGCCCCACGATCCGCTCGTCCACCGCGTGGAACTTCGCGTTCGTGCCGTCGCGGAGCTGACTGCCGGCATAGAAGACCCGGTCGCCGACCTCGAAACGGGAGACGTCCCCACCGACGGCACGGACGACACCGGCGGCGTCGTATCCGAGGATGGGCTGCTCACCGCGGGTGATGGCGTCGGATGCCCGGTGCCGCATCTTCACGTCGATCGGGTTGACCGAGACGGCCTGGACCTCGACGAGGAGATCGCGGGGGCCGACGACGGGGAGGGGCACGGTGACATCGGTGAGGCACCGCGGATCGTCCACCGGAAACTCCCCGGTGACGGCGACGGCGGGCATGGACGAGGGCAGGTCAACAGCGCGAGAATTCATGGTGCCCCATCGTACGGGTTCGAACGATATCGAACAGGACGAGAGGTCCGTGTCCGGACGGATTGATAGAACCTGAGGTATGAGCGATGACACCAGCGACCACACCAGCAACAATCCCATCGACGACGCCGCCGACGGTCCCACCGACAAGCTCACCGACGAGCTCGCCACCTCCGTGCCGGACGGGGTGCTCCAGCCCCTGTCCCGTCATCGCGTGATGGCGGCCCTGGAGACACTGGGCTACGCCTACCGCGTCGACCGCGAGCGCCGGGTCAGCGGGGACTGGGGATACGCGACCTTCCAGTTCAGCATCGGAGGCGCCGACAACCAGTTCTTCTCGGTGCGTGGTTACTCCGACATGTACCTTCCGGCGGAGCGTCGGACCGACATGCTGGAACATGCCAACGACTGGAACTACGGGCACTACATGCCGACGGTGGAAGTGGTCAGTTACTCCGACGGGGACCTGCACTTCGTCACGGACTACACCGTGGACTACGGCTACGGGGTGACGGACGAGCAGATCTGCCGTCACATTGAGCGCGGGCTGTACCCGGCAGACACCTTCTTCGAGGAGGTCGGCGAGAAGTTCCCGGACAGCGCCCGGCTCTGAGTGCGCATCTGTGGATGTGCGGCACTGATCAGTCGGGGCAGAACCGGCATGGCACCGCCCACCGGCCGGACGTGCCCTGTACCCTGACTGACCATGAGCGAGAGTAGTGATTACGACCTGATCGTCGTCGGCAGCGGCTTCTACGGACTGACCGTCGCCGAGCGTGCCGCCAGCCAGCTGAACAAGAAGGTGCTCGTCCTCGAGCGCCGCAGTCACATCGGCGGCAACGCCTACTCCGAGGCCGAGCCGGAGACCGGCATCGAGATCCACAAGTACGGCGCGCACCTGTTCCACACCTCCAACAAGCGGGTGTGGGACTACGTCAACCAGTTCACCGACTTCACCGACTACCAGCACCGCGTGTTCGCGATGCACGACGGCACCGCCTACCAGTTCCCCATGGGCCTGGGCCTGATCAACCAGTTCTTCGGTAAGTACTACAGCCCGGACGAGGCCCGTGAGCTGATCAAGGAGCAGACCGACGGGCTGAACCCGGAGGATGCCGCCAACCTCGAGGAGAAGGGCATCTCCCTCATCGGACGCCCGCTCTACGAGGCCTTCGTCCGTGACTACACCGCCAAGCAGTGGCAGACCGACCCGAAGGAGCTGCCGGCGTCGAACATCTCCCGCCTGCCGGTGCGCTACACCTTCAACAACCGGTACTTCAACGACACCTACGAGGGCCTGCCGGTCGAGGGCTACACCGCGTGGCTGGAGAACATGGCGTCCCACGAGAACATCGAGGTCCGCCTGGACACCGACTGGTTCGATGTCCGCGAGGAACTGCGTGCCGCCAACCCGGACGCCCCGGTGGTCTACACCGGCCCGCTGGACCTCTACTTCGACTACGCCGAGGGACACCTCGGCTGGCGCACCCTGGACTTCGAGACCGAGGTCCTGGACACCGGCGACTTCCAGGGCACCCCGGTGATGAACTACAACGACGCGGACGTCCCCTTCACCCGCATCCACGAGTTCCGTCACTTCCACCCGGAGCGCAAGAACTACCCGGGCGACAAGACCGTCATCATGAAGGAGTACAGCCGCTTCGCCGAGGGCGAGGACGAGCCGTACTACCCGATCAACACCCCGGAGGACCGCGAGAAGCTGCTGCGGTACCGCGAGCTCGCCGATGCCGAGACCGAGAACAACAAGGTCTTCTTCGGCGGTCGCCTGGGCACCTACCAGTACCTCGACATGCACATGGCCATTGGCGCTGCGCTGTCGACCTACGACAACAAGATCGCCCCGCTGCTGGGGTAACCTCCGCCCCGCTCTCGCTGCGAAATAGCCATACCCAGTGGTACGATCTGACGCTCAGAACGTACCTCTGGGTATGGCTATTTGCCGTTGTTGGCGGAGGTCAGGGGATGTCGGCGGCGGTCAGCGTTGCTCAGAGGTGGCTACTGCCCCCTCGGGGAGTCACTCCGGGGTGCCGCCGGCAGCGATGTTCACCATCCAGTTGATGCCGAAGCGGTCGCGGAGCTGGCCGAAGACGTCGCCCCACAGCTGCTTCTCCAACGGGTGGCTGACCTTGCCTCCCTCGGCCAGGGCCTCGAACCAACCGGTGATCTTGTCGAGCTCGTCCTCGGTGCCGCCGATCGTCAACGTCACGGGACGGGCATCGACGTCACGCGGATCGTGTTCGGCGGCGTCACTGGCCATGAAGGTCCAGCCGTCGGCGGTCTCCAGGTGGGAATGCATCAGCAGGTTGACCTTGGCAGGGTCGTCCGACCCGCCGCCTTGTCCGAAGGTCATCGTCTGCAGATCTCCTCCGAAGACGGACTGGTAGAAGGTCATGGCCTCGGCGGCGGTGTTACGGAAAGTCAGGTACGGGTTGATCCAGGTGGACATGATGAATCCTCTCGGTGGTGTCCGTGGTCACGGTGGTGGACCCTCCGGTGGCGGTGGATCGTGCGTGGTGAGGGTCATCGATCCTACAGGCGTAACCTGAGAGTCATGAGCGAGAATAACGACTCCACGTCCTCCGCGTCCCCGGATTCCACCGCCGCCGCCGACGCCGCCCCCTCCGCGACCTGGAAAGACAAAACCTGGCACGCGCTCTACCCGGAGTGGGTGCGTCCCGAACTCGACTACGCCGCCGAGCATGAGCGCACCCTCGCCGAGATCTTCGACCATGCCGTGAAGACCTGGCCGAAGCGTCCTGCGATGACGTTCTTCGGCACCACCCTGACCTACGGCGACTACGGCCGGGAGGTCCGCAAGTGCGCCGCGATGCTGCACAACCGAGGCGTGCGCAAGGGCGACTGCGTCGCCATCGCCTTGCCGAACTGTCCGCAGGCACTGATCAGCTTTTACGCGGTGCTCTCCCTCGGGGCGACCGCCACGCTGCACAACCCGCTCTACACCGCCCGCGAGCTCACCGTGGCGTTCAAGGATCACGGCGCGAAGGTCGGCATCTTCTGGGACAAGGCGGTGGACGCCGCCCGGGAACTGCGCACCATCACGCCGCTGGAGCAGATCATCCCGGTCACCATCACCCGCAGCATGCCCTGGTACCTGCAGACCGCACTGAGGATCCCGGTCAAGCCGCTCAGGGCGATGCGCAGCAAGCTCGCCGGCTCCACCGAGGGGCTCACCGAGTGGGGTGACCTGGTCAAGGACGCGTCCGAATCGGAGGGCCGGGCACTGATCGAGACCGCGGAGGTCACCCCGGACGACATCGCACTGGTGCTCTACACCTCGGGCACCACCGGCGTGCCGAAGGGTGCGGGGCTGAGCCACCGGAACCTGTGCGCCAACATCATCCAGGGTCGCGAGTGGGTGCCGGGGCTGGGCGAGGACGACGAACCGGAGCGGATGCTCGCCGCGCTGCCGATCTTCCACGCATACGGGTTGACCATGAACATCACCCTCGGCCCGCTGATCGGTGGCACGGTGATCCTGCTGCCCGCCCCGGAGAAGCCGCTGTTGGCGGGGGCGATGAAGAAACAGCAGCCGACGTGGATCCCCGGCGTCCCTGCGCTGTACCAGACGATCATGGACATCGCCGAGGACGAGAAGATCGACATCTCCGGTGTGAAAGCGAGCTTCTCCGGGGCGTCCAGCCTGCCGGTGGAGGTCGTGAAGCGCTGGGAGAACATGACCGGTGGCCTGCTGGT
Source organism: Candidatus Corynebacterium faecigallinarum (assembly GCA_019120175.1). GTDB lineage: Bacteria > Actinomycetota > Actinomycetes > Mycobacteriales > Mycobacteriaceae > Corynebacterium > Corynebacterium faecigallinarum. The sequence goes on from DWVP01000009.1 coordinate 43,523, forward strand.
GGAGGGCTACGGTCTGACCGAGACGTCCCCCATCGTGCTGGGCAACCCGATGAGCGACGACCGGCGTCCCGGTTACGTCGGTGTGCCGTTCCCGGACACGCAGGTGCGCATCGTCTCGCAGGACGATCCGACCGTGGTGTTGCCGGCCGGCGAGGCCGGCGAGCTGGTCACCCGTGGCCCGCAGGTCTTCGGCGGCTACCTCAACCGGCCGGACGCCAACGAGTCCTCCTTCGTCACCGGCCAGGACGGTCTGGGGGACTGGTTCCGTACCGGTGACATGGCGGTGATGGAGTCGGATGGTTTCGTGAAGATCGTCTCGCGGATCAAGGAGATGATCGTCACCGGCGGGTTCAACGTGTACCCGCAGGAGGTCGAGGAGGTGCTCGCCGACCACCCGTCGGTGGCTGCGGCCAGTGTCGTCGGTGTGCCGCGGTCGGACGGTTCGGAGACCGTCGCCGCCGGTATCGTGCTGGCCGAGGGGGCACGGTTGGACGAGGAGGTCCTGAAGGACCACTGCCGCGAGGGGTTGGCCCGGTACAAGGTCCCGCGGATCTTCCAGATCTTCGACGAGCTGCCCGCCGATCAGATGGGCAAGGTGCGCCGGGTGGAGGTCCAGGCGCAGATGACGGGGGAGTAGGGCACGGGGCCCGGTGGTCGGCCCCGTTGTGCGGTCCGCTGCGACTCAGCGAGCCCGGGCCCGCATCAGCCGCATCGCGTTGGCGATGACCACCAGCACCGAGGCCTCGTGGACCAGCATGCCCAGGGACATGGTCACCCCGCCGGCGAAGACCCCCGCCAGGAGCAGGACCACCGTGGCCAGGGCGATGATGATGTTCTGACGCATCACCCGACCGGTGCGACGGGCCAGCCCGACAGCCTCCGGGAGTTTCAGCAGGTCGTCCTCCATCAGGGCGATGTCCGCGGTCTCCATGGCCACGTCGGAGCCGGCCGCACCCATCGCCACACCGATGTCGGCGGTGGCGAGGGCCGGGGCGTCGTTGACCCCGTCGCCGACCATGGCCACGACGTCACCGGAGCTCTGCAGCTTCTGGACGGCCGTGAGCTTGTCCTCGGGCAGCAGAGACGCGTGGACCTGGTCGATGCCGGTGGCCCCGGCGACGGCTTCCGCCACCAGCCTGGTGTCGCCGGTGAGCATCACGACATTGTGCACCCCGGCCTCGTGGAGGCGGGTGACCATCTCGGCGGCGTCCTCCCGGATCCGGTCGGCGACCGCGATGATTCCGACGACGGTGTCGTCCACGGCCACGATCATCGGGGTCTGTCCGGCTGCGGCCAGTGACTCGGCTTCCCGGGACGCTCCGTCGATCTGCGCGGACGGCAGGGCGTACTGCTCCATCAGTGCCCGGTTGCCGACCAGGACGGTACTGCCGTCCACCTGGGTGACAATGCCCTTGCCGGTGACCGGGGTGGTGTCGTCGGGGAGGCCGGTCGGAGGCACCCCGGCGTTTTCGGCCGCGTCGATGATGGCGCGGGCCAGGGGGTGTTCGGAGCCGGCCTCGGCGGCCGCGGCCCAGTGCAGGACGCCGGCCCTGTCACTACCGGGGTCGAGGACGATGACGTCGGTGAGTTCGGGACGACCTTCGGTGAGTGTGCCGGTCTTGTCGACCGCCACGGTCGAGATCTTCGCGGAGGTCTCCAGGTACTCGCCGCCCTTGATGAGGATGCCGTTGCGCGCCGCGCGTCCGATCCCGGCGACAATGGCGACGGGGATGGAGATGACCAGCGCGCCGGGGCAGCCGATGACCAGCAGAGTCAGCGCCAGGACGATGTCCCGGGACACCAGGCCGGCGATGACGGCCAACACGATGACCCCCGGGGTGTACCAGCGGGAGAAACGGTCGATGAAGGCCTGGGTCCTGGCTTTGGCGTCCTGTGCCTCCTCCACCCGGTGGATGATGCGTGCCAGGGTGGTGTCGGATCCGGTGCCGGTGGCCTCGACCTGCAGGAATCCGCCGCGGGAGACGGTTCCGGCGAACACCTGGTCATCGGTCGTCTTGTCCACCGGGATCGATTCGCCGGTGATCGAGGCTTCGTCGACGGCCCCGACACCGGACAGGACGCGTCCGTCCACCGGGACTTTCGCACCGCTCTTGACCAGGACGGTCTCGCCCACCCGGACGTCCCCGGCGGGGACGACCTCCTGGCCGCCGTCGCGCAGGACGACCGCGGTCTCCGGGGCGACGGCGATCAGCTCGGCCAGCGCCGAGCGGGTGCGGTTGAGGGTGGCGGCTTCCAGAGCGTGGCCGATCGCGAAGAGGAAGGTGACCGCCGCGGCCTCCCAGAAGTTTCCGATGGCCACCGCGCCGATGGCGGCCACGGACACCAGCAGGTCGATGCCGATGTCCCGGGCGGCCAGACCGCGCACGGCCTTGACCACGATAGGCGTCCCGGCCACGACTGCGGCGGCGAGCATGGCAAGGTCGCCGAGGCGGAAGACGCCACTGTCATGGGTGGCGTGGGCCCCGGCGTCGAGCCACCACTGTGGACTCATGGTGATGTCGAGCGCGCCGTCGGCGATCCAGCGTAGTGCGAAGGCGATGACGATCAGCACCCCCGACAGGACCGGGACAGCCCAGTTTCCCCTGGTCCATGCCCGGATCCGGCTGAGGGGGCTCGCGCTGTCTGTGGTGTGCGCGGTGTTCATGGCGGTTCAGCGACCTTTCTCGGTGGGTCCGTCCACTCAGAACGCCGAGGGGGCAGCGGTGTAGCCGGCCTTGGCGACGGCGGCGACCAGGTCGTCCACCGTGACGACGGAGGGGTTGTGCACGATTTCGATGCGGGCGGAGGCGAAGTGGACCTTCACGCTCTCGACACCGTCGAGGCGCCCGACCTTCTTCTCGATCTTGGACACGCACGACGGGCAGGAGAAGCCTTCTGCCCGCAGGACCGTGCGGGTGGTGTTGTCGGTGGCGGATGAGGTGCTCATGGTGGGTTCCTTCCCTGGTTGTTCTCTTTGTCTGACACTTCTGACGGTAGGACTGTGTCGTCCGGGAATCCTTGACCTGGGTCAAGATCGCCGAACTGCCGGGAACCGTCGGCTCTCCGCGACTCTCGGTGACCATCGGTGGCCTCCCCGGCCCGGCCCGCCCCGGAGGGCACCGGTATCCTCGGAAGGCATGCCGGACCATGATCTCTGCGTGACGCGGGTGCCGATCTTCCAGGGGCTCAGCCGCGACGACCAGCTGCACGTCGCAGGGTTCATCAGTCCTCTGCACGTACACAAAGGCGATGTGATCTACTCCCCCGGGCAGGCGGTGTCACGGTTGCTGGTGATGCACAGCGGATCACTGAAGGTCAGCAGGATCGGCACCAACGGGCAGGAACGTGTGCTGCGCACCGTGTCCGACGGGGAGGTGGTGGGCGAACGGGCCATGTTGACCGGTGAGCGGTCGGACGACCTGGTCACCGCGCTGGAGGACAGTCGGATGTGCACGTTGGGACATGACGACCTCGCCCGTTTGCTCGGTCGGTACCCGGATGTGGGGATCCGGATGCTGCGTACCGTGTCGGACCGGTTGGCCTCCACCGAGCGGTTGTTGGCGGCGGTGACCTCCAGCGACGTCAGTGCCCGGGTGGCCGCCTACCTGTTGGACCAGCCCGGTCAGGTGCGCGACGGGATGGTCGTGGTGCACCTGCCCATGGCGAAGCACGATGTGGCGGCGTATCTGGGGACCACGCCGGAGACGTTGAGCCGGCGGCTGGCGGCGCTGGCGTCAGCGGGCATCGTCGAACTGCAGGGGCGGCGGGACGTGGTCGTGCGTGACCCGGATGCCCTGGAGCGCATGGCGGCCGGTGACGCCGACTGAGGGTTGCATCGGGTGGCAGGCCGGACGTCTGCTCAACTGGTGCCGCCGTCGGTCACGGTCCGCCACCGTCGCCCGCTGCCGACCACGGCCGCCCAGGTATCAGGGGATTCACAGCCTTCTCCCGCGTGCCTGACTACGCGGTGAGGCCGCCGATGGGGGATAATCGTCGGCGTACAACTGTCTAACGGAGGCCGGCGTAACACTTCTATGAGCGCAACCACTGAGATGAGCGACACCCGCGACGAGCAGGCGAACCCTGCCGAGGTCGGTGAGACCACGAGCGACAAGGGCTTCGACCCGCGGCGACTCGCCCGGGTCATCCTGCCGAAGCGCGGTGAACCCAGGGACGTCCGTTCCCTGTACATCGTGGAGAACGAGTCCACCCCGGGGCGTGTCACCGCCCTGGACCGCACGTCTGCCCACATCCCCGCGGGCACCGAGGTCAGCTTCGAGACCTACTTCAACGGGTTCCCGGCGTCCTACTGGCGCCGCTGGAGCCAGCTGGACGAGGTCCAGCTCCGTGTCGAGATCACCGGCGACGCCCGCATCGACATCTACCGTTCCAAGATCGACGGCTCGCGCATCGCGGTCACCGGCGGCATCGTCGAGGTCGACGAGGACGGTCACGGTATCGCCGAGTTCACCGTCTCGCTGGCGCCCTTCGAGGACGGCGGCTGGATCTGGTTCGACATCACCTGTGAGTCCGACACCACCATCCACCAGGCCGGCTGGTACGCCACCAAGGACGCGGCAGGTCAGACGCTCGTGTCCGACACCGTCGTCGTCGACCATGCGACCGGAGAGAGCACCACCCTGAAGGCGGGGGATGTCCTGGACGCCCCTGAGCCGCGGGTGACCATCGGTATCCCCACGTTCAACCGTCCCACCGACGCCGTCGCCGCACTGGAGGCCCTGGCGTCCGACCCGGTCGTCGACTCGGTCATCGACACGCTGATCATGCCCGACCAGGGCTCCAAGCACCCCAATGACGAGCCTGGCTTCCCCGCGGTGCAGGAGCACTTCGGCGACCGGCTGCGCATGCCGGTGCAGGGCAACCTCGGTGGTTCCGGCGGCTACTCCCGCATCATGTACGAGGCCCGCCACCCGGAGCGCGGCACCGACAGCCCGTTCATCCTGTACATGGACGATGACATCGACATCGAGCCGGACAGCGTCCTGCGTTCCCTGGCCGCGTCCCGCTACGCGGCGTCCCCGATGCTCGTCGGCGGCCAGATGCTGAACCTGCAGGAGCGCTCCCACCTGCACACCATGGGTGAGATCATCGACCGCGGCAGCTTCATGTGGACCGCCGCGCCGCACACCCACTACGACCACGACTTCTACAACCATCCGCTGCGCGACCGTGGTGAGTACGGTGAGAACGCCTCCGGCGAGAAGGTCGACTCCAAGGACCTGCACCGCCGCATCGACGCCGACTACAACGGCTGGTGGATGTGCATGATCCCGCGTGTCGTCGCCGACACCGTCGGCCAGCCGCTGCCGCTGTTCATCAAGTGGGACGACGGCGAGTTCGGTCTCCGCGCCCGCGACCACGGCTTCCCGACCGCCTCCTGGCCGGGCATCGCCATCTGGCACATGGCCTGGTCCGACAAGGACGACGCCATCGACTGGCAGGCTTACTTCCACCTGCGCAACCGGCTGATCGTCGCCGCACTGCAGCACGAGGGCAGCCCCAACGGCATCATCACCTCGATGACCAAGGCCACCGCCAAGCATCTGATGTGCCTGGAGTACTCCACCGTCGCCATCCAGAACGAGGCGATGAAGGACTTCCTGGCCGGCCCGGACCAGCTCTTCGAGATCCTGGAGACCGCCCTGCCGCGGATCAACGCGCTGCGCAAGACCTACCCGGACGCCGTGGTCGTTCCGTCGGCCGCAGAGCTTCCCGCCCCGGCCGGTGGCCCCGCGAAGCTGACCGACATCCCGGTGAAGCCCTGGACCAAGATCAGTCGTCTTGCGAAGGTGGTGGCCAACAACCTGCGGTCGGCCGACCCGCACTTCCACGATGTGCCGCAGGTCAACCTGCCGCCCATCGAGGCCCGTTGGTTCTCCCTGGGCCGGCTCGACGGGGTCACCGTGACCACCGCCGACGGCCGTGGCGTGGTGTATCGCAAGCGGGACCGGGACAAGGCGCTGGAGCTGGCGAAGGAGTCCGCCCGCCTGCAGAAGGACGTGATGGCCCGCTTCGACGAGATGCGCCAGCGCTACCGCGTCGCGCACCCTGAGCTGACCAGCGTGGACGCCTGGTCGAAGATCTTCGAGCCGGACACGGTGAGCCCGGAGAGTGACTCCGATGAGTGAGTGCGAGGCCGGGATTCTCGTCGGCCTGCAGGACGCCCTGTTGCCGCAGGGCGGCGGCGCTGACGGCTCCAGGAACAACACCGTGCAGGCGACCGCCCGCGGGCTCAGCCACTTCGGTGAGCACGCCCTCGGCTGGTTCGCCCTGTCCGCCGCTGGTGCCGCACTGTCGGCGACGCGTCCGGAGCAGCGCAACCGGTGGCTGGAGGTGGGCGTCTCGGCGTTCACCGCCCACGCCGCTTCGGTGGTGCTCAAGCGGGTCGTCCGACGGAAGCGTCCGCACGACCCACGGATCCGCGTCGGGGTCGCCACCCCCTCGAAGCTGAGTTTCCCGTCCTCGCATTCCACCTCGACGGCTGCGGCGCTGGTGTCCACCAGCCGGGTCGTCGGAAACCCCCTGCCCATGGCGGGTATTCCGGTGATGATGCTTTCCCGCCTCATTCTCGGGGTACACTACCCCACCGATGTGGTCGCCGGGGTCGCCCTCGGCGTCGCCACCGAGCAGGCCATGCACCGTGCGGCCGGTCGCGTTGTGGCCCCCACCGAAACAGTGAAGGAGAGCGTCCGATGACCCGACCAGGGGCAGACCCGGAGTTCGACCCGGCGGAGACCCAGGACACCAATGAGCGTCCGGTGTTCATCGGTTCCGAGCCGCACACGTCCGGTCTCGAGGAGCCCGCGCAGTGGGAGGACCGGACCTACGCCCAGGCGGAGGCCGAGGGTGCCGCCGACACCGACGGTGCCGGCCCCAAGGCGCCGAAGAACCTGCCGGACGCGATGATCAAGGCGCTGCGGCCGAAGCAGTGGGTGAAGAACGTCCTGGTGGTCGCCGCACCGGCCGCCGCCGGTGGCGAGCTGCTCTTCGACGGTCGGGTCATCACCGACATCCTCATCGCCTTCATCGTCTTCTGTCTCGGTGCGTCCTCGATCTACCTGGTCAACGATGCCAAGGACGTCGAGTCCGACCGCCAGCACCCGACCAAGCGCTTCCGTCCGATCGCGGCCGGTATGCTCCCGGTCGGCCTGGCCTACGCCATGGCGGTGACGCTGATCGTCGCCGCCGTGGGGCTGAGTTTCCTGGCCACCAATGGTGCGCCCCTGGCGATCGTCATCGCGGTGTACATCGGGCTGCAGCTGGGCTACTGCTTCGGCTGGAAGCACCAGCCGGTCATCGACATCGCCTTGGTGTCCAGCGGATTCATGCTGCGCACCATGGCCGGTGGTGTGGCCGCCGGGATTGTGCTGTCGCAGTGGTTCCTGCTGATCGCCGCCTTCGGTTCGCTGTTCATGGCTGCGGGTAAGCGCTATGCGGAGTTGAAGCTGTCGCTGCGGTCCGGGGCGAAGATCCGCAAGTCCCTGGAGAGCTACACCCCGACCTACCTCCGTTTCGTGTGGACGTTGGCGGCCACCGCCGTCGTCGTGTTCTACGCCCTGTGGGGCTTCGACATGAGCCAGGCGCACCCCGGCCAGGCCGCGGTCTGGTACCAGATCTCGATGGTGCCCTTCACCGTGGCGATCCTGCGGTACGCCGCGGACGTCGACCGGGGCGAGGGTGGTGCGCCGGACGAGATCGCACTCAACGACCGCACCCTGCAGGCACTGGCCCTGCTGTGGGTCGCCACGATCGCCGTCGCGGTGTACCTGATCCCGGCTCTGACCTAGTTTTCCCTGGTCGGGATGCCGGTGGCCGGGTCTGATCGGACCGGATACGGCGGAATCCGTTTCGGGTGTAACGCCCCGGTGGGTTCCGCCGTTTTATTGTCAGACAAGATCACTTTTTGGTAACGTCCCCGGAGTGATGTTTGCCTCCGCCTAACCAGGCCCGAACCACCGGGCCAGCCACCGAGGCGGGGGATGCAAGAGAAACTGTGGTGACGCACGTTTCAAGAGACGCATGTAAAGGAAGACATGAAGACTGCCTCCGGAAAGCACCGGTCTGCGACCGGTACTCGGGCCCTGGGTCGTAAGATCACTGCCCTCATTGTCGCGATCGGTACCGCGCTGGGTGTCACCATGGTGGCCGCTCCGAGCGCCGCTGCAGACGATCGGGGCATGCTGGGCCCGAACTGTACCTGGAGTAACGACAACTACTACGTGCAGAACTGCTGGTTCAACTCCCCGTCGATGGGGCAGAAGATCCAGGTGCAGATCAAGCGCTCCAACAGCGACGCCGCCATCTACCTGCTGGACGGCCTGCGTGCCCGCCAGGACTGGAACGGCTGGACCAAGCAGGGCTTCGCCCACCGGATGTTCGTCAACGACGACGTCAACCTGATCATGCCGGTCGGTGGCCCCTCCCAGTTCTACGCTGACTGGATCGGCCCCTACGGTGGCTCCAAGGGTCCGTTCAAGCCGCGCTGGGAGACCTTCCTGACCCAGGAGCTGCCGTACCAGCTGCAGCGTGACTACGGCATCAGCCCGAACCGCAACGCCCTGGTTGGCCTGTCGATGGGTGGTACCGCCGCCATCAACCTGGCTTCGCGTCACCGCAACCAGTTCAAGCAGGCGACCACGCTGTCCGGTTACCTGAACACCACCTACCCGGGTATGTACATGGCCCTGCAGTACGCCATGAACGAGGGTTCCCCGGGCGCGAACGTCTGGGACATGTGGGGCCACCCGCTGCACCCGACCCGTTTCCAGAACGACCCGCTGCTCAACGCACCGAAGCTCACCGGCATGCCGGTGTACATCTCCGCCGCCGGCGGTATCCCCGGCCCGCGCGACGACTTCATGGCCAACCCGGCCGGCGGTGTCGCCGGTGTCGCCCTGGAGTGGGTCTCCCGCGGCTCCACCGCCACTTTCGAGCTGGCCGCCCGTGCCGCCGGTGCCCGCGTCGACGTGAGCTACCCGGCCGTCGGAGTCCACAACTGGACCCTGTGGACCCCAGAGCTGCAGAAGGCACGTCCGAAGATCCTGGACGCCCTGAACGTCTGCTACCGTGCCGGCAAGGTGACCTGCTAGTCGCCGACAGCGCAGGCCGACCGCGTGGGATGACCGAGCGTGACGCCCGATCCACCCGAGGGGGTGGGACCCGAGAAGGGTCCCACCCCCTCGGGTTTTCTGTCTTTCGGCCCCCGCATCATTCGGGTTCCTGCCCTCGTCACCTCAGCCCCGCTCCCGGGTGGTTCTGACCCCTTCTCACCACCCGGGAGCGGGAGTGAGAGCAACTCAGGCGAAACCCCGTCAGGTTTGAGGTGCGTGAGTGTGGTTCTCGCGGCGCAAACCACCCTGGAACACCTCAAACCTGACACGGAAGATGGCCCCTGAAGCAGATGGGAGTGCTTCCCCTGGTGAAACCTCTCCCACCGGCGGTGAGGGCGGCCTACACTTGGCCGACATGAATGCAGAATCATCGGCTGCACCGACAGGATCGTCCGGACCGGGAGAGCGGCAGCCCACCTCACCGGAGCGTCCTCGGCTGCGACGACGCCCCGTCGACCGGGGTGAGCGCCCCTACCTCCGCGGACGCCTGCACGAGAACGCCGCCTGGTATTTCGGGGGAACCGGGACCGCGCTGACCATCACGTCCTTCGTCCTGCACGGTTCGGCGGCGCTGTCGTGGATCACTGCGCTGTACGCCCTGTGTCTCATCGGCCTGTTCACCGTCTCCGCGCTGTACCACCGGGCACCCTGGCGCAGCGTGAACACGGTGCAGGCCTGGCGGCGGGCCGATCACTCGATGATCGCGGTGTTCATCGCCGGCACATACGGGCCGGTCGCGGTCTTCGCCTTCGACAGCTGGTCGGAGGGACTGTGGATCCTGCCGGCATGTTGGGCATTGGCGATCGCCGCCGTGGCATTGAACGTGTTCTGGATCGGTCACCCGCGGTGGGTCGACGTGGTGGTCTACCTGGCGCTCGGCTGGTTGGCTCTGCTGAAGATCGGAGGCTTCGTCGAAGCGATCCCCACGGTCCCGGGACTGCTGATCGTCGCCGGCGGTGTGGTCTATTCACTGGGTGCGGTGGTCTACGGGTTGAAACTGCCGAACCCCTCGGACCGGTGGTTCGGATTCCACGAGGTCTTCCATGCCGCCACGATCGTCGCCGGCGGGCTGCACCACATCGCGATCTGGTTGCTGATCCTCGGCTGATTTCTGTCGGGACCCTGCGGCAGGTCCCGCCGCGGATCGGTCTTTCTGACGTCCCCTAGTACGTTAACTCTTAAGTAAAACTTGATAGTTGTGGCGTGTTGCCACGGTCACCGCAGGTATCACTGCCATAATGACCGTGCACAACACAACTACAACGTCATGAACCACTCAACTGGCCGGACCACGGATGTCGGCTAGGGCCAGGCAGCGGGAGGGGAACCTGCTGCCTGGCCCCGGCGAGACCGGTGCCACGGCATGCCTCCCGGTCATGGCATGTTGAGCACCAACCAACGAAGGAAGAACGTCACCACCATGCGAATCGCCGCTAACACCCCGAACGGGAAGTCCCCTGTCAGCCGCACAACGCGGCGACTCAGCGCCGCCGTGCTCGCGGTGCCGCTCTCCCTCGCACTGGCTGTGCCACTGGCGGCCCCGGCCGTCGCCCAGGGGCCCGGCTCCGGTACCAGCTACCTGGAGCCCGACGAGATCCCGGAGCGTACCCCCCAGAACGTCACCGAGCAGGACCTGCCCGGTCTGCCCGAGGGTGTCGACGTCGACCGTGTCGAATGGATCGGTGACCGGTGGGCCAACGTCTACATCAACACCCCGTCCATGCCGGAGGAGCCGGTCCTGGTTCAGATTCTGCTGGCCCGCGACTGGTACAACCAGCCCGACCGGGACTTCCCAGCCGTCTGGGCGATGGACGGCCTGCGCGCCGAGGACCGCGAGTCCGGCTGGACGCTGATGACCAACATCCAGCAGTTCTACGCCGACAAGAACGTCAACGTCATCATGCCCGTCGGCGGCAACTCCTCCTTCTACACCGACTGGGAGGAACAGCCGGAGTCCGGCAAGACCTACAAGTGGGAGACCTTCCTCACCCAGGAGCTCCCGGCTGTCCTGCGTGAAGGTTGGCGGACCACCGAGCAGCGGGCGATCACCGGTATCTCGATGGGTGGCACCGCCGCGGTCAACCTGGCGCACCGCCACCCCGAGCTGTTCCAGTTCGTCGGCTCGTTCTCCGGCTACCTCGACACCACCTCGCCGGGTATCCCGCAGGCGATCAACTACGCCACCAACGAGGGCGCCGGCTACGACGCCCAGAAGATGTGGGGCTCCTACGGCGGTCCGCGCTGGCAGGAGAACGACCCGAAGCAGCACGTGGGCAAGCTGAAGGACATGACCGTCTACGTCTCCGCGGGCAACGGCAACGCCGGCCCCTACGACCGTGAGGGTGCGATCCCGGGCTACCCGGCCAACCCCGCGGCCTTCGGTCTCGAGGCGATGTCCCGGATGACCACCCAGACCTTCACCACCGCCGCGCAGCGCGAGGGTGTCGACGTCATCGCCAAGTACCGTCCGTCCGGTACCCACGACTGGCCGTACTGGCAGTACGAGATGACCCAGGCCTGGCCCTACATCGCGAAGACCTTCGGTCTGTCCAAGGAGGACCAGGGTGCGGACTGCAAGGCAGTCGGACGCATCGCCGAGGCAGAGAAGCGCCCGCGCAACCACGACCTGGGTAACTGCACCACCGACGAGTACGACGCCGCGAAGGGCGGCAAGGTCCAGGACTTCCGCAACGGCCGTATTTACTGGAAGAAGGACGCAGACAAGGCCTACGCCACCTGGGGCCGCATCGGTGCCGCCTACTCCGGCATGGGAGGCCCGTCCGAATGGTTGGGCTACCCGACGGGCGAGGAGCAGAAGCTCAACGGTGGCTTCCTGCAGCGCTTCGAGAACGGCATCATCTACTGGTCCCCGCAGACCGGTGCCCAGCCGGTGAAGAACGACATCGTCGACGCCTGGGGCAAGCACGACTGGGAGAACGGTGCCTTCGGCTACCCGGTCGGCCCGGCGAAGCAGGTTGCCGGCGGCGGAGCCACCCAGGAGTTCCAGAACGGTGTGGCCGTGCGGGACAAGGACGGCAAGGTCTACATGATCGAGGGCCAGATCGGCAAGAAGTACCTCGAGGCCGGCGGTCCGGAGAATGGCTACCTCGGCTTCCCGACCAGTGAAGAGAAAAAGGTCAAGGGTGGCGCGTTCACCGAGTTCGAGCACGGCAACATCTACTGGTCGGCCTCCACCGGTGCGAAGATCATCAAGCGTGGCGAGATCTTCAAGGCCTGGGGCGACGACAAGTACGAGCAGGGTAAGTTCGGTTGGCCGGTGGAGGACCAGTCCTCGATCGACGCCGGTGGTGAGGTCGTGAAGTTCCAGAATGGCGAGATCCGCCACGTCAACGGCAAGATCGAGAAGGATCTGAACTAATGCACACGCACAAGACAGTGGCCGGGAAGATCAGCCTGGCGGCGGTGTCCGTCCTGTTCGCAGCCTCGGTCGCGGCCTGTGGCGGGGACTCCACGGTCGACAACGACTCCACCGAGGTGCCGAGCGTCACCGCAGCCCCGGAGTCGGACGCCACGTCGACGGGCACGCCGCCGGAGACCGACGGCAGCGCGGATTCTGGTTCTGCGCCCGGTGGCGAGAACGCCCCGCAGGACGGCTCGGTCGAGGAGGTCGAGGAGCCCGGCGGTGAGCCGGCCCCGCGCACCGAGCAGGACGATGCCTTCCTGGCCCAGCTCAAGGACAACGGCATCGAGGTCGAGGACCGTGACATCGAGGACCAGGTCATCGCCTCGGGTCGGGAGCAGTGCCTGGCGAACGAGGAGGGACGCGACAGTTTCGCCGTCCCGATGATCGCCGGCCAGCTGCAGGCCCTGGAGCTTACCGACATGGACCCGGAGGAGTCCGGCCACATCATCCGTGAGGCCGCCGAGACCCACTACTGCGGCTAGGGCGTCCCGACGGGTCCGGCCGGGTGACCAGGCCGATTTAACCGGTGCACTGGCTCCGCCGGATCCGTCAGCGCCGGCAGCACCGCCAGCGACGCCAACCTCGCCGGCAAGCAGCGCGGCGAGATGCTCGTCGAGCTCATCCTGCCCCGCGACTGGTACGACGACCCGGACGCCACCTTCCCCTCCCTGTACGGCCTCAACGGCCTCTACGGCAGTGAGTACTCCAGCGCCTGGCTCCAGGAGAACCGGGGCGACAACCTGAAGTGGGAGACCTTCCTCACCGAGGAACTGCCCGGCCTGCTCGCCCGCGACTGGCGCACGAACAACCACCGCGGGGCGATGGGTGTGTCCATGGGTGCCACGGCTTCGGTCCTGCTCGCTCAGCGTGACCCGCACCTGTTCCAGTTCGCCGGGTCGATGTCCGGCTTCCTCGACACATCCTCACCAGGCATGCCCGAGGCGTTGGACTACATGCTCGACCCGTACTCCCGCGATGCGCAGAACATGTGGGGGCCGTACTACTCCAGCGGCTGGTTCAACAACGACCCGAAGCTGATGCTCGGCAACCTGCGCAACTCCACCGTCTTCGTCTCCTCGGGCACCGGTAACCCGTACCCGGGGGAGGGGCTACGGCGACCCGGCGACCGACCAGATCAACCAGGTGGTCGAGGGGATGTCGCGGTTGAGCTCGCGGACCTTCACCGCCCAGGCGGCAATCGCCGGGGTGAAGGTGCACACGAACATGCGACCGCAGGGGTCGCGCAACTGGATGTCCTGGAAGAAGGACATGGAGGCCGCCTGGCCGGTGATCGTCGAGGCGCTGAACGTTGACCAGTAGAATCGCGCAGGGTCCCACTGGAGCGGGGCGGGCGGAACGTGTGTGCAGTTAGAAGTACCTCTTCGGGAAGTTGATGTATACACTGTCCCCACTGACCGTTTGTCGAAGGAGACGCCCATAATGTCCTCATCCTCCCGACGGCCCCGATCTGGCCAGAGGATCATCGCCACCGCCGCCACTGCGGCCCTCGCCTTCACCTCGTTCGCCGTTGTCCCGAGCGCCATCGCGCAGGACGACGAGTCTGACGCCGCCGCCGCGCAGGACGCCGCGGCACAGGACGCCCCGGATATCGCGAACGTCCCGGATGACACCCGTGGTGTCACCGCCCCGGAGAACTCGCCCCTGGCGTTCATGGACCCGGGTCCCTCACCGCAGCGCGACACCATGCGCGTCACCGAGCAGGATCTCCCGAACCTCCCGGACGGTGTGTCCGTGGAGAAGGTCGAGTGGATCAACGACCGTTGGGCCAAGCTCCACATCAACTCTGCGGCCATGCCGGAGGAGCCCGTCCAGGTCCAGGTCCACCTGGCCCGCGACTGGTACAGCCACCCGGAGAAGACCTTCCCCTCGGTCTGGCAGCTTGGCCCGCTGTACAGCGACGAGAATGAGTCCGCCTGGTCGTATGCCACCGATGCCGTCCGCTACTACGCGGACAAGAACGTCAACCTGGTGTTGCCGGTCGGCGGCGGCGGGTCCTTCTACACCGACTGGCAACAGTCGGACGGTGGCAAGAACTTCCAGTGGGAGACCTTCCTGACCAAGGAACTCCCGCCCATCCTGGAACAGGGCTGGCGCACCAATGAGCGCCGTGCGGTCAATGGCCTGTCCATGGGTGCCACCGGTGCGACCATCCTGGCAGGACGCAACGCCGAGATGTTCGACTTCGTCGCCTCCTTCTCCGGCTACCTCGACACCACCTCGCCGGGCATGCCCTACGCTTTCGGCCAGATCGCCGGCCAGGCCGGCTTCGACGCCACGAAGATGTGGGGCCCCTATTACTCGGCGGACTGGTTCGCCCACGACCCGAAGCTGCTGGTGCGCAACTTCAAGCGGGAAGGGACCAGGGTCTACGTCGCCGCCGGAAACGGCTTGGCCGGCAACTGGGACACGGACAACAACATCCCCGGCAGCCCGGACAACGTCCAGGGCGGTGGTATGGAGGCTGCGTCCCGCGTGACCAGCCAGACCTTCGTCAACGCCGCGAAGCTCGCCGGGGTCGACGTGATCAGCAAGTTCCGCCCCAACGGCACGCACATCTGGCCGTACTGGGAGTACGAGATGGAGCACAGCTGGTCGTACATGGCTGAGTCCCTGGGCCTGTCCGAGGACGACAGTTCGGTGGAGTGCGAGGCCGAGGGCAAGTTCGCCGAGGCCGTGGAGCGCTACCGCACCAACCACAACAACTGGGACCTGGGCGACTGCATCAGCCAGGTCTACGAGATCACCGATGAGGACGGCAACGTCACCGGCACCGCCCAGGACTTCCGCGCCGGTGTGCTCTACCTGCAGGGCGGCGAGCTCGACGACCCGGAGGCCGGGGAGGACGAGGCTATCGCCACCTGGGGTCGCACCAGCGGTAAGTACCGTGAGGTGGGAGGCCCGAACTCCTGGCTCGGTTGGCCGAAGGAGCCGGATTCCTGGGGTCGTGACGGCGGCGCCTGGGCCCAGTTCGAGAACGGCTACATCTACTGGCACCGCGTCCAGGGTGATGCCGGTCCGGTAACCATGCGTCGGGACGTCTTCGAGCGTTGGGACCGTGAGCGCAACGAGTACGGTCCCTGGGGCTACCCGGTATCTGACGAAAGGGACATCAGGATCAGCGGTGAGATCGGCCAGGTCCAGGACTTCGAGAACGGTATCGCGGTGCGGACCCCGGACGACGACGTCCGACTGCTGCACGGTGCGATCGCCGAGCGTTTCCTCGATCTGGGCACCGCCGACCGCAACCGACTCGGCTTCCCGGCCGGTGACCACTCGGCGACCCATGTCCCGGGCTACTTCACCGACTTCGACAACGGCGTCATCTATTGGTCGCAGGCGAACGGCACCGCGGTGATCTACCACGGCCCGATCTTCGACCGTTACCGCGAGCTGGGCTTCGAGGGCGGCCGTCTGGGCTTCCTTGTGGAGGACGAGGTTATCAACGCCGACGGCAGTCGCGTGGCTGTCTTCGAGAACGGGACGCTGCGCTCTGACCGTGAGGGCAATGTCACCGAGGAGGACACTGGC
The DNA here is from genome assembly GCA_019120175.1 of Candidatus Corynebacterium faecigallinarum. Lineage (GTDB taxonomy): Bacteria > Actinomycetota > Actinomycetes > Mycobacteriales > Mycobacteriaceae > Corynebacterium > Corynebacterium faecigallinarum. Next base: position 59,627 of record DWVP01000009.1, read on the forward strand.
GTCGACCGGAAGTACGACTCGCTGACGGACGCGCAGAAGGAGGAGCTCGGCGAGGTGAATCACGAGGGTACGACTCGGGAGTCCCCGGACGGTACCCGCGGTCTATACCGCGACTACAAGGGCGGGGTCGTCTACTGGTCCGCCAAGCACGGTGGTGCAGTGATCTTCTCCAGCGAGGTCCTGGACCTCTATGCCTCCACCGGCAACGAGAGCGGCCGCTACGGCTTCCTCGTCGAGGACGAGACCGTCAACGCCGACGGCAGCCGCGAGGCCGTCTTCGAGCGAGGCACGATCACCATGGATAGCGACGGCAACGTCACCGGCTCCCTGGAGGATTAGGCCGCGCCGGGGGTGGCCCCGGGGGATCCACCGGCTGGTTCACCGGCACCGTGCCGCCAGCTCACCGGTGTCTCCCAGTGACCTGCCAGCCGGAGGGGGTACGCTGACACGCCATGAGAAAGTTCCTCACCATCGCTGCGGCGCTCGTGCTCGCCGTCGTCCTCGTGCTCGGTGTCGGCACCTGGCTCAACCGTGACACCACCGGCCCGGTCGGCCCCGGTCCGGGTACGGAGACGGATACCGCAGCCCCCGATCAGCCGGACTCCTGCCCGGACAACGTGCTGTTCTCCGCGCCGGGCACCTGGGAGTCCACCGCGGACGATGACCCGATCCACCCGAACTCGCGTCCGCACTCCATGCTGCTCAACGTCACGCAGCCGCTGCAGGAGGAGTTCGGTGACGGTGTCGAGGGCGGCCCGCTGAAGAGTTGGACGCTGCCCTACCCGGCGCAGTTCCGCAACGTCGGCGCCCTGCAGGAGATGTCCTACGACGACTCCCGCAAGGAGGGTTACCGCCGCCTCGAGGCCGAGATGGTCGCCGTCAACGAGATGTGCCCGGCCACCGGCCTGATCCTCGTCGGATTCAGCCAGGGCGCCGTCCTGACCGGTGACCTGGCGACCGCCATCGGCAACGGCGACTCCGCCGTGCCCGCCGACGCCGTGAGGGGCGTCGCACTGATCGCCGACGGTCGCCGTGAAGACGGCAAGGGGGAGTTGGTCGGCAGCCCCGACGTCACCGGCATCGGCGCGGAGATCGCGCTGAGCTCGGTGGAGGCACTGGTCCAGCCGATCGTCCCGGGCGCCTCGATGCGAGGTCCCCGCCCGCAGGACTTCGGGGAACTGCAGGACCGCACCAAACAGTTCTGCGCCCCCGCCGACCTGGTGTGCAGTGCCCCCCGCGATGTCGGCAACGCCCTGCAGCGGGCCCGTGACCTCATCGACGCGAACAAGGTCCATGCCCAGTACTCCAGCAACGGCACCGTCGTCGACGGCGGGACCGTCCCGGAGTGGGTCGTGAACTGGGTACGCGACATCGTCAACGCCTGACGAGTAAACCGCGCCAGTTACCGCGCGAGTTCCCACGACCGGAGTCGGAAACCGATAGGGTTCTGTATAGAAAAGATTCCGACGAAAGGGAACCCCTGATGGACCTCAGCGCTGCGATGGGTCAGTTCTACGACGACAAGGGCGAGATCGCGATCCCGGACCAGCTGTCGTTGTCCGCCATGTGCGAGATGCTCTACACGATGGCGCAGATGGAAGGTTCGGTGGACACCCCGCTGATCACCTTCCACGACTACAGCGGAAGCGCCGCCGGTGAGGAAGTCACCTGGACCCGTGCGGAGGTCAACACCCGCATCAAGGCCGTGTGCGTCCGCCTGCAGCAGGTCACCGAGCGCGGTGACCGCGTGGTCATCCTGGCCAACAACAGTCCGGAGTACCTCTTCGGTTTCATGGGCGCGCTGTACGCCGGCACCGTGCCCGTCCCGCTGTACGACCCGACCGAGCCGGGCCACGCCGACCACCTCACCGCGGTGCTCGAGTCCTCCACCCCCACGGTGGTGCTGACGAACAAGACCTCCGCCACCCAGGTGCGTGCCCACTTCGCCTCCACCCCGGCGAAGGAGCGTCCGCGCATCCTCACCATCGACGCCCTCCCTGACTCCCTCGCCGCGGAGTGGGAGAACCCGATGATGAAGATGATGGAGAACCCGGAGCTCGCCCCGAACTCCGGCGACCCGGCGTTCCTGCAGTACACCTCCGGCTCCACCCGTACCCCCGCCGGCGTGATCCTGAGCCACCGTGCCATCGTCACCAATGTGCTGCAGGTCTTCCAGGCCGGCCAGCTGAAGACCCCGCTGCGCCTGGTCAACTGGCTGCCCTTCCACCACGACATGGGCATCATCCTGTCCTCCTTCGTGCTGATCCTGGGCCTGCCGCAGGACATCATGGCCCCGCGCGACTTCATCCAGGATCCGGGCCGCTGGATCCGCCAGCTCTCCGAGACCGAGGGGAATGGTCCCGACGGCGAGACGGTCAACGTCTACACCGGTGTGCCGAACTTCGCCCTGGAGCTCTCCGCCCGCTACGCCAACCCGGCCGAGCGCGCCGACCTCGCCGACGTCGACCTCAGCCACGTCGAGGGCATCATCAACGGTGCCGAGGCCGTCAGCCAGTCCTCGGTGGACAACTTCAGCGAGGTCTTCGGCCCCGCCGGTTTCCGCCGCTCGGCGATGCGCCCGTCCTACGGCCTGGCCGAGGCCACCGTGTTCGTCACCACCCCGCAGACCGAGGACCGTCCGAAGCTGCGCGTCTTCGACCGTGACCAGCTCAACGAGGGCAAGGCCGTCGAGGTCGCCGGTGAGCTGGCCGCCACCGGTAAGGCCGTGCCGATCATGAGCGTGGGCGAGCCCGGCCCGTCGCTGTTCATGGCCATCGTCGACCCGGCGTCCGGTAAGGAGGTCGCCGAGGGCACCGTCGGTGAGGTGTGGCTGCACGGCGGCAACATCGCCGCCGGCTACCTGAACCGGGAGGACGATACGACCGAGACCTTCCGCAACTCCCTGCCGGCGGCACACCGGCTCGGCGAGGGCTCGGCCGTCGCCGATGCCCCGGACGACGACAACTGGCTACGCACCGGTGACCTGGCGGTCGTCTTCGACGGCCAGCTCTACATCACCGGACGCATCAAGGACCTGGTCGTCGTCGCCGGACGCAACCACTACCCGCAGGACATCGAGGCCACCGCCGTCGCCGCGGCGAACCAGGAGACCAGCCACCTGCTGCCCGGCGTCGTCGCCGCCTTCGCGGTCAGCGCCGCCGATGCCGCCGCGTCCGGTGCCGACTCCGGCTCCGGTTCCGAAGGCCTGGTCATCATCGCCGAGCGCGACCCGGAGGCCGACGCCGCCGGCGATGAGGCCGCCATCGCCGCGATCCGCGCCGCCGTCACCTCGACCCACGGTGTCCAGCCCGATGACATCCGCATCGTCGCGATGGACGCCATCCCGCGGTCCTCGGCGAACAAGATCGCCCGCCGGGTTGCGGCGAAGCTCTACCTGAACGGCAGTTTCAACTGACCTGAGAGGGTGTCGTAACGTTCGCGACGGCTTCCCCAACTGGTCTAGACTGTCGTGTAGCACAACAGCGGCCACCGGCGATGTCACTCGACGGTGGTCGCGATACTTGTGACCCGTTATATGTTCGATACCCCGTATCGCACTGCAACTCTTGCCATCTGTCCGTCCCACGAGGAAGCCGTACCCCTAACGCCTATGTCGAACTCTGAGCATCAGCCTTCCACCGCCGCCGAGATGCGTGTCTGGCTGCGCGACTGGGTGCAGAGCACCACCGGCCTGGACGTCGCGGAGATCACCGACGACCGCTCCATGGAGGAGTTCGGCCTCTCCAGTCGCGATGTCGTCGTCCTGTCCGGCGAGCTGGAGCGGCTGACCGGGGTCTCCCTGGACGCCACGGTGGCCTACGAGTACAACACCATCGCCGCGCTGGCCGACTTCGTCGCCGCCGGTGGCGCCCGCGCTCGCGGTGGAGCCGCGGCAGGGGCCGGGCAGGACGCCGGACGCTCCGGCGGCGAGCTCGCCGCCGAGGACCGCCAGATCGCCATCGTCGGCATGGCCGGTTCCTACCCCGGTGCGGAGAACGTCGCCGAGATGTGGACGATGTTCGAGCAGGGCCGCAGCGGCGTCGGCGAGCTGCCGGAGGGACGCTGGACCGAGTACGCCGACGATCCCGAAATGTCCCGGCGCATGGCCGAGGCACAGCTGACCGGCGGTTACATCGAGGACATCGCCTCCTTCGACGCGGAGTTCTTCGGCCTGTCGCCGCTGGAGGCGGCGAACATGGATCCGCAGCAGCGCATCATGCTCACCCTGGCCTGGGAGGCACTTGAGGACGCCGGCATCCCGGCGAACACCCTGCGTGGCACCGACACCGGTGTCTTCGTCGGTTCGTCCAACAACGACTACGGCATGCTCATCGGCGCCGACCCGGCCGAGGCGCACCCCTACGCCCTGACCGGCAACTCCACCGCGGTGGTCGCCAACCGGATCTCCTACGCCTTCGACTTCCGTGGACCGTCGGTGGCCCTGGACACCGCCTGCTCCGCATCTCTGGTGGCGATCCACCAGGCAGTGCGCTCCCTGCGCGACGGTGACTCCACCGTCGCCCTCGCCGGTGGTGTGAACCTGCTGTCCAGCCCCTTTGCCACGGTCGCTTTCTCCGAACTCGGTGTGCTCAGCCCCACCGGCTGCATCCACGCCTTCTCCGAGGACGCCGACGGCATTGTCCGGTCCGACGGTGCCGGTGTGCTCGTCCTCAAGCGTTTGTCGGACGCCGTGGCCGCCGGTGACAACGTCCTCGGCGTCATCGCCGGTTCCGCGGTGAACCAGGACGGACGTTCCAACGGACTGACCGCCCCGAACCCGGAGGCACAGGCCGCCGTCCTGCGTGCGGCCTACCGTGACGCGCGCATCGAGCCCTCCGAGGTGGACTATGTCGAGGCCCACGGCACCGGCACCATCCTCGGTGATCCGATCGAGGCAGGTGCACTCGGCCAGGTGCTCGGCGCGGGTCGCGACATCGCCACCCCGCTGCTGCTCGGCTCGGCGAAGACCAACTTCGGCCACACCGAGGCCGCCGCCGGTGTCGCCGGGGTGATCAAGGTCGTCTCGGCGATGCGCGAGGGTGTGCTGCCGCCGACGGTGAACTTCGCCGGCCCGAACCCCTACATCGACTTCGACCGCGACCACCTGGAGGTCGTGGAGGATCCGCGCGAGTGGCCGGAGTACTCCGGTGCGCCCGTCGCCGGTGTATCCGGTTTCGGCTTCGGTGGAACGAATGCGCACGTGGTCGTGGTGGGGCCGGAGGGGGCAGCGCCGGTTGCCGGTGCTGGTGACGTTGCTGGTGGAACTGCTGCCGCCGCCCAGCCGGTCTTCGACTGGGCCGGTGTGCAGGACAACCCCGAGGCTGACGCTGATTCCGACGATGCCGCCGCCGGTATACCGCTGCCGCGACTGATCCCGGTCTCTGGACTGCTGCCCTCGCGCCGCCGCACCGCAGCGTCCGACCTCGCCGGCTGGCTGGAGGACAAGTTCAGCGGTGCCCACCTCACCGCCCTGGCGACCACCACCGGTGGACGCAACCACGGCCGTTCCCGCGGCATCGTCCTGGCCCATGACGTCGAGGAGGCCACCGCCGGGCTGACCCGCCTGGCCAACGGCAAGAAGGGCGCCGGGGTGGCCGTGGCCGACAGCCCCGAGCGCGAGGGTGCGGTCTGGGTGTACTCCGGTTTCGGCTCCCAGCACCGCAAGATGGGCAAGGAGCTGTACCAGCTCTCCCCGCAGTTCGCCGCCCGGCTGCACGAGATCGACGAGGTCGTCGACCGTGAGTCCGGCTGGTCGGTCGTCGAGATGATCCTCGACGACGCCCAGAACTTCGGCACCGAGACCGCCCAGGTCGGCATCACCGCCATCCAGATCGCCCTGACCGACCTGATGACCGGGCTGGGGCTGCGCCCTGCCGCCGTCGTCGGCCAGTCCATGGGTGAGATCGCTGCCGGCTATGCCGTCGGTGGCCTGACCATGGAGGACGCCGTCACCATCGCCTGCCACCGTGCCCGGCTGATGGGCGAGGGCGAGACCCTGCTGCCCGAGGACAAGCAGGGCGCGATGGCCGTCATCGAGCTCGGTGTGGACGACCTGGTGGAGTTCCAGAAGGAGCACCCGGAGTTCGCCGCCGTCGAGCCCGCGGTCTACGCCGCGCCCGGCATGACCACCGTCGGTGGCCCGGCCCAGTCGGTCGCCGACCTGGTGGAGCACCTGGACGGCCAGGGCAAGTTCGCCCGTCTGCTGAAGGTCAAGGGTGCCGGACACACCAGCATGCTCGACCCGATCCTCGGCGAGCTCGCCGCGGAGATCAGCGACATCGCACCGCAGGCCATCCACACCCCGCTGTACAGCACCGTTGACCGTGGGGTGACCTACAACCCCGGCGAGACAGTGCACGACGCGGAGTACTTCCTGCGCTGCACCCGCTACTCGGTGTGGTTCTCGGACGCCACCGGCCGCCTGTTCGACGAGGGCTTCCGCACCTTCGTGGAGTTCTCCCCGAACCCGGTCGCGCTGATGCCGATGATGAACACCGCCTTCGCCCACGAGGCCGGCGAGTCCAGCCTGATGTACCTGCTTAAGCGCAAGGAGCCCAGCGTCGACACGCTGCTGCGCACCGTCGGTGAGCTGTACGTGCGCGGCGGGGACGTCGACTTCCGGACGCTCTATGCCACCGATGCTGATCGTGCCGGCGGTGCCCGATCCGGTGCTGCCGGTGCCGCTGCGCACCGCGTCAGCCAGGACATTCCGGGCGTGCACTGGAACCTGCAGCGCTACTGGACCGCAGCCCGCCCCGGTGGTGGAGCTGGCCGTGGTATCCCGGGTCGACGGGTCTCGCTGCCGGACGGCCGCACCGCCTTCGCCGCCGCGGTCAGCGACGTGCCCAGCGTGGAGTCCGTCGCCGAGGCCGCCGTGCACGCGGTGTCCCCGGAGTCCTCGGTCACCGCCTTCCGGGGCCACGGCGCGCTGCCGACCGCCGGTGAGGTCACCACGCTGGTGGCACGCACCCTCGGCGGACTCACCGTGCAGGTCTATGTGGTTGATGAGTCGGACGGTTCGTCGGTGCTGGTCGGCGAGGCGTTCGCCGCGACCCTGCCGCTGGTTCAGGACGGATCGACGCCGGACGCCCTGGGTGGGGCGTCCGAGGCCGCCGGTGCAGTGGGTACCACCGCCGGCGCTGGTTCGCAGGATGCCGGAGCGTCCACAACGTCCCGCAACAGCCTGCCCACCGTCGACACCGACGCAGCGCGGTGGGACCCGAACTCCGGCGAGAGCGCGGCCGAGCGGCTGCGCGGCATCGTCTCGGAGTCGATGGGCTACGACGTCGACGACCTGCCCGGTGAGCTGCCGCTGATCGACCTCGGGCTGGACTCCCTCATGGGCATGCGGATCAAGAACCGGGTCGAGCATGACTTCGACCTGCCGCCGTTGAACGTCCAGGCCCTGCGAGACGGCTCGGTCGACGAGGTCATCGCCCTGGTCGAGGAGATGATCGGGGAGCGCCACGGCGATGGCGGGACCGCGTCCGACGGCGCGTCCGAGAGCGCGGCCGAGAAGGACGCAGCGGGTGCCGCCTCTGGTGCCGCCGACACGGCGGCCGCGGTGTCCGACAGTGCGGCGTCCGACACGGACACCAATGCCGCGGCCAAGAACGCCTCCGGCGTGGGTGTCGCCCCGCGTGACGCCTCCGAGCGCATGGTCTTCGGCACCTGGGCGTCCTTCACCGGCGCCGCCCCGGGCGGCGTGACCAGCGAACTCCCCGAGATCGACAGCGAGACCGCCACGAAGATCGCCGAGCGTCTCAACGAGCGCTGCGGCACCGGCGAGACCGTCATCACCACCGAACAGGTGCTGGCCGCCGAGACCCTGGAACCGCTGGCCAACCTGGTCCGCGAGGTCTTCGAGACCACCGTGGAGGGCAATATCCGCGTACTGCGCGCCCGCCAGGAAGGCTCCGACAGCCCGGCCGTCTTCGTCTTCCACCCGGCCGGCGGATCCAGCGTGGTCTACGAGCCGCTGACCCGACGCCTGCCCGCCGACGTGCCGGTCTACGGTGTCGAGCGGCTCGAGGGCAGCCTCGACGAGCGCGCCGACGCCTACGTCGCCGACATCACCGCCCTCGCCGACGGCCGTCCGGTCGTCCTGGGCGGCTGGAGCTTCGGCGGTGCCCTGGCCTTCGAGGTCGCCCACCGCCTGGAGCAGGCAGGGGAGGTCACCGTCGGCCATCTGGAACTGCTCGACCTGGTGCGTCCCACGACCCCGGCGCCGGACACGAAGGCGGAGATGCACGCCCGCTGGGACCGTTACTCCGCCTTCGCCAAGAAGACCTACGGCATCGACATGCCCGTCCCGCACGACATGCTCGAGGAGCAGGGTGAGGAGGCGATGATCGGCATGCTCACCATGTTCCTGCAGAACACCGACGCCTCCGAGCACGGCCTCGCCGCCGGGGTGCTGGAGCACCAGCGTGCCAGCTTCGTCGACACCCGCATCCTCAACACCCTCGACTTCGAGCGCTGGAGCGAGGTCACCGCACCGGTGACCCTCTACAAGTCCGAGGGCATGCACGAGGGCGCGATCGAGCTGGAGCCGTCCTTCGCCGACATTCCCGCCGACGGTGGTTGGGACGGCGTCGTGGACGTCGACCTGGTCCAGCTGGCCGGCGACCACCTGGCGGTGCCGGACGAGCCGTCCATCGGCATTGTCGGTGCCCACATCACCGAGCACATCAACCAACTGCGATAACGTGGAGCACATGACAGCAACACCGGAGAACCCCTGGTTCGGTGGTGCCGGTGCCGGCAACGGCGCTGGTACCGACACTGATCCGGCCGCAGCCATCGCTGCCACCGAGGCCCGCCACGCGCCCGGCACCGGACGCTCCACCGCCGAGAAGCTCGACGACCTGCGCGGCCGACTCGAGAAGTCGCTGGACCCGGGTAGCCAGCGTGCTCGCGAGAAGCGCGATGCCGAAGGGCACACCACCCCGCGTCAGCGCATCGACGCCCTGCTGGACGAGGGCTCCTTCACCGAGATCGGTGCGCTCGGCCGCACCCCCGGTGTCGAGGACGCCCCCTACGGCGACGGCGTGGTCACCGGCTACGGCCGTATCGACGGTCGTCCGGTGGCGATCTACGCCCACGACAAGACCGTCTACGGCGGCTCGGTGGGTGAAACCTTCGGCAAGAAGGTCTGCGAGGTCATGGACTTCGCGACCCGTATCGGCTGTCCGGTCATCGGCATCAACGATTCCGGTGGTGCCCGCATCCAGGACGCGGTGATGTCCCTGGCGATGTACTCCGAGATCTCCCGGCGTCAGCTGCCGCTGTCCGGCCAGTCGCCGCAGATCTCCATCCTGCTCGGCAACTGTGCCGGTGGTGCCGTGTACGCCCCGGCCACCACCGACTTCCTCATCGCGGTGGAGGAGCAGACGACGATGTTCGTCACCGGTCCGCAGATCATCGAGTCGGTCACCGGCGAGAAGATCAGCATGCAGGATCTCGGCGGGGCCCGGGTGCAGGCCGCCAACGGCAACATCCACTACGTCGGCTCCGACGAGGACGATGCCCTGAGCTATGTCCGCGAACTGCTCGCCCACCTGCCGACCAGCGCCTTCGAGGCGACCCCGGTGTATCCCGCGCCGTCGGACGAGCCGACCGAGCGCGATGCCGAGCTCGCCGACCTCATTCCGGACGACCCTAACGCCGGCTACGACATGATGGACGTGCTGACCCGGATTTTCGATGACGAGGACTTCCTCGAGATCCAACCGGACTTCGGGCAGAACGTGATCACCGGTTACGCCCGCATCGACGGACGCCCGGTCGGCGTGGTCGCTAACCAGCCGATGTCCCTGGCCGGGTGCCTGGACGCCGAGGCCGCGGACAAGGCGTCCCGCTTCATCCGGACCTGCGACGCCTACGGTGTGCCGCTGGTCTACGTCGTCGACACCCCCGGTTACCTGCCCGGTGCCGAGCAGGAGAAGCTCGGGCTGATCCACCGGGGGGCGAAGCTGGGCTTCGCCATCGTGGAGGCCACCGTGCCGAAGATGACCGTGGTCGTGCGTAAGGCCTTCGGCGGTGGTTACGCGGTGATGGGGTCGAAGAACCTCGGTGCGGACGTGAACCTGGCGTGGCCGACGGCGCAGATCGCCGTGATGGGCGCCGAGGGAGCCGCAGTGATGATCCAGGGTCGTCAGTTGGCCGCGCTGCCGGAGGAGGAGCGTCCGGCGGCGAAGAAGATGTTCATGGACTTCTACAACGCCAACATGACCAGCCCGTACGTGGCTGCCGAGCGTGGCTACGTCGACGAGATCATCGACCCGTCGCAGACCCGTGTGCGGCTGCGCCAGGCGCTGCGGCTGCTCAAGGACAAGCAGGTCCCGGTCCAGCCGAAGAAGCACACCATCAACCCGATGTAGCGCCGCCCCGGCCGCCTCCGCCAGACCGGGTCGCCCTGCCGCCTACCGCTCCACGCGATCTATCACACCTCCGTCGATTTCCATATAGTGAGACCTGCAGCTCAGGGCGTTTTCCTCTCAGTCGGCGCAGCGACGGAGGTGTGATGGATTCACTGATGCCGGACTGAACGTCCTCGTCCACGTCCACGGTGAATGAGTTAGGTGATGGCGCAGGCAAACAAAGAACCGCCCCGGCCAGAAACTCTGGCTGGGGCGGTCGGGCACCGGCTGACGGAGGAGGTCAGTTGACCGCGTGGTAAGGACCGGTGTCTTCCCAGGTCTTGATCTCGTTGGACGGGAACTCCATCTTGTCGGCCATGACCAGGTAGGTCTCCATGCGGCCGTCGAGCACGCGGGTCTCCTCGGACAGCAGGTCCGGCAGGCCCAGGCCGATCTTCTCAAGCTCAGCCATGATCTGGTCCGGCGCCCAGTCCGCGTCAATGGTGATGGGGATTTGGGTGTCCAGACCGTGCATCTCCAGGGTCATGGTGACCTTCTTGACGAAGAAGTGGAAGTTGCCGGTCAGGGTGCTCTTGCCGCCCATGGTGTCCTGCATCAGGTCGGCACCCTGCGAGTTCGGGATCTGTACCTTCAGGTTGTCCAGGATCGTCTGATCCGAGTCGATCCGCACCGCCTTCTTCGGACCCTGCATGGTGTCGATGGTCACGAAGGACATCTTCATGTTCGGGGTCATCGCGGTGGCGTCCGACTGGATGGTGAAGGTGTTTCCGTTCGGGGTCATCATCCCGGGGACGGGCTCCGGGGGAGCGACGTTCAGGCCCGGGATTTCGATACCGAGGTCCTCGAGGGTGCGGTCGATGCCGTCCTGCAGGTCATTGCCGTCCTGCGGCAACGACGGCAGGTCGGGCAGCTCCGGGGTCGGGATGTTGGGCCGGCGTGGCGTGTTGTTTGACTCGCCGTCCTCGCCGTTGCCACCACCCTGGCCCGGGAACTCGGGCGGCTGGAACTCCGGAACCTCGAACTCCGGCAGGCCGGGCAGCTGGGCCCGGGCCTGTGGGGTCTGGACGCCGACACCGACGGCGAGTGCGGCGACAACCGCGATCACAGACTTCGCCGTACCGTTCTTGGCTGCCTTCTTCTCCCGCTTGGCCTGCTTCTTGGCTTTCTTGGCAGCCTTCTTCTCGGCCTTCTCGGCCTTGTACTCCGGCTTGGGCTGCGGGTCCCAGGCCAGGGCCAGCGCGCCGCCGACCAGGCCGAGGATCAGGCCGACGCCGAAGCCGCCGAAGTTGGACTGCCACAGCGCCAGGATGGCCAGGATGATCGCTGCCACGCCGGCGAGGATGCGTCCTTCGCCGCGGAACCAGGTCATCACACCACAGGTGATCAGCAGGATGCCGATGACCAGGGTGGACACGCCACCCATGGAGGAGATCTGGATCTGGATGTTGTCGATGGACAGCGACAGGTAGGTCGGCACCATGATCACAATCCCGGCGAGCATCATGAGCAGGCCAGCAGCGAACGGGCGCTGCTTGCGCCACGTGCTGAACCGTCGGTTCTGCTTCTCCATCTTCTCTGCGCGGGTGGTCCCGGCGGCGTCGGCGGTATCGGAGGCGGCAGCCTTGTCGGTCTCCGTTGCCGTGGCGTCGTCCTGCGCCTTGATCACCTGGGTGTCGTCGTCGCCTGTGATGCCGGGATCCCCGTTCACGCCCTGGGGCGTGGTGGAATCGTCAGGCATCAGCACTCACTCTCGTCCGCGTTCACGACGGACACCTTGCTGCCGGCGGCAGTCAGGCTGTCGGCGGCGATGGAGGTGGCCTTGATCTCCTGGTCGAAGCCGTGGATGGCGTCAGCGGAGATGCCCCAGGAGCCGGGCTCGGCGCTGTCGTCGAGCTGGCTGGCGTCGACACCGATCTGCGGGTTGGTCAGGGTCATGCCACCGTTCAGGCCGGGAGCGCCGATGACCAGGTTGTCGGCGGTGAAGTTGTTGCCCGGCACCAGCATCTGGAACTTCTTGTCGCCCAGGCCCGGCAGGCTCAGCGGAGCAGCCATGCACAGGTCGGTGACGGTGGCGTCCTCGAACTTCAGCTTAGCCACGGCGGTGTCGTCACCCTCGAGGTTGTCGACGCCGCCGAAGATGGAGACGCCGGAGCCGTCGAGGCCGGCGACCTTCTGGTTGAAGATGACGTTGGACAGGGCCAGGTTCGCGGTCAGTCCGCCCTGTGCCATGGCAACGCCGACGCCGGCGGTGGCGAGGAGGCCAACGCCCATGACCGCGGCAAACCGCTTACCCTTGATGTGTCCCATGTGTGTTCCTCCGTCAGTGGGGCGCCTGAACGCGACCCCTTTTGTATTCAATGTGAAGCTGTCTGGGGGATACGCTATCGCCCTTTCAAGTGTTTCTGGAAAGAATAGGCAAATTATTGTTCTACTCCTGCAGGGGCGGGGGTATCACTGCAGGTCAGCGAGTTGGTCTACGATGCACGATTTCGCGCGCCACGTACACCCACCGCGCACAGGCCCAGTGCAGCGAGCTGTAGTGCGACCAGTCCGGCGATCAGCGCGCCCCAGCCGAGGTCCAAGACGTAACCGGCCAACCAGCCGACCACCGACGACCCCAGGTAGTAGCTCATCACGTAGGTGGAGGACGCTTCCGCCCGGTCGCGGTCGGCGAGTTGGCCGACCAGGGTGGAGGCGGTGGAGTGCACGGCGAAGAAGCTGGCGGTGTAGATCAGCACACCCACCACGGTGACCGCCAGGTTCGGTACGAGGGCCAGCAGCAGGCCGGCGGTGGCCAGCAGGCAGCTCAGGATCAGTACGCGGGCCACCCCGTACTGTGCGACGAGCGAGCCGGCCCGGGCGGAGGACCAGGTGCCGGAGAGGTACAGCACGAACACCATGCCGGCGATCACCTCGGTCAGCCCGAATTGTTCGGTCAGCCGGAATCCGAGGTAGTTGTACAGTGACACGAACGCGCCCATCATCAGGAACGGCAGGATGAACAGGGCGACCAGGGAGGGATTGCGCCAGTGGTGGCGGAAGGCGGCGAGTTCGTGGGAGAGGGTGATCCGCTTCGGGGTGAAGTTGCGCTGTTTCGGTAGCGCCCAGGCGCACAGGACTGCGATGCCGAATGCGACGAGGCCGCCGACCAGTACCGCCCCGCGCCATCCGGTGAAGCTCAGCGCGCCGGAGGGGATGAGGCGTCCGAGCAGGCCGCCGAGGGTGGTACCGGCGATGTAGAGGCCCATGACCCGGCCGAGGTGTTCGCCGCGGATCTCCTCGGAGAGGAAGCTCATCATCACGGCAGGGACGCCGGCGACGGCGATGCCCTGCAGGGCGCGGATCACGATCAACGTCTCGATGCCGGGGGCCAGGGCGAGGATCAGGCTGAGCGCGGTGGCGGCGAGTACGGAGACCTGCAGGACGCGACGGCGTCCGACCCGTTCGGACAGGATCGACACCGGGATCACGGCGAGGGCGAGCATGCCGGTGGTCGCCGACACGGTCAGTGCAGCGGTGGTGGGGGAGACGTCGAGGTCGTGGTGGATCGACGGCAGCAGTGCCTGGGTGAGGTACATGGCGTTGAAGGACGCCAGGCCGGCGGCGGCTGCGGCGATCATGATGCGCCGGTATCCGGGATCGCCGGGGCCCAGACCGGTGGCGGGGGACGGCTTGTCCTGTGCTTCATCCGAGGCCTGGTTCTGGGTCTCACTCGTGCGCTCGCTCATGGACCCCATGCTGCACTACCGGAACAATCGTACTAAATGCATTAGAATCGCTTTTGTGTCCCATTCTGTGCAATTCAGTGATCTGGACTGGTTCATCGACCTCGCCGAGACCGGCAACATGGTCGACACCTCCCTGGCCACCGGCATCAGCCAGTCCACGCTTTCTCGCCGCCTGGCGAAGCTGGAACAGGCGGTGGGGGTGTCGCTGTTCGACCGGCATGGCCGTCACCTCGTCCTGAATCGCCGCGGTGCCGCGCTCGCCGACGCGGCCGCGGACACCCGCGCGACCTGGCGTGCCGGGGTGGAGGAGGTGCAGCGCATGGCCGATCCGGAGCGGGGCACGGTCCGGCTGTCCTTCATGCATTCGTTGGGCACCTGGCTGGTGCCTGACTTGTTGCGCACCTACCGCGAGGATCACCCGTCCGTGCGTTTCGACCTGGTGCAGGGTGCGGCGATGCACCTGGTGGATCAGGTCATTTCCGGACGCGCCGATCTGGCGTTGGTGGGTCCGCGTCCGGGGCCGCAGATCGCCGCCGGGCAGGTCGACTGGATGGAGTTGGCCGAGCAGCGTCTCGGTCTGGCGGTTGCGTCCTCCCACCGGTGGGCAGGCCGGGAGAGTATCGATATCGCCGAGGCCGCCGATGAGCCGTTCGTGGCGATGCTGGAGGGCTACGGTACCCGCCTGCTGCTCAACGAGCTGACCGCGGCGGCGGGGTTCCGGCCGCGGTTGGTGTTCGAGTCGATGGAGCTGACCACGGTCGCCGGGCTGGTCACCGCGGGGCTGGGGGTGGCGCTACTGCCGTTGGACGATCCGAACCTGCGCCTGCCGGGCATGGCCGTGATCCCCTTGGCGACGACCCGGTCCCGCGAGCTGGGGGTGGTGTGGGCGTCCGGGGCGAAGTTGTCACCGCCGGTGGCGGCGTTCCTGGAGTTTATGACCGAGCACGCCGGGTGACGAGGCTGGCGATCAGCCGCCAGCCGATCATCACGATCCCGAGGAAGATCAAGGAGGTGATCACGAATCCCCAGGCCACGGACATGTTCACCAGGCTGCGTACCACGATGCCGATGAGCCAGATGCCGCCAAGCAGCAGGACCCCGGTGCCCGGTGCCCGGCGCAGTTTGCCGGTGTAGAGCAGGGCCCAGCCCACGGCGAGGCCGAGGATGAACGGCCAGGAGGTCTGCAGCCAGCCGCCGATGCTGAAACCGTCGGTGCCGTTGTGCGACAGGCTGCCGACCAGGGTGAATGCCAGGACGGCCACGATATCGGCGACCAGAGCGACCGTGGAGCTCAGCCCGGCGGTCGCGGAGAACGGGCCGGCGGGTTCGCTGGGCTGGGTCCGGGGGGCTCCTGCCCGATTGCTGTTGGTGTCGTGGCTCATGCCTGCCATTCTAGGCGTCTGGCGGGGTGGGGGTGTCTGGCTTCCGCGGAGTGTCCCTGGCGGACGGCTCTGCGGGCTCGGACGGGGCGCCCGACTCACCACCTTCGCCCGCCTCACCAGCGTCAGCCGGTTCGTGGAGATTTTCGTGCGCGTCCGGCCCGGTGGCCGGTGGGACGGGCCGGGACTCGAGTTCGGAGGCCCGGGCGGCCAACCCGTCGGTGATGCCCCGGATGTTGAAGGCCTTGCGGTGGTGGTAGGAGCTGGTGTGCTTCGAGGTGACGGACCCGGTGAGGTCGGAACCGATGCCGCCTGCCTGCGCGGGCCCGGGAGCCTCGCCCGACTGGGCCTCCTGTTTCCCGTTGGCCGCCCCCGCTTTCTCTGCCTCCTCGGCCTCTTCGGCCCGGACGAAGGTCCACAGGAACACCAGCCAGCCGATGATCGTCAGCAGTGCGAAGCTGATCATGCGGAAGACAATCACTGCGGCGAATGCCTGTCCGGAAGTCAGTCCGCCGGTGCCGATGAGCATGGTGGTCAGCATGATGTCCACCGGTCCCAGACCACCCGGGGTGATCTGTGCCTGGCCAATCAGCTTGGCGGTGATGAAGGCCAGGATCACACCGGCGACCCGGGGATCGGCACCGATGGCCAGCACGCACAGGAACAGGCAGAGTAGCTCGAATACCCAGTTCAGCAGGGACGTCCCCATGGCGTAGCCCAGCCATTTCGGCGACAGGTCCACGGCGCGCAGTTGCGTGACGAGGCTACGGATCCGCTCGTGGAAGCGCTCCTCGGGCTTCTTGCGCTTGCGGTTGAACCAGGCAGCGGCCTTCAGCAGCGCTGCCTCGACCTTGCCGGGGTGCCGGGCGATCCAGTTCGCCGCCAGGGTCAGCGCAACCAGCGCGACGATGGACAGCGTCAGGGAGAACACGTGCACATTGGCCTGGAGGAAGAACACCGACCCCAGGCCGAGGATGGCCATGCTGGCCCCGGAGAACAGCCCGGAGATCACCAGATACCAACTGGCGACGACACCGGAGGCACCCCATTTCATCTGTTCGCGGAAGATCATCGCCGCGGAGATCGCCGGACCACCGGGGAAGCTCGATGACCAGGCGTTCGCCGACAGGCCCAGGGCGTTGGCGCTGGTGCGGTTGACGGGGACCCCGGCCGGACGCAGCAGCGCGACCATCACCTCGGCCTGGGCGACCATGGACAGTCCCATGGCCACGACTGCAGCGGCGATGTACCAGTTGTTGGCCTGGAGGATCTCGGCCCAGCCCTCTTCCAGGAAGTGGTAGTGGTCCCGGAAGAGGAAGAGGATGATCGCGAGGATCGCCAGGGTCAGCAGAGCTCGGACCCGGGGGTCCTTGAGCCAGTGCATGACGTTGCGGAACGTCGACTGGTTCTCGGCCTGGTTCTCACCGCTGCTCATGGTCGTGGGTCACCGCCTCTTCCGGTCGGAACGCTCCCGCTCGAGGCGTTTCATCAGTTCGTCGAAGGGCACCGGGGCCGAGCCGGTGTCGCGTCCGGCCCGGGCGCCGGAATGCGCGCCGTAGTCGTCGACGTCCGCGTCGGACGCCCCGTCGGCCCAGTCTGCGCCGGCGGAACCATCGGTGCCGGACGCTCCGGTTGCGGCCGTTGCCGCTGGCAGCGGCCCACGGGAGCGCACAGCCGTGGCGGAGGCCGCACTGGCCGCACCGGCCGCACCGCCCGCGCCGTCCGACGATGCCGCCGTGCCGTCAGCGCGGACGCTCACGGGCTCACGCTCCGGGACCACTTCTGCGGGGTCGGGAGCCTCGGTCTCCGTGGAGCTGAAGCCCTCCAGCTTTTCGTTGTGGCCGATCTTCTGCGACAGCGTCGTGATCCACTTCGGTGCCCACCAGCAGTCCTCGCGCAGCAGGTACATCACCGCAGGCACGAGCAGCATGCGGATGATCGTCGCGTCGATGACCAGGGCGGCGATCATGCCGAAGGCGATGTATTTCATCATCACGATATCGGAGAAGGCGAAGGCTCCGGCGACGACGATCATGATCAGCGCCGCGGCGGTGATGATGCCGCCGGTGGTCGCCGTTCCGAACCGGATCGCTCTGGCTGTGGAGGCTCCGTGGGCACGGGCCTCCACCATTCTGGACACCAGGAATACCTCGTAGTCCGTCGACAAGCCGTAGATGATCGCCACGATCAGCACCAGCACCGGGCTCATCAGCGGGCCGGGGGAGAAGTTGAACAGGTCGGCACCCACGCCGTCGACGAACAGCAGGGTCAGGATGCCCAGGGTAGCGCCGGTGCCCAGCAGGTTCATGATCACCGCCTTCGCCGGCAGGATGACCGAGCCGAAGATCAACGACAGCAGGATGAACGTCACCGCGATGATGTAGAGCAGCATCCAGGGCAACTGGTCGAACAGTGCCTCGATCGACTCGACCTCCATCGCCGGGGTGCCGGCGACCAACACCTCGGCATCGGCGGAGATGTTGTTGCCGATGTCGCGCAGTTCGTTGACGATGCGCTCATTGTCGTCACGGTCGGCGATGCCGGCCGACAACACGGTCACGCCGTCCTTCGTGGGTTGGGCGACCTGGAAGTCCGAGGTCAGGCCCTCGACGGCATTGGCCTGCTGATACACCCGGCCGACGGCGGCGGTGTCTCCGTCGACGACGATCTTCACCGGATCGGTGCGGAAGGAGGGGAAGGATTCGTCGAAGTCGGCCTGGGCGATGCGGGTGTCGTTGTCCGGCGGCAGGTAGGTCTCGTTGATGCCACCGAACTTCATCCCGGACATCGGGATGGTCAGCAGGATCAGGATGCCGACGATGCCGACGGTCATAAGCTTGGCGTGCTTCATCGCGAAGGTGGGGATCTTGCCCCACCAGGAGTGCACGGTGGCATCGCGGGTACGGCCACGCCGGAAGATGGTGAACTTGTCGATGTTGGGCCCCAGCATCGCGAAGATGCTCGGCAGCACCGCCACACTGATCAGGGCGGCCAGGCCGACCGCGGAGATCGCGCCGTAGGCCACGGACTTCAGGAAGGCCTGCGGGAACATCATCAGGCTGGACAGGGCAACCGCCACCATCAGGGCGGAGAAGACCACAGTCTTGCCCGCGGAGGCGGTGGTGTTGCGCACCGCTGTCCGGGTGTCGGCCCCCTCGGCGAGTTCCTCGCGGAAGCGGGAGACCATGAACAGGCCGTAGTCGATGGCCAGGCCCAGACCCAGCAGTGTCACCACGGACTGGGAGAAAGTGTTGACCTGCACGATCCCGGCGAGGAACGACAGGATGCCCATGGAGCCGAGGATGGAGAGCACACCGACGATCAGCGGCATGCAGGCGGCGACCACGCTGCCGAAGATCACCAGCAGCAGCAGGGCGACGACCGGCAGGCCGATCAGTTCGGCGCGGGAGATGTCGTCGGCCATGCCGGAGTCCAGGGCGCCGGCCACGGCGGTGGCGCCGCCGATCTCCACGGTCGCCCCGTCGGCGGAGATCTGGTGCAGGTCGTCCTCGATGACCCGGAAGTTCTGCAGCACCTCGTCCTCGGTGCCCTGGAGACTGATCGCGGCGAAGGCGGTCTGGGCGCCGGTCTCGGCGTCCTCGCTGAACATCTGCTCCTGGTTGGAGTCGAAGAAGCTGGTCACCCGTGCGACTTCGTCGGGGTTGGCCACCGCGATGGCGTTGATCTGGCTGGAGATGCTCTCCTGCAGCGACGCGTCACGCAGGTCAGCGCCATCAGCGCCCTCACCGGCGCCCTCGCTGGTGACCAGCACGATGACGTCGCCGCCGTCGTCACGTCCGAACGTCTCCTGCTCGATCTGCGCGGCGCGGGTCGAGTCACTGTTCGGGTCGTCCCAGCCCTCCTGGCTCATCCGGTCGCCCAGCTGGGTGCCCAGCCCCAGGTAGAGCACCGCGATGAGCAGGATGATCACCGCCGGAATGATCCGACGGAATCGGAAGGCGACATCGCCCCACTTCGTGAACACGTCAGCTCCTTGTTGATTTGTGTGGTCTGTCGGATATCTAGCGGTAGAGGTCGGAGAGTGGACGGTACGGCTGCAGCCACGCACCTTCGTCCGGCAGGGAGTCCAGGCTCACGCGCGGCAGCGGCGAGCGGAAGACACCGTCGATGTCCTCCAGGTCGACGAACTCCAGCAGGTCATTGTCCACCGCCCAGTGGGCATGCTCCCGGAAGCCCAGGACGGTGACCGGGATAGGCATGCCACCGTCGTCACCTGTCGCGAGGGTCTCGAGCTGTTCCCGGAAGTTCTGGCCGTCGGCGCTGGCGACGACCAGTCCCGCGAGCAGGCCGGCGTCGCGACGTTCCTGGATGTGGACCAGCATGTCGGGGTCGACATCGGAGTCCTCGGTCAGCTTCGGCTTCGCGAAGACCGCGAAACCGACGTTGCGCAGGGCGTCCACCCAGCCGCGGATCTGGTCGGCCGCGCCGGGTGCCACGTTGGTGAACACCGTGGCCTCGGCATCGGGGGTCCAGTCGGCGTCGCCACCGAGCTCATTGTCGGCGGCGAGATCGAGCAGCCACCGGCCGACCGCGTCGAAGCGGGGACGGTGGGCGGCGTCGGGCCGTCCGGTGAGGATGGAGCCCAGGCCCATGTCGATGTTCGGGGCATCCCAGACCAGCAGGTGGACGGGTTGCTTCGGGGTGGCACTGCTGCCTGAACTCATCGACGTCTCCAGAGGTACTCGTGGATGGTGTGGTCCTTGTCCAGACCCTTGCCCTCGAACTTGGTGATGATCTGCCGGTCGGTGAGTACCGGTACGGTCTGCGCCCGCTCATCAGGGTCGTTCGGCCAGCCAATGTACTCCAGCTCGTCCTCGACGGTGACGAGCTCGTCGATCCATTCGGCATACTCGGCGTGGTCGGTGGCGACGTGCAGGATACCGCCGGGACGCAGTCGCGAGGCGATGAGGTGCAGCGTGCCGGTCTGGATGATCCGCCGCTTGTGGTGCCGGGCCTTCGGCCAGGGGTCGGGGAAGAAGATCCGTACCCCGGCGAGGCTGTTCGGGGCGAAGAGCCGCTGCAGGACCTCAACACCGTCGCCCTTGACCATGCGCACATTGTCGATGCCGCCGCGGACCACTGCGCCGAGCAGTTTCGCCAGCCCGGGGCGGTAGATCTCCACTGCGACCACGTTGGTGTCGGTCTCCAGCGGGGCCATGGCAGCGGTGGAGGTGCCGGTGCCGGAGCCGACTTCGACGATGGTGTCGTGGCCGCTGCGTCCGAACCATTCGTCCAGGTCGATGGGGTCGGTGAGGTCGTCGGTGAGCTCGATGCCCAGCCGCGGCCAGTTCTCGTCCCACAGGGACTCCTGGTTGTCGGTCAGGGTTCCGCGGCGGAAACTGAAGGAACCTAGTCGCGGATAGTCGCGCCCGTCGTTAAACTGGGTCTGCAGGGGGCGACCGCGGCCACCCGACTGCTGTGCAGGGGGATTTTCAGTGTCAGACATCCTTGTCATTGTGGCAGAACACAGCGGTACTCGGGAAGATGAGGGGACAGAGGGATCAGGAATATGGCTGTTGTTTCAGTGATCGGGCCGGACGCCCGGCTCGTGAGGACGGTTGTGGAGGGGTTGCGGGGGAGTCGCCACCGGGTCGTGACCGGGGCAGGTCCGGACCAGGCCGACGGGGTGATTGCCGTGGTCGGGGCCCCTGTCGGGGACTCTGCCAGTGGTGCCGGCGGTGCGGGAGGCACCGGTGACGCCGCCGATGACGCCGCGGTGGTGCGTGCGGTGCGTGACACGATGGGCCTCTGCGTGCTCCACGTCAGTGAGGACGCCATGGCTGACGCGGTGGCGGAGGTGGCGGCGGAGCCCGGTGTCGTGGTGTGTCGTTGGACTGCGTCGGACGGTCCGGCCGCGCCGGCCGCGCTGGAGACATTGGGCCGGGTCGTTGAGTCACTCTGGGTCGATATGCGGCGCTGGACCGCCGATGCGCGCCGGGCGGATGCCGACCGGGCCGACCGGGTGCGTATCGCCGTGCGGTTGGCCGCG
The DNA here is from genome assembly GCA_019120175.1 of Candidatus Corynebacterium faecigallinarum. Lineage (GTDB taxonomy): Bacteria > Actinomycetota > Actinomycetes > Mycobacteriales > Mycobacteriaceae > Corynebacterium > Corynebacterium faecigallinarum. Next base: position 81,126 of record DWVP01000009.1, read on the forward strand.
GAACGTCTGGCGTCGGAGCTGTTGGCTGAGCCGGTGGCGGACGCCGCCGGGCTGGACCGGCGGTTCCGGGCCAGGTTGACCGTTTCGGTGCTGGAGCAGGGTGTGGAGATGCCCCACCTGGGGCCCGCGGTCGGCGAGACGGTCGGTGCCTCCGGTGACAGTGGTGCGTCCGGTCGGTTCGCCAAGGCCGACGGACTGACGGCTTTGGCCGGTGTTGCGGCACTCGGCGCCGGTGCAGTCGTGGGCGCGACGGTGACGCGCACGGTCGGTGCCCCGGTCATCGGGGTGATCGTCGGGGTGCCGGTCGCCGTGGCGACCTTCCTGGTGCGCTGGTGGACGCAACGCTCGGCCCGCCGGACGCAGGACGCCGCGACCCGGGCAGCGACGCTGCGACGGCACTGGGCGGCGATGGTGACCGACGTGGTCTCCCGGCTGGAGGTGCCAGCGGTCGCAGAGGGCCTCACTGATGTGTCGGCAACAGCTCGTCCGGATGGTCACCAGGCTGGCCGTCAGGTGGTGGCCTCATGACTGGGTGGGAGAACCTGGGACTGCCGGGCATCGGTGGACTGGAACCGTCCGGCGCCGAAGCGTACGGCGCGGTATCCGGCGACGGTGCCGGTCTGGACGCCGGCCTGTCGGACGGCCTGACCCTCGATCTCGGCGGAGTGAGCTATGACTTGCCCGCCGCGGTCACCCAGGCCGACTGCGGTGAGGACATGGAACTGCTCGAGGAGTCCGTCACCCTCACCGATGACACGGGAATGACGATCTGCTCCGACACTGACGGCGACGGGCTGGTCGACTACATGTCGGTGGTCACCTTCGACGGTGGGTGGTCGGCGTGGCGGCGGGAAGTGAGCATGGCGGATACTACGGACACTGTGGACATAACTGACTCCGTGGAGGACGACGCGCCGGGGGAATCCCGTTCAGGTGTGTCGTCAGTCACAGTGCAAACGTCGGTTTTGGGAGCTGATGTTTCGGAAACATTGCAGGTAGAGGTCGAAATCGGAAACGACGGGGCGTCCGATGTTCCCCCCGCTACCCCCGGAAACGGAACTTCGAACTGGGACACTGTCGGCTGGAAATGTGTGGAGCGGGGACGGTGGGGTTAGTCTGGGGGGTACGCAACCTACATTTTGACCCACCCATCAGGAGACTTCATGACCATCCCCGGGCTCGTCGGCCAGCCACCCACCCAGAACCAGGAACTGCTCACGTGGATCGCTGAGGCCGTGGAGCTTTTTCAGCCGGAGAGCGTTGTCTTCGTGGACGGTTCCCGCGACGAGTGGGACCGACTGACCGGTGAGCTCGTCGAGGCTGGCACGATCATCAAGCTCAACGAGGAGAAGCGTCCGAACAGCTTCCTCGCCCGCTCCAACCCGGCGGATGTCGCCCGCGTGGAGTCCCGTACCTTCATCTGCTCCGAGGACCAGGAGGGCGCCGGCCCGACGAACAACTGGGCCCCGCCGGCGGCGATGAAGGAGGAGATGACCGAGCAGTACCGCGGTTCGATGAAGGGCCGCACCATGTACGTCGTGCCGTTCTGCATGGGTCCGATCTCCGACCCGCAGCCCAAGCTCGGCGTGCAGCTCACCGACTCCGCCTACGTGGTGCTCTCCATGGGTGTCATGACCCGCATGGGTGCCGAGGCCCTGGCGAAGATCGACGAGACCGGCGAGTTCGTCCGCTGCCTGCACTCCGTCGGTGCCCCGCTGGAGCCCGGCGAGGAGGACGTCGCCTGGCCGTGCAACGACACCAAGTACATCACCCAGTTCCCCGACACCAAGGAGATCTGGTCCTTCGGTTCCGGCTACGGCGGCAACGCCATCCTGGCCAAGAAGTGCTTCGCGCTGCGTATCGCCTCGGTCATGGCCAAGGAGGAGGGCTGGCTCGCCGAGCACATGCTGATCCTCAAGCTGACCAGCCCGGAGGGCAAGGCCTACCACATCCTCGGTGCCTTCCCGTCCGCCTGCGGCAAGACCAACCTGGCGATGATCACCCCGACCATCCCGGGCTGGAAGGCCGAGGTCGTCGGCGACGACATCGCCTGGCTGAAGTTCGGTGAGGACGGCCACCTCTACGCCGTGAACCCGGAGAACGGCTTCTTCGGTGTCGCCCCGGGCACCAGCTACGGCTCCAACCCGATCGCCATGGAGACCATGGAGGCCGGCAACACCCTGTTCACCAACGTCGCGCTCACTGACGACAACGATGTCTGGTGGGAGGGCATGGGGGATGCCCCCGAGCACCTCATCGACTGGAAGGGCAACGACTGGACCCCGGACTCCAGCGAGAAGGCCGCGCACCCGAACTCCCGCTACTGTGTGCCGATCGCCCAGTGCCCGGTCGCGGCCCCGGAGTTCGACGACTGGAAGGGTGTGAAGGTCGACGCGATCCTCTTCGGTGGACGCCGTGCCGACACCGTCCCGCTGGTCACCGAGACCTACGACTGGAACCACGCCACCATGGTCGGCTCCCTGCTGGCCTCCGGTCAGACCGCCGCCCAGGAGGGTGTCGTCGGTGCCCTGCGCCACGACCCGATGGCGATGCTGCCCTTCATCGGCTACAACGCCGGTGAGTACCTCAACCACTGGATCGAGATGGGCAAGAAGGGCGGCGACAAGATGCCGGCCGTCTTCCTGGTCAACTGGTTCCGCCGTGGTGAGGACGGCCGCTTCCTGTGGCCGGGCTTCGGCGAGAACAGCCGCGTGCTGAAGTGGATCGTCGAGCGTATCGAGGGTCAGGTCGGTGCCGAGGAGACCGTTGTCGGCCACACCGCCCGTTACGAGGATCTGGACCTCGACGGCGTCACCGAGCCGGAGGCTGACATCCGCGAGGCACTGTCCGCCCCGGCCGAGCAGTGGGCCAACGACATCGAGGACAACGCCGAGTACCTCACCTTCCTCGGCCCGAAGGTGCCGCAGGAGATCCACGACCAGTTCGCCGCGCTGAAGCAGCGCGTCGAGGCTGCCGTGGCCGCGGAGAAGGCCGAGGCGTAGCACTCACGCCGAGCCCCCTGGAGGCTGCGCCCCAGGGATCGTCCCCGCCGTCCGGCGCACACCGTCACCCCTGACAGTGTGTGCCGGGTGGTGGGGACTTTTCCGTCACCGGGGTAACGTCGGGGGACAAGGTCACCGAATCACCACCGACGAAAGCGACACGAACGATGGCAACCAGTAAAACCACCGGCATCCTTCGAACCACCCTGGCCCTCTCCATGCTCGGCGCCGGGACGGCGAAGGTCACCAAGCAGGACGCCATGCTCGAATCCGCCGAGCATCTCGGATACTCCCCGGAGGCGTACCAGGCCATCGGCACCGCAGAGGTCGCCGGCGGTGTGGGGCTCCTGGCCGGTGCGAAGTCCCGGGCCATCGGAATCGCCGCGAACGTCGGTGTGATTGCCGTGCTGACCGGTGCCGTCATCGAGCACCTTCGTGCCGGCGACGGACCCAAGGTCTACGGCGCGGCCGCTGCACTCGACGCCCTGGCAGTCGTCACGCTGGTCAAACAGCTCGGCGACAAGGGCTAGGACGGTCAGCCCCGGCGGCTCACCGGTGAAGGCGGGCCGAGAGTTCGTGCCAGGTAACATTGCCAGCCGTGACTGAGCTTCTCGATCTTTCCCAACTCGGCGCACTGGTCGTGGCCAGTGTGGTGATCATCGCCGTCCCGGGCCCCTCGGTCCTCTTCGTCGTCGGCCGGGCACTGAGCCACGGTCGGGACATCGCACTGTTCACCGCGGTCGGCAACGCGGTCGGCTGCTACGGAGCCGGAGTCCTTGTCGCCGTGGGACTGGGCCCGTTGCTGGAACGGTGGGACCTGCTGCTCCAGCTGTTCAAGTGGGGTGGAGTCCTGTTCCTGATCTGGATCGGCGTCCAGGCCGTCCGACACGCCGGACCCGTCGGGGAGGGCGATGCCGACCAGGTCACCGGGGCGTCCTCACCACGGAACTCAACGGGACCTACCACGACGAGGCGGGCGTCCGCGCCCTGCTCAGTGAACTGGTCGGCTACGAGGTGGACGCCACCGTCGGCCTGTTCCCGTCGTTCACCAGCGATTTCGGACGCAACATCCGGTTCGGGCGGAACGTCTTCATCAACGCCGGCTGCCGGTTCCAGGACCAGGGCGGCCTCACGATTGGCGACGGGGCGCTCATCGGTCACAACACCGTCATCGCCACGCTGAACCATGCGATGGATCCGGCGCGCCGGGCGGACCTGGAACCCGCACCGGTGGTCATCGCGGGGGATGCCCACTCTCGCGCACTCCATGGCCGACACCGGCTTCATCGCCGTAGGCCTGGGCGGCCTTGTCGTTATCGATAACCTGTAGTCATGGCTACTGTTCTCGTCTGCTGCGACAAGTTCAAGGGATCCGCGACCTCCGCCGAGGTCAATGCGGCCCTGGCGGGAGGGTTGTCCGCGGCCGGTCACCGCGTCCTGACCTCCCCGTTGGCCGACGGTGGGGACGGCACTCTCGAGGTCTTCGACCAGCTCGGCTACGGGCGGGTGACCGTCACTGTCCGGGGTTCCGACGGTCGGCCGGTCGAGACCGACTACTGCCTGCACCCGGGGGAGCGGACCGCGGTGATCGAGGTCGCCCGGATCTGTGGACTGGACATGGTGGCGGCTCATGGTGAGACCCCGGCGGTGGCGGATGCGGTGCAGGCCGGCTCCTGGGGTGTCGGCGATGCACTCGTCGATGCGATGGGCCGGGGTGTCCGACAGGTCATCCTCACCCTCGGCGGCAGCGCGACGACCGACGCCGGGATGGGGATGGCCGCCGCGCTCGGGGTGGTGTTCCGCGATGAGGCAGGACGCTCCGTTGGCGGGGTCGGCGACATGGCGCGCATCGCCTCCGCCGACGTCAGCGGACTGGATCCCCGGGTCGCTGACCTGCGGGTCGTCCTGGCGTCCGATGTCCGTAACCCCCTGTGTTACCGTGAGGGCGCGGCCGCGGTCTTCGGCCCGCAGAAGGGGCTGACCCCGGAGGTTGTTCCCGTCGTAGACGCGGCTGTCACCAGTTTCGCCGAGGTTGTCGGGGAAGCGACAGGTGAGCAGGACGCCGCGACACAGTCGGGGGCAGGAGCTGCCGGTGGCCTGGGCTTCATGGGGATTGCCCTGCTCGGCGCTGATCTGCGCACCGGGGTGGACCTGGTCCTGGAGAAGACCGGCTTCACCGAACTTCTGCAGGACGCCGACCTGGTGATCACCGGCGAAGGACGCCTGGACACCCAGACCCTCAGCGGGAAGGCCCCTGCCGGCGTCGCCGAACGGGCCCGTGCGGCCGGGGTGCCGGTCGTGGCGGTCTGCGGGCAGAGCCTGCTTGCAGAGGCCGACGGGGCGGACCTGTTCGAGAAGGTCTACAGTCTCACCGACATCGAGCCGGACGTGGCGTCTTGTATCCGGAACCCCCTACCGCTACTGGAACGTAACGGCACGGACATCGGGGAGGATCTCGGTAACGCTACGCTGGGGCTATGAGCGACAACACCACGTCCAACGATCTGCCCGTGACCCGGCACACGATCTTCCAGAACTCCCTGATGACCGCCCTGCTCGACGGCATCTACGACGGCGAGATGAGCGTCGGCGAGTTGCTCGGCAAGGGCAACTTCGGCCTCGGCACCTTCGACGCCCTCGACGGTGAGATGGTCATCGTCGACGGGGTCTGTTACCAGCTGCGCCACGACGGCACCGCCACCCGTGCCAGGCTGAGTGCCCGCAGTCCGTATGCCGTGGCGACCAACTTCGTGCCGAGGATCCGCCGGCGGGCACCGGAGAACATCCGCCGGGCCGACCTGTCGAACTTCATCGACGAGATGACCCCCTCGGCGAACTACATGTACGCCGTGCGCATCACCGGGCGGTTCAGCAAGGTCACCACCCGCACCGTGGTGCGTCAGCAGAAGCCGTACCCGCGGATGACCGAGGCAGTGGGCGACGATGCCGAGCAGAACTTCACCGACGTCTCCGGGGTGATCGCGGGCTTCCGTACCCCGATCTTCGAGAAGGGGATCTCGGTGCCCGGCTGTCACGTCCACTTCATCGACGACGACCGGACGCAGGGCGGACACGTCCTGGACTTCACCCTGGCCGAGGGCAAGATCGAACTGTGCCCCGGCACGGACCTCGACCTGCGACTCCCACTGACCTCGGCGTTCTCGGACGCGAACCTCGATCCGGACGACCTGGACGAGCAGTTACACGCCACCGAGGTCAAGGACTGACAGGTCAGGCCGTCGGACGCGCCGGCGCGGAGGTCACGTCGGTGGATCCGGTGCGCAGGTAGTCGATGACCGCGGCGTCCAGCACCTCATTGCCCATGCCGAACTGGCCGTGGCCGGGGCCGTCGATGGAGATCACGTGGCTACCCATCGCCTCGGCCATCGGCCGGTGCGTGCGGTAGACGGTCTGTGGGTCGCCGGTACCCTGGATCTGCAGCGGGGTGGTTTCCAGCTGGTCGCCGGAGATGTCGGTCCACGGGGCGTCCGGTTCCCGGCCACTGCAGCTCATGCCGGAGGCGGCCATGTCGCCGGGGGTGGAGAACATGTCGCCGGTGACCATGCTGCTCCAGATCGCGCCCGGGATACGACTGTAGTCGGGTGCGACCTGGTTCTCACCGCAGATCACCAGCGACTGCATCGCGACATAGGTGAACATCGTGGACTCGGCATCCGACATGTCCTGGCTCATGTCTTCGCCGGTGCCTGCGGCTTCGGCGCCGGGGGCTGATCCGGTGCCGTTGATGACGCCGGCCAGGTCACCCCAGTAGTTCGGCTGCGGCAGCAGTGTGCGGGTCAGGTTCAGGGTCTCCGAGGTCGACTGGTTGGAGCCGGGCTTGGCCATCATCCGGAAGACGTTCTCGATCTGCGCCTGCGGGTGGCCGATCGCGGTGAGCACGTCCGCAGCAGGCTGGCCGCCCCACTGCAGGCCCGCGGGCAGGTCACCGATCTCCGCCGGCGGCGGCACTGCGGTCGGGTTGGTGCCTGACTCGGCGACGATCTTCGCCGACCAGGACTGGTACACCTCCAGCGGGGTCTCACCCAGGCCGTACTCGTCGTCCCGCTCGGCGGTCCAGGTCAGGAAGTCGTGCAGCGCGCCGGTGTAACCACCGGTCTGGTCATCCAGCAGACCTGCCCAGGCACGGTCGGTGTCGTAGCCGGAGTCGAGCACGAGCTTGTCGGTGCTTTCCGGGAACAGGGAGGCGTAGGTGGATCCCAGCTGGGTGCCGTAGCTCAGCCCCAGGATGGAGATCTGCTCTTCGCCCAGCGCAGCGCGGACATCCTCCCAGTCGTTGGCGGTCTCCCAGGTGTTGAGGGAGTCGGTGTAGCCGGGCGTTCCGACCTCGCAGGCGTCCTGGAGGAATGCGCCGTACTGGGTCTGCATCCGCACCGGGTCCCAGCCGGCAGGCTCGTGCTCGCAGTCCACTGGGGTGGATCCGGGCAGGCCACGGGGCTGGACGGCGACCATGTCCCACTCGGAGGACAGCTCGTCCGGCCACTGCATGCCGTACTCGCCGTCGTAGCCGAAGAACTCGTAGGCGTCCCCGCCGGGGCCGCCGGGGTTGCCGAAGACGGTGCCGCGCGTCGCGTCCGGGTTGGACGCTGCGACGCGGACGAAGCCGACGGAGATCTGCTCGCCGTCCGGCTCGGCGTGGTACATCGGGACGTCGATGCGTCCGCACTCGGCACGGTCGACGGTGACCTGCGCGGGGCAGTCCTCCCAGGTGATGTCGGACGCTGCGGCGGGGCCGGCGGTGCCGGCGACGGCTGGGGCGACCAGCCCGGTGGACGCCACCGCGGCGGCGGCGATCAGGGCGGGCATGGACCTCATGGGCATGCGGCAACGCGAGGGCACAGAAACTCCAGAAAACGTCGAATGATGTTCGCCTTCAGAATCTACCTCATGGCCGATGCGAGCACTCGACGGGACGCGACGGGGCCGAGGTCACGTCGGCCACGATAGGCGGGGAGGACCTCCGGCCCCTTGTCCGGCCTCTTGTGGGGAGTGGCTGCAGCGGGTAACGTGCCACTCGCATACAAAGAACAGACCGATCTGTCTATGGCGATCGTCGTCGCCACGTTCCTTCAGGAGGTCCCATGCTCATCACCGGACTCGCGCTCGGTGCAGTCCTCGGCTTCGTCATGCAGCGCGGCCGATTCTGCGTCACCGGCTTCCTGCGCGACATCTTCACCCTCAAGACCTGGCGCGGCTTCACCGCCCTACTCGTGGTCATCGCCGTCCACGCCGTCGGACTCGCTGCCCTGACCAGCACCGGCGTGATCAGCCCGGAGGTCAACGACTTCGCCCCGCTGGCCGTCATCGTCGGTGGCCTGCTCTTCGGCCTCGGCATCGTCCTGGCCGGCGGTTGCGCCTCCGGCACCTGGTACCGCTCGGGTGAGGGCCTGGTCGGCTCCTGGATCGCCCTGGCCATGTACGCGTTGTCGGCCGCGGCGATGAACTACGGCCCGCTGTCCGGCATGAACGACTGGCTGGGCGGGGTGACCGTCAGCGCGACCACCGTCCCGGAGACCCTCGGGATCAGCCCCTGGTTCTTCGTCGTGGGCATCGTGGCACTCACCGTGGTGATGGTCCGCCACTTCGTCCTGCGCGACCGCGCGATCCCCACCCCGGCGACGCTGGCCCCGAAGAAGACCGGCCTGGCGCACCTGCTGACCGAGAAGCCGTGGCACTTCTACGTCACCGGTGCCATCGTCGGTGTGCTCGGTGTCATCGCCTGGCCGTTGTCTGCGGCGACCGGACGCAATTCCGGTCTCGGCATCACCACCCCCTCGGCAGACCTGGCGACCTGGACCACCACCGGCAGCTCCGACAACTGGAACTGGGGTGTGCTGCTGGTGCTCGGCATCCTCGTCGGTTCCTACATCGCGGCGAAGGCCTCCGGCGAGTTCCGCGTGCGCGTCCCGGACGGACGCCAGGCCGTGCGCTCCATCGGCGGCGGCGTGCTGATGGGCGTCGGTGCCGTGTGGGCCGGCGGCTGCACCGTCGGCAACGGCATGGTGCAGACCTCCCTGTTCAGCTACCAGGGCTGGATCGCCCTGCTGGCCATCGCCCTGGGCGTCGGCCTGGCGGCGAAGATCTGGCTGAAGCCCGACCAGCCCTACAACCCGCAGGACGCACCGGACGCACCGGACGCACCGGCCACGCCGGATGCCGACGTGGACGCTGCCACGGACACCGCCGCGGCGCCCCAGGCTCCGGCCACCACCGCAACCAATGCAGCGTCCGGCGTCCTGACGATGACCACCCCGGTGCTGAACACGGCAACCCTCGGTGCGTCCGGCGCGTCGGGTGCGGACAACGGCGGCCTGACCAGCCTCGGCGACGGGCGCTGGATGATGGACACCCTCGGCGCGGTGTGCCCGTTCCCGCTGATCGAGGCGAAGGACGCGATCAAGCGCATCGACATCGGCGACGAGCTCGTCATCGAGTTCGACTGCACCCAGGCCACCGATGCGCTGCCCCGCTGGGCGGCCACCGACGGCCACGAAGTCACCCAGTTCGAGGCCACCGGCGACGCGGGCTGGATCATCTCCGTCAAGCGCGGGACGTAGGCGGCGCAGTCCCCGTAGCAGCCCCTGTGGAAGCCTTTGCCGCACGGCACGGGCGCGTCCAGCCTGCTGACATGGGCACTCACTGTGTAGGTTGAGCACATGACTTCCCCGACGACGGCCGAGGACCCCGACGAGCAGACCGGGAAGCTGCCGCCGTCCTGGCGCTACATCCCGGGCCGCGCCATCCGGAGTTTCACCTCCAACGGGGTCATGGACTTCGCCGCGAGTCTCACCTACCGCGCACTGCTGTCGATCGTCCCTGCCGTCGTGGCGCTGGTGGCGATCGTCAGCATGCTGGGCTCCAGCGAGGAGGCGGTGACCAGCATGCTCGAGGAGATTCAGGAGGTCACCCCGGACGATGCCTGGGACACCGTCGGGCCGCTGGCGGAGTCGGTGCTTTCCGTCCCCTCCGCCGGGGTGGGACTTGGTGTCGGCCTGGTGGTCACACTGTGGACGGCGTCGGGGTACGTGCGCACCTTCAGCCGCGCGATGAACGCGATCTACGGGGTGGAGGAGGGTCGCGGGGTCATCATGAAGAACGTCCAGATGTACTTGCTGACGGTGTTCCTGCTGCTGCTCCTGGCCCTCGGGGTGATCGCCTTCAGCTTGTCCACCCCGGTCGCCGAATGGCTGGGGGGACTAATCGGGCTTGCCTCCGCCACGCTGCAGGTGTGGGATGTGGTCCGCTGGATCGTGATCTTCGTGGTGATCGTCCTGCTGGTCGGACTGCTGTACCGGGCGACGCCGAACATCCGCCCGCACGGTATGAGCTGGTTCAGTTCCGGCGCGATGCTGGCGATCATCGGCATCATCGTGTCCTCGGCGGTGTTCTTCTTCTACGTCGCCAACTTCGGCAACTACAACGCAACCTACGGGGCGCTGGCCAGCGTGATCATCGCGATGCTGTGGGGGTACATCGTCAACATCCTGCTGCTGGCCGGGGCGGTGCTCGACTGCGAGATCGAGCGCACCCGCCAGCTTCGATCCGGGCTGCCGGCAGAGGAGAGCCTGCAGTTGGAGGCGCGTGCCACCACCGCCAGCGACAAGCTGGAGGACCAGTTGGCCCGTGATGTGGAGCGCGCCCGCGAGGTGCGCGTCGCCGCGAGTGAGCTGGACAAGACGGACGAGGTGGTCGTACTGGAGTCGCCGGACATGCCGGCCGCGCCGGAAGCGACGGAGACGTCGGACGCACCGACAGGTACCGTCGCGCCATCCGGTACTGTCGCGACCTCCCGCGACTAGCCCCCGCCGTTCGCGACTTTCTGCTTGCGCTTGCGGTCCCGTCGCACCAGGTAGAACACGCAGGCGACGACGGCGAGGACCAGCAGCACGTAGAACACCGTCGAATAGCGGTCCATGGTGTCCGACACCACCGTCCAGTTCTCCCCGAGCAGCACTCCCAGCCAGATCAGCACACCGTTCCACACCCCGGAACCGAGCAGCGTGAGCGCGGAGAACTTCACCACACCCATGCCGTGGATGCCGGCGGGGATGGAGATGAGACTGCGTACACCCGGGATGAGGCGTCCGATGAGGATCGAGATCTCACCGAAGCGGGAGAACCAGGTCAGGGCCTTGTCGACGTCGGCGGCGTCGGTGAGCCAGATCCGGTCGGCGATGGACCGTAACCGCTCGGCACCGATGACCGCGCCGAGCCAGTACAGCAGCCAGGCGCCGACCATCGACCCGGTGGTGGCTCCGGCGATCGCCGCCCACACGTTGAGCTCCCCCTGGGTCGAGGCGAACCCGGCCATGGGCAGCACGAGTTCGCTCGGGATCGGCGGGAAGACGGTCTCCAACAGGATCGCCAGACCCACGCCGACAGTTCCGAAAGTGTCCATCAGGGTGACGGTCCAGTCGGCGAGGGTATCGAACATGAGGTGCGGGCTCCAGGGATAGCGGGGTGGTGGGGGATGGGTGGCGTACGGGCGCTCGGGGTCGGCATGTCGACGGAGCCGACCATGACCACCCCAGGATAGGGCCCCGATCTGGTAGTTCGCTGTGCCCGAACCATGGCGGCGACAACTGCGACAGTTGTCACTGATGGGGGTAACTGTGACCCACATCGCAAAATTTTCCATATTTGGGTTCGGAACCGTCATAACTGCGTTAGCCTTTTCCGTAGCAAACATTCCAGGAATGAGGACGGAGACGCCGAGCAGTGGTGCACTCGCCTGGAATGAACCCAAGGAGGACAACCATGAGCTGCCCTTTCAGCGGCGAGACCAGTGAGCTCGACGCAGCACTGCGCGATGCTCCGACGGCAGACGTGGCCACGGAGGCCGCGTCCGAGACGACTGCAACACCTGCAGCGACTGCAGCGACTGCGACGTCCAGCAGGACGCAGATGAAGAAGGACCGGAAGAACAGTCGCAACGCAAAGGCCGACCGGCGTGGCGACAGCTACTTCCACGTGGAGCGCGAGGACGAGGGCTTCTTCGGCCCCGGCTCCATCGCCTGGAAGGTCTGGAGCCACCCCGTCTTCGCCCTCCAGGCATTCGCCCGCGCGGTGACCCTCGAGCACCTCGACCCCGATCTCGTCGCCGCCGTCGACGCCTCCGGCCAGGTCTACAAGCGCACCCCGGTGCGCTACGACCGGACGATGGAGTACTTCTCCGCCGTCCTCACCGCGGACGCCCAGACCATGACGCGGATGTCCGACATCCTCATGAAGGTCCACGACCGCTCCTACGGAGTGAACCCGGTGACCGGAAACAACTTCGAGGCGAACAACCCGGACTCCCAGATGTGGATCCACGTCACCGCCTGGCACTCGATGCTGTACTGCTACGAGAAGTTCGGCCCCGGCAAGCTCTCCCGCGACGAGGAGAACGAGTACTGGGCGCAGATGGCGATCTCGGCGTCGTTCCAGCCGATCCGCCAGGAGGATCTGCCGAAGACCCGTGGTGAGGTCCAGAAGTTCTTCGACGACTGGCGTGAGAAGCTCTCCGCCTCCGAGGCGGCGATCCGCAACGCCGATCACATCCTCGACGGCTTCGTGACCATCGAGCCGGAGCTGCCGAAGTGGTTCACCCGGGCCGGCCGCCCCCTCCTGCGCTGGAGCATCATCGCCACCTACCCGCGGTGGATGCGTCCGATGCTCGGCGTGAAGCAGTCGAAGCTGACGGACTCTCTTTCCATCGCCTTCTGGCGTCCGATCTACAAGGTGCTGGACAGCAACCCGAAGCTCTTCCTCTGGCTGCTCAAGCGCATCTGCCCGCGTGCGGTGCGGTACATGGAGCCGCTGCTGCTGAATACCCCGGCGAAGACTCCTCGGGTCTACACCCCCGAGGTCGCCCGCCGGAAGTTCGGCAACCCGCTGACCCCGCTGGAGCAGCGCGAGGAGCTGCTGAAAAAGCGGTATGAGGGCGTGGGGCAGAAGTCATACGACCACAACCACACCGACCAGATCCTCGAGTTCGCCAACGCCGACGACCAGGCCGCGACGGAGAAGACCATCAAGGCAGCCGAGGAGTCCATGGCCGAGCTCCGCGTGACCGGCTAGGTCACCGCCAGGCGCTGCCACCGGTCTCCAGTGGTTACGTGATCCGGTGGCTACCTGGCCCGGCAGGAACAACAACAACCACTCTCGATCGAGGTTCCGTTGAGCGGAGACGTTCACGGGATTCTCGATCGAAAGTGGTTGTTTTCTGCTCTACGGAAGCGCCGCACACGACAAAGCGGCGGACTATCGCACCTGTGCGCGATCTTCCCTACCAGCTGTAACCTGCTGACTTGCAAGTATCGGTTGGTGGGAATTGCGAAGGTGCGATGGTCCGCCGTTGTGGGCTCGGTAACCACCGTCTGGGGCGGCCCTTCAGACCGCCCCGTCAGTGCCGGCTACCGGTATTAGCCCTTCAGGGACGCGACCGGGGCGAAGCGCTCACCGTACACGGCGGCGAGCTCCTCGGCGCGGGCCACGAAGCCCTCGACACCGGCGGTCGGGTAGTCCTGACCAGCATCAGCCGGCAGCTGGGCTGCGGCCGGACGGGCGTAGTTGGTGATGAACTGGCGGGTACCGCCGGTCCAGGCCGGGTAACCGATACCCAGGATGGAGCCGATGTTGGCGTCCGCATCCGAGGTCAGCACGCCCTCGTCGACACACTTCTGGGTCTCCAGGGCCTCGATGAACAGCATGCGCTCGATCAGGTCGTTCAGGCTCGGGCCCTCGACACCGGCGGAGACGATGGAGTTCAGGTCGGAACCGGAGGTGGTGGCCTCGCCGTCCGGCACGACGACCGGGGTGATGCCCAGCTTCTCGCGGACCTCACCGCGCAGACCGGACCACAGGCCGGTGCGCTTGCCGTTCTCGTCGTACTCGTAGAAGCCCTTGCCCTCCAGCTTGCCGGGGCGGTCCAGGTCGTCGAGGAACAGGTCGACCAGGGCGTTGACGCCACCGTCGTCGATGGTCACGCCAGCGGCCTCGGCGGCGGCAGCGTTCTCGGAACCGATCTTGCGGGCCAGCTTCAGGTTCAGCTCGTCCTGCAGCTGCAGCTGCGGAGCCGGGTAACCGGCCTGGCGACCGGCGGACTCGATGACGGCCGGGTCGACGCCCTCGACCAGCATGCGCATCGCCTCGTTGAGGACGGTGCCGATGACACGCGAGGTGTAGAAGCCGCGGGAGTCGTTGACCACGATCGGGGTCTTGCGGATCTGGCGGGCGAAGTCCAGGCCCTTGGCCAGGGTCTCCGGGCTGGTCTCGTCACCGGAGATGATCTCGATCAGCGGCATCTTGTCCACCGGGGAGAAGAAGTGCAGGCCGATGAAGTCGCCCTTGCGGTCCACGCCCTCGGCCAGGCCGGTGATCGGAAGGGTGGAGGTGTTGGAGCCCAGTACGGCGGTCTCCGGGACAGCAGCCTGGATCTCGGCGAAGACCTTGTGCTTGAGCTCGGTGTTCTCGAAGACGGCCTCGACAACCAGCTCGACGTCGGCCAGGTCGGCGTAGTCTGCGGTGGGCGTGATGCGGCCCAGCAGCTCGGCGGACTTCTCCTCGGTGGTGCGGCCGCGCTTCAGCGCCTTGGCCTCCAGGCCCTCGGAGTAGGCCTTGCCCTTGGCGGCGTTCTCCTCGGAGATGTCCTTCAGGACGACCTCGATGCCGGACTTGGCGGCGACGTAGGCGATGCCCGCACCCATCATGCCGGCGCCGATGACGCCGATCTTCTTGAACTGGGTCGTCGGGAACGGGGTGCCGTCCTCCTGGACCGGGCGGGAGCCGCCACCGTTGCAGTGGTTCAGGTCGAAGAAGAACGCCTGCATCATGTTGGTCGAGGTCGGGCCGGTGACCAGGGAGACGAACCAGCGGGTCTCCACGGCGGTGGCGTCCTCGAAGCGCTTGAGCTGCGCACCTTCGACAGCAGCCGCAAGGATGGCCTGCGGTGCGGGCATCGGGGCACCCTTGATCTGCTTGGTGACGTTGGCCGGGAAGCTGGGCAGCATGGCGGCCAGTGCCGGGGTGGTGGGGGTGCCGCCGGGGATCTTGAAGCCCTTGCGGTCCCACGGCTGGGACGGCTCCGGCTTGGTTGCGATCCAGGCCTTCGCAGCATCGACCAGCTGGTCGGCCGGGACGATCTCGTCGATCAGGCCGGCGTCCTTGGCGGCCTCGGTGCTGAACTGCTTACCGGTGGTCAGGACCTTCATCAGGGCGTCCTGGATGCCGAGCATGCGGGTGACACGGGTGACTCCGCCACCGCCGGGCAGCAGGCCCAGGGTGACCTCGGGCAGGCCGAACTTGGCGCCCTTGACGTCGGAGGCGATGCGGTGGTGGGTCGCCAGGGCGATCTCCAGGCCACCGCCGAGGGCGGCGCCGTTGAGCGCGGAGACCACGGGAACGCCCAGGGTCTCGATGGTGCGCATGTCGGCCTTCATGCCGTCGATCTGGTCCCTGATGGCTTCGGCATCGGCCGGGGTGGCCTTGATCATGGACTTGATGTCGCCGCCGGCGAAGAAGGTCTTCTTGGCAGAGGTGATGACGACGCCGGTGACGTCGCCGGCCTCGACACCGTCCTTCAGCTTGCCGGCGGTCTCGTGGATGGACGCCCGGAAGGCGTCGTTCATGGTGTTGACCGGGGAGTTCGGGTCGTCGATGGTCAGGGTGACCACGCCGTTGTCGTCGGACTCCCAGGCAATGATGTTCTCAGTCATGGTGTCTCTCCTTAGACGCGCTCGATGATGGTGGCGACGCCCATACCGGCGGCGACACAGAGGGTGATCAGGGCGTAGCGTCCGCCCGAACGGTGCAGCTCTTCGACAGCGGTGCCGGTGATCATCGCACCGGTGGCACCCAGCGGGTGGCCCATGGCGATCGCACCGCCGTTGATGTTGAGCTTCTCGTCGGGGATGTTCAGCTCGCGCTGTGCGCGCAGCACGACGGAGGAGAAAGCCTCGTTGATCTCCCAGACGTCGATGTCCTCAGGCGTCAGACCGGCCTTGGCCAGGGCCGCGCGGGCGGCGGGAGCCGGGGCGGTCAGCATGATCGTCGGCTCGACACCGGTGGTGGCTGCGGCGACGACGCGGGCGCGCGGGGTCAGTCCGTTCTTGGCGCCGGCGGCCTCGTTGCCGATCAGCAGCAGGGACGCGCCGTCGACGATGCCGGAGGAGTTGCCGCCGTGGTGCAGGTGGTTGATCTGCTCGACCTGCGGGTACTTGGTCTGTGCGACGGCGTCGAAGCCACCCTGCTCGCCGACGGCGGCGAAGGCGGGGCGCAGGCCGGCGAGCTTCTCGACGGTGGTGCCGGGGCGGATCGTCTCATCGCGGTCGAGCACGGTCACGCCGTTGCGGTCCTTGACCGGGACGACGGCGTCGCCGAAGCGGCCCTCTTCCCAGGCGGTGGCGGCACGTTCGTGGGAACGGGCGGCGTAGGCGTCCAACTGCTCGCGGGTGAGACCGTCGAGGGTGGCGATGAGGTCAGCCGAGACGCCCTGCGGGATGAAGTCGTTGTAGAAGGAGGTCTCCGGGTCCATGGCCAGGGCACCGCCGTCGGAGCCCATCGGGACACGCGACATGGACTCCACACCACCGGCGAGGACGAGGTCCTCGAAGCCGGAGCGGACCTTCATGGCGCCGATGTTCAGGGCGGTCAGGCCGGAGGCGCAGTAGCGGTTGAGCTGCACGCCGGTGGCGGAGTACGGCAGGCCGGCGTTGAGCGCGGCGGTGCGGGCGATGTCCATGCCCTGGTCACCGAGGGGGGTGACGACACCGGTGATGATGTCCTCGATGGCGGCGGGGTCGAGCTCGGGGTTGCGCTCGAGGGTCTCGGTGATCAGACCGGAGAGCAGGTCCACCGGCTTCACGGTGTGGAGACTGCCGCCGGGCTTGCCCTTGCCACGCGGGGTTCGTAGGGCCTCGTAGATGAAGGCCTCGGGGATGCTGGTGTTCGTCATGACGTTCCTCACTTGTCGATGAGACGACATCGGGGTGCTACATGTGTCGCCGATCACTATATCTGTAGATGCATTGGGATGTGTCATTGCCGCTGCGGACGCAATGGTGGTGTTGCGCCGGGGAGCGGGGGATTGGTGTTCTGAACTGCGCTGAATCGGTTGGTAGGAGAGTGTTTCCCAGTGTAACCAGTGCGCGTTCGGGGGTGGCGTGCTGCGGGCGTGCAGCACCCCGTCCTCGCTGGTCGCCGCCGCTGGCTGTCACCGCTTGCGCAGGACGAGCACCAGGTTGGAGACAGCGACCTCGCGGAAGCCGGGGACGTTGACCATCCACCACGCCCACTGCGGGTGGTACCGGGGGAACGCGGCGACGAGGTCGGCGTCCTGCCCGTCGGTGCGGGCGGCGTAGTGCAGCCCGTCGGCGCAGGAGACGTTGAACAGGGATTCGCCCCAGCGGTTCTTCGGTGGGTGGCCGTGCTTCTTCTCGTAGCGTCGGGCGGCGAACTCCCCTCCGACGTAGTGCTCCCACAGGCCGGTTTCGTGGCCGCCGAAGGGGCCGAGCCAGCAGGTGTAGGAGTAGACCATCAGGCCGCCGGGGCGGGTGACGCGGAGCATCTCCGCGGCCATGCGCCACGGATCGTTGACGTGCTCGGCGACGTTGGAGGAGTAGGTGAGGTCGAAGACGTCGTCGGCGAAGGGGAGGTCAAGGCCGGAGCCGCGGACGGAGGACGCCAGGGTGATCCCGGCAGCGGCCATCTCGCCGACGTCCGGCTCGCAGGTCACGTAGTCGCCGGGTGCGACTCCGGCGGCGGCGAAGGCGCGTCCGAAATAGCCGGGACCTCCCCCGACGTCGAGGATGCGGGTGCCTTTGAGCGACGGGGTGTCACCGGCGTCGGCCCAGATGTCGGACAGCAGCCCGACGGTGTCCTCGGCGAGGTGACCGTAGAACCTGTCCGGGTCGGTCTGCTCGAAGCGGAAGTCGGTGAGCAGGCCGAGGGAGCGGCGCAGCGTGGCGCGGCGCCGCAGGGTGGGGAGGGGGGACGCGGGCATGTGTCGATGATCGCACGTTCCCCACCCATGGCGTGGGTGGATCCTTCCCGATGGTCCACCTGGTGCCCCCGTCGGTGACGCTGACGGCCCTGTCGTTAAGCCTGACGTTTTCCGAATCGCTGATAGGCCGCCTGCTTGCTGATGTCCAGTGCAGCACCGATGACGGTCCATGAGTCACCGCTGGCGCGTGCGGCGTTGACCGCTTCTTGAAGTTCTTGCTTGGCGGTGTCGACCTGCTTGCGTGCTGCGATGATGCGCCGGAAGTTGGTGGCATCGCGCTCTGCCCGTCTCTGGTGATCAGAAGCCCGGCTCGTCGTGGAAGCCCACCCGGGCGAACTCCACGGAGCCGTCCGGCAGTCGCCAGTAGTGCAGTCGACGCGCGGCTGCGGTCTTCGATTCCAGGTCGACACGGAAAGCCTTCGCACCGTCAGTGCGGACGAGCTGCGGTGACCCACCGCCCTCGTTCTCCCGGTAGGCGTGGTGCCGGCTGGTGCGCTCCGGCATCCCGCAGGCGATCCAGGCCATCACCAGTGGAAGCTTCTGTCGAGCAGCCTCCTGGTCATTGACCGTCTTATCGACCGAGGCGAGGAACTCCGTACCGAGGTCGAAGTTAAGCTTGTGGTCGTGTTTGTCCGCCGCATCCACCTGATGCATCCAGTTCACCTGGACCTCTGCCCGGAGCTGATCGTCCAATGTGTCGAACTCGGTGCCGATCAGCGGGCGTTCGGTGTACACCGTCCGAGTCACGGTCTTTTTCGTGCGCGCGGCGGTCCGCGCATCGCCGGAGGCCACTCCGTCCGGCAGTGGCAGGCCAGCTGCCGTCAACCGTGCGCGCAACTGGTCGTTCTCGTCCTCCAGCCGGTCATTCTCGTCCCAGGCGAAGGTGATCTCCTGGGAGCTGGTGGCCAGGTCGGCACGCAGCTGCCCAATCTCGCTATCCTGCTGCCGCACCCGCTCTCGCAGCTGCGGCACCCGTGTCCGCAGGCCCTTCAGTTCGGCGACGGATCCCTCCGGAATGCTGACAGTAGCGTCCTCGTCCACGGCCGTGCCTGCGTCGGCGGCGGCATCGTCAGCATCGTCAGGAGTAGCGGGCATCGACGCCCACACCGGGCCACCGGTGCGCAGTGCCGGGGCATCATTGACCCCGCAGTTCATCCCGGAGTCGTTCATGACGTTCTCAGGGACCGGGCCGACCACGATCCGGACCTTTCCGTCACGCTCGCCGACGGACTGCACCTGCACCGGGACAACGTCACCGACCGTGGCAGACGCGTCGATCCCGCTCTGCGTCAGTGTGGAGACCACACCGGGCACGACATGTACCTTCACCTGGCTCTTGCACACGATCTCGGTCACGACCGCCGGGTAGACGTGATGCGGTACCAGGTCCGCCGCCATCTGCTCGACCGTGCGCAGTCCGTCCACCTCGATGACCGTGCCGGAGGCGTCGAAACGACCACTGACCACGTCGTCGACAGTGAAGACGCTGCCGATCGACACCGGCATCCCGGGGAGCAGCACATCCAGGTCGACCTGCAGCATGCCCAGACGCGGTGCGTCCCGCGAGGTGATCCGGCCCACCGACACCGAGGTTGCCCCGGAGAACGTCCCACGGAACGGCTGCGGGGCGATCATCTCCGCCGGAACCTCTGCCTGTGCCGCCAGCGAGGTCAGCGCCTCAATGTTGCGGGCGTTCTCTGCGAGGGTGTTCACCCGCTCGGCGATGATCCGGGCCATGGCGGCGGCATTGTCCGGCCGGATGTTGGCGAACAGCAGGTCGCCGGCGTAGCAGTTCTGAGTCCACGTCAGGTCATGTGCCGGGTAGATCCGTGCTGCCCCACCCCACACCGATGTCTCCGGCGGCATGGAATCAGAGAACTCCCATGTCAGTGACCCCGTCTCCAGGACATGCACGTGCACGTCATCATCCACACGTCGGCACAGTTCCGCAATGTCCAGGTGGACCTGCGAGGTGCGCTGATCAGTGGTGACGACCAGGGACGGTGCCATGCCCGCAGGATTGTTCAGCCGGTCGGCGAGTTCCCGAACCTCGGCAGCGGTGGTGACATGGGTGACGTGGGTGGCGGCGGCAGTAGCAGCGGCGCGGATCTGTGTGGTGTTCATGTTCCGGGATGCTATCGGCCGCCTCGGACACGAAATTTCAGAATGCGAACCTGATAGAACGCAGGTTCGACATTCGGCTTCTAGACCATGCTGACCAGCTGCGAGACGATGTACCGCGAACCGGCGTAGGACGGGTGGAAGGCCATGTTGTACCGCGGCGTCGTGGTGTCGATGATGCCCGAGACATAGCGGTCACGATCAGATGCGCAGGTGTCGTGTCCCCGTGCCCCGTCGATCATCTCGACGTAGTGGCCGCCGATCTGACGTTGGGCTTACTTCTGGTTGCTGCGGTTCCAGTTCTCCACGTCCCGGAGTACCGGCACCGGCATCCCGGCCGGGACGTTGGGTACGACGTTGACCGCGCAGAACATCATCGTCGTGCGGTCAACCATCGGCAGTGCGCCCGAGATGATGATCTTCGTGTTCGGTGCGACGGAGCGGATCTTCCTGGCTGCTGCACGGACATCGGCCAGGTAGCTGGTGCGCACCGCGGCCGGATTGAGGAGGCTGTCATCAGTCGGGGCGGTGAACGGGCTGTAGTCGTTCATTCCCACGGCCAGGACGACGCTTCGGGTCCCCGCGTGGAGGTCACCGGCGGAAATCGCACGGTCGATGCGGTGATGATTCCTCAGAAGGCAACCGACCGGAGATAAGTTACTGCTGATGTGCACTGAAGGTGAACTACGGGGGCCGATGTGAGGGGGTGAAACCTAGTCGGGCGAGTTGAAGGACAGGCCGGTCGCGGTTCACCGAACCTGCACGGCGGTGGTTGACCGCACGGTAATCTTGGCGGTGTCATGAAAGTTCTTCTGCTGTGCTGGCGCGATTCCGGCCACCCCGAAGGCGGCGGCAGCGAGGTCTACCTCGAGCGCGTGGCCGAGCACCTGGCGCGTCGCGGCCACCAGGTCACCTACCGCACGGCCCGGTACCCCGGCTCGGCGCGCCGCGAGGAACGGAACGGGGTGAACTACGTCCGTGGCGGCGGAAACCTCACCGTCTACCCGCGGGCCTGGTGGCACATGCTGCGCAGCAGAGTGCTCGCCTCGAGGGCAGGGGAGCGTCCGGACGTCATCGTCGACACCCAGAACGGGGTGCCGTTCTTCGCTGCGGTGTTCGGAGGCTGGCGTGGCGGCGTCCCCTCGGTCCTGCTGACCCACCACTGTCACCGGGAACAGTGGCCGGTGGCCGGTCCGGTACTGTCCCGGGTCGGGTGGTTCATCGAGTCGCGGCTGTCACCGTGGCTGCACCGGAAGCACCCGTATGTCACGGTCTCGGGGCCGAGTGCGGAGGAACTGGTCGAACTCGGGGTCGACCGCGACCGGATCCGAGTGATCCGCAACGGCGTGGACGTTCCGGACGACCTGGGCGACACGTCACCGGAGTCCACCGGACGCACCCACCTGGTCACCCTTTCTCGGTTGGTGCCGCACAAGCAGATCGAGCATGCGATGGATGCGCTCGCCGCCGTCCTGCCCGGACACCCGGACACCTACCTGGATGTCATCGGGGATGGCTGGTGGGCAGACAATCTGCGACGTCATGCCGACGAGCTGGGTATCGCCGGCAACGTGATCTTCCACGGGCACGTCTCCGAGCAGGTGAAGCATCTGCTGCTGGCCCGGGCGGACCTGAACATCCTGCCGAGTCGGAAGGAGGGTTGGGGACTGGTGGTGATCGAGGCGGGCCTGCACGGTGTGCCGACGCTGGGCTACCACACCTCCGCAGGCTTGCGGGACAGCGTGATCGACGGGTCGACCGGCGTGCTGGTCGGGTCCGAGGGTGGACTCATCAATGCACTGGAGCAGTTGCTGGATGACCCGGACCAGATGGCTGAGCTGGGGGAGAACGCGCGTCGCCGCGCCCGGACGTTCTCGTGGGGACGCACCGGCGCGGCGTGGGAGAAACTGCTGGTGGAGTTGGGCGAGGACCGTTGAGGCTCCCGCGGGGAGCGAGGGCCCCGCGGAGATTGCGGGGCGCGTCTCGCCCCTCGGTCACAGACTGGCGATGCCCACGATGAGTGCGGCGCTCACGAAGAGGACCTGGAGCAGCGTCCGTGGGAGTAGTGGAGTGTCGGGGGAACCAGAAGGCCTACCGCGGCAAGAATCTCCAGGATGCCGGTGAGGGTTACGAGGTGGTCGGGAAAGGGGAGGCGGGGAGGGACGATGGCGATCAGCCCCTGGCGACGCGTGGGGTGAAAATGTGCGCCGGACGTCAGTACGAGCATCGCCGCAAGGCCGATGGTCAGTGAGTGCCTGAGGAAGGCCCTCGGCATAGGTGAGACCAGCGGTTCCACTCAGGAGCGCGGCCAGTGTCGTCACGGTGAAGACAATGAACGGGGCCATGAGAATCTCCAATCTTGTCAATGGAAAGATCGCTGGATGAGCTCGAGCCATGGCAAAGCCGTACCACCGGGAGAACCTCCGCGGCGACATCATGCACATCGCTGCCCAGCTCATCGCTGAACGCGGACCGGATGCACTGTCGCTGCGTGACATCGCCCGGAGGGCCGATGTCTCCCACGCAGCTCCGGCCCATCACTTCGGAGACCGTCGAGGCCTGTTCACGGCCCTGTCGGTGGAGGGGTTCACGTTGCTTGCTGAGACGCTGGCAGAGTCAGTCTCCGCCGCCCGTTTCGACCGCACCGCCCTGGCCTACGTCCGTTTCGCTGTCAGCCATCCCGGTCACTACGCCGTGATGTTCCGCCCAGATCTCATTGATTCCACTGAGGACCTCATCGCCGCACGCGAAAATGCTGCGGCTCAACTGGACGCGGGGCTGGACACCGTTCCCGACCACCGTGTGACAGTGGATATCGGGGATGCCCGCCGGGCAGCGTGGGCGCTGGTGCACGGACTGTCGTCACTCTGGCTGTCCGGAGCTTTCGGGGACGCGGACCTTGAACCCGCCGTGCGTGCGGCGGCACATCAGCTCTTCACCCCGTCCGGCAGTGAGCAGTAGCCAGACTGAATCACCGGACGGCGTGGAGGGACCAGCCGTCGTCCGCCCAGAGCAGTTCATGCCGTTCCAGGACGTCGTGGGCCGCTGCGTCCGCGTCAGTGGGCACGTCCTGCACCACGACCAGATCGACATCGTTGTCCGCCAGCGTGTCCTTGCCATTGGCCAGCTCACTTATCAGTCGCACCGTGTCCACGTCACCATCGACCAGCTGCCCGTCGACGATGAGGTAGCCGGGATCCACCGGGGCGCCCGGCAGCATCTTCAGAAGTGGGTCAAGCACCGGCCGGTCGGCCACCATCCGGTAGTTCCCCGGAGGCCACAGCAGAGTTCGTGGATGGACCTCATTGCCCGGCCCCTGCGCCCACTGATCGACCTGCTCGACGACGGTGCGGTACGTCGAGTCCATCGACACCGTGGCGACATCGCCGACATCACGGGGCAGGGCAGGCACACTCACCCACACCAGGACCAGCAAAGACAGGACGCTGACCTGCGGAACCCACGTCCGGCCCGTGAACCCTCCGACCACCGTAGGCACCTGGGCGAGCACCGCGATCAGTCCCGGTACCGCCAGCACCACGAACTTCTGGGTGTCGCGGACCAGCCCTGCCCCGGGGACGTTCTCGATCAGCCAGCCGGTCACCGCCAGTCCCGGCCCAGTGGCCATCAGGGCCGGAACCAGCACCGCGGCCAGGGCGAGCCAGGCCAGTGGTGCCCAGCGGAGAGGCGGGTGGTCGGAGACCTGGGTGTCGGACGCAGCCTTCCGCACCTTGGCGGCAGCGGCCGCCACTGCGCACGCCACCGCCACAGCGACCATCGCCAGTACCACCCCGGCCAATGTGCTCACCGGGGCGAGAGCATCGCGGGACGCCGGGACGGCATCGGCATTCCAGATCCCGCCCAGGCCAGCCAGCGCGCCCAATGTCCCGACCCAGGGCTCGGACCGCGCGGCGAAAAGCTCGGCACCCGCGGCGTCCGACAATGACGCGGACGCACCGGCGTTCACCAGCGCGGGAATCAGCCACGGCAGGGCGAGTACCGCCCCGACCACCGCAGTCAGCAGCGCCCGGATCCACCGTCGGCCGGGCGTGCTGACGGTGCAGACCACCAGGGATGTCACCATCCCCAGTATCAGACCGGTCGGGGTCAGCGCACACACCACCAGTACCGGCAGTGCCAGCAGCAGCGACCTGGCCGTGGCCCGGACAATCAGCAGGGCCAGTGTCGGCAGGAGTACACCGGCGGCGACCACCGACCAGTGCCCCTGCAGCAGACGCTCTGCGACGAAAGGGTTCCACAGCGTCAGCGCGGCGGCGAGGAAGGCGACCGGGCCGGTGCGTCGGGACTGTTCGGTGCGTCCTGCCTGACCTGCCCAGCCCGCCAGCCCCGCCGCGCCGAGTGCACCGACATAGCCGCAGACGAGCATGAGCACCGCGACCAGCAGTGGTGGCGGAATGACCGGGGACAGCCAGGCGAGGACGGCGTCCTGCGGCAGGGCGCGCGGCAGCCCGTCCTGTCCGGTCGCCAGGTCGTTGAGTGCCATCGTCGGTGGTACCGACATATCCCGCAGCAGCAGCGCGGTGGTGTCGCCGGTCCGGCCGACCGTGACGAGGAAGGGCCAGAACACCGCACCGGTCAACGCGAGGCACCACAGCTGCAGCAGGACGCGTCGTAGGCGACTGCGGTGGCCGGTGGCTGGCATGGCACCTCTCTCGGTGGTCGTGGGGCGGACGGCGTGACAGGACGGGGCGGTCGACTCAAACGTTACGGGACGGCCCGGACAGCTGGGCCCGGACACAGACAACCCCGCCCGACCGGAGTGTCCGGCCTGCGGGGTTGAAAGTAGTGGAACTCGGTTAGCTGCGGTGCTTACCGGCGGACCGGTTGAGGATGAACCCGATCACAAGCAGGATCAGACCGATGATGCCAGCGCCCCAGGGGATGATGGTGCCCATGGTCGTCAGGGTGCTCAGGCCGTCCTTGGCGCGGGTCATCTGGTTCTCGTGAGTCTCGTCGTTGAACTCACCCGGGTAGTAGATCGCGGTGCGGGTCGGGTTGGCCAGCTCGGCCTCCCGGTTGTCGTCCTCGTAGATCTCCGCGGCTTCCTCGTCGTCACGGGCGTAGTACATCCAGACTTCCTCGGCACCGTGGACGATCACGCCGGTGTCCGGCTGCACACGCAGCACACGGTTCACCGTGTAGTAACGGTCCATCTCGACCTCGGGGCCCAGGTCGGCGGATGACTCGGAGTCCTCACCCTCCGCGTCGCCCTCGGCGTCTGAGTCTTCGTCCTCGTTGCCGCGGGCGTCGTCCTCGTCGGGATCCCAGCCGTCGACCTCGTCCGGGGTCAGACCCCACTTCGCTGCCGGGAAGGCCAGCTTCAGCGAGCCCAGGGCCGCCTCGTCGGCTGCGCTGAGTTCACCGTCGCTCTCCAGCATGGCCTTGACGCTCGGGTGCATCGCCGTCGGACCGATCTGCTGCTCGAAACGGTAGACCGTCTCGCCGCCCATCTTCTCCTCTTCCACGAAGTCGATGTCGTTGGTCTCCATCAGACGGTTGTCGAAGTAGGGGTAGGCCTTCTTCTCGGTGTCGAAGGGGAACTGGAACTGCAGACCCTCACGGGTGAACTGCGGGACGTCCTCGTTGATGTTGCCGCCGTCGGCAGCCGGGGAGGTGATGTTCAGGGTCGAGGTCGGCTCATCGATGGGGAAAGCGGTCTCGCGGTCCAGAGTGACCCGGTCGATCTCTGCGGAGATCAGGTTCTCCGGCTCGGGTGCATCGGCGCGGTAGACGGTATTGCCGGCCTCCAGGGTCACCACGTCATCGTCGGACGGCTCCTGTGCCATCACGAAACGCTGCGACTGCAGGTCGGTGTCCTCCATGATGAAACAGCTCACGACCTTGTTCTCGCCGCGGCACTCCGGGAGGCTCCCCTTTCCTTGCACAGGTTCATCTTCGGCCAGGGCCGCGGCATTGACCAGCGTTCCTGGCATGATCTTGGTGACCGTGGTGGATTCGATGTCCTTCGGGATCACCTTGCCCTTGGGGACAACGTACATCGGCAACGCCAGTGCGATGACCAGCAACGCCGCGCCAAGGACGATGGCGACGTGAGAGAGCACCTTCTTCATGATGGGCCTGAGTCCTGTCTTGAGTCGTTCGGGGACATTCGGAGGTGAATATGCGGCTACTTTAGCGCGGGAAACAAGGGTTATGGGGCAGAACGCGCACATTAATTCATCTGCTCCTCCAACCGGTGATGATTATTCACCGTGGATCGCCGACACGCAGGTGTGGTGCCACGGTAGCCTGATCGAACATGACTGCACCTGCGACCCCCCGACGTGTCCCGGCGGACACTGCCACGCCGCCGGCGTTTCTGCCTGCCCTGGAGGGATTGCGTGCAGTTGCGGCGCTCGGGATCATCGTCGCCCACGTCGCCTTCCAGGTCGCCCGGGACACCGGCCCGCTGATCAACCAGATGATGGCCCGCCTGGACTTCTTCGTCCCGGTGTTCTTCGCCCTGTCCGGCTTCCTGCTGTGGCGACGGCACTCCGCCGACACCGGGGTGCGCTCGTGGTCGACCTACTACGTCAAACGCATCGGACGCATCATGCCGGCCTACTGGGTGTTGGTCGTGGTGGTCCTGGTGGCGTTCCCCGTCGCCTCGGAACCGAACGGTCCACCGGGGGCGCTGCCGGTGCTCGGCAACCTGTTCCTGTTCCAGAACTTCGTGCCGAATGGCCTGGTGGGTGGTCTGACGCACCTGTGGTCACTGTGCGTGGAGATGTTCTTCTACCTGGCGATGCCGCTGCTGGCTCTGGCGGTCGGACGCCGTCGCCGGCGCACCCGCGTGCTCACCATCGTCGCCGTCGGCTCGTTGAGCTACGTGTGGCCGTTCGTCGCCTGGTCGGGCGGGGAGATCAACGCCCACATCATGCCGTGGGCGTTCGTGTCCTGGTTCGGGGTGGGGTTGCTCGCCGCGGAACTGGAGGGGTGGATGACCGAGCGGCTGCGACAACGCCCGGACGATGCGACGGTCGCCGGACTGCGCCGCTGGGCGGGCCGCCGGTGGATCTGGGTGATCGTCGCCGCCGCCGCGGTGTGGGCTGCCGCGGTGGACGGCCCGGAGGGCCTGGTCACCGCCGGTGACGGCGAGTTCGCCCGACGTAACCTCTTCGGACTGGTCTTCGCCGCAGCCCTGATCGTGCCCTATGCGGTGCAGCCGGTCTCAAGGGTGATGGAGTCGGTGGTGATGCAGGCGCTGGGACGCTGGTCCTACTCGATCTTCCTCTGGCATATGGCGATCCTGTCACTGGCCTTCCCGCTGTTGGGGGTGGGACTGTTCGACGGCTCGCTGTGGACGATGGCGCTGGTCTTCGTGGTGACGGTGGCGGTGACCATCCCGGTGGCTGCGATCAGTTACGCGCTGGTGGAGGACCCGGCGCGCCGGGCGGTCAACCGCTGGTGGAGCGGCAGGTTGCGGGACCGGGGTTAGTCCCCGCCACGTCGCCGAACCACTACGGCGTAGACCACGGCGGTGAGACAACCGATGAACAGCAGCTCGGGGGCCCAGCTGTGCCCGGCGTAGTTGCCGTAGTTCCCGGAGCCCCACGGTCCGCGCACCATCAGGATGCTCCCCAGTCCGCCCAGCAGCATCGCCAGGCTGACCGGCTCGGTCACCCGCCACAGGGCACGCAGCGGCAACGGGGACGACGTGGACTTCTTCTCCAGTGCCCGTCGCAAGGCCGGGGCACCGACCAGGACACCGACAGTGACCAGGGCAGTCACCGCACCGGGGAGTCCGGCGATCCCTGCCGCGAGGGCGAGGGTGACAGCACCGCCGAGTACCCGGCCGACGGCACCTGTCTTCGTCGAGGTCACCACGGTCTCGGCACCGGTCGCGTCCGGTGCCACCAGATCAGCCGGGTCGTCCGGATCGCACGCGTCAACCGGATCATCAGGGCGTCCGCCACCGCCACGGCGCAGCCCGACCAGGGCGATGGCGAAAGCCAGCAGCAGGGCCAACGCACCCGCCAGTCCGGCGGCGAGCCACCGCTGGTGGGTGTCGGTGGCGGTGAATTCCACCTCGAGCGACTCGAGGAGTTCCTCGTCCGACAGGGCGGCAACCCCGGAGTCGGCGGGCACCCGCCAGCCCTGCTGCCACCCGTTGACGGTCACGGACTCCAGTTCGGTGCCGTCGACACTCGCCTGGCGGCCCTCATTGACCGTGGTGGCGGTGAGGATCACCCGGTCGCCGTCAGCATCAGCGGCTTCTGCCTCAGCCGCCGCCGCGTACTCCGGCGTGGTCAACGAGATCCACCGATCGCGGCTGCGAACCTCATGCTCCCCGGCGCTCAACGTCACGCGCTGTCCACAGCTCACTGACTCTCCGTCGATCAGGCTCACGGTGCCCGCACCGGCGGCGCAGCGGTCACTGTTCACCGTCACCTCGGTGTCCTCGGCCACGGTGATGACCCGACGCAGCTCGAACTCGTTGATCTCCTGACCCAGCACCCACCTGCCCGGGGCCTGGTGGACCCCACCGGGGGAGGGCACCACGATGTCGCGGCGCGGGGTCACGTCCTCACCCGTGTCGACCTCGGTCAACTGCGCCTGGCTGATCCCGGCGCTGCCCCACGCGCCGAGGATTCGTAGCTCCACCCGGTCTGCCTGGCCCTGCGGCAGCAGCAGCCGGGAACTGTCCTCCCGGTAGCCGGGGATCACCATCGTCGTCGATGCCACCGTCTCCTCGCCCAGGTAGGTGGTCGCCTGCACGCGCAGCGGCCCGCCGGACGCCTGCGCGGTCAGTGACATCTGCGAGCGCGGCTGGTCCAGCTCGACGCTGAGCCACTGGTTGATCGGCGAGCCGGTCCCGGGCCGCCACGCGGTCTCACCGACCCCGTCGACCGCCGCCGAGATGCCGGAGGCCGCATCGGCCCCGCCCAGCGACGTCGGATCGGATGCCGAGGAACTGGCGGTGATCCGCCCGCCGGTCTCCCGGACCTGGGTCATGTCGTCCTCGTGGACGCCGGCGGGGTAGTCGCGCACCGGGTTGCGGGTCCAGCGCTCATCATCGGCGGCGAGGATGTCCGAGGTCGCACCGGTCACGGTGCCGTAGTTGTGCTCCCGCAGTGCGGGGGTGTCGGTCACGGTCACCGGATCGTCGCCGCTGCCCGAGTTCGCATCGGACGGGACGTCCTGCGTCAGGATCCGGTCGCGCGGTGTCCGCCCGGCCGCGGCATCGGCGGCGGCGAGGCGTGGCAGTACTTCCGCGCCACCGGCGGTGACCTCCAGATCGTCCTCGTCGACGACACGAGGTCCGGTCGCGCCGCCGTCCCCACTGCCATCGACGCGGAAGATGCGCACGTCATCGTCGCCGAAGGACGCCACCTCGGTGAAGCCTTCCGCCGCCGCAGAGTCCGTCAAGGTGGTCAACACACCCCGGGCACCGGGAGTGTCGGCCACCTGGGTCAGGTCGGTGCGCACCAGCACCATCCCCACACCCTGCTGCAGCAGTGCATCAGCCAGGGCAGGATTGCGGCCCTGGGCGTTGACCGGGGAGAACTCGCGGGTTATTCCGTCGAGGGACCGGATCGCCTCCGGCGGCACCAGCGGCACCGCGTCACGGACCACCCACGGCACGTCCAGCAGTGCCTGGGCCGGTTCATCGCGGGTATTCCCCCAGGTCTGACGGGCGAAACGGGCCTCGGGGAGGATCATCGTGCGGGTGTCGGCGGCCCCGTTCTCCTCGTCGTTGAGCCAGTCCGCGGCGTCCTGCCAGTAGGACGGGACGGACCGGAAACCATCCTCCGGCACCAACCGTCCGGTCCACGCCGGGGCGGTCGCCACACCTGCAACGATGATCGTCACCAGTGAGGTGACCACCGCCGGATTCTTCTCCGGGTGGGCCCAGGCATCCCGCAGCCCCTCGCGGGTGAACGGGGACGGCGCCGACACCCCACCCAGCAGGTGGGCGACGCCGACGACCATCGGCAGGTGGATCAGGGCATCGAACTTGTGCAGGTTACGCAGCGGGGCACCAGCGCCGTCCAGGAACGACTGCACCGATTCGGCCACCGGGGAGAACGGTGCTCCGGCCAGCCCGAAGATCGCCACGCCGACACCCAGCATGAGCAGCCAGGTACCGGCGAAGGGTGGCAGGACGCGACGGGCACCGTCAGCGCCCCGCCGTGCCCCCAGTCGCGCACCGGCCAACCCGGCCAGCCCGGCGAGCGCGACGACCAGTGTCGCCGCCATGAAGACGGCCTCGGTGGCCAGGGCGTACCCGGCCTGACGTTCCGAGGACAGGAACGCCGTCCAACTCGTCGTCCCGCGCAGCACCTCGCCGAGGCCGAACCAGTAGGAGGTGATCCCGGCGGATTCGATGTAGTCGGTGAACGGGGGAGAGTACCGCCCCAGGGTCAGCAGCGGGCCGATCCACCAGAAGCAGGCCAGCACCCCGCCGGGCACCCACCAGGCGGCGAATCGCCAGGCGGTGCGACGTCGCAGTCGGGCGTCCTGCCCGGTGGCGAAGACCCCCTGGGCCAGCCACCACAGCACCGCCGGCACCACCGCGGCGAGCGTGGCGACCGCATTGACCGCCCCCAGGCACAGCACCGCGACCGCCGAGCCCGAGGCGGCGACCGCCAGTCGTCTGGCGGAGGGACGCCCCGGCAACTGCAGGACACGCACCACCGGCAGCATCACCCACGGCACCAGGGCGATGGTCCACGCCTCCGAGGAGATCGCCCCGAGGGTGGTCAGGATCCGCGGGCTCAGCGCGAACAGCACCGCTGCGACGATCCGGGAGCCACGCGAACCCACCCTGGTGGCCTCCAGGAGCTTCACCACCCCGGCGAATGCCAGGAACAGCAGCAGCGCCCACCACAGGCGCTGGACCAGCCAGTCCGGCAGGGGGTCCAGCACAGCAAAGAACAGGCCGTGCGGGAAGAGATACCCGTAGGCCTGGTTCTGCAGCTGGCCGAGGGGGAAGACGTCCGTCCACGGCGACAGTGCCTGCTGGAGGAACCCCCAGGGATTGGCGGTGAGGTCGTGCTTGGTGTCTGCGACGGTCAGTCCAGGGCCCTGTACCAGGGCGAGGACCAACCAACACAGTGCCGCGGCACCCCATCCGCGGCGGGAGAGGGTTGGTGCCACTAACGATCTTCAGTCATGTTTCAGCGGCGCTCGCCGTACTGGATGGAGCCCATCACCGCGTCATCGACCGAGATGTTGTTGCTCGGCAGGTCGGTCGAGTCGGCGACCGATCCGGCGGCGAAAGCTCCGATACCACCGAGTACCACGCCGACTACGGCAGAGGCGATGGCGGGGCCCAGGGTGCGGCGCGGCTGTGAGTCAGTCTCGGTAGGCAAAGTTCGATCCCATCGTCGGTCATCGGATGATGTCGGTTTGATTCTGTGGTGATACTACCCGGTGATCTACGGTGTGGGGGAGTTTTCCGCCGATTCGGTGGTGTCGGCCTCGTCCTCGTCATTCTCATCCACCGGCGGGACGATCAGGACCGGACACCCGGAATGCTTGATCAGGCTGTCCGAGACGCTGGACTGCAGCAGGGAACGCCACCCGCTCAATGCCCGTGAGCCGGCGACGATGATCGAGACGTCCAACTCACGGGAGGCATCCACGATCGCGCTCCATACCGCGGTGGCAGATTCCACGAGGAAGGGCTCGGTGACGAAGCCGTGGCTCTCGGCCAGGGCGACGCCCTCGCGGCAGATCTCCACGGCATCGGTGTAGGCGGGGTCTTCAGTGTCGTCGCCGAGGCTCGACCAGTCGTGCTGCATCATGCCGCTCATCCCGGCGGTGCGGGCGGCCTGCCGGTGGATCGGCTCCCACACGGTGAGGATGTAGGCATTCTTCGTCGACAGGAAGCGTCCGGCGTAGTCGATCGCGCCGTTGGCCTCCTCCGAACCGTCGTAGGCGATGAGGACGGTGTCCCCGTCGAAGGAACCCAGAGAGGCGCCCGTGGCGTCAGCGGTGGTCTCGGGCTGGTTGCTGGTTGATTCGCTACCCATGCCCCCGAGCGTAGTACGGTCGGGGTTCCCACGTGGCCAACTCCCGGCCCCGCATTTCGCCCCCGCCCGGAAAGGTGCCCGCCAGTGCGTCCCGACCGTCCCCGTTCTGCCACCGCAACCACACCTGTCCGTGGATCCTCTGTCGCGTACCTGGCCGGTGTGGCCCTGGCCGGGGTCGTCGTCGGTGCGTTGACCGCCTGCGGTTCAACGCAAGACGATTCGGACGACTCGACCCCGGTCGCCACAGCGTCGGGCACCGCCCCGGCCGCCACCGGGTCCGCCAGCAGTGCGCCCACCACCGATACCCCCGACACCGCGGCGTCCTGCGCGGTGCCGGAGGACCTGGCCCAGCTCGCCGGCTCGGCCCTGGCCGTCGGCGTCACCGGCTTCGACGATGCAGCGGCGGCCGTGGATGCCGGGGTGCGCCACATCTTCGTCGGCTCCGGCACCGACCTGTCCATCCTCGACGGCCAGGGTGACCCGGAGCGCAGCATCAGTGCCCTGAAAGACCGTGCACGTGCCGCCAACGAGGCCAATGGTGTCAATGGTGACAATGGGGACGGCGCCGAACTCGCCGTATCCGTCGACGAGGAGGGCGGGCAGGTCCAGCGGCTGGCCGGGGTGATCGGTGAGGTGCCCTCGGCCCGACAGCTCGCCGAGACGATGGAGCCCGGCCAGGTCACCGACCTCTTCGCCGAGCACGGCCGCAAGATGGCCGAACTGGGCATCACCATGGACTTCGCCCCGGTCGTCGACCTGGCCGGCGGCGAGCAGATCAGTGACAACGCCATCGGCGACCGGTCCTTCTCCGATGACCCGGCCGTGGTCACCGAGTACGCTGCCGCGGCCGCCCAGGGACTGCAGCAGGCAGGGGTCACCCCGGTGATCAAGCACTTCCCCGGCCACGGCCACGCCACCGGTGACTCCCACCACGGCACCGTGACCACCCCGCCGATCGACCAGATGGACGCCGACCTGCAGCCTTTCGCAGACCTGCTGAACGGTGAGGGGGACACCGACGGCCCCGGTATCGCGGTGATGGTCGGCCACATGCAGACCCCCGGGCTGGACGCCCCGGACGCGCCCGGAGCGTCCACCCCCGCCTCGCTGAACCCCGCGGTCTACGAGATGCTGCGCACCGGACTCGTCGGTGGCCCCGGTTTCGACGGCGTGATCTTCACCGACGATCTCACCGGCATGGCCGCGATCACAGACCTGCACTCCGGGCCGGATGCGGTAGTCGCCGCGGTGCGCGCCGGATCGGACGCGCCGTTGACCTCCACCGCAGCAAATGTGCAGGCCACGGTGGATGGCATCGTCGCCGCGGTGGAGGAGGGCAGCCTGGACCGGGCACGCCTGGAGGAGGCGTCCGCCCGCCAGTGCGCGCTGAACTGAGGCCTCACTGAGACCCCGAAACACCGACTCGGGGTGTCACCGCGCGGGGTGAACCACTAGGGTGTGTCACGTGACCAGCAATGACACCTGGGGCCGGACAGAAGATCCGGGCAACTCCCCGGCAGACGACACCGCGACGGCCGACGCAACCGGCCGGCGCAAGCGCAGCCTGTGGTGGCTGTGGACGCTCATCGGTGTCCTCGGACTCGGCGGCGTGCTCTACGCCACCGACATCATCATGAGCGAGGGCAATGTGCCCCGCGGCGTGACCGTCGGCGGTGTCGACATCGGCGACATGTCCTACTCCCAGGCCGAGGCGCGCCTACGCAATGAACTGGCCCCGGGCACCCGGGAGTCCGTCGAAGTCACCGCCGGTGACATGTCCACCAGCATCGACCCGATGACCTCCGGGCTCGCCGTCGACTGGGCCGGCACCATCGAGCAGGCAGGCCAGCAGCCGATGAACCCGATCACCCGGGTGATGAGCTTCTTCCAGGAGCGCGAGGTGGGCATCGTCAGCACCTTCGACGACGGACAGTTGGATACCACGCTCGAGCGGGTGGAGGGGGATCTGACCCGCGACCCGGAGAACGCCACCCTGGCCATCGACGAGCAGGGCGCCGCCGACATCGGCGATGATGTGCCGGGCCAGACCGTGGACACCGATGAGGTGCGCGTGGCGGTCAAGGAACACTGGCTCAACGCCGACCGCTCGGTGAGCATCGATGCGGAGGTGACCGAGGCGGACGTCCTGCGCGACGCGGCCGATGCCGCGGTCACCGAGTACGTCGACAAGGTGACCGACGGTGACGTGGTCTTCACCGGACGCGATGACACCGACGGGGTGCTCACCCCCGGTGACATGGGCAAGATCGTCACCTTCGAGCCGGAGGACGGTGCGCTGGAGCCGGAGTGGAACACCGAGGCCGCCCAGGAGATCCTCTCCGAACAGCTGGGGTCCACCGAGGTTGAGTTCCGCAACGCCTCCTTCGAGGCCGACGGCCGTGACCTGAAGGTCATCCCCTCCCAGGACGGTGTGCTGATCAACTGGGAGGACACCCTCGACCCGATCGAGGACAAGCTCATGGAGACCGGTGAGCGGACCAATGAGGTGGTCTACGACGAGAAGGACGCCACCTACACCACCGAAATGGCCGAGCGCGCCAGCTTCGATGACGTTGTCGGTTCCTTCTCCTCCGGAGGCTTCGCCTCCGACTCCGGGGCCAATATCCGCCGGACCGCCGAGCTGGTGGACGGGGCGATCGTGCTGCCCGGCGAGACCTTCAGCCTGAACGGCCACACCGGCCCGCGTGGCGAGGCCCAGGGCTTCGTGGACGCCGGCATCATCCAGGACGGCCGGGCCGACCGGGCCGTCGGTGGCGGTATCAGCCAGTTCGCCACCACCTTGTACAACGCGTCCTACTTCGCCGGTATGGAGGACGTCGCCCACACCCCGCACTCCTACTACATCGACCGGTACCCGGCCGGTCGTGAGGCGACGGTCTTCGAGGGTGCGATCGACCTGCAGTTCAAGAACACCTACGACACCCCGGTGCTGATCGAGGCCTCGGCGGACTCCAGCGAGGTGACCGTCCGACTGCGCGGGGTCAAGCACGTGGAGGTGGAGTCTGACTCAGGTCCGCGGACGAACTACACCGACCCGCAGCGCCGCGAGGTCTCCGACGACGACTGCTCGCCGTCGAGCGGTGGGCGAGGGTTCACCATCACCGACACCCGTACGATCAAGGACCTGGATGGCGGGGTGGTCTCCCGCGAGACCACGACCACGGTCTACGACCCGCAGCCGATCATCACCTGCTCGGACTAGCGGTCGCTGGGGGTGCCGGGAGCGCGAAGTGGCATTGCAAGTGGTCGTCCGGTCAGTGTAAACGGCCGGAAAACCCCGGATTATTGGCCATCTACACTGATCAGACGACCATCCACACTGACCACGCGACCAGGTGCGATACCAGTCGGAGGGAGGGGCCCGCAGTGACGCGCCGAGGCAATTCTCCGCAACGACATCGAGCCCGTGACCAGATGGAGAGTCTGGTCACGGGCTCGAGTCACTCGGTCGTGGCGCGCCCCTCGCAGGAGATGAGGAAAAGGAGAGCAAAACAGGAGAACAGGAGAGAAGAAACGAGAGACAAGAGAGAGTCCGGCGGGGTTTCCATGGCGGGGACATCGGTCGCGGGGAGCGGCCGGTGTGACCGACGGCGACCGTGAGGTACGGCCGTCTGAGGTGGGTGCCATGGTCCGTTGAGGGGTGCAGGAATGCCGGACGAGGAAAGGCGAGGGTCCACTGTTGAGTTATGTGCCAGCGAGGGCAGACGCCCCAGGGTATGGTGGCAGGCCTTCCGGTGAGAGACGCTGAGAGACACCGGGATTGACGCTGGTCTGCCACGCTAGTTCGAGGAGAGAACCGGGTCGGAACGTCTGCTTCTCACTGGCGTGGCAGCAAGGTAGGCAGGTCACCTGGTCACCTGCAATGGGGTGGTGGGTGAACCGGGGGTGGTCGATCGGGTACCCTGGGAGGGTATACTGTCGGGATTATGTCCTGGCAGTGCCAGTAAGAATGACGTTTTCACCAGGCAAAACCAGTATTCGTTCGGACTGCATCAGGTTGGCCTTCGGGGGTGCCCCGGCGCTCTCGGGTCCATATGGCACTGGCCCATTCGACAGTCTCGTAACAGCCTCGAAACACATGCCCGGGTGGGTAACTCCGTCCGGTCAGCTGGTGGGAACCTTGACTGCAGGGACATCGGGCAGAAAGGCGATCGACACCACGGCCGACAGCCCGAGGGAGAGCATCGGGGCGGAATCGTCCATCGGCCAGAGCGTGAGCAGGATGCCGATGCCGGCCGGTGGAGCAGGTAGATCGGTAACGTATGGCGTCCGAACCAGTCGAGACGCAGCCACGGCAGGTAGCGGGCGATCAGGGCCGACGCGATGATCCCGGTCGACATGCCCCACGCCGTCAGCGGGAGCCACGCCGGGGACGTGATCGCACCGCCGAGGGCGATGAGAATACCGAACGACACCACGAATGCTCCACCGACCAGGACCAGCATGGCCACCGAGGCGCAGTCGGCGATCGCGGCGATGGTGCGGTGGCCGTACACTCCGAACTGGAAGATGATGAAGTGGGTGAGTGTGCGTTCCCAGGCGAAGTTGTCGATGGTGACCAGGCCGAACGCCACCGGGAGGGACACCACCGCGCCGATGCCGAACTGCAGCCAAAGGGGCCGTGGATGCATCAGCTTCACGGCCAGGTAGTAGATCGCCAGAGCGTAGATGAACCATGGGCCGTACTCCGGATCCAGCGGAACAGTCAGCACGGTCAGCGGGGTGTAGGCCTCCTCGTTCCACGGGAAGACCTGGGCCCACAGCGCCCAGAGTGCGCTCCACAGCCCGAAGAGCCAGAGGAAGGGGCCGAGGCGGTTCTGGACCTGCCAGGACCATGGACGGCCGAGGCGGCGGTGGCGACGTGCATCAGCACGACGAGGAGTATGGCGGCTCCCTTGACGGTGTCGATTCAGGCAACGCGTGAGGTCGCGGGCATGGGAGGAGTTCGTTGGAGAGTTGAGGACAGGGATCAGTGAGGGGGTTTTCCAGGTAGCTACTCGGCGCATCGTCGGCAGCATTCCTGTAGCGGCATTCCGCGGTCAGCAGTCCCGTTCCTGCATGGCCCGCGCCCAGCCTGATGTCTGGTAGCCGGCCTGGAAGAGGTGGTTGGTGAAGGACCTGGTGCTGGATGGCTTGTTCACCGCCAGTTCACCGTCCCAACACCGCTCGAAGTACAGCCGGACCCGTTCCACGTGCTCGCGGCCGGTGCCCAGCACCATGGCGGAGTCCCAGCCGTGGTCGTCGGCCAGTCTGGCGAACTTCTGCGCCTCACCGCGGGTCGTGGAGGGATCCGGGGCGAAACAGTGCACCTCGACACCCTCCAAGGGCGCGCAGTAGGAATCCCAGAAGGACTGCACGCCGGTCGGTTCGGAGATCACCAGGTGCGGGATGTCGTTGTCCTGCGCCATTTTCCGGGCGGCGGGGAAATCGGCGGGGGATGCGCCACCGACCTGCATCAGCACGTCCACATCGTCGGGCACCGGGTCGAGGCGGGGGAAGTAGATCTTGGTGGCGGCGAACCACGACCACAGTCCGGCGAGCACCAGGATCACCGCCAGGACGCTCCAGCCGATGCGTCGGGTGCGGCGTCGGACCCGTCGGGCGGGGCCGGTGCGTGCTGTCCGTTGTGCACGACGGGTGCTCATCGTCGGGTCCCACGATCCGGTATAGGACGCTCCGTTGTCGCGGCGCCCGCATGCCCCGCGGTGTCTGCGGCGCTGACCGCTGCACCGTCCGTTGCACCGTCTGCTGCGCTGACCGTGGCGGTGCGGGTGTTCGCCCCCTCACCGGTCCACGGGGCGGTGAACACCCCGGGGATGGGCCGGAGCAGACGCCATACGGCCAGCGACCCGGCCACGGCCAACACGGTGGTCGCCAGCGGCACACCGATCGCCACCAGCGCGGTGGACGGTAGGCCCAGGTCCAGGCTGTAGATCAGCCCGATGATCGGGACGTGAAGCAGGTAGATCGGCAGGGTGTTGCGTCCGAACCACCACAACCGCAGCCATCCGGCATAACGGTCCAGCACGGCGGCCACCAGCACACCCATGGTCATGCCCAGGGCGGTGACCGGGATGCGCAGGAGGTTGTCCAGCCCCAGCCCGGCCAGGAACAACCCACCGGTGGCCGCACCCCAGGCCGCACCGACGATGAGCATCCTGGGCACGGTCGCACCGGTGGCGATCCGGGCCAGCAGCTGGCTGCCCAGCGCCCCGATCTGGAAGGCGATGAAGTGGGTCAGCAGCGACTCCCACACCCACGAGTCGACGTGCACGACACCGCAGGCCACCGGCAGGGACACAGTCGAACCAATGATGAACTGCAGCCCCATCGGCAGCGGACGCATCAGCTTGACCGCCACGAAGTAGATTGCCAGGGCGTAGATGTACCACGGACCCAGGGAGGGGTCGACGAACAGCAGCAGGATGTCGGAGATACCACCGTCACCGCGCTGCCAGGGGATGACCTCGAAGGTCAGCAGCCACACCACCGTCCACAGCACGAACAGCCACAGGAACGGGCCGATCCGGTTGCGCATCCACCAGCTCCACGGCCGGTCGACCCGCCGCAGCAGGAAGTAGCCGGACATGGCGAAGAACAAGGGCATGCGTACGGTGATCAGCGCATCGGTGAGCAACGTCAACTGGTCACCGGCCCACTCCTTGGCTCCGGCGAGCTCCACGGCGTGGTAGAGCACCACCAGCAGGATCGCCAGGCCCTTGACGGTGTCGATCCAGGTCAGTCGCGGGCGCGCAGGAGGTGCCGGCGTGCTCGTGCTGCTCGGGTTGCTCGGGTTGCTCATCGGGACGCGCCGCCCAGCAGGTGGGCCAGTGTCCTGATGTCGGCGGCGATGCCGTCCAACACCTGCCCGTAGTCGGCCACCGAGGTGTAGCCGACCGGGTCGGGGTGGTCGCCGCTGACCGGCGGGAGCTGGTGGCGTGCCTCGGCCAACGCGGACAGGACGCCAGAAGTGCCTGCAGCTGAGGTGTTCAGCGCGTCCAGCGCCCCGGTGCGCGACCATGCCGCCACCTGGTGCAGCCGGAAGGTACGGTTCAGCCCGACCGGACGGATGCGTAGGCAGGCATCCACGTGCTCCTGCTCCAGCCCGATGACCAGGTCGGCGGTGCCGAGCAGCCGACGGTTCACCCGGCGCGCCACGAAACCGGAACCGTCGATGTCGCGGGCGGCGAGCCAGTCCAGTGACCGGGAGTCCATGCCGTGGCCGGTGAGCCCGGCGGTCCCGGCACTGGTCACCGTGAGATCAGGGACAGCCGCAGCGCGCAGCAGGTGTTCGGCGACCGGGGAGCGGCAGATGTTGCCGGTACAGACCATGAGGATGTTGAGCGTCATGCCGTCTTCGCCTTCGTCGGTGTCTTCTTCGTCATGTTCTCCCCGAGGACCAGGCGTCCCACCGCGACTTTGCGCAGCAGCACCACACCGAGAATCGACAACCCCACCCCGGCGATGGACAGCACCACGAACTCCACCGGCTGGGACTCCACTCCCAGGGCGCCGAGGATCGCCCGGCTGCTGCCGATGGCGAAGGAGTGCAGCAGGAAGATCCCGGAGGAGTACCCGCCGATCCACGCCAACGCCCGGCTGGACAGGTTCCAGGACAGGAACACCAGCGGGAACAACACGCCTAAGGCGATGCCCAGCACACTGTGACGGGAGTCGACCGGCCCGGAGTCACTGAAGGCACCGAAGTTGCTGAAGAATCCGTTGAGTGACAGTTGCACGGCCACGATCACGGCCAGCAGCACCGCCGTCAACGCCACTTTCACACCGGTGCGTGAGGGGAACAGGGAGAACCGGACCATGCCCACGCCAGCCAGGAAGAACGGTGCCAGGGTCAGTGCCTGGCCGAGCTGCAGCACCCGGAAGCTCTCGGTGGTGGTGAACAGCACCACCGCCACTGAGGCGAGGAACAGCACGGCGAAGTTCACCCGGCTGGACAGCAGACCCAGTGAGTCCAGCAGGGCGACGACGGCGAAGATCCAGAACGTCGTCAGCAGGAACCAGTAAGGGCTCAACGAGTAGAGCAGCCAGCTCAGCGGCTCGAATTCACGGCTGGTGTTGGTGCTGTCCAGCACGGTCTGGGTGATACCGATGGCCGGGACGAAGACGATGTAGGGCACCAGCAGGCGGCGGGCCTTCTTTGCCATGAACGTCCCGTAGCCGTGCACGTCGCCCAGCGGACGCCAGGCGTAGACCAGCCCGGAGAGCAGGGTGAACAGCGGCATGCGCAGGTATTCCACCGAGTCGGTGTAGTAGCGCAGGGCACTGTCATCGGCGACCTGGATGCCCTCGGTGGCGGTATGTCCGATGACGTGGAAGGTTACCAGGAACAGGCAGGCCACGCCGCGCAGGGTGTCGACGGGGATGTTGCGGCCGTCACCGCTGCCGGTGCGCCGGTCGACGCGGTGGTGGCGTCCGGTGGCCGGACGTTCCGCAGCGCCGGTGGTGGCACCGGTCGGGGCAGGGCTGGGAGACAAAAGGGACCGTCCTAGAGGGTGAGGGATGACGGTGGGGTCAGAAAACGGAGAGTACGGGAGAGTACAGAGAGTTGGGAGAGTACGGAGAGTTGTGTCCCTTCATCGTAGGACGGGGAGGTCTACCTCGGCAACGCGAAGCGACGGACCTGACAGTGTCTTACAATGTGGTCCATGAACAACGACGACAGGTCCCTCACCCTGTCGCCGGACGCAGCGACCCTCTGGGTCCATTGGGGACGCACCGGTGGCGGCCCCCGTTTCCTCGCCGACGTGGTCGATGGTGACCTCGCCGACGGGACTGCTCCAGCGACGTTCCTCTCCTACAACCCCGACGCCGAGATCTCTCCCCGTTTCGACGCACTTGCGGCATCCGTCCCGGCGTTCCCGGTGCCGACCTACAACTCCACCGTCGGGGTGATCCTGGGCCTGCCGCGGCTGCTGTGGAATTCCGTGCGGCTGCGACGCTGGATCCGGGACCACGGTGTGCAGCGGGTGGTCTGCGTGATGGAGAGCGTGTACCAGTCGCTGGCGTTGCCGCTGCTGATCCCGGCTGACGTGGAGTACGTCGCCTGCATCCACGACGGCTCCGCCCACCCGGGCGAGGGCAATATCGTGCAGGCGGTCGGACGGCGCAATGAGCTGCGCCGTGCCGACCGTGTGGTGACCTTCTCGCAGGCGGTGACCGATATTCTCGCCGACCAGGTCACGGTGCCGATCAGTACCGGTTCCCATCCGCCGTTCGATCTGCAGGACGCCGCGACCGGGCCGCGTGAGCTGCCCGGCGGTGCCGGTCCTAGCACCGTTCCGGTCGTCGGGATATTCGGACGCCTGCAGGCGTACAAGGGTATCGACGTGGCACTGGAGGCCATGCGGATCCTGCGTGGCCGCGGGGCCCCGGAGTGCGAACTGCGGATCATCGGCAGCGGGCCGGAGGAACGCTGGCGCGACACCGAGCTGGGCGTCGAGGCAGTCTGGGACAACCGGTGGATCCCCGAGGACGAGGTCACCGAGGTGGTCAAGGGCATCGACATTATGCTGTTGCCCTACACCGAGGCCAGCCAGTCCGGCCCGGTGACGTTGGCACTGGCCCACGCCGTGCCGTGCGTGGCCACCCCGGTCGGGGCGATCCCGGAGCAGGTGGCCGGCTTCGGCGTGGTCACCGAGGACACCTCCCCACAGGCTGTCGCCGACGGGATCCAGGCACTGCTGGAGGACCCGGAGCGCTTCCGGGGACTGTCCGCCGGGGCGGTGGCCCGGTTCGCCGAACAGCCCGACTGGTCGGATCTCGCACAACTCGTCCGCACCGGACAGGTCAGCGCCGACGATGCCGCATCGGCTGCCGCTGCGGCCGCCGAGCCGGCCGCCAGTGCCGCCCGACGTGCGGTCACCCAGGCGAAGTGGGCCGGCCAGCGGGTCTTCGGACTGGTCAACACCCACCTGCCGGTTCCTGCTGTACACAAGACGAGCGGGCGCACCCGGGTCGTCCTGCCGGCGTCCCACGGTTCTTTCGGGGATGAGGCGATGGGCCTGGTCGCCGCCGACTGCCTGCACCGCCGCGGTGAGACGGTGGAGCTGGTCGTCCCCGGTGACGCCGAGCCGTGGCGTGGCGAGGTGCCGGCGGGCGTCGAGGTGATCCCGCTCAGTGAGGTCACCACCGGCCCCGGAACCACCCCGACGGCGGCGACGGTGGCGGCATTGGCCACCGGCCCGCTGATCGTCATCGGTGCCGACACCCTGGCCGGCGACTACGAACTGGCCCTGCTGGCGATGCGCGTCCGGATGCTCAACTCCGCCGCCGCGGCCGGGCAGCCGGCCGCCCTGGTGAACTTCAGCCTGCCGGAGCGCATCCACCCCGATGCCCGGCGCATCCTGGGCACCCTCGCCCCCGAGGTGCAGGTCCGAGCTCGGGACCCGCTGTCGGCACAGCGCGCGGGGGAGGTGCTCGGCCGCGAGGTCGGTTGTACCCCGGATATCGCCGCCCTGCTCGCCCCGGCGGGCCCGGCAGAGTCGGCAGGGTCGGCAGGGTCGGCAGGGCCGGAAAACCCCGACGCTGCAGGTTCCGGGGAAGCGTCCTCCGGTCGCGTCGCTCTGGTGCCCAACGCCCACCTTGCAGGCATGTACGACGTCACTACCGACCAGCTGGTCGAGTTGTGGCGCGACATCGCCATCGCCCTGGACCGGCCGGTCGAGGTTGTGGTGCACGACATCCGCGAGAGTGTGGGTGACACCGTCCAGGGCGAGCGCATCGCCGCCGCCCTCGACGAGGCAGGGGTGGACGTCGTGCTGACCGTGCCGCAGACCGCGGCCGCAGCGAAGGCGGCACTGTCCCGGGCGAGCCTCTGTGTCTCGGCTCGGATGCATGCCTGTGTCGCCACCCTGAGCAGCGGTGTGCCCACCGTGGGCATCGGCTACGTGGGCAAGTTCAGCGGGCAGTTCTCCTGGTACGGCGACCTGGGCACGGTGCTGGAGTACCGCGACGGGCTGGACGCCGCGGAGGTCGTGGATGCCGCGCAGCAGTTGGAGGCGACGCAGGACGGTGCGGCCACTGTCTCTGATACCGCTTACGCCGCTGACGCCTCTGATGTCTCTGACGCTTCCGGTGGTGCTGCCGCCGTGACCGCGAAGATCCGCAATGACTACGCGGAGCTGGGTACCCTTCCCAGGGCGGTCAGCCGTGCGTGACAGTCATCGATCACACCTTCGCCGTTGACGGCCGGAGTAGGAAAAGTCTCTGACCTGCAGGTCTCACGCTGTGGATATCGCCGGAGGTGTGATGGTTGAGCTGAGGCGGGGAGGTTGACCGGATTGCCGGGTCAGATCAGGCCCAGATCAGGCCCAGACCAGGCCCAGGTCCGGTGTCAGATCCGTGACGGCCGCAGCGTCACGACAAGGAACACCGCCGCGGCCACGGTCTGCACCACCACGATCCCGCCGAGCAGGACACCGTCGGTAGTGGCCAGCAAGGCCACCAGGGGGATCAGGCGTCCCACCGACCACGCCAGGAACACCTTGTCCAGGCCCTTCATCAGCGGGATCTTCACCGACAGGTTCGTCGACAACGATGCCACGCAGAACACTGCGGTGACCGCGAGGACCAGGGGGGTGAGCGCGTCGTCCTGCGGCAGGGCGAACACCAGCGCACCGGTCTGGACGACCGCGCAACCTGCACCCAGCACCACACCGCCGAGAGCGCAGATCCGGCTCCACTTCGCGATGATGGCCGAGTCGCCGTCGCGGATGGCCGCGGCGATCCGCGCCTCCAGTGACGGGGCGATGACCTGCTGTGCCAACGAGCCGAAGCCGCCGGTCAGACGTACCACCACCGCCCATATCTCCTGGTAGGGGCCGAGGAACGGGGTGAGGAACCCCTGGATCTGGAACCCGCACTCGGAGATGAACGTCGCCCCGGTGGCGCGTCGGGCATCGGTGAAGTACCGACGGTGGGAGGCGTCGGCCATGCTCCGACGGGACGCCCACCACTGCGGCAGCAGTCGGTTGTCGGTGCGCAAC
Source organism: Candidatus Corynebacterium faecigallinarum (assembly GCA_019120175.1). Classification (GTDB taxonomy): domain Bacteria; phylum Actinomycetota; class Actinomycetes; order Mycobacteriales; family Mycobacteriaceae; genus Corynebacterium; species Corynebacterium faecigallinarum. The sequence continues at coordinate 125,275 of DWVP01000009.1, forward strand.
AGGATCAGCAGGCAGCCGACCAGGGGGTTCAGGGCGGCGACCACGATCAGGCCGGCGTGGAAGGGCATGACCCACACGACCACCACGGTGGCGGCCACGTTGACCACCCCGAAGACCAGCCGGGCGGTGGAGTACACGTCCATCCGCTGCTCCTGGGTCACCACGGCCACGGCCATCAGATAGGTGCCGTTGGTGATGACCAGCAGGGCCGTCCACCCCGCCAGGGCGGACACCGTACTGGCGGTGGGGGAGTCAGGTAGCTGCAGCAACAGGGCGACGATCCCGCAGGACGCCGCGACGGTGAGCAGGCTGCTCCACGACACCGCCGTCGCTGTGGACCGGGTGAACTCGGCGACGGTGAGGTAGCGGCTGTGGTAGCCCAGGATCGATGTCCTGGCCAGCACGGTGGCCAACGCCAGCGGCAGCATGAGGTACGCCAGCTGCGCGGTCTGCTGCCCGATGATGGGCAGCAGCATGGCGAGGAAGTTCAGGCCCTGACCGATCAGGGCCGGCCCCATCCGCCGGATCACTGTTGTGCGTTCGAACCGGGTGCGACGGAGTCGGCAAGACCGCCAGCGTCGGACGCTTCGGTGGTGTCACCGCTCTGCTGCTGTTCCACGGCACGGGCAGTGCTCTCGTAGCCGTAGCCGTACCCCTTCCTGCCGTACCCGCTGACCTTGAGCGGGGACATGGTCACCACGGTGCCGAGCACATGGGCGCCGACCTGGCGGAGGTTGGTGGAGGTCTGCGCCAGCTGGTCGGAGGTGGTGTTGGCGTGGCGCACCGCCAGCAGCACACCATCGGCCGCGGCGGCGACCAGGGTCGCGTCGGTGACCGGGAGAACCGGGGAGGCGTCGATGATGACGTAGTCGTAGCGCTCGCTCAGGGCGGCCAGCAGTGCACTGAACCGCTGGGAACCCAGCAGCTCGGCGGGGTTCGGCGGCTGTGGACCGGAGGTGATCACGGACAGGCCCTCGGCGCGCACCTTCTGGGCGACGTCGTCGACCTCGGCCTCGCCGGCCAGCACGGTGGACAGGCCCACGGCGGTCTGCAGGTTCTCGCCGAGGTAGCTGGCGACCTGCGGGCGGCGCAGGTCCGCGTCGACCAGGCACACCGACTCGCCGTCGTCGGCCAGTGCCAGGGCGAGGTTGGTGGCGACGGTGGACTTGCCCTCACCGGGCATGCCGCTGGTCACCGCGATGACCGTTGGGTGGTTGTCCACGTCGAGGAAGCGGAGGTTCGTGCGCAGTTCACGGAACTGCTCGGCGGCGGCGACCGGTGCGCCGGTGAAGTCGAGGACGTGGCGGTCGGACAGGTCGTTGGTGGTGCTGATCATGCCGACACCGGGCAGTCCGGTGATGGTCTCGATCTCCTCACGGCTGCGGATCCGGCGGTCGGTGACACCGCGGACCAGGGCGGCGATCACACCGAGCAGGGCTCCGGCCGCACCGCCGATGAGGATGTTCTGCATCATCAGCGGGGAGGACGGGTCCTCCGGGGTGGTCGCGTCATTCAGCGGTGCCAGGGCGGTGGCCCCCTGGGCTCCGGTGATGTCGTTGAGCTCGTGGACCATCTCGGTGAGCTGGGTGGCGGCGGAGTTGGCCATGTCCCGGGCCTGCACGGCGTCCGGGGCGGTGACATCGACACCGAGGACCACGGTGTCCCGGTTCGCCCCGGCGGTGATCATCTCGGAGACCTCGCTGATGGACTCGTCCAGTCCCAGGTCGTCCACCACCCGTTCGGCCAGTGCCCGGCTGGTGGCGATCTCGACGTAGGTGCCGATCTGTGCCTGGCTGAGCAGCGAGCCGCGGTAGGCGTCGGCGGAGCTCATGGAGTTGGACGTGCCGACGTAGAGCTGCGAGGTCGCCGTGTACTGCTTGGTCATCAGTGCGGAGGCGCCCCAGCCGATGAGCGCACCGGCAACGGCTCCGGCGACGATCATCCAGAACCACCGGGTGAGGTAGCCCGCGTAGGTGGCGAGATGGTTCTTCTCGTCGGCGCCGTCGGTCGTGAGGGAGTGGCGGGCGGTCATCGGGAGGTTCCTTGTCTGTCGGGTCTGTCGGGTCTGTCGGGTCTGTCGGGTCTGGTGTGTCTGTCGTGTTCTTGTGTGTTGTCGTTCGGCCAGGGCCACCGCGCCGACCAGTAGCGGCACCACGGGAGTCGCGTGCCGCAGGGCCGAGCCCCAGTCCGGTTCGAACAGTCCCTGGACAATGAGGAACGCCAGCGGGACGGCGATGAACCGGGCCATGAGCCTGGTCTCGGCGACCGGGACCCGCTCACTGCGGTAGGGGGAGTCCGCCGAGTTGTACGCCCGGGAGGTGGCGGTGCCCGCCCGCACCGCGCTGATCCAGATCAGGGCGAAGTAGCAGCCGATCAGCAGGTAGTAGGGCGAGAGCTTGGCGAGCATCGGCAACGGGACGATGAAGAACATCGTGGTCAGCACCACGTTCACCACGCCGCCGATCGGCTCGGGTAGTTCGACGAAGCGGGAGATCAACGAACCGGTGTTGGCCTGGCGTGCCTCGCCCTCGTTGACGGCGGTGCGGTAGTAGTCGGCGGGTTGACCGGTACCGATCCACACCGCCAGTCCGGCGACTGCGGCCAGCCCGACGAGCACCCAGACCACCCGGCTGACCGTGGGGCGGATACGCCTGCCGGTGAGGGTGTGTCGACGCGCCAGGACGACCCTGATGACCACATAAACTACCGCCACGATGGACCAGTACGTCCGGTACTCCAGGCCGAGCAGCAGCAACGTGACCACCACGATGACCTCGCCGATCCAGTTCACCGGCATCAGGGCGATCACGATGATGCCCAGCGAGATCAGCACTTCCTTGGTGTACGTCGCCTGGTACAGCCCGATGAGGACCGGGGTGGTCAGGGCGAGCACCAGGGACACCCGCCCCAGGTGGACGCCGCTGACCCGGACGAGCACGACACCCAGGGCGGTGGCGCCGATGATCGCACCGAAGACCGACGCGGCGGTCGGGGAGTCGGCCAGACCCAGCCCGGAGTAGAACCCGGCGATCACCGAGTAGGAGCCGTAGCCCAGGTCTGCGGCGCTGAACGGGGATGTCATGATCTCCTGGATGGTGCCGGCGTCGTTGCCGAAACCGCCGAAGCGTCCGGTGATCGTGGCCCGCGAGATGAGTCCGATGATGATCGCGGCGATCCCGAGCAACAGTGCGAGGACCAGTGGGGACGACACCAGCCGCTGCAGCGGCGAAGTGCTGGACGTGCGGTTGGTCACCGGGCAGCGCCTCCGTCTTGCTGCAGTGCGAGGCGGTAGGCCGCCTGAAGTTTCTCCCGCTGGGCCTCAGGCGTGTGGGCACGGTCCAACGCCGACCAGTGTGACGGGTCGGCCCCGGCGTCGATGATCGCCATCGCCTTGTCCGCGGCGTCCTGCGGGGTGTCGAACCGGGCGGTGGCCGGGCACTCCCGCAATGCCGGGATGTCGCGGACCAGCAGCGGGACGCCGATGCGGCGGGCCTCGAGCACGGCCATGGGGAAACCGTCCCACCGGGCGGTGTGGACCAGGACCGACAGTGAGGCGACGGTGTCGCGGAGCTGCTCACCCGACAACCAGCCGGTGACCTCGACCCCGGCATCGGTGAGGACGTCCACCAGGGAGGAGTCCTTGCCGTCGCCGTCGCCGACCCACACGAAGCGGACGTCGGGACGCTCCTGCCGGATCAGCTCTGCGGTCTGCGCGAAAAATTCCGGGTCGCGCTGTGGCGTCACCCGCGACACCACCCCGACCACCGGCGGTTCGGACGCCTCCGGTGCCCAGCTTCCCGGGGTCGCCGGGTGGGCGTCCGACAAGGCGTTGGGGACGACCACGACCGGGACACGCATGCCCTGGCCGCGGACCTGCCGGGGCAGCAGCATCAGCGGATCGAGCTCCAACATCAGCTCGCCCTCCCATTCAGCACACGGTGCACCGACGGTGGTCAGCGGGTGCAGCATCTGTTCGATGCCGCGGAATGCGCGCTGTTTCCAGGTCGGGATGTCGGCGCGTTCGAAGGCGAAGCTGTGCGGTGTGTAGACCACCGGTACGTCGCGGCGACCCGGGGTGAGCCGGTCGGCCAGCCGGGCCAGGCGGGCGTAGGCCCCGGCGAAGCTGGAGTGGGCGTGGACCACGTCGGGGGCGTGGGTGCGCACCGCCGTACGGATCGCGGTCACTGCCGCCCGCGGATCCTCCGGCAGATCCTGGTTCACGGTGAACACCCCGGGGGTGCGTCCGGCGGTGGGGGAGCTGCTGCGGGCGTTGTTGGCCAGCAGCAGGTGGTCAAGGTCCTCGGCCAGTTCGGCGTACTGGTTGACCGCGGTGGCCACACCGCCGTCGAAGCAGTCGGTGACGTGCAGGACGCGCAGGCCGGTGAGGTCGGCACCGGTGCCTGCCGTGGATCGGTGGGGGGCGGTCGTCATCTAGTAGGCACCCCGTGACACGACGACGGCCTTCACGGTTTGCAGGATCGTCCGGGCGTCCAACGCCAGCGACCAGTTGTCGACGTAGTACAGGTCCAGTGCCTCGGCCTGTCGTGCGGACAGGTCGGAGCGGCCGCTGACCTGCCACAGGCCGGTGATGCCCGGGCGGACCTCCATGCGCATCCGCATGTCGTGTCCGAAGGCGTCGACCTCGTGCTGCAGGTGCGGGCGTGGGCCCACCACACTCATCGTGCCCAGCAGGGCGTTGACGAACTGCGGCAGCTCGTCGATGCTGGTCCGGCGGATGAACTTGCCGACCTTGGTGATCCGGGGGTCGTCCTTCATCTTGAACAGGCCCTCTGCGCCGACCTCCTCGCGCAGGACCTGCAGCCGGGCGTCGGCGTCGGTGTGCATGCTGCGGAACTTGAAGATACGGAAGGACTTGCCGTGGTAGCCGATCCGGTTGGAGACGTAGAACACCGGGCCGCCGTCCTCGAGCTTGATGGCAAGGGCCGTAATCGCCAGGATCGGGGAGACCGCGACCAGTGCGACGACGGAGACGATGATGTCGAAGAGCCGCTTGGACAGGCCGTTGGCGGCGTTGAACCGGGGACGGTCGACGTACAGGGCGTGCCCCTGACCGGTCGGGACCACGTTGAGGCGGGTGCCGGCGATGCCCTCGATCATCGGGTCGAGGTAGAGACGCATGTTCAGCTTCTCCAGGTGCCAGGACAGTCGGCGTAGGTTGCGATGCCCGAAGTCGCCGAGGGAGGCCACCCACACGCCATCGCAGGTGTAGGCGGCGGCGGTGGCCACGAAATCCTCGTTGGAGAAGGACTCGTCGATGCAGATCGAGTCGACCGGGATGTCGCCGGGGCAGGCGAGTGTGTTCTGGTTCTCCGGGTCGGTGATCAGGATGGCGTGGATCCAGTCGCGCTGGTCAGTCTGGTGTGCGGAGTCCTCCAGCAGTTCGTTGACGTCGGCGACGTTGCCGATGACCAGGAACTTGCGCTGCAGGTCGGTGCGGAACCGTTCGGTGTAGCGACGCAGCTGATGGCGGCAGATGGCCATGAGCACCAGTCCGACGGGCAGCCCTATCAGGGCGAACTGGCGGAAGAGTCCGTAGTCGGAGACGGCGTCGACGCAGGCCAGCAGGGCGGCGTAGACCAGTGAGCCCTTGAGGATGTTCTCCCGGCCGATGGTCGGGAAGGCCCGGGCCTGGTGACTGTAGGCACGGGCGAAGGTGAGGCAGAGCACCCAGCAGATGGTGAGCGCAGCGGTCATCGCGACGCTGCGGGCGGAGACGACCTGCTCGACGAAGGCCCAACCGTGTGGGTCCCAGAGCCACAGGCTGACGGCGTTGGCGAGGAACGTCGCGAGGAACACTGTGAGGGTGTCCACCGCGATGAAGTTCAGTTTGCGTCGAAGGTGCCGATCCTGGCGGGCGTCGCGGGCGGCGGCGATGCGCTGCACCACGGTCTGGGGTGGCGCGCTCTGGGAGCTGGTTGACGCAGCGTTGGACGCAGTGGTGGCCGCAGTGGCGGCCGGGGTGCCGGCCGCGGCAGGTTCAGACGGGGAGTCTTGCAGGTCGGGGAGGTCGGAGAGTTCGGGGGTGTGGGGAGAGGGGGCAGTGGTCGGTTTTCCGAGGATCACGGCGATTCACTTTGTTCAGCCGACCGATGAGGCGGCCGGGGAGATGGAGAGAGGACGAGAGATGAGGGGTGTAGTGCAGGTTGGCTGAAGGTTGGCTATTGCCTGTGAGGGTGTGTGAGGGAACTGGAGGTCAGTGACCCCATGCTATCGCCTTCGCTGATATCTGGCTAGGTGAGCACGGTGACCCTGGTCACCATCGTCTTAACGTCGCTGCACAGTCGCTGCACAGTCGCTGCACAGTCGCTGCACCGCTGCCTTCCACATCCGGTCGGCCTCTTCTCCCGCCATAACCCGTGACCCGGTACTGGGCAGCTTTCACCTCCGATACAGTTGTGGAATGCCTTCCTCTCGTCCCGTCCCCGGTCGTCACCGGCGGCTCTCCCCCCGTCCCGTCGGGTGGAGCCTGACCGTGGCCGCACTGTCCACCGTGATGATGACCATCGACATCACGATCGTGCTGGTGGCATTGCCGGCGATCACCTCGGACCTCGGCCTGTCGCTGTCCGGCGCGCAGTGGGTGATCAACGCCTACAGCCTCACCTTCGCCTCGCTGATGCTCGCCGCGGCGGCACTGTCGGACATCATCGGACGTCGCCGCATCTTCCTCATCGGGCATGTGCTGTTCCTCGGGGCGTCGATCGGCTGTATTGTCACCGGCACCGAAGCCGGGATCATCATCTTCCGCGCGCTGCAGGGAGCCGGTGGTGCACTGGTGTTCGGTACTTGTACCCCGCTGCTCGCCGACGCCTTCGACACCAGCGACCCGGACGCAGCGTCCTACAAGGAGAACTCGGCGAAGCGTACCCGCGCCGTCGCGGCGATGATGGGCATGGGCGGCGCGGCGAGCGCTTTTGGGCCGCTGGTCGGCGGTGCGCTGGTGGAGACCGGGACGTGGGAGTGGATCTTCGCGATCAACATCCCGATCGGCATCTTCGTCATCATCGCCACCCTGATCGTGATCCCCGACATTCACGGTGAGCAGAAAATGCTGGCGGCCCGGCAGAGCGAGCGGCAGTGGGCCGGGACTGGCGCTGTGAAGGGTGACAGGAAGGGACTCGGCACCGGTGCGCGGATCTCCGTGGTTGCGATGATCTTCACCATCGTCTCCCTGGTGTTGGTGAACTACGGCATCATCGACGGTCAGGAACAGGGCTGGACCAGCGAGATCATCATCGCCGCGCTGGCTGGCGGTGTGCTGCTGTTCGCCGCGCTGATCCTGTTCGAGCTCTCCAAGCGGGACGCCGCGATGATCGACTTCCGACTTTTCCGCATCCCCGCGTTCGCCACGGTGACGTTCAACGCCTTCGCCTCGCGCATGTTCAGCTTCGGCATGATGCCCTTCATCATCCTGTGGCTCGCCGGGCAGTTGGAACTGTCTGCGCTGGAGATCGGCTACGTCTCCAGCGCCCTGGCGGTGCCGATGGTGATCTTCTCGGCGGTGGGCATGGTGATGACCCGGTGGATCCCGGTCGGTGTGGTGCAGGCCATCGGCATGTTCATCGTGGCCGGTGGTCTGATGCTGGGTCTGCTGATGGACACCGAGTCGGGCTGGGCGGACCTGTTGCCGATGTATCTGGTGCTGGGCACCGGTACCGGCCTGATGCTGCCGCACGTGATGTCGCTGGCGGTGGCGGTGGTGCCCACCGAGCGCACCGGTATGGCGACCGGGCTGGCGAACACCGCCCTGCCGCTGGGTACGGCGTTCGGTGTGGCGGTCTACGGCGCGTACCTGTCGGACCGGGTGAACTCCGGGATCGACGGGATGGCGTTCCCGCCGGGCATGCCTGAGGAGACGGTCGATTCGGTGCGTGACGCGGCCGAGGGCGGGCTGTTCCAGGAGATCGCCGCGGTGTCGCAGGACATCGCGGACGAGACCCTCGGCTTCTTCATCGACGGACTGCACGGCATCTTCATCATTGCCGCGGTGCTGGCGGTGCTCGGTGCCCTGGCGTCGCTGATCTTCATCCGCGGGATGGACGGGACCGGCAAGGCAGCGTCCAAGGTCGCGAAGACTGCTCCTGCTTCAGAGACCGCGGCCGTCACGTCCCCGACTCTCGAGAGCCACTAGGGCCGCTGAGACCACTGGAACCTCCGGAACCAGGTGGTACAGAGGGGCTGCTTCGTACAAGTTCCTTGAGCTTGGCCAGCGCATCCTCAGAGAATTGATCCGCCGGTAGATAGATTTCGATGCGGTGATCAGGGCTGTCTGCCTGCAACCAGATCTGGAAGTCCAGTGTCAGGGCTCCGACCAGAGGATGCTGGAAGTGCTTCACACCTGCGGTGCAGGCCCCGACCTGGCCGGACGCCCACAGTGCTGCGAAGTCGGAGTCTTTCATGCAGAGTTCTCCGACGAGCTCGCCCAAGCGGGCATCGTCGGGGTATTTTCCACTGATGAAACGCAGGTAGGAGACGTACGTGCGGGCCTCTGCGCCCCAATCTGGATAAGCGCCCCGCACGTTCTCATCGAGAAACAACAGCCGCGGTAATGAGGGGCGTGTTCGCGGGTCGTCCGCGTCGAACGGTAGGTGGGGAGCCAAGATGGCGTGACCAGTCGGTGTCCACGCCAGGGCATCGCTACGACGCCCCAGGAGAACTGCTGGTTGGTCATCAAGCGCATGCAGTGTTGCCACAGCGCGAGGATGTGCGTGCTCGGGACGCGAGCGCGTGGTCGGCGTCATCAGAGAGGGTCTGGCCAGGTCAAGCAGATGCTCGGTTTCGGTGGGTGACAGGCGCAACGCTCTGGCCAGTGCGAGCAGTACCTCGTCGGAGGCGTTGGCGGACTGCCCCCTGTTCCAGTCGCATGTAGTAGGCGACCGACACCCCAGCAAGCTGAGCCACTTCTTCGCGCCGCAATCCCGGCACCCTTCGGCGTTTCCCGGGGTGGTCAATGCCAACTTGTGCCGGATCGATGGCGTCACGTCACGACCGCAGGAACTCTCCGAGGCTTCCAGACATGGACGCTGAATCAGTTGGGTTCATGCTGATGAGTCCAGGTCCCGGGACCGCGTGGCGAATGCTCCCTCCGGTGACGGTAACCCCACCAGTCATACGATAAGTGGGGGTCCGGACAACTCTCCGTGGTGTGACGATCCTGGAAGCTGTCGTGCAGTGGGCTGGTACCCAGTCTCGGCGACTTGGCCCCCTTGGCAGTACATCCGTGCGGGGGTCATCGAGACATCCATACAAGCAGGAGGCAACGTGGACAATTGCCGCTAAACCGCGCTCATCGTCGGGGTGAACGGAATCACCGGTTCAGAAATCGCCCGGCAGCTCTCGATCCGCAATGATTGGACGCTCTACGGTCTGTCTCGTTCAGAGCACCAGCTGACACCGGGTGTCCGTCATGTTCGGGCAGACCTGCAGGACCCCCAGGACGTTGCCCGGGCGCTCAGGGATATTCGCCCGACACACGTATTCCCCAACGTGTGGTCTCGACAGGAGAACGAGGAAGAGAATATCCGCGTCAACGGGGCCATGCTGCGTAACCTTGTCGACGCACTCTCCCCGGCTGAAAGTGTGGAACATGTCGCGCTGATGACCGGGTTGAAGCACTACATGGGGCCTTGTGAGGCGTTCGGCACCGGAGAGATGCGGGAGACTCCGTTCAGGGAGGAGTCGCCCGGGAAACCGGTACGCCGCTGGTGTTCCCCGGCACTGAGCTTGTCCGGAACTGCCTGACCGACATCAGTGACTCCCGGGTGGTCGCTGACCAGATGATCTGGGCTTCGACCACACCTGGCATCGGGAATCAGGCCTGGAATGTGACCAACGGTGAAGTCTTCCGCTGGCGCTGGCTGTGGCCGCGTCTGGCTGAGGCCCTCGGCGTTGACTGGGAGGGGCCGACGTCGGAGCCCTGTCCATTGGTTGAGCAGATGGCGGGGAAGGAAGAACTCTGGAAGGACATCGCCGGTAAGTACGACTTCGAGGAAGACCGACTGGATCGCGTGGCATCCTTCTGGCATACGGACAGCGACCTTGGTGTTGAGGTCGAGGTTGTGGCCGACATGACCAAGAGCCGTATGGCCGGCTTCACGACCTACGTGGACACGGAGCGGGCCTTCCTGGAGCTGTTCGACCGCTACGAGACGGATGGTCTGGTTCCTCCGCGGCGCTGACCTTGGTGGATCTTTTTGGTGCTGGGCCGAAGCCCGGCGGCAGGTGGGGATACTTATGCCAGGTTGTCGTAGGCCTCGCTGTCGAGGATGGTCTCTGTCAGTGCGTCCGGCAGCCACCCGCGTGACAGCGCGCCACCATTGTTGATCGGGTTGCCCTCCTCGAACCACACGACCCGGTCGGCGAGGACGCTACTGTACAGGTTGTCGGCCTCGACCGGGGGGAGAAGGCGTTGACGAAGACGATGTCACCGGTGATGTCCCCGTAGTTCTCCGGGGATACCGACCGGGTGGTGTTCGCGGTGTCGCCGGCGTCGAACGACTCTTCGATCTCGCTCTGGATACCGTCGGCGGCGACGAACCCGAGATCTCGTCCAGCTTCTGTTCGGCCTCCTCGGTCCGGTTGACGGCCTCGGCGACCTGGGTGAACCCGGTCTGCCAGTCGGCCCCGGAGCTCTGCTCGTCAATCAGCAGTACCGGCGCGATCTCCTCGAGTTGCCCGCGGACCTTCTCGTCTGCGTAGCCCGGCCACGCCGGGGCGATGATCAGGTCGGGTTCATAGGAGGCCACGCGTTCGATGTCGATCTCGCGGCCGGTGACGCCCAGGCGGTCGTCCATGTAGTCGGCGTCGCGGTACTCGGCCATGTACTCCTCGGCCAGCATCTTCTCCTGCACCAGCGCGGCAGTGGGTTCCACATCCAGCGCGGCGAGGTTCTCGAAGGCGGGATCGCCGAGGGTGACGATGTCCTCCGGTTCCGCGGGGATCTCCACGTCGCCCAGAGCGGTGGAGACCGTCAGAGGGTAGGACGCATTGCTGGACGAGGTTCCCTCTGCCTGGTCGGAATCATCGTCGCTGCAGGCAGCGACTGAGGCAGTGACTGAGGCAGTGACGAGGACGGTAGAAAGGACGATCGCCGCAGACCGGCGCAATTTCATTAACCTAGGCTAACTGTGGCACCGGTCCTTGGGATCTTGCCGCCGGGTACGGAAATTGATCTCACCTCCGCCATTGCCGGCCGGACTTGGAAAACCCTCTGACCTGCAGGTCTCACGATGTGGAGAATGTTGGAGGTGTGATCGATGCCTGGCCCCGGAACTAGCCGCGCTTCAGCTCGTCGGAGAGGGCGTGGAATTCCGGGCTGGGGTTGCCGAAGCGGTGCAGCGTCATGGAGACGGCCTGCTCCTTGAGCCAGTAGCGCAGCTCGACGCGTCCGGACACGGTCACGTCATCGTCGAGCAGGCACAACTCCGGGCGGGCAGCCAGCTCGGTCACCGTCTCCGGGGCGAGCGTCCCGATCACGCGGACACGGGCACCGACACCGGTCTCGTCATCGTAGTCACCTGCGGAGAGGGCGGCGGTGAAGGCGTCGTCGTCGGCCAGGAAGGTGTTCAGCTGCGGGAACAGCCGGGCCCCGGTGCGGAGCACGGACCGCGCCTCGTCGGAGACGGCCGGGTCCACGATCACCCGCAGCGTTGCGCCAGCCTGGTGGGCGGCGAGGAGGACACGGGCGACCTCGACCGCCGGGGCGTCCTTGCTGATACGCATCACGACGTTCGCCGAACGGTAGCGGAAGATGTTCGCCTCCGCGGTCAGCCCGGTGAGGTCACGCGGGGAGCCGAACTCGGACTCCCAGGCCCGACCGTCGGACTGGCCGGCCTTCGAGAGCCAGCCGGCCTCGGACTCGGACACGGTGGAGGAGGACCGCAGCTCGGCGATGTAGCCGTCGACGGCCGGGGACCCGGTCTCCACCACGGCGGTGGGATCGGTGTCAGCGGCGCCGGCACCCGCGGCGTTGCTCCAGCGGCCCATCAGCATGACGTAGTTCGGGCCACCGGCCTTGGAACCCAGGCCCACCGAGGACTGCTTCCAGCCGCCGAAGGACTGGCGCTGCACGATCGCGCCGGTGATGCCGCGGTTGACGTAGGCGTTGCCGACCTCGATCTCGTCGACCCACTGCCGCACCTCGTGGGTGTCGAGGCTGTGGATACCGCCGGTTAGGCCGAAGTCGGTGGCGTTCTGCAGCTCCAGGGCCTCGTCCAGGTCCTTGGCGCGCATCAGGCCGAGCACCGGTCCGAAGACCTCGGTGAGGTGGAAGAAGGAGCCGGGCTTCACGCCCTCCTTGATTCCGGGGGTCCACAGGCGACCGGAGTCGTCCAGCTGCTTGGGCTTCAGCAGCCAGGACTCGCCGGGCTCCAGGGTGGTCAGGGCACGCTCCAGCTTGTCGGAGGGCAGCTCGGTGAGCGGGCCCATCTCGGCACGCATGTTGGTCGGCCAGTCGACGATCATCGAGGAGGCGGCGTCCAGCAGCTGGCGGCGGAAGCGCTTGGAGTCGTAGACGGAGCCGACGAGGATGCCCAACGATGCCGCGGAGCACTTCTGGCCGGCGTGGCCGAAGGCGGAGTACACCAGGTCGGCCACGGCGAGGTCGCGGTCGGCCGAGGGGGTGACGATGATGCCGTTCTTGCCGGAGGTCTCGGCGTTGATGACCAGCTCGGGACGCCAGGACTCGAACATCGCGGCGGTCTCGGAGGCGCCGGTGAGGATCACGCGGTCGACCGAGGGGTGGCTGACCAGGGTGCGTCCTGCACCGCGGTCGGCGGGGTACACACCGTGCAGCACCTCGCGCGGGACTCCGGCGTCCCAGGCGGCCTTGATGATGGCCATGGAGCAGTGCGGGGTGGGCTTGGAGGGCTTGTGGATCACCGCGGCACCGGCGGCCAGGGCAGCGAAGGTGCCGCCGGCGGGGATGGCCAGCGGGAAGTTCCACGGCGGGGTGACCAGCACGACCTTGTCCGGGCTGAAGCGCACACCGTCAGCCGACTCGATGTCCTCGAGTTCCATCGCGAGGTTGGCGTAGTAGCGGGCGAAGTCGATGGCCTCGGAGATCTCGGCGTCCGACTGCGACACGGCCTTGCCCACCTCGGCGGCGGCGATGGACACCAGGTGGCCGCGGCGGGCGGCGAGGATGTCGGCGGTGCGGTAGAGGATCGCGGCGCGCTCGGCGGCCGGGCGGGCGGCCCAGTCGGCGGCGGCGTTGTGGGTGTCGGCGACGAGGGTGTCGATCTCGTCGTTGCCGATGATACGGGGGCTGAGCTGTGCGTCGATCCAGCCGTCCTGCGCGGAGGTGGCGATGGCGTCGGCGGCCCACTTCTGGTTGGCGGTCAGGGCGGGGTTGGTGTCCGGCTCGTTGACGAAGCCGGGGATGCCGCCGTTCTCGGGGGTGTAGGACGCGGCGAGCTCGTCGGAGGACGGTTCGACCTCGGCGCTGCGGTCCTGCTGGTGGTTGGCTGCCGGGGCGGTGTGGCCGTTGGCCTCGAGGATGGCGGTGAGGTCTTTGAGGGAGGCGCGGAAGCGCTCGGCCTCGCGGGTGAAGATCTCGTTGCCGGGGGCCAGGTCGAAGATGCCGGACATGAAGTTGGCGCTGGAGGAGTTCTCCTCCAGGCGGCGCACCAGGTAGGAGATCGCGGCGTCGAACTCCTGGGGGCGCACGGCGGGGACGTAGAGCAGCAGCTGTCCGACATCGTCACTGACGGCCTCGGCCTGCTCGGTGGCCATGCCCTGCAGCATCTCGAACTCGACCCGGTCGGTGACGCCGCGTTCGACGGAGAGCAGGTGACCGAAGGCGATGTCGAAGAGGTTGTGGCCGGCGATGCCCAGGCGCAGTCCTCGCATGTTCTCCGGCTGCAGTGCCCAGTGCAGCACCAGCTTGTAGTTGGCGTCGGTGGCCTGCTTGGACTCGCAGGTGGTGACGGGCCAGTCGGCGACCTCGGCGTGGACGGTCTCCATGGCGAGGTTCGCGCCCTTGACCAGGCGGACCTTGATGCCCGCGCCGCCGTTGTCGACACGTTCGTTGCCGAAGGCGGAGAGCTCCTGGAGGGCGCCGAGGGCGTCGGGGAGGTAGGCCTGCAGGACGATGCCGGCCTCGAGGTTCTTGGTCTCCGGGAGGCTCAGCAGGCGACGGAAGACGGCGATGGTGAGTTTCAGGTCGTTGTACTCCTCCATGTCCAGGTTGATGAACTTGGAGCCGGCCGGGGCCTTGGCGGCCTCGAGGTACAGCGGGGTGAGGCGTTCGACGACGTAGTCGACGGTGTCGTTGAAGCCCCACATGGACAGCTGGGAGGAGATGGAGGAGACCTTGATTGAGACGTAGTCGACGTCGTCGCGGGCGAGGAGTCGGCGGGTGTCCTCGAGGTGCTTGTCGGCCTCCGTCTCGCCGAGGACGGCTTCGCCGAGGAGGTTGATGTTCAGGCGGTGTCCGCCAGCGGTGAGTTCGGCGACGGCTTTGCCGAACTTGTTCTCGCGGGCGTCGACGATCATGTGGCCGACCATGCCGCGGATGCGCTGCTGGGCGACGGGCACGACGATGTCGGGGAAGGTGGTTCCCAACTTGGAGCCCATCATGATCTGGGCACGGTCCAGGGCGCCGAGGGTGGCGGGCGTGATGTTGCCGAGTTCGGCGAGGGCTCGCGCGGCGGCCTTGCGGTCCTCGGTGCGCACCACACGGTCGACGAAGCCGACGGTGAAGTCGAGACCGTTGGGGTCGGACAGCACTGCGGCCAGGCGCTCGGCGGCGGGGTTGGCGTGCTTCTTGGCGCCCTTGGTGCCCGCGGCAGACTGGCTGGCCTTCAGCCAGGCGACGACCTTGTCGACAGCGGCCTCGGCCAGTTCGGTGAGATGAGTGGTGTCGGGGGTGCGGTTGTCGGTGATCACGATGGGGTCCTCCTCGGGTGCGCGTAGTCGTAACGTTGTCCGTTGCGTCTCTTGTCCGACCAGTCTGGTTGTGGTCAGTCCGAAGGGGAAAGGGGTGATTCCGATGACAGGTCTTGTTTGAGTCAGAAATGCTGGGATTGTTCGACAATTGTGGGAGCATGGTGGGCATGACTGACAGCAATCCGACTGGTGACGCAGCGGCAGTCCGGGCTGTGGGCATGCCGGGGGAGTCACCGCTTCTGCGGCGGGGCCGACCACGGATTCAGGACGCTGCGGACGACATCGTCGCCGGCGTGCTCGCCACCGCCGGCCCGAGAGTGGGCGGACGCGACTACTCCTCCCGACGCATCGCGCTGATGACCGGGTTGAGTCAGCCGGTGGTGAGCCGGGCGATGCGCCGGATCCGTTCCGGTGCCGGTCCCGCGGCTTCCGGGGCCGCCGGAGCTGCGGCGAACGCCGGGGTTGCCGAGGGCGCCGCGACCGCCGATGTGCGGCTGCCGGTTGTGGCGCGGGCCGAGACCGAGAACCCGCGCAACCTCCGGGTCCGGGAGTTCCGGGTGGAGTACCCGCGGCTGACGATCCTGTTCGAGCAGGGTGGACGGGAGGTTCACGGTGAACGGCAGGCCTCGGCACGTCGTGCGGCGGCGGTGATGGCGGTGCTGCGGGTTTCCGGGGTGTCCGGCTGGCCGCAGCGGCAGGCAGCGTTCGACGCCGGGGACGATCCTCTCCCGGCCGGGGTGCTGCGGGTGATCTGGGAGCCCGGCGGGCAGGGGTGGGATGCATTCCTGGCACAGGTTTCTGCGGTACTGGATTCCTGCGCCGCGTCGGTGGACGCCATTCCCGGTGATCTGCTGGCCCGACTGTCCGGTGCGGTGGGACGTGGACTGCACGGGGTGCAGTGGCAGCGTACGGTGCCCCGCACCCGGTCCATCGGGGAGGAGGACGCGGCGTCCGGTACTGCCTCTGGCTCTGCACCTGATACCTCATCCGACGCACGGCGTACCCGGCGAAGCGATGCGGATTTTGACTCGAATTACTTATCCCTGGCGGAGTATCCTCCCCCGACCAACGCCAGGATGGACACAACACCGAGACATTTGCAGAACGAAATCTCGGTCACCGAGCAGATCGCCATTGCCCTGCGCAAGGAGATCATGAACGCCGGCTACCAGGCAGGAGACCGGGTCACGAGCCCCCGGCTCGCCCAACACATGGACATCCCGGTCTCTGCGGTCCGCTCCGCGATGCGGCGCATGGTCGACGACGGTCTGCTCACCACCTCCGGAGGTTCTTTCGCCCTGCCGTTGGTCACCGGCAAGGACATCATCGACCTGTACGCCGCCCGCCTCCAGGTCGGCCGGGTGATCCTGCGGGCCTGCACAGCCCGCTCCCGGCACCACCTGTTGGCGTCCCAACTGGCGCTACGCGGTGTGGTCGCCGCCGCCGAACAGGGCACGGCGGCTGACGTGGACCAGGCGGACCTGCATTTCCAGCAGACCCTGGCCGACGCCAGCGGCCTGCCGCAGTCTTCCCGCATCTTCCACCAGCTCACGCTGCGTCTCCGCATGTTCATCTCGGTGCTGCAGCTGGACTACACCCCGGCGGTGCAGCGCATCGTCAGCGATGACCGCTCCCTACTCGATGCGCTGATGTCCGGTGAGTCCGGCAAGGAAACTGCGCTGCGGGTGTGGCGAGGCAAGCTCGACAACGCGGTCCGGCACATGGTCTACGTCTCGCCGACCAGGTTCGATCTCGAATTGTGGGAGCAGTTGGTCGGCAAGGTGAAGTAGCACGGCGAAAACGGGGCGTCCGGAAAGTAAGGGGAGTACGGGGGAGTAGGGGGCGTACCGCAGATGCGGTACGCAAGGTGTCTGCGTCTGGGGGACGCGGACAGGTGGGGTCGGGCGGAAGACTCATAGGTGTCACAACCGCAGGGCCGGCAGGACCACACACCGGCCACCACCAGCCAAGGAGAAGAATCATGGCAACCGGAGTCCCGGAACCCACCCAGACCCCCGACGGGCCGGCCTACGAAGGCCGTCTGCTCGACCGCCCCGACGAGGAGGTCGTCGACCAGGGCGTCAGCTTCGACGTCAAGACCCTCATGAGCCGCCGAGTCTTCCTCGGCGTCGGCGCCGCCGGTGTCGGCTCGCTGGCACTGGTCGCCTGCTCGACCGACGGGTCCAGCAGCGCAGCCTCCTCCACCGCCGACAGCACCGCCGCCGCAGCGTCCGGCGACCTGCCGTCCGGCGAGATCCCGGACGAGACCGCCGGCCCGTACCCGGCAGACGGCTCGAACGGGCCGGACATCCTGGAGGAGTCCGGCATCGAACGCAGCGATATCCGCTCCAGCATCGGGGAAGACGACCCGGTCGACGGCGTGCCGCTGGAGTTCACCCTCACCATCACCGACATGGATAATGACGACGCGCCCTTCGAGGGCGTGGCCGTCTACGCCTGGCACTGCGATGCCGAGGGGCGCTACTCCATGTACTCCGAGGGCGTGGAGGACGCCACCTGGCTGCGCGGAGTGCAAGTCGCCGACGCGAACGGCCAGGTCACCTATACCTCCATCGTCCCCGCCTGCTACACGGGACGCTGGCCGCACATCCACTTCGAGGTCTACCCCGACATCGACTCGATCGACGACGCGGAGAACGCGATCTCCACCTCGCAGCTTGCGCTGCCGGAGGACGTCGTCACCGAGGTCTACGAGCTCGACACCTACGAGGGCTCCACCGAGAACCTCGCGCAGGTCACCCTCGACTCCGACAACGTCTTCGGCGATGACGGTGGGGAGCTGCAGATGGCCACCATGGCCGGTGACATCGACTCCGGTTTCACCGCATCGCTCACCGTCCGGGTCGACACCACGACCGAGCCGACCGGCGGGGCGGCCCCTGACGGTGGAGGCGAGGGTGGCGCAGGTGGCCCCGGTGGCCCCGGTGGTGAGCCCCCGGCAGGGGAGCCGCCGGCCGACATGCCGGACCAGGACGCCGCTGCGTAACCCACCTACCCGAGCCCGCCCCGACAGTCCACCCGAGCCCGCCCACC
>DWVP01000010.1 GCA_019120175.1 Candidatus Corynebacterium faecigallinarum
CCGCCCACCCAGCCAGACCGAAGACATAGATGCAGAGGTCACTTTTCAGGCCATTTCATGACCTCTCCGTCTATGTTGCGACGTCACCCGTACCACTCATCTCTTCACCCGAACCGTTTGTCCCACCTCGAACCTAAGGAGTTCACCATGTTCGCGAACCTCACCGGCGTCCACGCCCTTGTCATCCTTGCCGTCGTCCTGCTGCTCTTCGGCGCAGCGAAGCTCCCCGCCCTCGCCAAGAGTGTCGGCCAGTCCGTCCGGATCCTGAAGGACGAGACCAAAGACAACGCCACCACCACCGGCGCCACCACTGGCACCGCCGCAGCGTCCGACACACCGGTCGTCACCCATGACACCGCCTACGTCGCCCCGTCGCAGGTCCAGGCCCACCCCAACCTCATCGCCACCACCGCCGCTGGTAGCGCCGTCACCACCGACCAGGCACAGCGGACTGCGTGATCGACATGACCACCACGACCACCGTGTCCACGCAGGACACCAACACAGAGGCACCAACCTCCGACACCACCCGGGAATCCCGGATGCCGTTGTCCGGGCACCTCAGTGAGGCGAAGAAGAGGATCACCCGCTCCGCGCTCGCCTTCGTGGTCGCGGCGGTCATCGCATACGTCCTCTCCGACCAGGTGCTCGACGTGCTCCGCGCCCCGGTGCTTGAGATCGCCGAGAACCGCAACGCCTCCATCAACTACGACAGTCTCACCGGGGCTTTCGACCTGAAACTGAAGATCGCCCTCTACGGCGGCATCGTGCTGTCGTCGCCGGTGTGGATCTACCAACTGCTGGCCTACGCGGCTCCGGCGCTGAGCCGCCGGGAGAAGAAGTACACCTACGGCTTCCTCGGCGCCCTGATCCCGTTGTTCGCCGCCGGCTGTGCTGCCGGAGTCATGATCTTCCCCCGGATGGTGGAGCTGCTGACCAGCTTCGCCGGCACCGAGGACAGCACCATGCTGCAGGCGTCCTACTACGTCGACTTCGTGCTGAAACTGGTGCTCGCCGCCGGTGTGGCTTTCACTCTGCCGGTGTTCCTGGTGGTGCTGAACCTGTCGGGCGCGCTGTCGGCACGCACCCTGGCGAAGAGTTGGCGTGGGGCAGTGCTGGGGATCGTGATCTTCAGCGCCCTGGTCACCCCGGCCGCCGATCTGCTGTCCATGTTCCTGCTGGCAGGTCCCATGATCCTGCTCTACGCCGCAGCACTGCTGATCGCCTGGCTGCATGACCGCCGCCAATCCCGCCGCGCCACCGCCCACGACACCACGAAGGAGTGATCCGGATGTTTGGCCTGACCTTTGAGAAGATGATCATCATCGGCCTCATCGCCGCGGTGCTCATCGGCCCGCAACGACTACCGATGTACGCGCAGAAACTGTCGGAGCTGATCCGCACCTTCCGGGCGTTCGCCGAGGCTTCCCGGGTGCGCGCAGAGAGCGAGCTGGGCATGCCGCTGAACACGGCGGAGTGGAACAGCCAGCTCCGGCAGTACGATCCGCGTCGGATCGTGCGGGATGCCTGGACGGCATCGCCGCAGGCGGCGACGTCCGGTGCGCAGGACGCTGTGCCGGACGCTACGTCGGACGCAGCGGCCGCTGATCTCGAGACCGCCAGCACCACAGAGACCGCAGATCCCCCCGAGGTCGAGACCAGGGTGCGCTGGGAGATCGTCGGCGGAACCTCCGGGCATCCGATCCGCCGCCGTGTCGTCGAGACGGTCCCAGTGACGGTCCCAGTGACGGTCCCAGTGACGGTCCCGGTGGCCGACCCCGCGGCCGACCCCGTCAGCGACGTCGATGAGTCAACACCGACCTCGTCGGACGAACATCTCAACGCCCGCCGCACCGTAGACTTGTCCGCATGACCACTGACGTGACCCTGCCGGAGACGGAGCGCCCGCGCCGCGTCCCCGCCTGGGCCGTCGACGCCGCCATCGTCGCGGTGATCATCATCGCGACCGCGATCCTCGGACCCCGTCCGTCGGGGGAGCCCGGTCCGCAGGGCCCGCCCGGCGGCGGCGACGGTGCCGGTGGCTGGGGAGGACGCAACGGCGGGGGAGACACCGGCCTCGACGGACTCGACATCATCGGCTCCACCGGCATCGGCCACTACAACGTCCACTGGGCGATCGTCCCGGTCACCACCCTGCTGGCCGCGGCCCTGATCCTGCTGCGCCGCCGCTGGCCGGTGCCCGTCGCTGCCGCCACCCTGGCGATCTACGTCTTCACCGTCCTGCTCGGCGCGCCGGTGATCGGCCCCGGAATCGCGGCGATCGTCGCGTCCTACGTGGTCGCGGACCGGACGAACCTACGTACCACCCTGTTCGTCGGCGGCGTCGGCACCGGCATCGTCGGTGTGCTCAGCATCGTCTACTCCGAGCAGATGGCGCTGGACCCGCAGATCTTCCAGATCGCCGCCGGTATCGCCATCGCCTCGGCGCTGGGTGAGAGTGCCAGGTCCCGACGCTCCTTCACGCAGGCGATGACCGAACGCGCCGAGCGTGCCGAGCAGACCCGTGAGGCCGAGGCCCGCCGCCAGGTCGCTGAGGAGCGGCTGCGCATCGCCCAGGACCTGCACGACACCGTCGCCCACCGGATATCGGTGATCAACCTGCACGCCGGTGTGGCGTCCAGCGCCCTGGAGACCAACCCGGACAAGTCGCGGGAGTCGCTGTCCACGATCCGCACCGCCGCACGTGAGGTGCTCGGGGAGATCGGCGTGCTGCTGCGTTACCTGCGCGCCGAGGAGGGCGTGGCGGCCGAACACATGCTGCAGCCCGGTATGGCCGAGCTGAACACGCTGGTCACCACCATGACAGACGCGGGTCTGAATGTCTCCTACGAGACCAATGGTGACCTCAACACCATCGACGAGCTCACCGGACGCGTTGTCTACCGCGTGGCCCAGGAAGGCCTCACCAACGCCAACAAGCACGGTTCCGGCGGCACCGCGACCTTGCGCATCGAGGTTGGACGCCACGAGGTCACCGTCGCCGTGTCCAACCCGGTTTCAGGGTCTGCGACCGACCGCAACCAGCCGGACGCCCCGCGCGGCGGACTGGGGCTGACCGGCCTGCGGGAGCGGGTGTCGGCGATCGGCGGTAGCGTGAGCGCCACCGGGGCGTCCGGTGTCTTCACCCTGAGCGCGACCGTGCCCCTGACCCGAAAGGACCACCAGTGACCACCGTTCTCGTCGTCGACGACCAGGTACTGATCCGCCAGGCGGTGGTCGACATCCTGTCGTCCCACCCCGACATCGAGGTCGTCGGGGACGCCTCCGACGGTGCCGAGGGGGTGACGAAGGCGGCGGCACTGCGTCCGGACGTGGTGTTGATGGACATCCGCATGCCGGTGCTCGACGGCATCGGCGCGACCGAGCAGATCTGTGCCGACCCGGGGGCTGACGCAGGGGCCGACGCAGGGGCCGACACCGGGAACGGTGGGACGCACGTGCTGATCCTCACCACCTTCGAGGAGGACGAGTACGTCGTCGCCGCCTTGCGCGCCGGGGCCAGTGGGTTCATCGGCAAGGGCGCCGAACCCGAGGAGATCGTGGACGCGGTGCTGGCGGTGGACGCCGGAGAGTCGCTGCTGTCGCCGGCGGCGACGAAGAGCCTGATCACCCGGTACGTCGCCACCCCGGAGGTCGCTGTGGGCCACGAGGTCTCTGCGGATGTCGCGGAGAAGCTGGGGTGGCTGACCGAGCGGGAGCTGGAGGTGCTGGTCGAGGTCGGTCGGGGCAAGTCGAACCAGGAGATCGCCGAGGCGTTCTTCATCTCCCCGCACACGGCGAAGACGCACGTCAACCGGATCATGTCGAAGGTCAACGCCCACGACCGGGCGCAGCTGGTGATCCTGGCCTACGAGGGTGGGCTGCTGGTGCCGGGGGAGTAGGTGGTTTCCAGGTGAGGCAACACGTGGTTAATGGTCAGAATGTGTGTCTACTGCGGGCGTGCCACCGGCCTGCCCGTAAAAAGCGCAGATTCTGTCGTACAACCCTGAAACCCCCTCCCCGGCGGTGGCCGGGAAGGGGTTCTTATATGGAGCCGATGACGGGAATCGAACCCGCGTATTCAGCTTGGGAAGCTGATGTTCTACCATTGAACTACATCGGCAGGGGCACCGATGAGGTGCTCCGAGAGAGACTCTAACACACCACCGCCAGCGCTCGACGCATCGACCGGTCGATCAGCAACCGGGCAGGTCACGGCCGTAGCAAGCGCATCACCTCGGCAAGCTCACAGGTCGCCTGGCTAAGGTGGATTCGCGATGACACCACTGCGCGCCACCACACAGAACGGCACCCACCCACGCCCCCTCCTCGTCCGCGAGCACTGGACCTCCCTCGACGGTCCCTGGCGCTTCGCCTACGACGACAAGGACGTTGGACGCCGCGAGCATTGGCATGCCCCGGAAAAATCCCACCGGTTCGACCGCGAGATCCTGGTGCCGTTCGTCCCCGAATCTGCAGCCTCCGGCATCGGCGACGCCGGCTACCACCAGGTCGTCTGGTACCGGCGGGAGCTTGAGTTGGATGCAGCGTTGGACGCCGACGCCGCCGCAGCGTCCGACCCTGACCGCCGACTCCTGCTGCACTTCGGTGCCGTCGACCATTCCGCGGACGTTTGGGTCGACGGACAGCACGTCGGCTCGCACCGCGGCGGCCAGACCGCGTTCACACTCGACATCACCGACGCGCTGGATGACGGCACCCACCACAAGCTCGTCGTCCGCGCCGAGGACGACCCCATCCAGAGTGAGTACCCGCGCGGCAAGCAGGACTGGAAGCCTGAACCTCACGGCATCTGGTACCAGCGCAGCACCGGCATCTGGCGCAGCGTCTGGCTGGAGGAGGTTCCGGCCACCCACATCATCGACTCGACCTGGACCTACGATCCCGTGCATGGTCGCGTCGACTTCGAGGTGGAGCTCAGCCGGACGCCACGGGAGGACACCGAGCTGCGGCTGACCCTGCGCTCGGGTGAGGAGATCCTCGGGAGGCTCAGCACAGGAGCGTCCAACGACCTGGTCCGCGGCACCGTCGACCTGCCGACCCTGCGCAACACGCTCCACCGCGAGGCCTACCTGTGGAGCCCGGAGAACCCGAACCTCGTCGACATCGGACTCGAACTCGTCGTCGCCGATGATGTCACCGACCACGCCGCCACCTACTGCGGACTACGCACCGTCGGCGTCGACCGCGGACACTTCCTGCTCAACGACCACCCCTACTACGTCCGCTCCGTCCTGGAACAGGGCTACTGGACCGACAGCCACTTCACCGCAACGACCGTCGACACCTACCGCGAAGAAGTCGAGGTCATCCGAGAACTCGGATTCAACGCGGTGCGCGTCCACCAGAAGACCGAGGACCCACGCTTCCACTACTGGGCTGACCGCCTCGGGCTGCTGGTGTGGGGTGAGACCGCCTCACCCTACGCCTTCAGCACTCGCGGGGCAGCGGCGCTGACCAGCGAATGGGCGGAGATCGTGAGGCAGTACCGCGGCCATCCCTCCATCGTCACCTGGGTTCCGGTCAACGAAAGCTGGGGTGTCACCGACCTCGCCCACGCGCCCGAGCAGCGCTCGCTCGTCGCCGCGCTGGCCGCGCTGACCCGAGCCCTCGATCCGCATCGTCCCGTGGTCGGCAACGACGGCTGGGAACACAGCGGCGGTGACAGCGGCAGCGACATCGTCGGCGTCCACGACTACACCACCGACGCTGCGGCTCTGAGGAAGAACTGGAACGACCCCGCGCGGACGGACGAGCTGCTCCGGTCCTTCGCGCCGAACGGTCGTCGCGTCCTACTGTCGTCGGACACGGGTCGGGACGCCGCACCCGCCGACGCCCCGCTCATGGTCACCGAGTTCGGTGGCATCGCCCACATCGGCGAGGACGGCGAGGACGGCGAGGACGGCGGAGACGGCGACGCCGGGACCTGGGGGTACGCCACCGTCGGCTCGTCCGAGGCCTACGAGCAACTCCTCAGCGACCTGTTCGCGGCCATCCGCTCCAGCGACCGCCTCGCGGGCTTCTGCTATACGCAGCTCACCGACACACTGCAGGAAGCCAACGGTCTGTTGCGGGCAGATCGTTCACCGAAGCTACCGGTCGAGACCTTACGGCGGATCATCGCCGGGTAGAGTAAGTGCCGTGCTTCTATCCGATCGAGACATCCGCGCCGCACTCGACTCCGGCGACCTCGCCCTGGACCCGTACGACCCCGATCTCGTGCAGCCGTCCAGCATCGACGTGCGCCTCGACCGCTACTTCCGGGTCTTCAACAACTCGAAGTACACCCACATCGACCCGCGCCAGCCGCAGGAGGACCTCACCACGCTGGTCGAGGTCGGCGACGGTTCCGGTGAAGACGATGTCCCGGTCGTGGAGGGCGGGGTCTCCACCGACGCCTTCATCCTGCACCCCGGCGAGTTCGTCCTCGGCTCCACCCTGGAGTTCGTCACCGTGCCGGACAACCTCGCCGCCCGGCTGGAGGGAAAGTCCTCATTGGGACGTCTCGGTCTGCTGACCCATTCCACTGCCGGCTTCGTCGACCCCGGCTTCAACGGTCACATCACCCTGGAGCTGTCGAATACCGCCAACCTGCCGATCGCCCTGTACCCCGGAATGAAGATCGGCCAGCTCGCGCTGTTCGGGCTGAGCAGTGCCGCCGAATCTCCCTACGGCTCCGGGCCCCTGGGGTCGAAGTACCAGGGGCAGCGCGGACCGACGCCGTCGAAGGCGTACCTGAACTTCCGGCGGTAGTGGCGCCGCTGCGTCCTGCCGTCCCGATGCGGCAACCCCCGCATACAGTTCGCCCCCGGTCTGCGTCCAGGACGCTGGCCGGGGGCTCACTGCTGACGTTTCAAGAGGAGAATGCTCAGCTACCGTATGTCGGTCCTTCCGTGGGGAACGGGTTTCACCATGATCGTTGCGTTGACTCCGGGGTTCTCCGGAGGCGCTGGCATTTAATCTACGGAGCACTCCTTGGAGAACCATGGCAGCCCGCTGGAGTGTCTCTGCATCGTCGGTGGGGATCTGCCGGGTACGTGGTCGGGGAGCTAAGCGTTACAGATCGCTGGTTTCGTTGGCGGCGGAACCGCTAATCCGTAACGATTGGCTCCCGTCTGGCACCTCTGAGTCCGGCTCCCGTCAGGAGCGCGACAGCAGCGGGATGAGCTCCTCGGTCTTCTCGTCCGTCCACCCGTCCGGCTCCAGGACCTCCGCCCACGCCACCGGGATCCCGGAAACGTAGTTGTGGCCGTGACCGTCCGGAACGTCCAGCGACACAGCCATGTCTGCCGACACCTGCAGGAAGGAGATGAACGGCAGCCAGGTCATGTCGGGCGTGCCGCGTCCAGTCGGCTCCTCCATCCAGTCCGGCCGCTCCAGGATCAGGTCGGGAGACCAGAAGGTGATCGGATCCGAGGAATGCTGCAGGTAGACCGTCCGCGGTCTGTCCCATTCGGCGTCAGGGTGCTCCTCGGCAAACTCCGCCAGGTCCTCCGCGTCCGACATGAAGCGCACGCTCTCGCCACCCTCGTACACCGGCAGCCGCTGGCGCGAGCCGGGATCACGGTGCGTGGTCATCTCCTGCCACAGCTCATTGTTGAACGTCGGGCCGACGAACAGCGCACCGTCGGTACGGGCCGACAGCGTCGGCACCGTGCCGAATGCGGCCTCGGCGCCGAAGGACCCCAGGGACTCACCGAAGACGACCACCTCAGGACGCTTCCGCTCCGGAAGTTCCTGCACCTTGGCGTCCACCGCCTCGAACAGCGCGACCCCGGCCTGCCGGGCGCGCTCACTGTCCACCAGGAACGACAGCCAGCTGGGCAGGTAGGAGTACTGCATCGACACCGTCGCCACGTCGCCGTTGTACATGTACTCCAGGGAGGAGACGGTGGCCTGGTTGATCCAGCCGGAGCCTGTCGCCGAGCCGATGGCGATGACTTCGCGGTCCAGCCCGCCGGCGCGCACCAGTTCCTCGGCAGCGAGTTCGGCATTCTCCCGCAGGTCGGCATCGGCGTCCGCCATGCCCACGAAGGCGCGCACCGGTTCGGTGGCCTCCGAGCCGTTGAAGTCCTCCAACTCCTCGGTGGTGGGCCCCTTGGCGACGAAGGAGCGGCCCTCCCGGCCCAGCGACTCCCAGGACACCAGCGAGTCGGTGCTGCCGGAGCGACTCTCGGAGGTCGGACGCTCCGTCCCCTTCTTTGTGTCGGTGTTCGTCGCGGCGAACACGGTGTTGAGCGCCCGCATGGAGTTGGTGGCGATGACACCGTTGGCCAGGAACATGGTGAGCACCACCATCAGCGCGCCAGCAGTCACCGCGGAGATCCGCGGCGGGACGATGCGGTTCAACCAGCGGAAGATCGTGCGGGTCATCAGGCCCCAGCCCTGTCCGATGAGCATCAGCATGGCGAAGACCAGGATCGCCACCAGCGGCACGACGATGTACACACTCCAGCCCAGCGGGTCGACGTCGACCATTTCGCGGACCTCGTTCTGCCACATCCGGAAGCGGCGCAGCATGACGATGGAGCCGACGGCCGCGATGACACCCAGCGGCCCCCACCAGAGCCAACTGTGGTTGCGTTCGTTGATCCTGCGCTTCTCCTTCGACAGCATGAACCAGAACAGCCAGGACGCCGCCACCCCCAGCATGTAGCCCAGCGCCGCGGCCGCGCCACTGACTAGGCCCTGGAACACCGCGCCGCGGGGCAGCAGTGAGGAGGACATGGAGAGGAAGAGGAAGGCCGTTGCGGTGAGCATGCCGGTGAAGCTCAGCCGCATCCGGTAGCGGTTGAGCAGCGGCCCCCAGGCGATGTCGAAGATTGGTTCGGGGCGGTCGTTCTTCTTTGCGGAGGTGTCGGACGCGTCGGACGCGTCGGACGTGTCGGACGTGTCCGATGCGTCCCGGTCGTCCAACGCGACATTCCTGTCCTCACCGCGGTCGTCACCGCGATGGTCGCTGTCCCGGTAGTCCCCCTGGTGGTCGGGGAACAGTCCGTCCTGCGTGGAGTCCTCGGGGGTCTCGTCGCCTCGCCTCGTCATGTGCGCCAAGCCTACCGGGGGCGCTCTGGACATCCGTGCAGGTGGTCGGCCCTGTGTCGAAGCAGTGTTCTGCTCCCGAGTTCACCCGACGGCCACTGACTTCTCAGCTCCACGCAATGCTCGGTCCACCCGCAGTCTGCCCCTCACTGCTAGACATGGGACTCATGAAGCTCACCGTCTTCGGAACCGGATATCTCGGAGCCACCCACGCCGCCTGCATGGCAGAACTCGGCCACGACGTTCTCGGCGTCGACGTCGACCCGGCGAAGGTCGACTCCCTCAACGACGGACACGCGCCCTTTCACGAGAAGGGGTTGGACGCACTGCTGGCCCGCAATATTTCCGCAGGTCGACTGCGTTTCACGACGTCCTACGTCGAGGCTGCAGGGCACGGCAGTGTCCACTTCATCGGTGTCGGCACCCCGCAACGCAAGGGCTCCTACCGGGCGGACACCCGGTTCGTGGAGGCGGTCGTCGACGAGCTTGTCCCCCTGTTGGCCGGCGACCACCTGATCGTCGGCAAGTCGACGGTGCCGGTCGGGACCGCCGTCGCTCTGCAGGAGCGGATCAATGAGCTGGGCTACCGCAAGGATGTCGCGGAGCAGAACGTGGAGGTCTGCTGGAACCCGGAGTTCCTCCGCGAGGGCCGCGCGGTGCGTGACACGCTGGCCCCCGACCGCATCGTGGTCGGTGTCGCGGAGCCGGGAACGTCTTCGGCGCAGAAGGTGGAGGAGACTCTGCGGGAGGTTTACGCCGGCTGTATCGAACCGGCCGCCCCAGATCAGGTCACCGAGCAGACCCCGTCGCCGTTCGTGCTGGTCGACCTGCCGACCGCGGAGTTGGTGAAGGTCTCGGCGAATGCGTTCCTGGCCACGAAGATCAGCTTCATCAACGCCGTCAGCGAGGTGTGTGAGGCATCCGGTGCGGATGTCACGCAGCTCGCGACCGCGATCGGGATGGATGAACGGATCGGACGCAAGTTCCTCCACGCCGGCCTCGGTTTCGGCGGCGGGTGCCTGCCGAAGGATATCCGGGCGTTCATGGCCCGCGCCGGCGAGCTGGGTGCCGACCAGACGCTGACTTTCCTGCGCGAGATCGACTCGATCAACATGCGCCGCCGCGAGAAGCTGGTCAACCTGACCCGCAAGGCCTGCGGCGGCGACGTCCTGGGCCACCGGGTGACGGTGCTCGGCGCGACGTTCAAGCCCGAGAGCGATGATGTCCGTGATTCCCCGGCACTGAATGTCGCCGGTTCGCTGTCGCTGGCTGGAGCGCAGGTCAGGGTGTACGACCCGATGGGCAACGACAACGCACGCCGACTGTTCCCGACGCTGGACTACGCCGACACCGTCGAGGAGGCGTTGACGGACGCGGAGGTGGTCATCGTGGCCACCGAGTGGTCTGAGTTCCGCGAGTTGGATCCGGTCGCCGCGCGCGAGTGCGTCGCCCGTCCGGTCGTGTTGGACGGACGCAACTGCCTGCCGGCCGAGGAGTGGGTCGCTGCGGGGTGGAGTTACCGTGGGTTGGGACGCTCCGTCGGCCGCGGGTTGCAGGGCGGACCACAGGTGTCAGTGGGGGTCGGGAATGAAGCCGGCCTCTATGGCTAGCACGGCGAGCTGAACGCGGGAGCCCGCGCCGAACTTCACCAGCAGGTTCGAGATCTGCTTCTTCACTGCGCTGGCGGAGCGTCCGGTTTTCTTGCTGATCTCGGTGTTGGACAGCCCGTCGCAGATCAGCCCCAGGACGCGCTCCTCGGAGGCGGACAGGCGGGGCAGGCGGCGGGTGCGTCCAGCCTGCGGTGACGCGGCGGCCGATTCGGACACCCCGGCATCGTCGCCGAGACCAGGTTCCCCGGCCGTCGTGGTCGGGGCGGTGGGCGCGGAATCGTCCGCCGTAACGTTCTCAGTAACGCCCGTCGCAGCGTCCGAAGATAGTGTGGACAGGTGCTGGACCAGCCGGGACGCCGGTTGGGGGCTGACCACGGTGCCGCCGCCGACGGCCGCAAGGACGGTGTCGGTGATGAATTCCGGGCGTGAGCTCTTCAGGATGTATCCGCGACCACCCTGGGCGAGGATGGAGAGCATGGTGTCCTCTTCGTCGAGCGCGGTCATGGCGACGAACTCGGGCGGATTGTCGATCGCCCGGATCTCGCCGAGCAACTCCACCCCGCTCATACCAGGCATGTGGATGTCGGCCATGACGACGTCGATCCGCTCATCGACTGGCGTGGCCTGCAGTATCTCCAGTGCTTCGTGCCCGGTTGCTGCCTCGGCGACGATCTCGATGTCGGCGGCGGCGGGGGCAGCGAAGTAGAGACGTAACGACGACAGGACGAGCGGGTCATCGTCGACGATGAGCAGGCGGATGGGGGTGGATGCCACTGTGTTCTAGGTGGTTCAGGTGATTCCGGCTGACCTACTGGCAGAACCAGAAGTTCGGGAAGAGGTTACAGTCGAAAAGCTGGCCGGTGGCGGCCTTGGTGCCGACTGCGCTGGACTCGACGCCGGCGGTCGGGGCGGCGGCAGTAGAAGAGGCGGAGGCGACACCGGCACCCAGGCCGGAGGCGAGGACGAGAGTGGTGCCAACGGCAAGCAGGCGACGACGGACGGCAGAGGTACGGGTAGAGCGCATGGGGGTTTCTCCTTGTGACGACACATGTGACTGGACCCGGTGGGATCCGCCTGGATCCGGGGCAGTCCGGTCCAGATTAGGTCACGGTTCTATAACTACAATAGGGAGTCGGAGCAAGGTTCGCCATACCAGAGTCGAACTTTCTTCCCCGTCGGGGAGATTCTTCTCCCCGTGACCGGTGGTTTTCCCGGTCGGTCCGGCTTCGACAAAGGTGGCGTCCCGGCCCATGATGCCGGATTTCAACACCCCGCCGGACTTGGACGCCCGGGCCTGCATCGACCCGAGTCCCAGCCCGGAGCTCAGCACAGGG
The DNA here is from genome assembly GCA_019120175.1 of Candidatus Corynebacterium faecigallinarum. Classification (GTDB taxonomy): domain Bacteria; phylum Actinomycetota; class Actinomycetes; order Mycobacteriales; family Mycobacteriaceae; genus Corynebacterium; species Corynebacterium faecigallinarum. Next base: position 12,005 of record DWVP01000010.1, read on the forward strand.
TCCTCCTCGCTGGGTGACTGGCCGGTGATGTCATTGGACATGATCAGCACCAGGCAGGTTCCGTCCACGTAGCAGTCCAGCATCACGGTGGAGCGAGGGCTGGCGTGTTTGACCGCATTCGATGCCATCTCGGTGAGCACCTTGCTCACGGTGTCCCGGTCGAACCAGGGGGATCCCGGCGAGGGTGTGTCCGGCAATGTGGGGCGGTTGGCGGCGCGGTTGACGTTCCACGGCAGGTCCACGGTGGTGGACACCTTCAGGCCATGGGCCCGCATCTCCTTGGACACGGTGGAGAAGGCCTTTTTCAGCGGTCGACTGTCACCACGGGTGCGGAAGGTGGCGCTGGCCGGCTCCTCATTGAGCAGACGCAGCATGGTGCGCAACTGGTCGAGGGCGTCTCGTGAGGTGTCGGAGATCCCTTCGAGCTGGGAGCGAGTATCGGTGTCTCCGGTTCCCTCCGTGGCCAGACCCAGTGCCTGGGCGCGCATGACCACGCTGGTCAGTGAGGTGGCGACGGAGTCGTGGAGCTCGCGGGCCAGTTCCAGGCGTTGCTCGCGTTCCTGCTGGGCCAGCGAATCCCGCAGCATCTGTTGCCGTTGATGCTGGTTGAACCTGTTCCAGCCGATGAGATAGGCCACAAGCAGGACGACGAAGACCATGACCAGCGACATCAGGTCGATGTAGAGGACCTGGTGCACCAGGTCGACCGTCGAGAGTGCCCAATGGGCGATGAACAGGAAGATGCCGACGGTCAACAGACCCCGGACGACGACAATCTCCAGGACCAGGGCGGCGTAGAAGAGAGCGAACAGGACTGCAAAGCTCCCCAGGAAGAGAGCAGAGGTCGGTACGAGTAGGGAGAGTAGTGCGGCGACGAGCGGTTGGCGGGCTGTCAGCGCCACCACCCCGACCATCAGCGAGGCAACGAGGATGGCGAGTGGACCGACAGGTTCATCGAGCATCCACAGTTGTGCCACGGCCATGCCCGCGGCGATGACCGTCTCCACCGCGCCCAGCGGGATGCGGCGACGCACCCGTCCGTTTGTGGCCATGATGCCGTTCCGGCTACTGGCGGTAGGACGCCAGGAAGTTGCCGAGTCGCTCGATCGCCTCGGACAAGTCACGGGCCCACGGCAGGGTGACGACGCGGAAGTGGTCCGGTGCCGGCCAGTTCATGCCGGTACCCTGCACCATCTGGATCTTCTCCGAGCGCAGCAGGTCGAACATGAACTGCTCGTCGTCGTGGATCTCGTGCACGTTCGGGTCGAGCCGCGGGAAGGCGTAGAGCGCACCCATCGGCTTGACGCAGCTGACACCGGGAATCTCGTTGAGCTTCTCGTAGGCCACGTTGCGCTGCTCCAGCAGGCGACCACCGGGCAGCACCAGGTCGTCGATGGACTGACGTCCGGACAACGCCACCTGGATGCCGTACTGGGCGGGCACATTGGCGCACAGGCGGGTGGAGGCCAGCAGGGTCAGGCCTTCGATGAAGCCCTTGGCGTGGCTCTTCGGACCGGTGATCACCGCCCAACCGGCACGGTAGCCGGCCACCCGGTAGGCCTTCGACAGGCCATTGAAGGTGATGCACAGCAGGTCAGGGGCCAGGGATGCGGTGGGAATGTGCACCGCATCGTCGTAGAGGATCTTGTCGTAGATCTCGTCGGAGAGCAGCAGAAGGGAGTGCTCCCGGGCGATGTTGACGATCTTCTGCACGATCTCCCGGCTGTACACCGCGCCGGTGGGGTTGTTCGGGTTGATGATCACGATCGCCTTGGTGCGTTCGGTGATCTTCGACTCGATGTCCTCGATGGACGGGGCCCAGTCGTCCTCCTCATCGCAGAGGTAGTGGACGGGCTTGCCGCCGGACAGGGTCGTGGCCGCGGTCCACAGCGGGTAGTCCGGGGCGGGGATCAGCACCTCGTCGCCGTCGTTGAGCAGCGCCTGGGTGGTCATGGTGATCAGCTCGGAGACGCCGTTGCCGATGAAGACGTCCTCGACATCGAAGGTGGGGAACCCCGGAACGACCTCGTAGCGGGAGACCACGGCGCGGCGGGCCGACGGGATGCCCTTGGACTGCGAGTAGCCCTGTGCGTACGGCAGTGCGGCGATCATGTCCTGGACGATGGTGTCGGGCGCGTCGAAGCCGAAGGCGGCGGGGTTGCCGGTGTTGAGCTTGAGGATGCGCTGGCCGTCGGCCTCCATGCGCTCCGCCTCGGCATTGACCGGGCCACGGATCTCGTACAGGACGTTCTGGAGTTTCGTGGACTGGTCCAGGGGACGCAGCGCACCGGACGGACGTGGCTCGCGGGAATGCTGGCGTGTGTCTTCAGTGCTCATTTCAACAATTGTGCCAGCTGGTGCGGACGCACGGGCGCCGACCCGCCTTTTGGGTGCGGTGGTCGGGTGCGGGGAGGCTACTCGCCGCTATTCACCGCCGGTCTCCCCACCGTCGCCGCCGGTGTCACCGGCGGCGTCGTCGCCCCCGCCGCCGTTGCCAGTGTCGCCGCCGTTGCCGGTGCCGTTACCGTTACCGTTGCCGTCGCCGTTGCCGTTGCCGTTACCGGTGTCGGTGCCGTTACCGTTGCCTCCGCCGGGCAGATCGTTGTTGTCGTTGCCTCCGCCGTTTCCGTTTCCGTTTCCGTTGCCGGTGTCGTCGTCGTTGCCGGAGCCATCGTTGTCTTCGTCGTCGGACGGGCCGTTCACTTCGGATTCGTCCGGGTTGCCCTCATTCTCCTCGGGGACGTACTGCTCCTGAGGCTCCGGGTAGTACTCCTGCCCGCCACCGCTGCCGGGGTTCTCCATGGTGACCGCGTCATCGGGGTCCCAGGCATCAGGTCGCTCATAGCTGGGCACCACGCTGGAGTAGGGGGTCCGGGTGTCCGTGGAGTCGTCGGAGCGCATCAGGCCCATGGCGATGAAAGCGGTGATCACGGCGAGGACCGCCCCGATCAGCAGGATCCATGCCCAGGAGGGGATACGGGCATACCACGGCCGAGTCTCGGTGGCATCGTCGCCGTTCCCCGGCTCGTCCGCGCCGTCGGCGTCTGCTGTGCCGCCGTTACCGCCATTACCACCGCCGCCAGAGCCGTCATCGCCACCGCCACCGGAACCGTCTCTCCAGGAATCCGGGTCTGCCGCGCCAGTCGCGCCAGCCGCGCCAGCGGCACCCGCAGCACTGATCACTTCCGTCGCTGCGTCCGGCGAGTCCTGCGTCTGGCGCTCGGCGATGACGGAATCGTCGATGACCGGGATGATGCCGGTCATCTCGGGGTCCTCGGTGCTGCCCAGTGGGGCGGAGGCCTGGTCGGAACCGGTGAGATCCTCGGCCTCCGCATCGACGATCTCGTTGTTGTCACCGGTGTTGCCGGCGGTGTCCGGTTCGTCCGGAGTGACGGCCTCCGCCTCGTAACCGTCAGCACCGCCGTCACGGTAGGCGAACTCGGTGTCCTCGAACGCGCTGGTGTCGCGCGGGAGGTCGTCGCCGTGGTGCCGGTGCGGGTCTGCGGGGTTGCTCATCGTGTCTCTTCGTCTCGTCAAACTATGCCGCTGATGGGAACAGCTGCAGGACAGTGGTGACCCATTCTAACGCCCTGGGGCCGATAACCAGCTGACGACCTCGCCGCGTCCGGTGGCCCCTTCCGGGGCCGGCACCAGTGGGTAGGCGTGCAGGGCGTGGGGGACCACCGTGAGGTCACAGCTGGTGGCCTGCGCAAATGCGCTGGCATCGGGGTGCAGGACGTCCCGGCCGCCCGACCAGATCCGGGTCGGCGGCAGGGCGGCGAGCATGGCAGGATCGGCCGACAGGGGGGTGGTCAGGACGTCCTGCTCCCCGCTACGGCGCCCCCACGCCTCGCCTGCGACACGTAATCCTGTCGGATGCAGCCACGGATCCCGCGGGACGATCTCCTCCACGCGCGGGTCGGAGACCGTCAGGTCCAGCCACGGGGCGATCAGTGCCATCCGGGTCGGGGCGGGCAGTTCAGCCGCGTCCTCGTCGGCGAACCGCAGGACGCATCCCGCCGCCAGGCCACCACCAGCGGAATCGCCGGCAATGCTGACGGTGTGGCCGGATGCCTCGGCCTCCGCAGCTGCCCGTCGCCAGACCTCGCGGATGAACGGATAGGCGTCCTCGGCATCATGGTCGGGAAGCAGGCCGTAGACGGGTACGACGACTTTGAACCCGGCGGCGGCGATCTCCGAGACCAGGGTCCAGTGGTACTTGGTGAGCTCGCGGAAGAAAGCGCCACCGTGCACGTAGACCACGATGTCGCGGGGGGTGTCGCGGGGTTCATCGGTGGCCGGGACCACGGAGTAGACGGGGAAGCCGTCGAGCTCCTCCACGGTGATGTGGTTGACCTGGTACTGCTCATGCGGTGGGTTGTGGGGCTTCTTCGGTTCCGCGATCGCCGCGGCGGTGTTCTCGGCGCTGGACATGACAGGATGCGAGGTCCGTTTCATGTAGGCGGCCACGATCCGCATTCTCAGGCTCATGTGGCAGCAGTCTACTGGGGTGTGGTGGGCGGCGGGAAAAAGCTGGGCACGGTGGGCTGGTGGGGGTCTGAGTACTGTCACCGACCTGAAACAGCCATGCAATCCGCTGGTAGTGCGGGGCCCATAGATTCATAGGTGGTTCAAGGAACTGATCCGGACAGTCCTGACAGCCATTACCCCTCACAATCAATCGATTTTCCTCAGGAGGACAACATGGGTCTCGTTGCTGGTCTTATCGACATCGTTGGTGGTCTGCTCTCCCTGCTGCTCGGCGGTCTCTGATTTCACAGTGCCCCTGACATGGGGCCCGGAACCCCCGCGTCGTCCATCCCGGACGGCTGCGGGGGTTCGGTCATGTCCGGGGTCGGGGATGCCGGGAATATAGGCAGGTGAGGGGAGCGCTCGCGCTGTCTGAAAAAAAGTTGAGTGGAGTGGGAACAACTTTGCGCTGCGGTCCGTTGTACCGGATGTCAGGCAATTGAGTGGAGCGCACTCAACTTGAGTTGACTCTCCGGAACCCGGGGTGCAGACTTGAGTGAAGCTCACTTAATGCGACCCGGGTGGCAACCAAACTCACGCCACCCGGGTGAATACGGCCCACATACACAGGAGGAATCAACACATGGGACGCGCAGTCGGTATTGACCTGGGAACCACCAACTCGGTCGTCAGCGTGCTGGAGGGTGGCGAGGCCACCGTCATCGCCAACTCCGAGGGTGCCCGCACCACCCCGTCGATCGTCGCCTTCGCCAAGAACGGCGAGGTCCTGGTCGGTCAGTCCGCGAAGAACCAGGCGGTCACCAACGTTGACCGCACCATCCGCTCCGTCAAGCGCCACATCGGTGACGATGCATGGACCACCGGGGAGATCGACGGCAAGAAGTACACCGCCCAGGAGATCTCGGCCCGTACCCTGCAGAAGCTCAAGCGGGACGCCGAGTCCTACCTCGGTGAGGACGTCACCGACGCGGTCATCACCGTTCCCGCCTACTTCGACGACCACGAGCGCCAGGCCACCAAGGATGCCGGCCAGATCGCCGGCATGAACGTCCTGCGTATCGTCAACGAGCCGACCGCGGCCGCACTGGCCTACGGCCTGGAGAAGGGCGACAACGAACAGACCATCCTGGTCTTCGACCTCGGTGGCGGCACCTTCGACGTGTCCCTGCTGGAGATCGGCGACGGTGTCGTCGAGGTCCGCGCCACCTCCGGCGACAACGCCCTCGGTGGCGACGACTGGGACCAGCGCATCGTCGACTGGCTCGTCGACAAGTTCAAGACCGCCAACGGTGTCGACCTGTCCAAGGACAAGATGGCCCTGCAGCGTCTGCGTGAGGCCGCCGAGAAGGCCAAGATCGAGCTGTCCAGCTCCCAGCAGGCCTCCATCAACCTGCCGTACATCACCGTCGACCAGGACAAGAACCCGCTGTTCCTCGACGAGACCCTGTCGCGCACCGAGTTCCAGCGCATCACCCAGGACCTGCTCGACCGCACCAAGAAGCCCTTCCAGGCCGTCCTGAAGGACGCCGACGTGCCGGTCAGCGACATCGACCACGTCGTGCTCGTCGGTGGCTCCACCCGTATGCCCGCCGTCACCGAGATGGTCAAGGACCTGACCGGCGGCAAGGAGCCCAACAAGGGCGTGAACCCGGACGAGGTCGTCGCCGTGGGCGCTGCCCTGCAGGCCGGCGTCCTGCGCGGTGAGGTCAAGGATGTGCTGCTCCTCGACGTCACCCCGCTGTCCCTCGGTATCGAGACCAAGGGTGGCGTGATGACCAAGCTCATCGAGCGCAACACCACCATCCCCACCAAGCGCTCCGAGACCTTCACCACCGCCGAGGATTCCCAGCCGTCGGTACAGATCCAGGTCTTCCAGGGTGAGCGCGAGATGGCCCAGCAGAACAAGCTGCTCGGCTCCTTCGAGCTCGGTGGCATCGCCCCGGCCCCGCGTGGTGTGCCGCAGATCGAGGTCACCTTCGACATCGACGCCAACGGCATCGTCCACGTCACCGCCAAGGACAAGGGCACCGGCAAGGAGTCCACCATCACCATCCAGGACGGCTCCGGTCTGTCCCAGGAGGAGATCGACCAGATGGTGAAGGACGCCGAGGCCCACGCTGACGAGGACAAGAAGCGTCGCGAGGAGCAGGAGGTCCGCAACTCCGCCGAGTCGATGGTCTACCAGACCCGAAAGTTCCTCACCGAGAACGAGGAGAAGGTCTCCGAGGAGACCAAGACCAAGGTCACCGAGGCCGCCGACGCCGTCGACGAGGCACTCAAGGGCGACGACATCGAGGCCGTCAAGGACTCCGTCGAGAAGCTGTCCGCCGAGAGCCAGGAGATGGGCAAGGCCATCTACGAGGCTGAGGCTGAGGGCGCCGGCGCCGAGGGTGCCGAGGGTGCCGCAGCCGAGGACGATGTCGTTGATGCCGAGGTCGTCGACGAGGACGACGCCGACAGCGCTGACAGTGCCGACAAGGGTGAGAACAAGTGACCCAGCCGAACCCCGCCGACCCCGGTGATCCCGCCGTGACCGACGAGGAGTACACCGGCCCCGACCTGGCCGAGACCACGCCGGAGGAGGATGCCGTGATCGACGCCGCCGACGCCGCTGCCGCTGCTGCCGGTAACGCCGGTGGTGCCGGTGACGAGGTGCTGGACGCCGAGGTCGAAGACGCCCTCGCCGAGGAACCCGCCACCGCCACCGAGGCCACCGCCGCCGCAGATGCTGCCGCCGACGCCGCTGACGAGGCGGTTGCCGAGGCGGAGGCCGCCCCCGAGGCATCTCCGCTGGAGGTCGAGCTCGCCGAGCGCACCGCCGACCTGCAGCGGGTGAGCGCCGAGTACGCCAACTACCGCAAGCGCACCGAGCGCGACCGGGTGGCGATCCGTGAGAGCGCGAAGGCCGACACCGTCGCCGGACTGCTGCCGATCCGGGATGACCTGGACCTGGCCGAGCAGCACGGTGACCTCACCGGGCCGCTGAAGGCCGTGGCCGACAAGCTGGACGCCGTGTTCGCCTCGCTGAAGGTCGAGACCTTCGGTGCCGAGGGTGACGAGTTCGACCCGTCGCAGCACGAGGCCGTGCAGGACATGTCGACCGGCGACGACAAGGCGCTGGGCACCGTCCTGCGCAAGGGCTACCGCCTCGGCGACCGCGTGCTGCGGACCGCCATGGTCGTCATCGCCGACCGCTAGCGCCGCCGCGTCCTCCGGCTCTCCACGCTGAATACCCATGGCTGGAGGTACATGAACCACCCGGTTCACGTACCTCCAGCCATGGGCATTTCATATTGCGTTGCGCCGGGCGGCGTTGATCGCCGCCCGAATCTGATCCAACATGTCGGCCCGGTCCCACAGCAGTTCCTTGTCGATGCGCACCGCTTCCCACCCCAGACTCTTGAGTCGCTGGTAGAGCCGGAAGTCCCTCAGCTTCTGCTCTTCGCCGGTGTGGTGGTTGCCGTCGTAGTAGACCGCCACCTTCAATGACGTACACGCCAGGTCGGCTGTGGTGACGTTGTCCCCGGGCATCGACCGGTTCCTGACTCTCCCGCTGTCCAGGGAGATGGTCACCTGCGAGGTCCATCCGTGCCCGGCCGGCAGCTCATCACGGTCGTCGGCGTCGAGATGTGTGCACTGGTAGGACGCGTCGATGAACTGGATGGTACGCACCGCGCGATCGTCGAGCCCCGGTACGTCCGGCACCCACCACGACTTCTTCCCCGCCCAGATAGTCGCGACACATTGGGCGACGGCTGTCCCCGCGTCGACCACTTCGAGGTGCGGGAAGTAGGGGTCGATGGTGACCGTCGGTGTTCCTTCGGTCAGCTGACGGTGGGTTGCTGTTCCGGTGCTCGTCCTGTTCCGGCGACGCCGTTCCGACAACAGGAGGACCGGCTCGCTGTCGGCCCAGTACGGCATTCCGTGGGCGGCGATGGCGCACCATCCTGCGCCGACGCTGTCCGGTGTGGACAGCCAGTGGGCACGGAGCCGGGTGAGGATGTCCCAGGTCAAGGTGCCGGGGTCCTCTGCGCTCCATCCAGCGGGGCCGAGCCGGTGGCCCGGCGGTGTGCCGGTTGCTCCGTGGGGATCAGGTGGTAGGACGATTCCGCTGGCCAGTCGTTCCCAACTGTCGACCTTCCTGCGCGGAGTGCCGTCGGCCAGCGCGTCGCGGCGTCGCCGAGGAGTACGCGACGGGTAGACGCGGCGCGTGAAGTACGGTCCGCGTCCCGGTTTGATGCGCCCTTGCTTCTCGGCGTTGATCCACAGGTGTCCCCCGAATGTCCCCATGGGCCTATCTAACCGTGGGGAGGTGACAGGTGCTTCACTTTGTCGAAATCGGACAAATCACCATGGCTGGAGGTACGCGTGTGGGCTGGTCAGCGTACCTCCAGCCATGGGTATTTGTCAGTGAGATGGGGTGAGGTGTGGTGAGGTGAGGTGTGGGGCGGGGACGGGAGGGACGCGCACACCCACCAGTCGCCCCGCTCATACGCTGCGGTAGTACTCCGCGCGGTAGACCTGCGTCTCCGCGGCATCCGGCACCGTGCGTTCCCGCCTCTGGGCCAACACGCGGACCTGCGGGCGTATCCCGTCGACGGCCCCGGCGACCGACGCGGCCGGGGAGGAGTCGTCCAGGGGCATGGACTCACCCATGTCGACGACCTCGGTGAACTCCCCGGCGGGCACGATGACCGACTTCTCGTCGATCTCGCCGTCGACCTGACGCCCCATCACCCGCAGCCCCAACCGCGAGTCGGTGCCGTTGACACCCTCGATGACCAGTGCAGAGTCGGAGTCTTCAGACCGTCGAACGGTGACCTCGGTGAGGTTGACCCGCATGTCCCCGGTGACGGTCTCAGGCCCAGCCAGGTCGGGGTCGAGGTCCCCGCTGATGATGATGGGGGACGCTCCGACGGTCACCGCGACACTGCCGCCATCGCCGTCGCCGCCATCGCCGTCGCCGTCGCCGAGTGGAACCTCTGCACCGAGGACGTCGACGGCGGTCTCCATCCCGGGCACGGTCACGGTCACCGTGTCGCCCTCCGGGACAACCCATGCCTCGGGGTGGGGGAAGGCGCTGTCCGTGCCGTGGTCGGCGTTGTTCAGGTAGCCGTCCTGCCGGCTCCACAGCACCCAGAACACCTTGTCGTCACCGCGCCGGAACCGTAGTCCGCGCAGGTCGGGGTGCGGCGACTCGACCCACCCCAGGAACACCGCGCCGTCCAGCCACTCTGCGGCGTGCGCTAAGGCCGGCAGCGACGGTTTCGGCGACCGGTCGGCGTGCAGCAGTCCGTAGTGGTACTCGCTCTCCACCGGGTCGACGCCGTGCTTGTCGTGCCACAGTCCATCGGCGAGCTGGAACCAGTGGGTGCCGGTCGCGCCCTCGGCTTTGGCGAGCATCAGGGACAGCAGGACGGAGTCGGCGGCGGTGCGTTCATCGTCGTACCACCAGGCATTCGGCCGGGTGCAGGAGTAGCACTCGGTGAGCCACAGTTCTTCGGCGTTGCCACCGCGTTCGAGGCGTCCGTCGAGGTAGGCCCGCGCGGTGCGGACCTGGCCGAGGAAGTTCCACCGCCCGCTGTCGTAGTCGGGGACGTAGTTGCCGCGTCCGGCGTGTTCGGCGATGCCGTCGAGGGCGTCCCACCCGCCGTCGTCGTCGATGATGTCGAGGAAGGACGCGTCCCATCCGGCCAATGCCATGGCGATGAGCTTCGCCGAGGAGCCGCGGCGGTCGAGTTCGGCGCGGAAGGGGATCAACCAGTCGCTGGTGTATTCCCTGGCGCGGCCCCGGATGTCGGTGCCGTCGATGTTCCACTCGTTGAGCAGCTCGTAGTGGGACACGTCGGCATCCTCGCCACGGTCGATGTTGTCGGTGGCCCATTCGGTGAAGGTCTGGCCGCCGCGGTCGAGGCGTTCATCGCTGAACTGTCCCGGTGAGCCGCCGGGCTGCAGTGCGTTGCTGATGCCGAGGTCGACGGACTCCTCGGCACTCAGCCAGGGGTTGCGCAGGTGGGCGACACCGATGCGTTGCCACAGCTCCTTCTCGTCCTCGGCGGATTCCAGGGCCGGGGCCTGTGAACCGGACGCCAGGGCGGAGAAACCACTCAGCCCGACGATGGACTGTTCGGCTGGACCGTACTCGTACTCCGGCCACACGGCGGCGGCGGTGCGGGCGAAGGAGTCGGCGCAGGTGACCTCGACGGCGGTCCAGGAGCGGGGGCCCGGCAGGTCGATGGTGACCTCGGTGTCGACGTAGTCGGTGTCTTCGGGGACCTCGACGGTGTGGGTGGAGCGGTGTACCTCCTCGCCGGTGAAGCTGCGTGCGACGACCTCGACGTCAGTGCTGCTGGTGCTGCTGGTGCGGTTTCGGGCGTCGGTGACGCCGACGGTGAAGGTCTGCTCGCCGGCCTCGGTGAGGACGTTGTACGTGCCCGGGCCGCTGACGTCCACGGTGCGCTCCGGCAGTGCGGGGTGGGACAGGACGCCGCCAGCGAGCAGGGTGCGTCCGTCGTCCAGCAGGTCACGGGCGGCGGCGACGGTGGTGTCGGCGCGGAACTCGACGTGGGCCCGCCAGAGTCCGTCGTCGGTGTGGTCTGCGCGCGGGGTGGGCGGGGCGTGGAGGGTGGTCGTGTTGCGGGAGCGGGAGCCCTCGGCGCTGAGACAGCCGGAAATCCGGGTGTCCCCATCTTCGTCGCTGCTGGTCCAGTCGATGAAGTGCAGCTCGGTGACACGGTCCAGTACCGGGACGCCGCCACCGGGGTCGCGGTTCCAGCGGGTCGCGGGGATGTGGATGCCGGTGTCGCTGTCGGCGTCGACGAGGGTGCGGTAGATACGTCCGGAGCGCAGCAGCGCGTCACCATCGGCGTAGCCGGTGCCGGGCACGGAGAATTCCCAGTCGGCGGTGACGGTCGATCCCTCCGCCCGGTAGGTCACCGCGGCGGTGTAGTCGGCGTCGGTGACCTCGAACTCCACGTGCACCGGACCGGTGCCGGGCTTCCCGCCGGACGGGTCGTCCACCGTGGCGGCCCGGGTGCCGATCGACGAGGTCAGCCGGTAGCCGTCGAAGTGGACCAGCGCGGTTCCGTCGGCGGTGAGTACGCTGACCCGCCCCGGGTGATCGGCGTCGTTGACCTGCAGCTGCAGCGGTCCGGGGTCGATGGCCGGGGTCTTGTCGGCGCCATCATCACCGCCACCACCGGGGCCGATGGGGCCGTCCTGCCCGCCGAGCAGCATCGCGCCACCGACGGCGGCGGCGCCGAGCCCGACGGCTCCGGCGCCGCCGAGGAGGAATCCGCGCCGGTTCACCTTCCGTTCCGGCCCCCTCAAACGTCGTCGCCGTTCGGCCGTTCAGGACCATCCGGGTCGTCGGGGTTGCCGTACTCGATACCGTCCACGCCGTCGATTCCGTCTCCTTCGTTGAGTCGTCGCATGAGGTGTTCGTCGGGGTAGACCTGCAGCACCTGCTGGCCGTTGTCCCGGGTGGTGACACCGGTGAAGGCGTTCAGCTCGCCGTTGTGGTCGAGGTACAGCCGGGGTGACACCGCACCGGGGTTCTCGGTGAACTGGTGTACGGCCGCCGACGTCATCGCGTTGATACCCTCCAGCAGGTCGGTGCCCATGCTGACCTCGCGTACCAGCACCAGGTGGCGGTGTGGCACGGCGACGAGTACCCCCTCGGAGGTGTCGAGTCCCGGGATGTACCGGGCCAGGAACTGGTCGAGGAACAGCGGGGCGGTGGCCAGGAAGAAGCTCTCGGAGTCCAGGGCCCAGAACCGCGCGCCGGGGTCGTCGCCGGTGACCCGGGTGACGTTGACGGGCGTGTCGACGAGTTCCTGCCAGGTGTTGCGGTGGCCGACACGGTGCAGGTCGGAGAGGCCGTCGGTGGTGTCCCCACCGTGGGCGGTGAGGTGGTCGTCGTTGAGGGTGATCACTGCGGCATCGGTGTCGAGCACCAGTGCGGCGGACAGGTCCTCGGTGATCTCGCGGACGCCGTCCTGGAAGTTGGGGTTCCCGGCCGTGTTGCCTGGAGTTGCCTGCAGCATCTCGGTGGGCATCATCCGGACTTTCAGGCCACGCAGGAAGTCGGCGTCCGGCAGGGCGTCGATGTCGACCTCGGCATCGGTGACCACGGTGCGCACGAAGGTGCGGACGAACCGGGCGATGTCGGACCTCGGCGTGTCCACGGGCTCCTGGGCGATGCGCAGCGACAGGTTGTCGAGCCCGACGAGTCGCGGGGGTGCGCTGGGCCGGCCTTCCGGGGTGGCGGCGATGTATCCGTCGGGACGCCAGACGGTGTCGAACCCTTCGTCGTGGAGGGCCTGCATGGCTTCCTCGCGCAGCAGATCGGCGCGCTCGGCGGTGAGGTGGGGGAACATCTGGTCCGGGCCGTCAGTGTCGACGACGCTGCGAGAATGCAGGTCTTCCTGCTGAATCTGCTGTGTCGCACGTCGTCTGCGTCGGCCTCGGAAGAACATGGACTCACATCCTAACAGCCGGGAATGTGGGGTGCCGGGTGTGCGTTGAGGGAGGTAGACCTTAGCGTGATAGACTCAAGTTTCACGCTGTACCGCGAGAACATCGATACAACGAAGACTTACCAGACAGAGAGGACGACGGTGGCTCAGAAGGAGTGGATCGACAAGGACTACTACGCTGACCTCGGCGTGTCATCCACGGCCGATGCCGACGAGATCAAGAAGGCGTACCGGAAGATCGCCCGGGACAACCACCCCGACGCGCACCCCGGGGACACTGTCGCTGAGAACCGCTTCAAGACTGCCTCCGAGGCATACTCCGTGCTCGGTGACAAGGACAAGCGCAGCGAGTACGACGAGCTGAAGCAGATGGTCGCCAGCGGTGGTCTGGGTGGCTACGGCGGCTTCAGTGGCTTCGGTACCGGCGGCGGTGCCGGTGGCGCCGGCGGCTTCGGCGGGGCGGGGACGTCCGAGGGCTTCGACCTGGGTGATTTGTTCAACCGGTCAGGACGCTCCGGCGGTGGCGGTTTCGGCGATGTCTTCGGCGACATGTTCGGAGGCGGGGCAGGTCGAGACGGCGCCCGCTCCACCCGCACCCGCCGCACCCGCGGTGCGGACGTCGAGACCGATATCACCCTGGAGTTCCGCGAGGCGACCAAGGGTGTCACCGTCCCGATCCGGCTCACCAGCCCGGCTGCCTGCACCACCTGTCACGGTTCCGGTGCCACCCCGGGGACCTCCGCACCGAAGTGCGGCACGTGCTCCGGCTCCGGCATGGTCTCGGAGAACCGTGGGGCGTTCGGATTCTCACGGCCCTGCGCTGACTGCAACGGCACCGGCACCCGCATCGAGGACCCCTGTGACGACTGCGCCGGCACCGGTCGGGTGACGCGTACCCGCACGATCACCGTCCGGGTACCCGCCGGTGTCGTCGACGGGCAGAAGGTGCGGCTGGCCGGCCAGGGCGAGGCCGGGGAGCGGGGACGTCCCGCTGGAGATCTGTTCGTCACCGTCCACGTGAAGCCGGACGACCTGTTCACTCGCAGTGGTGACGACCTGAAGATGACCGTCCCGGTGAGTTTCACCGAACTCGCACTCGGCGGGACGGTCACCGTCCCGACGCTGGACACGAAGGTGCGGGTGAAGATCCCGGCCGGCACCGCCGACGGCACCACCCTGCGGGTCCGGGGGCGGGGCGTGACCAAGCGCAACGGCAACTCCGGTGACCTGCTGGTCACCGTGAAGGTCGCGGTGCCGAAGAAGCTGGACGAGGGCGCGGCCAGTGCCCTGCGCCACTATGCCGAGGAAGAGAAGCGGGCCGGGTTCGACCCCCGTGCGGACTGGTCCGGGAACTGATGAGGTGATCGAGGATGGCGGAGCAGAAAGGCAGCAACGGCAACGGTCGTCCTGACCGGGGCGAGCGCGAGGTGTTCGTGATCTCCGTCGCCGCCGAGATCACCGGCATGCACGCACAGACGTTGCGCACCTACGACCGGATGGGCCTGGTCTCCCCGGAGCGTACCCGCGGTGGTGGACGCCGCTACTCCCAGGACGACATCGAACAGCTTCAGGAGATCCAGCGGCTGAGTCACGATGAGGGTGTGAACCTCGCCGGGATCAAGGCGATCATCGACCTGCAGAACCAGGTCCGCGACCTGGAGGATCAGGCGGCCGCCCTGCGTCGTCGCCTGGCCGCGGCCGAGCGGCGTGCGGAGGGGGACGGTGCCGGTGGTGCTGGTACCGCTGGCGGACGCCGGCGCGGCGAGATCGTGCACGTGCCGCGCTCCACCGCGGTGGTGCTGTGGGAGCAGCGGCGCCGTGGGCAGGACGGGCGTGGACAGGACAGGCCGAGCCAGAGACGGCGTGACCAGGAGCGTCCCGACAAATAGTCTGCCGGGGTGTCGTTACAGCGACCCACAGCTGTTCGGCGCGGCAACCCCGTTGAACCGGTCGACGATCCAGCTGAACGCCGTCTCGGCCTGGGAGAACATCGGCACGGCGTGGTTCGCCGCGGTCTTCGGTCCGGCCACCGCACCGATGGTGGTGGCGACCATCGCCATCGAGGTGCCGTGGCCGCGCTTGTCCGCAGGTGCCAGGTCTGCGCCGGCGTAGCGGGCCTGCAGGTTTGTCGCCGTGCCGGCGCCGTAGACAAACAGGGAGATGAACAGTAGTGGCAGGTTGTCGATGGTGGCGGCGACGATGACGCCGACGGCACCCAGGCCGATGCGGCGTCCCAGGCGCAGTGTGGAGCGTCCCACCAGGAAGGCGGTCAGTGCGGAACCTAGGGTGAACAGGCCGGTGGGAAGACCGGCTAGGCCGTCCGACCCAGCATGTCGGCGGCGAGCAGGGCGCCGACGGAGATGCCTGCGGCCAGTCCGGCACCGCCGAGGACCTGACTGAGGATCACCACGTTCAGCGTCCGACGGTGGACGGCGGCGACCTGCTCCGGGGTACCATTCATGCCGGATAGGGTACCCTCCCCCGGTATCTTTGACTAGAGGGTGAGTGTCCCCAGTGTCGCGCTGGTCACGGCGAGAACCCCTAATGCTGCGGCCGGGGTGCCCGCCTGGCCGGGGAATTCACCACGTCGGACGTGGGTTCTCACAGCCCCCACCATGACCAGTGCCAGGCAGACTGCGGCGACGGTCGACAGGACCGGGGCGATGCCGAGCGCGCGGGGCAGGATCAGTCCGAGGGCGCCGAGGAACTCCACCGCGCCGATGAACTTCACGGTGTTCTCACCGTAGTCGTCGGCCCACTCCAGTCCGGCATCGACCAGCGAGCCCTTCGCCCGGCCGAGCTTCATCAATCCGGAGCCGACGAAGCCGACGGCCAGGATGATGTTGATGGTCCAGAGGATCACGGTCATGACGACTCCCGCGGGGGGCACCCGCGATGATGTCGCGGGGAAAGAAAAGGCAGGTGGTGGTACATCGGGTGGTGCCCAGCATGGTAGTCGATCCAGGTATCCCCGGCTAGCCCCCGTTGGTGCCGACGGTGCGCTGATCAGACGTCGACGCTTCCCCGGATCAGTGTGGTGGTGGCCCCTCCGACGAGCACGTTCCCGCCGTCCGCGGTGGGGGTCACGGTGACCCGGCCGGTGCGCCCCATGACGGTGCCCTGGGAGGCGGTGTACGCCCCGGTTACCTGGCCGGAGCGCAGCAGCCACTGGCCGATCGAGGCGTTGAGTGACCCGGTCACCGGGTCCTCGTGGATTCCGGCACCCGGGGCGAAGGCGCGGACCTCAACATCTGCGCTGTCACCGTCTCCATTGTCGCGGCCATCCTCGTCCCCGTAGAAACCGACCACGCCGAGCAGCAGGTCAGAATGCTCGGAGAAATCCGGCCCCAGATCCAGGACGTCTTGTGCGCTCGGCAGCTGGACCACCGCCCACTCTGGCCCGTTGGCCACCCACTGGTGGTTGACCACCATGTCCCGGTCGATGCCGAGGGCGGCGCAGAAGGCACCCAGGTCCGCGTCCGACACGGGTCCAGACCGGGTGGTTGGAGGGGCAGTAAAGGCAAGCTCACCTGCAGTGTCCCCAGTGTCCCCAGTGTCCCCAGTATCCCCAGTGTTCACAGTGAGCTCCACCAGGCCGGCCCCGGATTCCTGGACGACCACGTCGTCCCGTCGCGGCGTCCCACCGTTCTCCAACCACGCATGTGCGGTCCCGAGGGTGGGGTGTCCGGCGAAGGGGACTTCGCCGCCGGGCGTGAAGATCCGGACGCGGTAGTCGGCGCCCTCGGACGCGCCGTCCGACGTGGGCGGCAGGACGAAGGTGGTCTCGGAGAGGTTCGTCCACAGTGCGACGTCCTGCATCTGCTCGTCGGTCATCCCGGTTGCGTCCAAGA
Source organism: Candidatus Corynebacterium faecigallinarum (assembly GCA_019120175.1). Taxonomy (GTDB): domain Bacteria; phylum Actinomycetota; class Actinomycetes; order Mycobacteriales; family Mycobacteriaceae; genus Corynebacterium; species Corynebacterium faecigallinarum. The sequence goes on from DWVP01000010.1 coordinate 28,824, forward strand.
TCACCGCCAGCGGATTGCCGAGGAAAGGCGTGGGGGAGAAGACGTCGACCTGGGTGAAGGGGCGGGTGCGCATGGTGGCGATTCTAGGGGGGGGTCAGCGTGGCCGTTGCATTTGAATGTCTGGGGGAGTTCCCAGTAGGGATGCGGGATACCCACGTCCTGTTATGCGCACTCGCGTCTCGCCCCTGGATATGCGGTCAGGTGTGCAAGTTCATTGCTCTCAGGCATGCGCGCGCCCCGTCAGGCCGAGTTGCGTCATTAAAGTGTGCCCAGCGTCATCGAAGAATGTCGTTTTGATGAGCCAGAGCGACATTCTTCGATGACGCTGGGCACACTCCGATGACGCAGAGGATAAAGCCGGGTCGGACAGGCGCCAGACACCAGGCCCAGGCGCCAGGCTCCGGGGCCTACGACAGGTCGATGGCTCCCTGCGTCCAGAGCACCACGGCCGTCACCGCGGCGGCGACGACCACGGCGGCGACGAACCACTCGAAGGCGTTGAAGACCCGGCGTCCGCCCTGGATCTGGGTGATGGCGTAGACGATCATGCCCGGGACCACGAGCAACATCCCCAGCAGCACGAACTTCGGGTCGGCGGCGTAGAACAGCCACACCGAGTAGATGAACGCCACCACCGCGATCAGCAGGTGCAGACGGTTCGTCCTCCGGCCCACCGTCGGGCCGTCGAGGTTGATCGACCGGCCGGCCTCCGGGTGCCGGATGCCCTCCCCATGGGTGGCGAGGAAGATCAGGTACAGCGCGCCGAAGAGGTAGGGGATCAGGTAGAGCGAGGTCGCCAGCTGCACCATCGTGGTGTAGGCGGACTCGTTGAGGAAGAAGATCACGATGAACAGCTGGATGACCAGCGCGGACAGCAGCTGCGCGGAGACCGGGGCGCCGGAGGGGTTGATGCGACCCAGCTTCTTCGGCAGCAGGTTGTCCTGCGCCATCAGCGTCAGCGGCTCGGCGCAGAGCATCTGCCAGGAGACGTAGGCGCCGAGCACGGAGATGCACAGACCGGCGGAGATCAGCCCGCCGCCCCAGGGGCCGACGACCAGCTTCAGCACCTCGGCCATGGAGTTGTCTCCCATCGCCGCGAGGTCCTCGCGGGATGCCACGCCGTAGGACAGGAAGCTCACCAGCAGCAGCAGGACGAACACCGCGAGGAAGCCGAGCAGGGTCGCCAGGGAGACATCCCGCCGGGTCTTGGCGCGCCGGGAGTACGCCGACGCGCCCTCGACACCGATGAACGCCCACACGGTGAACAGCATCATGCCCTTGACCTGAGTGGACAGGCTGGCGGCCTCGTCGCCGTCGTCACCGAAGGTCAGGGCGCGTCCCCAGAAGTCTGCGGTGAAGACCTCGGTGTTGAAACCCAGGAAGGCCACCAGGATGAGGAAGGCGGCGATCGGCAGCAGTTTCGCCGTGGTGGTGATCAGGTTCATCACCGCGGCCTGCCGGATTCCCCGGGCCAGTACGGCGAAGATCGTCCAGTTCAGCACGGAGACGCAGAGGGCGTTGAGCAGCAGGTTGCGTCCGTCGAAGATGGGGAAGAAGTAGGCCAGGGAGCTGAAGAACAGCGTGGCGTAACCGACCTGGGCGATGATCGAGGCCAGCCAGTAGCCCCAGCCGGAGGCGAAGCCGACGAAGTCGCCGAGGCCGGCACGCACATAGCTGTACACGCCGGAGTCCAGGTGCGGCTTGCGCTGGGCGAGGGACTGGAAGACGAAGGCGATGCACAGCATGCCGACGCCCGTGATCGTCCAACCGATGATCGCCGCACCCGGCGAGGCCACGTTCGCCACGTTCTGCGGCAGCGCGAAGATGCCGGAGCCGATGCAGGCGCCGAGGATCAGGGAGATCAGGACGGGGAGGCGGACGGTGTCTTTACTGTCCCGGGTTACATTCACGGGGAATGAGGTTAGCCCACCGACGCGGAATCGCCCTAGTGGTCCGGTGGCGGGGCCGGCGACGGGACAACGGCTTCCCCCCCGACGTCGGATGCCGCCCGGGCGAGACGCTTGTCAAAAGTGACCAGAGGACAATCATGGCGGGCGGCGAGGGCGACATAGGCCGCATCGTAGGGGCTGATGTGGTGCCGGAGCGCCCAGACGTCCCGCAGCAGCGACGCCGAAGGTTCCGCGACTTCCAGTTCGGTGGCGCACATCGCGTCGATGGCGGCGGTGGACAATGCGGGGGACAGACGCCCGGAGGCTTCGAAACGGCGGATTGTCCGCAGAGTCTCCAGCGGTCCGTGGGACGGCATGGCCCAGTGCACGTCGTCGGCGAGAACCTGTCGCGCGGCGGATGCTTCTGCCGAGTCAGCGGTGAGGGCGACTGCCCAGACGCTGGCGTCCACGACGATCATCCGAGTTCTCCGTGGAGGTCCCCTCGGTCGACCTCGGCGCCGCCTTCGCGACCTTCGCGCACGACGTCGACCGCATCATTGACGGTGATTGACGTGCGCCTACCCGAAGTGATGTCGAAGGTTGCGGCGTTGCCGGCGAACCGGGCTTCGCGTTCCACCATCTCGAGCAGGTAGGCCTGGATGCTCTGCCCTTTCGCTGCAGCTCGTTCGGCGATGCGGTCGCGGACACCCTCCGGGACGTTGCGGATCTGCATGTTGACACCCATGCATGCATTATACATGCATAGCTCGGGAAGGGGCTGCCGTCAGTGGTCGTGGGTCAGCGCCCGCAGGTGCTTGAAGATGGACGCACCGTCCTGCGAAATGCCGTTGTGCTCCCAGCGGTTGGTGACGTGCGGCTGCAGTCCCCGGATCGTCGCAGTGGTCTCCATCGACAGTTCGAAGGGGACGAAGATGTCGTCGAGGTACACTGCCGCGGCGGTGGGAACCTCGGTGTTACGCAGCTGGTCGGCGTCGTAGAGCGGCGTCCAGTCATCCTTGTCGGCGAGAAGGTCAGCGACGGCCTTCCACGGACGCAGTGCAGGGTCCTCGTCGAAGTGCCAGGGGTAGAAGTGCTCGCCGGTGAGGTAGTGGCCGTCCTCCTCGGCGAAGCCGGGGACCTCCTCGCGGATCCGATGCGCCGACCAGTTGGTCGCTCCCCGGATGCCGTAGATCGTCTCGTGGACCACCGCGTACAGCGGGGCATCGGCGACGCTGAGGTGACTGGACAGCTCGGTGAGGAACGGGGTGCGCAGGCGGCGTCGTCCGGCGGAACCCGGGCTGCCCGGAACAGTGCGGAACGGTTCTTCCAGCAGGTAGGCCAGGGTGTCGAAGCCGCCGGTGCGGCCCAGGTTCATGCCGACGGTGCGGAACCGTCGCGAGGTCAGGCGCTCGCCGGTGGGCAGAGACTCCTCGGTGTCGTCGAGGTGTCGGCAGATCTCGGCGATGCGCTGCTGCGCCCACGGGTACCGGGTGGTGAAGCGGTCGTTGCGGATGGCGGTTTTCGCGTAGGTCGCGCGGTAGACGTCGTCGATACGGGTGTCGGACGCACCGACGAAGCCGGGCAGCCCGCCGGTGAAGAATGCCTCGGCCACGCCTTCGGGACGCTGCGAAAGATAGGTGGTGATACAGAAACCGCCGAAGGACTGTCCGAGCAGCGTCCACGGATCTTCGCCCAGCGCCTCACGGAGCAGTTCGGCATCGGCGACGATACTGTCGGCACGCAGGTGGGTGAGGTACTCGGCCTGGTCGGCCGGGCTGGGTCCCAAGGCCTCGGGGACGGCGACGTCGACCGGGGTGGACCGTCCGGTGCCGCGCTGGTCGAAGAGGATCACGCGGTAGTTCTTCAACGCCTCACCCAGCCAGCCACTCAGTTCCCCGCCGTCGCCGTTGGCCTGGGGCCGGGGACTGCCGTGGCCGGGGCCGCCCTGCAGAAACAGCAGCGCCGGCAGGTTCTCGCCGCCGTCGGGGACGTACTGACGGGCGTAGATGTCGATGGTCCGGGTGTCTGCGCTGCCTGTACTGCCGGTGCCGCCTGTGCTGCTGGTGTCGCCTGTGTTTCTGGCGCTGCCGTGGACCAGTGGCGCGGTGAGGATGTGCTCCTTGACGGTGTGGCCATGCCGGCGGGACTGGGTGGTCGCGAGGTTCATGCCTCAAGTCCTACCGGAAGTGACCCGGGTGCAGGGGTGCCAGGTCTCCGTCGGAGTGAGCGTGCCCGAGAGCGCCCCCAGAGTGCACCTCGCCTCGAACTGCTTTTGCGCCCCCTTTTCCTGGAAACGATGGCAACGGATTCCTCGATCGGGGGCGCAAAAGCAGAGAGGCCCTCACTCTTCACGGACGACGAGTTCGACGTTCTTCGCTCCGTGGGCCGGGCCGAGCAGCTCCGCCTCCGACGCCATCAAGTCGTGGGGCCCGGACGGCACCGTCGGCACGCTCGAGTAGTCCGTGGCGTTTGAGACGGACGGCGATGACCTGGTCGGGGCGCATACTTCCGCAGGCTACCCGCGACGATTTGACAACAAAGGGGAGGAGGAGTCAGTATAAAGGTGGAAAGAGGGAGCCCCACGCCACACGGCGCGGGGCTTTTGTCATGTCTGGGACAGTTTCGGGTTAATGGTGGTCTCAGCCGGGGTGGGGAGCAGGGGCTGCTGTTCCCGTACGGTGGGATGGTGTAATCCAGCCATGACGGGGAGGATGAACGGTGCAGGAGTCGACGGGGGCCACTGTGCGGCAGGTCGAGACGGGTCGTCCATGGGGGAGGCGATGGAACTGGCTGATCGGAAAGCCGGACGGGCCCGGTGTCGGGTTGCGTTTCGTCACTGCTGCGGTGTTGATCTTCAACGGTGTCCTCGCGGTGCTGCGGCTCACCTCGGTCCTCGGCACAACAGACGATGCGCTCGGATACGTGTTCACCATTGCCGGTGTATGCCTGCTGCCCTTCGGTGCGCTGTTTGCCTGGAGCGCCTACAGGCTCCAGCGTGAATCTTCCGGTGGATCCTGAAGGTCGGAACAGTTCCACCGGCAGCTGCAGGACGCGCAGTACGCGGTGAACCGAAGCTCGGCGCGGATTCTCCGGGCCTATGTTCCCCGACCGGGTAGACGAAGAGACGGCCATGGCGTTCGTGAACGCCATGGTCATCTCGATCGGTCAGCTCGCGGACTCCCGCTGAGTTGTACCGGTGTTGCACCGGCACCATTAACCCAGCTGCGTGTCGGCGTAATGCGCCAGTGCGTCGCGGACGAAGGACGCTCCCTCGTTGCCGCCGAAGTTGGCGGCGAAACGCTCGTCGGCGACATACAGCTCACCGAGTCCTCGGAGGTAGCTTGCCAAGGTGCCGTCCTTCTCGCTCCCGGCACGGTGTGCGGGGGTCCCGGGAGCGGAGCCCAACCACTCGACGTGGCGCTGCGCCAGCTCCTGGGCGCTCTCGGAGGTCGGGTCGTCGGCACGCCCAGCGGCGGCGATCCAGTCGCGGTTGAGCTGCTCGAGGTTCGCCCGGAATGCGTCCTGCCCGTCCGTGCCGAGCGAGCGCCACCACTGGTCACCGGCGGCGTAGGCGTCGGCGCCCCAGCGCTGCTCCACCTCGTCCTTGTACTGCGTGTGGTCGAAAGTGTGGGACATCGTCTTCTCCTTTCGGTGTCTCTCTGAGTCCCATCGCACCGCTTGTCCGGTGCGATGAGTTCACGCTAAGGACTGACGCGACGTCAGGGTCAAGCGGTCAGAGAACCACGCTCTCGAGCCGGACGTAACCGTCCTCCATGCCGCTGACCATGCCGGTGGCGATGACCTGTTCGCGGACCTCGGCATCGGGGTAGGTGATCAGGTAGCTGACCAGTGTGCCGCCCTCGACCGGGGTGAGGGTGAGCTCGTTGAGTGTCTCCGGGTTCCCGGCGCCCTCGGCGTTGTCGGGGGAGATCATGGTCTCGGTGGTGACCAGACGGTTCGGGGCGGAGATCTCCGTGACCTCACCGGTGAAGCCGAAGCGTTCCCCGGTCTCGTCGTTCTGCCATTCCGAACGGTAGGTGTCGCCGACGTTGGTACCGGTGATGCACACCGGCATGGACCAGCCGTCGGGTCCGAGTTGCCACTGCTGCAGTATCTCGGCCTCGGTGTGGGCGGCCCAGACCTGGTCCACGCTGCCGCGGACGACGCGGGCCACCCGGGCCTGGTTCTCGCCGACGAGCTGGAGCTCGGCGGCGCGTCCGGCGGCGAAGGACGCCAGGTCGGCCAGGACGTCGTCGATCTGGCTCATGGCGGCCTTGGTGCCCTCGACCATGCCCATCTCGGTGAGCTTCTCGAGCTCCTCCAGGGAGTTGAAGGTGGTCACGGTGGTGACCCGGGCGCCGAGGGCGGTCTCGGTGAACTGGAAGTCCATCTGCATGGTCGGCATGTCGGTGTTGGGGACGCCGTCGTCGTCGGCGAAACCGTCCTTCACGACGAAGCTGTACGGGTCCTCCACGCTGACCCACTCCCAGTAGCCGTTGCTGCGGTCGCCCTCGGGGCCGGTCATGTAGTAGGTGCTGAGGCCGCCGGGGTAGGCGTCGTGCCGGGTGAAGGTGGCGGGGTAGGTGGGCGGTCCCCAGAACTTCTCGATCTGACGGGGGTCGGTGTAGGCGTCCCACAGGCGACGGAGGCTGGCGGTGGAGTCGGCGACGATGGTCAGCGTCGGGGACTGCGGGTCGTTGGTGTCGGTGGTGACTGAGGTGACAGGCATGGTGGTGGCCTTTCAGGTGGTGGTGTCGTCCTCGGCGAGGAAGGCGTCGAGTCGGTCGACGCGGGCCCGCCAGAGGTGTTCGTAGTGGCTCAGGAGTTCCTGCGCGCGCCGGACGGTTGCCGGGTTGCCGCGGATGATCCGTTCCCGACCTTGGGGGATGCGCTTGACCAGGTCGGCGGCCTCCAGGACACGGACGTGCTTCTGGACGGCGGCGAAGGACATGTCGTAGTCATCGGCGAGGGTCGTCAGTGATGCCTCCTCGGTGAGGGTGCGGCGCACGATGTCCCGCCGGGTTCGGTCGGCCAGGGCCTTGAAGATCCGGTCGGTCTCGTCATCGTCGAGCGTCTTCATCGGTGACTCCGGGTGGTGCGGTAGGGACATTGTGAAACCGTTTAGTTTCACGTTACGCCGGGGTGTGGTGACCGTCAAGGGCATCACGCTGGTGGCAGCGACTCCGGGCGTCCTGACCTCCACGAGGTAGTCTCACAGGCATGCTGCGAATCGCCACCGCCAACGTCAACGGGATCCGAGCCGCGCAGCGACGCGGGTTCGGCACCTGGTTGGCGGGCCGTGGCTGCGATGTCGTCGCACTGCAGGAAATCCGTGCGCAGGCGGACAAGCTTCCCGAGGCGGCCTTCGGCGACTACCACGTCGCGCTGGAGACCGGTGATATCCCAGGACGCAACGGCGTCGCCGTGCTCACCCGCACCGCGCCGGAGGCGGTGCGCACCTGGAGCGGGACGGCCCTGTTCGGGCGCCCGCATGCCACGTCGGCGGACCTGGACGAGGCTACCGCGGCCGACCATGTCCCGCTGGCACGGAAGTTGCGTCCCTTCGCTGCTCAGGGACGCTATATCGAGGTCGACCTGGCTGATGTGCCGGTGACCGTCGCCAACCTCTACCTGCCCAAAGGCGGGCTACCCGCCGAGCTGCAGCGTCCTGGCAGCATGCGCGAGGCCCCCGACGGCGGTGCGCGCTACCAGCGCAAGATGAACTTCCTCGTCGGGTTCGGACGCTACCTCACGGCCACGCGCCGGGCAGCCGCGGCGTCCGGCCGGGAGTTTCTGCTGATGGGGGACATGAATATCGCGCACACCCGCCACGACCTCACGAACTGGCGTAGCAATCAGAAACACGACGGCTTCCTGCCCGAGGAGCGCGACTGGTTCGACCGGCAACTCTCGCCACGCACCCTCGTCGACGTCGTGCGGAGACTGCATCCGGACACCGACGGGCCGTACTCCTGGTGGTCGTGGGCGGGGGCGTCCTTCGCCAAGGACGTCGGCTGGCGGATCGACTACCACCTCGCTTCGCCCGGGCTTGCGAGCGCCGCGGTGCGTGCTGAAGTCGACCGTGAGGTCAACGGTGTGCGGTTGTCCGACCACGCGCCGGTGGTTGTGGACTACGGCCGTCCGATACCGCCTCGCACAGGGTAGGTGATGTGCTACAACTGTTGACACCATCCAAGGAGGGGGAGGGTTGTGAACAGTTCCTATTCGCATGATCGACCGGGGTTCGACACCAGGAGGTGTTCTGCCGCCGCTGTACGGAGCGCAGCAGGAGAACGCCGGCCAGTACAGCCAGCATGGCTGGTACGACCAGCACGGTACAGTGCCCTCCGGCGTGCCGGGATACCCTACGGTGCCGCCCGGATATCACCCGCAGTCGAGAGTGGCTGCGGCGTGCCTGGCCTTCTTCCTCGGTGGCTTCGGGGCGCACAACTTCTACATCGGCCTGCGTTAGCGGGCCACCGTCCAGCTCTGTGTCACCCTCGGCAGTGTGGCAATCATCTCTCTGGGGGCTGTGGTGATGTTGATCGGTCTCGGCGATCCGAACGTCTCCTACGGCGATGACGAGGTCATGACCGGACTCGGCGCGCTGCTGTTCATCGGTGGCTGCCTGTTGGTACCGGCGGTGACGATCCGGGCATTCGTCAAGCTCTTCATGATCCTGACCAGCAACGGCAGGTACGGGCAGGACCGCTACGGTGTCCCCATGCGCTGATCGTCACGCTGATCACTCTGTTGCTCAGATCGCGTACCCCGTCACCGGGCCCGCCGTGTTCGGCTCCCAGCCCAGGGCCGGGGCGACGTGCTCGGCGAAGTTCTGCAGGATCCGCAGGTTCGCGTCCACGCCCAGCTGGCTGGGGATGGTCAGCATCAGGGTGTCGGCCTCCATGACCGCAGCATCCTCGTTGAGTTGCTCGATGAGTGCGTCCGGCTCATCGGCGTAGGTGCGTCCGAACGTCGCCTGCCCGTCGTCGATGTAACCGACTCCGCCGTTGTCACCGCGTCCGAAACGCATCCGGTCCTCCTGCGACAGGATCGGGAAGATGGAGCGGGACACTGACACCCGCGGTGTCCACGCGTGTCCGGCCTCCTTCCACGCGGCACGGTAGGCACGGATCTGGTTGGCCTGCAGCTCGCTGAACTCCTCTCCGTTCGCTTCGGTGAGCAGGGTGGAACTCATCAGGTTCACGCCCTTCTGCGCGGCCCACACAGCGGTGTCGCGGGACCCGGCGCCCCACCAGATGTGCTTGCGCAGTGACAGGGACGTCGGCATGACCGGCACCGGGACATTCGGTTGGTACATGCGTGGATACTGCTCCTCGGAGGGTAGGGAGGTGGCCATGCCCTCGCCGTCGACGGCGGCCATGAGCCGGTCGAACTTCTCCCGCGCCATGGCCGCACCCTTGGGGTCGGACGGTTCGGTGGCGTAGCCGAAGGCCTCGTAGCCGCGGTCGACCGGCTCGGGTGACCCTCGGGAGACGCCGAGGGCGACCCGACCGTCGGACAGCAGGTCAAGCTGGGCGGCCTCCTCGGCCAGGTGCAGCGGGTTCTCGTAGCGCATATCTGAGTTGTGACACTCGTTGGGTAAGCTCGGTTGCATGGTTGAGCTGGTATCGCTGAGGAAGACGAACGAGGTCGCCGCATACGTCCGCGCCTCGATGGACCGTAAGGGCGACCGGTGGACCGTCGAGACCCAGCTGCGGAGGATCAGGGCGCTGGCCGAGGCCAAGGACTGGACCGTGGTCGAGGTCTACGAGGACAACTCGGTGTCGGCGACGAAGAAGCGCCGCGCTGGCACCCGTTGGGCCGAGATGCTGGATGACGCCCGAGCGGGCCGGTTCTCGATGGTCGTCGCGGTGGACATGGACCGTCTCCTGCGCAGCACGAAGGACCTCAACACCCTGATCGACCTCGGCCTCCGCGTCGTCACCGTTGACGGCGAGATCGACCTCTCGACGGCGGACGGGGAGTTCCGAGCGACAATGCTCGCCGCCCTCGCCCGGTTCGAGGCTCGGCGCAAGGCCGAGCGCCAGATCAGATCGAACGAGCGCCGACGCACAGAAGGCATCCCCACGTCGGCCTGGAAGGCGTTCGGCTGGACGCGAGATGGCGAGCTGATCCCCGAGGAGGCCGAGGCCGTCCGGCGGGCGTTCGATGCGTTCCTCGGTGAGCCGTCGCTCTCGATCCGGCGCATCCGTGAGGACCTGAACAGCGCTGGTCACCTCACCGCGCGCGGGTCGGAGTTCTCCGTCGATGCCGTGCGGTACCTGCTGGCGAACCCTCTTTACGCTGGCTACATCAAGCACTACGCCTCGGGCGAGCTGTACCCCGTACAAGGGGACAAGTTCCCAGCCATCGTCAGCGAGCAGACCTGGCGGGCGGCGGTGGCGAAGCTGGAGGACAACGTGCGGAGGTCGGTGAGGCAGGGCAACCAGCCGAAGTACCTCCTGTCCACGATCGGGCTGTGCGGTAAGTGCGGTGCGACGCTCGTTTCGGGGACGAACAGCCGCAAGCAGCCGACGTACCGCTGCGGCGAGCAGTTCCACCTCACGCGCCAGCGCGAGCCCGTCGATGCGATGGTCACCGAGGCGGTGCTCACCCGACTGTCCTCGGTGGACGTGCACGACCTCGTGATGCCGCAGGAAAACGCCGGGGCGGACCGCGAGGAGCTGCTGACCGAGCGGAACGCCCTGGTCGAGCGCGTCAAGGAACTGAGCCCGCTGCTGCGAGACATCCACCAGCCCGTGCTGGAGATCACCGCGGCGATCAACGACGTGAAGGCCCGCATCGACGAGATCGACGCGGAGCTGCTCGACCGTTCGGTGTCGGTGACGGCGAAGCTGCTTGCGGACGTGGATGAGACGGTCGGCACTGCTGAGCGCCGCGAGGTTGTCGAGACGAAGTGGAAGGGGTTGGACATGGAACGTCGCCGGATGCTTGTAGACGAGCTGATGACGGTGACCATTGATCCCGTCGCGCCTGGTCACGTGAGGTTCGACCCCAACCTCATTCGTATAGATCCGCGTCGTGACTGACACGCGAGTTGAGTCATCGTTGCAACGGTGAGTCTTGTCGTGGGAGAATGGTTGCAGACAAGAAGATCCCACCGGGGCCGCGACTTAGAAGCGCGGGGTTCTGCTCCCGGATGAGTAGCCGGTCAAACAGCCCAACTACCGTGGCGGGGAACCGGAAGCACACTCATGTTTGAGGACTTCCGATGTCTGTCGTTATCGACTCCCCCCGCGCATACGCGCAGGATCGTTCTGGGCTTGACCAGGACCTGAACCCCGTTTCGCAGGCTGATGGGATCGATCCCGTCATCGCCGCTGCCAGTGCCGCCGGTCGCCGCGCCGGTGAGCGCCTGTCGCTCACGCCGCTGACCCCGCGCCAGCGCGCCGCCGTCGCCGCAGTGATGGGCGGTGATCGCTGATGAGCGCCAACTCCGCCGCCTTCGACCACGTGAACGCCTTTCGTTGGCGTCTGGGCGATCCGGCTCTCGCCGACACCGAGGCCCGCCTCTACGACCTCGGCGTGCTCCGTTCTGTACTGGAAGAGGCCGTCGAGATCGCCGTCGCTGACGCCCGCGCCGAGGGCGTGACCTGGGCCAAGATCGGCGACGCCCTCGGCGTCACGCACCAGGCCGTCATCAAGCGCTACAGCAAGGGCGGTGCCCGATGAGCACCACCGACCGCACCAGCGCCCTCGTGTCCGCCGACCTGACCCCGCCCGGAGGGCCT
>DWVP01000011.1 GCA_019120175.1 Candidatus Corynebacterium faecigallinarum
GTTTAAGTTTGTCGGTGGTTTTAGCGGCGGGGTCACGCCCGGTCCCTTTCCGAACCCGGAAGCTAAGCCTGCCTGCGCCGATGGTACTGCACCTGGGAGGGTGTGGGAGAGTAGGTCGCCGCCGGCATTTATCTTGTGGCTGTTGAGGTCCTGGTTGCTGATGATCCTGTGTGGATCGTCGGCGGCCGGGGCCTTCAGTCGTTTCTGGGGGAGGTTGTCGGGGAAGCTTCGTCGGAGGAGGCCTTCGTTCGGTCCTCGTGGGGAGGTTCGCGCCCGGGAGTGCTTGTCCGGGCGACGCCGGCGGTCTTCCGGAGTTGACAGCCCCGGTGCAGGGGTCCGCACGCAGTATCGAGCGGGCATTCCGCGCAGAGACAGGAATGACCCTGAGACGTTGGTGGCGGGTGGCCCGCATGCAGGCGGCTGAACGCTTGCTCACGACGTCGACCACGGTGGACACGGTTGCCCAGCGGGTTGGTTGCTCCAGCACGAACGCGTTCCGGCGGGCGTTCTTCGATCACCACGGGTTTACCCGGGGGTATACGTGGGCCGTCGGCACCGGGAAAAGTGAATAGTGTTTACTCTGCGTGATATATGAGATACATGATCCGTATGCCCCGGCACGCCAGCCCACCCTCCCGTCGCATGGCAGCAGCGGCGGGAGTGACGGTGATTGCCCTGGCGCTACCTGGCTGTTCGGACGACGAGGACGTGCCGTCGGTTACCGCGGTGGAGGTCAGTGCCGCACAGGGGGAGGGGGATCCGCTCCGCTTCGACACCGATGACATCGCTGAGCTGCTGCGCGCCCAGCCTGGCGAGTTGGATGCGGTCGCGGACGCTGAGGAGATCGTCGAACGGCTTCTGGTCCAGTTCGGGACGATTGAGGACGATGATGATGACGAGAGCAGTGCCGGGGGCGCCGGGGACGATGAAGGTCGCCCCGAACGCCCTGAACAGCCCGGCATGATGGTCGATGCAGGGGCGGACAGTGACGAGGTGTTCCGGGAACTCCTGAATCTGGCTGCGGCTGATTTCCGGGATTATCAGCGACACATTGATTCATCCGGTGACAGTTCGGACGATGCTCCCGACCGGGCTAATGCGCTCGAGGAGGGGCGTTCGCTTGCTGCTGAGGAGCAGGAGAATCTGATGGCGATCGCCGATAGCGTCGCCGAACACGCGGATGAGGATGCGATCAATGCAGTGCGTCTGCGCAGCGACATCAATGGTCGCGGCGTGGAAATCCGTGGGTACCTGTACCGGTCGATGGCCGATCAGCCGTAGTGAACAATGTCCACGTACATGCGATGGTGGATTCATGACGTTTGTGGTCGAAGCTTGTCTGCCCGCCCTGTCCGCTATGTGTCCGCGATGGCGGCGGTGACGGTCGCCGCGGTTGTTCTGGCGAGTTGTTCCGATAATGGTGACGGGCAGGACGTTCCGACGGTGAGTCCACGATTGATGCCGCGGTCGAGGCGGTGAGTGATTTTGTGGGGACGCTGCTGGTATTGAGAGCGCGCGGGTGGGTTTACGGTCGTACGGCAATGTCTCCGGTGAGGTGTCGCTGGTGACCAGATCTTCGAGTCCTTCGTCGATCTGCAGATCGCCGGAATCCGGGCGCAGCTGGGGGCGAACGAGGAGTGGCCGGTACCCGCCCGGGCGCTCGCTGGGTCGCTTGCAGGGCCACACCTTGAGCATATCTCCCGATGTGCACATATGAGTGACCCAGCTCACTGCACGGTCATGGTTATGTTGCGTAAAAGAAGCAGAAGTTCCGTTGCGGCCGTGCTGGGCGGCCTGGCACTTGTGGTGGAGGCCACCGAGTTCCTGACCGAGCCCTTCGGGTGGTTGTCGGAGAACATGCACCCCTTGCCGGAGAACGCCGTGCCGGGATCCTGATCTGCGAAGACTCAGTGAACGAGGTTTTCTGATATGAATATTACGATTTAAGTAACGGTACCCGTTCCGGCATTGTAGGTTGGCGTGCATGGCAAACAAGAAGAGCATTTTCATCTCCGGTGGCGCGGCCGGAATCGGTCGCGAGGTCGCACTTAAGTTCCGTGACAAGGGCTGGATCGTCGGTGCCTATGACATCGATGAAGTCAACCTGGCGAAGCTGAAGGAAGACTACCCGGATATCATCACCGGACACCTCGACGTCACCGACTACCAGAGCTGGGAGGATGCCCTCGCAGACTTCACCTCCCACACCGGCGGCAAGCTGAACGTGCTGGACAACAACGCCGGCATCATCGGCGACCTGGACGTCGCCGAGCAGCCTGCCGGGCTGATCGCCAAGACCATCGAGATCAACTGCACCGGTGTCACTTTCGGCGCAAAGGCCGCCTACCCCTACCTCAAGGTCACCGAGGGCGCTCACATGATCTCGATGGGTTCTGCCTCGGGTATCTACGGCCAGCCGCACATCACCCCCTACTCCGCCTCCAAGTTCTACGTCCGTGGTTTCACCCAGGCCATGAGCCTGGAGTGGCGCAAGGACGACATCCGCGTCGTCAACCTCATGCCGCTGTGGGTCAAGACCCCGCTGGCCGACGTCGAGGCCGCTTCCACCAAGCGTCTCGGTGTGCGGATCGACACCGACGAGGTCGCCGCCGCCGTCTGGAAGTCCGTGAACCCGAAGGGCTGGCTCGAGCGCCAGCGCCAGGACTACTCCGTGTCCCTGCCGGACCTGGCCCTGCGCTGGTCGGCACGTTTCGCCCCGGCCCCGGTCGTCCGCCAGGTCAACAAGCTCATCGCCGGCTAGATCTGGCGAGAACTGTGGTTGAGTGCCGCCACGTGCGCGTGCGCACCGTGCACCTGGCTTGAGGTGACCTCGCCACCATGACACCCGACACCCTGCTGGCCGGCCCGCGGGGCGTCGGGTGCTTCTGGAATTCGTGCTGCTCAGTGAAGAGCGAGCCCGCCCCGGAGAGGGGCTGCTGCCGCTGCGCAGCGCCGTGGTCAAGGCCGCCCACCATCTCGGCGAGCAGACCGGCACCGTCTACATGTCCTTCTCCTCGTCCGCAGGCTCGGGGCATACCGACGGTGACGACACCACCGACCTGACCGACATATCCAATGGCTCCTACGGTCGCGACTATCCGGAGGTCATGCCACCGGACGTCGTCGCGTGCCTGATCCGGGAGACCCCGCTGGCCGAACCCACACCGGAGCTGCTCGAGGCCGCGCTGGACATCTCCGTCGGTGCCGCCATGTGTTGGCAGCCACCGCACGGCGAGGACGTTTTGGCGTCCTCCCCGGTCGTGGTCGCAGCGCTGCAGGACGCGGCGGAGGTCGTTGCCGCGTCCCCGCATGTGCGGTGGTGGGACGCACCTCTCATCCAGGATGCGCTGGACGATCAGTGGACCGTGTCCTGGTCGGATCAGCCCGGCAGCCCCGCCACCGGCATCTCGGTGTGCCCGGCCCAGCAATCGGGGGAGCAATGAGTGGTGGTCGTTCCCGGACGGACACTCCGGGAGCACCGCGTCGGGTGACGGCACAGCGCTGCTCTCGTCCACCCGTAGCCTGGCTGACGGCAGTCCGTCCCCCGACAGTCACACCGGTGACTCCCGCGAGCTCCCCGCAGGGTTGATGTTCGTCGAGGACGTCTACTCGGACAGTGCCTGGGTCCGGGCGCTGCACATCCCACGGGATGGCGAGGACGGCACAGACGGCGCAGACGGCACCATCGTCGAGATCACTGACCGCGACGACTGGCCTGCGATCTCGCACCACTACGACGGGGTGCACCTCAGTGTCGCCGGCTACCTCGTCGCAGCAACCCGGGCCATCTTCCTGGATGACCGGACGGCCTGCGTCATCGCCGGTTGGGGCCCGGACACCACTTACTGGTTCGCTCCCGTTCGGGAGGACGCGACGGCCACCCGGTGGGCGCGCGACGACGGGCGGCGCTGGCGCAGCACGGCGTCCTGACGTCCTGCACCACCCATGACTCCTGTCACGCCCAGGTCGTGACGGCGCCCCCTGGCCAATTCGGTGTGACCGGGGTGGAATGGAGTCATGAGAGCTTCACCCACAGAAACCACACAGGCCATCGCCGCGACTGGGTTGTGCAAGTCCTTTCGCGGCTCCGCCGGCAAACCCGTCCACGCGCTGCGCGATGTCACGGTACAGATCGGTACCGGTGAGATCGTCGCCCTGCTCGGCCCCAACGGTGCTGGAAAGACCACCCTGATCGACCTGGTCCTCGGGCTGACCAAACCCACCGAGGGCACGGTCTCCGTGTTGGGGACATCGCCACGCCAGGCCATCAACAGTCAACGCATCGGCGCGGTCATGCAGACCGGCGGCCTGCTGCCGGACGTCTCCGTCGAGGGCACCATCAAGATGATCGCCTCGACCCTGATCGATCCGCTGCCGATCGACGAGGTCCTGGAACGCGCCGACCTGACTGATCTGCGAAAACGTCGAGTTTCCCGCTGTTCCGGCGGTGAGCAGCAACGGCTGCGCTTCGCCCTGGCGTTGCTCGGGGACCCGGACATCCTGATCCTCGACGAGCCGACTACCGGCATGGACGCCACCGCCCGGCACGACTTCTGGGATACCATGCGCGGCCAGGCGGAGCTCGGCACCACCATCATCTTCGCCACGCACTACCTGGAGGAGGCGCAGAACTTCGCCCAGCGGATCGTCCTGCTGGACGGTGGCGGGGTCATCGCCGACGGCACCCCGGCCGAACTGCAGGCCATCGACAGCGACATCCGCGTGGAATACGACCTCGACGGCGAACACCATCAGGTCACCACCAAGGACTCAGCAGACTCGGACGACCTGGTCCGCGAGCTGTTGACCACCACCGACGCGAAGAATGTGCGCATCTCCGCGCACACCCTCGAGGACACCTTCATCCGGCTGACCCGCAAGAGCGGGTACGCCGGGGACGCTGGGAACACCGGGAACACCGGAGACACCGGAGACACCGGGAGTGAGGAATCATGAGCATCGCCACGACACCCACCAACCCGAACACGCCCACCACGAACCGCGCCACGAACCGCTCGAGCGCCAGCACCACCGTGAGCTTCGCCCTGCACGACCTGCGGCGCCTGTCCCGCGACGGTGCGATGCTCTTCTTCTCCATGGTGCTGCCCGTCATCTTCTACCTGGTCTTCGGCCAGGCGATGGGCTTCGGTGATGAACCGGTCGGCCAGGGCAACGTGAAGGCCTCGATCATGATCGGGATGGCGCTGTACGCCGGCATCACCGGCGCGACCGCGGCTGCCGGCCAGGTCGTCGTCGAGGCCGAAACCGGCTGGGGACGCCAACTCGCCCTCACCCCGCTGACCGGCGGCCAGATCCTGGCGTCCCGGATGCTGGGCATCATCATCCGGGCCGTCCTGCCGGTCGCCGCGGTGTTCATCGTCGGCGCGGTCACCGGGGCGGACATGCCTGGCTCGGCATGGGTCATCGCGCTGGTCCTGTGCGTCGTCTGCTCCATCCCCTTCGGTTTCTACGGCATGATCTGGGCGCAGATCTGGCCCACCGAGACCGCCACCAGCATCGCCGGCACGTCCATCGTGATCCTGGCGTTTCTCGGTAACGTGTTCATGCCACTGCCGGAGACGATGTTGAACGTCGGACGCTTCAGCCCGCTCTACGGCGCGGCGTCCCTGGCCCGCTGGCCGCTGACCGAAGGTCGGCAGTCGGTGAGTTTCGGCGACGGATTCGTCGAGGACCCCCTGTGGTACGCCGTGGCGAATTTCATCGCCTGGACGCTACTGTTCATCGGCGTGGTACTCGTTCTGCACAACCGGGAGAAGGGACGCCAGTGAGCGAACCAGGCAGCACCAGGCGCGTTGGCCGATGCGCTGGCGGACGCGGCGGCGACACAGGTGCCAGCGGCACAACCACCGGCCGCATCCGCCTGTGGGCCCGCTTCCGGGAGGACTTCAACGGCACCGACAGCCTGATGGCCTCCGTCTGGCTGGTGGTGCTGGTCTTCCCGGCGTTCCTACTGGTCATGTCGGATGCTTCACTGTTCCGCAAGATCACCGGGGTGGTCCTGCTCGTGGTGTTCTCCGTGACGTACTCCCTGGGCTTCGGCCTGGCGGAAACCTTCCCACGACGGATGACCATGCCCCAACGGGCCGGTTTCTGGTTCACCGTCCTGATCGTGGTGTCGGTACCGACGGTGCTGGTCATCGGGGTGTGGGCGGTGTTCCTGGTGCCCTTCTACGTCGCGGCGGTGTCCTTCACCCTGCCGATGATCTACAGCCTCCCGGCGGTGGTGACGATCATGCTGGGCTCCACCGGGCTGGTGTACCTGGCGGCACCGGACGCCGTGGTACCGACGATGGGGGCCACGGTCGCCAGCCCGATCATGATCTACCTCGTGGCCCTGGCGTCCCGACGCTCCGAGGAGAAGAGCCGGCTGTCCCACGAACTGTCCCTGTCGCACGAACGAGAGAGCATTGCCGTGGACGTCCACGACCTGCTCGGCCACTCGCTGACCGTGGTGACCCTGAAGTCGGAGGTCGCCACCCGCCTGGTCGACACCGACCCGGCGGCGGCGAAGGCCGAGCTGGAGCAGATCACCCGGATCTCGCGCACCGCCCTGGCCGAGGTGCGTTCCACGGTCACCCGGATGCGGAGGCCGGACCTGGACGGGGAGGTCGCCGCGGCGCGCCGGGCGTTGGACACCGCCGGGGTCATCGCCGTCCTGCCGGACGACACCTCGGTGGCGGGCACGAACTCGCACCTGTTCAGTTGGGTGATCCGGGAGGCGGTGACCAATGTGGTGCGCCATGCCGAGGCGTCGCGGTGCGAGGTGACGATGAGCGGCGACAGGGTGCGCGTCGTCGACGACGGGGTGGGGTTTGAGGGAGCTGCCGGGGGCGCTGCCGATGGTGAGGGCCTGGCGGGCCTGCGCGCCCGGGTGGAGGACGCCGGTGGGACGCTGACCTTGAGCTCACGCACGGGTAGCGGCACCAGTGCCGGCGGCACCGGCACTACGCTGGTGGTCTCGATGACAGGAGAGAGCCCATGATCCGCGTACTCATCGCCGATGACCAGGACCTGGTCCGCGGTGCGCTGGCGGCCTTGCTCGGCACCGAAACCGACATCGAGGTCGTCGCGCAGGTAGGACGCGGCGATGAGGTCGTCGACGCCGTCCTCGCCCACCAGGTGGACGTCGCCCTGCTCGACATCGAGATGCCCGGCGCCAACGGTATCGAGGCGGCGGAGGCGCTGGTCGATGCCGGAGCGTCCTGCCGCTCGATGATCGTCACCACTTTCGGACGCCCCGGCTACCTGCGCAAAGCCCTGGCCGCGGGGGTCAGTGGGTTCCTGGTGAAGGACACTCCGCCGGCGCAGCTGGCTGAGGCGGTGCGGCGGGTGCACAAGGGGCTGCGCGTGGTCGACCCGGCGCTGGCCGAGGAGTCGCTGTTCACCCCGGACTCGCCGCTGACCGAGCGGGAGGTGGAGGTGTGCCGGGCAGCCCGGGGTGGGGCGGAGGTGAAGACCATCGCCGCGGCGGTGCATCTGTCACCGGGGACGGTGCGTAACCACCTGTCGTCGGTGATCGGCAAGACCGGGGCGTCCAACCGGTTTGAGGCGGTCAGTGTGGCCGAGCAGAACGGCTGGCTGTGACGGGTCGGCCGTGACCTGATTGACGTGACCTGATTGCCGGGACCGGCTCCGGTCGGCGCCTGACACCGGCTCACCCTGGCACAATGGCAGCCATGGCAACCACGGAGTCCATGGAATCCACGACCGCACTGGTACTCGCCAGCCCGCCGGGCGGCTGGGGGAGTGCCCTGGCGGACTCCCTCGGCATCGAGCCCTGGCGCATCCCGGTCGTCATCGTCTCCGCCATCGGCGTCTACCTGGCGTTCCTCGTGCTGGTTAGGCTGTTCGGTGCCCGGGTGCTCACCGCCTGGTCCACCTTCGACGCCGTGGTGATCATCATGTTCGGGGCCGTGGCAGGACGCGCCGTCCTGGGGCACCCGCCGACGCTGGCCGCCGGGCTGATCGGCCTGGTCACGCTGATGATCATGGAGGCGGTGTTCGGGCAGGCGCGGAAACTGCGGCAGCTGCGTGGGGCGGTGGCCTCGCCGCCGGAGGTCGTCATGGCACACGGGAAGGTGATTGAGCGAGCGCTGTCCAGACAGCATGTCACCGATCTTGACCTGACCAGTGCGCTGCGTCGGGCGGGTGTCACTGATCCGGCGCAGGTGCGGTGCGTGATCGCCGAGCCGACCGGGGCGCTGTCGGTGCTGCGGGTCGGCGAGGACGGTGGGGACGGTGGGGACGTCGGAGGCGGCGAGGATATTGACCCGTGGCTGCTGCGTGGGGTGGTCGGTGCGCACCTGGTCATGAGACAGGACGGGAACTCTTCGTGATGGGGGTTGCGGTTGTGCCGTCCCTTAGTAGGACTTCCCGCTGTTGCCACGGGCGGCGCGAGTCACCCGCACCACCGGCCACATCGACACCACGGTGATGACCGCCCCTGTGATGAACACCGCCGGATAGCCCACCACCGGTGCGATCAGGGCAATGACGAAGGGGATGAAGAAGCCCAGGTAGGTTGCCGCGTAGAACACCGCGGTCAGCGCGCCGAGCTCGTGCGGGGCCTCCTCCTCGGCGATGCGCTGGACCTCCCGCAGTCCGGAGACCATCATGATGCCGTAGGCGGTGCCCAGCACCATGGCCGTCGGGATCAGCACCACCGGGGAGGCGGATTCTGCGATGACCACGCCCAGGATCATGCCGATCGTCGCCATGCCGAGGCCGTAGACCGCCGGGTGGATGCGTCCGGTCATGCGGAGGCGTCCTGCCCACGGTTGGACGAACGCCCCGGTCAGCATGGTGATCCCGGCGACCAGGCCGGTGAAGGCCACGGGGTAGGACATGCCGTCGGTGACCAGCGGGGTGAGCACGGCGAAGCTGGTCGTGGCCACGCCGAACGCCCAGGGCGCCCACGCCGCCACGGACCACAGGAAGCGGGGGCTCAGGGCGGAGCGGGGGAACAGTGGCCGACGGGTCGGCGCGGTGTCGGCTGTGGCGCCGGACGCCGCACCGCCGGGGCGTCCGGCCTCCGGGGTGGCCCACACCAGCGGGGTGAGCAGCAGGACCATCACCAGGTGGATGATCAGCGCGGTGGTGTCCGGCCCTGGCAGCCACTCGGCGACCGGCCCCGACACCAGTGGGCCGACGCCGAAGCCGGCCGAGGTGGCGACCGTGGCGCGCCGGGCGGCCGTCCCGACGCTGGTCTCCATCGACACCTCCTTCAGCCACGCCGCGCCCGCTGCGAGGACCAGGCCGACGGCGACACCGGTGAGCATGCGTCCCATACACAGCAGCACCGGGCCCGCGGCCGAGCCGATCCCCAGGTGGGCGGACAGGGTGACCAGCGTGCCGAGTGCGGAGAACAACAGGGCAGGACGCACCACTGCCCGGCGTCCGCGTCGGTCGGACATGGGTCCGCCGATCATCAGGGCGGGGATCAGTCCGAGGACGTAGATGGCGAGCACGAAGTTCACCGGCGCACTGCCGAGGGCGTGCGTCTCACGCATGACCGGCAGCAGCGGGGCGAAGAGGTTCGCCCCGAAGGAGACGGTGAACATGCCCAGGGCGATGGTCACCCAGGCCGGCAGGGGCGTTCCAGCCCGGGGCGTTCCATAAGGATCTGGTAGTGCCATGAGTCACACTGTGCCACTGACTGTGGTGCTCACGACCGGGTGGGGTCGGCGCCGGGGGTGGTCGGATCATCGCACCTTGTCGAACTATCGCACCTCGCCGCCGAGGGGAGTCGGCGGATCCTTACATACTTCCAGTTCAGAGAAGTGCATCTATCGATAGAAGCGACGCGCAGGTGCGATAGTCCGACTCAAGGGCGTCCTACTGGACGACCACCAGGCCCGTCTTGGAGGTTCCGCGGGCGCAGGCGTCCGACAGTCCCTTCAGGTCGGAGAGCGGCACGGACACGACGTCGAAGTCAGTCTCGTCGCCCACCTCGATGGGGTCGCCGTCCGGCAGCGTGACAGTGGGCTTCTCCTCCCGGGCGGAGAACTCCGTGTCCTCGGGGAAGACCAGCGGGCGCGGGCTGTTGTCTCCACCGCGGGCACCGATCTCCTTCATCGCGAAGCACGATCCGGAGCCGACGACCAGGCGTCCGTGGATGGTGTAGATCTGCTCCTCCTGCTCCTCGGAGGGGGAGTCACCGGTGGTCAGGCCCATGGGTCCGCTGCCTCGGGCCTGGACGGCGAAAGCACCGTCCGGCACCTCCTCGGTGGAGGACTCCGCGGCATCGCTCTCGGGGGTTCCGGACGGCTCGGACGTCTCGGTCGACTCCGATACCTCCGTGGTCTCACCGGGGGCCGTCGTTGCTGTCGAGTCTTCACTGCTGTCGCTGCAGGCAGTGAGGGTGAGCAGTCCCGCCGCCAGGACTGCGACTGCTGCTGTCGCAGGGCGCCGGGAAAGGAGTGTTGTGCGCATTATGTTCTCTCCACGTCTTCTAGAGTGCTCCCGCCCAGGTTTACCAGGTTCGGATGCATGCTACCGCGCGCTGCGGTGGACCAGACAGATGAGCTGGCATTCGGGCGCCGGTCCCGGGCGCCGTCACACCCCCAGCATTCTCCGCAGCACGCGCACCACCCCGTCGTCGGTGTTCGCCGGGGCGGTGTAGTTCGCTGCGGCGGTGATGCCCGGATGCGCGTTGGCCATGGCGAAGGAGTAGTGGCCTTCGCCGATCATCTCCAGGTCGTTGAGGTAGTCGCCGAACACGGCGGTGCGCCCGGCGCCCACACCCAACTCGTCCTGCAGCTGCCGCAGCGCGACACCCTTGTTCGCCCTGGGGTCCATGATGTCGATCCAGTTCGTGCCGGACAGCACCACGGAGAGTTCATCGTCGACCTCCGGTGCGACAGCGTCGGGGCCGGTGAACAGGTGGGACGCGGCGTCCTCCACGGAGTCGTAGACGAACAGCGCCACCTTCACGATGTCGACTGTGTCGCGTGTGCCGTCACTGCCGGCTGTCCCGTCCAGCACCGCATTCAGGTCCCTGACCTGCTCCAGGGAGTGGTAGTACTTCCGCGCCTGGGTGAGGAAGTCCGGGTCGTCGTTCTCGACGTAGGCGACGTCCGGCGTGCACAGCACCGTGGCGACCTGCCGTCCGGTGGCGTTCACCGTCCGGACCGCGCCGATCACGTCACGCACCGGCCCGGCCGGCAGGGCGGTGGTGGACACGATCTGCCCGTCGTGCACGACGACGGTGCCGTTCTCCGCGAGGTAGGTGCGCAGCGGTTCGGCGGACGCCGGGGCCTGGGTGTTGAACATCGAGCGCAGCGTGGCGTACTGCCGACCGGACGCCGGGACCACCACGATCCCGCGTTCCCGCAGCTCAGGAAGAAGTTCCCAGAAGCTGGAGGGGACTGTGCCGGCACCGTCGAGCAGGGTGCCGTCCATGTCGAGCACGACCAGGCCCAGGTCAACCGGGGTGGTGCCGTCCGGGTTCAGGTCGGTCCACGGTTGGGCGGACGGGGTACCGGAGGGGCTGGCGGAACTGGCGGAACTGGAGGAACTGGTGGTGTCCATGACAACCATCGTCGCATACCTTCCGCATACCCGGTTACAGCTCGTCGAGCTCCCCGGAGTCCGGGGACTCGCGCCGGGCGGCGGCCAGTAACGCTGCCCGGAACGCCCGCACACCCGGATGTGCGGCATAGCCCTCCCGTACCGCGGTGAACAGCCGCCGGTGCGGTGACCCGGGCATCGACAACGCCTGCGTGTCATCCAGGTACGGCCCGGCCAGCAGCGCGGGGATCATCGTCACTCCGTGCCCGGTGCGCGCCATGTGCGCCCGCAGGATCGGATCGGCGGTCTCGCAGGTCACCCGCGGTTCCACCCCGGCTTCCCGTAGGACGGCCCGCATCCACCTCCCACACGGCATCGACGCCGGTTCCAGCATCCACGGCGCATCCGCCAAGGCGCCGAGACCCCCGAGATCACCCAGGTCATCTGCCGGCAGCGCCCACCGCCCGGAGGCCGGCAGCACCAGCAGCATCGGGTCGGCGAAGAGCTCCTCGCGGTGCAGTCCGGGACGCACCGGTTCGGGCTGGCCGGGGAATTCGTCGCCGAGCATCAGGTCGAAGGAGTGGGCGATCACCCCGTCGAAGGCCTCACCGACCTCGCGGTGGTAGATCTCCACGTTCAGTTGCGGATGGCGACGGTTCACCATGCTCAGCGCGGTGGGCAGGATCGAGGCCATCGCCGACTGGAAGCTGGTCACCCGCAGCGTCCCGACTGCGCCACCGCCTCTACCGCCGGCGCCGGAGCCACCGGCCCGGGTGGCGGCGAGTTCTGATTCGGCGGAGTCGAGGATGTCGAGCACCTCGCCGGTTCGTTCGACCAGGCGCTGGGCGGCGTCGGTGAGTCGGACGCCGCGGCCGACGGTCTCCAGCAGCGGCACGCCAGCCTCTTTCTCCAGCTGACTGAGTTGGTGGGACACCGCGGAGGGGGAGTAGTGCAGCTCGCGGGCGACGGCGGCGAGTGTGCCGCGGTGATGCAGCTCACGTAGCAGAGTGAGCCGGCGAATGTTCAACATACTTCACCATTATTCGCCAGAATCCTGAGATAGACGAATCATTGGATAATGGCTGACAATGTGCCCATGACAACGGTTCGATCCTCTGCACTGGTCCTCATGTCCTGCGCATCCCTTCAGTTCGGCGCGGCCACCGCCATCGGCATGTTTGACGCGCTCGGCACCTGGGGCGTGACCTTCCTGCGCCTCACCGTCGCCGGCCTGCTGCTGATGATCCTCGCCCGCCCGGCGATCCGCGCCTGGGCACGCGGCGACTGGCGGGCGGTCGTGTTGCTCGCGGTGACGATGGCCGGGATGAACGGCTTCTTCTACGCCTCGCTGGAACACATCCCGATGAGCGTGGCGGTCGCCGTCGAGTTCACCGGCCCGCTGATCTTCTCCGCGCTGACCTCGCGCCGTCGCGGTGATCTAGTGTGGGTTGCGATGGCCACCGCCGGCATGGTGGTGTTGGCGGCCGAAGCGATGTCCGGACGCGCTGACATCGCTCTCGAGGGCATCGTCCTCGCCCTGATCGCCGGCGGTTTCTGGGTCGGCTACATCGTCTGCTCGGCCGCCCTCGGTGCGCGCATGCCCGGCACCGGCGGCCTGGCGGTGTCGATGGTCATCGGCGGGCTTCTGCTCGCCCCCTTCGGAGGATCCGCACTCAGCGGGGTGGCCCTGGACCCGTGGCTGGTGGTGCCGATCGTGGTCACCGCCCTGTTGGGGTCGGTGATCCCGTACTCCCTGGAGATGGCTGCGCTGCGTCGTCTGCCGGGGGCGGTGTTCAGCGTGCTGCTCAGCCTGGAGCCGGCGTTCGCCGCCGCAGCCGGCTACATCCTCCTCGGACAAGAGGTCACCGGAATGCGGGTGGTCACTATCGCGCTGGTGATCAGCGCCTCGGCAGGCATCACCTGGTCGGCGCACACCGCCGCGTCCAGGTTCATTCCGGACGACGGGACGTCCTACACCGACGCGGACACCGACGACCCGGCAGGGTCGGCAGAGTCGGCAGAGTCGGCGGCAGCGACCTCGGCGGCCTCGCGGGCCGACGCCACCGCATCATCGCCGAAAGTCATCTCGTCGGTCACAGCGCCACGCGACAACTCCGGCCATTCCCGCAGGTAGTCCTGGCGGTAGATCCACGGCGACCGGTCGCCCTGGCGCGGGGTGATGTGCTCACCACGCTTGATGTAGCCGGCCTCGAACTCCAGCAGGGGCTTGCGGGTCACGTCCGACCCCGGGTTCACCGGGGCGGCGAGCTGCTCGCCATTGTTGATGTTGTGGTGCCACAGGCGGGCGACGTAGCGGGCGGTCAGATCCGCACGGGTGGTCCACGACTGGTTCAGGTAGCCGACCGTGAAGCTCAGGTTCGGCATGCCGGAGACCAGCACACCGCGGTAGGCCACCAGCTTCGAGGGGTCGACCTTGGTGCCGTCGACCGCCATCTCCGCGCCGCCGAACAGCTGCAGCTGCAAACCCGTCGCCGAGACGATGACGTCCGCCTCCAGCACCTGGCCGTCGTTGAGACGGATACCCTCCGGGACGATCCGGTCGATGGTGCCGGTGACGACCTTGGCACCGTCGTTCTTGATCGCCGAGAAGATGTCGCCGCCCGGGGCCTTGCACACGCGCTGGTCCCACGGCTTGTACGGCGGGGTGAAGTCCTTCCTGACCTGCGAAGGCTTCAGCCAGAACAGTTGCAGGCCCTGGACGTACCCGGCGAATACCGGCGGGGTGAGCTTCGCGGTGTACCACTGCACCATGTCGCGCAGGATGTGGTTGGCGCGCGAGACCTTGTGGGTCAGCTTGCTGTTGCGGTCACCGGGCAGCAGGGTGCCCCAGATGGTCTTGATGGTGTCCACGGTCGGCACCGCGGCGACCCAGGACGGGGTGCGCTGCAGCATGGTGGTGTCCACACCGGCCTTCGCCAGCGCGGGCAGCACGGTGATGGCAGTGGCACCGGAACCGATGATGACGACCTTCTTGCCCTCCAGGTCACCGCCGTGCTCGTCCGGGTGCCACTTCTGGGCGTGGACCAGGGTGCCGGTGAAGTCCTCCTGGCCGTCGTAATGGGGCAGGAAGCCGTCGCGGTGGTCGTAGTAGCCGCAGGCCAGGTGCAGACGGCGGGTGCGGATGGTGGTCTCCACGCGCGCGTCGTCGGTGGCGTCCGGACGGTCGTCGGGGCCGTGGTTCCACGCCTTGACGGTGACGACCTCCCAGTGCGGGCCGTGCTCGTCGACGGCCGAGCCGCTGGTGACGAAGTTCATCGACTTCATCCAGGTGCTGAACTGGATGCGCTGCAGGAAGCCGTCCTCGTTCGCGGCGTCACGCAGGTACTCCTTGATCTGGCCACCGTCGCCGAGGGTGCCCTTGTGCGGCCAGGGCTTGTACGGCAGCGCGAAGCTGGTCATGTCCGAGTCGGAGCGGATGCCGGGGTAGGTGAAGGTGTTCCAGGTGCCACCGATGTCGTCGTTGGAGTCGATCATGGTCCAGTTCCAGCCGGGGAACTCGTTGACCACGTGGTGGGCCATGTCGACTCCGGCGATGCCGGCGCCGACGATCAGCAGGTCAAGTGGCTCGTTCGACGCCTGCGGTGCCTGTGGTGTTTCGGAGATGTGGGTCATGGAATATACGTTACAGGTACCAAAATGAAATGTTTGCTGGTTGGAAAACTCCGCGGATGGGGATCTCCGTGGACGGGGCGGGCCCGCGTTCGCGCCTGCTCGTGGCCACCGTTGCCTCCGCACTGTCATCCATCACACCCCCGTCGATTCCCGTATGGTGAGACGTGCAGGTCAGGGTGATTTCGTGGGGCCGTCCGCAAGGATGGAGGTGTGATCGATTCGGCCGAGGCGGGCACACCGCTGCCCGTCGCCCGATCGTCCGCTGCCGCCGATCACCACCGCGCCCTCCTCCGGGGGGGTCCGCGCCCGCCTGCCCTAGACTTGACGGCCATGGCACTGACCTTGAGTTTCGACGGACCGGACGCCGACCGCGCCACCGCCATCCACCACGCCCTGACCTCGACCTCGCCCGATGGAGTCAGCCAGGAGATGGTCGACCAACTGCTGGAGGTCGCCGCCGGGTGCAGCGACCGCGCCCTGGCCGACTCGGCGTCCAACGCCTACCTCCTGGCACCGGTGGTGGCGGACGCCGGCCTGTCCGTGCGGCTCGTCGTCCCCGAGGGCGAGGACTCCTGGCTGACGATCGAGCTGCCCGAGGAGCTGCGCGCCGAAGTCGAGCGCGTCCCGGCGGTCCAGCTCGCCGGACTGTGGGTCCAGGCGCTCGCCGCGCTGCGCCGACTCGGGCCCTACGCCACCTCCGAGATGGAGCAACTGGTGATGCTGTGCACCGCGGCGGCGACGATCAGCGTGCTCGAGGGCGAGATCGCCGTGGACACCGGTCAGGACGACCCGGCCGACCGGTCCAACCGTGGCGCCCGGGCGGTCATCGCCGAGGCTTCGGACGGGACCGGTGCTGCCGGTGCTGAAGCCTCAGACGCTGCTGGCGCGGCAGTCGGGGGTGGCGGTCAGAACCTGCTGCAGCAGATCCGGGCGTCCTGGCGGAATCACGGCGAACTCGACATCGACCGCGAGCTCATCGACGTCCTGTTCTCCCTGGCGACCCAGACCTTGCAGGCGGCGATCTCCGCCCACGGCGATGAGGCCCTGTTGCTGCCGCTCGGGGTCGACGAGCCGAGTGTGACCACCGGATTCACCACCCTGGCGGAGATGGAGACCACGGCGACATCGCGGACCACGGCGGTCGTGCCGACTGATCCGGAGGCCCCGGGACGCCTGCAGTCGATCATCGGTGGCAATGCGAACCTGTCCAATGCCCTGTGGCAGGACATTCTCAGCACCGCCGCTGCGCATCTCCGGGGTACCGGGGAGGTGCCCCGCGAGACACTGGACAGCGTGCTCGAGGCGACTGCGGACTGCCTGGCCGCCGCGGAGATCGTCGGCCACTCCGGGTAGTCGGCACGGGACGAGGGGCCGGGGCCAGCGGGCGGGGAGGAAACTCGGCGAGTAGGTGCCCGACCGACTTCTGGGTCGGGCGTGGGGCGCAGGTGGGGCGGGTGGCATCGTGGATGGTCGCCTGGTCAGTGTAAATGGCCAAGAATCCGCCCCAGGGTGGCCGTTCCCACTGACCAGGCGACCTGTGGCGATGCCACACAGCCTGACACGGACGGCAGTCAACGACAGCGGCCCCATGACCACCACGGATGTGGGGTCAAGGGGCCGGAAATCACGCCTGGAGTTCGGGTCCGAGCCGGTGCCTTGAGCGACCCAAGCGAACTCGGGGAAGTCTGCTCAGGCCATCCGAGCGAACCTCGGGGCTGGGAGAACACCCAGGCGGGGGTGAGGTACTAGAGGCGGTGCTTGCCGCCGTCCTCGTCCTCGCCGGAGTCAGCAGTCGGAGCGCCCGGAGCGCCCGGAGCGCCGGGGGCACCGGGAGCGCCCGGGGCGGCAGGCTTGGAGCCCTCAGCCTTCTCAGCGGCCCCGTCGGCAGCCTCGTCGACCTTCTCGTCGACGGCCTCAGCGGCGTCGGAAGCAGTCTCGTCGGCGTCCTCAGCCTTGTCTGCGACGACCTCGGCGGCGTCCTCAGCCTTCTCCTCGACCTTGTCGGCGGCACCGGTGGCGGGGGTGCCGTTGGCGCGCGGGGTCTTGGCCGGAGCCGGGGCAGCGCCGGTCGACTTGGCCTTCTGGGCGACGAACGCCACGGCGGCGGCGATGATCGCCAGCAGCAGGATGTTGCGTCCGGTGTGCTTCTTCTTGTTGTCGGCCTTGGCCGCCTTCTTCAGCTCCTTGGCGCGCACCTTCTCGGCCTTCTTCGAGGCCTTCTTGCTGATCTTGCGCTGCGAGGCCGAGAGCTGCTTGCTGGCGGTATTCGCGTTCTTCTGCGCGAGCTTCTTGGCCTTCTTGGCCTGCTTGCCGGCCTTCTTCTTCGCCTTGCCGCCCTCCTTGACTGCTGCCTCGGAGGTCTCAGAGACGACGTCTGACGCCTGCGACCAGGCGCTCTCCAGGGACTTACGGGCGGAGTCGCTGGTCTTGCGGGCCTTCTTCTTGGCGGCCTTGATCTCCTTGGCGTGGTCCTTCTCGAACTTCTTCGCCTTCTTCTTGGCAGCCTCGGTGCCGGTCGATGCCAGGGCGGCACCCTGGCGGCCCAGCTTGTCGGCCTGGTCGCGGGCGCTGTCCAGGGCGTCGCCGACGGCGTCGGACTCCAGGAATGCGGAGCCGCGCTCCTGGGCCTGGCTGAGCAGGTCACCACTGGCGGTGGCGGCGGTGCGGCCCCACCGGGTCACGGTGTCGGCGAGGTTGGAGTCCGGCGCGGTGCGGACGGCCTCGGCCAGGTCACCGGCGCGGGACTCTGCGGCGGAGGTGACGGCGGCGACGCGACGCTGGACGAGCTCGGCGGCGCTCTCGTCCTTGTTGGCGGCCTTCTTGGCGACCTTGTGTTGACGCTTCAGGGCCTTGGCCTGGGCCTTGTCGGCCTTCGCGCGACGACGGTCGGCCTTGGAACCGACCTTGTCAGCCTTCTTCGTGGCCTTCTCGGCCTTCTTGCTCAGCTTCTCGGCCTTGCCGTCCTTCAGGGTGTCCAGGGTGGACTCGGCGTCCTGGACGGCCTGGTCGAGACCCTGAGTGGAATCGATGCTCTGAGTGGTGTTGCTCACCGTGGTTCCTTTCGTGGCGTTGTTCTTGTGGTCGTTCTTACCGGACGGCCCGGACGCAGATGCTGCCGCCAGTGCGTTCTCGTTGAGGATCTTCTCGACGATCAGCCGCTGGTGACCGGGTGCGGACGCCAGGATGCGGGAACGCTCCTCGGCGGGAAGCGGCTGGGTGCGCAGAGCGGAGAGAATCGAGAACTGCCGCTGCTTGGCCTGCTTCTTCCGCGCCTTGGACAGGTTCGAGATCTGCTTGGCGGCGCTCAACGCAGTCCCTGCGGGAATGAGTTCCATCGCGTGGTGCTCCTCGTGATCACTGCGCTGCACAACAACGCTGGCGTGTCGGGTAGGTGGTCAGTTGTTCGGAAATGACGTGTGCTTTCGCTTTGGTCGTAATTCCACGATAACCAAATATGCCGCCGAGGGTGGGCTGAAACGGTTGAACGGGTGGAGTGTGCCGTCCGCGACATTCTTGTCCGGGGCGTCAGGTACCCTGGCTTCCATGACCGTTCAGAAGACCGCGACAGCAACGCTCCACACTAACTATGGCGACATCGCCATCGACCTCTTCGGCGACCACTCTCCGGCCACAGTGAACAACTTCGTCGGCCTCGCCACCGGCGACAAGGAGAAGGCCCCCTACACCACCGAGAACGCCGGTGGCACCACGGAGGGCCCGTTCTTCGACGGTGCGATCTTCCACCGCATCATCGACGGCTTCATGGTCCAGGGCGGCGACCCGTCCGGCACCGGCCGTGGTGGCCCCGGCTACGAGTTCAACAACGAGAACCACCCGGAGCTGCAGTTCGACCGTCCGTTCCTGGTCGCCATGGCCAACGCCGGCCGCGACACCAACGGCTCCAGTTCTTCATCACCGTCGGTGCCCACCCGCACCTCAACGGCGGTTACACCATCTTCGGTGAGGTCACCGACAAGGAGTCCCAGAAGGTCGTCGCGAAGATCTCGCGCGTCTCCACCAACCGCATGGACCGCCCGGACGAGGACGTTGTCATCGAGTCCATCGACGTTGCCTGAGCCAGTTGTCCGAGCCAGCCGGCTACTCCGGTTCCGCGGGTAAGCCTGCGGGGTCACTCTCCGGGGCACTACGGCGGTTTTTCGCCGGTGCCCCCGCCACCGCCACGCTGATCATCGCGTGCCTGGTGGTTTATACCGTCACGGCCGTGGACGGACGCTCCCTCATGGACCCCGTGCGGGACAGCGATCTGGCCTGGCGGATGATGGTCCACCCACCGGCGATCACCTACAGCCATGAATGGTGGCGGCTAGCCACCGGTGCACTGGTCCACCTGGACCCCGCCCACCTGCTGCTGAACCTCCTGCTCATCGCCTTCATCGGCAGAGAGCTCGAACGTGCCCACGGTACGACCGTGATGGCGGCGTCGATGCTGGCCTGCGCGGTCGGCGGCGGGCTGGCCGTCGTGTGGCTGGAACCGTTGAGCGTGGTGGGTGGGGCGTCCACCATCGGCTACGGCTTCTTCGCCATGCTGGTCGGCCTGTCCGTGAGTCGGGGCAGCGACGTGCGCGCCCCCATCGCCCTGATCGTGGTGAACCTGCTCTACTCGATCACCGCCGGCGGAGTGTCAGTGTCAGGCCACCTCGGCGGGCTGGCCACCGGCGCAGTCATCGGGTTGGGGCTTTACCTGTCAGGACGGCGCCGCACCCGGTCGTCCTGACATCCGGGAGCACCCCGCGTCCGGCCCCCGCACCGCCAAAAAGACCGCTGCCCGGACACCGACGTGTCAGGGCAGCGGTGCGTCCTGCCTTGCAGGCCGTCGGCGCCGTCAGGGGAGGACCGGGGCTGCTACTTCCAGCCCATCGTCATCAACAATCCCGCGATGAACAGGCCGAAACCGATGAGGTAGTTCCAGGCGTTCAGATCAGCCATGAACGGGATGCTCGGGCCTGCGATGTAGTTGACGACCAGCCATGCCAGGCCCAGCAGCATCAGGCCGAGCATCAGCACGATGTACCAGCGCGGTGTCCCCGTCGAGTTGAGCTTGACTGGCGTGCGGCGGTCGACGGAGGACCCGTTGAGGCTGCTGGCTGAGCTGTCCTCCGGTGAATCGGAGATCCGTGACTTCGGCATCTGGTTAACCCTCACTGACGTGGAGACGTGTGCGAACGCCCTCATTCTACCAGTGGGCGATAGGATAAACGCCATGCGCATCCTCGTCATCGACAACTACGACAGCTTCGTCTACAACCTGGTCCAGTACCTGGGTGAACTCGGCGAGGACTGCACCGTGTGGCGCAATGACGCCGCCGACCTCGGCGACACCGACCCCGCACTGGTCGGCGTACTGGAGGACTTCGACGCCGTACTGATCTCCCCTGGCCCCGGGGACCCGTCCGGGGCCGGACGGACACTGGACATCATCGCCCACTGCGCGGCCAACCGGATCCCGCTGCTGGGGGTGTGCCTGGGCCACCAGGCGCTGGCGCAGCACTTCGGCGCGGACGTGGTGCGGGCCGGGGAGATCTTCCACGGCAAGACCAGCCCGGTCACCCACGACGGCACCGGCGTGCTCGCCGGCATCCCCTCGCCGTTCACCGTGGCCCGCTACCACTCACTGACCGTGGATCCGGCGACCGTGCCGGAGGAACTGACCGTCACCGGGCAGGTCGCCTCCGGGATGATCATGGCGATGCGGCACGCCGAACTGCCGCTGCATTCGGTGCAGTTCCACCCGGAGTCGGTGATGACCGGTTACGGCCACCGCATCCTCGCCAACTGGTTGCAGGACGCCGGACGCCCCGTCGACGAGGCCGAGCTCACCGCGCTGGCCGCGCGTCATGCCGACACCCTGGCCGGGGCCACCGCCGCCGTCGCCCAGTAAGTCTCGGGCGGGTTCAGCTCACCGCCGGCCCCAGAGTCGACCTCAGGGCCGCCCAGAGCCGGCCCCAGAACCGGTCTCAGGAGCGGACTCACAGCCTTCAGGGAATACCCAGCACGTTCACCCGGACGGTGATGGTCGCGTCCCGCATGACGGTCTCGCCCTCGTCCTCGGACTGGCCGACGACCCGGTCCACCCGCGTCGGGTCGAGCTGGTCGACGTTGGTGCGCCGGACCTGGTCCGGGTTGCCCCGCCAGCCGGCCCGCTGCAGCTTGCCCCGGACCTCGTCGTAGTCGGAGCCGACCAGGTTCGGCATCGTGAACTGGTTACCGCGGGAGACCTCGAGGGTGACCGTGGAACCACGTTGCTGGCGTCCGCCCTCGTTGGAGGCGGACAGCACCTTGTTCTCGTCCTCGGTGGAGTCGACCATGTTGGTCGCGACCTGGAAGCCGGCGCCCTCCAGGTTCGCGATGGCCTCCTCCATGGTCTGGCCGACGACGGTGGGCACCCGCACATCCTCCGGCCCCGAGGACACGGTGATGCCGACCTCGGTGCCTTCGGAGACCTGGGAGCCCGACGGGTGGGTCTGGTCGATGACCTTGCCCTGCTCGATGTCGGAACTGGGTTCCTCGTTGACGTTGGAGCGCAGTCGCAGTCCGGCGTCCTCCAGCGCGACGCGTGCCTGTTCGGTGGTCATGTCGGTGAGGTCGGGGACCTCGGTGACCGCCTGGCCGCTCGAGATCAGCAGGGTGATCCGCGAGCCGGTGGGCATCGAGGAACCGTGACCGGGATCGGTGCCGATAGCGGAGTCGCGCGGGATCTCGGGGTCGGCCCGGTCCTCGATGCTGACGTCGAACCCGGCACCCTCCAGCTCGGCCTCGGCCTCGGCACGCGGCTTGCCGGCGACGTCCGGGATCGAGACCTGTTCGGCGACCTGATCGGTATCGTCGTTGAGCCAGTTCCAGGCCACGGCGACACCACCGCCGAGCAGGGCGAGCACGGCGATGATCGCCAGGGGCGTGACCCAGCCGCGACGTCGGTGACTGCGCCGTTCATCCTCGTTGTCGCCGTTGCCGTGGTCCCCAGCGTCGCTGTCGTCGGCACTGCCGTCGCCGGACGCACCGGCGGCACTCGCCGCGCCGAGACCAGCACCGGCGGCGGCACCGGCGGCAGCAGCACCGGCTGCGGGGATCGTCGAGGTCTGCACGTCCCGGTCGACATTCTCCAGGTCGGCGTAGGCCGCGGCGGCCAGGGGCATCCGGCCGTCGGCGATGCGCTGCAGGTCCAGGGCCATGGCGTCGGCGGTGTCGTAGCGGTCGGCAGGGTCCTTGGCCATCGCGGTGAGGGTCACCGCGTCCAACGCCAGTGAGGCGTTGGCGTCGAGATCCATGCCCGGGACCTGTGAGGGCGGGATCGGTGCGTCCTGCACGTGCTGGAAGGCGACGGAGAACGGCGACTCGCCGGAGAACGGCGGGCGCCCGGTGACGACCTCGTAGAAGACGCAGCCGGCGGCGTAGAGGTCGGAGCGTCCCTCGGCGGACCGTCCGCGGGCCTGCTCGGGGGAGAGGTACTGGGCGGTGCCGATGACCGCGGCGGTCTGGGTCATCGCCGAGGTGGTGTCCGACAGCGCGCGGGCGATGCCGAAGTCCATGACCTTCACCGCGCCGGTGTTGGTGATCATGATGTTCGCCGGCTTGATGTCGCGGTGGATGATCCCGGCCTCGTGCGAGAAGCTCAGCGCACGACAGACCTCGGCCATGATCCGGCCGGCCTCGTTCAACGGCAGTGGACCGTTGTCGCTGACGATGTCCCGCAGGGTTTGGCCGTGGACGCGTTCCATGACGATGTAGGGCACCGAGCCCTGCGCCTCATCGGTCTGTCCGGTGTCGTAGACGGCGACGATGGCGTGGTGGTTGAGCTTCGCGGCGTTCTTGGCCTCGCGTCGGAAGCGCTCCAGGAAGGTCTCGTCCCGGGCCAGATCGGCGCGCATCATCTTCACGGCGATGTCACGGCCAAGAAGTTCATCAGTCGCGGCGTAGACGTCGGACATGCCACCGGTACCGATGACGGGTCCGAGCAAGTAGCGCCCGCCGAGCGTGGTGTTGCTCAGGTCCATGCCGCCGCCTTCCTGGTGTCGAATGTGCTGTCCACAGGGAGAATACCGGGATAAGGGGCACCGGGGCTAATATCACGCGTCACAGTGGCCCCATCAATGCGCCCGCGCCCGCGGCACCGTTGCTTGTCGTGTCACCGTTTTCACCGGCGTTGCCAGCCCCGTTGGTCGTCTCGGGGTCGGTGGTTTCGCTGTCGCCGAGGTTCAACGGCCAGTCCAGGATGTCCTCGACATCATCGTTGCCGCCGTTGCCCTCGGTCGGGTCGGTCGGGGTGGTCGGGGTCCCGGTGTCGGTGGGGCCCGGATCGCCCGGGTCCGTGTCGGTCGGGGTGCCCGTGGGATCGGTGTCCGTCGGAGGAGTGGATGTCTCCGGTGAGTCGGTGTCACCGGGTTCGGTGGGCTCCTCGGTCACCGGCGGCGGCACCACGGTCTGCTCCTCGGTGACCCGGTCGGTGATGGTCTCGGTCTGGGTCGGGACGGTGACGGAGTCATCGTCCCGGTTCATCGAGTACACCGCCCAGCCCAGCAGTGCCAGAGCGGCGACGAGGGCGATGACCAGGGCGAGGATCCAGGAACCGCTGCGATTTCCCGACCGTTTGCTGGTGCTGGGGGCCGGGCCCATGTTGGACTCGTCGGTGACCTGTGCCAGCGGCGCGCTGCCCTCACCGGTGGACGGCTGTCCGGCCAGCGACGGGGGCACGGGGATGACCCCGGCGGCGGGGTCGGGCGGCAGTTGACCATCGCGCACCGGGACGGTGGCGGCGGCCAGGGCGGCGCCGTCGGGGTAGCGGGCGGAGGCATCCTTGCGCAGGCAGATGGCGATGAGCTGGCGCATCGGTTCGCTGACGGAGTCCGGCAGGTCCGGGGCGGTCTCGTTGATGTGCTTCAGTGCGACCGAGACGGTGGAGTCCCCGGCGAAGGGCCGTTCGCCGGCGAGCACCTCGTAGCCGACCACGCCGAGGGAGTACACGTCGCTGGACGGTTCGATGGCCAGGCCCTGCGCCTGCTCCGGGGAGACGTACTGGGCGGTGCCGACGACCATGCCGGTGCGGGTCAGCGGCACCGCGGAGGCGGCCTTGGCGATGCCGAAGTCGGTGACCTTGACCACGCCGTCGGCGGTGACCATGAGGTTGCCGGGCTTGATGTCGCGGTGGATCAGCCCACGGCTGTGGATGGCCTGCAGGCCGACGGCGGCCTGGGCGATCAGGTCGAGCGCCATGACCTCCGGCAGGGTGCGCTGCCGGGCGAGGATGTCGGCCAGGGACTCGCCCTGGACGTACTCCATGACGATGAAGCAGTAGGTCACCCCGGTGCCGTCGACATTGGACTGCTCGCCGTAGTCGAAGGTGGCGACGACATTGTCGGAGTCGATGGTCTCGGCGGACTCGGCCTCCTGGCGGAAGCGGTGGCGGAACTCGGGGTCGTCGGTGAGCTCGGGCTTGAGCACCTTGACGGCGACGTCCCGTCCCTGCTCGGCATCGTAGGCCAGCCAGACGGTGGACATGCCGCCGCGTCCGACGATGCGCGAGACGGTGAAGCGCTGCCGGGAGCCGGCGCCGGTGTCGCCCGTGCCGTCGGCACCATCGGCACCATCGGCACCGTCGCCGGCGGAGCCGTAGTGGGTGTCGAGGACGCGCTGGATCCGGTCGGCGGCGGCACGGTCGCGCTGCGAGGGGTCGCTGGTGCCGAAGAGGCGGGTGCCGTCGTCCGGGGTCTGTCCCGACGCACCGTTGGCGCCGTTGCCGTCTGAGGGGCCTGTCATGTCAGCTCGCCTCCTGGATGGCAGCGTTGATCACCGCACGCCCGATCGGGGCGGCGACGGAACCACCGGTGGCGGCCTGGCCGGCGTCGCCACCGTTCTCCACCAGCACCGCGACGGCGACGTCCGCATCGTCCGACGGGCCGAAGGCGACGTACCAGGCGTGCGGGTTGGAGTTGCGGGAATCCTCGCCGTGCTCGGCGGTACCGGTCTTCGAGGCGATGTTGTCGGCACCGCCGCCGAAACTCTCCGAGCCGCGCATCAGCTCGGTGAGCTGGGAGGCGACCTCGGAAGAGACCGCCCGGCCAGCCTCCTTCGGACGGGTCTCGTCGATCACGTTGAGGTCGGCACCGGTGACCTGCTTGATCAGGTGCGGCTTCATCCGCACTCCGTCGTTGGCGATGGTGGCGGCGATGACCGCGTTCTGCAGCGGGGTCAGTGCGACGTCACGCTGGCCGATGGCGGACTGGCCCAGGGCGGCGTCATCGGGGATGTCGCCGATGGTGGAGTTCTGGATCGGCAGACCGAAGTCGTCGTCGTCCTCGGCACCGATGCCGAAGGCGTCGGCGGTGTCACGGAAGGCCTCCTCGCCGTGGCGGGTCGCCAGGTCCACGAAGGAGGTGTTGCACGACCGGGCGAAGGCGGTGGACAGCGGCACCTGCGGACCACCGCAGGACGCACCGCCGTAGTTCTCCAGGGTGGTCTCCGTGCCCGGAAGGGTGATCTGCGATTCGCCGTTGACCAGGGTGTCGCCGGTGTCCCCGGCCTCCAGGGCGGCGGCGGTGGTGATCAGCTTGAACGTTGAACCGGGCGGCTGGGTCTGCTGGGTGGAGCGGTTGAGCAGCGGGGCGTTCGGATCGTTTTGCAGCGCCTGGAAGGCCTCGGTGGCGGCCTCGGAGTCCGGGTTGGTCACCGCCACCGGGTCGAACCCGGGGGTGGATGCCATGGCCAGCACCTCGCCTGTGGAGGGGCGCAGGGCCACCACCGAGCCGGAGTAGCCGCGGGAGCTCAGCTCGTCGTAGGCGACGCGCTGGACGTTGGGCTGCAGAGTCAGGTCCACATTCGCCCCGCGCTGTTCCTTGCCGGTCAGCGTGTCCCAGGCGCGGGTGGCGAAGAGGGAGTCGTCGGTGCCGTCGAGGATGGAGTTCTGAGAGGCCTCGATACCGGACGCACCGTACTGGTCGGAGAGGTAGCCCAGCACCGCGCCGTAGGCGGCGGCGTCCTCCGGGTAGGAACGGCTGTACAGGCCGTCGTCGTCGGCGGTGGAGTGGGCCAGCACCTGGCCGCCGGCGGTGATCTGGCCGCGGGGGATGGACTTCTGCTTGAAGTACTGGCGGGAGTTCAGGTCGTTCTCGGCGTAGGTGGACGCCTGGAACCCCTGGATCCAGGTGAGGTTGACCAGCAGGATGACCACCAGGACGAAGGCGAAGACCGCGACGTTGCGGATCGATTTGTTCATCGGTGGGCCTCCTTCTCGGTGCCGGTACCGGTGCTGTTACCGGTGCTGACTGGGTTGCTCAAGCTGGTACTGGGTGCGTCACCGGTACCGGGGGCACCGGCGTTACCTGGGGCGGTGTCTCCGCCGCCGGTCTTCGGTGTGTTCATGTCGTGGGAGATCTTCAACAGGATGGCCAGCAGAATGTAGTTGGCCAGCAGACTGGAACCACCGTGGGACATGAACGGGGTGGTCAGGCCGGTCATCGGCAGCAGCCGGGAGATGCCGCCGGTGACCACGAAGATCTGCACCGCCAGGGTCAGCGACAGTCCGGCGGCGACGAGTTTCCCGAACGAGTCGGTGGCGCGCAGCGCGGTGAGGAAACCACGGCTGATCAGGATGGCGAAGAGGATCAGCACGGCTGCCAGGCCGACGAAGCCGAGTTCCTCGCCGATCGAGGAGAGGATGAAGTCCGACCAGGCCACCGGTACGTTCTGGGGGTAGCCCTCGCCCAGCCCGGTGCCCGTCAGGCCACCGAAGGACATGCCGAACAGTGCCTGGGAGAGCTGGTAGCCGGTGCCGTCGTAGTTGCCGATGGGGTCCAGGAAGTTGGTGAAGCGGTCCTGGATCTTCGACGAGATCTGGAAGACGATGTACACGCCGACGACCGCCAGGCCCAGGCCGATGACCAGCCAGGAAGAACGTCCGGTGGCCATGTAGAGCATGCCCAGGATCGTGGCGAAGAGCAGCAGGGCGGGACCGAAGTCGTTCTGGGCGGCCATGATCAGGATCGCCAGGCCCCACACCAGCAGGATCGGGCCGAGGTCACGCAGCCGGGGGAACTGCAGTCCCAGGAAGCGCTTGCCGGCCACGGAGAACAGGGTGCGCTTGTTGACCAGCAGGGCGGCGAAGAAGATCAGCAGCATGATCTTGGCGAACTCGCCGGGCTGGATGGAGATCGGACCCAGGGTGATCCACACCTTGGCGTCGGCGTTCATCGAGGTCGGCCAGACGATCGGCAGGGCCGAGAGGACCAGCGCGCCGAGGCCGAGCAGGTAGGCGTAGTTCTGAAGCGTGGTGTGGGACTTCATGAACCACATCACCGCGCCGAAACAGGCCACGGCGATGACCGTCCACATCATCTGCGAGTTCGACAGGGACATGTCCATGGCCAGGTCGAGCCGGTAGATCATCACCAGGCCGATGGCGTTGAGCATGGCCGCGACCGGCAGCATGATCTGGTCGGCGTTCGGTGCCTTCAGGCACAGCACCAGGTGAGCCAGCCCGAAGACCAGGATGTAGCCGCCGACGATGATGGCGACGTCCCAGGTCAGGTCGTTGCCCAGGGACAGCTGCAGGGCGACCAGGGCGACGGCGAGCACCACGCCGGAGGCGATGAGCAGGCCGAGCTCAACCCCGCGCGGCCGGGCGGTGACCCGCTCGGCGGTGCGGCTGGTGGCGGAGGCGACGGCGGAGCGTGCCGACATATCAGTTCACCTCCCGGCAGGAGACTCCTGGTGTCGTGAGGTCGGAGGGATCATCGGAGGATCCGGACGATCCGGACGAGTTGCCGCCGCCGTTGCTGTTGCGGCTGTTGTCGTCAGAGGTTTCGCGGGTCACGCACGGTGGCAGGGTCTGCTCGGAGAGTCGTCGGACCTGCTCCTGAACCTCCTCGTAGGAGTCGGTGGGCAGGTTGTCGAGGGTGCCGCGGGCCGCGGGGGTCAGGTCGGCGGTGGAGAACCGGTGGCAGGGGTCGTCGCTGCCGGCGGGCAGCATGTTGACCTGACCACGCTCGTCGAGGCAGATCTCCTGGTAAGCGCTCTGGGTCGAGATGCCCAGGATGCTGCCCGGGGAGCCCTGGTAGATGATGATCGGCGTGGCACTCTGGGTGTTCTCCGCCGCGGTGGCATCGGCCTCCTCGGAGCCGGACGGTGACGCAGTGTCGGCACCGTCGGCCCCGTTTGCCGCGTCAGCGGTGTTCGCGGCCTCGCTGGGGTCCGCAGCCGCAGTGCCGGACGTCCGGGGTGCCTCGCTGGCGTCCTCGGTCTCACTGGCGGTGGTTGTCGCCGGTGCCGGACGGTCCGCTGCCGCAGCGACTGCCACGAAGTACGACTGGTTCAGCGAGTCCCGGACCCACCAGATGGTGCCGCCGGCGGCGACGACCAGCACCAGGACGGCGGCCAGGGCGATGAACAGGCCACGTCGGCGGCCCCGGCGTCCCGAACCACCGGGACCGGCGGCAGCGTCCCCACTGCCGGCACCATCGGCACCGGCAGCACCGTCAGCACCGTCCACACCGTCGGCAGCGACGGTGCCGGTACCGGAACCGCCCTTGGCCGCGGCGGGACGCTGGATGATCTGCACCGCAGAGGCACGACCAGCCGAGGTGTCCGGACGGGGCAGTTCCGGGGCGGCGGCATTCACTGCACCGGCGAGGACCGGGCCGGTCGGCAGGGTCGGGGTGGGGGCGTCCCCGGCCTCGGCAGCTGCCACGGCAGCATCCACATCGACGACATCGGCGACGACGACGGTCACGTTGTCCGGGCCACCGCCACGCAGCGCGAGGTTGATCAGGGAGGTGGCGGCCTCATCGGGAGTGCCGGTGCGCAGGACGTCCTGAATGGTCTCGAAGCTCACCGGGTCGGACAGGCCGTCGGAGCACAGCAGGTAGCGGTCACCGGCGCGGGCCTCTCGCAGCTCCAGGGTCGGGTCGACGGGGCGTCCGGTCAGGGCCTTGAGGATCAGCGAACGCTGCGGGTGGCTGGAGACGTCCTCCGGGGCGAGCTTGCCCTCGTCGACCAGCGACTGGACGAAGGTGTCGTCCTTGGTGATCTGGGTCAGTTTCCCGTCGCGCAGCAGGTAGCCGCGGGAGTCACCGACGTGGCAGACCCCGACGGATTCGCCGTCGAAGAGCAGGGCGGTCAGGGTGCAGCCCATGCCGTCCTGGGCGGGGTTGTCCTCGACGTGGGAGGCGATGTCACGGTTGCCGTCGTCCATGGCGTCGGCGAGCATGGTCAGCATCTGCTCACGCGGAATCTCCACCCCCTGCGACATGGTGTTCTGCAGGGAGTACAGGGCGGTGACCATCAGCTCGGAGGCGACTTCACCGGCGGCGTGGCCACCCATGCCGTCGGCGAGGGCGAGCAGGTTCGGTGCGGCGACCGCGGAATCCTCGTTGTTGCTGCGCACCAGACCACGGTCGGAGCGGGCGGTGAAGTCCAGGGCGAGGCGGCCCGGCTGCGGGGCGTCTGTCATGCGTCCATCCTCACGGTAGTCTGCCCGATCCGCAGTTCCTGTCCAGCGGCGAGCTGTTCGGGCTGGTCGATGCGCTGCCCGTTGAGGAAGGTGCCGTTACGGGAGTCGAGGTCCTCCAGGTACCAGGTGCCGCCCCGGTTGAGCAGGCGGGCGTGGGAGCCGGAGGCGAAGTCATCTTCGAGGACCAGGGTGGACGATGAGGAGCGTCCCATGGTGACTTCCTGGTATCCCTGCAGGTTGAGTGTGGTTCCGGTCAGTGGGCCGGAGGTCACTTCCAGGGATGTCGGTGCGGCGGCGCGGCGGAAGCCACGTCCGCCCTGTGCTGGCGGTGCGGCGGCACCTGCGGGTGCGGCGTAGCCGCCGGGGCCGCTGACAGTGCCGACGTTGGCGGCGGAGAGGTCACGGCGCAGGGCGCGGATGACCAGCAGAATGAACAGCCACAGCACGACGAGCAGGGCGATCTTCGCGAGCAGCACGAGCGTCGTCTGCATGGGTTGTCATCTCCTCAATGGTCCGGGTGGGGCGTGGTCAGATCCTACCGGCTGAATCTACCCGGTCGAGGGGCCCTCAGGTGAACCGAACTTCGATGTCGCTGTGCCCGATGGTGACGACATCGCCGTCGGCGAGCAGCCAGTTCTCCACCGGGATCTCGTTGACGGTGGTGCCGTTGGTGGATTTCAGGTCGGTGAGCACGGCGTCGAAACCGTCCCAGGCGATCTCGGCGTGCTGCCGGGAGACACCGGTGTCGGGCAGGCGAAAGTCCACGGCGTTGCCGCGTCCGATGACGTTCTCGCCGACCTGCAGCACGTAGCTGCGGGCGGAGCCGTCCTGCAGGTGCAGGGTGACGGTGGTCTGCGGGGCGGGGTCGCCGGCCGCGGCGGCGTCGGTGGCACCGGTCGCCTGGTCACCGGTGCGCACCGGGTCAGGCTGGTTGCTCGAGATGACCTCGGTGCCGGGGTAGGACGCGGCACCTGCCGCGCCTGCGGCTGCTGCACCCGCGGCACCTGCCGCGCCAGCCGCGCCAGCGCTGGGGGCGTCGGACGCCGCGGGCTGGGGGGAACCCCACCCCTCGGCAGAGCGGGAGCTCTGTTCCTGCGGGGCCTGCTGGTCCTGCTGTCCCTGCTGGCCCTGGTGCGCTTGCTGGGCAGCCTGCTCGGACTGCGACGGCTGGGCGAGGCCCATCAGGGGATTGGCGGAGGCGCCGGCACCTGCGGCGGCCGCACCACCGGCAGCGGCTGCGCCTGCTGCACCCGCGCCTGCAGCGCCTGCTGCGCGACCGGCGCCGTCCGCCGACCAGGCGGAACCGTCCGCTGCGCCGGAGCGTCCGGAATCGGCGGCGCTGCGTGAGGCGGAGCTGTTGCTGTCCTCCGGCGGATCGAAGGAGGATCGGGACTTCAGCTGACCGGTGTGCAGTTCATCGTCGCTGACCAGGGTGACGGACACCGGGTGGGCGCTCTGCCAGCCCTCGTTGCGGATGAAGCGCTGCAGCCGGCCCTGGAGCTCGTCGGCCAGGGCAGGGTGCTTCTCGAGCAGTGCATAGTGGTCACGGTGGGAGACGTGGACGGTGAAGTTCGAGGCGGCCAGGACGTTGCCCTGCCCGTTCTCCATGAGGGTGTCCTCAACCTCCTGCTTCAGCAGCTCGTCGATTTCGGCGGGGACAACCTCGCCGCCGAAGACACGGGCGAAGCCGTTGTCCAGGCCGCGCTGGAGGGAGCTGTCGATCTTACGGAATCGTCCGAAGAGATCCATGGCGCCGTCGCCTTCCTTCCTGGTCGCGTTGCGTAAACGGTCGGTTCTTGCTCATGCTGGTGCATGTCGTTCTGTCGTCGTACGGGTGTCGTACGTATGGGAGTGCGCTGTCCCCTGAGAGCGGAATACTCCCACGTTGTCGGACCACTATACGGATCCTCCCTGTGAACCGGCTGGATATCGGTGTGTCGTGACTGCTTCCAGGGGGTTCGGCTGTGTGGGTACTTTGGCGTGCGAAGCCGTGGAGTCGTGGCCGGGGACGGAGGAGACGGTACGACGACCTGCAGGATCAGTGTGGTGCGGTGGTGCCCTCAGCAGCCCGCGTATGTGGCATCTAACTGGGGTTTTGTGTCAATCATTGGCCGGTGCTAGTGTTATCCGCGTTGCAAACGCAACCCACGTCGTCGCCGTAGCTATACGGTGAATGATGCCACGGGCGAGTGGCGGAATGGCAGACGCGCTGGCTTCAGGTGCCAGTGTCCTTCGGGACGTGGGGGTTCAAGTCCCCCTTCGCCCACCGTGAGCGGTTCACGAACCGCATAGGCCGGAGGTCGCAAACTCGAAAGGGTTTGTGACCTCCGGTTTTTCGTTGTCCGGTTGGTGCGCGGTGCGGGAGCTGACAGTGGGGGAGTTGCCCGGCCGTGTCCCGGCGGGTGGCAGTGAGGTGGGTTCCCCGAGGGTTTCCGGCGAGGTCGGTCACAAACCGGTCGCCGCGCCTCGGGAGGCTCGGTTTGGAGTCGGCATGGACATCCACTGAAACTTGGAGGACGCCTGTGCCTGCCCCCACTCCTGCCGACATTGACCTTGCGTGCCATGGGGCGCGAGAGGCTCTCTCGAGGCTCGCTGACCATCGGTTTCCGAATGATGATGGTGATGATGCGCCCAGCCGTATCGCTGCTGTTGAGACACTGTGGTGGGTTCGGCTCCTCGCAGAGCAGCTCGCGTTCCCGGGTAGGCGATTGCGTGGTGACGGCTCCGAGCATGATGAGTCTGAACTAGTCGCGGCCTTGAGAGTGGTGC
This sequence comes from Candidatus Corynebacterium faecigallinarum, assembly GCA_019120175.1. GTDB lineage: Bacteria > Actinomycetota > Actinomycetes > Mycobacteriales > Mycobacteriaceae > Corynebacterium > Corynebacterium faecigallinarum. The sequence goes on from DWVP01000011.1 coordinate 32,390, forward strand.
GCAATACCGTGACTCACAAAGTACCGATCGTAGCGAGCCAGGTTGAGAGGACTACGGCGCCGGGAAAGAACCTTCTTCTCGGTGCCGGAGTGTATCCGGGTGCCTATACGGAGCTGCGCTGGATCTGAACCGACGATCTTCCGATGCCTGATCCGGGTTTCAGGAAAGGGTGGGAGGATTCCAAAGCCGAGTACACAAGGAACCTTTCTGACCAGCAGTGCTACGGAAGTTTGAATCGTGCGGTGCGCTGGTTGACCGGGGACGCGCCAAAGTTCAAGAAGGACGGGACACCGGTGATTGTTCCGTCTGCCCCACGGGTGACAAACGAAGCGGCGCAGGATTCGACAGACTCTGACACCACTCTCGGCTGAGGCATCGGTACCGCCAGACTTTCCTCAGCGCTGACCACGGCGGCGGGTTCCCCAAGGGCCTGTGTTGCCGGCGAGTTCGGGGTAGGTGGATTCCCACATGTCGCGCACGCGGCCGGGGACCGGCAGGTCGGGCCAGACGGTCATGAGGAGTGACCAGTTGAGATGGTGCAGCTCGTTGAGGTGTCGGCCTTCGCCGAGGACTGTGGTGTACAGCATCTCCACCCGGGGTGGGACGGACAGATCGTAGGTAATCGGGTGTCCTCTGACGTCGCGATGCACGGATGCAGGCACCTCGCCGGTGTTCGGTCCGTCGAGGTCGCTGTGTTGTTCGGCGAGGATGTACTGCAGGCCGAGGCCGTGCATGGGGCCGCGCAGCGGGTCGAGGCGTCGACCGCGGCCGTCGAGTTCGGTGAATCGGTGTTCCCCTGGTCGCGTAGTGGCGGGGGCAGACACAGCCTCGGCAAGATGTCGATCAGCGTGTCACGATTCAGGTGGCGGAGATCGTCGGTGTCTCGGGCGTGGTTGAGCACGACCTTGTACAGGCCCTCGCCCTGTGGCGGGTCGGTCAGGTCGACGGGTCCGAGCCTGTGGGTGTCGTCGAGCTGGTCGAGGTGGTCGGGCAGGGTGACGGTGCCGGAAGTCGAGTCGGGGGTGGGTCCGGTGAGGTCATCGAGGGCGTCGGGAGTGATGTTGAAGGGGCCGCCGGCAGCGTAGGGGTAATAGGGGAATGTCGCTAGAGGACAACGAGATGGACCGACGTATCCTTCGCGGCGAGATCTCCGGTGACCAGGCTGTGCTGAAGGTCCTGGAGGACCACGGCTTAGGCGACTCCGAGCGGGCCGAGCAGCTACGTCGACGCATCGCGGAGGCGATGTAACCCTGATATGGCTGCAGGTGGGGTGTCCCCGGGGGGGTGTCCCTATGTAGTTCGTCAACCCCTGCACTCGACTTTTGTCCATACTGCCCGAGTATTCGGAGTTACGACGGTCGAACATGCGGGCGTGGACGTTCAACCGTTGCGAACGGTTGAACGCCTGGCGTGCGGTCCCGATGGCGCGGGGGTAAGGCTAGGCCACAGCCACCTCCTGTGAGGTGCGGGCCGGTAGTTCGCGGAAGAACTCGCCACGAGTGAGCATCGCGAAGATGACGTTGCATCGTCGTCTGGCCAGGCACATCACCGCCGCATTGTGTCTTTTTCCTTCGGCCCGTTTTCTCTCGTAGTACAGCTTCGATGCTTCATGGCAGGTCGAAGCGACCCATGCGGATCGGAACAGGGCGTTCTTGAGTCTCTTGTTTCCCGACCTGGCCGGGAACTCACCGCGGATCGACGTCCCCGATCTTCGGGTCACCGGGGCGATGCCGGCGTAGGCAGCCAGGTGCGCAGCGTCGGGAAAGTCGGAACAGTCACCCACGGCCAGGAGAATGTTGGCGGCAGTCTTGATGCCGACTCCCGGCATCGACATCAAGACCTCGGCAAGAGGGAAGTCGTCGAGCATCTCCTCAACCTGGCCGGCGATGGATTCACGCTGGGCCTTCAGGGCTTTGATGTTGGTCGCCAGCATGCCGATCGCGACTTCAGCAGCGTCGGTTCCAGGCACGGTCACCGTCTGGGCGTCCAGCGCCTGGAAGATGTCGTCGACCAGGGCCTCGGGATCCTTCTTCGCGTGCTTGCGGGACCAGGTTAGGACCCGTTTCTTGCCGGACTTCTTCAACTTGGTCGGCCCGCCGTAGTGGATCATCAGGTCCAGCACGAAGGTCCGTTGCAGCATCTCGCCGGCGAACACTCGCTCCAGGGACGGGTAGATCTGCACGAGGATGCTGCGCAGTCGGTTGATCGTGCGGGTGCAGTCGCGGGCGATGTCATCGTCCAGGCCGGACAGCATCTTCAATGCAGATAGGACCTCGTCGTCGCGGTCGACAACCCGTAGCGTGTGCGGCATGGTTCGGGCGGTGTTGGCGATGATGAACGCGTCGCGGGGATCGGTCTTGGCTTGTCCGGGGTACAGGTCGGCGGCCTTTCGCATCGCCAGGCCGGGTAGATAGGCAACCCCGCAGCCGTTGGCGCGGGCCACAGCGACAGGCAGGGCGCCGATGGTGTTCGGCTGATCGACGATCAGCAGCACGTCGCCGTGTTGGGTGAGCTTGTTGAAGACCTCAGTCAGACTGGCTTCGTCCTGGGGTAGCGCTTTGTCGTAGACCGTCGTGCCGTCGATTGTCATCGCGACGCCGTGGTGCGCGGTTTTGCCGACATCTAATCCGAGGTAAATGTCGTAGATGGTGTCTTCCATGATCGTTCCCCTCCTTGGAGTGGGGAGGTCGTGTTCGGTGGTGGAAGATCACTGGTCAGACACTCGTCGCGGGCACCCACGTTACGAAGAGACTTCACCTGAGGAGTTGGCGAGCCGCGTCCCTATTAGCCGTCGGCGTGCGTCCTGGTTCCTCGGCGGCAACACCCCCCGGATCATGATGTAGAACAACAGGGCGAATTAGCCATACCGAGGCCAGTGACCTGTCCCCGAGCTTACGGAGACACGATCAAGGTAACGGGGCGCTACCAACAGTCCGGCGTGCGGAGCATTGCCGTCCAGGTGCATTCGCACCGGCCGGGCGTGACGAACAGTGCCCCGGCCACCAAGTTGGCGGCTGGGGCACTGTTCGTCACGTACTCGTGTTCTAATTAGTCTCCTGTCGGCGACCTGCTCCGGTGATTCTGATGAATAGAATGACGATACCTGCGGCAATGAGAACAGAAATAGCCTGCACCCATTCTGACGCTCCTGATGTTGCTATATAGAGGGCCAGTATGACGGCGGCAGCTACGGCAAAGACGCCAATCTTCATTCCTCCGGTGAACTCTTCGAACTTTTTACCCATGGGATACCTCTCTTAGAGAAGGTACTCTGCGAATACGCCACCGCCGCAAGAGATTGCTGCGACTAGTCCTACACGGCGCAGGACGAACTTAGCGGCCTTATCCCAGCTGTTAACCTGAGACTCGATGGCTTCCCAAGCGCCAACATGGGCTGCAAAGTCAATTCCAAGGCATGCGCCAACGGTTCGTTTGATCTCGTCGCCGACGCCTTGAGGCTGGATCTGTCCATCGTTTACGGTCAGCTGACCTCGGTCGATGGGGATTACCGTTCCGTCTTCGTCTAGGACGTCGACAGTATCTCCATTAAACCGAAGAGCGGCAGCTTCTTCGGGGATGGCTTCATCTCCGAGGGTTTCGTTGATTTCTTCCCGGTCTGCCGGTGAAATGTCTTCTGTGTCTTTTCCGGTAGCGGTGCTTGTTGTTTCGTCAGGGACTACTGGAACGCCGTTGGCAGTTGCGGGGAAAAGCGCTAGAGGGAGAACTGCCGTAACGGAAGCAACGGCAAGGCGCGAGCGCATTGATTTCTTCATTTATGGATCTTTCGGTGAGGGGTTGTCTTTCGGAGTCCACGGTAGGTGAAAAAACATTACGGCACAACCGAAGTTATCGAAGTGTGACTATATGTAAACTTCTTATTTACCAACCGGGTCGCCATGGAGGAAAGAATTTAAGTGGCAGGGTTCCGTCAATGCCGTTGATGAGTGGCGCTGACCAGCACGGTTGTCCGGTCTCGCCAGGAGTCCACACCAGGCTCGAGCATGATGCTGTTGTGGGGTATACCCCATACGGACATATCGGAACGCCGCCAACGCACCTGTTCGATAGGGTGTGGTCTGTGAATGTGATCGATATGTGGCGTGGATTTTTGATCGCTCTGTGTCGCGATGCATTGCTCGCCGCTCCGTGACATGTACGCAGTTTTTCACTGTTGTAGCCACAGCATAATCGCCCCTGGCCGGCTGAAAAGTACCAGCCGTCAGGGGCGAAAAGATGAGGCCAACGAGTCAGGTCAGAGCGTGTCCAGAGTGTGTTTTGCCTGCGTCAGTGTGACCTCGGGGTGATCGCGGCGCAGCTGGCGTGCAGCACTCACCAGCCCTTCGCTGTTCAGCTCTCCTCGTAGGGACTCTTTCTCGCTGTCGGTGAGGTTGACCACTGCGGGCTCGTCCCGTCGCTTTGCGAAGGCGAGAACCGCTCCGAGCAGTGCGAGCGCAAGGCAGACGAAGCCAACCACTGCACGCCATGATGACGGCCCATCCGACATCGCGATCAGCAGGCAGCCTATGACCAACAGAGCCACAGGAGCACCAAAGAGCTTTGCAGTCATGTCATCTCCTCCGATACAAGATGTCTAGCAGTTGTCCTGGATCGCAGAGATGCCCAGAAGCTCGGTAGCAGTAGCACCAGCAGCCGCGAGGGCTCCCTCTAGCTTCTCCGCATTAGAGGTGGCTCCCGTCAGCAGCTGAATTGCTTCCTTGACGTTGCCGATCGTTATCCGCAACGCCTCGATCTCAATCGTCAGACAACGTCTCATCTCGAGTTGGAACGTACAGAAACCGAATGTCACACGCTCACGACGCCATGGCCCACTCGTCCACGCTCCGTGGCGACCGCCGCGACGATGATGCCGACCGCCGCGACCACGACCGTGAGAACTCCGGGCAGCACTGTCGCGATGAGCACCAGGACTACGCCAACGAGGAACACGACGTTGTTCGCAGCTGACAAGGTGTGCCGCAGAACCAGCGCCCAGATACTCAGGGCGAACAAGGCCACGGGAATGGTGAGCGTGCCCGCTGCGGCGAGGGATTCGGTTCGGGCTTCATTCTCGATGCCGTCGATAGCGACTTCCACGCCCGCGGAGAATGCCCCGGCCGCGGCGAAGATTACGTAGTGGAAATAGCCGTATGTCAGCGAGGAGCGCAGGCTTCCCACCAAGGCGTGCTGGGGCCGCGAGAAGTAGATCCACCACATCCCCGCCGCAATGACCAGCCCCGCAGACGAAACGGCGACCAGCGACGGGACGTGATGCCCGGAATCGAATGCCTCGACCGCGGCATTCGCAGAAGCGAGGATCGACTCTCCAAGCAGGATCAGGGTGAACAGACTGTAGCGTTCGGTGATGTGATGCGGATTCCAGGGCGTCACACCGTGTGACTCCGCCCAGACCCGCACGGAGATTTCCGCCGCGACGAGGACGAAGAACACGATGAACCCAGCGGTCTCCGGAAGTGCCAGCCGTGCGACCCAGGCGACCTGGACCAGCGTGACCCCAACTGCGTATCGAAGGGCCACCGACCGGACCCCCGGAGCCTCCATCGCCGCACGGGTCCACTGCACCACGAGAGCGAGTCTCATGATGACATACCCGAGGGTGACGAGGGCGAAGTCGTGCTCTTCCATCGCCGGACCCGTACCCGCGGCAAGGACCAGCACACCGGCCATTTACAAGATCGTCATGACTCGGTAGAGCCAATCGTCGGTGTCGAACGAGGTCGCGAACCACGTGAAGTTCATCCACGCCCACCAGATGGCGAAGAACACCATCAAGTACCCCAGGATCGCCTGACCCAGCAGGCCGTCCGCCTCCATGTCGTGGAGCTGCTGGGATGAGAACGACACAGCGACGACGAAAACGAGGTCGAAGAACAACTCAAGCGGACTTGCCGCCCGGTGCTGTTCATCTGGGTCCCGGGGTCGCATCCGGGGTAACAGGCCACGGGCAGAGACAATCATTGCCAATTAGCCTTCATTGATGGTCATCTTCTTGATCTTGTCACCCTCGAGGTCGAAGTCGAATCGCGACGGACCGTTGGCATGGGTCGATTTCCAGTCACCGGTGACGATGATCCTACCGTCGACGACGATGGCATGTTGCGCGACAAAAGTTGGCTTCGATCCGATGAATGCGATCTGGCTCCACTGGTCAATTTTGTCGCGTCCGGTGATGATCTGTCCCCAGTCGTCGACCACGCCGTCAGCGGTGAAGGCGTCAAGGAACGCCTCGTTATGGTGATCGTTGACCGCGGTGAAGAATGAGTCGATCGGCTCGGGGATGTCAGGGCTGGACACAAGAATATCCTTTGGCTAGGCGGACAGGGTGGAGGTTAGCGGGTGGTGTAGCCACCGTTGGCGAAGATGGTCTGGCCCGTGATCCACCAGCCGTCGGTGGCCAGGAACCGGATGATCGGCGCAATGTCCTCGATCTGGGTGAGCTGGTTGCCCAGGGCCTGGGACTTGTGGAACTCCACCCGCTCCGGGGTCTCCTGCCCGTAGAAGAAGGGGGTGTCCATCGGCCCGGGGGCCAGGGAGTTGACCGAGATGCCACGGTCGGCGAACTCCTTCGACGCCGCGCGGGTGAAGTGCTCCACGGGGGCCTTGCCGCCGGCGTAGGTGGAGTAGCCGTCGGTGTAGGCGGCGAGCAGCGCGGTGACGACGGTGATGATCTTCCCGTCGTCGGCCAGGTGCTTTCCTGCTTCCTTGATGAAGAAGTAGGCGGCCTTGGAGTTGATGTCGAACATCGAGTCGTACTCGTCCTCGGTGGTCTCGACGATGGGCTTGCGCAGCACCTTCCCGGCGGCGTTGATGGCGATGTCGATCTTGCCAAGCGTCTTCTCGGCCTCATCGAACAGGGTCGCGACGTTCTGCGGTGCGGTCAGGTCACCCTGGAAGATCGCGCCGTTGACACCTTCAGCCTGCACAGCGGCGAGAGTGTCCTCGGCATCCGGTCGACTGGACTCGGAGTTGTAGTGGATCGCCACGTTGGCTCCGGCAGCCGCGGACTGGCGTGCCACCAGACCTCCGAGGTTCTTTCCTCCACCGGCGATCAGAACGTTCTTTCCCTTGAGCGTGTGCTCAGTCATGCTGCCTTCCCTTCTGGTGTACTTCACGGATAAGTCTATCGACGACATGGTTCTATATATCATCGATACGTACGCTACGGTAGCAGAATGAGCAGGGACGCGTCGACAGGAACGAGAGAAAAGTTGATCGCCGCTGCCGCGGACATGATCACCCGCTCGCCCGGCGAGGACTTCTCGCTGCGGGCGGTGTGCGACACCGTGGGAGTCAAGCTGCCCACCGCCTACCACTTCTTCGGGTCGAAGCAGGGACTGGCGGACGCCGTGGTCGAGCACGGCTTCGACATGTACATCGCCGAGAAACAGGCCATGGAGTGGACCGGTGACCCGATCCAGGACATCCGCACCGGCTGGGACGCACACGTCGACTTCGGCCTGGCCAACCCCGGGTTCTACGCACTGATGTACGGCAAGGTGCAGCCCGGTCACGCCCCCGCCGCCCAGTCCCGTCCCGCCGAGATCCTGCTCGGGCTGACCACCAAGGCCGCGGAACAGGGACGCCTCACCGTCCCCCCGGAACAGGCGTCCGCACACATCCTGGCCACCAACATCGGGGTCACGCTGCGCCAGATCATCCAGGGGTCCCCCGACCCCGACCTCTCCGCCGCCATCCGTGAAGGCGTCATCTGCGCGATTACTGGGACAGGGCGGGAGGGTGATGATGCGGCCGCGGCGACTGTGGCAGAGAAAGCTGCTGCCAGTTCCGATATCCTCGGGCCGACAGAGACACGCCTGTTCCTGCAGTGGTTGAGGAAGATCAGCGTACGCACCGAAGATAGCGGCCCTATCTGAGAGGTTCTCGCCCTGTTGTTTGGTCACGGCCCTGTAGCGGTAGCACCATTTTCGACCGACCCGGATGTAGGTTTCATCCACTCGCCAGGAACCCGAGAAGATGGGCGAGGTTTGACGGTACCAACGGGTGTGCTTGTCCAGTTCGGGGCCCTATTTCGGCACCCAGCGGTAGATGGTGGTGTGATCCACCGCAACACCACGCTTGATCAGCATCTCCTCATGATCGCGGTAGGGCACCCTGTAGCGGCAGTACCAGCGCTTCCGGCACTACCCCCAGTTGTTCAGCCGGCCGGGTTCTCGCATCGCTACCGTGCCCTGGGCAAAGACGAGCTGCTGTTCGTGCTGAACCGGCACTGGAGGCGCCTGGGTAGAGAATTGGACCCGGAGGATTTCACGGATGCGCAGGCCATTGCCGCGATCGAGCGGCTGACCCGGGGTAAGTCCCTTGGAGTGGTGGGGTTTGGGGGCTGGGCTTTGGGCTGACAGCGGTGTGTTGGCCCGCCAAGGGGGTGGGCCATCGCGTAGTGGTCAATGAGTTACCGCCAAGTAGCTCATGAGAGGACA
>DWVP01000012.1 GCA_019120175.1 Candidatus Corynebacterium faecigallinarum
CCTCAAGGCCGTCCTCGACGAGATCAAGGAGGCCGAGGGCGAGATCGTCACCTTCATCGACGAGCTGCACACCATCGTCGGCGCCGGTGCCACCGGTGAGTCCGCGATGGACGCCGGCAACATGATCAAGCCGCTGCTCGCCCGCGGTGAACTGCGCCTGGTCGGTGCCACCACCCTGGACGAGTACCGCAAGTACATCGAGAAGGACGCCGCCCTGGAGCGCCGTTTCCAACAGGTCTACGTCGGTGAGCCGACGGTGGAGGACACCGTGGGAATCCTGCGTGGCCTCAAGGAGCGCTACGAGGTGCACCACGGTGTGCGCATCCAGGACTCTGCGCTGGTCAGTGCGTCCTCCCTCTCGGACCGCTACATCACCAGCCGTTTCCTGCCGGACAAGGCCATCGACCTGGTCGACGAGGCGGCGTCCCGCCTTCGCATGGAGATCGACTCGCGTCCCGAGGAGATCGACGACGCCGAGCGGATCGTCCGACGCCTCGAGATCGAGGAGATGGCGCTGAGTCAGGAGACCGACGAGGCCTCCAAGGACCGCCTGGTCAAGCTGCGTGCCGAGCTCGAGGACGAGCGCGAGAAGCTGTCCGGTCTCACCGCCCGGTGGGAGAACGAGCGCGGCTCCATCGACCGCCTTCGTTCGCTGAAGGAGGAGCTCGACAACCTGCGCACCGAGTCGGAGATCGCCGAGCGCGAGGGCGACTACGCCAAGGTCGCCGAACTGCGCTACGGCCGGATCCCCGACCTGGAGAAGCAGGTCGGCGAGGCCGAGACCGCCGCGGCGAAGGCCGAGGAGGACCGGATGCTCACCGAGGAGGTCACCCCGGACACCATCGCCGAGGTCGTCTCCGCATGGACCGGTGTGCCCGCCGGCAAGATGCTGGAGGGTGAGACCGAGAAGCTGCTGGCCATGGAGAAGGTCCTCGGTGGCCGGGTCGTCGGCCAGCACGAGGCCGTCGAGGCGGTGTCGGACGCTGTCCGCCGCTCGCGTGCCGGTGTCGCCGACCCGGACCGTCCGACCGGCTCGTTCATGTTCCTCGGGCCCACCGGTGTGGGTAAGACGGAGCTGGCGAAGTCGCTGGCGGAGTTCCTCTTCGACGACGACCACGCCATGGTGCGCATCGACATGTCCGAGTACGGCGAGAAGCACTCCGTAGCCCGCCTGGTCGGTGCACCTCCCGGATACGTCGGCTACGACGCCGGTGGTCAGCTGACCGAGGCCGTGCGACGCCGCCCGTACACCGTGGTGCTCTTCGACGAGGTCGAGAAGGCCCACCCTGATGTCTTCGACGTGCTACTGCAGGTCCTGGACGAGGGTCGTCTCACCGACGGGCAGGGTAGGACGGTGGACTTCCGTAACACCATCCTGATCCTCACGTCGAACCTGGGTGCCGGTGGCAGCAACGAGCAGGTCATGGCGGCTGTGAAGGCCGCGTTCAAGCCGGAGTTCATTAACCGCCTGGACGACGTCGTCATCTTCGACGCCCTGTCCGCCGAGCAGCTGACCCACATCGTGGAGATCCAGGTCGCGCAGCTCGCCGAGCGGCTGGCTGCCCGACGCCTGGACCTGCAGGTCACCGAGGACGCGAAGCGTTGGCTGGCCGAGCGTGGCTACGAGCCGGCCTACGGTGCCCGTCCGCTGCGTCGCCTGATCCAGAAGGCGATCGGCGATGCGCTGGCCAAGAAGCTGCTGGCCGGCGAGGTCCGCGACGGTGACACCGTGCGGGTCGACGTCGATTCCGCTGGCGCTGACGCTGCCGCAGGTGCGGACGCCCTGACCATCGAGGCCGTCGCCCACGAGGACTGATGAACCGCAACATAGACGGAGAGGTCACTTTCACCGCCTGAAAGTGACCTCTCCGTCTATGTTGCGCATTCGGGGAGTCTTAGTCAGTCGGCGGTGGCGGGGGAACCGGTGCACCCTTCGGCGGCGCGATCCTCGGGTAGGACGCCCCGCTCGCCGCGCCAGCCGGAACAGCGTCACCGGTGCCGGACGCAGCGCCGGACGCACTGCCGGCAGCAGCGTCAGCACCGCCGCCCTCGCCGACCCAACTGCCGGCCGAACGCCCGGGGGCGGCGTCCCAACGACCGTCCACCAGCTTCTTCTGCACCACAACGGCCGCGACGAAGATCACCGCGGCGACTGCGACGATGACCACGATGCCCCACACGCCCGCCGGGGCATTACCGATCAACAGGCCGAACCAGCCGAAGTCGGCGTCGCCGAAGGTGGTGTTCTCGCCGGACAGGTCGCCCAGGGCATTGATCAGGAAGGCCGGGAGCAGGGTGATGATCACACCGTTGGTGAACGCGCCGAGGACCGCGCCGCGGCGTCCACCGGTGGCGTTGCCGAAGACACCGGCGGCACCACCGGTGAAGAAGTGAGGCACCAGACCAGGCAGGATCAGCGCGGCACCGAACGCCGGGTTCAGCCAGGTGGACAGGACGACCAACCCGATCAGCCCGCCGACGAAGCTGGAGATGAAGCCGACCAGCACGGCGTTCTGGGCGTAGGGGAACACGATCGGTGCGTCCAGTGCGGGGATCGCGCCGGGCACGACCTTGGCTGCGATGCCCTGGAAGGCGGGGACCAGCTCACCGAGGATGGTGCGCACACCGAAGAGGATCACGGCCACGGCCACACCGAACTGCAGTCCCTGCGTGACGGCCTGCATCAGGTAGTTGCCGACGTCGGTCGCACCGTCCCCGAAGGCGGTGAAGGCTTCGTCCTGCCCGGCACGGATCAGGAAGAGGACGGCGAGGACCAGGTACATCAGCACCATCGACAGGGCGGTGGCGACCATGGAGTCGCGCAGGAAGCGGAGACCCTCCGGCAGTTTCAGGTCCTCGGTGGACTTCGATGCTGCTGAGCCCTTGCCGCCGACGAGCTTGCCGACTGCACCGGCGGCGAC
>DWVP01000013.1 GCA_019120175.1 Candidatus Corynebacterium faecigallinarum
GTTTAAGTTTGTCGGTGGTTTTAGCGGCGGGGTCACGCCCGGTCCCTTTCCGAACCCGGAAGCTAAGCCTGCCTGCGCCGATGGTACTGCACCTGGGAGGGTGTGGGAGAGTAGGTCGCCGCCGGCATTTAAATTTGAAGAATGGGGTTGGGCCCCGGTTGCTGATGACATCACCGTCGTCTGCAACCGGGGCCTTTCTTCGTGCAACGGGGTGCAACTGCACCCCCATTCTTCGGTGGATTCCACCGGAGGAGGTCTCCCCAGACCACCGTGCACCAATGGTTGGCTGTCCGGGCGCCCTCACCTAGAATCGGTGAGGTACATACTGTGAGAAAGAGGAAACACATGAGCGAGTCTTCCGGCGACAATCGATCGCGCGGCCATCAGCGGGGCGAGAACGGCTCCTCCCACAGCGGTCGCAACGGTCAGGGAGGCTACAACCGCGGCGGTAAGGACCGACGTGGGGGAGATAACAGGGGAGGTCAGCGCGGCGGATACCGTGACGACCGCCGCGATGACCGCCGGGACGACCGTCGCGGTGGATACCAGGGCGGCGGCCGTAATGACCGTCGCGATGATCGCCGTGGGGGATACCGTGATGACCGCCGGGACGACCGTCGTGGGGGATACCGCGATGATCGCCGGGACGACCGTCGCGGTGGATACCAGGGCGGCGGCCGTAATGACCGTCGTGACGACCGTCGCGATGACCGTCGTGGGGGATACCGTGATGACCGCCGGGACGACCGCCGAGGTGGGCGCCGCGATGATCGTCGTGGTGGAGACAACCGCGGCGGCCGTCCGCGACACGCCAATCGCGGTGGTGCCGGCCAGCATGACGATCGTCGTCGCGACCGCCACAACGGCCCGCAGCGCTCCGGCTACCGCGAGGAACGTCTCAACCTCCGTGACAACGAGCCCGCGATCCCCTCCGACGTCAACCCGAAGGAGCTTGACCCAGGCGTCCGCCAGGAGCTTCGGAGCCTGTCCAAGGACAATGCCGACAAGGTTGCCGGCCACCTGATCATGGCCGCAGCTCTGATGGACAGCGATGCCGACAAGGCCCTCGCCCACGCCCGCGCCGCCAAGGACCGCGGTGGTCGTGTCTCGATCACCCGCGAGACCCTCGGCATCGCCGCCTACCACGCCGGCGAGTGGAAGGAAGCTCTCTCCGAGCTGCGTGCCGCACGCCGTATGGCCGGTGGCCCGGGCCTGCTCGCGGTCATGGCCGACTGCGAGCGCGGCCTCGGCAAACCGGAGAAGGCCATCGAACTCGGCCAGACGCCTGAGGCTGAGGAACTCGACGAGGAAGGCCGCGCTGAGCTGGCTATCGTGGTCGCCGGAGCCCACCATGACCTCGGCGACTACAGCGCAGCCCTGGAGACCCTCCGCCCCGAGTCCGAGTCGACCGATCTTCCCCCGGTTACCGCTCTGCGTGTAACCTACGCCTTCGCCGACGCCCTGTTGGCCACCGGCGACCTCGACCAGGCACGCCAGTGGTTCAACCGTGCCAAGGACATGGACACCGAGAACGTCCTCGACACCGACGAGCGTCTGCGCGAGCTCGGGGGCGCCTAGTCATGACCACACGCGGACCGGCCCAGGCTGGCCTCGACGTACTGGACGGCTACGACGTCCTGCTGGTCGACCTTGACGGGACCGTCTTCGCCGGCGGTAGTGCGATCGACGGTGCCCATCAGGGGCTGGACGGTCGGCGACTGGTGTTCATCACCAACAACGCCTCCCGTTCACCCGGCCAGGTCGCCGAGCACCTCAGCTCCCTCGGTTTCTCCGCCACCGCCGATGACGTCCTGACCTCGGCCCAGGCTGCGTGCGTCCTGGCCGCCGGTCTGCTCGAGGGGCGCACGGACCCACGTGCCTATGTCGTCGGAGCGGAGTCTTTCCGGGAACTCGCCCGACAGGCCGGGTTCACTCTCGTCGATTCTGCGGATGGTCCGCAAGGCACACCGGACGTGGTCCTGCAGGGCCACAGCCCCGACAACGGATGGGCGGAACTCTCCGAGGCAGCCCTGGCGATCCGTGCCGGGGCACTGCACGTCGCCTCGAACCTCGACACCACGCTGCCCTCCGAACGAGGATTCCTCGTCGGTAACGGCTCCATGGTCGCCGCCGTGACCAGCGCCACCGGGGTGACCCCGTACAGCGCAGGCAAGCCACTGGCCCCCATGTTCGACACCGCTGTGGCGAACACCGGAGCAACGCACCCACTGGCCGTCGGAGATCGCCTCGACACCGACATCGCCGGAGGAATCGCCGCCGGTATCGACACGCTCTGCGTGCTCACCGGTGTGGCGACCCACACCCAGTTGCTCACCACCGAGCACCGACCAACCCACATTGCGGCGAATCTGCGCGACCACCTGACCGGGTGGAATGCCACGACGGGCACCGTCGATGATCCCACGGCGATCATCGTGCACTCCGGTGAGACCGGACCGGTAGCGGTGATGGCCGCAGAGGCCGTTGCCGTCGCGGCCCCACTGTCGTGGGCGGCGCTGGACGCCGGCGCGGAGGCACCACAGGTCCACGCAGCCGACGGTGATACTGCCGCAGCCGAGGCCTTGGAGGCATGGCGGTGACCGACCAGACTGAGCCCGAACGCAGCACACCCGTTCCCGGGGCACCGACCAACGTCGACGAGCTGGTCGCCGAAGTCGACCGGTTGCTGTCATCCGACGCCGAGGGCAACGACGAAGCAGCGCTGCTGGAGCAGGCTCACCGACTGATCAACGACGCACTTGAGGGGCGCTGATGGCGAAGCAGAACAAGGGACGACGACTGCAGCGTCTCGACGCCGAACTGGTCAAGCGCAAGGACGCACGCTCCCGCGAACACGCCCGCGAGATGATCCAGGCCGGTCGGGTCAGCGTCAACGGCATCCTCGCCACGAAACCCGCCACCGGAGTCGACGGAGACGTCTCTATCCGGGTGGCCGCCAGTGAGGATGACCGCTGGGCGTCACGCGGGGCACACAAACTGCTCGGGGCCCTGGCGGCCTTTGAACCGGACGGACTCACCCTGGCCGGACGCCGGGTCCTGGACGCCGGTGCATCCACCGGTGGATTCACCGATGTCTGCCTGGACCGTGAAGCCGCTGAGGTCCTGGCCGTCGACGTGGGCTACGGCCAGCTGATCTGGCGGCTGCAGAATGACGACCGGGTGACCGTCCTGGACCGCACCAACGTGCGCACCCTCACCGCCGACCAGCTCGGTGGACCTGCCGATGCGATGGTCGGTGACCTGTCCTTCATCTCCATTGAACTGGTGCTTCCGGCCCTGGCAGAGTGCGTGGCCGACGGTGGGGACCTGTTGCCGATGGTCAAACCCCAGTTCGAGGTGGGGAAGAACCGTCTGGGACATGGTGGGGTCGTTCGGGACCCGGCACTGCGGGTCGAAGCTACACTGAATGTAGCCCGCGCGGCACAACGCCACGGGCTGTCGACCAGAGCCGTCACCGCCTCACCATTGCCCGGTCCCAGCGGAAACGTGGAGTACTTTCTGTGGCTGGTCAAGGACGGCGGGGCAACCGCGCCGTCCGATGAGGCCCTGGAAGCGATGGTCGCCGACGCAGTGAAGGAGGGTCCGCAGTGACTGAGGTCAACGAGGTCAACAATGCCGCCGCCACCCCGGCCGAGGACGGCGGTGAGCAGATCGCCGACGCTGCTGCCCCCGTTCGGGAGGTGCTGCTCGTCGCGCACACGGGCGCGTCCGACAAACTGAGCATGGCGGCCACGGCAGCCCAGCGGCTTGCCGACGGCGGACTCACCGTGCGGGTCATGTCCACCGGCGACCCAGCGCCAGTCGCCCGCCACGAGATCCTCGGCCGCTTCCCGCGCTACGGGCACACCACCGACGCCGCCAACGGCGTCGACCTGGTGCTCGTCCTGGGTGGTGACGGCACATTCCTGCGCGCCGCGGACATCGCCCACGCCCAGGACGTCCCCGTCCTCGGCGTGAACCTCGGACACATCGGCTTCCTCGCCGAATGGGAGCAGGACTCCCTGGAGGAGGCCCTGGACCGGGTGATCGCCGGGGACTACCGCATCGAGAACCGCATGACGCTCTCGATCACCGCCCGCGACATCGACGGCCGCGTGCTGGGCACCGGTTGGGCGCTCAACGAGTGCTCGGTGGAGAACATGAACCGTCAGGGCGTGCTGGACACGATCCTGGAGGTCGACCAGCGTCCGGTGAGTTCCTTCGGTTGCGACGGCGTGCTGGTCTCCACGCCCACCGGTTCCACCGCCTACGCCTTCTCCGCCGGCGGGCCCATCCTCTGGCCGGAGCTCGCGTCGATCCTGGTGGTGCCGTCCAACGCCCACACCCTCTTCGCCCGACCGCTGGTGGTCAGCCCGGACTCGACGGTCGCGGTGGAGACCAACCCGCAGACCTCGCCGGCGACCGCGGTGATGGACGGCTTCCGTCAGATCCACATGCCGCCTGGTGCCCGGGTGGAGATCCGCCGGGGTCCGCAGGACGTACGCTGGGTACGCCTGGACACCGAGCCCTTCACCGACCGTCTCGTGCAGAAGTTCCGCCTCCCGGTGACGGGGTGGCGTGGGCCGCGACGGTGACGCGCATGCTGACTGAGCTGCAGATCCGCAATCTGGGAGTCATCGAGGAAGCCGTCGCCGAGTTCGCCGAGGGCTTCACGGTGGTCACCGGTGAGACCGGCGCCGGCAAGACCATGGTGGTCACCGGCCTGAAGTTGCTCTCCGGTGCGAGGGCGGACGCCCAGCGGGTGCGCGCCGGCACCGACCGGGCCACCGTCGACGGTGTCTTCCACACGGGCGACGACGCCAAGGTCCAGGAACTCGTCGAGAACGTCGGCGGGTACGTCGACGAGGGAGATGTCGTGGTCTCCCGCTCCGTCAACGCCTCCGGACGTTCCCGCGCCCACCTTGCCGGACGCACCGTCGCCGCCGGGGTCCTAGCCGACGTCGCCTCCCGACTGCTGACCATCCACGGACAGTCGGATCAGTTGCAGTTGCTCGACCCCACCCGTCAACTGCGCAACCTGGACCGATTCGCCGGACTGGACGATGCCCGCCGCGACTACCGCAGGCTGCGGCGAGAGTGGGCCACGCTGGCCAGAGACCTCAATGAACGCACGTTGCGTCGCCGGGAGCTGACCCTGGAGACCGACAACCTTCGGCGCGCCCTGGACGAGATCGACGGGGTGGACCCCCAGCCAGGGGAAGAAGACGAGATCAAGGCCACGGTGAGTCGACTGCAGGATGCCGACGACGTGCGCACCGCAGCGTCCGCCGCCCTCGACGCCATCGACGGTGGGGACGAGGCCGCCGTCGGCGACGGAGGTTCGGCGGTGGACGCACTGACCGCTGCGGTGGACGCGCTGCGTGGTGTGGCCGGTTCCGAACCCCGGTTCGCCGGGCTGGTCACCCGCCTGGAAGGCGTAATCGCCGACGTCGGTGACATCTCCACCGAGATCGGCGCGGCACTGTCCGATGTCCCGGACCCGGAAAGTCTGGAGGGGCTGCTGTCACGCCAGCAGGAACTCCGCGAACTGCACAAGTACGCCGAGGCCTCCTCCGTGGACTCCCCGGACGGTGCCCCAGACATCACCCAGCCCGACGCCCTGCCCGGCACCCTGCCCGACACCACCGGTGCCGACGGTGCGCTGCTCTGGCGCGACCGCGCCCGGAAACGTCTGGCACAGATCGACGTCTCCGGCGACGCCCTCTCCGAACTCGCCGAGAAGGTCACCGCCGCCGGCGAGGCCATGCTCGAGGCCGCCCGGACACTCTCGGGCGCCCGGCAGGAGGCCGCACGGCGCTTCGCCGAGGCCGTAAGCACCGAGATCACCGGACTCCACATGAGCGCCTCCTTCCGCGTCGAGGTCACCGCGGTGGGGACACCGGGCACCGCCGACTGCGGACCTGACGGGATCGACACCGTCGAGTTCCTGCTGGTGCAGGGTGGGAAGCCCTCGTCGTTGGCGGCGACCGCCTCCGGTGGTGAACTGTCCCGGGTCATGCTGGCCCTGGAGGTCATCCTCGCCGGGAACGGGCGCACCATGGTCTTCGACGAGGTCGACTCCGGGGTCGGTGGACGCGCCGCGGTGGAGATCGGCAGACGTCTGGCCCGGCTGGCCGTGGACAACCAGGTCATCGTGGTCACCCACCTGCCTCAGGTCGCCGCCTTCGCCGACGCGCACGTGCACGTCGCCAAATCCGCCACCGACGACACCGTGGTCTCCCGCGTCAGCACCCTGGACGCCGATGAGCGGGTCGAGGAACTGTCCCGGATGCTCGCCGGCCTGGAGTCCGACACCGGACGCGCCCACGCCGAGGAGCTGCTCGCCACGGCCCGGGCCGCCAAACAGGAGCTTCCTGCCCCCGTCCCGGCCGACTCCGGAGCAGGCGCCTAGATGCTGCTCACCCAACTGCGCTACTTCGAGGCGCTGGCCCGTGAGCGCCATTTCGGACGCGCCGCGGCATCCTGCTTCGTCACCACCTCGACGCTGTCGGAGGCGATCCGCAAGCTCGAGGCCGAGCTCAAGGTGCCGTTGGTCAACCGCGGCCGCTCGACCTACCGTGGGCTGACCCCGGAAGGCGAACTGGTGCTCAGCTACGCCCGACGTATCGTCACCGACCACCGTGCCCTGGTGGAGGACCTTTCGGCCCGACGTGGGCAGCTGGAGACCACGGTGCGCCTCGGTGTCATCCCCGCTGGACTGAGCCGCGGTACGGCGGTGCTCGAGGCATTGTGCCGGGAGAACCCCGGAGTCAGCGTTGACCTGGTCGCCGGGCTGCGCAGCGAGGAGATCCTCGCGAAGCTGCAGTCCGCGGAACTGGATGCCGGGATCATCCACCCGGCGCTGGGATCCGCGCAGTCTGTGACAGGGCTGCACGTCACTGACCTGGGTTCGGTGGATTTCGTGCTGCTCGCCGCCGAGGATCTCGTGCCGGAGGACAAGACCATGATGACCGGCGCGGATCTGGTGGATACTCCCGTGGCGGTGTTGTCCCCGGGGATGCGGGCGCGCGAGGAGTTCGACCGGGCGATGGCCGATGCGGGCGTGCCTGTGGCGCCGGCGGCCGAGGCGGACTCGGTGGAAGCGCTGCGCGCCCTGGCCGCCACCGGGCGGTGGGCGGCGGTCGTGCCCGCGGACGGTACCGGAGGAACCGGGGAAGCCGGGGGAATCGGGGGAGCAGCGGGAGTAGGCCAGCGTCTGCGGGTGCGTGGACTGGCGGACCCGGCGGTACGGGTCCCGGTGGTCCTGGCCAGGCTCGACACCCGTCCGGTCTCCGCCTTGGCGACCGCGTTGGATAAGGCAGTGGATAACGTACTGGACAAGGCGTTGTAGAAGGCGCGGGACCAGACTGCCCTGAGTAGGTATCCCGAAAGAAGCCTCACCCCCTTACGGCGCGCCTACCGAGTCCAGCCAGTCACTCCGGTCACAATGGTGCGCATGATCTTCTCCCGTACCGACACCCCCGGCATCCACGGCCACACCCGGGACTGCACCGGGAACAAGGGCACCGGACGCCTGCACGAGGGTGACATCGCCGTCATCGACCAACCTGATGTGAGCCGGGCACTGGCCCAGAAACTCATTGACGCCCGGGTGTCTGCCGTGGTCAACACCGCCGCCTTCACCACGGGTAACGTCCCCAACTTCGGCCCGCAGATGCTGCTGGACGCCGACATCACCCTGGTGGAGAACGCCGACCCCGGCATCGTCGAACGGGTGAAGAACGGCAAGAAGGGCCGCCTGCACGAGGGCAAGGTCCTCTACGGCGACCGGTCGATCGGCAAGGGCGACCTCCTCGACGAGAACACCGCGTCCACCCGGTTCACCGAGGCCCGTGACGCGCTCGCCGACCACATGGAGGCCTTCACCGGTAACACCGCCGAGTTCGTCCGTTCCGAGGCTCCGCTGTTGATCGATGGCCTCGGCGTGCCGGAGACCGGTGTGGACATGGACGACCGCAAGGTCCTGGTCATCAGCCCCGATCCGCAGCTGGACGAGAAGATCAAGTCGCTGCGCTACTTCATCCGCGAGTACGACCCGATCATCGTCGCCGTCGACACGGCGGTGGACGCCGTGATCAAGCAGGGCTACAAGCCGCAGGTCATCGTCGGTGACCCCGAGGTGATCTCCACCGAGGCACTGAACTCCGGTGCCACGGTGATCCTCCCGGCCGAGCCGGACGGTCACGCCCCGGGCCTGGAGCGGATCCAGGATCTCGGTATCGGCGCGATGACTTTCCCGGCGGCGACCTCCGATGCCACCGATCTGGCCCTGCTGCTGGCCGACTACCACGGTGCGTCGATGGTGGTGAACCTTGGACCCACCCTGGACCTGGACCGAATCTTCGACACCGCCCAGTCCCCGGACACCCCCTCGGCGATGCTGTCGCGACTGCGTGTCGGAGGCCGACTGGTCGACTCCGGTGCTGTCGCCGAGCTCTACCGCGTGTCCCGCTCCGGCGGTGGCTGGCTGTGGGCAGTCCTCGGTGTCCTGCTGGCGCTCGTGGTGATCGTGCTCATCGCCGGGCTCAGTGGTTCCGAAGGCTTCGTGGACAACCTCATCGACAGCTGGAACAACATCGCCCTGCGTTTCCAGGACCTCTTCTGATGAGCGCGGGTAAGGGAACGGGTCTGGCCGCGGCAGGCATCGCCGCCGGAACGCTGCTGGGCTTCTACGTCCTGGCACCCAACGTCGAGGGCGGCCCTACCGCGGTCGACAGTGAGACCAGGACCGAGTTGGACGCCGAGACCGTGCGTGCCGACCGTGCGGAGGCCTCCGTCGGAGGTGCGGACGAACTGCTCGACGGCTCCGTCGAGGGGATCCTCGACGGAGTCCTGGACGGGGAGAACGTCCTGGTGCTCGCCACCGCTGACGCCGATGAGGCTGCGGTGACCGGGGTCGGCGAGTTGATCGCGACCGCCGGGGGAGAGGCTGCCGGCACCGTGCAGCTCAGTGAGGACGCCACCGCCCCGGGCTCCGGCGACCAGCTGAAGTCCATCGCCGCCTCCTCGCTGCCGGCCGGGGCCTCGCTCTCCGAGGACCGGTTGGACCCCGGCTACCACACCGGCGAGCTGCTGGGTCAGACTCTCGGAGATGCCAGCGAGTCCGACCGGGCCGTGGTCGTCGGCGCACTGGACAACGCCGGTTTCTTCGCCGACGGCGCTGAGGCGATCTCCGCCGTCGACGGTGAGGTCGATGCCGTCGTGGTCGTCACTGGTGATGCCTCAGAGGGCGACGGGGACGGTAATTACTCGACCCGTTTCGTCGCCGATCTCACCGCTGGTCTCGACGCCACCACCGGTGGTGTTGTGCTGGCCGGCGGACAGGGTTCGGCCGAGTCCAACGGCGCCATCGGCCTGATCCGGGCCGATCAGGGTGCGACCGAGAGCATCAGTACAGTCGACCATGTCTCTGATGTCGCAGGCCGGATCACCACCGTCCGTGCGGTAGCTGAGCAACTCGACGGCAATTCGGGGTCCTACGGGGTAACCCCGAGCGCCGCAGCGACCACCGTCGGTGCGGGCTAGAACGCCGAACTGTGTTAGATTGAAGCCCCGTAGGTTTTATCCGGATCCATTACGGGAGTTGACGTGTCACAAGGCCGCACCGAACAGCACACCAAGTTCATTTTCGTCACCGGCGGTGTCGTGTCCTCACTGGGGAAGGGACTGACTGCCGCTAGCCTCGGCCAGCTGCTCGTCTCCCGGGGGCTCACGGTCACCATGCAGAAGCTGGACCCGTACCTGAACGTTGATCCGGGCACGATGAACCCCTTCGAGCACGGTGAAGTCTTCGTCACCGACGACGGTGCCGAGACTGACCTCGACCTGGGGCACTACGAGCGTTTCCTGGACCGTAGCCTGACCCAGAACGCCAACGTCACCACCGGCAAGGTGTACTCCACCGTCATCGCCAAGGAGCGTCGCGGCGAGTTCCTGGGCAAGACCGTCCAGGTCATCCCGCACATCACCGACGAGATCAAGTCCCGCATCCTGGCCCAGGCCGAGCCGGGCGCCGACGGTGTGAAGCCGGACGTGGTCATCTCGGAGATCGGCGGCACCGTCGGTGACATCGAGTCCCAGCCCTTCCTGGAGGCCGCCCGCCAGGTGCGCCACGAGGTCGGCCGGGAGAACATCTTCTTCATCCATGTCTCCCTGGTGCCCTACCTGGCTCCCTCCGGTGAGCTGAAGACCAAGCCGACCCAGCACTCGGTGGCCGAGCTGCGCAGCATCGGTATCATCCCGGACTCGATCGTCCTGCGGTGTGACCGTGAGGTCCCGCAGGGTCTGAAGAAGAAGATCGCGATGATGACCGACGTGGAGGAGGAGGGCGTGGTGTCCTGCGCGGACTCCTCCTCTATCTACAACATCCCGCAGGTCCTCTACCGTGAGCACCTCGACTCGTTCCTCATCCGCAAGCTGAACCTGCCGTTCCGTGACGTGGACTGGACCGTGTGGGGCGACCTGCTCGACCGGGTGCACAACCCCGAGGGTGAGATCACCGTCGCCCTGGTAGGCAAGTACATCGACCTGCCGGACGCCTACCTGTCGGTCGCCGAGGCGATCCGCGCCGGCGCCTTCAGTGAGCGGCACAAGGCAAACATCCGCTGGGTCGCCGCCGACGACTGCGCGACCCCGGAGGGTGCGGCTGCCGCACTCGGCGACGTCGACGCGGTCGTCGTCCCGGGCGGATTCGGTGTCCGGGGCATCGAGGGCAAGATCGCCGCGGTGACCTACTGCCGCGAGAACAAGGTGCCGATGCTGGGTATCTGCCTGGGCCTGCAGTGCACCGTGATCGATGCGGCCCGTGCCGCCGGTGTCGAGGACGCCTCGTCCACAGAGTTCGACGAGAACACCACCGCCCCGGTGATCTCCACCATGGCCGAGCAGCAGGCCGCCGTGTCCGGCGAGGCCGACCTGGGCGGCACGATGCGTCTGGGCGCCTACCCCGCGTCCTTGGCGGAGGGGTCGGTTGTCGCCGAGGCCTACGGCGAGACCGAGGTCTCCGAGCGCCACCGTCACCGCTTCGAGGTCAACAACGCTTACCGTGAGCAGATCACCGAGGGTTCCGGCCTGCAGTTCTCCGGCACCTCGCCGGACGGAACCCTGGTCGAGTTCGTCGAGTACCCGACCGAGATCCACCCCTACCTGGTCGCCACCCAGGCGCACCCGGAGTACAAGTCGCGTCCGACCCGCCCGCACCCGCTGTTCGCCGGCCTGATCCACGCCGCGGTCGAGAACAAGCGTTCCGGGCGCTAGAGCATCGCCCAGGAGCCGCCACGATGACTGAGCTGTACCGCACCCTCTCCAGCGAGGTGCTGGTGGACACCGCGGTCATTGCGGTGCGTCGTGACCGGATCACCACCGCCACCGGAGAGGTCGACCGGGAGGTCATCGAGCATTTCGGTGCCGCGGCCGTGGTCGCGGTCCGTCAGGGCGACACCGGGCCGGAGGTCATGCTGGTCCGCCAGTACCGTCGGCCGGTCGGACGCTACCTCTGGGAACTGCCTGCCGGGTTGCTGGACATGGCGGGGGAGGACGCCCTGGCCACCGCGCAGCGCGAACTGGCGGAGGAGGCCGGACTGGCCGCGGACACCTGGTCACTGCTGGGGGACGTGAGTACCTCCCCGGGGATCAGTGAGGAGATGTGCCGCATCTTCCTCGCCGAGGATGTCCGCAACATCACCGCCGACGATGCCGCCGAGCTGGAGCAGGCCAGCGGTGAGGAGGCGGACATGACCAGCCTCTGGCTGCCGGTCGATGAGGCGGTGCAATGGGTTCAGACCGGAAAGATCGAGAATGCCATCGCCGTGGCTGGCCTGCTGCACCTGCACGCCGGCACCCGCCGCGATGTATCCGAGACCTACCACCACCACTCCGGACTGATCGAGCGACGTAGTCCGGGGCAGCCGGCCGGCACGGACCTCAAGCATGTCCGCTGAGGACAGCTCGACACCCGCCCCGGCGGAGGCATCCGAAGAGGACCAGCGACGCGCCCGCGCCTGGTTCCGGCATCTTCGCACCGAACGCGGCCGCAGCCGCAACACCCTGGACAACTACTCCCGGGACATCGACCGCTACCTCCACTGGTTGGCGTCGCGCTCACTGGATATGACCTCGGTGTCCACCGGCGACGTCGAGGATTTCATCATGGACCTGCGCAAAGGCCACCCCGTGACCGGGGGAGCGCCGCTGGCCCAGTCCACCGTCGCCCGGATTCTCAGTGCCGTCCGGGGCCTGCACCGCTTCACTGCCGCTAACAGTGGCCTGCCGGACGTGGTGGCGGATATCCCGCTGGCACCGGGGCGACGCGATCTTCCCAAGGCGTTGACCGTCGACCAGGTTGTGGCCTTGATCGAGGCCTGCCCGGACGGTCCGGCGGCGGGCCCGCTGCAACTGCGCGACCGGGCGGTCGTGGAGCTGCTGTACTCGACCGGGGCGCGGATCAGTGAGATCTGTGACCTCGACCTCGACGACCTCGATGTGCGCACTGACGTCCGCAACCACGTCCGCGGCGACGGCGCCGACCAACTGGCCGCGACGCTGCTGGTGCGAGGCAAGGGGGACAAGGAACGCGTCCTCCCCGTCGGCGATCCCGCACTGCAGGCGGTGGACGCCTACCTGCGACGGGCGCGTCCCGACCTGGCTGCCCGCAGCCGCACCGGGGCGGACGCCAGCGCGTTGTTCCTCACCGCCCGTGGCGGACGGCTGACCAGGCAGAGCGGCCACAAGATCATCACCACCGCCGCGCAGAGGACCGGGCTGCCGGAGGTCTCGCCGCACAGTCTGCGGCACAGTTTCGCCACCCACCTGCTCACCGGCGGGGCGGATGTGCGGGTGGTGCAGGAGCTGCTGGGCCATTCAAGTGTGTCGACCACCCAGATCTACACGAAGGTCTCACCGGACCTGTTGCGGGAGAGCTGGGCGGAGTCACACCCGCGGGCGTGATCACGACCGTGATAATCTGAATCGTGTTATTCATCGACAGCGACCCGGAGGGAGCGTGACACGGCCATGGGCGAGGCAGCTGACGCCGAGGGTGGGCTGTTCGACAAGCCCCAGCTGGGGCTGACCGGTCGACCGCTGCGCGAGATCCCGCGCCCGGCTCCGTTGGACCGTCATGGCCCGGCGACCATCATCGCGATGTGCAACCAGAAAGGCGGGGTGGGCAAGACCACCTCGACCATCAACATGGGTGCCGCACTGGCCGAGTACGGTCGCAAAGTGCTGCTCGTCGACCTGGACCCGCAGGGCGCGTTGTCCGCCGGGTTGGGCATAGACCACGAAGAGCTCGACATCACCGTCTACAACCTGTTGGTCGACCACTCCGCCACCATCCACGAGGCACTGCACCGCAGCCCGGTGGAGGGACTCGACGTGGTTCCGGCGAACATCGACCTGTCTGCCGCGGAGATCCAGCTGGTCAACGAGGTCGGCCGCGAGCAGGCACTGGCCCGTGCTCTGCGCCCGGTGATGAACGACTACGACTACATCATCGTGGACTGCCAGCCCTCCCTCGGCCTGCTCACGGTCAATGCACTGAGCTGTGCCGACAGCGTGATCATCCCGATGGAGTGCGAGTACTTCGCGCTGCGTGGACTGGCGCTGCTCACCGACACGGTGGAGAAGGTGCGCGACCGGCTGAACTTCCGGCTGGAGGTCCTCGGGATCCTGGTGACCATGTTCGACCGGCGCACCAACCACTCCCGCGAGGTGATGGACCGGGTCGTGGAGTTCTTCGGCGACAAGGTTTTCGACACCGTCATCACCCGCACGGTGCGTTTCCCGGAGACCTCGGTCGCCGGTGAGCCGATCACCAGCTGGGCACCGGCCTCCGACGGCGCGCAGCAGTACCTTGATCTGGCGGCCGAGGTCGTCGAGCGGTCGTAGGTCGACCGTGGCGGACACTGTCGGAGTGGTCGACGAGCCCGAGACCATGGAACAGCCCGAACTCACCGGCTTCCAGGTTGCGCTGGCGAACTTCGACGGGCCCTTCGACCTGCTGCTGCAGCTCATCCACTCGCACCGGATGGACGTCACCGAGGTGGCGTTGGCCACCGTCACCGACGAGTTCATCGCCTACACCCGCACCCTGACCGGCAGTGTGGACGACCTCGACGAGGTTACCGAGTTCCTTGTGGTCGCCTCGACCCTGCTGGACCTCAAGGCCGCCCGGCTGGTGCCCCGCGGCGAGGTGGAGAACGAGGAGGATCTCGCGCTGCTGGAGTCCCGTGACCTGCTGTTCGCCCGACTGCTCCAGTACAAGGCCTATAAGTCGGTGGCGGACCTGTTCGCTGAATGGCAGCGCGACGCCGCCCGGCGTTATCCGGTGCAGTTGTCCCCGGAGGAGCAGTTCGTGGATCTCATGCCGCCGGTGGAGATCGGAATGACCCCGGAGAGCTTCGCCGAGATGGCCGCCGCCGTGTTCCGTCCGAAGCCCAGCGAGGTGTCGACGTCGCACCTGCATGTCCAGGCGGTGTCGGTTCCGGAGCAGGCTGGCCATATCCTCTCCACGCTGCGTGTCGCCGGGGCGGACACCTGGGTCAGTTTCAGTACCCTGATCTCCGACTGCGATGTGTCGATGACGGTGATCGGACGCTTCCTGGCCCTGCTGGAGCTCTACAAGGCCCGGGCGGTGGGCATCGAACAGGCCGAGCCGCTGGAGGAGATGTCGGTGGCGTGGACCGGGTTGGATGTTGACCCGGCCGTGGTTGCAGCAAGTAACTGGGACTGACAGTTGAGTGCGGGAAGTCGAAGGGATGGAAGGTATGTCGGAGACATCACGGGATCCGGTGAGCCTGGTGCGTAGCCAGGTGGAGTCGCTGCTGCTGGTGGCGGACGAGCCGACCAGCGCGGCAGATTTCGCGCGGGTGCTGGAACAGTCCGAGGAGGACGTCGCCGCCGCGCTGGCCGAGATCGCCACCGAGTTCTCCGACCGGGGAATGGGGTTCGAGCTGCGGGAACGTGAGGGGCTGTGGCGGCTCTACACCCGACGGGAGAACTCGCCGGTGGTCGAGGCGAAGATCCTCGACGGTGCCCAGCAGCGGCTGTCCCGGGCAGCGTTGGAGACGCTGGCCGTGGTGGCTTACCGACAGCCGGTGACCCGGTCCCAGGTCGCCGGGATCCGTGGGGTGAACTGCGACGGAGTGATGCGAACGCTCACCCTGCGCGGGTTGATCGCCGAGGTCGGCGTCACCGGCGAGGTCGGTGGAGCCCACCTGTACGCGACCACTGACCTGTTCCTGGAGCAGCTCGGGATGGAGTCACTGGAGCAGCTTCCGAACCTTGCCCCGCTGCTGCCGGACGTCGACGGTATCGACCTGGACTGATCGGGGACTGGCCGGTCAGTTCGCCGGGACGTGCCGGGCGAGGAACTCCAGCTGCTGGGCGACATTGTTCTCTAACGCCTCGCCGACGTCGATGCTGAAGTGGTTCTCGTCGAGGAACACCGGCTCGGCGGTGGGTGCCTTCTCCAGGTAGCGGGTGGTGGGGCCGGGAGGGGCGACCGAATCCTGGGTGCAGACCGCGACGTAGATGGGGCAGGTGACGTCCTTCAGGCGCGATCCCGGGAAGCTCCGGATGATGTCGAGCGCGAAACGGGCGGTGATCGCGTTGTCCAGGTCGTAACCGTCGGGGATGAGGGCCTCGCAACCGGCCACGACGTCCGGGGCCGACATCAGCGCGGTCTCACCCGGGCCGGCGTAGGCGGGCACCATGACCGGATCCTTTCCCCGCAGGTTCGCCACGATGTCACGCACGGCGAGGACACCGATCTTCGCTGCGGTCAGAGTCGGGATCGCCAAGGAGGAGGACAGACCCGAGGTGAATGGGCACTGCGCCACCGCTGCGGCGATGCTCGGGTCATCGGCTGCAGTTGCCATGGCGTGTCCGCCGCCAAAGGAGGTGCCCCACACAATGACGCGCTCGGGGTCGGAACCGTCGATGGTGCGGGCGTGGGGGACCGCAGCCTTCCAGTCCTCCCGTTGACGGCGGACGCTGAGCAGCTGACGGGGCGAGCCGCCGCTGGCCCCGAAGTGTCGGTAGTCGAAGACGAGGCAGAGGTAACCAGCCTCAGTGAAGCGTTCGGCGAAAGCGTCCAGTCGCATCTCCTTGACGCCTCCCAGACCGTGGGCCATGACGACGATCGGACGAGGACTGGAGTCATCGCTTTCGATGTGGGCGGGGCGGTACAGCCATGCGGCGCAGCCGCTGTCGCCGGAGGGGAAGGTGGTGTCGTCTCGTTTCGTGTAGTGAACACTACAGAATGATGACATGTGCCGAATGGGAAATGGAGAAGGAGTTTCCTGTCGGCCACCAGGTGAATCCGTCATCGTCGAAGTGTCCTTACGGCAGGAGAACGGCTACACTGATCGGCTAGACAACTGAACATCCCTCGACCATGCCGCGACCGCGGCATCAGAAAGATTTTGAGGATACCGTGAGCAAGCCCGCTCGCCGAGACGGCACACCGGAACGCAACGAAAACGTCAGGGACGCAGAGAACTACATCTCCAATGCGCGTCCCGCCCGCCACCAGCATGTGGCGGACCGTAAGCCCCCGAAGAAGGCCGGGGCACAGGGGAACCAGAAGAAGAAGGCGTCCAAGTCGGACGCGGAGAAGACCCGCCTGCAGAAGGTCCTCGCCGCTGCGGGTGTCGCCTCCCGCCGGATGAGTGAGAAGCTCATCGAGGCGGGTCGTGTCGAGGTCAACGGCACCATCGTCACCTCGCAGGGCATGCGTGTCGACCCGGAGAACGACGTCATCCGCGTCGACGGTGTCCGCGTCATCGCCGACGAGGAGATCGTCACCTTCGCGCTGAACAAGCCGCGCGGCATCCACTCCACGATGCACGACGAGTTCGGTCGCCCCTGTCTCTACGATCTTGTCGGCGAGCGCATCGCCGCCGGTCAGCGACTTTTCCACGTCGGACGTCTCGACGCCCAGACCGAGGGTCTGCTGCTGCTCACCAATGACGGTGAGCTGGCCAACCGACTGATGCACCCGCGCTACGAGATCTCCAAGACCTACCTGGCCACCGTGCTGGGCGAGGCCGACCGCGCCCTGGTCCAGAAGCTCAAGGAGGGTGTGGACCTGGAGGACGGCATCGCCCGTGCCGACTACGTACAGATCATCGACGTGTGGCAGGGCAAGTCCC
Organism: Candidatus Corynebacterium faecigallinarum; assembly: GCA_019120175.1. Classification (GTDB taxonomy): domain Bacteria; phylum Actinomycetota; class Actinomycetes; order Mycobacteriales; family Mycobacteriaceae; genus Corynebacterium; species Corynebacterium faecigallinarum. The sequence goes on from DWVP01000013.1 coordinate 17,175, forward strand.
TGATCAAGCTTGAGATCCACGAGGGTCGCAAGCACATCGTGCGTCGCATGCTCAAGGAAGCCGGTTTCCCGGTCCAGGCTCTGGTGCGCACCAAGGTCCACACCGTCCAGCTCGGTGAGCAGAAGCCCGGCACCCTGCGTGCCCTGAACCGTTCCGAGCTGACCAGCCTCTACAACGCCGTCCAGCTGTGATGATGAAGGAGAATCCCACTGTGAGCAGCACCCAGCCCGCCCCCGCCATCACAGCGGTCGAGAATGTTCCCGGCGGCGGCTTCATCGTCGCCATCGACGGGCCGTCCGGCACCGGCAAGTCCACCGTCAGCCGTCGGCTGGCCCAGATCGCCGACGCGAAGTACCTGGACACCGGTGCGATGTACCGGGTCGCCACCCTGCATGTCCTACGCAACGGCATCGACCCGGAGTCCGAGGACTTCGCCGACGCCGTCATCGCCGCCACCGCGGACCTGCCCCTGGTGGTCAACGAGGACCCGACCTCCACCGAGGTGCTCCTCGATGGTGAGGACGTCTCCGGTGAGATCCGCGGTGCGGATGTCACCCAGCACGTCTCCGCGGTTTCGGCGATCCCCGAGGTCCGTGAAAACCTCGTCGCCCTGCAGCGCTCCCTGGCGCTGGATGCCGGACGCTGCGTCGTCGAGGGCCGAGACATCGGTACCGCGGTGTTCCCCGAGGCTGCCTGCAAGATCTACATGACCGCCAGTGCGGAAATCCGGGCACGCCGCCGTTACGACCAGGATGTTTCTGCCGGCCGCGAGGTCGACTTCGACGCCGTCCTGGCGGACGTAGAGCGCCGCGACGCCGCGGACTCCTCCCGTACGGTCTCGCCGCTGCGTCCTGCCAACGACGCCAACCTCATCGACACCGGTGACATGGATGTCGACCAGGTACTGGACACCATCGTCGGCCTCGTCGTGGAGTCCGGCACCGCCAGCGCGTCCGATGCTGCGTCCGCCGAGGAGCCGGAGGAGCTGGTGTTCCGCACCACCGACGGCACCGTGCTCAACGACAGCAATGCCGGCAGCAGCGAATCGGACGATGCTGCTGAGGTCAGCGAGGTCACGGTCGACGACACCGAGTTCGACGACATCGTGGCCGAGGAGGATTACATCTCCTCCGAGGAGGAGTTCTTCGAGGACTACGACGAGGACGACTTCGTCGATGGTGCAGAATCCGCCTACACCCCCGACATTGACTCCTTCGACCTGCTCACCGCAGATGCCGAGGACACCGACTGGTCCGCGGTGGAGGAGGCCTTCGGCGTGCTCGGCGACGAGCAGGCCGAGCAGGAGGCACTGTGCACCGTGGCCATCGTGGGACGGCCCAACGTGGGCAAGTCCACCCTGGTCAACCGCTTCATCGGACGCCGCGAGGCCGTCGTCGAGGACTTCCCGGGTGTCACCCGCGACCGGATCTCCTACCTTGCCGATTGGGGCGGACGACGGTTCTGGGTCCAGGACACCGGCGGTTGGGATCCGGACGCCAAGGGCATCCACGGCGCGATCGCCCGCCAGGCGGAGACCGCCATGGCCACCGCCGACGTCATCGTCTTCGTCGTGGACACCAAGGTCGGCATCACCTCCACCGATGAGCTGATCGCCCGCCGACTGCAGCGCTCCGCGATCCCGGTGGTGCTGGTGGCCAACAAGTTCGACTCCGACTCGCAGTTCGCGGACATGGCCGAGTTCTGGTCCCTGGGCCTGGATGATCCTTTCCCGGTGTCTGCGCAGCACGGTCGCGGTGCCGCGGACGTCATGGACAAGGTGCTGGCATCGTTCCCGGACGAGCCCCGGCAGAAGTCGGTGGTCACCGGGCCGCGCCGAGTGGCACTGGTGGGACGCCCGAACGTGGGCAAATCCTCGCTGCTGAACAAGATCACCGGCGAAGAGCGCTCGGTGGTCGACAATGTCGCCGGCACCACCGTGGACCCGGTGGACTCGGTGGTGGACCTCGACGAACGAACCTGGCGCTTCGTGGACACCGCCGGTATCCGCAAGAAGGTCAAGACCGCCCGCGGCCACGAGTTCTACGCCTCACTGCGTACCCGCGCGGCGATCGACGCCTCCGAGGTCGTGATCTTCCTGGTGGATGCCTCCGAGCCGATCGCCGAGCAGGACCAGCGGGTGCTGCGGATGATCCTGGACTCCGGTCGTGCCCTGTTGGTGGCCTACAACAAGTGGGACCTGGTCGACGAAGACCGGCGTGAAGACCTGGAGCGCGAGATCGACCTGCAGCTGGCCCACGTGCCGTGGGCCCGGCGGGTCAACATCTCCGCGAAGACCGGCCGTGCCCTGCAGCGGCTGGAGCCGGCGATGATTGAGGCGCTGGACAGCTGGGATCAGCGCATCCCGACCGGCCAGCTGAACACCTGGCTGCGTGCGGTGATCGCCCAGACCCCGCCGCCGATGCGCGGCGGACGTCTGCCCCGGGTGCTCTTCGCCACCCAGGCATCCTCCGAGCCGCCGGTGATCGTGCTGTTCACCACCGGTTTCCTGGAGCACGGCTACCGCCGGTTCCTGGAGCGGCGACTGCGTGAGTCCTTCGGTTTCGAGGGATCGCCGGTGCGTATTGCCGTGCGTGTGCGGGAGAAGCGCGACCGGCGCAAGAAGAAGTAGCGTCCTGAGGTGCTCCCGGGGGCGCCCCGGGAGCGGCCGGGAATGAATGCACCTCCCGGCTAAGCAAAGGCCCGCCCGGACCAGCTAGCTATGCATAGGGCAACACGACCTGAACCAGGCCTGTCGGTATGCCGGGCACCTCATCGTGATGCGTGACGGGCAGATCGTCACCACCGGAGACCCGGCAGATGTGATGACTCCTCAGTTGGTGGAGGCGGTCTTCGGGCTGAAGGCCCTGGTTGTTCCGGATCCGGTGACCGGAACCCCCACCATCGTGCCCTTGGATCCGCGGTCGGCGGAGGGGTCGCTGGAGCCGGTCAGCCCGATCACCGAAGAGGCGTAACTGCCTCGGCGACCTCGGCGATCTCCCGCGGTGTGACGCGGCAGCAGCCGCCGATGAGGCGGACACCGGCGTCGAGGAAGTCCGGGACGGCGTCCTGTATCTGGGGTGCCGATCCGATGGCCCCGCCTGCCGCCCGCGGCAGCCAGCAGCGGTTGACGTGATCCCACAGTTCTCCGCTGTTCGGGGACACTGACAGCGGCAGTGGACGCCCCGCCTCGGCCAGGCCCTCGCCCAGGGCACGGACACCAGCCAATGCGGCGTTCGTGCTCACGCAGTTCACTCCAACCGTGCGGAACGCCGGGGTCTCCGCGACGATCCGTGCGACCTCAGTGAGGTCGGTGCCGTCGGACAAGGTCACACCATCCGCAAGCGTGCCCGGGGTACGGGGGAGCACGGTCACGCTGAGCAGGGCATCCACCTTTGCGGCGGTGACTTCCCTAGCTAAGGCCTCGATCTCCCTGATCGAGGGCACTGTCTCAGCGAACAGCACGTCCGCACCGGTATCGGCCAGGATGCCGGTCCTGTCGCGGTGCCAGTTCGCCAACTCGTCCACGCTCAACCCGTAGGCGCCGTCGTATTCGGTGCCATCACCAGGCCCCGCCCCATAAGGGCCGACCGAAGCGGCGACCCAGTGAGGCGCACCAGACTGCTCGGCTGCAGCGTTCGCAGCCTCGCGGGCGATCTCGACTGACCGCCGTAACAGTAGATCAGACTCGGCCGTGGCATCCGCATGGGTCATGCCCTGGGCGACGAGGGCGTCCACGGAGACCTGGTAGGAGCACGTCGTGGCGACCTCGGCGCCGGCGGAGAAGAATTCCGCGTGCGCTTCCCGGACCGACTGCGGATCGTCCTTGAGGGCCTGGGCAGACCACAGCGAACCGGTGATGTCGTTGCCGCGGTCTTCCAGTCGTGTCCCCAGGCCGCCGTCGAGGATCACCGACCGTTCAGTGACGGCAGAGAGCAGGGGAGAGGTATGCCCGTCAGTCATCTCCGCGAGTATAGGTCGCGTGCTGCTTCCGGGGCTGCGACATACTGTCTCGCTATGGATACCGACACCGAGGAAAGGCAACACCGGCCCTGGGGTGACGAGCCTCGATGGTTGATGCTTTTCCTGGTCAGCGGTGAGAAACGGTCGATACCCGCTGCCGCTGGGTTCTTCACCTGCTGGAGCAGCGGCGGAACCATGGTACCGGCCCTCAATAGTCAGCGCGGCCAGCCGCCAGTTGTGCTCATCCAGGTGACATCCAGCGGCACGGGGAAGGGTAGTGGTGCGGTGCCGCCACGATCTACTCGAAGACTCCGCAGGCCTGACGGCCACCGGCATCACCGGTGCTCAGCGTATCCTCGTCCGGGCCGTCCTCTGCATAGCGCTCCGGGATGTTGCCGTAGTTGTCGGCGTCCTCATGGATGATGATGGCTGAGCCGTCGTCGTCCAGCAGGTCGTCCTCGGAGATGCGGTCGGTGGTGACACTCAGTGTGCCCTCACCGTTCTCGATCACCAGCAGTGCAGGCAGGTCACCGCCGTGGTCTGGGTGGTCATGGTCGTCGGAGCCCAGGTGGCCACCGGCGGAGAGGAAGTCTCCGGTCTCGGGGTCGTCGGAGTCATCGTCGGGGGCGACACTGTCGGGCTCGCAGGTGCCGACGGCGTGCAGGTGCATGCCGTACATCCCGGGTTCGAGTCCGGAGAACTCGACAGACAGTTCGGACGTCTCGCCGTCGATGTCGGTGATAGTGGCGGTGCCGAGTTCGTCACCGTCGGCATTGGCGACCGCCGCGGTGGCGAGGGCATCGCCGGACGCCGCGGTGTCGGTGCTGTCGGACGCTGCGGTGTCGGTGTCCGCAGAGCTGTCGTCACTGTCGTCGCTGCAGGCGGACAGGACGAGAAGCCCTCCCGCAGCCACGGCGATGAGCTGCTGGGCACGACGGGGACGACGGAGGGGGGTGCGGGGAGTGCGGATGGTGCGGGACATTGTTTACCTCCCGGTAGTAGGCGTTCGGATCACAGGGTCACTTTCGACCGTACCGAAAGTGGCAGCACCGAAAGACGCAGTACCGAAAGACGCAGCGGCGTTTCGTCAGCGAAGACGCCTTGGTGATGAATGGCCTTTCGGTTGGTTACATCCGGGTGACAGAAGTGTTTCACCAGAAATAATTTCCCCGAATGCACAATGTCGCTGACGGGGATACGCTCAGGGAATGACTGCAGTAAACAACGCCTACCCCGTCACAGACGGGGTGTTCGACGAATCAATGTCCGCTGAGGGGACAAGGGCTCTGTACCGGCGGTTGGCCGGGGTGTTCGACAAGTTCGGTGACGATGAACTCGAATCCCGTGTGAACTACCTGAGTTCCCGCTACCTCGATACCGGCGTCACCTTCGACTTCGCGGGGCAGGAGGAACCCTTCCCACTGGACATCGTCCCGCGGTTGATCGCCAAGGCGGAGTTCGACAAGACCGAACAGGGGCTCAAGCAGCGCGTCCGCGCCCTGGAGGCATTCCTGGCGGATGTCTACGGCACCGGTCAGCTGTTCAACGACCGCATCATGCCGCGTTCGGTGGTCACCACATCCTCCAACTTCGTCCGCGCCGTCGCCGGGTACAAGCCGCACAACGGGGTCCGGATCCACGTGGCCGGTATCGACCTGATCCGCGACGGTGACGGCCAACTGCGTGTCCTCGAGGACAATGCGCGCATCCCGTCCGGTGTGTCCTACGTGCTGACTAACCGGCAGGCGACGGTCGCCGCCCTGCCGGAGGCGGTGTCCCGCCACAACATCGCCCGAGTCGACGACTACCCGGCACGACTGCGCAGCGCCCTGGCCAAGGCGGCGCCTCCTGGTGTGGCCGACCCGAACATCGTGGTGCTGACCCCCGGTGTCTACAACTCGGCCTACTTCGAGCATGCGATGCTCGCCCGCACCATGGGAGTTTCCCTGGTGGAGGGACGTGACCTCGTGGTGCGTCAGGGCGTGGCGTACCTGCGCACCACCGACGGTCTCGAGCAGGTGCACGTGATCTACCGACGGGTCGACGACGAGTTCCTCGACCCGGTGAAGTTCCTGCCTGATTCCCTCCTCGGCTGTGCCGGCCTGCTCTCCGCCCATGCGAACGGGACGCTGACGATTGCCAACTCGGTGGGCAACGGCATCGCCGACGACAAGCTCGTCTACTCCTTCGTCCCGGAAATGATCCGTTACTACCTCGATGAGGAACCGCTGCTGCCGAATGTCGACACCTGGCGACTGGAGGAACCCGAGCACCGTGAGGAGGTTCTCGACCGCATGGATGAGCTGGTGATCAAACCGGTCGACGGCTCCGGCGGCAAGGGCATCGTCATGGGGCCGATGTGCGAGAAGAAGGAGTTGGACGCGGCGCGCAAACGCATCATCGCCGACCCCCGCGGTTGGATCGCCCAACCGTTGGTCCAGCTGTCCACCGTGCCCACGATGACGGCGAAGGGCATGCAACCACGCCACGTGGACCTGCGTCCCTTCGTCATCAACGACGGTGAGGACATGTGGGTCGCACCGGGTGGCCTGACCCGCGTCGCACTGCAGGAGGGGCAGATGATCGTGAACTCCTCACAGGGTGGCGGCTCCAAGGACACCTGGGTGGTGTCCACGGAGGTATCCGGGCCGGAGTCGGAGACCGGGAACATCGTTCCGGACACCGTGCCCGACTCCGAGATGCTCGAGCGTCTGGAGAACTCGGTGCACGACAATCCTGAGGACGAGAAGATGCAGCAGCAACAGCAGCAGCAACAGCAAGAGAAACAACGGAAGACGACAGGGGAGGAGTAGCCACCATGCTGAGCCGTATCGCTGAATCGCTGTTCTGGATCGGGCGCTATATCGAGCGCGCCGATGACCAGGCCCGCGTCCTGACCACCTACGTCGAGCACACCACCGACGCTGACTCAACCACCTTCAGCGCCGACCTGTGCCATGCCATGGGCACCCCGGTAGAGGAGACCGTCGACCCTGACGAGACCTGGTCCAGGCTGGGCATCGACCCCGAGTCTCCGCAGTCGATGGTCAGTGCACTCAACAACTGCCGGGACAGTGCCCGACGTGCCCGCGAGATCCTCGCCACCCCGACCTGGGAGGCCATCAACCGCTCCTACCGGATGGCGGCCTCGGGGCGACTGTCGCTGATGCGTCCTGCCCTTGCCTGCCGCGAGGTGCACGACTCCTGCTCGACCGTCATCGGCACCCTGCACGCGACCATGCCGCGTGACCAGGCATGGCACTTCCTCAATGCCGGACGCTTCATCGAGCGTATCGACATGACCGCCCGCATCATCCACGCCACTGTCGTGGCCCCGGCCCTGCCGGCGCACCACCACCTGCTGTTGCAGGCCTGCGGTGCCCAGCAGTCCTTCGTCCTGACCCGTGGCCGCGAGGACAACCTGACCGCCGCCGTGGACTTCCTGCTGCGGGACCGACTGAGTCCGCGGTCAGTGATCTTCTGCCTCGAGGGAGTACGCTCATGTCTCACAGACCTTGACCCCACCCCGCTGCGCAGCGGTTTCGAGGACGACTCCCAGCGGTTGCTCGGCCAGCTCAGTGCCCGCATCGAGTACATGCAGGCCAATAAAACACTCGGACAGCTCGGCGAGCTCACCCACATGATCCAGGAAACCGGGGCCAAGGCCACCCAGGCACTCAGTGGCCGATACTTCGAAGGCGCGTTGTCGCCGCTGTGGCACGAAAGGTAGTCGATCGCGATGACAAGCACCCTGAAGATCGAACACATCACCGGCTTCGACTACTCGGACAGTGTGACAGACTCCTTCAACGAGATCCGGATGAGTCCGCTGTACACCCCACAGCAGCTCATCCGCGAACGCAGCGTGACCATCACACCGCGGCCCTGGTCGAACTCCTTCATCGACTACTGGGGAACACAGGTGACCGCCTTCGAGCTGCATGAACCACATAGTGAGCTGAAAGTGACCGTGACGACGACGCTGGACGTCGACGCCGTCCCGACCGAGCGCACCGGACTGACCGTGGCTGATGCCGCACGGTTCTGCGACCGGTGGAATGAGTTCCTGGGTTCCTCGAAGGCCGTGGATCCCGGCGAAGACATGGCGGGACGCGTCGAGCAGATCCTCGCCGAGGTCGGAGCCGACACCCCCGGCTCCGTCGACGAGGTGGCACTGAAGATCGGACGGTTGATCCACTCCGAGATGACCTACGAGTCCGGGTCGACGGATGTCACCGTGGGCGCCGAGGAAGCGTGGGACAACAAGAAGGGCGTGTGCCAGGATTTCTCCCACCTGATGGTCGGGGCGTTGCGGCACATCGGCATTCCGGCGCGCTATGTGTCCGGCTACGTCCTCCCGAACCGGGATGCGCCGCTGGGCGAGCCGGTCACCGGCGAGTCCCATGCCTGGGTCCAGTGGTTCAACGACGGGCCCAACCAGGGCTGGTACAGCTTCGACCCGACCAACAACACCGTGCCCGGTGAGCTGCACGTGATGGTGGGCCAAGGTCGGGAGTATTCGGATGTTGTGCCGCTGCGGGGGATGTTCACCGGCCAGGCGAGCTCGGAGATGTTCGTCTCGGTGACGATGACGCGCCTGAAATGAGACGTGACTACCTCTTCTTGCGCCGGTAGTAGACCTGACGGCGGACCCGGGCGACGGTGGTGCCTGACTCGTCGGTCACGTCGACCTCGAACCAGTGCAGGTACTTCTGCCCGTCCCGGGTCTTCTCCCTGATCAGCTCGTAGGTGTCGTCGTCGATGCGCATGTCGGCGGTGAGAGTTCCGCGTCCCGGTGCCACGAACTCGACCTCGGCCCGGATGTCCCAGACCTTGTACTCCTTGCCGAGCCGGGCCATGGAGGCCAGCATGAAGAACGGGTCGGTCATCGACATGATGGTGCCGCCGAAGGCCGTGCCGACTGCGTTCTGGGTCAGTTTGTTCGGACGGTGGGTGACGACGACCCGCGAGCCGTCGTCGGCGAACTCACGGACCTTGATCCCGGCCCCGAGGAACGGGGGCCACAGGAACATGTACTTCTTGAGCTGACGAGGGTTGAATGCCATCGTGTCTCACTTCCGGGGGAGCCTGCAGAGGTCATGGGTATGCCGTCGAAGGTAGCACGTGGGAGACGACGAAAAGCCCGCCTCCGGAGATCCCGTGGGATCGCCCGGAAGCGGGCGTGTGGTCGGACTGACAGGATTTGAACCTGCGACCCCTACACCCCCAGTGTAGTGCGCTGCCAAACTGCGCCACAGTCCGCCAGTTCATTGCTGAACCTCGAACAGATTACAACACCGGTATTCGGCTGCGCTAATCCGCAGGTGAAACCGGAGTTTCGGAGACGACGACGCCGTCTGCGTCCGCGTAGGCGATGTGGCCGGGCACGAAGTCCACCCCGCCGAAGCTCACGGTTACGTCCCGCTCGCCGGCGCCGTCCTTGGCGGACTTGCGGGGGTTGGTGCCCAGGGCCTTGCAGCCGAATTCCATGCCACCGACGGCGGCGGAGTCGCGGATCGCGCCGTTGATGATCACCCCGGCCCACCCGTGCTCCATACCGAACTCGGCGATCATGTCACCCATCAGGGCGGTGTGGACCGAGGCGTCACCGTCGACGACGAGCACGCCGCCGGGGTTGTCCTCCTGCAGGATCTTCTTGACCAGGCCGTTGTCCTGGAAGCAGCGGACGGTGGTGATCGGGCCGCAGAAGTCCACGTGGCCGCCGAGGTTGCGGAACTGGGTGTCGCAGCTGCGCACGTCCGCCCCGATGATGTCGACGAGGTCTGCGGTGGGGATGAAGGTGATGTCGCTCATGGCTTCACAGCCTAGCGTGTCAGCCGAGCGTGTCGAACCAGTCGGCGATCATCTCCCCGGCCCGCACCGCAGAGCCGCGTCTGGTCAGCAGGTGGTCGGAGTCGCGCAGGCTCATCAGCGACTTCGGCCACCCGGCGGCGTCGAAGATCCGCTGCGACTCGCTGACGGGGACGGTCTGGTCGGTCGGGGAGTGCAGCACCAGCAGGTCTGCCGGGTTCGCCGAGATGGCGCGGACGTCGTGGGTGATTCGGTCGGCGTCCGAGTTGTCGGCGAGGTCGGTGAAGAAACCGGTCGGAAGGGTGATCTCGCGTCCGGTGAGCGTCACCTGCACCGCCGCGTCCTGCGGGGCTTCTCCACCGGCCCGGTCTACAGCATCCACCGACTTCATCAACGTCCGTGCCGCCGACGCCGGACGCAACGGTGCACCGATGGTGGCCGCAGCCCGCACCGAGGCGAGACGGTGGGCGACCTGGAGTACCGCCGCCCCGCCGAGGGAATGGCCGACCAGCAGGGACGGTGCGGCGAGCCGCTGGTCCAGCCACCTCGCCGCGCTCTCCAGGTCGGCGAGGTTCTCGGAGAACAACAATGAGGAGAAATCGATGCGTAGGCAGGCGATGCCGTGCCGGGCGAGGGTCTTGGAGATCCGGAACGCCGCGGGCACGTTGCGGTTGCAGGTGAAGCAGTGGGCGAACAGTGCCACGGGGACATTCGCGGCCCGGAAGTCCTCGGGGGACAGGCCGGCCACGTCGCCGGGGAGGTCCACAGTGCCCGTGATGGTGTCGGGGGCAGGACCGGCGACAGGGTCGGAAGCCGGACGCGGGATCTGAACATTGACCGAGGAGACGCTTCGTGATGCCACGGGCACAACACTAGACGGGTACCGTGTGGGAGACGAGATCATCCGAGGCTGCCCGAAGGCTGCCCGAAGAACATCGATGCGGAGGCGAGAATGGCCGGATTCGGCTGGTTCTGGAAGGCCATGGGTTCGTCGGCGACGGCGAACCAGAAGAAGTCGAAGACCATCGTGGGCGAGGCGGCCAATGTCGCCGACAAGCTCGCCGCAGCCACCGACGAGGAGATCGTCGAGATCGCCAAGGGATGCGTCACCACCGGCGACGCCCCCGTCATCAATGATGCTCCGCAGCTGCTCGCCGCGATCCGTGAAGCCGCCGAGCGGACCATCGGCATGCGCCCCTTCGATGTGCAGCTGCAGGGTGCGCTGCGCATGATCGTCGGCGATGTCATCGAGATGGCCACCGGTGAAGGCAAGACACTGACCGGTGCAATGACCGCCGTTGGCTATGGCCTGCAGGGTCGACGGGTGCACGTGATCACGGTCAACTCCTTCCTCGCCGGACGTGACGAGCAGTGGATGGGCCCGCTGCTCGACTTCTTCGGGCTGACCCACGGGGCGATCGCCGAGGAGGCCGACGGTGACGAGCGCCGGGAGATCTACCGCCGCGACATCGTATTCGGGGCGGTGAACGAGATGGGCTTCGACGTACTTCGCGACCAGCTGATCACCCGCCGCGCCGATGCGGTGCGCACCCCGGCGGACGTCGCGATCATCGACGAGGCGGACTCGGTCATGGTGGACGAGGCCCTGGTCCCGCTGGTGCTCGCCGGTTCCGAGCCCGGACCGGCACCGGCCGGGCAGATCACCGACATCGTGCGCGGCATGGAGGAGAACCGGCACTTCACCGTCGCTGGTGACCAACGCAATGTCTTCCTCACCGATTCCGGCGCCCGATATGTGGAGAAGGGGCTCGGCATCGAGTCCCTGTATGGCGGTGGCAGGGAGAGTAGCGATGGCGACGCTGACAGTGACGCAGATGCTCCGGGATCCTTGCTGTCCCAGGTCAATGTGGCACTGCACGCGCAGCACCTGCTGACCCGCGACGTCCACTACATCGTCCGTGACGGCAAGGTCGCCCTGATCGATGGCTCACGCGGCCGGGTGGCTGAGCTGCAGCGCTGGCCGGACGGCCTGCAGGCGGCCGTGGAAGCCAAGGAAGGACTGCAGGTCACCGACGGTGGACGCATCCTGGACCAGATAACCGTCCAGGCACTGCTGGGACTCTACCCGGGCAAATGCGGGATGACCGGTACCGCGGTGGCCGCCGGTGACCAGCTCCGGCAGTTCTACGACCTGTCGGTCAGCGTGATCGAGCCCAACGTCCCCACCAGGCGTTTCGACGAGCAGGACCGGGTGTACGTCTCCGAGGAGGACCGCGACACTGCCGCGATCGAGCACATCGCCACGATCCACCAGACCGGGCAGCCGGTGCTGGTGGGCACCCAGGACATCGCGGAATCCGAGCGGATTGCCGAGGCTCTGCAGGAACGCGGTATCGACTGCAGCGTCCTGAACGCGAAGAACCATGAGGCCGAGGCCGGGGTCGTCGCCGAGTCAGGGCGGGCCGGTCACGTCACCGTGTCGACCCAGATGGCCGGACGTGGCACCGACATCCGGCTGGGTGGATCAGGGGAGGACCACGCCGGTGACGACGGGCACGACAAGGTCGTGGAACTCGGCGGACTGCACGTCGTCGGCATCGGACGTTTCCGTTCCCAACGTCTCGACAACCAGCTGCGCGGACGCGCAGGACGACAGGGGGACCCCGGATCCTCGGTGTTCTTCGTCTCCCTGGAGGACGACGTGGTCGGCGTCGGCGGTTCCGGTGAGGAATTGCGCGCCCAACCCGACGAGGACGGACAGCTGACCCAGAAGAAGGTACTGCTGTTCATCGACCACTGCCAGCGGGTCGCAGAAGGACAGATGCTCGACATCCACGCCACGACGTGGAAGTACAACAAGCTGATCAACGACCAGCGTGAGATCGTCAACGAGCGGCGCAACAAGGTGCTGGACACCGACACGGCGTGGGAGGATCTCAGCTACCACGACGTGGAGCGCGCCGGCCAACTGCAGGCTGCGGGTATCGAGGATGAGGTCCTGCACCAGGCCGCCCGCGAGATCATGCTCTACCACCTGGACGTTGAATGGAGTGAGCACCTGGCCTACCTGGACGACATCAGGGAGTCGATACACCTGCGCGCCATCGCCCGGGAAAGCCCGATCGACGAGTTCCACCGGATGTCGATCGCTGCCTTCGGCGAACTCGCCGAGCGGGCCGTGGCGAAGGCTCGGGAGACCTTCAGCGAAGTCACCGTCACTGCCGACGGAGCCGATCTGGAGGGCCTGGGTCTGCACAAGCCCAGCGCAACCTGGACCTATATGGTCAACGACAATCCCTTGTCTTCGTCCGGAGGATCCGTGGTCGGGTCGATTGCGGCGATCTTCCGCTAACCCCCTGCCACACCCCACGGCGAGGCATTTACGCCATGCCAACGGCTCACCCGGTAGTATGATGGAAGCGAATCGCAGGCGGACCGCCTGCCGCACCGTGTTCTCCTCCGCGACCAGCGGAGGGGACGAACACCCGACAGTGACAGAGCAAATAGATTCCAGGAGGAATTGAAAGATGAGCGACAACACCGGGATCCCGGAAGCCTCGGTTGAGACTACCTCGGTCTTCCGCGCCGACCTCCTGAAGGAGATGGAGACCGGTGCGCAGGCTGAATCCTCTCCCGCCGGGGTCGAGGGCCTGCCCTCAGGTTCTGCGCTCCTCGTGGTCAAGCGTGGACCGAACGCCGGCTCGCGCTTCCTGCTCGACCAGGACACCACCGCTTCTGGCCGCCACCCCGACAGCGACATCTTCCTCGATGACGTGACCGTCTCGCGCCGTCACGCGGAGTTCCGCCGCAACGGTAACCAGTACGAGGTCGTCGACGTCGGAAGCCTCAACGGCACCTACGTCAACCGCGAGCCGAAGAACTCCGCGGTGCTGAGCAACGGCGACGAGGTCCAGATCGGCAAGTTCCGTCTGGTCTTCCTCAACGGCGCCAAGGAAGCGTAGTCCGGATCCATGTCGTCGATGGCATCGATGCCCGCACTGCCGGAAGACTCCGGAACCCCTGGCCAGTCGGCCATGGGGTCGCCCGCCCGTGCGGGCAGGGTATTGCCGACCTCGTCGATCGGGGACGTGCTCAAGCAGCTGCAGGTTGATTTCCCTGATGTCTCGGTCTCCAAGATCCGTTTCCTGGAGTCCGAGGGGCTGATCACCCCGCAGCGCAGCAAGTCGGGTTACCGGCGGTTCTCCCCGGAGGACATCTCCCGGCTGCGCTACATCCTGGCCAACCAGCGTGACAGCTTCCTGCCGCTGAAGGTCATCAAGGAGCAGCTGGAGGCCATGGACTCCGGCAAGGTCACTCCGGTGGACTCCCGCCGTTCGGTGGCCGGCACGGTCACCCCCGACCAGTTCCGACAGGCGACGGTCCGCAGGCTGACCCGCACGGACATCTGTTCCCAGGCCGGGGTGGACGAGGCCTTCGTGGCCTCGCTGGTGAAGATGGGGATGATCACCCCTGACGCCGCCGGGTTCTTCTCGGTCGACGATGTCGATGTGGCACGCATCGCCTCGCGGATCGGGGAGTACGGTATCGACAACCGTCACCTCAAGACCCTGGTCACGCAGGCGCAGCGCCAGAGTGACCTGGTCAACCGGGTTGCCGAGCCGGTGGCGCATGGTCGGGACGAGAACGCCCGGGAGCGTTCCGCCGAGCTGAGCCGTGAGATCTCGGCGTTGGTGGTCTCGCTGCATGCGGCGTTGATCAAGGGGAACCTGCCGCGCTGAGCCTGGGGGACTGCTGGCGCGGTCGTGGGGGAATTTTCTTGTGCTACTGAACGACACGCGTGTTGTTACAGGTGTGTCGTGTGACGATTGGTGTTAAAGTAACCCTCGACCTCAAGTTGAGAGTTAGACGCGGCGGGGTTGACTCCACGCCGAAGCCGTCTACTGTTGACATCAGTTGAATGACAGGCGTGCGTGCAGGTGCGCCAGGTACAGGAGAACCCATGGAGCGCATCGACTCCCGGCAGAACGCCGAGTCCGCGTCAGACGCCGACTTCGCGACGCAGACGCCCCAGCAGGACGCACTGTTCGAGGTGGACGGCCCCGACCAGGAAGTCGGCTACCGTGTCACCATCGCCTGCCAGGTCGCCGGCATCACCTACCGCCAGCTGGACTATTGGGCACGCACCAAGCTGGTGCAGCCCTCCATCCGCACCGCTCACGGCTCCGGTACCCAGCGCCTGTACTCCTTCCGTGACATCCTGGTGCTCAAGATCGTCAAGGGACTGCTGGACACCGGCATCTCCCTGCAGAACATCCGTCGGGCCGTGGACAAGCTCGGCAACCTCGGTGTAGACGATCTCGCCGGAATCACCCTGGTCTCCGACGGCAAGACCGTCTACGAGTGCCGTTCGCCCGAGGAGGTCATCGACCTGCTCGCCGGTGGACAGGGCGTCTTCGGCATCGCCGTCCCGGGCCTGATGAAGGAACTCAGCGGTACCATCACCGCCTTCCCGTCGGAGCCTGCCCAGGCTCCTGAGGACGCCGAGCCGGTCGTAAACTCCGCCGGCGACGAGCTGGCCGCACGCCGCCGTCGCAAGTCCTCCTAGCCGCTCAGTCCAGTCCCGCGTACCTCGCCAGTCGAGGTGACGCGGGTTCCGGCGTGACATCCTCCCCGTCCTGCTCCGGGGTGGACACGGCAAGGAAATCAGCGGCAATACGCGCATCGGTCTCGTCGACAGAGGGGGACGATCCGAACGCGACCAGGGGGAACTGGACCTCTCCGACCGTGTTGCCGTCGGCGAATGCGGCCGAGCTATAGAACGGCAGCCTGTCATTCTCGGCCTGCTGCAGTGTGATGCGCTCATGTGCGGATCGTCCGACTGATGCGCCCACCGCGTCGACCGCCGGGTCGTCGTCGGGAACCGCGGCGATAGCCGCCAACACCGAGACCATGTTCTCCGGACCGATCGGCACTGCAGCCGCCCCTGGTGCCGCATCGGCCCCGTCAGGCACCACGTGCACCAGGTCGTCGGTACCGACGATCGGTACCCTGCCAGGGGCACCGGACAGATCAGGGATGAAACCGGTACCAGCTGGGATCCACACCGGGGCGACCCCAGGCATACCCTCACGGTAGGCACGCACCGCATCCGCGGTCGGCCGGACCTCGTAGGTGGCGGTGATGCATCGGTCGCGCACGACAGGGGAAGCCTCGTTGTAGTCGTCGACCAGCTGTTCTGCGATCTCCGCAGCCGCCGGATCCACCCAGACCAGCAACTCCTGGTCGCCGTTTATGCATTCGGCGGTGGTGGAGTCCTCGTCGTCGCCGGAGATGACCGTCCACGCCACCACCACGGCTGCAATGAGAAGGGCCGCCAACACGACCCAGATCCACGCGGCGAGACGGGTGGGGGAATCAGTGGCTGCGTGTCGTGACATCGGCGGTCTCCTTGACAAGGGCGGAAGGGTGTCGTTGCAGATGAGGATAGCAATCCTCGATCACCGAGATGATCCTTCCGCGAAGATCCCGGCCGCGGTCGGCGAAATCACGCTGCCGTCGGACGTATTCGGCCCGCCCTGCCGGGGTCTCCACCTGCACTGGTTCGAACCCCCAGTCCGCCAGATCGTAGGGACTGGCCTCCATGTCGGTCGCCCGGACATCGCAGGCCAGCCGGAAGGTGTCCAACCAGAGATCCCCGGGGATCAGCGGGCCGAGCTTCGTCGCCCACTTGTAGAGGTCCATCGTGGCGTGCAGGCAGCCAGGCTGCTCCAGATCCACCTGGGACTCGCGGGTCGGAGCCAGGGAGTTTCGCGGGGCGGCGGGGGAGGTGAAGAACCGGTAGGCGTCGAAATGGGTGCAGCGCAGCCGGGATGACTCGACCACGGCATCGGTGGCGTCGCGGCCCAACCGGAGTCGTTCCGGGTGTCGTGGGGTATCGCGGTAGACCATCGCCCACTCGTGCATGCCGAAGCAGTTCATCTGGGCCGGACGGGCGGCGGTGGCGGTGAGTAGCCGGTGGATGTGCCTGACCGCCCGGCCCCGGGCGGTGGCGAAGGCCTCGGTGTCCAGTATGGCAACGGTGGTGCCGCTGGGGGCGTCGTACTGGACACGGAAGTAGGACGGTCCGTTCAGGCCCGCGGGCAGGGGATCTCCGGCATTCCCGTCATTCCCGGCATCCATGGAATCGCTGTTCCTGCCCGTCGCAGCGCCGTCGAGAACCAGTGCAATGCCCGGTCCCGGACTCCATTTCCGCAGGGCAGACGGCTTCACGGGGTAGTAGGTGAACATGAAGTCCCACACCGGGTGACGCTCACCCCGCGACCGCCGCGCGCGGTGTGCGGCAGTGAGTGCGTCCACCGTTTCGACGTGGCTGCGTTGCTGGGCGCGCCACTCTTCGGCGCTGAGCACTGTCACCTGTCCCTCCATGCGTTGAATCCTACGCCCGGGCACCTGCCCGACCATCAGTCGTCGTGGGTCCAGTCGCGCACGGTGCCGACCAGTTCCTCGATGACATCCTCCAGTGTGATCACACCGACGATCTGCCCGTCGTGGAAGACCTCGGCCATGTGTGAACCGGTGCGACGGAGCTGGATCATCGCCTGGTCGAAGTTCGCTCCACCCTCGACGGTGATCAACGTCCGGACGTCCTCCGGATCCAGCAGCTGATCCCGGCCGGTCGCCGGGTCGAGCAGGTTGTCCAGTACGTCCTTGACGTGGACGTAGCCGAGGTAGGCCCCGTCGGCCCCGGTCACCGGGAAGCGGGAGTACCCGGTCTCGGACACCGCGTCCTCCACCTGGCCCACGGTGATTCCCTTGGGGCCCATCGCGAGGGTGTGTACCTGGTCGGAGGGGATCAGCACCTCGCGGAGCGTGCGCTTCGACGAGTCGAGGGCCTTCGACAGTCGGGTGGCTTCCGCCTGGTCGATCAGACCCTCCGACCGGGACTCGGAGATCATCTCGGCGAGCTCGGTCGGGGACACGGTGGAGTCGAGCTCATCACGCTGCTCCACACCGAAGGCATGCAGCGTGATGCGGGCGATCCAGTTCAGGAACACCATGATCGGGTGGGCCAGCTTGCAGAACAACAGGTGCGGGGTGACGAGAATTGTCGCCACCTTCTCCGGACCTGCCAGCGCAATGTTCTTCGGCACCATTTCGCCGAGGATGATGTGCAGGATCGTCACTATCAGCAGGGAGATCGCGAATGACACCGGGTGCAGCAGGTCGTCCGGCATCCCCATGGCGTGGAAGGGCGCCTCGATGAGGTGCGCGATTGCCGGTTCGCCGACCTTACCCAGCAGCACCGATGCCACGGTGATGCCGAACTGGGCGCCGGCCAGCATGATCGTGAGGTGTTCCATGGCGTAGAGCACCTTGGGTGCGCGCCGATTTCCCGCTGCGGCGAGGTTCTCCACGCGGTCACGGCGCGAGGAGATCAGCGAGAACTCGACCCCGACGAAGAAGGCGTTGAGCGCGAGCAGGAACACGGCGAAGAGGATTGCCCAGAGGTCACCCACGGTGGTCACCTCCCTCGGTATCGGCGGTATCAGGTTCGGTCACCGGGCGCAAGGTCACCTTGTCGACCCGCCGGTTGTCCATGGAATCCACGATGGCCTCCCACCGCACCGGGGTGTCGGCGGTCAGCACGTCGATGGCCTCGCGGGTGGTGCTTGCCGGCAACAGGATGGTGTCACCCTCGGCCGGGATACGTCCGAGGGTGGACATCACCAGCCCACCGAGCGTTTCATAGGGGCCGTCCGGCGGAATGTAGCCGCAGGCGTCCTCCAGCTCATCGCAGCGAACCAACCCGGAGATCTCCCACAGCTGCCCGCGACGACGGACCTCGGTGTCCTCGTCACGGTTGTCGTGCTCGTCCCAGACCTCGCCGAGGATCTCCTCGACGACATCCTCGATGGACACGATGCCAGCGGTGCCGCCATACTCGTCGGCGACCAGCACCAGCTGGGAGCCCGCCGACCGCACCAGGTCGAGCACCGCGTCGCCGCCCAGGCTGGTCGGCACGGTCGGTACCGTCCGGGCTAGGGTGCGTACCGGTGTGGTCGCACGCTCTGCCGCAGGGATGGTCAGGGCGTCCTTGACGTGGACCACCCCGACCGTCTCATCGAGATCACCGTTGACCACTGGGAAACGCGAATGCCCGGACTCGTGGGCCTCGCGGATCAGGTCCAGGGCGGTGTCGGTGGTCTCCAGCGTGACGACGGTGGACCGCGGGGTCATCACGTCCTCGGCGGTGGCATCGCCGAACCGCAGGGAGCGGTCCAGGATGCGCACCTTCGAGGAGCTGAACCCCGCGGAGCCCGAGGAGTGCCGGACCAGGGCGGAGAGCTCCTGGGGTGAACGGGCCGAGGCCAGCTCATCGGCAGGTTCGATGCCCAAGCGCCGGACGATGAAGTTCGCCGTCCCGTTGAGCGTCTGGATGAACCAGTGGAAGGCCTTGTTGAACAGCCACACCGGCCGGGTGAGCACACGGGCGACTCCCAGCGGGTTGCTGATTGCCAGATTCTTCGGCACGAGCTCGCCGAAGACCATGGACAGCACGGTGGCGATGATCAGGCTGAGGATCAACGCGACCGTGCCGGAGGCTGATTCGCTCAGTCCCACCAACTCCAGCACCGGGGTGAAGAACCTCGCCAGGATGGGTTCGGCGAGGTAGCCGGTGGCCAGGGTGGTCAGGGTGATGCCGAGCTGCATGCCGGAGAGCATGAAACTCAGGTTGCCGTGGGCACGCTTTACCATGCGGGAGGCGGCGTCGCCACGCTCGGCGACGTCCTTCTCGATGGTCGAGCGTTCCAGGCTGGTCGTAGCGAACTCCACGGCGACGAACAGCCCGGTGCCGGCGGTCAACAGCACGAAGCCGAGGAGGCCGAGGATGCTGAGCAGGATGTCCATGGGAATCGTCGATCCGTCTGGTTACCGGTGCAGTCCGAGTTCGCCGAGGTAGGCGGTGATGCCGTGCTTGTCGAGTACCCACTCGGTCGGGGTGACCCCGGCCTTGCGCATCATCTGTTCGGTGTCTCGCCGGGTGTCGGCGGTGGTCAGGGTCAGGACGGTGCCGGACTCTCCACCACGGGCGGTGCGTCCGGCACGGTGCACGTAGGCCTTGTGCTCGGCCGGCGGGTCGATGTGGACCACCAGGTCGACGCCCTTGATGTCGATACCGCGGGCGGCGATGTCGGTGGCGACCAGGACGGTGGCCTTGCCGGTCGAGAACTCGTCGACCGCACGGGTCCGGGCACCCTGGCCCTTGTTGCCGTGCAGACCGACGGCTGGTGTGCCGTCACGCACGAGTTTCTTCACCTGACGGTCGACGGTGTGTTTGGTGCGCATGAACATGATCGTGCGGGTGGATGCCCGGCCGAGCTGCAGGACGACGTCGTTGCGGGCCGGTTTGTCCGCCACGACCCCGAGGAAGTGGTCCATGGTGTCGACCTTGGCCTTCACCTCACCGGTGGAGTGGGTGACAGGGTCGTTCATGTACTGCTTGACCAGGACGTTGATGTCACCGTCGAGGGTGGCGGAGAAGAACAGGTGCTGGGCGTCCTTCGGGACCCGGTTGATCAGTCGGCGCACCTGGGGGAGGAACCCCATGTCTGCCATTTGGTCGGCCTCGTCGAGGGTGAGGATCTCCACCGCGGAGAGGTCCAGTGCCTTCTGGTTGCACAGGTCCTCGGCGCGGCCCGGAGTGGCCACCAGGATGTCCACCGGCCGGGCCAGGGCACTGAGGTTGCGTTTGATGTTGACTCCGCCGACGACCTCGATGACGCGCTGTCCGACGGATTCGGCCAGCGGACGCAGTCGGCCCGCGACCTGCTGGGCGAGCTCACGGGTCGGGACCATGATCAACCCCCGCGGACGGTGGGTCGCCGAAGCACCGCCGGTAAGCCGGGTGATCACTGGCAGACCGAAGGTGAAGGTCTTGCCGGAGCCGGTGGGCCCACGGCCGAGGACGTCCCGGCCAGCCAGGGCATCGGGGATGGCGGCGGCCTGGATGGGGAAGGGGTGCTTGAGGCCCTGGGCGGTCAGTTCCTGGACCACCGGCACCGGCAGACCCATGTCGCCGAAGGTTGTCGAGGTGTCGACACCGGCCGGGACACCGGCTGTCGCACGACTGGCTGCGGTTGCTGCGGTGGCGGCCTTGGCCACCGCCGTGGCAGCAGGACGCTGGTTCTGCTGGCGCTGGTTGTTCTGGCGCTGGTTCTGCGGGCGGTTGCCCTGCTGACGCTGGCCCTGGCCGGAGCGTGAACGCTGGCGGTTGCCCTTGGCACCGCCGCCCTGTTGGCCGCCGCCGGACTTGGCACCGCCGGAGGGCGCGTTGCCGGACTGTGCGTTGCCCGTCTTCGGGCTACCCTTCACACTGCCTTTCGGGCTACCGCCGCGGGAGCCGCTGCCCCGGGAGCTGCCACCCACGACATCGACGCCGTTGGCGCGGCTGCCGCGGACGACCCGGCGGCGCTTGTTCTGGCCGCCCTGTCCGCCCTGACCTGAGTGGCCGGAGCCGCCCTGGTTGCCGCGCCGACCTGAATTGTGGGAACTGCTGGAGCCACCGGAGGTGTTGGAACCGGACTGACCGGAGCCACGACGGTCGGAACCACCGGACCGTCGGCTCTGAGAATGACCTGACACGGGTTAGGATTCCACCTCGCCGCGGTCGCCGGACCAGAGGGTGTGGAAGTGACCATCACGGTCGGTCCGCTCATAGGTGTGGGCGCCGAAGAAGTCACGCTGGCCCTGGATTAGGGCAGCGGGAAGGCGCTCGGCGCGCAGTGAGTCGTAGTAGGACAGCGAGGAGGCGAACACCGGGATGGGCAGGCCGAGCTGGGTCGAGGCGACGACCACGCGGCGCCAGGAATCCACCAGGTCTTCGACCTCGCCCTTGAAGTAGGGGTCGAGCAGCAGGGACTGGACGTCCGGGTCGGTGTTGTAGGCGTCCACGATGCGGTTGAGGAACTTCGCCCGGATGATGCAGCCGCCGCGCCAGATGGTGGCGAGGTCACGCGGGTCGACATTCCAGCCGTGCTCGGCAGAACCGGCCTTGATCTCGTCGAAGCCCTGCGCGTAGGCGACCAGCTTGGAGGCGTAGAGCGCACGGCGGACATCCTCGATGAAGTCCTCCTTCGACACCCCGAGGGCCTCCAGCGAGGTCAGCTCGCCCGACGGCAGGTTGCCGGTGGTGGCCGCACGCTGGTCGCGGGCACCGGACAGGGCGCGGGCGAAGACGGCCTCACCGATGCCGGTGGTGGGGATGCCGAGGTCGAGGGCGGCCTTGACCGTCCACCGTCCGGTGCCCTTCTGCCCTGCGGCGTCGACGATGACGTCGATCAGCGGCTTTCCGGTGGACTCGTCGGTCTGGGAGAGCACCTCGGCGGTGATCTCGATCAGGTAGGAGTCCAGGTCGCCGGCGTTCCAGGTGCGGAAGATGTCCGCGATCTCAGCGGGTTCGATACCGGCGGCGTAGCGCAGCAGGTGGTAGGCCTCGCCGATGACCTGCATATCGGCGTACTCGATGCCGTTGTGGACCATCTTGACGAAGTGGCCGGCACCGTCAGGGCCGATGTGGGTGCAGCAGGGGGTGCCGTCGACCGTGGCGGAGATGTCCTCCAGCAGCGGGCCGAGCGACTCATAGGACTTCGCCGGGCCGCCGGGCATGATCGACGGGCCGTTCAGTGCGCCTTCCTCGCCACCGGAGATGCCGGCGCCAACGAAGTGAAGATCGCGCCCGGCCATCTCGGCCTCACGACGGATCGTGTCGGTGTAGAGGGCGTTGCCGCCGTCGATGATGATGTCGCCGGGCTCCATGGCATCGGCCAGCTGGCCGATGACCGTATCGGTGGCGGGGCCGGCCTGCACCATGATCAGGGCGCGGCGGGGGCGCTCCAGGGAGGCGACGAACTCCTCGATGGTGGCGGCGGGGACGAAGCTGCCGGTCTCGCCGAACTCGGCGACGAAGGCATCCGTTTTCGCAGGTGTGCGGTTGTACACGGCGACCGTGTGGCCGTGGCTGGCGAAGTTTCGGGCGATGTTGGAGCCCATCACTGCCAGGCCGACGACACCGATCTGAGCGGAGGAATCAGTCATGGTCCCACATACTACCGCCCCCCGCCGACCACCACCGTCGATGCCTACCGCAGACCCACCGCAGGCAGCTGAGACAGCTGCACCGGTGGCGGCGTTCAGACCCCCGGCGATCGAGATCGACGATAGACTCACGGCAGGACGCGGCCGCCGGACAACCCAGCGGCCCGCACCGTCCCACCGATGACCCCACCGACGACAACTGAGAAATAAAGGACCCCGACTATGGCGAACAGTGACGCCCAGCATGAATACACCGAGGAGCAGAAGAAGGCCTACCGGGCAGAGAAGGCGACGGTGATGGCACGGATGACAGAGCTACTGTCCAAGGCTGGTGCCGGTGAGATCTCCGAGGAGGAGTCCTCGGAGTTGGCCACGATCTTCGAGACGAAGGTCGGCGGGTTGGACGCACTGCTCGGGCTGAAGTACATCGCCTTCGCACCGGAAGTTGTCCTGGAACTCGAGGTGACCGGCGACCATGTTCAGCCGTGGGGCATCACCAACGGTGGTACCTACGCCGCACTGGGGGAGTCCGCCGGTTCCTTCGCCGGGTTCATCGCCAGCGGGGGCAAGGGAGTGATGGGGACCACGAACTCCACCAACTTCCTGCGCCCGTCCGGTCCGGGTGACGTCATCCGCACGACCGCTCACGCCGTCCACATCGGCCGCACCAGCCAGCTGTGGCGGATCGAACACACCAACGCGAAGTCCGGAAAGTTGCTGGCGACCACGGAGCTGCGCACTGTCGTCCGGAACGACTGACGCTCAACGCTAGAACAGGCTGAAGGACTCCCGGTCACCCTTACGCTGGGCCCAGGCGACGGTGTAGTCGGCCTCCGGGTCTGAACTCACGGGTGCGCGGGTGGCGATCAGCATCGGCTGTGGGGCCCCGAACTCCTTGAGGAAACGCCGGACGACCTTCACCGCGATCTCGTTGTCGGCCACCGGGAGGAAGAAGTTGATCTTCCCGCCGCCGATGTCGTTGCCGTCGTAGTGGCCGACCCCGCGCCAGCCAACGTAGTCGTTGATGGCGTCGGGAAGCTCGTCGAAGACCCGCAGGTCGGCTTCATGACTGAGATCCTCGGAGAGGAGCGTGACCTGCAGGACGAGCCACCCCCGGTCATCGTCGGCGAGCTCCGCGTACCCCTTCGCGGCGGCCTCGGTCCGGAAGGAGTCGACGCTCTCCTGCAAGGTGGGGCTCGTGGGACGGTTACGTCCTTTGAGGACACGCGTCAGCGACTGTCCCTTGGTTCCGACCTTGCCCTTGTGGACGTAGAAAGTGGAGTTGTGGTCCCAGCACTCGAGGTAGTGCAGGGCCCCGGCCTCGTCCCGCCGATAGGTTTTAATCATGTTCACCCCGAAAAGTATACGGGGGAAGGTGCACTCAGGACAGGCGGCGATCCGCCTGGGCGAAGAACTCGACCTCCCAGCGGGAGGCGTCGAGGTAGGCGCGGGTGGCTTCGGCCCGCTGGGCCGGGGTGGCGGCGGCCAGGGCGTCCTCCACCAGGGTCAGTGCCTGCTTCACGCTGCTGGTGAACTCGTCACCGGAATAGGTGTCGATCCAGGCCGCGTAGGGGTTGGAGTCGTCGGAGGTGTCGTTGAGTCGCAGGCCGACCTCCGCGTAGAGCCAGTAGCACGGCAGCACCGCCGCCGCGCCGACCACCTGGTCACGGGTCTGCACGCAACGCATCAGGTGGGAGGTGTAGGACGCGGTGACGTGGGACGGCGTGTCTGCCCTGCCGGGCTCGCCGGATCCGGCGAGCCAGGTGCGGTGCAGTTCAGCCTCCTCCTCGAGGCACTCGGCGGCACCCTTGGTCCAGAACAGGGCGGAGTTCTGATCCGGTGCGGAGCTGGCGAGGGCGGCCAGCGCCGGGGAGTACAGCGAGAGGTACAGGGCGTCCTGGGCGAGGTAGAAGGAGAAGTCGTCGGTGTTGACCGTACCGGCGGCGAGGTCGGTGATGAACGGCAGGTCGCAGATATCGTCCAGCAGGCTGGTGGAGGCCTGCCACAGTGCCTGGGTCCAAGGGCCGGCCGCGGGAATCCGGGCGGCGCTCGTGACCCCGCTGACGCTACCGAGTCCGGCGAGCTGGTCCGGGGTCTCCACCGCCGCCGGCACAGCGGCGGTCAGCGCCCACGGGGTGGTGTCGGCGGCCGCGGCCAGCCGACGTGCCCGGTGGGTGTGGTCAACCGGGCCATTGCCGGAGCCGACCTGCAGGTCATCAGCGTAACGGATCGCCTCGGCCAGCCAGCCGGACGCCCAGCGTAGACCCTCGGCATGGGAGTCACCGGCGGCCAGCCGGGTGGCCAGGGCCGAGGACAGGGAGCATCCGGTGCCGTGGGTGTTGTTGGTGTCCACCCGCGGCACCGGGATGGTGGTCACCGTGCCGTCCGGCTCGACGACCGCATTGTCGGCACCCCGACCGGACAGGTGTCCACCCTTGACGATGACGGTGGTCTCCAGCTCAGAGGCGAGGGTACGCCCCTGGTCCAGCGCCTCGTCCAGATTCTGTGCCCGGGGGGAGCCGCACAGCACGCCCAGCTCGGCGAGGTTCGGGGTGATTACGTCCGCGGCCCGGCACAGTTCGACCAGTGCGGCCTCGGCGTCCTGCGTAAGCAACCGGTCGCCACTGGTGGCGACCATCACCGGGTCGACGACAACCACCGGCACGGGGTGGGCGGCCAGGTAGTCGGCGATCACGTCGGTGATCTCCGCGGTGCCGAGCATCCCGATCTTGACCGCGTCGACGGTGACGTCGTCGAAGACTGCGTCGAGCTGTTCGACGAGGAAACCGGTGCCCGGGGTGTGGATCGACCGCACCCCGTGGGTGTTCTGGGCGACCAGGGCGGTCACCACGCTCATGGCGAACCCTCCGGCGGCTCCGATCGACTTGATGTCGGCCTGGATCCCGGCACCACCGGTGGGATCGGTACCGGCGATGCTGAGGACGCGGGGCAGGGCAGGGGCGGGGTTGGTCATGAGGCTTCCTTCGATGTGGTGAACAGGGAGAGCAGCTGTCGTGCTGCCGTGGTGGCGGCGCTGGTGGATCCGGCGGCCATGATCGCCGAGACCACGCACAGTCCGGCGACGGGGGTATGCGCCAAAGCGGTCGCGTTTCCGGTGCCGACCCCTCCGATGGCCACCGAGGGGATACCGAGAGTCAGCGCGTGGGCGGCGAGCTCGGACACACTGCCGGGGCCCGTCACCCCCAGGGCGCGGCCGGTATTGGTCTTGGTGTCGGTGAGGTGCACCGGGCCGAGACCGAGGACGTCCGGCGGACGGACCCCGAGCCCGACCAGGCGTTGGAGCTCGTCGATCTGCTCGTGCCGGTCGACCGACAGGCCGATCATCGAGGTATCCGGCAGGGTTGCGCGAGCCCCGACGTAGTCCATGTCGTCCTGCCCGATGTGCAGGTGCAGGCCAAGTTCGGCGGCGATGTCGACCCGGTCGTTGAGGAACAGCGGAACCCCGGTGGGACGCAGGGCCGCGGCAAGTTCTGCCGCCCGGGCGGTGAATCCGGCGGGGTCCAGGTGTTTGTCGCGCAGTTGCACCACGCTGACTCCACCGGAGACAGCGGCGCTCACCAGTGGGCGCACCGCGTCGCGTCCGCCGCCGAGATCGGGGTCGGTGACCAGGTACAGCGACCAGTCCGGGGCAGGTGACGGTCGTCGGGTATCAGCTGATGCCGGGGTCATGCCCCGGTCTCCTCGACGCTGACGAGATGGTCCAGGCGGTCGTGGGACCCACCCGGTTCAGGGGTGGAGGGGGCGGAGTGGGCGGAGAGTGCGAAAAGGGCGTCGAGCCAGGCAACGGCGAAGCTGCCGGGACCGGTGGATTCTCCAGCGGCGATGCTGCCTGCCGCACCAACGTGGGCGTGGGCGGCAAGAACGGCATCGTGCGGGTCCAGCGAGGTCGACAGGTAGGCCGCGCACAGTGCGCCCAGGGAACACCCGGTGCCGATGACTCGCTGCATCATCGGGTCACCGGAGTGCAGCCACGTCACACGGTCGTCGGAGACAATGAGGTCCCGGGGGCCGGAAACCGCCACCACCGCACCGGTGCGGGCGGCGAGGTCACGGGCGGCGTCGAGAGCGGCGGCGACCTCGTCGGTGGAGTCGACACCACGGCCACCGCCGGAAACCCCCGACAAGGCGATGATCTCGGAGGCATTGCCCCGGACAGCGGCAGGGCGGTGGGCGACGATGTCACGGGCGAAACCGGTGCGGGCGGCAGGTCCACCGCAGGCCACCGGGTCAAGCACCCACGGGGTGTCGTTGGCGGTGGCACCGCGCACGGCTTCGCGCATGGCGGTGTACTGGGCGGCGGTGGGGCTGCCGGTGTTGACCAGGACCCCGGAGGCGATGGCGGCGAAGTCTGCCGCTTCCTCGGGGGTGTCCACCATTGCCGGGGACGCCCCGGCGGCAAGGAGGGCATTGGCCGTGATCTGGGGGACCACGATGTTGGTCAGGCACTGGACCAAGGGGGCGGCCCGGGAGAACTCCGCCTGGGCGGCGGTGAAAGCGTGGGCAAGTGTGGATGCCATGGACAATCCCTTCGCTAGTGTGAACTAGAGCAGGTTCGGCGGGTGTGATCTCAGCGCGTGACCGGTGGGACCGGTGCAGCGCACCCCGTGTCGTTGGGTACTGCAGGTGCTGGCTGGAGGCAGGAACAGACTAGTCGGAGACAGTCTTGACGTCGCGGCCCTCGCCGAACTTCAGGTTGTCGCGGACCTCGATGGAGCGGACGTCGGCCTCATCCTCGAGAGCGCGCAGCTTGGAGAAGGCGTTGCGGGCGTGCAGCTGCTGGCGGGTGGCCACCAGGTGCCAGCGGTTCGGCGACACGGTGTTCATGCCCCAGCTGTAGGCGGCGACGAAACGGTTGCGGAAGCCCACCATGAACATCAGGTGGACCGCCAGCCACATCAGCCAACCCGGGAAGCCCGAGATCTCGGTCTTGCCCAGCTTCACCACCGCGTTGAAACGCGAGACGATGGCCATGGTGCCCTTGTCGAAGTACTCGAAGGCCGGGCGCTCGCCGGCACCGCTCTCGACCTCGTTGATGATGATCGAGGCGGCGTGCACGCCACCCTGGATGGCCACCTGGGCCAGGCCGGGCAGCTTGTCGTAGCTCATCATGTCACCGATGATGAAGATCTCCTTGTGGTCGCCCACGGAGAGATCGCTGTTCACCGGGACGCGACCGGCGCGGTCGGCCTCGACACCGTCGATCTGGTCGGCGATGTGCTTGCCCAGCGGGCTGGCGGCCACACCGGCGGACCAGATCTTGCAGTATGCGGCGACGCTGGTCTCTTCCTCGGTCTTCATGTTCTTCCAGGTCACGCCGTTCTTGTCGACGTTGGTGACCAGCGAGTCGGTGACGACTTCAACGCCGAGCTTGTTCAGCGTCTTGTGGGCCTTGCGGCCGAGCTTCTTGCCGAAGGGCGGCAGGACCTGGGGGCCACCGTCGACCAGCAGGATGCGGGTCTGCTCGGTGTCGGTGCGGCGGAACTCGTTGCGCAGGGTGCGGTGGGCCATCTCGGCGAGCTGGCCGGCCAGCTCCACACCGGTCGGGCCGGCGCCGACGACGACGAAGGTCAGCAGTCGCTTCTTCTCCTCCGGGTCCTCGGTGATCTCGGCACGCTCGAAGGCGCCGGTGATGCGCGCGCGCAGCTCCAGGGCATCGTCGATGCTCTTCATGCCGGGGGCGAACTCGGCGAAGTGGTCGTTGCCGAAATAGGACTGGCCGGCGCCGGCGGCGACGATGAGCGAGTCGTAGGACAGGACGACATCCTTGCCGCCGAGGTCACCGGTGACGGTCTTCTCGGCGACGTTGACATCGCGCACCTCGGCCTTGATAACCCGGGCGTTGCGCTGCTTGCGCAGGATCTGCCGGATGGTCGGGGCGATCTCACCGGAGGACAGCACACCGGTGGCCACCTGGTACAGCAGCGGCTGGAACAGGTGGTGGTTGGTGCGGTCGATCAGGGTGACGTCCACGTCGGCGCCGGCGAACTTCTGGGCGGCAAACAATCCGCCGAATCCGCCGCCGATGATGACGACGTGGTGGCGGCCCGAGGGGCGAGTCGGGGTGGGGGTCATAGTGCGCTATCTCCTGGTTCTGCAGCGCCCGCCGTGTTCCGTGTACGGTGCGGCTGGTGTGCTCATTCTGCGTTCTTCGCCCGTGTTGTCCGGGCTGATCCGGTGTCGTCCGGTGTAGTGTCGTCTGCCGACGGACCTTCCGGTCACGTCGGACCTGGAATCCATAGTAATGGTTGTCGTCGCATTACTCATCACGTGGGCAGTGGCTGGGTGGTGTATCGGACATGGTGTTTCCGGTTCCTCCTGGGAATGGGGGGATCGGGGGCCTGTGACAGGGGCCGATCGGACACGTTGGAGTACGGATCGGGCACCCTGATGCACCGTAGGTTCGTCAGCGATAGTAAGTGTCAGTGACGATACTAGCGACGGTAGTGACGGTAGCGACAGTGTTAAGGAGTGGCCGGTGTCAGCAAACGGTTACGTGGACCCCGAGCGGTGGCCGGGGATCAGCCGCACGCCCGATGCGCCCTTCCTCGGTCGCCGCGCCACCCACCTGCAGGAACGACTTGAGAAATTGACCCTGGACCACGGGGTGTCCTTGACCCCGGGGGCCACACCGCGCTTCGTGGTGGAGGACGGACAGGTCCTGGACCGGATCGTGGATGGCGGCTGGTTGGGGTTGGCCGAGGGGTACATGGCAGGCGAGTGGACCGCCGACCCCCTGCCCGAGGTGCTCGGGGTGCTGCTGTCGCAACCGCTGGAAGGCGGACTGGGGCGGGCGCTGTCGAAGCGTCGGCGGCGGGTCAGTGGTCAGGTCCGCTCCGGTGAGCTTCCGGACGCCCTGGTCGACATCTACACCGGCGAGACCCGCGCGACCGGTTCGGCGTTGTTCGCCTCCGGTACCCGGTCCTCGGAGGTGCAGAACCCCACCCAGGGTGGTGAGAACGCCCCGGTCGTCGTCCGGCATTTCGACGCGCCGGACGATCCGGGCCAGGTCGAGCGCAGCGACATCGACTCCGCGCAGCTCTACCGGATCAACGCGATGCTGGACGAGGCGCAGGTCGGGCCAGGGTCCCGGGTGCTGGAGATGCCCTCGTCCGGCGGGGCTCTGCCGGTGTTGGCGGCCCGGCGGGGCGCGCATGTCGACGTGTTGACCTCGGATGTCGAGCATGCTGCGACGGTGCGTGAGCGTGCCCATGACGCCGGTGTCGGCGGTGCGGTGCGGGTGCAGACCATCCGGGGGCCGGTGCCGTCGCCGCGACAGTGGTCGGGCACCTATGATGCCGTGTTCAGTGTCGAGCGCATGGAGGTGCTCGGCGACGACGGTACCTTCCACTTCCTGCGGGCGGTGGAACGCATGCTCGCCGGTGACGGTGTCGCGATGATCCAGACGATCACCTCGACCCCCGGTGAGCAGGACAATACGTCCGGCGGTGCCGCGGCCGGTGCGTCCGACCCGGTGGACCCGGTCGCCCCGGAAATCGTCGCCGAGAGCCTGGACGTCGTGCGGGCCTACATCTGGCCGGCCCTGAACTACCCTACGGTGTCGCATGTGACCGCCCAGGCGAACCGGGCGGGACTGCAGCTGACCGCCCGCAACCGGATGGGCTCGCACTATGCGCTGACCCTGGGGCTGTGGCGTTCGGCGTTCGGAGCCCGGGAGCGGGCTGCTGCTGCCGCCGGATACGACCACGTCTACCGGCGGCTCTGGGACTACCAACTCGCACTGCACCAGGCCCTGGCGACCGTGGGGGCCATCGACTGCCAGCAGTACGTGCTGCGTCAGTTCTGAGCCGCCGGGCCGACGAGGTCGTTAGACTGCTTTCTCATGGGAGACAACGCACACCACACAGCAATCATCGTCGGCGCCGGACTGTCCGGACTCGTCGCCGCCTACGAGGCACAGAAGGCAGGGAAGAAAGTCCTGGTCCTTGACCAGGAGAACCGGTCCAACCTCGGTGGCCAGGCATTCTGGTCCCTCGGGGGCCTGTTCTACGTCGACAGCCCTGAACAGAAGCTGATGGGGGTCAAGGACTCCGAGGAGCTCGCCTGGCGAGACTGGTCCAACTCCGCCCAGTTCGAGGACACCACTCCCGGGGGCAATGACTACTGGCCGGCGCAGTGGGGACGTGAGTACGTCCGCTTCGCCGCCACCGAGAAGCGCGACTACATGAAGGCCCTCGGGCTGAACGTGCTGCCGACGATCGGGTGGGCTGAGCGCGGCAGCGGCGACGCCTCCGGCCACGGCAACTCCGTGCCACGGTTCCACCTGAGCTGGGGCACCGGCCCCGAGGTCGTCAGGGTCTTCCGCGAGCCGCTGCTGCAGGCCGAGAAGGAAGGACGGGTGACTTTCGCCTTCCGCCACCAGGTCGACGAACTCATCGTCGAGCCCGGGGAGGACGGTAAAGACAGAGTCGTCGGTGTGCGCGGCAGTGTCCTCTCTGCCTGCGATGAGCTGGGGCGCGGTGTCGCCTCGCCGCGCGAGGTCGTCGACACCTTCGAGTACCGTGCAGACGCGGTGGCGGTGACCAGTGGTGGCATCGGCGGAAACCTTGACCTCGTACGACGCTCCTGGCCCACCGAGCGGTGGGGTGGGTGCCCCGAGGACATGGTCACCGGCGTGCCCGCTCACGTGGACGGCCGCATGATCGGCATCTCGGAGTCCGCCGGTGCCTCCACCGTGAACACCGACCGGATGTGGCACTACACCGAGGGCATGTTCAACTGGGATCCGGTGTGGCCCAACCACGGTATCCGCATCATCCCCGGCCCGAGCTCCATGTGGTTCGACGCCGCCGGCGACCGGCTGCCGACCAACCTCTTCCCCGGTGCCGACAACCTCGGCTCCCTGTCCCACATCGGACGCACCGGTCACGGCTACAGCTGGTTCGTGCTGGACCAGACCATCGCCGACAAGGAGTACATCTTCTCCGGCTCCGAGCAGAACCCGGACCTGACCGACAAGTCCTTCAAGAAGCTCGCCGGCAAGGTCGGCCCCGGCACCCATGTGGCGGTGCAGAACTTCATGGACCACGGTGAGGACTGGGTCATCGCCGATGACCTGGACACCCTGGTGGAGAAGATGAACGAGTTGACCGGGGCCTCAGGAAACTCGGGCGATGGGTCCGGCGCGCCGCTGATCGATGCCGGGCATCTGCGAGCCCAGGTCGAGGACCGTGACAGCCAGCTCGACAACAAGTTCTCCAAGGACGCCCAGGTCAACTACATCGGGACGGCCCGCAACTTCCTCGGCGACAAGATCGTCCGGACGGCGGGACCACACAAGATCCTGGACCCGAAGCACGGCCCGCTGATCGCCGTACGGCTGCGGATCCTGACCCGCAAGACCCTCGGCGGTATCGAGACCGACCTGTCGGGCCGCTGCCTGCATTCCGACGGTTCGGTGCTGCCCGGTCTGTACGCCGCCGGTGAAGTCGCCGGGTTCGGTGGCGGCGGCATGCACGGCCAGAATGCGCTGGAGGGGACCTTCCTCGGCGGCTGCATCCACAGCGGTAAGCGCGTCGGCGAGGCGCTGGCCAAGCTCTGACGGGCGGTCACCTTCCACCCGCGCCGCCGTCGGGCGAACTAGGATCGGGGCATGGGACAACGCCACCAGATCAACCCCAACGAGTCCAACGCACCCTGGCACACCCTCGATGCCTACGAGTGGCGGGAGCGGGTGGTTGAATGCACCGACAGCGGCGGCCCTGACAGCTCCGACGCAGACGGGAACCGTACAGGCGGGGGAGCGGTCCAGGGGATCCGCGCCGCGCTGTACCGGATCTCCCGGTACGACCGGCAACTCAATGCCTTCGCGACCGTCCTCGCCGAGGAGGCCCTTGTCACCGCACATCAGCTCGACCAGCTGGCACCGCAGGACCGGGGCCCGCTGCACGGTGTCCCGGTCGCCATCAAGGAGGAGATGGATGTCGCCGGTGTCGTCACCACCTTCGGAACCAGGGCGAACACGATCCCGGCAGCACAGGACAGCCAGGTTGTCTCCCGGCTGCGCGACGCCGGTGCAGTGATCATCGGAACCACCCGCATGCCCGAGTTCGGGGCGTGGCCGTTCACCGACACGACCGGCTACGGGGTCACCCGCAATCCCCACGACCAGACCCGCACCCCCGGCGGTTCCAGCGGCGGATCGGCGGCCGCGGTCGCCGCTGGTCTCGTCCCGCTGGCCATCGGCGGTGACGGCGGCGGATCCATTCGCATCCCGGCGGCACACTGCGGGTTGTTCGGCCTGAAGCCCCAACGAGGTCGGGTTTCCGCGGCCCCGTACCCGCATCTGTGGCATGCGCTGGGAACCTCCGGCCCGCTGACCAGGAGTGTGCGGGATTCCGCCCTGGTCTACGACGTCATCGCAGGAAACAGCGACACCGACGCCTACACCGCGGACCCCATCGGGTCGCTGGCGGACGCGGTTGCCGGAGCGTCCGACCGTCCACGACTGCGCGTCGGGGTGGTGCTGAAGGCACCTGCGAAGACGGCCCCGTTGCACCCGGAGCACGAGGAGGCAGTCGAGCACGCTGCAGATCAACTCAGAGCCCTCGGGCACACTGTGGTGAAGGTCGACCCGTCCTCGTCGTACCCGGATCCGACGCTCGCGTTCATCCCCCAGTTCTTCGCCGGGATCCGTACCGAGAAGCGCGGGGTGGAGCACCCGGAGAAGCTGGAGCGCCGGACACGCACGGTCGCGTTGATGGGTGCCTGGGCACGCGAGCCGGTACGACGCGTGGCAGAGCGCAGGGGGAAGTCAATCGCCCGTGCGATGGGCAGGACCTTCGAGCAGGTGGACGTCCTGCTGACCCCTACGGTGCCGGGGCGTCCCGGCAAGGCGGACGCCATCACCGGACGTGGGGCGGTGCGTTCGCTGTTGGCGGCATCAGGGCCGGTAGCCTACACGGCGATGTGGAACGTCACCGGGTTCCCGGCCGCCGCCGTCTCCGTCGGCACCGGTCAGGACGGCCTGCCGCTGTCGGTGCAGCTGGTGGGACCGGACAACTCCGAGGAGACCCTGGTCGGGCTCGCTGCTGAGCTGGAGGCGGCACGCGACAGTCGCGGCTAGGTACGCCCCAGGGATGATCAGCTGTGCGAATCAGCTGGCGTCGCCGCCGGTGGCGGTGCCGGACGGGGTGATCACCGGGAAGTCTGACCAGGGGAAGTCGATCCACTGGTCGGTCTTCTTCCACACGTAGTCCGGGGTGATGATGGAGCGGGGCTTGTGGTAGATCACCGCGGTGCGGGACTCGGCCACGGTCGCGGCACAGTATTCCTGCACCAGCTCCAGGGTCTTGCCGGAGTCGGCGACGTCATCGGCGATGAGGACCTTCATGCCGGACAGATCGACGGCCTCCGGGGTCGGGGGCAGCATCACCGGTGCTTCGAGGGTCTCGCCAATGCCGGTGTAGAACTCCACGTTGATCACGGAGACGTTCTTCACACCCATCGCGTAGCCGAGCGCTCCGCCGATGAGCAGTCCGCCGCGTGCGATGGAGAGGATCAGGTCAGGCTTGTAGTCGTCGACGATCGTCTGGGCCAGATCCTTGATCGCGTGGCCGAAGAGGTCGTAGGTGAGGATCTCACGTTCGGTTCCAGTGGAGTTCATGGCAGTTCATCGTACCGGGTTACGTCGGATCTAGGATGGTCGGTATGAGAATCGGAATCATCGGCGCTGGCGCAGTCGGCACTTTCTTCGGCGCATCGCTGGCACGTGCCGGCCACGAGGTCACCGTTCTGGCCCGCGGTGCGGCGCTGGAGCAGATCCGCGCGACCGGTCTCACAGTCACCGGTGGGGTGCTCGACGAGGCCCCGGTGCCGGTCACCGAGGTCGGTGCTCCTGAGGAGTTGGCGGGCCAGGACGTTGTCCTGTTGGCGGTGAAAGCCACAGGGGAGACACTGGAGGAACGGCGCGCGCAGATCGAGGCCCTGATCGGAGCTATCCCGGGTGAGCCGGTGATCGCCACGACGCAGAACTCTGTGGAGGCCCACCAGTTGGTCGCCGACATCGTCGGTGAGCAGCGCACATGGCCCGGCGTGGTGCGTGGTTTCTACATCCACACCAGCCCGGCGGAGGTGCGCTTCGAGGGTGGGGTGCGCAGTTACACCGTCGGGACATGGGATGGGCAGCAGGACGGAGCGCCGGATGCCACCCTCGGCCGGTTCGCCCAGGCACTGGAGGATGCGGACATCGACGCGATCGTCGAGGGGGACGTCTGGACCGACATCTGGACCAAGGCAATGTTCGTCACGTGTTTCGGGGCGCTGGGTGCTGTCGCCGATCAACCACTGGGCGTACTGCGGACCATGATGCGCGGCGACCTGATCGCACTGATGCAGGAGGTCCACCGGACGGCGCGGGCCAGTGGGGTGGACCTGCCGGAGGACACGGTGGAGAACAATATGCGTTTCACCGACGAACAGTCGGCGGAGGCGACCAGCTCGATGCAGCGTGACATCGCCGACGGCAATCCCGGTGAGCTTGACTCCCAGCTCGGCGCGGTGGTCAGGGCAGGCGACCGTGCTGGTGTGGAGACCCCGTTGCACGACCTGTTGCTCTCACTGTTGACAGTGAAACTGCAGTAGCGGACATCCGCTCCTGGTCCGTCAACCAGTTAATCCTTGTTGCGCTCCGGGGTCTCGGGGTCACCGTCGGCATCTTCGTAACCGACGTGGTCGGCGCGACCTTCCTTGGGGGTCCAGCCGTCGGCCCATTCACCGGAATCGTAGTCGTAGCCGACGTCGTTGCCGTCCTCGTCGGTGCGCTGGTACCACTCGGTGACCTTGTCTGCGGTGGAGTCGAAGTCGGCACCGGCTCCCTCACCCTCGGCAGAGCGGGCGATGGACAGCTCGAAGTCGTCCCCGTGCTCCTCCAGGCCCTTGACCACGGCGTTCTGGATTGCGGTGCGGGCGTAGGTCCGACGAATCGCCGCCGGGTCGGTCGCCAGATCCCGCAGGAACGCCACGATCAGAACCAGCAGCACCACCGAGAACGGGATGGCGATGAGGATGGTGAGGTTCTGCAGCCCGGTCAAGGCGTCCTCGCCACCGGTGAGCAGCATGACCACGGCGATACCCGTCATGCACAGGCCCCAGAACACCACGACCAGCTTGTGGGGGGACGGGTTGCCCTTCTCCGACAGGGTGCCCATCACCAGGGAGGCGGAGTCCGCGGAAGTGACGAAGAAGACGGCCAGCACGAAGATGATGATGAACGGGGTGATTGCCCCACCCGGCAGGTTGTCGAACATGGAGAACAGGATCTGCTCGGAGGAGCCGTCGCCGTCCATGCCCTCGGCACTGTCCTGGTGCTGACTGATCGAGGTACCGCCGAAGATGGTGAAGGCCAGGATGAGGATAGCGGTGGGGACCAGCGTGGTGACGGTCGCGAACTCGCGGAGGGTTCGGCCGCGGGAGATGCGGGCGATGAACATACCCACGAACGGGGTCCAGGCGATCCACCAGGCCCAGTAGAACGCGGTCCACGAGGCCTGGAAGTCCACGGTGTCCTGGCCCCAGGACAGCGACTTGCCCATCATGTCGATCAGCCCGGAGGCGTAGGACGCGATACCGGAGGGGATGAGGTTGAGCAGGAACAGGGTCGGTCCGGCGAGAAAGACGAAAAGGACGATCCCCAGGGTGAGGGTGATGTTGAGGTTCGACAGGTACCGGATACCGCGGGCGACACCGGCGACGGCACTGATGATGAACGCCAGGGTCAGCACGGCGATGACCACGATCAGGGCGTTGTTGCCGAGAGTGCCGATGCCGGAGACGATCTCGACACCGGTACCGATCTGGATGGCGGACAGGCCCAGCGTCGCCGCGGTGCCGAAGAGGGTGGCGATGATCGCCATGATGTCGACGAGGCGTCCGGCGAAGCCATTGGTCTGGCTCTCACCGAACAGGGTGCGGAACACCGAGGACAGCAGGGACACCCGGCCACGCCGGTAGGTGCTGTAGGCCAGTGCGCCGCCGACCAGGGCGTAGAGCGCCCAGGGGGACAGGCCCCAGTGGAAGTGCGACTGGGCCATCGCCTGGTGGACGGCCTCGGGAGTGTCGGCCTCCACGGTGTGCGGCGGCGGGGACATGTAGTACCAGAGCGGTTCGGAGGGGCCGAAGAAGAAGATGCCCACGCCGATGCCGGCACCGAACATCATCGCCACCCAGGAGAACCGGGAGAACTCGGGCTCCTCGTCGTCCTTGCCGAGCTTGATCTGCCCGAAGCGGGAGAACGCCAGGTAGATCATCACGATCAGGGCGACGGTCATCACGAAGTTCAGCAGCCATCCGGTGTTCTCCATCGCCCAGGAGAACATGGTCGAGGAGACGTCGGAGACGGAATCGGGGTTGGTGACGCCCCAGGTGATGAACGAGACGATCAGCACCGCGGTGATGCTGAACACGATCTTGTCCAGACCGAAGCGGTTGCGTTGCTCATCGACGCTGATACCGGGCACCAGACCGGGGTGCATGTCGTCGGGGTAGACCCCGACATCACGGTTGGAGGCGGCGTTCAGGAAACCGTCTTGATGACCATCAGGGTCGTTCTCCGGCGTATGCGGCACGGGGCCTTTCCGTTCTCTGCCTCGGGACCGTCACAGGCTTTCCTGTGTGTATCCCGTGGGCAGGGTTGGTGTCGGGTTACCCGTAACACCCTACGGTGTGTCCCTCCAGAAAGCGGGATGCTTGCACATACAGTCGGGTCACACTGGTCAAACCCCTGTCATCACTGCCCCGATTCCAGGGCGCGGACACTGCGTTCCTCGATGGCGACCTCGACCCTGGTGTGTGGCGGGATGATCCCCCGGTCGGACAACCGGTGCAGCAGTGTGGTGGCCTGATCGAGGTAGGACGCCTCCTCCTGCCTGGTGGCGGCCTGGTCGGCGTGTCGGATCAGCTTCAGCGCCCGGTCTGCATCGCCACGCAGTTGGTCGGAGAGGTTGTCCAGCCCGGTGCGTCGGGCGTTCTGCTCGGCGATCTTCCAGGTCCGGGTCAGGGTGTTGACGGCCGTGTCGTAGTCGTCGATGGCCTTCGTGTGGGGTGTGCTCGGGCCGCCGGGCACCGTGGTGGTGCGTAGCTGGGTGGCTCGTTCCATGGCATTGTGGAAGTCCTGGTTGACCTGCAGTGACAGGTCCCAGAGGGCGGGGAAGCGCAGCAGCATCTCGGGGTCGAGTTCCCAGGCGGCGTAGCGTTCCAGGACATCGTCGTGCCCGGTCGTGGCGGTGTCCCACCGGGTGACGAGGTCGGACGCACTGGCCGCCGCGGAGTCGCTGGTCGCCCCGGCGGACCTGGTGCTCGTCGCTGTGCTCGGCCGGGCCGAGGCACGTGGTGTGGGCCGTGACGTGCTGGAGACCTGGCGGGTGGCCGGGGTGGGGGCCACCTCCGGGGTTTTCTCGGTGTGACGCATGACGAGGAAGACCAGCAGTCCGGCACCGAAGACCCCACCGCCCATGACGGCCAGTGAAGTGGAGACCGGGGCGAGGAAGAACAGCCCGACGACGCCGATGACTGCCGCGGCCTCGGCAAGCAGTGTGGTCGTGCGACCGGGGGTGGTGTGCGCCATAGGTCTGAATTTACCGTACCCCCCAGGGGATGTGCGCTTGGCTTACTATTGGGGTGTGAATGAGGAGAGGACACCGGAGCGCACCTGGCTGATCATCATGGGCTGGACGGCTGCGATCATCGTGCTGCTGATGGCGTCCCCGATGCTGCCCGACGGCCCGGTGCGGATCGCCGGCTATTCTCTCGCGGGCCTGGGCGCGGCCGGGGCGGTGTGGATGTTTCCTTCTCTGGTGCGTCGCCATCCGGAGCTCGGATCGGCGCACCGCCGGGCGGTGGCCACCGGCGCGGTGATCGGTGTGGCGGTCGGCGGCTTGTCGGCGGGTGTGCCTGGAATTGTGTCGATGGCTTCCGAGGCCAACAATTCCACGTACTCGGCAGACGGGGATGACGACGACCTGGGTGAGAGGTTGTCGCTGATCGAGTACTGGGAGACTGCCGTGGCCTTCGCCGACAGGACGACGGAGGACGGTGCCAGCCGCATCCTGCATTTCAGTGTCAGTGATTTCGTGTACCGCAAGGCGTCCATCCGGTTCATCGGGGAGGACGGGACGATCTACCAGTCAAGCACCGGGCACAGCGACTGGGGTGAGGCCAATACCGTGGATACGTCCCAGTCCACCCGGGAGGCCTTCGACGCCGCCGATGTGTCGGCGAACCTCACCACCGTGGCGGAGAAGGCACTCGCCCAGGGCCGGGCGATCGATGAACGCCTGACGTTGTTGGGTGTGGAGATCAGGAAGGCTGACGAGGGTGTGGTGTTCGACGGTGCGGGGGAGAAGCGGATTGTCGGGGCCCGGGAGCGCCTACCGGAGATCACGGTGGAACTCCGCGCGGACCCGGATTCCAACATGAGCGACATGGATGTCGCGACCGACGGGGCCGGTGTCTTCCC
Organism: Candidatus Corynebacterium faecigallinarum; assembly: GCA_019120175.1. GTDB lineage: Bacteria > Actinomycetota > Actinomycetes > Mycobacteriales > Mycobacteriaceae > Corynebacterium > Corynebacterium faecigallinarum. The sequence continues at coordinate 56,455 of DWVP01000013.1, forward strand.
CGCAGGGATTCATGGTGTGGCGGACATTGAGGCGAACTTCCGCCGAGCCCTCCCTGCGCTGGAGGCTGCAGGCATTGATCCTGCGACACTGTATCTGGAGAGGTACGATTCGGCCGTTGACTCCCGGGGTGGCACAACCACCATGGTCGTGGAAGGTGACGGTCGACATCACAGCATGGCTTGGCACCCCGGTGGTTTCGTGAAGATCAGCTCGCGGGACGTCACCTGGCAGCCGGATGGTCCGCGACTACTGGACTTCGATCCAGGTGTACTGGCCAGGGTGGTGGAGGACGCCCGGAACCGCGGAAGCCTCGACCCGCACGAGCGCGACATGGTCGACATCGACATGCAGTTCCACCGGGCCAGTCAGGAGTTCGGCGACCGGATGACAGCCCAGGTCTCGATCTCCTCCGACCCGGACGCCGCCGGATACTACGGCGTACTCGGCGCGGAGGCGGGACGGTATCTCGGGCCGCTGTGACGCGACAAGGAGTTCAGCCGAACTAGCCACGGTCGAGCGAGTCCGCCCGGGATCGCCACTTCCTCGCCTTTCGGGACTTCCCGGCATCCTCGTAGAGATCGGCGATCACCCGGCAGTAGTGGGCGGCCTGCTCACCGGGGATGCCCGGGACGTCCTGCGCCTCGGTGAGGATCTCGATGGCCCGGTCCGTGGAGTCCGGCTGCTCGGCGGACATGGCGTAGTTGGCACCCTGGGCGAGCTGCGCTGCGGCAGAGGACGGGTCGTCGAGGGAGAGGACCATCCGGGATGCTTCGCGGCACCCTTCGAGGCATTCGTCGAGTCTGCCGAAGGTGGACAGCACCCGGTTGATCGACTCCTGGACGTAGAGCCGCTGTCCGGTGTCGGAGGCCAGTTCCATGTTCTGGGCCAGAGTGTCGAGCGCGGCGGGGTCCCCGGCATCGGCCTGGGACACCGCGATCCGGTCGCGCAGCCGCATCTCCGCCTGCCCACCGTCGTTGAGTCGGGCGGCGGCCGGCAGGGTGGTGGTCATCTCCTCGATGGCCTCCTCCCATCTGTCGAGCCCGTGAAGGATGTCGGTGAGGGCGATGACCGACATCACCGCCAGTTGGTCTTCCCCGTTGGACAGGGCGAGATCCCGGGACTGCCGCAAGGTCCACAGCGGCAGTAGCGGGGTCGGTGCGGTCTGGCGCAGTGAGAGTCCCAGCCCATGGATGCAGCGGATCTCGTACTCGGAGAACTCCGGGACCGGCCCGCCTTCGTTCTCCGTGGTGGCGTGGTGGTACTGCTCCAGTTTCGGCAGCAGCAGGGGTTCGAGAATGTCCACGGCCTCGGCGCTGCGCTGCTGGTACACCAGCATCTCGCCGAGGAACAGGGAGGCGTCCCGGGAGGGCAGCTCCGCGGAGTCGAGCTGACGAACCGCAAGGCGGGCACGTTCCGCGGCCTCCTCGAAACGACCTCCGTGGGCCAGCACCCTGGCGGTGTCCAGCGCGGTGGTGCCGGTGGCTTCCCGCAGCCGCAGGTCGATCAGGGTCGCGAGGTGGCGGTCCAGGGCGTACACGCCCTCGGCGATGCCGGTCCCGGTGGCCGCCATCCCGTAGTAGAGGTCCAGGCCGGTGGCGTGGGCGGGGGAGAAGTCGGCGAAGTCGGCGCGCAGCGACTCATAGCGCGACTGCGCCTCCTCGGGGTCGGCATGCCCGGAGATGACATCGAGGACCAGCAGGTTGATGGCTGCCGAGGCGTAGTACTCGGCGAAGGCCACCCCGGCGGTGCCCGTCGGGTCAACGTCGCGTCGATGTTCACCCGCGAAGGCGACCAGGGTACCGAGCTTGTTCCGGGTATCCTCCTGGGCCGCCTCCAGCCGCATCTCGTCACCGTCGGGGTCCGGTTCGGTCGCCGCGGCAGCGAGCGTCGCCACCGCCCGCAGGGAAATCGACAGGTACGCCAGCGGGTCGGACCCACGGAGCTCGGCGGCGTAACCCAACCAGGCGGGTACGTCGTCGGCGGGGACGTCGAGGAAATCGGCCGGCGTGATGCCGGCGAAGAACTCCGCCTGACCCCGTCCCTGCCGGAAGAGTTCGTTGACCAGAGTCTCGTAGTGGTGGTCGCGGGACGCTGTGTCCCCGGTGTGGTGGTAGTGGGAGACCAGGCGGGAGTGGTAGCTGGGGCGGTGCCATTCCGGTAGGTCCTCGACCCGGATGTAGGGGTCGTCGCTGGCCAGCAGCGCGGCAACGTCGCGGCTGGCTTGTGCCCGCACCGCCGTCTCCAGGACGCTCAGTCGGTCATCGGGGTCGGTCGTGTCTGTGCCCGAGACTGCACTGGCCAAGCCAGCCGGGTTCGCGGGGGGATCCGCCAACTCGGCTCGCAGCAGCAGGTCACTGGAGCCCAGGTCGAGCGGGATGTCGAGCTGGCTCAACTCCTCGGCCTCGGCGATGAGCCGGGCGAAGTTGTCGTTGCCGTTGCGGACGTCGTAGCGGGCGGCGAGCTCCGTGGCCGCGGTACGGCACTGCTCGGCCAGCACTGACACAGTGTGGTCGGAGCCGTCTCCGGACGGTTCACCGTAGACCGCCGCCAGGTCGGCGGACCCGGACCCCGGCACCTTGACCTCCCCGAACCCGGCCCGCGCGGTGGCGGCGAGCAACACCCAGGCCCCGGACAGCACGCCGAAGTGGCCCAGGGTGTCGAGCCGATCCACCAGTAGGTCACGCTGGTAGCGCTGCAGCAGCGCCAATCCGCGGGAGTAGTTGCCGGTCACCCCGAGGAACTCCAGGTGGCGTCCAACGTTGCGTAGGGACTGGAACCGGGGGTTGGCTGCGATGCTGGTGCGCTGGGCGAAGCCGGCGAAGTCGGCATCACCGTGGCGCAGCGCGGTCATCATCACCGCGGCCAGGGAACTCTCCGGCTCCATGACACAGCCGATGTCCCCGGCCTGCAGGATCTCCTGGACCCGGGCCTGCGCCTCCTCGGTCCGTCCTGCCCGTAGGTCCAGTGCCAGTTGACCGGCGATGCGGCAGGTCGGGCAGTCGTCGAAGGGGTCTTCACCACCGGCGGCGAGGATCCGGTCCTGGGTAGCTTCAGCCTCGGCGAGTGTTCCGTTGACCAGCTGGTCCTCGCGGCGTTCGATGTCGACTGCGTTCTCCGGCACCCCGGCGCGGGCGTAGTGGGTGGCCATCTGGTCCAGCAGGGCATCTGCCTGGGCCCGGCTGAACAGGCAGGACATGGTGACGACGTTGATGGCGTGCTTGTAGTACCAGAACAGGTGCGGGTAGCTCCCGTCGCTGCTGCCCGGGAAGCGCTGTGGATCGGAGTCGTGTAGACCAGCTGCGGCGGAGAAGTGGGTGAGCAGGGCCGGGTTGTCCTCCGCGGCCCGGTAGCTGGCGACCAGCGACAGCCGTACGCGGTACTCCGCGTCCCTGTCTCCGGTCTCTTGCGCGCTGGAGAGGGCGCGGTGCAGGAGGTCTCGCTCCTCCTCGCCGAAGGGCAGACCGTTGGCCTGGTCTAGCAGTTCCATGGCGGTGGGGGCGGAACCCTCTGGTGTGTTCATGGGGTGAAGTGTAGCAGCAGTGGTGGACACCAGTCGGACACCAGTCGGTCACCAGTCGCTGTCGACGTCCGGCCCGATCGACAGTGCCACCAGGTCCGACAGCGACCCGGTGAGCATCGCCCGTTCCCGGGCTCCCAATGGGCGGCGTCCTGCCAGCAACGCCTGCACGTACAGCAGTCGGACGGTGCGGGCGACCACGGCATCGTCGTGGGCGTTGGCCAGTTGGCGCACAAGGGGATTCGACCAGTTCAGCACCAGCATCGACAGCGGACCAGAGGTACCTGCCCCGGTCGCGCGGGTCGCTGCGGGGGTCTGGTCCGGGGAATCTGTGGAGTCAGCGGCGTCGAGTGCGTCGAGTGCGTCGAGGGTGTCCAGGATCCCGGCCCACTGGTCGGTGGTGGAACCACGGGCCTCATCGCGGTCGCGGGCGGCACCGGCCGCGGCGTCCATCACCACCACCGCCGGGGAATCGGTGGGGGTGAACACCCGAACCATGCCGGACACGGAGACCTCGTCCAGGGCAGCGGTGACCCGGGCGGCCAGTGCCGAGGCAGTGTCGGAGGCCTCCATAGGTGGTACATCCATGGCGTCCAGGGACTCCCGCAGGTCCGCCGGGCCGACCGTCACACCGTCGAAGACGGTGGGGATCAGGTGGGCCAGTTCATCGTCGTGGACGTAGCCGCCGTTGACCGTGATGCCGGTGATGCCGTTGTTGTCGCCCAAGGCACGGATCTGCCGGAACTCGTCGAGACTGCCCGCCACCCGCAACCCCAGCCCTTCGTCACGGCAGAGTTGGACGATCTCCTCGACCGGCAGTCGACCACGGGAGGTCTCCAGGGTGATGAACCCCAGCACCGTGTCGGCCAGTTCGGGGTCGGAGAGGCACAGTGAGCGCAAGGCCAGGTCATGAATTGCGGTGAACTCCCGCAGCCGGTGCGGGGTGCGTCGACCCAGGTCCAGCAGCCAGGAGCGGATCTTCTGGGCGACGTGGTCGCGGGTTGCGGCGAGAGCTTCGTCCTCGACCAGGGCCTCGCGGGAGGCGGTGGGGGACAGGCGGGTGGAGTTGATCTCGCACTCGACGAAGAACGCCCAGGCGGGCACCACCGGTGAGGGTCCGTGGTCGACCAGCATCCGGTTGACGTACACGCTGTGCCGCCGGGTCATGTGCGGGGCCTGCGGGGACGGCAGGACGTAGGCCACGCCCTCTGTGTCAGCGCTGCCAGCGGAGTCATCACCGTCGGAGGAGAGGTCGATGACATCGAACGGGGCCCGCCCCAGCCGGGTCGAGCCCGCATGCAGGCGAAGGTAGCGGGAGGCGTCCGGGGAGAACACCGGTGACCGGCTCACCGTGGTGTGTTTGACACCCTCCACCCGGATCTCGACGGGCAGGTAGCTGCCGTACTCACCGGCGATGCGTACCACGGCGTCCTCGGTGAGCAGGGTACGTTCGTCCGGGCGCGGCGACAGGTGCACCGTGGTGCCCACGGGCAGGGCATCGGTCTCGGCGGCGGAGAGTTCCTGCAGGTCGAAGGTGCCGTCGGCATGCCCCTGCCACCGCACGGCAGCCGCACCCCGTATCGCAGAGCGGGAGACCATGGTGATCGTGTCGGCGACCATGAAGCAGCTCAGCAATCCGATGCCGAACTGGCCGAGGCGTCCGGAGCGTTGCAGGCCGAATTCGTCGCGCTTGGAGGTCCGACCCACCGTGGCCAGCAGCTCGGTGGCTTCGGCGGAGGTGAGGCCAATTCCGTCGTCGGTGAGGGACAGGGTGGTCCGGGCGTCGGGACCGTCTGTGAGCGGACGGATACGGATGTGTCCGGTGTCAGTGCCGGTCGCGCCGTCTTGCTCCCGGCGGGCGGTGATCGCGTCCACCGCATTCTGCAGCAGTTCACGCAGGAACACCCGCGGGCCGGAGTAGATGTGCCGGCTGAGCAGGTCGACGACCCCACCGAGGTCCACCTGGAAGTTCTGCGGTCTGGCAGGCTCGTTGCCCGGTGTGGCGACATCGTTCGGCATGGGGACGATTGTCGCACAGGTCGCCGATGTCCCTCCCCGGTCACACCGCAACTACTCCACGTGCGCGCCGAGGAGGGTTTCGTTGGCGTCCGGGTCGCCGTCCGGCGTCGGCTCGGTGAGGTACTGCTCCCAGACGATACCGGTGGGGGTCAGCCCCTTGGTGGTGATCCAGTCGAAGAGGTGCTCGTAGGCGGCAGTGATCAGGTCGTAGCCGCCACGCACCATGAGGGTGACCGTCCGGCCCGCCGGCAGGGTCTCCGGGGTGACCTCCCCGTCGGCGCTGATCGGGGCATCCACGGGGACGGCGGCGGCGAGGTCGATCTTCTCGTCCGGCATACCGTGGGTGACACCCATGGGAGGGCCGGAGGGGGAGATCCCGGCGGCACCCAGAGTGGTGAGGATCAACGGGAAGGCACGGTCGAAGAGTTTCGGGATGTCCTCCATCGCGACGGTTTCCCGCACTACGGCGAGGTGCTGTTCCGGGCGCTCGGTGAGTTCGGGGGTGGGGAAGTCGGTAGCCATCAGATGACTCCTGTGGTGAGACGGTGGTTTCTCCTTTGAGACTACTCCCGTGTGCCCCGACCGGGGTCGATGAACAGCGGAGGCACTCAGGTAGCGTGGCGGTCATGTCCGACGAGAATTCCACTGTCCCAGCCGCCGACTTCACCCCGCACCTGATGCTCGGTGACCTGCTCTTCACCGGGGCCCCGACCGTCGAGGAGGTCATCGCCAAGGTCACAGACGTCCCCGAGGAGATCGGCCTGACCGCTGAGGCCGTGGACGGCAAGGACGGCGTGGTGGAGGTGCGGATCAAGAAGTTCGGCGCCACCGCCTTTCTGACCGTCATCGACGCCCCGGTGCCGAACCAGGAGGCCGAGCAGAACGCCCACCAGCTGTACTGCCAGGGCGACGACCGGGAGCGGGTCTCCACCCACACAGCGCAGGTCCTGATCGCCGTGCCGCCGGAGTTCACCGGGGAGCCCGCGGAGAAGATCGCCGACCTGTCGGCGCGACAGACACAGTTGACCGTCGCCCGGGTGCACGGGATGCTGACCGTGGCGCTGTGCCGACTGCCGGGCCTGGCCGGTTACTATTCGGGCACTGCAGCGTCCACCTTCGGTCTGCCGTTCCTGCAGCAGGTGGCGACCGGCCAGTTCGGCTCCACGCCGTGGCCGCTGTGGGTCTCGGCGTGGCTGCGCCCCGGTCCGGAGGGGACCTCCGCCTACACCTACGGGCTGTGGCCGATGGGGCACCCCGAGCTGCAGGTGGAGAACACCAGCATGTCTCCCGAGGACCTGTTCATGTACCTCATGGACACTGTGGCCTACTTGGTGCTCGACGAGGGAACCTTCGCCGACGGACAGAAGACCGGACGCACCGCCGAGGAAGTCTTCACCCTGCACGCCGAGCCCTGGGTCGTCGACCAGGACGTCCCGGCGTTCCGGATCGGCATGTGAGCACCAGCCCGGCGTGGGTCAGCGAAGGACCTCGCCGACCCACCGGGCCAGCTGCACTGGTGACACCGGGGCGACACGCATCCCCACCGCTGCGAGCTGGCGGGTCACCCCGACGTTGTAGGAGACCCCGGTGACGTCCCTGTTCCGTACGGCCTGGTCCCGGTACGTCTCGGGTGACGTACCCGGCTACGAGGAACTCACCACCAACCGCTACCGCCGGAGGTGAGCTAACCGTAGTTGATGCTGGCCCGCGGAATCGCGGTGATGTCGATGCTTGCGCGGGCTTCGTCAAGATCGTGGGCTTCCTGTAGCCCGAGCCAGAATTCAGCAGAGTTGCCGAAGTACGCGGCCAATCGGACTGCTGTGGCAGCGGTGACCCCAGCTGCACCACGTACGATTTTGGAGACGTGAGATTCGGAGATCCCGGTGTCCTTGGACAGCCTGTACTGGGAGATTGCGAGCGGCTCCAGGAGCTCTTCCTGCAGGATTTCGCCTGGGTGCGGGTACGGTACCCGGTCGTCGGGAGCGGCTCCGTGAACACTGGTAGTCGATGAAGTGGACATCTTCTGCTCCTCTTTCCGTCCAGATGAAAACCAGACGGAACTGTTTGTTAACCCTGATGCTGTGGTAGCCGGCGAGATCAGACTTGAACTTCTCCAGATGGTTTGACGGAGGCACCCGAAGATCATTGAGGCTCTTGGACTGGTCGAGCATGGCCAGTTTCCGTCGAAGAACTTCGCGGAGTTCAGGTGGCACATCACGCGGTGGGCGTCCAGAAAAGTGAAACTCTTCGAGTGCCCTGTCCCTGAACTCCACACTCCCATACAGTCAGCCGACGACAGTACTGTCAATGATGGAAGAGTGCTACGCGCCCTGCCAGACGGTGTCGAACGGGGTGTTCGCGGTGACGCGGTGCTGGATACCACGGGTGACCAGGTCCTTGGCGACCTGCACGGCAGTGGCGACGTCGCTGCCCTTCGCCAGCTCAGCGGTGACCGCGGCGGCGACGGTGCAGCCAGCACCGGAGACCCGCTGCTCGCCGACCTTCGGGGCGGAGAAGCGGGTGATCTCGTGGCCGTCCCACAGCACGTCCACGGCGTTCTCGCCCGGCAGCTCCACGCCACCCTTGGCCAGCACGTAGGGCACCTTCTCGCCGATGCGCTTGGCAGCCTCCTCGAGATCCTCGACGGTCTCGATGCTTTCCATGCCCGAGAGGCTCTTGGACTCGAAGACGTTCGGGGTGACCACGGTGGCCAGCGGGAGGATCTTCTCCTTCAGGGCGTTGTCGGTGTCCAGTGCCGCACCGGGCTCCTGGCCCTTGCAGATCAGCACCGGGTCGACGACGAGGTTCTTCCAGTTCCGCTCGGCGAGCTTGACGGCTGCGATCTCGATGGTCGCCGGGGTGCCCAGCATGCCGACCTTGGCGGTGTTCATGTTCTCGACCGAGTGCGTGGCCAGGGCGGCCTCGAACTGCTCGGCAATGATCTCCGGGTCGACCGGGTGGAAGCGGTGGCCCCAACCGTTGTTCGGGTCGAAGGCGACGATGCAGGACAGAGCGCCGACACCGTAGACGCCGAGCTGCTGGAAGGTCTTCAGGTCGACCTGGATGCCGGCGCCACCGGTGGCCTCGGAGCCGGCTATGACGAAAGCGATCGGAGGAGTGGAAACGGGGTTTGTCATAGGCCAATGGTAAAGGACGCCCCTGTGGTGGGTGCGGTGCCACGCAGACCAGAACCCTCCACCATCCTGACTCGAGAAACAACATCGACGGAGAGGTCACCTCAACGCCTCAGAGGTGACCTCTCCGTCTATGTTGTTTGCTCTGGACCACCCTCTAGGCCGGACGCAGCAGGCCGATGACCTGTCCGTCCTGGCCGCGGACGACCATGACCACGCCGTAGTGGTCGATGGTCTTCACTCCGTTGAGCCACTGGTTGTCGCAGGCGATCAACGTGGAGACGAACGGCTTGACGTGGGCGGTCCGGATTCCGTTGCCGGTGACCCGGTAAGTCGAGCCAATACCGTTGCAGCCATCGGTGCCGGAGACCCGTCCGTTGTGGAAGGTCAGCTCACCGTTGCCGGCCGGGTTCACGTCAACCCAGCGTCCGGCGAACTGCAGGCTCGGTAGCGAGGATTCCGGCAGCGATGCGGTGACGTTGTCCGGCAGGGCGGGTGCGGCCGTGGCGGTGGGCACTCCGGCGAGTCCCACTGCGGCGAGGACAGCCACCGCGCCGGTGGCGATCCTGCGGGTGAGTCGGGGGCGTTGTGTGGTGTGTGTCATGGTTCCTGCCACTCCTCATGGCGGTCGGTGGTAGTCGATGCCGGTCACTGCGTGCCGGTGTGAACGGCGTCTCACTCAGTACCATCGCGGCGACCGGCTAATCGTTAACGACCATCACGTTCTGGATCGGAACCGCCATCGTCACTGCCGGTAGGACGCCAGGAAGTTCCCCATGCGCTCCATCGCCGTGCCCAGCACCTTCTCCTCGGGCAACAGGACGATGCGTAGATGGTCCGGGGTAGGCCAGTTGAAGCCGGTGCCGTGGACCAGCAGGATGTGCTCGCGCTCCAGCAGGTCCATGACCAGCTGCTCATCATTCCGGATCGCATGGACCTCCGGATCAAGGTGCGGGAAGGCGTACAGCGCCCCGCGGGGTGTCACGCAGCTCACCCCATCCATCGCATTCAACGAGGACGCCACGACGTCGCGGCTGCGGCACAGTCGGCCACCGGGGGCGGTCAGCCCTCCGATCGACAGGTCCGCGTTCTCCCCGGACTCTGCCCCGGAACCACCCAGCGCGGCGACGATCGCCTGCTGGCCCGGCACATTCGCGCATAACCGGGTGGACGCCATGAGGTTGAGTCCGTGGAGGAAGTCCTCGGCGTGCTCCGTCGGTCCGGTCACCACCATCCACCCGGCGCGGTAGCCGGCCAACCGGCTCGACTTCGACAGACCTGAGTAACTCAGTGTCAGAACGTCCGGGGTGATCGCCGCCAGATGGGTGTGGGAGGTGCCGTCGTAGGTGATGACGTCGTAGATCTCGTCGACGAGCAGGGTCAGGGAGTGACGCCGGGCGATGTCGGCGATGCCGCGCAGGATATGCGGCGGGTAGACCGCTCCGGTCGGGTTGTTCGGGTTGATCACCACGATCGCCGTGGTCCGCTCGGTGATCCGGGCCTCCATGTCGGCGAGATCGGGGTTCCAGTCGTCGGACTCGTCGCAGAGATAGTGCACCGCAGTGCCGCCAGCCAGTGTGACCATGGCTGTCCACAGCGGGTAGTCGGGGGCCGGGATGAGGACCTCGTCGCCGGTGTCCACCATCGCCTGGCAGGTCATGGTGATCAGTTCGGAGACTCCGTTGCCGAGGAAGACCCGGTCACGGTCGAGCTCCGGGAAGTCCGGGATGGCATCGTAGCGGGAGATGACGGCCTCCACCGCCTCGGGAAGGCCGTGGGAGTCCGAGTAACCGTGGGAGACGTCGAGGGTGCGGGACATGCTCTCCACGATCGACGGGGGAGCGGTGAACCCGAACGGCTGGGGATTGCCGATGTTGAGCTTGAGGATGTCGGTGCCCTCGCGCTCCAGGGCGGCGGCACGGTCGGCCACCGGCCCACGGATCTCGTAGAGGACGTTCCGGAGCTTCGAGGACTGCCGTACCGGTCTCAGTAGCGGTTTTGATTCTGTTGCAGTAGCGCTATCATGGTTTCTCATGTCTGACAGTAGCAGTTCGCGACTGGCCGGAGAACTCCGCTCCTGGATCTCCGGACGCTCACCGGGCACCCGACTGCCCTCCACCAGAATGTTGGCGAGAGAGCATGGCCTCGGACCGGTGACCGTGCAGGAGGCCCTACGCGCACTCACTGCCGAGGGGCTCGTGGAGACCCGCCCAGGGGTCGGCACCTTCATCGCCACGGCGTCGGGGACACGGCGTGTGCGCCCGACAGACTTCTCCTGGCAGGTCGGCGCACTGGGGGAGGCCACCGGACGGCCAGCCGGTGGATCCCGGTCCACACCAACCTCCGGGGCGCTGCGTCCCACCCCGGTGGACGCCGTGGCGCTGCACAACGGATACCCGGACCGTGACCTCCTGCCGGAGAAAGCGGTCCGGCAGGCGCTGGGACGGGCGGCCCGGTCGGACGCCGCGGTGACCGCCGCACCGCGGGCCGGACTCCAGGAACTGCGTAACTGGTTCGCCCAGGACCTGGCAGCGCAGACCCCACCCGGCGTCACACCGGTCACCGCCACTGATGTGACCGTACTGCCAGGCACGCAGTCCGGTCTCTCGGCGATCTTCCGGGCGGTCACCGGGCCGGGCGAGTCCGTTGTCCTGGAGTCCCCGACCTACTGGGGTGCTGTACTCGCCGGACGGCAGACCGGCGTCCGGATGGTCCCGCTTCCCACAGGCCCGGACGGCCCGGACCCGACCGAGCTGGACTGCGTTCTCGCCCGGACCGGGGCGCGGCTGTTCTACGCCCAGCCCCGGTTCACCAATCCGACCGGTGCGGTGTGGTCACCGGAGACCCGGAGCCGCATCCTCGAGGTCGTCGCACGCCACGGAGCCTTCCTCGTCGAGGACGATTGGGCCAAGGACTTCGCGATCGACGGTGCGGCGGCATCCCTGCCACCGATGGCCGCCGGTGACGATTCGGGCCGGGTGATCTACCTGCGGTCCCTGTCGAAGTCACTGTCCCCGGCGCTGCGGGTCGGTGCAGTCATCGCCCGTGGCCCGGTACGCGAGCGGATCCTCGGCAACGTCGGCGCCTCGGCAATGTACGTCTCCCCGCTGCTCCAGGCCGCTGCCCTCGACGTCCTCGGGACACCGGCCTGGCGTAGTCACCTCAGGACGCTCCCGGACCGATTGGCGCACCGGCGGGACCTGCTGGTCACCGCCGTAAGGACGCATCTGCCCGAGCCGGAACTGACCGCGGTGCCCACCGGTGGACTGAATCTGTGGCTGCGACTGCCGGACGGGGCGGATCTGGACCGTCTCGTCGCCGACTGCGAGGCACGGGGAGTGGTCATCGCCGGTGGCGACGACCTCTTCCCGAGCGAGCCGACCGGCCGGTTCCTGCGGCTGAACTTCGCCGGCCCGGAACCAGGCCGCTACGGCGAGGCCGTGCGGATCCTCGGGGAGTCGTTAAGAGAACAGCTCGGGTGAGATCACCGCGTAGCATCCTGCGGTTCCTCCCCGGGGACCAGGACGCCTGCTTCGGAGCCGTCGCGTCCGGAGACCACCATCTCGGTGCCTGTGTCGCTGACTTCCACGGTCGTGACCTGCAATAGCCACTGGGACCAGCCCTCGGAACAGGCCATCATCGTCGTGGCGAAAGGCTCGACGGTGGCGGTCCCGCCGTCGACCGAGTAGGTCGAGCGAATCCCGTTGCAGGCGTCGGAACCCCGCACCGCCCCGTCCTCAGTGAAGGTCAGGTACCCGAGACCGTCCGGATCAATCCAGGTGCCGATGAACGGTGCGGCGGCGTCTGCGTCCGGGGCCTCGCTGCCGTTGCCGGGGCCTTCGCTTTCTGTCACCGGTGCCTCCTGCGTGTAGATGGGGTTGTCGGAGTCCTGTGCGCTGGGGGAACAGCCCACGAGAACGGCCGCAACCGAGAAAGCGGCAGCGGCCGTGGCGACGCTGGTGCGGTGGTTCCTCATGGTGTCCACTGTGCCAGATGCGTTCCGGGGCAGATGCGGTTGCCGCACCAGGCAGGAGGACAGAGTGCTCAGAGCAGGGCCTCGATGACCCGGGCGACCCCGTCCTCGTCATTGGAGGTGGTGAGTTCGTCCGCGACGTCCTTCACCGCGGCCTCGGCATTGGCGACGGCGACCCCATGTCCGGACCAGGCGAGCATCTCCCGGTCGTTGAGTCCGTCACCGAAGGCCAAGACCTCGGAGCGATCGACACCCAGCCGGGTACACAGCTGCGCCAGGCCGGTGGCCTTGGAGACCCCGGCGGCAATGACCTCCACGAACGGGGCGCCGGACAGAGTCATCTCGAACAGACGTCCGTCCAGCTCGCCAGCATCCACCAGACTACGGGTGAACTCGTAGAGCTCCGGGCTGGGCATCGAGGCATGTCGGAAGACCAGTTTCAGTGCGGACGCCGCGGTGACGACCTCGAGTGTCTCGGCCCGCATCCCCGAGGGGTCACGCTTGTGGTCGGCGAAGGTCGCCAGCTCCGCATAACCGTCCTGGGCGACGAAACGCTCCCCGCCCTCCCGGACCGCGGCATAGCGCACTCCGGGTACGGCGGCATCGAGCACGGTGACGATCCGGGCGATGACCTCGGCCGGGACCTCGTCGGCGAAGAGTAGTTCGTGGGTGGTCAGGTGCACTCCGAAGGCACCGTTGCTGCACAACGCCCACTGGTCGAAGCCCACAATCGACTGCAGGTGCCGCAGGCCGACGGGATTGCGCGCTGTCGCGGGAACGATATGGATGCCGGCCGAGGTCGCGGCGTCCAACGCCTCCCGGGTGCGAGGGCTGACACCACCAGCGCTGTCCAGCAGGGTACGGTCCAGGTCCGTGGCGATCAGGCGGACGTTCACGCAGGCACCGCAGGAATCAACTCGCCGATCTCAGTGCTGCCCTGTGTGGTCGCGGTGAGGCGGTCACCGTCGTGGTCGACCTGGTGAATCGAGACCACCCAGGGGCTCCACGGGCCTGCACAGGCCATCTTCGTGATGGGGAAGGGGTCCACGATGGCCACCGAGCCCGCACCGCCGGAACCGGATTCCAGCGTCCAGGTCGACTCGAAGTTGTTGCAGCCGTCAGTGCCGGTCAGGGTGCCGTCGTCGGCGAAGGTGATGATCGCGCCGCCGTTCGGGTCTCGCCAGGAGCCGGTGAAGGCGTCCTCGGTGCCGGGGACGATCGGGATGTCAGGATGTCCGGGCATGGTCATGGGGTCCTCCGGGTCGTCGCGCCGCCGTTCTCTTCCGGCGCGTCCGTGGCAGTTTCCGCCGGTGCCGCCGTCGAGCTGTCCGAGGCGGCCGTGCTGGGCGCGGCGGTCGCCGATGGTGTCTCCGGTGCGTCCTCGGCGGAATCGCTGCAGGCGGCAAGCGACGTCGCCAGCGCGGCGGCGGGGAGGGCGGCCAGGAGACGTTTGTTCATGTCTCCACTCTGCCATGGGTCTGGCGACGCGCTGCGCAGTCGTGTACTTTCGTCCTGGTAACTGTGAGAAGCGTCACAGTGCCCCCGATTCTCCACGGAAGGACACATTCCTCGATGATTTCCAATGACTTCTACACCGCAGAGACGCAGGGCCCCTACGAGACCGCGTCCATCGGCACCCTCGAGCTCGAGGAGGGCGGGGTGATCCAGGACTGCTGGCTGGCCTACGCCACCGCCGGTGAACTCAACGAGGACAAGTCCAATGCGATCCTCATCCCGACCTGGTACTCCGGCACCCACGGCACCTGGTTCCAGCACTACATCGGTGAAGGCCACGCCCTGGACCCGTCGAAGTACTTCATCATCTGCGTCAACCAGATCGGCAACGGCATGTCGGTCTCCCCGTTGAACACCGAGGACGAGTCGATCTCCATGTCGAGGTTCCCGAACGTGCGCATCGGGGACGATGTCGTGGCCCAGGAGCGCCTGCTGCGTGAGAAGTTCGGCATCGAGAAGCTGTTCGCCGTCGTCGGCGGATCCATGGGTGCCCAGCAGACCTTCGAGTGGATCGTCCGGTTCCCGGACAAGGTGCAGCGCGCCGCCCCGATCGCCGGCACGGCGAAGAACACCCCCCACGACTTCATCTACACCCAGACGCTCAACGAGACCATCGAGGCAGACCCCGGCTTCAACGGTGGCGAGTACTCGTCCAACACCGATGTGGCCGACGGGCTGCGTCGCCAGTCGCACCTGTGGGCGGCGATGGGCTTCTCCACCGAGTTCTGGAAGCAGGAGGCCTGGCGCGGCCAGGGCTTCGAGTCGAAGGAGTCCGTGCTGGCGGACTTCCTCGACCCGCTGTTCATGTCCATGGACCCCAACACACTGCTGAACAACGCCTGGAAGTGGCAGCGCGGGGACGTCTCCCGGCACACCGACGGTGATCTCGCCGCCGCGTTGGGACGGGTTACCGCGACGACGTTCGTCATGCCGATCAGCGAGGACATGTTCTTTCCCGTCCGTGACTGTGCCGCCGAGCAGGAACTGATTCCCGGTAGTGAGCTACGGGTCATCGACGACATCGCCGGGCACCTCGGACTGTTCAACATCAGCCCGAACTACATGGAGCAGGTCGACGCGAACCTCAGCGAACTCTTCGCCCGCGAGGTGTAGCGCAGGGCAGGTAGCGTCACTGCCCGTCAGCGTCATTGCGGATGTTCACCGGGGAGTATTACCAACTCCAACTCGGGTCACAGGTCCGCGACGGCGTCGTCACGCAGGAAACGTCCCGCCATCTCCACGGCAGGGCCGGAGGAGTCGGCACCCTCGATGAAGGCACAGAAAGCGATGTCGCCGACCACCCCGACGAACCATCCGTGGGCGGTGTTGCCGTCGACCTCAGCGGTGCCGGTCTTGCCACCGAGGCCGTCGATGTCGCTGAGCGACGAGGCGGACCCGGACTCCACCGTCTCCCGCATCATCGCCCGCAGTGACTCCACGATCTGCGGGTCCAGCGGCTCCGGTGACTGGTCGGCCTCGGTCTGCTCACCCTGGACCAGGGTCGGGGTCACCATCCTCCCGCCGTTGGCCACCGATGACTCCATCAACGCCAGACCGAAGGGGGAGGCGAGCACCTCACCCTGGCCGATCGCCGATTCAACCCGTGCAGCACCCTGTTCGGTCTCCGGCACCGACCCGGTAACCGTGGTCATCCCAGGTGCCTCGAAGTCCACGCCGAGGCCCAGCTGTGCCGCGGTGTTCTTCAGGTCCGTCGGTTCCAGATCGCGGGAGATCAGCGCCTGGGTGGTGTTGCAGGACTCGGCGAAGGCCGTGTGCATCGGCACCGTCCCCAGGTCGAAGTCCTTGTCATTGGGGATCACGCGGCCGTCGACCTCGACCGAGGCTGGGCATTCCACCTCGTCGTCCGGGGCGACGGTTCCCCGGGCCAACGCGGCAGAGGTGGTCACGGTCTTGAACGTCGACCCCGGGGGGAACAGACCGGTCAACGCCGGAGTGCCCTGTGCATTGGCGGCATCGTTCTGACCGGCGGCGAGGACGCCTCCGGTGGAGGCGGAGATGGCCACGAAGGACGCCGCCTTGTCCTCGGAGTCGACGGCCCGCTGGGCGGCAGCCTGGGCACCGAGGTCCATGGTGGTGCGGATCGGGTCGGACTCCTCCGGCGCCTTGTCGCCGAGCACGACCGGGTCGCGGTTCTCGGTACCGGTGGTGGTCAGACTCCACCCGGCAGTCTCGTCGAGCCGATGCTCCCAATACTCGCGCAGGCCCGCGTCCACCGGCGACGCAGTGGCAGGAGCGGGGAGCAGGCGTCCTTCTTCGCGGGAATCGACCCCGGGAACGTCGGTCATCGCCTGGCCGACCTTGTCGGCATCCTCGGCGCGCAGTGACAGCAGTGCAGTGCCTTGCTCACCGGCCTCGGTGATCTGCGCCGCGGCATCCTCGACATCGAAGTCGGGGATCGCCGGCCGGACCGCCTCGGCGATGGCGGACGCCTGTGCCTGTACGTCGAGTTCCGGGGTCGTCGCCGCGGTGAACACGGTGACTTCGGTCCAGGTCAGTTGCTCGTTGTTGCGCCGGTCCAGGACCGGCAGACCGTAGGTCCGGTCATCGGAGTAGGTGACCGAGATCTCCGGTGTCAGCTCCGTGGACAGAATCGCAGGGTCCCAGGTCACGGCATCGTCGTCGCCGGTGACCAGGGTGCCGTCTGAGGTGACCTCGTCGCCGGAGGGGACGGTCCAGGTCACCGTCGTCGCGGTACCGTCCTCCCCGTCGCTGCCGTCACCGTCGCCGTTTCCGGTCTCGAGGGTGAAGGTGGTGTCCCCGGTGTTCACGTCGAGGTCGTCAAAGTAGGCCTCGGCGGCCTCCGGGTCATCGGTGTGGGACGCCGCAGTCGCCCAGTCGGCGTTGTTCACCGCCTCGATGAACTCATCGGTGGGTGAGGACGACCAGGGCGCCGAACACGCGCCGAGCAGTAGTCCTGTGGAGCTCAGCGTAACCACCACCGCCGCTGCGACGGAACGGGGCGACGCAGCTGACGCAGTTGAAGCGGTGGAGCAGGTGGAGCCGGGGCCGGTGTTCTTCATGTCCGGAAGTACACCCGCACTACCGCGCGTATGCAACGAACGACACCGTATTCCGGTCAGTCGACCTACGAATAGCCACTGCTCACAAGACACTTCGGAGCTCGTCAACCATGATTCTCGCGACCTTGCCGATGGTGCTGTCGACGGTCGGGAGATTGCCTCCGGTCCGGGCCGACCTGGTCATGACGCACACCGTGACCGGTGGCTCATTGTCCACGGTGACCACGGACGTCTCGCCCCGGAAAGCACCGATGGTGCCGGTCTTTCCGTGGAAACTGACTCCCGACGCGGGAAACCCTGAGGGGATACGGTGCTGCCAGGCCTGCTGCCCCAGGATCTGCCTGCCGAGCATTCGCGCGGACCCGACAGGCGGGGAATCGCACCAGAACCAGTCGATGACGGCACACAGTTCCTTCGCCGTGCTCGTCGAGTGGAAGGCCACGGGGTCCGTGTCCGCACCGGGGTGATCTCTGACGTGCAGGACGGCGTCCTGCTCGGCGCTGCCCGGGCGTCCTGCGACCGTGTGACCGGAGATAACGGCTGTTGACCCTGCCACCGTCGTCGCGGTGAGTCCGAGGTCGTTGATGAACCGGTCGACGACGCCAGGGGCAACCTCGTCGAGAAGGCGGTAGAGCCGACGGGCTGCGACATTGTCGGAGACCATGACCATCTGGCGCATCAGGTCCCGGACGCTCAATTCGATCCCGTCGGTGTACCACCCGAAGCCGACCCCACCGCGTGGACCGTCCTGGGGCGCGACGCTGACCCGTGACATCGGGTCGACACGTCCCTCGTCAATGCCCCGGCATGCAGCACCCAGAAGGTGCATCTTGTACATGGAGGCGGTGGGGACGGTGTGGGTCCCACCGAGTCCGCGACCCGTGGAAGGCTTCCCGGTGAGCTGCGCCCAGACCCAGCCATCACATCCGGCGGTGGTGAACTCGGAGCGTATCCGGTCCCGCGTGTGCTCGAGAAGGACGGTCATGGCAGATCTCCCGTCGACCGCTGTACGGCGCTGCGGAGGTGTCGGTCCACCATTGCCCGGATGTCGCTGCCGTCGTCGAGGGTGCTGCGGTCGGGGTGCACCACACAACGCAGTCGCTGTGACAGTGCAGCTGGTGCGCGGACCGACGGCCAGAGTCCACTGAGTTCGGTGGGAACCAGGGCGATGGCTGCCGGGTTCGCCAAACGGGCGGACAATTCGGTCAGCGACCGCCACTGTTCGGTGCGCAGGGTGAGTCCCAGGGAGAACAAGGCATCCTCGAGTCGATCCGCCGCTGCCGGGCTGGCCGAGCGGGTGTTGTCGAGAAGTACCGCCTCGGGGTCCTTCGACAGGACGGACCACCGGGCCGGCTTCGTCGCCAGTCCGGCGACAACCCGGGAAACGTGGTGCAGCTGGCCGCGGAGAAGATCGCCGGTGGGGCAGGGGTCCTCGACGACCGCGACGTCCAGTCCCATCGTGTCCACGGCCTCCACCAGTTCGTCGGACGTTCCGATCCTCACTTGCGTGGTGTGCCGGTCATGCAGTCGCTCCATCAGCCCGTGGCTGATGCCCGGTGGCATCGAGGAGACGATGCCGACACTCAGGGAATCCGACGCCGCGGAGAGCCGGGACGATGCCGCCGTGAGTGCGGCGGCATCCCTGACGAGGACACGAACTTGAGGGAGGAGGTGGCGCCCTGCCGCCGTGGGGGTCACCCCGGAGGAACTGCGCTCGATGAGCGGAGTTCCGACATGGGACTCGAGCTTCTTGATCGCCTGCGACACCGGGGACTGGGTGACACCGAGACGGTCGGCGGCAGCTGTCATTCCGCCCTCTTCCACGACGGCAAGGAAGTACTCCCAATGTCTCAATGAGTCAGGGCGACTGTTCATGCCGCCATCGTAGCGCCGAGTCAGTCGGCGATCCCCAGGTTCTGCAGCAGTTCCGGGGCACTGTAGAGCACCACGATCGCCCCGACGATCCCGATCGTCCAGGAGAACGCACCGGCGGCATTGCGGATGCTCCAGTCCTGTACCCGGGTGAGCAGTCCGTCCAGCCGGGACCCGACGAGACCACGGGCCAGCGCCAGGACGATGCCCGGCAGGGACATCACCGTGCAGTAGGCCACCAGGAGCACCGCGGCGCGTCCGATGCCTGCGCCACTGTCGACGATGATGCCGATAGCCGCGAGGTAGGGGACCATCGACGCGGCCTCGATCACCCCGGCCAGCAGCGCCAGCCCGGTCAGTGCCCGGAAACTGCCGGCAGCATCCCGTGCCCGGGTGATCCACCGGCGACCGCTCTCCTCCGGGTCGCCGCCGCGTTTCCGGATCGCCTTCGGGTCCACGTAGAACGACCAGACGACCAGACCGACACCGATGGCGACGTACACCGCCAGCGCGGGCGTGGACACCAGGGCGTCACCGAAACGCTCGAACAAGGGCATTGCACCTGCGACAAGGGCGAGGCCCAGGGCAAAGTAGAACAGGCCGATGACCAGCAAGTAGTACAGGGTACGCACGGCGATGCGACCCGCGCTCATCGAGGCACCGGCGGTCACCAACAGAAGCACCGGGACAACCAGGGTGCCGATGCTCGTGGAGTCGACGAGGGCGAGCACCGCCAGCACGAGGTAACTGAGTTGATCAGGGATGGTGTCCATAAATCCATGATGCGGCACCGTGCCGCCCGTGAACCTCCCCCTTTCGGCGGAGATTCCGGCGGGTTCGGTCTTGCTAGCGTTGCAGGTATGAAGCCTGCGACAACCTCAACACCGGTGCCACGGATCACCGGGAAGATCACCGGGCGGGACACCCGCGCCGCGGCGATCTACGTCGTGGCGGCCCTGGTGCTGTTCCTCGCCGGCATCGAGGATGAACCGCTGCTGGGACTTCTCGTCATCGGAGGGCCACTCTGGTCCGGGTGGGGCTCCCTGGTGCTGATGCTCACCGGTGCCGCGTTCACCGTGTTCCGGACCTCCCGGCCCTGGTTGCTGCTCGTCGTGGTGGTGCCGGTGGCACTGGCGGAGGTCCTCTGGGGCACGCAGACCAGCGCCTATGTCTTGATGGTCGAGGCGCTGTGGGCGCCGGTGGCCCGGGGTAGCAGGAGGCTCGCGCGGGCGACCACCATCGTGGGCCTGGTGGTCGCGGTGATGCTCGGCGCGGTGTTCTTCGCCGCCGCCGTCACGGCAATGCCGTGGACCACGGCGGTGGTGTTCGCGGTGATGATCATCGTGGTCGTCATCTTCACCCCGTTGGCCTGGGCGTGGGAGGTGCGTCACCACCGGCTTGCGCAGGAGACCGCGGAGAACCTGGCGGCCAAGGAGCATGAGCTCGCCGGGGAGCGGGCCGCCCGGGAGGTTGAAGCGGACCGCCTGCGCATCGCCCACGACCTGCACGATGTCGTCGCCGGGCATCTGTCGGCTGTTTCCCTCCACACCAGTCTTGCCGCCGACCTCGACGATGAGGTGGCCCGGGAACGATCCCTGGAGACCGCCCGGGGAAGTGCGGAGGCCGCACTGCGTGACCTACGCTCGGTCATCGACATGCTGGCTCACGCCGTCACCGGCGGTGGCAGTGCACAGACCACGCTGAGCTGGGAGATCCTGCGGCGACGACTGGGCGAGGACGCCACAGTGACCATCGCCGACGACGTGGATTCAGTCCCCGCCGGCGTCCGGACGACGATGCTGCACATCGCTGCCGAAGCGGTGACGAATGCCAACCGTCACGGCCAGAACCCCCGGACACTGCAGGTCATGGTCCAGGACGGGGAGTTGGTCATGGTCTGTGTCAATGCACTGGCTACGACACCAGCGGACGCAGACCAGCAGTCAGTGCGGCATTCAGCGGCCGCGGCGGCACCAGCAGCCCCGACTCTCGGCCTGTGCACCATGACCAACCGGGCCGCAGCGGTGGGTGGCACGGTGCAGGCCGGCCCGACCCCCGGGAAGACCGAAGCGGGCACCGGTGCGAAGGCCTGGGCGGTCACTGCCCGGCTTCCCCTGGTTCCCCTGCCCCCGACTGTCAAGGACGGTGCCTGATGCCCAGCTCATCTATTCGGGTGATGGTCGCCGACGACCACGACGCCTTCCGTTCCGGGATCGTGACCCTGCTGGAGTCCGCACCGGACATCAGCGTGGTCGGGGAGGCGGCGGACGGCCCATCGGCACTCGAGGTCGCCGCCGCGACCCGGCCGGACGTGGTACTCACCGATGTCCGCATGCCCGGAGCCACCGGCATCGAGATCACCCCGCAGCTGTGCGAGGCAGGGATCAGGGTGTTGGCGATCTCCGCATTCGGTCTCGATGACTACGTCCTCGATGCGATCACCGCCGGGGCGGACGGCTACCTCGTGAAGACGGAGCGTCCGGCGAACATCATCGCCGCCGTGCGTTCGGTATCCCAGGGGGAGGCTGCCCTGTCGAATGAGACGACGACAGCGGTGATCACGGCACTGCGGCAGCGCGCCGAACGGGAAAAAGGCGCAGCGCAATCACGACAGGACACCCCGGCCGATGAGAGCATCCACCTCACCGACCGCGAGGAGGAGGTACTCGCGCTGGTCGCCGACGGACACTCCAACCGATCCATTGCCGCGACACTGTTCATCGGGGAGGCCACGGTGAAGACCCACCTCGGCAATCTCTTCACCAAACTCGGCGCCACCTCCCGGATGCAGGCGGCGGTGTGGCATCACCAGCACCGGTGAGCCGTTCACCTGGGGTGACTGTCCCAGAGTAGTGTCGGCGACATGACCGGTTCCCGCTACACCCACGGCCACGGCGAGGCAGTGCTGGACAACCACGCCACACGGACCGCCGAAGACTCCGTGGGCTTCGTCCTGCCGCACCTGCACCGGGATTCCCGGGTGCTGGACGTCGGTTGCGGGCCGGGCTCGATCACCGTGGATCTCGCCGCCCGGGTCGCCGGGCTCGGTGGGGCGGCGTCCCAGGTCACCGGGGTGGAGAACACGGAGGCGCCGTTGGACGCAGCCCGGCAGTTGGCTGCGAGGAGGGGAGTGGAGGCTGGTTTCCAGACCGGGGACGCCTACGCCCTGCCGTTCGCCGACAGTTCCTTCGACATTGTCCTCGCCCACCAGGTGCTCCAACACCTGGCCGATCCGGTGGCCGCGCTACGCGAGTTCGCCAGGGTCTGCGCCCCGGGCGGGGTGGTGGCGGTCCGCGACGCCGACTACGCCGGCATGCACTTCCACCCGGAGACCGAGGGAATGCTCCGCTGGCGGGACAACTACCGGGCTCGGGCACGCGGCAACGGCGGGGAACCGGACGCTGGACGTCACCTGGTGCGCTGGGCCCTGGATGCTGGTTTCCTTCCCGGTCAGATCAGCGCCGGGACGTCCACCTGGTTCTACAGTGCCGGACGCGCCGACGGCACCGGGCACGCAGGGCGTCCCGGCTGGTTGGCGGACAGCTGGATCAAGCGGACCCGGGACGCGGCGGCTTGTGAGGCTGGTGAGACCGGTATTGCTGAGGCTGACGTCGCGGCGATCTGCCGGGGATGGCAGCAGTGGGCGGCGGATCTGTCCGCAGTTTTCGTCATGCCGCACGGCGAGTTGCTGGTGCGGATGTGACCAGCGTGGAACAATCGGCCCCATGAGTAACCAGCAGCCCTACCGTCCTGACCCCAACCGCGGCTACGGCCAGAACGAGCCGACCCGCCAATACAGCCAGCAGCAGTACGGGGCGCAGTACCAGCAGCGGCAGCCCAACCAGGCTCCACAGCAGGGCCAGCCCCAGAATCGGCCCCCGAACCAGCAGGCTGAGCAACCGCACCTGCTGGCCGGCCGGTTCGACACCAAGAAGGTCATCATCAACCTGGTGATCCTGGGCGTGCTGTGCGCGGTGATCTCCTTCGCCATCCTGGTGGTTGTCGACCTCATCGTCTCGGCAATCACCGGCTGGGCGGCACAGGGGCCGGGCAACGCGGTGGTCTACGGCGCGATCGCCGGTATCGTGGGCGTGTTGGCTGGCCTGCTGTACATCCCGGTGGTCGGCACCGGCAACGAGAACCTCTTCGGCATGGCGATCATGGCCCTGACCTTGGCGGCCATCGTGATCTACGTGCTCTCCGGCGGACTGCTCGACGGTGACTGGAACACCATCCTCACCCTCGCGGCGATCCTGTGCACCGCCACCACCGCCTACCTCTCGCCGACCCGGATCGAGTCTGCACGGGTGCGATGACCTCCCTTTTCGCCTTGACCGAGGTGACGGCAGGGGGCACCGAGGTGTAACGGGGGGACAGGGGGCTGGACCTGGGGGGCAACATGGGTAGGATAACCTCCATGTTCACGACCCCTGATATCCCGCTCATCGACGTCGCAGTGTGGCGCAACGGCACCGCCGACCAGCGAGCTGAGCTGGCGGACCGTCTTGACCAGGCGATGAAGAACTCCGGGTTCTTCATGGTCACCGGCCACGGCATCGACGAGGGTCTCTCGGCGAAGTTGCGGGAAGTCTCGGAGGAGTTCTTCCGCCTGCCGGACGAGGTGAAGGAGAACTACCGCACCATCGTCGGTGGTCGAGGATGGATCCGCACCGGAGACGAAGCCAACGCCTACTACGGTGAGGAGGTCAACCCGGAGACCGCCGACCTCAAGGAGACCCTGACCTTCGGCCGTGAGCACACCACCGGGGACGCGGAGATCGACCAGGAGTTCTTCACCCCGAACGTCTACCCGGAGGAGGCTCCGGAGCTCAAGGGCCTGGTCCTGGCGTGGATCGACGGTGCCCGCGCCCTCTACAACGACCTGCTGGAGATGCTGGCGACAGCGCTGGGGCTCGACGAGAACTACTTCGTGAAGCGGGCGGCGAACTCGCCGAACACCTTCAACATCAACCGCTACCCGGCACTCAGTGTGGTCGGGCGGGCACGGGAGGGGCAGTACCGGATTGCCCCGCACACCGACTGGGGCCTGGTGACCATTCTCGACCGGCAACCCGGTTACGGTGGCCTTCAGGTGGAGACCATCGACGGTCAGTGGCAGGACGCCCCGTACGTCGAGGGTGCCCTGACGATCAACATCGCGGATCTGCTCACCCGGTGGACCGGCGACCGGTGGCGCTCCACCAGGCACCGGGTGCTCGCCCCCAGCCCGGACGCACCGACCGAGGAACTGGTCAGCATCATCTGCTTCTGCGAGCCGGACATGGACCAGATCGTCGAGCCGCTGGCCCCGCCGGTGGGCGGGGGAGCACACTATGAGCCGGTGCGTGCCGCCGAGTACTTCAGCGAGCGCAACGCCGCCGCCATCGTGGGTGGCGGCGTCGCAGTGAGTTAGAACCCGCCCGACACGGCATCAGGCTAACCGTCGAGGGCCTGTTCCAGCCGCTCGAGCTTGCCGCTGATTTCCCCGGTATGACCGGGACGCAGATCTGCCTTCAGTACCAGCGACACCCGTGGCGAGTATTCTGCGACAGCCTCGCAGGCACGTTTGATCACGGGCATCACTTCGTCCCACTCGCCTTCGACGGTGGTGTACATCGAGGTGGTCTCATGCGGCAGGCCGGACTCACGGATCACCTTCACCGCTGCGGCCACGGTGTGGGACATTGAACCACCGTGGCAGACTGGGGGCATGGCTGGCACTGACAGCGTGGATGTCGCCGGCCGCGACATCCGCTTCACCCACCCGGACAATGCGACCACCTTGCACTGGGACCTCCGTCTGGAACACGCGGGTGCCCTCGCGTCCTGGGCGGTTCCCAAGGGAATGCCCACCGACTCCGGAAAGGACCGCCTGGCGATCCAGACCGAGGACCACCCGTTGGCGTACCGCGACTTTGAGGGCAGCATCGGCGACGGGGAGCCTGGTGCGGGGACAGTCGACATCTGGGACGACGGCACCTCCCGTGTGGAGAAGTGGCAGGATGACGAGATCATCGTGACTCTTCGTGGGCGCGACGACGGCGGTCTCGGCGGTGAGCCCCGGAAAATCGCCCTGATCAACTCACAGATGAACGGTGAGAAGAAGAACTGGCTTGCTCACCTGATGGCGTAGTCCGGGAACCGATACCGGCGAAGACGGCGACGGACACACAGCCCAGCACCATCCCACACTCCTGGACCAATGTCGGGGGATTGCTGGTCATCGCCCACGCCCACAGGCTGGTCACCGGCAGGGTGAGGAAGAGAAGCATGCTTGTCGGGGTCGCACCGAGTATCCGGGGGGGGGAGGCGGTGAAGCTCGCGTAGCCGCCGATGCCCGACATCAGTAGCAGCCACACCAGTGCGCCCACGCGACGGCGGTCACGGTGCTGGAGAAGGCCTGACCTTGCGGGTCACCTCAGTGGTGACCCCGGTCGAGGATCAGAGTCCCAGCTTGTCCAGGCCGGCCCGGAAACGCTCGACGGTACCGTCGACGTCCTGCAGCTTGTCCAGTCCGAACAGGCCCAGGCGGAAGGTGGAGAAGTCGGCCGGCTCGCCGCACTGCAGCGGAACACCGCCGGCGACCTGGATCCCGGCCTCCTTGAACTTCGCGCCGGACTTCACCGCCGGGTCGTCGGTGTAGGCCACGACCACGGACGGGGCGGCGAACTCGCCGGTGGCGATGGGCTGGATGCCACGCTCTGCCAGCAGGTCGCGCACCTTGGTCCCGAGTTCGATCTGGGCGTCCCGCAGCTTCTCCAGGCCGATCTCGCGGGCCTGGACCATCAGCTCGGCGTTGTGTGCCAGGCCATCGGTCGGCAGGGTCGCATGGTAGGGGGTCTGGCCCTCGGCGTAGGAGTCGGTGATGAACAACCACTTCTTCAGGTCCACGGCGAAGCTGCTGGAAGTAGAGTTGGCCACGGCCTCACGGCCATCCTCGCTGAGCATGACGTAACCGGCGCAGGGGGTGCCGCTCCAGCCCTTCTGCGGGGCACTGACCAGCACGTCGACGCCGATGGCCTTCATGTCGACCCAGGACGCACCGGAGGCGACGCAGTCCAGGATGAACAGGGCCCCGACCTCGTGGGCGGCCTCGCCGAGGGCCGTGAGGTAGGCGTCGGTGAGTTGGATACCCGCAGCGGTCTCCACGTGCGGGGCGATGACGATCTCGGGCCGCTCGGCGCGGATGGAGGCGGTGACCTCGTCGATCGGGGCGGGAACCCAGGTCGAGGTGGACTCTTCTCCGGTCTGACGTGCGGTGTGCACGGTGACGTCGTCGGTGATCTTCCCGGCGTCGATGATCTGCGACCAGCGGAAGGAGAACAGACCGTTGCGCACGATGAGGGTCTTCTTGTCCGTGATCAGCTGACGTGCGACGGCCTCCATGCCGTAGCTTCCGCCGCCCGGGACCACAGCGACGGTCTCTGCGTTGTAGGTCTCCAGCAGGATGTTGCGGATATCCTGCATCACGCCGACGAAACGGGCCGACATGTGGTTGAGGGAACGATCGGTGAAGACGACGGAGTACTCGAGGAAACCGTCGGGATCGATGTCAGAGTGGGGAAGAGTCATAATGAACATTCTGACATATCAACAACGTCGGCTTTGACTGAAGGCCCACTTCAGATGTGGGTGAGTTCGACGGAGTTTGGCGGATTCACAGGGTAGTATGACCTCAACAGTGGTTGGAACGCGGTGGATGACACACGGTGGATGGAGTGGATGTCGATGTTCGGACGGTTCGCTGGCTCGGCGGTCGACGGCGTGTCGGGCGGTCTGGGACGCATGGATCATGATGTGTTCGACGCAGTCGCCGGTGCAGAGAACCCCAAGCTGGACGCGGTGTTGCCGAGGTTGACCCAGGCGGCGAACTATTCCCGACTGTGGCTGGGAATCGCCGGGGCGATGGCCCTGACCGGGAACCCTCGGTTGCAGCGGGCGGCGGCCCGGGGAGTGGTCGGTGTGGGGGTCACGAGCCTGGTGGTCAACCAGGGTGCGAAGCGTCGGTGGCGTCGTGCACGTCCCGGCCATGATTCGGTGCCGGTGACGCGACGGATTCGTCGGTACCCTAGCTCGAGCTCCTTCCCGTCCGGCCATTCCGCCAGTGCCGCGGCCTTCGCCACCGGTGTGGCGGTGGAGGCACCGGCGATCGGTACGGCACTCGGTGGTCTTGCAGGTCTGGTGGGCTTTTCCCGGGTCTACACCGGTGCACACTATCCCAGTGATGTCCTGGTGGGCTTCGGAATCGGGGTGCTTGTCTCCCGCATCGGAGCCCGGCTCGTCCCAACGCCTTTGCCGGAGTCGGACACCACGGTCGAACCGTCGGTCGTCCAGACCGAGAAGCGTCCCGAGGGTGAGGGGCTGATTTTCGTGGTCAATCCGGCGTCCGGTGGTGGCACAGGGGAGAGGGTCCTCAAGGATGTCGAGAAGGCGCTACCGGCCGCGGAGATTATCGCCCTGGAGGGGGACGATGATGTCGAGCGGGTTCTGGAGGATGCCGCAAGCCGGGCCGAGGTTCTCGGCATCGCCGGAGGTGACGGTACCGTGGCGACGGCCGCCGGTATTGCGCGGGCAGCAGGTATCCCGTTGGCGGTGTTCCCGGGTGGTACGTTCAACCACTTCGCCAAGCAGATCGGGTGCGAGACGACGGGCCGTACCATCGCCGCGGTGAAATCCGGGTCGATGGGGACGGTGGACGTGGTCACCCTCAACGGTGAGACCACGCTGCTGAACACCTCGAGTATCGGCGTCTACCCGCGGTTCGTGGAGGTCAGGGAACGTTTCGAGGCCAAGATGGGCAAGACGGTGGCCGCAGTCATCGCCACCTGGCAGATGATGAAGGAGGAGAACACCGTCACGTTGCGCTACGACGGGAAGCCCCTGACGACCTCGCTGTTCTTCCTCGGCAATTCGGTGTACCGTCCGGCAGGGTTCGCTCCGGTTAACCGGTCCAGCATCGAGGACGGCCTGCTGGATGTCCGGATGTTGGAGACCGGACGGCGGTTCTCACGGTTGCGTATCGCTGGAGCGCTGCTCACCGGCAACCTGGCACGCAGTCCGCTGTACCACGAGCTGCGTCGACCGGAGTTCCGCTGTGAGGTGCTCAGTGACCCCACCGCGGTGGCCTACGACGGTGAGATCGGGAATGAGGTCACCGAGCTGGAGTATGTCTCGCACTACCGGGCGTTGACCGTCTACCGGCCATGAGTAGATACGGAGGCACCGTAATCCCGCGCTGTGGTGGTATTTGATTCACAAAGTAATTGACATGACCATTATGCTCAAAAAGGTGGTAGAACGGACAGGGTCGAGCTCGAATAGAAAGTCCTGAAAGGAACAGCTTCACCCATGTCCACCAAGAACAAGAACCTTCGCAAGGCTCGCAACGCCGGACGTGTCACGAGTGTGCTCGGACTCGCATTCCTAGGTGCTGCAGGGAGCAGCTGGTTCGCTATCCGCCAGCAGCTGCTTTCTGAAGGCATCACCGTGCACGACGACGTGAAGTCTCTGGCAGGGAAGAAGGTGGGGAACCCGGTCACCGCCTATGCCCAGGCCGACATCGTCAACAAGCACGCCCTGGCGCAGAGCGGTGGAAAGCCCTTTGCTGAGTTGCCGATGGATGATCCCGCACGTGAGGTGGCTCTGATGGCGGCGAACGTGCGCTCGTCCCTGCTGACTTCTGTTCTCTCTTTCGGCCTCTCGGGCCTCGCCGCCGGGGTAGGGGCGACTGCCGTCGTCGCAGGTAGGGGATTGAAAAAGGTCGCCGCCTCCGCCGAGTAGAGAATTGCCCGCAGGGGACCCCAGACACGACTAAACCGTGGTCCCGATCGTCATCGGGGCCACGGTTGTCGTGTTGCTGCGGTCACTCAGATCCGTTATCACGTGAGCTCACGGAGAGTGACGGTCCGGTACTGGATCACCTGCTGATCACAGGCTGCTGGAGATGGAGTCCAGGAGGGACTCGGCAGAAGCAGCATTCTCGCCGTTCTCCGAGGCGGGGGCCTCGCCAGGAGCATCGGCGGGAGCCTCGGCCTGCGGGGCGTCGGCCGGTGCCTCACCCTGTGGCATCTCGGAGGGAGCCTCACCCTGCGGTGCCTCGGGGGCGGAACCCGGAGCGTTCTCTGCGCCGTCCGTTGCCGGCTGCTGGGACTCGAGACCCTCAGTGCCCTGTGCAGGCTGCTCGGCGGCCGGCTGTGCCTGCTCCGGGAATCCCTGGAGGTGATCGGCGAACTGCTGGAAAGGCTCGATGAGGCCGTTGATGTCCATGTTGGTGGACTCCTTTCGGTTGAGGAAGGCCGTCTGTGTGGCGGCCACGTGAACGAATCTACGAAGTGTTCTTGTTTTCTCACTCGGGGCCAACGTAGAGTCGCCGGACAGCTCGCTGAATATTCCGGGCACATGACTGATCTCACTCGAAGTGAGACGTTTCTCAGCCATTCTGAGACTACTGAACAGCGGTAACGTCAGATATGCGGTGAACAGCCGCGCCGCTCCTTCTCACCTATTGTGAGACTTCCGTAATCTTCAGACGGAGGAGTGTG
>DWVP01000014.1 GCA_019120175.1 Candidatus Corynebacterium faecigallinarum
AAGGGCGAGACCCTCGACGAGTACTGGTGGTGCCTGGAGCAGATCTTCGACTGGGGTGCCGACAAGCCGAACATGATCCTCGACGACGGTGGCGACGCCACCAACGCCGTGATCGAGGGCACCATCTTCGAGGGCAACGGCATCGTCCCGGAGCCGTCTGCTGAGGACCCCGACGAGTACCAGGCCTTCCTGGGCATGCTCTCCCGCGTCTTCGGTAAGGACGCCACCCGCTGGACCGAGGCCGGCAAGGCGATCAAGGGTGTCACCGAGGAGACCACCACCGGTGTCCACCGCCTGTACCACTTCGCCGAGCAGGGCACCCTCCCGTTCCCGGCGATGAACGTCAACGACGCCGTCACCAAGTCCAAGTTCGACAACCGCTACGGCACCCGCCACTCCGTCATCGACGGCATCAACCGCGGCACCGACATGCTCATCGGCGGCAAGGCCGCGCTGATCGCCGGTTACGGTGACGTGGGCAAGGGTGTCGCCGAGGCGCTCAAGGGCCAGGGCGCCCGGGTCAAGGTCACCGAGGCCGACCCGATCAACGCTCTCCAGGCACTCATGGACGGCTTCCCGGTCGTCACCATCGATGAGGCCATCGGCGAGGCCGACATCGTCATCACCTCCACCGGCAACCTGGGCATCGTCTCCTTCGAGCAGATGCAGCAGATGAAGAACCACGCCGTGCTGGGCAACATCGGTCACTTCGACAACGAGATCGACATGGCCTCGCTGAACCACCGCACCGATGTCACCCGCGTGAACATCAAGCCGCAGGTCGACGAGTTCACGTTCCCGGACGCCAACGGTGACCCGCTGAGCATCGTGGTGCTCTCCGAAGGTCGTCTGCTGAACCTGGGCAACGCCACCGGCCACCCCAGCTTCGTGATGTCCAACTCCTTCGCCGACCAGACCATCGCCCAGATCGAGCTGTTCACCAACGGTGACAACTACGGCAACGAGGTCTACCGTCTGCCGAAGATCCTGGACGAGAAGGTCGCCCGGATCCACGTCGAGGCACTCGGCGGCACGCTCACGAAGCTGACCAAGGAGCAGGCCGAGTACATCGGTGTCGACGTCGAGGGCCCCTTCAAGCCCGAGCACTACCGCTACTAGGGATTCACGTCACGTGATCATCGCATTCGAGGGGATCGACGGAGCGGGGAAGAACACGCTGGTCACCGCGCTGGAGGCCGAGTTGATCGCCCGGGAGATCCCGGTCGCCCGACTGGCCTTCCCCCGCTACGAGACATCGGTCCACGCCCAGCTCGCCGCCGCCGCGCTGCACGGCGAGATGGGTGACCTGGTCGACTCCGTGCACGGCATGGCGACGATGTTCGCCCTCGACCGGGCCGAGGTCGCTGCCGAACTCGCCGGCTTCGACGAGGACGGCTACGTGGTCCTGTTGGACAGGTGGGTCGCCTCGAATGCCGCGTACTCCGCGGCACGGCTGTCGCAGGACGCCGTGACCGGTACTGGGGAGGCTACCGGGGAAGACAGGGAAGGGCCGGTGTCCGGCGAGGTGGTGGCCTGGGTCGAGGACCTGGAGTTCGCCCAGCTCGGCGTGCCCTTCCCGGACCTTCAGGTCCTGGTCGATGTGCCGGATTCAGTCACCGCCCGCCGGGTCGCGTCCCGCGCCGAGCAGGACACCGACCGTGAGGTCGACGCGTATGAGGCCGACGGTGGTCTGCAGGCCCGGACCCTGGCCGCCTACCGGGCGCTGGCGGCGGCGCACTGGAACTCCCCGTGGATCGTGCTGGACAACAGTGGCGACCGGTCTGCTCTCGACGGTCAGTTGACCGAACTCGCCGATGCGGTGGAGGAGACGGTCGCTGGGGCACCCGCCGAGGACTGACAGCCGCCACTGCGCTGCGATGTGACAGACTGTTCACCATGGCTGCCAAAGTTCTCGTCGTCGATGACGACCCCGCGATCTCCGAGATGTTGACCATCGTCCTGCAGGGTGAGGGCTTCGACACAGTCGTCGTCGGTGACGGTAACCAGGCCGTGGACGCCGCCCGTGTCGAGGACCCGGATCTCGTCCTGCTCGACCTGATGCTGCCGGGACTCGGCGGGGTGGACGTGTGCCGGGCGATCCGTGAGTTCTCCACGGTGCCGATCGTCATGCTCACCGCCAAGACCGACACCGTCGACGTGGTGCTGGGCCTGGAGTCCGGTGCCGACGACTATGTCCCCAAGCCGTTCAAGCCCAAGGAGCTCGTCGCCCGGGTCCGTGCCCGGTTGCGCCGCTCCCCGGAGGATACCCCGGAAGAAGTGAAGCTTGCGGATCTGACCATCGACTTCGGTGGGCACCAGGTGACCCGGGGTGGGGCACCCATCTCGCTGACCCCGATTGAGTTCGAGCTGCTTGCCACCCTGGCCTCCCGGCCGCGGCAGGTCTTCTCCCGCGAAGAACTGCTCGAGCGTGTGTGGGGATACCGCAAGTCCGGGGACACCCGGCTGGTCAACGTTCACATCCAGCGTCTGCGCTCCAAGGTCGAGCAGGACCCGGACAACCCGAAGATCATCCAGACCGTCCGCGGCGTCGGCTACAAGACGGGGGAGTAGGGGAGCCACCGGGAGATGTCCGCCGAGGAGAACCAGGATTCGGACGCCGCTGGCACCACCCCTGTCGGCGGTGGCCCAGACAGCAGCGGTAGGGCGGCGGGGCGGTCGATCCTGCCCTTCATCCGGGACTCCAACGGAGAGTTCACCCGACGACGCTCCCGGGCAGGTGATGTATCGGACCCCCGCACCGCACCACGCGGCGAACTTGGTGACATCGGTTTCGTCGAGGGGCTGAAGATCCTCGTCCGGCGTCCCGCGAAGTTCACACGCACCCTGCTGGAGAAGCTCAGCCAACGGTGGCGCACCTCGATCCAGGTCCGAGTGATCGGCAGTGTCTTCGCCTCCTCCCTGCTGGTGATCATGGCCCTGGGTTTCGTGCTGACCAGTTTCGTCGGCCAGCAACTGCTCGATGCAAAGAATGCCGCGGCGATGGAGGAGATTGACCGGACCCGGTCGATCGTGGAGGAACAGATCCGTATGACGGACACCTCCACCTCACCTCAACTACGCATCAACAACGCCCGTGCCGCGCTGAGTGACCGGTCGGTGTCCGCCGATCAAACCACCACCAGTACGGTTTTTGAACCGGTGATCATTGCCGCCGACGCCACCGGTGGTGACATTTCCAGCCCAGAGAACCACCCCGTGCCGGACAGTCTGCGGGATTTCGTGCAGCAGGACCGGGTGTCGGTGCAGTACACCACCGTGGACCGTGACACCGGACAGTACAAGGCCCTTGTCGTGGGAACCCCGGTGGGAACGGACATCCAGGGACTGGAGCTGTACCTGGTGATGCCGCTGGACAATGAAGAGTCCACGATGGCCCTGATGCACGGCCTGCTGCTCGCCGGCGGTGTGGTCCTCATGGTGCTGCTCGTGGTGATCGCCTGGGTCTTCTCCCAGCAGCTCACCGTCCCGGTGCGTACCGCATCGCGCATCGCCGAGCGGTTCGCCGCCGGCCACATGCGTGAGCGCATGGCGGTCGACGGGCAGGACGAGGTTGCCCGACTGGCGATCAGCTTCAATGAGATGGCGGAGAAGCTGTCATACCAGATCCGCCAACTCGAGGAGTTCGGCTCGCTGCAGCAGCAGTTCACCTCGGATGTCTCCCATGAGCTGCGCACCCCGCTGACCACGGTCCGTATGGCCGCCGACCTGATCCACTCCAACGCCGAGGACCTTGATCCGGTGACCCGACGCGCCTCAGAGCTGATGAATGCCGAACTGGACCGGTTCGAGATGCTCCTCGGCGACCTGCTGGAGATCTCCCGGCATGACGCCGGCGTGGCCAACCTGTCCCGCGAGATGATCGATGTGCGTGGCGTGGTGAAGTCCACGATGGAGCAGCTGCGTGCGCTGGCCGAGGAGGTCGGCAGCGAGATCCAGCTCGACCTGCCCGCTGAACCGGTGATGGAGGAGGTCGACTCCCGTCGCGTGGAGCGCATCCTGCGCAACCTGCTGGCCAATGCCATCGACCACAGCGAGGGGCGTCCGGTGAAGGTCACGATGCGTCGTGGCGAGGAGTCGCTGGCGGTGACGGTCGTCGACCACGGGATGGGGCTGAAGGACGGCGAGGCGGACCTGGTGTTCAACCGGTTCTGGCGCTCCGATCCGTCGCGGGAGCGGCGTACCGGAGGCACCGGTCTGGGTCTGGCCATCGCCAAGGAGGACGCCCAGTTGCATGGTGGGCGGCTGGAGGCCACCGGCGAGCAGGGCGTCGGTGCCTGCTTCCGGCTGACACTGCCGCGGGTTCCGGGCGAGGAGGTCCGCACCTCCCCACTGCCGTTGGAGGTCGACCCGGAACTGGAGTCCACAGCGGACCCGGACCTGGACACCGCCATGGTCACCGACGTGGATGACCTACCGGACCATGAGGAAGGTACGGAGGAGTCACAGGAATCGGCGGAGTTGGACGAGACTGTGCCCCGTGACCCGGCTGCGGACGTCACCTACGGCATGTACGGCAGTGACGGTGGGGACGGCAGCGACGGTGGCGACGGGATAGACCGTTTCGACTCTGTCGACATCGCTGCCGGCTCGGCCGAGAACCTCGGGGTCGACCTCAGTACCTTCGAGGGGCTGACCGAGGAAGAACTGCGGATCGCACTTCAGGAGGCGGAGGACATGGACGACGGCTGGGAGGACTCCGACGACGACGGCCGGGACGACTACCGCGACGACGGTTGGCACGGGACGGAGGAACGGGATGACTAGGCGAATCTCCACACGCACGGTGACGGCAGCCGTCATGGTGCCACTGATGCTGGCCCCGGTGGCCTGCACCACACTGCCCGGCAACTCCAACCCCCAGGCCGTGTCGTCCTACGCCCCGGTGCCCGAAGTCGAAGATCTGCCTGGTCCAGATGACGGTCAGGCACCCGATCTGATGCTGCGTGACTTCTACGTCGCGGCGACGCATCCGGGCAACAACCGTCAGGCCGCCAAGGAGTTCCTCACCTCTGAGGCGCAGGACTCCTGGCTGGACGGTGATTCGACGAAGATCCTGGACCGGATCGACATCAACGCCACCAGCGCGGTCGGTGGTGACACGTTGACTTACGTGGTGCGTGGCACCATCGTCGGTCAGCTGGGGACCGGTGGAGTCTTCCAGCCGGAAAGTACCCCGTACCAGGAGGAGATCGAGCTGGTCCGCCACGGGGACGGGTGGCGCATCGACTCCCTCCCGGACGGGGTCGTCCTGGACCGTGCGGACTTCCAGTCCACCTACCAGGCGCGCAACCTCTACTTCCTGGATCCCAACCGGAATTTCCTGGTCCCGGACCGACGTTGGATCTACAGCGAACAGGAGAACATCGGCTTCTCCCTGATCTCCCTGCTGGGGTGGGGACCGCAGGATCCCATGGCGGACGCGGCGGATTCAGCGTTCCCGGAGACGAACGGCGTGAAGTCCAGCGTGGACGATGACGGCACCTTCACCGTGGAACTCACCGGGGTCGCGGAGATGACCACCGGTGAGCGCGAGTCGCTGGCCGCCCAGATCATCTGGACCCTCGCCGAGGCGGATATCCGTGGTCCCTACCGGATTTTGGCTGACGGGGTGGCAATCACCGATGAAGGCCGGGAAGACTGGACGGTCAGTGATGTGGAGGACTACGCGCCGACCGGGGAACAGCGGTCGCTGACCCAGGCGGTGCAGGACGGTGCGATCCTGTCGGTCGCCGACGGCGTGGCCGAGACGATCCCGGGCTGGACCGCACAGAACATTGCCTGGGCTAGTACCTCGGCGCGTACCGGACGCATCGCGGCAGTGACCAACGACGGTGACGACCGGCAGGAACTCAAGGTCGGGCTGCCGGGAGGCGAGCCGACGACGTTGAGCGACGCCCGCAACCTCACCCGTCCGAGCTGGACCGGTGACGGGCGGAGTCTGTATGCGGTCGCCGACGGCCTGCGTGTGATGAAGTACGTGTCCTCCGGTTCGGATTCGCAGATGCAGCGGACCCGGGTGAATGCCAGCTCCTTGGACTCCCTCGACATCGACGATGCCCGGATCAGCGTGTTCAACGTGACCCGCGACGGCACCCGGGCGGTGGTGTTGATCAACCGGCGGATGTTCATCGTGCCCATCATCGAGGAGTCGGACTCCGCCGGGACGACGGTGCGACTCGGCGAGCCGACCGAGATCGGCCAGCGTCTGGGCGATACCGTGCAGGACGCTGACTGGCGTGAGGACGGCTCACTGCTGGTCGGCACCAATGACCAGGACGCCCCGGTGTGGACCGTGACCTCCGACGGTTCGGAGGCGGCGCAGCTGTCGAGTCGTAACGTCACCCCCTCGGTGATCCGGGTTGCCGCAGCCGGTTCGACGCTCTACATCCTCGACGACCGGGCGGTGATGGAGCTGGACCTGGAGAGCTCCGACACCAGGTTCTGGCGTGAGGTGTCGTCGTTGCAGGGCAGCCGGGCGATCCCGATCGTGCCGAACTGACCGGGGCCGGGGGAACCGAGTGGGGAGCATAGTGGGGGACTGGGGGAGCATCGGTGATGTCACGGACCTGGTGTGGCGGCGCGACTGTGTGTGCTGTGCACGGGTTGACGTCCCGTCGGTCAGCCCGGGGGTGGCGTTGTGCCGCGGGTGCGCGGCGGAGTTGCGTGGCCCGGTGAGCCGGCTGGGAGTTCCTGCAGCGGGTCTCCCGGTGTTCGCCGCCGGCCCCTACGGTGGTGCACACCGGGGGTTGGTGTTGGCGGCGAAGGAGCATGTGCGTCCCGAGGCGGTGACTGTGATGGGGGACGTGATGGCCGGAACGGTGCGCCATCTCGTCGCTGAGGGCGTCCTGCCTGATCCGCGACTGTCCCCGCTGGTGTTGGTTCCCGCGCCGACCACCGTGGCGGCGGCCCGGCAGCGGGGTGGGTGCGTGGTCGAACGGGCGGCCCGTCGGGCGGCGGAGGGGCTCAGGGGGCTCAGGGGGCACAGTGGGCACAGTGGGCACAGTGGGCGGGTGGATGTCGTTGCCCCGGCGCACCAGGCCGCGGTGGCGCGTGACTCGGTGGGGCTGGGCCGGACGCAGCGTCGGGAGAACATCGTCCTCACCCTGCGCTTCGACGACTCCGCACTGCAGCGGCTGCGACGGTTGCTGCGCCGGGAGGGAGCGACGGCGTGCATCGTCGACGATGTCACCACCAGTGGGGCCACTCTCGACGGATTCGCTGTGGGATTGGCTGCCAGAGGTGTCCGGGCGACGGCTGCCGTGGTCGTCGCGGAGGCCTGAATTCACCCCCACTGTGCCCCCAGGGGTGATCGAGGGGTGAGCCTGACCTCGTGCTCCACCACGGTGGGCCAAGCGTGCGTACTATCGGGAGTGCAACAAGTCGTCGGAAGCGCCCAGGGGCAATCCCGCTCGCTGCGGACCGGCGGCAAGGACACAGGGAGGTTTGGAATGACCGTCCAGAACCAGCAGGACACCACCGCGGAAGGCGCCGCCCCGGAGGCCCAGGTCGAGATCACCGGCCGCAACGTCGAGGTCCCCGAGCACTTCGCTGAGCGTGTGAATGCCAAGCTCGCCAAGGTGGAGCGACTGGATCCGACCCTCACCTACTTCCACGTGGAGCTGCAGCACGAGCGCAACCCGCGTCGTGCCGATGAGTCGGACCGTATCCAGATCACCGCGTCCGGCAAGGGCCACATCGCCCGCGCCGAGGCGAAGGAGGATTCCTTCTACGCCGCGCTGGAGGCCGCCATCGCCAAGATGGAGCGCTCACTGCGCAAGGTGAAGGCCCGCCGGAAGATCGCCCGCTCCGGGCACCGTGCCCCGGTGTCCGTCGGTGAGGCCACCGCGGAGCTGGTCCAGGAGGCCGATGCGGCACAGTCCGCCGAGACCGGCCCGTTCGATGTGGACCCCTACGCCGAGCAGTTCCAGCCGGGCCAGGTCGTCCGTACCAAGGAGCACCCGTCGACCCCGATCAGTGTCGACGACGCGCTCAGCGAGATGGAGCTGGTGGGACACGACTTCTACCTGTTCGTCAACGAGGCGACCGGTCGTCCGTCGGTCGTCTACCGTCGCCGCGCCTACGACTACGGTCTCATCGCGCTGTCCGACGAGGCTGCTGAGTAACGGGCACCACCTCGGACCCACCGGCCGGTGAGGGGCTTTCCAGCCCCGTCACCGGCCGAAGTCATGTCCGTACCTATGCAAGTGCAGGACCACAGAGGTAGACTGGACGACTGATCTTGCATGATCGGCCCATCGGTGACCCCGGGGTCGACACCGCAGAACCCCGGTAAAAATACCCAAGCGTAAAGGGACGAGCAGCACGTGCTAGGACTTTCGAAGATTCTCCGCCTCGGTGAGGGACGCGCCGTCAAGCGCCTGTCCGCGGTCGCGGACCAGGTCATCGCGAAAGAGGACGAGTACGCCGCCCTCTCCGATGCGGAGTTGCAGGCCAAGACCGATGAATTCCGGGAGAAGCTCGACAAGGGCGCCAGCCTGGATGACATCCTGTTGGACGCCTTCGCCACCGCGCGTGAGGCATCCTGGCGCGTCCTTGGCCAGAAGCACTACAAGGTGCAGGTCATGGGTGGTGCAGCGCTGCACTGGGGCTATGTCGCCGAGATGAAGACCGGTGAAGGCAAGACCCTGACCTGTGTTCTCCCCGCCTACCTCAACGCCCTGGGTGGCAACGGTGTCCACGTGGTCACTGTCAACGACTACCTCGCCCGGCGTGACTCGGAGTGGATGGGTCGTGTCCACCGCTTCCTCGGTCTGACCACCGACGTGATCCTGTCCGGCAAGCGTCCCGCCGAACGTCGCGAGGCCTACGCCGCCGACATCACCTACGGCACCAACAACGAGTTCGGCTTCGACTACCTGCGCGACAACATGGCGCACTCCCTCGACGACCTGGTGCAGCGTAAGGAGCACAGTCACAACTTCGCCATCGTCGATGAGGTTGACTCGATCCTCATCGACGAGGCACGTACCCCGCTGATCATCTCCGGTCCGGTCGGCGGCTCCTCGCAGTGGTTCACCGCCTTCTCCCGGATCGTGCCGAAGATGACCCTCGACATCCACTACGAGGTCGACCCGAAGAAGAAGACCGTCGGCATCAAGGAGGAGGGTGTCGAGTTCGTCGAGGATCAGCTCGGTATCGACAACCTCTACTCCCCGGAGCACTCCCAGCTGGTCAGCTACCTGAACAACGCCATCAAGGCCAAGGAGCTGTTCACCCGCGACAAGGATTACATCGTGCGTAAGGGTGAGATCGTCATCGTCGACGAGTTCACCGGCCGTATCCTCGACGGACGTCGCTATAACGAGGGCATGCACCAGGCGATCGAGGCCAAGGAGGGTGTGGAGATCAAGAACGAGAACCAGACCCTGGCCACCGTCACCCTGCAGAACTTCTTCCGCCTCTACGACAAGCTGGCCGGTATGACCGGTACCGCCGAGACCGAGGCCGCCGAGCTGAAGTCGATCTACAAGCTCGACGTCGCCTCGATCCCCACCAACCGACCGAACCAGCGTGTCGACCACATCGACCTGGTGTACAAGACCCAGGAGGCGAAGTACGAGGCCGTGGCCGCGGACATCGCCGAGCGGGTCGAGAACGGCCAGCCGGTGCTTGTCGGTACCACCTCGGTGGAGCGCTCCGAGTACCTGTCGAAGCTGTTGCAGGCGCGACACATCCGTCACAACGTGATCAACGCCAAGTACCACGAGAAGGAGGCCGAGTACGTCGCGCAGGCCGGCCGTCTCAAGGCCGTGACCGTGGCGACCAACATGGCCGGCCGTGGTACCGACATCGTGCTCGGTGGTAACCCGGACATCATCTGCGACCTCACCCTGCGTGAGCGGGGACTGGATCCGGTGGAGGATCCGGAGGCCTACCAGGAGGCCTGGGACGAGGAGATCGTCAAGGCCCGTGAGAAGTCCGCGGACGAGGCCGAGAAGGTCTGCGAGGTCGGCGGACTCTACGTCCTGGCCACCGAGCGTCACGAGTCCCGCCGTATCGACAACCAGCTGCGTGGCCGTTCGGCCCGTCAGGGTGATCCCGGCGAGACCCGCTTCTACCTCTCGATGCGTGATGACCTGATGACCCGCTTCGTCGGCCAGCGCATGGAGAACATGATGACCCGGCTGAACGTGCCGGACGATATGCCGATCGACTCGAAGATGGTCACCAGCGCCATCAAGGGTGCGCAGTCCCAGGTGGAGAACTCCAACTTCGAGATGCGCAAGAACGTCCTGAAGTACGACGAGGTGCTCAACGAGCAGCGCAAGGTGATCTACGGTGAGCGACGTCAGATTCTGGAGGGCGAGAACGTCGGTGAGCAGGTGCGCTCCATGATGGACGACACCATCGCCGCCTATGTCGCCGGTGCGACCGCCGAGGGCTATGTGGAGGACTGGGACCTCGACGAGCTGTGGAAGGCACTCGACTCCCTCTACGGTCCGTCGGTGACCGCCCGCGAACTCATCGACGGAACCGAGTACGGTTCCGCCGGTGAGCTGACCGCCTCCCAGCTGCGCAGGGCACTGCAGAAGGACGCCAACGACCAGTACGACGAGCTCGAGGAGTCCGTGGTCTCGGTCGGTGGCGAGGACCAGATCCGCGGCATGGAGCGCGGTGTGCTGCTCAACGTCGTCGACCAGAAGTGGCGCGAGCACCTCTACGAGATGGACTACCTCAAGGAGGGCATCGGCCTGCGTGCCATGGCCCAGCGTGACCCCCTGGTGGAGTACCAGCGTGAGGGCGGCGACATGTTCGGCCGCATGAACGACGGCATCAAGGAGGAGACGATCCGTCAGCTCTTCATGGTGCGCAAGCAGCTGAAGTCACAGCAGCCGGCCGCGGACGAGGGCCCGCTGAACGTCGATGACCCGGCGGACAGTAAGACCGCCAAGGAGCAGGAGCAGCAGAAGTCGGTGCCGAAGACCATCATCGGCGGCTAGGTCCGGCGGCTAGCTTCGGCGGGTCAGATCAGCGTGATCGACTCGACCCGCCACTGCCCGCTGTAGCGGGAGAGATGGCCGACTACGGCCCTGACCCGACCGTCCCGGACCACACTCGCCGTGAATCCGAGGCGGTCGCGGTGTGTCGGGGGAATGTTCACACTGAGCACGCGCGACGGGGAGGTCCGGGTTCCACCGGTGGTACGGAGTGTGCCGCGGAGTCGGTCACTCACGGTGGGAGAGAAGGGGCCTTTGCGCAGGACGGTGACCGGGCGCAGGCCATCCACCACCTCCAACCACGTGCCCACCAGCATAGCCACCCGCCGGGCCACCGCCTCACCGGCTGCGGGGTCGGCGTCGGACGGTGCGGCTGCTGCAGAGCCGGAGCCGGAGCCGGAGCCAGAGCCGGCAGTGTCGGGCGCGGTGTCCGCGGTGACGGGTGCGCTGGCGGGTGCGGTGGCCGCGACAGCAGGGGCGTCCCGAACAACGGTGTCTGCGGGCTCGGGACGTGAATCGTCCGTCGACGGACCGTCCCGACGCAGGACCGTCCCGGCGCGTGGTCGACGCAGGTACACCAGCCCCGGTACCGGCACGAACCGGTCCTCCCGGGAGGGTGTCGTCTTCTCGACCGTCTCCCCACTTGCCTGATAGTCCCCCATGCTCAACCAGTCTAGCCACGGCCGTGGCAGAATGTGGGGTATGCGTGCATTGATTGTGGACTACTGTGGCGTCCTCGACGGGGCGGAGGAAGACCGTCGACGGTGGCGGAAGGTGTTGACCGCGGCGAAGGACGCGGGGTATGCGACGGCGATCCTGTCCAACGACCCCGGCGGTCCGGGCGCTGACCCTATCCGTTCCTGGGAGCAGGCCGGGTACGTCGACACCGTCGTTCTCTCCGGTGAGGTCGGTGTGGACAAGCCGGACCCGGAGATCTTCGCGATCACCGCGGAGCGTCTGGAGGTGCCGGTCAACGACTGTATTCTCGTGGACGACTCGATCCTCAACATCAAGGGCGCCGTGGAGTGTGGCCTGATCGGCGTCTACTACCAGCAGTTCGACCGGGCGATCGTGGAGATCACCGGACTGCTCGGCCTGGAAGGGAATTACTGAGATGCGCGTCTTCGTCCCTGCGACCTTCGACATGCTGGGCACCCTGGCGAAAGAGGGGCAGATGCCGGTGCGCTCCGGTATCGGCTTCGCACTGACCCCCGCCCTGCGCGAGTTCTACACCGCCGGTGACGACGAGGAGATGTCCTACGCGGCATTCCTCGAGGCTGCCCGGGCCTCGCTGCGTCTGCTGACGATCGGCGACGAGGAGCGCTTCCCGCACCGTCGGGTGGTGTTGTCGCTGGATGTCGAGGATGCCGACGTGACCAATGCGCCGGAGAAGGGGGAGTCGGTGGTGACCCTGTCGCCGGCTGTCATCGAGGTCTCGCAGTTGGCCGCGATCCACGTCGACGACGAGGGTAATGAGCCGGTCACCGCGGCAGCCATCGAGGTCGTCGATGCCGCCGACCTGGGGGACGAGGACGCCGAGATCACTCTCGGCGACTGCGAGGACAACCTGATGAGCTGGTACGACTCCCGGGAGCTCGGCGTCCTGGTTGACTTGCTCTAGCCGGCAGGCACAGGCATACGGAGAGGGCCCGGTCAGCGGTTTCGCTGACCGGGCCCTCTGTGTCGGGGGACTAGTGGTGCAGGTCGAAGCGGTCGGCCTCGGTCACCTGGGTCCAGGCGGCGACGAAGTCCTCGATGAAGCTCTCGGACGCATCGGCGCTGGCGTAGACCTCGGCCAGGGCGCGCAGCTCCGAGTTGGAGGAGAACACCAGGTCGGCACGGGTACCGGTCCACAGCTCCTCGCCGGTCTCACCGTTGGTGGCGACGTAACGGGAGGAGTCGGAGTCGAGCGGGTTCCACTCGTTGCCGAGGGTCAGCAGGTTGACGAAGAAGTCGTTGCTGAGCACTCCCGGGCGGTCGGTGAGCACGCCGTCGGCAGAGTCGCCGTAGTTGGCGCCCAGGACGCGCAGGCCACCGACCAGGACGGTCAGCTGTGGGGCGGTGAGCTCCAGCAGAGCGGCCTTGTCCAGCAGCAGGTGCTCGGCGGGGATGTCGATGTCCGCACTCTTGTAGTTGCGGAAACCGTCTGCCTCCGGCTTGAGGAAGTCGAAGGAGTCCGCGTCGGTCTGCTCGTCGGTGGCGTCGACGCGGCCCGGGGTGAACGGTACCTCGACCTTGTGACCACCGGCGGAAGCGGCTTCCTCGATGGCGGCGTTGCCGGCGAGGATGATCAGGTCGGCCAGCGACAGGTGCTTGCCCGAGCCGGACTCACCGAACTCGGCGTTGACGTCGTTCTGGATGCCCTCGAGGGTCTTCAGCACGGCGTCCAGCTCCTTGGGCTCGTTGACCTCCCAGCTGCGCTGCGGCTCCAGGCGGATGCGCGCGCCGTTGGCACCACCGCGCTTGTCGGAGCCGCGGAAGCTGGAGGCCGAGGCCCAGGCGGTCTTGACCAGCTGTCCGGTGGTCAGGCCGGCGTCGAGGACGCGCTTCTTGATCACGGCCACGTCCGAGGCGTCGATGCTCACGCCCTTGGCCTGCGGCAGCGGATCCTGCCAGATGAAGTCCTCCTCGGGGATCTCGGCGCCGACGTAGCGGGCCTTCGGGCCCATGTCGCGGTGGGTCAGCTTGAACCATGCGCGGGCGAAGGCGGCGCTGAAGGCGGCCTGGTCGTCCTTGAACTTCCGGGCGATCTTCTCGTAGGCCGGGTCGACGCGCAGCGAGATGTCGGTGGTGAGCATGCGCGGCTCGCGGCGGCCCTCGGAGTGCGCCATCGGGACCATGTCGGCACCGGCGTTGTCCTTGGGACGGTAGTGCCAGTGGCCGCCCTCACCGCGGACCGGCTCCCACTCGTAGGCGAAGAGGATGTGGAAGAACTCGTTGTCCCAGCGGGTCGGGTGGTAGGTCCAGGTGACCTCCAGGCCGGAGGTGATCTGGTCATCGCCCTTACCGGTGCCGTGGTGGTTCTCCCAGCCCAGGCCCTGGCGGTGCAGCGGGGCACCTTCGGGCTCCGGGCCGACGTTTTCGTCGGAGTCGGGGGCGGCACCGTGGGTCTTGCCGAAGGTGTGGCCACCGGCGATCAGCGCGAGGGTCTCCTCGTCGTCCATGTTCATCCGGCCGAAGGTCTCGCGGATGTCGTGGGCGGCGGCAGCGGGGTCGGGGTTGCCCTCAGGTCCCTCCGGGTTGACGTAGATCAGGCCCATGGTGGTGGCGCCGAAGGGCTTGGCCAGCTCACGGGTGGTGTCGTTGGTTCCGCTGTAGCGGGCGTCGGTGCCCAGCCAGTCGGCCTCGGCGCCCCAGTAGACGTCCTCCGGCTCCCAGACGTCCTCGCGGCCGCCACCGAAGCCGAGGGTCTCGAAGCCCATGTTCTCCAGGGCGACGTTGCCGGCCAGGACCATCAGGTCCGCCCAGGACAGGGACTGGCCGTACTTCTGCTTCACGGCCCACAGGACTCGGCGGGCCTTGTCGAGGCCGCCGTTGTCCGGCCAGCTGTTCAGCGGGGCGAAACGCTGCTGGCCGGCGCCGGCGCCACCGCGGCCGTCGTGGGCACGG
The DNA here is from genome assembly GCA_019120175.1 of Candidatus Corynebacterium faecigallinarum. Lineage (GTDB taxonomy): Bacteria > Actinomycetota > Actinomycetes > Mycobacteriales > Mycobacteriaceae > Corynebacterium > Corynebacterium faecigallinarum. Next base: position 14,589 of record DWVP01000014.1, read on the forward strand.
TAGGTACCGGCGGAGTGCCAGGCCATGCGGATGATCAGCGGGCCGTAGTTGCCGAAGTCGGCCGGCCACCACGGCTGGGAGGTGGTCAGGACCTCCTCGATGTCCTTCTTCACCTGGTCGAGGTCGAGGGCGGCGAAAGCGGCGGCGTAGTCGAAGTCGGCCTTGGTGGGGCGGATCTCCTGCGGGTTGTGGGCGAGCAGCCGCAGATTGAGGCGCTTGGGCCACCAGTTCTGGTTGGCGTCGCCCTCGGACGGCAGAGGCAGACGGGGCTCGTTGTGTGCCACCGGGCAGCCGCTGGTCTTCTCGGTCATTGGTGTTCCTCCTGGGTGTGGTTCACTGCGGTGCGGATGTGGGTGTTGCGGTGTTGGGTGTCGCGGTCATGGGTGGTGCCCGGCAGGCAGGTGTCGCAGATCGCTCGGAAAGTCACTTCCGCGGCGAGGATGGTGGACATGCCGTGGGTGTCGCTGGGTGTCAGGCATGGTGCGGCCCCGACGACACAGTCGACGTCCTCGAGTCGTCCGCACACCACGCACTGGATGTGGTGGTGGTTGTCCGACCGCTCGGTCTCGTAGCGTGCTCCGCCGGAGCCGGGCAGGTCGATGCGGCGTAGGACACCCCGTACGCTCAGATCGTTCACGACGTTGTGAACGGACTGCAACGAGATCGAGGGGAGCTCGCCGCTGACGCCGTCGTGCACCTCGGCCGTGGTGCTGTGGGGGTGGTCGTCGATGAACTTCAGGGCGGCGATGCGGCCCGGAGTTGCTCGCAGTCCCACCTCCCTCACACGGGTGGCCCAGGGGTCCGTCGGTTCTGTGCGCATGGCCCCATTGTGCACTCAGTTTTGAAAATACGCAATACTGATGAAATCAAAAGTGGAAGAAGGTGCGATGAACTGGTGTTTCGCGACTGGGAGGGGTGCGGGCGCGGTGGCTACGGGCGGGGAGTCACGCGCTGTGCGACGCCGTGGATGATGAGCTCCAGCCCGAATGTGAAGTTGGCGTCCCAGGAGGTGTCGAACGCCCCTACGTCCAGTGCGGCCTGGTGGGGGAACCGTCCTGACGTCAACTGTTCGGCGAGGATGCTTCCCTGTGTGGTCCAGAATTCCTCGTCCGACATGCCCGACTCCGACGCTGCGTTGCTCCACTGCAGCTGCTGTCGGGCCAGTCCCAGGACGTAGGAGTCGATGGTCGTCGCGAGGTTCATCTTCTCCGCATCGGAGAGGGGGAGGTCCTTTACTCCCTCCAGGAACAGCTCGAGGTCGGCGACGCTGGCGGGGCCCAGCACCGGGCGGGACCAGTTGGTCTGGATCGCCCACGGGTGTGTCAGGTACATCTCACGGGCCTCTGTGGCTGTGGCGGTGAGGAACGTCTGCCAGTCTTCGGCGGCGGCCTGCCGGCGGGTTTCGCTGGGGCCCACCACCGCGTTCAGCATGAGGGGGAGCAGCTCGTCCTTGGAGGGGACGTAGCGGTACAGCGTCATGGTGCCGACATCGAGTTTCTGCGCCAGTGCCCGCATGGACAGTGCGTTGACCCCCTCAGTGTCGGCCAGTTCGATCGCGGTGGTCACGATCTGTTCGAGGGAGAGGTTCCGGCGGGGGCCGCGTCCATGGTCTGGTAGGCCTTCCCAGAGGAGTCGCAGGCTTGTCGCCAGGGAATTCTTCTCGCTCATCGGATCCTCCACACTGCAGCTCTTGTCTTCTGGATACACTGTACGCTACTCTTCGCGGTACGGCGTACGCGGTACGGCGTACGCATAATTTGAGGAGGAACTGAGCATGACAGTCCAGCCAGCTGTCCGCGCCACCGGACTGACCAAGAGATACGGGGACAAGAACGCCCTCGACGGGGTCGACCTGCAGATTCCCCGCGGCACGGTCCACGGGTTACTCGGGCCCAATGGTGCGGGCAAGACCACCGCCGTCCGCGTGCTCACCACGCTCACCGACGCAGACGGGGGTGAGGCGAGCGTCGCCGGATACGATGTGCGTCGTTCTCCCCGCGACGTCCGACGTCACATCGGGCTGGCCGGCCAGCAGACGGCCGTCGACGACATGATGACCGCCCGTCAGAACCTCACCATGTTCGGCAGGCTCTTCCGGCTCGACAAGAGGTCGGCACAGCGGCGGGCCGATGAACTCCTGGAGACTTTCGGGCTCGAGGGCGTCGGCCGGAAGTCCCCCAAGCAGTTCTCCGGCGGAATGCGCCGCCGCCTCGACCTCGCCGCGTCGATGATCCTGGCACCCGAGGTGCTCTTCCTGGATGAACCGACCACGGGGTTGGACCCGGCCGGACGCCGGGAGGTGTGGGAAGCGGTCCGGACGCTCTCGTCACAAGGCACCACCGTCCTGCTGACGACCCACTACCTGGATGAGGCCGACCAGCTCTGTGACCGGATCAGCGTGATCGACAAGGGACGCAATTTCGTGGAGGACACCCCCACCGGACTGAAGAAGCGGATCGGGGACGAGCGACTCGAGGTCGTCGTGCGCGACCCCGGCGACAGCGGCCAGATCAGCCAGCTCAGCGAGCTGATCACCCGGATCGCCGACCAGCAGCCGGACGTCGACCCCACAGCCGGACGTTTCAGCGTCCCGGTGCCGGACGGTGTCGCGGCGCTGACCGCTCTGGCCGTCGAGATCCGCAACCGTGATATCGACATCGCCGACATCGGCCTACGTCGGCCCACGCTGGACGAGGCCTTCCTCCATCTCACCGCAGAGAACACGTCCACCTCCCGGAAGGAGCCGGCATGACCACCCCGAACACCGCAACCACAGCCCCTGGGACTTCTGGGAACCTCATCTCCGCCGACGACAAGGATTCCCCGCTGTCCCGGCTGACCTGGGCAGCACGTGACTGCTGGACCATCGTCGTCCAGGAGTTCACCCACCTGGTCCGACAACCCTCCACCTTCGCCTGGCAGGTCGGCTTCCCCGTGGTGATGGTCCTGATGTTCGTCTACGTCTTCGGCTCAGCCATGGACGTCACCGGGCAGGGGGCCGGCGAAGGGTACATCGACTTCGCGATGCCCGGAATGTTCGCCATGACCATGGCACTGGGGTTCATGGACACCGCCTACGCGGTGACCCACAACAAGGAGAAGGGTTTCATGGACCGGTTCCGTTCCATGCCGATGTCCGGCTCCGCCCCGGTGACCGGACGCGCCCTCTCCGATGTCATCCGTGCGGCAATGGACCTTGTGGTCATCGTCATCGTGGCGCTGGTCATCGGCTGGCGGCCCGGCGGAGAACTGTGGGAGACCCTGCTGGCACTCGTGCTACTGCTGTGGCTCCGGCTCGCGCTGATCTTCATCGGCATCTTCCTGGGCCTGTGCATCAACAACACGGAGACGGCCGGCATGCTCTTCGCCGTCGCCTTCCCGCTGGGCTTCATCTCCTCGGTGTTCACTCCGCCGCAGATGATGCCGGGCTGGCTCGGGGCCATCGCGGCGTGGAACCCGGTCTCGTCGACCGCCACCGCCATCCGCGAACTCTTCCACACCCCAGGGATCGGCGGCATCGAGGCCAGCTACTGGATCGACGGCCACGCGCTGGCCGGTGCACTGGTCTGGCCGGCGATACTCATCGCGATCTTCGTGCCGCTGTCGGTACGCCAGTTCCGCCGTCTCTCGCGGTAAGTCCCGCTAGATCCAGCTGGGCAGCAGTCCTGCAGTGAGTGTCAGATAGCGGTGACTGTCGGATAGCAGTGACTGTCAGATAGCGGTGACTGTCAGAAAGGGGGGACGGATCGTCGGGATCCGGGCTGAATCACTGCAGATCATCCCACCTATCTGACATTGGCCGGGGCAGGCAGGGTGGGGCGGCGCCTACAGCTCCCATTCGTTGTTGCTGCGCAGTGCCTCGAGCAGCGTCCTGACCGCGGCGACCCGTCGGGCACTCGCCCCGGTCAAGGTGTCCAGGGCGCACTCCGGGTCGGCGGGCGGGCCGGCATGGGTGCAGCCCCGCGGGCAATCCTCGATGACCTCGCTGAGATCCTCGAAGACCTCGATGACCTGGTCCGGCTTGATGTGGGCCAGGCCGAAGCTGCGGATACCGGGGGTGTCCACGATCCAGCCGGTGTTCTCCGGTAGACGCAGCGCCACCGACTGGGTGGAGGTGTGCCGCCCCTTGCCCACACCCGATACGACGCCGGTTTCCCGGTCGGCATCGGGAACCAGCCGGTTGACCAGGGTGGACTTGCCCACCCCGGAGTGCCCGATCAAGGCGGTCACACGACCTGCCACGACATCGGCCACCGGCCCCACCGGATCCTCGACACCACAGATGATGACCTCGATGTCCAGCGCATCGAACTCCGCGGCGAAGGCGGTCGGGTCGGCCAGGTCCGACTTCGTCAGGCACAACACCGGACGCAGCCCCCCGACGAAGGCGGCGATCAGGGCGCGTTCGACGAACCCGGAGCGTGGGGGAGGGTCCGCCACCGCAGTCACGATCAGCAGCTGGTCGGCATTGGCGACCACGACCCGCTCATAGGCGTCGGTGTCGTCGGCGGTGCGGCGCAGCACCGTCGTCCGGTCCTCCAGCCGCACGATCCGGGCCAGTGTCCCGTCACGTCCGGAGGTGTCGCCGACCACGGCGACACGGTCACCGACCACCACCGGGGTGCGCCCCAGCTCCCGGGCACGCATGCAGATCGCCGGCGGTGCGTCCGGCGCGGCACCGTCGATGATCACGCCCCAGCGGCCACGGTCCTTGGTCACCACCATGCCGGTCTCGGCATTCCTGTGGTCGGGACGGTCCTTCGTCCGGGGTCGGGTGCCCTTGCCCGGGCGTACCCGGATATCGGACTCGTCGTAGTGTCGTTTTCCGCTGGATCGCGCCATCGTTGCCCTTGGTAGCCTTCGCCCGTCGCCCGCTATCCGCGGACCATTTCGGTCCACCGGTCGGCGAAGTCGGGCAGGGTCTTGGCGGTGGTGGCGATATTCTCCACCTGCACTCCCGGGGTCTTCAGTCCCAGGACAGCGCCAGCGGTGGCCATGCGGTGGTCGGCGTAACTGTGCCACACCCCACCGGTCAGCGGGGCGGGGTCGATGATCAGCCCGTCCTCGGTCTGGTGGACTCGGGCACCTAGTGCGGAGAGCTCACGCTCCAGGGCGTTGAGCCGGTCGGTCTCGTGGCCACGCAGGTGGGCGATGCCGTAGAGATGGCTGCGTCCCTCGGCCAGGGCACACAGGGCGGCGACCGTGGGGGTCAACTCGCCGACATCGTGCAGGTCCCAGGTGATGCCGTGCAGTTCACCGGTGCCACGGACCTCCAGCGATCCGGAGTGGGCGTGGTACTCGGCCTCGGCGCCCATGTCCTGCAGGATCACCCGGAACTGGTCGCCGGGCTGGGAGGTGGTCTGCGGCCAGTTCGGTACCCGCACCCGGCCGTCGGTGGCCGCGGCGGCGGCGAGGAAAGGCGTGGCGTTGGACAGGTCGGGCTCGACCGTCCAGTCCCGTCCGGCGATCGACCCGGGATGCACGGTCCACCGGTTGAAGGTGGTGTCGACCGTCACCCCTGCCTCACGCAGCATCTCCACGGTCATCTCGACGTGGGGCAGGCTGGGGATCGCCGACCCGGTGTGGATCACGGTGACGCCCTCGTCGAACCGGGCGCCGGCAAGCAGCAGGCCCGACACGAACTGGGACGAGGCCGACGCGTCCACCCTGACTTCACCACCGCGCACCGTGCCTGTGCCGGACACGGTGAACGGCAGGGGGGTGTCGGCGCGTCCGGAGCCGGTGACGGTGGCGCCGAGGTCGGTCAGCGACGACAGGGTGGTGCCCATCGGACGTTTCTGCGCGGCCTCATCGGCGGTGAAGCGCACCTCGCCGGTGGCAAGGGCGGCGACGGCAGGCAGGAAGCGCAGGACGGTGCCGGCGAGGCCGCAGGCGACGTCGGCGCCGTGCAGCGGGGCGGGGACCACCTGGTGGACGTCACCATCGGTGGTGATGTCGGCGCCCATCGCGCGCAGGGCATCGGTCATCAGGTCGGTGTCGCGGCTGCGTAGGGCACCCTCGATCCGGCTCGGGCCGTCGGCGAGGGCGGCGAGGACGAGGGCCCGGTTGGTGATCGACTTGGATCCGGGCACGGAGACGGTCGCATCGACAGGGGAGGAGGCCACGGGAGCTGGCCACAGTTCAGCGGTCATGTGCGCCATTATCCCACGGGAAGCTTTCGGCGGTAGTTTGGGTCATATGTGCGGACGATACGTCATGTTCAGTTCCACCGAAACCATCGTCAGTGGCGTCGGAGCCATGACGCGCCTGCGCGGTGGTGACGGCCGGGGGCGCATCGGCGTGGTCGGTGGGGGACCGACAGCCAACTGGAACATCGCGCCGACCCACACCGTGCCGGTGGTGCGCGAGTTCGTGCAGGCCGGGCAGGCCGGGGATGACGGCGATGACGGAGACCCGGCACTGACCCTGGGGCCGGCCTCATGGGGTTACCCGGCGCCGTGGAAGAAGGGGCTGGTGCTGTTCAACGCCCGTGGGGAGAGCGTCTTCGACAAGCCGAGTTTCCAGGGATCCCAGCCGTGCCTGTTCATCATGGACGGCTGGTATGAGTGGCATGAGAAGCGTCCCTACCTGGTCACCGGCCCCGGATTGCTGGTCGTCGCCGGACTGTGCCGTCCTGCGCGGGAGGGCGAGGGGTTGGACGCCACGATCATCACCACCGCCTCCGCCGGGCCAGTGGGCTGGCTGCATGACCGCATGCCACGGGTGCTCGGGATCGCCGGTATCGCCGGCCCCGACACCGACGGCGACATCAGTGCCGTCGGTGCCGCTGAAGTGCACGCGTGGCTGTCCGGTACCGACGACGACCGCCGCACACTGGCGGCGTCCACCCCGGGCGGGGACGTGCTGGATATGCTCGCCACCCGCGAGGTCGACCGTCGGGTCGGAAACGTCGCCAACAATGACGCCGGGCTCATCGACGGTGTGTCTGACTAGAGTCCGACTACACTGGCGGGAACAAACTCACCCCCGGTGGCGTTGATACCGGTGGCCGAAAGGAGCACATGAACGACCACGTGAAGCGCAGCGACGACAGCGACGAGCAACTGCTCGAACGCTTCGAACGCGATGCGCTGCCGCTCCTGGACCAGCTCTACGGCGCGGCCCTGCGGATGACCCGTAACCCGGCTGACGCCCAGGATCTGGTTCAGGACGCCTACATGAAGGCGTACCAGGCGTTCGGGTCGTACAAACCCGGCACGAACCTGAAGGCGTGGATGTACCGCATCCTGACAAACACCTACATCAACCAGTACCGCAAGGCTCAGCGACGACCACAGGAGACCTCCGATGAGACGGTCACCGACTGGCAGCTGGCCGATTCGGCGTCCCATGACTCCACCGGGCTGAGGTCCGCGGAGATCGAGGCCCTGCAGCGGATCCCGGACACCCGTATCCAGGAGGCGCTGATGGGACTGTCCGACGACTACCGCATGGTGGTCTACTACGCCGATGTCGAACAGCTGCCCTACAAGGAGATCGCCGAGATCATGGACACTCCGATCGGCACGGTGATGAGCCGTCTGCACCGGGGGCGCAAGCAGTTGCGCGCGAAGCTGAAGGACGTCGCCGCCGAACACGGGATCAGCACCGAAGAGCGCTCGAAGCGTCCGGCGGGGAAGATCTAGAGGAACATCACGATGACTGAGAACACCAGTGGGACACCAGAACACAGCAAGTGCGAGGAACTCGTCGAGGTCCTCTACGAGTACATCGACGTGAAGTCCGGGGACTGCGAGGGAGCAGGGTACCGCCGGGCGCGGGCCAACCTCGAGTCGCATGTTGAGGAATGCCCGTCATGCCTGGAGGCGCTGGGCATTGAGCAGCAGGTCCGGCAGTTGCTGCGGGCCCGGTGCGGGGAATCCGCCCCTGCGGAGTTGCGGGGCAGGATCGTCACCGCGCTGCATGCGTCCGACGGGTCAACGTCGGTGACGTCGGTGCGCTCCACGACGGTGCGCTACACCGAAGGCTGACTGCAAGGGCGCTGAATACGAAGACAGGGCCCGCACCGGGAAAATCCCCGGGGCGGGCCCTGTCTGGCAGTCGAACAACGCTTAAGCGTTGGGACGCTTGCCGTGGTTCGCCTTCTTCTTGCGGCGGTCCTTGCGCTTACGGCCACGCTTGCTCATGATGGCTCCTCTATAGGTGGAACGGATAACCGTTCAAGGATAACGGGAGGGGTGCACTGGGCGAAATCACCGTGTGCAGTGTGCGCAGGACAGGAACTCAGCCTCGGGGTGTGGACCCTGCGGGAACTTCTGGAACTGTTACGCGGTGGCGACCCGGGTGCGGGTGCGGCCGCGGTTGTTGCGACGCTTCAGGGCGCGGCGCTCGTCCTCGCTCATGCCGCCCCAGACGCCGGCATCCTGGCCGGACTCGATGGCCCAGGCGAGGCAGGAGTTGGTTACGGGACATTTGTTGCACACCAGCTTCGCCTTGGCGATCTGGGCCAGTGCCGGGCCGGAGTTGCCGACCGGGAAGAAAAGCTCGGGGTCTTCGGAACGGCAGATTGCCTTGTGACGCCAGTCCATCGTGATCTTCTCCTTCAACGCTGTGTACGCAGTGTGGTGTCCGGACCAGGTTCCTTGGGGCGCGGGAAAGTCACGCCCGTGGGCCGTGAAGGTGGTCCGGAGTCGTCGGTGTGGGGTGAGGCAGACCCGTTGAGCCATCGCAGTAGGAGGTGGCGGGACGGTGTTGCCCAGGGGAGAGATGACGGGAATGGTCTCGGTGTTAACCGGGATGTAACCTCGTGTCCCTCTCTCTGTTACGTGACTCAGTGTGGCACGACCGCGGGGGGCTTCGCTAGGGGTGCACGGCAAAGAGTGGGGAACATCACACTCATTTGATTTGGCCTGAAACGTAAGGGTGGGTTAACAGAGGGTCGTCGGAGGTGAGGGGCCGTGACAGTGCAGGGTCGGGGCAGGGTCGGGGCAGGGACGGGGCCGATGGTCGGTGGCGCCCAGTAGACTCGGGACCATGAATGGAGACGACGGAAGAGCGCTGGTGCTGCCACCGAGCGTGCGCTGGGCAGGACGGCTGGGACTGGCCGAGGGATTGGTGGGCTTCGGCACTGGAGTGGCGATGATCGTGCGGGACCTGCAGGGGGTCGACACGCCCGGGCTCAACGGGGTCGCGACAGGGATCTGGTTCCTCTTCTTCGGTGGGGTTGTGGCCCTCGCCGGGTGGTTCCTGTCCCAGGGGCGCCGGTGGGGCCGCGGACCGGTGGCCATGCTCCAGCTGTTCCTGGTGCTGGTGTCAGTGTTCATGTTCTCGTCGGGGAATATTCAGGCCGGCATTCCTACTGCGTTGGTCGGCATCGTCGGGCTGGGCCTGTTGTTCAACCACGATGCGGTGGACTGGTCGGCCCAGCGGCATCTTCGCTGAGAACGCTGCCCAGGGGATTTGCCCAGGGCCTGCCGGTCAGTTCAGGCCCACCATCGTCCCGCCCCGCTGCTCGATAACGACCTCACCCTGGACCCGCAGGTGTACCGGGCCGGCCCACCCGCCACGGTCCACCGGGATGACCCGGTCGACCGTCCCATCGGACCAGTCGACCACCGCGACCCCGTCCGACACCGGCACCAGGAGCCGGTCGTCCAACGCAGCCCCGGTGCCGATCGCCGGGACACTGAACCGTGGATCCAGCGCGGTGGGGCCGAAGCCGATCAGACGCTCTCCGTCGAACCAGGTCATGTGGTGTGGCAGGTCCCCGGTCTCCGGCAGGAAAAGTGATCCGGACGTGGTGGAGGGCTTACTGGCCCCGTTGGCCTCGTTTCCCCCGTTTCCTCCGTTGGCCCGTGCCGCCATCGTCGAACTGGGGTCCGCCGGGTGCTGCTCGAACCCGCCGTCGGTGTGCAGCACCTGGAACCGGCTGCCCTGGAAGTCCTCGGCATCGCGGGCCCTGGTCCCGGAGCCGTGGACGTAGATCACCGCCGCCTCCTCGGCGACCCCGACCAGCTCGGCGTCCGCCGGGACGGTGAACTCGTGGGTCTCCTCCGGCTCACCGGACTCCTCCGGGACCGCCTTCTGCAGGCTGACGGTGCGCTTGCCGTCCTCGCGTCCGCAGTCGGTCACCACCGCCAACAGCTGTTTACGGGCCTGGGCAGAACTGAACTGGCAGCCGTCGAGGCGCTGGGCGTCCACATTCACCGGGGACTCGACATGGCCAAGCTCCACGGTGCGTACCAGATCACTGCGCCACAACTCCACCCGCTCGGTGCTCAACACCCCGACACTGTCGAGGGAACGGAACATCCGAACGTCGTCGGAGGCCAGGGCGGAACGGGTGTCATGGTAACGCCCGGTGGCGGCATCGAGACTGGTGGCGTCCCCACAACCCTTCGGCCCGTGGTACACCGCGATGACCCGACGCCAGTTGGCGGTCATCCCGCACAGTTCGCGGTCACGGCTGTAGCTCCACACCTCGGAACCGTCGGTGGTGTCCAGTCCTGCGATCCGGTTACCGTCGCGGACGATGGCGGCCCCCTCCACGGTGACCGGCTCGCCGGTGTCCGAGGGTTCGGACTCGGCCCGCCAGATCTCTGTCAGTGACTCCGGGACCGGGGCATCGGAGACACCGGGTGCGATGGCGTCACCAGCCCTGGCAGTCTCGTGGCTGGTGGACCGCGAATCGGAGAAGAACCACGTCCCGGCGACGATGAGCAGCACCACGACGGCGATGGCCGCGGCCACCATCAGGTCGGAGCGGGAGCGCTGTTCGGCAGGTGCCCACCGACGACGACCGGTCAACGGCGCCCCTTGCCACGCTCCGGACGGCCCTGCCGGTCCGGACGATCCTTCCGGCCGTGCTGTGCCTGCCGGTCCCGGCGGGCCGGTGCGGTCGCCGACGCTGAACCCTGGACGTCACGCGGCGCACCGACCCTGTCGGCGACGTCCCCGGACAGGCTGAACTCATCGAGGAACTCCGGTGATCCGGAGAACCACCGTGGCGGCTCTCCCTTGCCCAGGTCCAGGGTGTCGTCGATCGCCGACCAACGGGTGACCTCGTCCCAACCGACCAGTGTCACCGCGACGCCCGAACGTCCGGCCCGGCCGGTGCGTCCGATCCGGTGGACATAGGTTTTGTCGTCCTCCGGCACCTGGTAGTTGATGACATGGGTGACGTCCTCGACGTCGATGCCGCGGGCGGCGACATCGGTGGCGACCATGACGTCCACCGTCCCCTCCCGGAAGGCGGCGAGGGACTTCTCGCGGTCCTTCTGCCGCATGTCGCCGTGTACCGCGCCGACGGCGAACCCCAGCTCGGCGAGATCACCGGCGATGATCGCCGCCTGCCGTTTGGTGCGGGCGAAGACGATCGTGCGTCCCCGACCCGGGGTCTGCAGGATGCGGGCGAGCACACTCATCCGGTCGAGCTTGTGGGACTGGAAGACAATCTGCCTGGTGGTGGTGTGCGTGGCCTGCGCCGACTCGGAATCCGCACGGATCAGCACCGGCCGGTTCATGAACTCCCGGGTCAACGCCACGATCGGTCCGGGCATGGTGGCGGAGAACAGCATCGTCTGCCGCGGCTGCGCGGTCTGCTTCATGATCGCCTGGACGTCCTCGAGGAATCCCTGGTCCAGCATCTCGTCGGCCTCGTCGAGCACGAGGATCTCGACGTGGGAGAGGTCGAGATGCCCCTGCCTCGACAGATCCAGCAGGCGGCCAGGGGTACCGATGACGACATCGGCGCCGGCGTCGATCGCGGTGATCTGCGAATCGAAGGGCACCCCGCCGTAGATCGTGGTGACCACGAACGGGCGGTCACCGACGCGGAGGTTACGGGACGCTTCGGCAAGGTCTTCCGCGACCTGGAGACACAGCTCGCGGGTGGGGACGACCACCAGGCCACGGACCGTGCCGTCCAACTCGGCGACCCCGGCGTCGTCGAAGACCCGGTCGAGCAGCGGGACACCGAACCCCAGGGTCTTGCCCATGCCGGTGCGGGCCTGACCGATGAGGTCCTTGCCGACCAGCGCCAGGGGCAGGGCGCGTTCCTGGATGGCGAAGGCCCGGCCCCGTCCGTCCGATTCGAGAGCCTCGGCGATCTCGACGGCCACACCGAGATCACGGAACGTGGGTCGCTCCACGGGCACCTTCCCTTCCTGCTGCTACGTCAACGCTATGATGGTCCACGTTACAGCCAAGGCAATGTGAGAGGGAAAGACACCGCAACATGGACATCAAGGTCGGTTTCGTCAACAACCCGCGCGATCTGGTCATCACCAGTAGCGAAGAGCAGGAAGCGGTGGCAGCGCAGGTCGAGGAACTGCTCGCCGGAGACAACGCCAAAAACACCCTGTCCCTCAAGGACAACAAGGGTTCGGTGTACGTCATCGTCCGTGACCAGGTCGCCTATGTCGAGGTGGGCTCGTCGGCGTCCCGTCCCGTGGGCTTCATCTGAGCGAGGGCAACGTGACTGATCCGGGACGCGAGCCGGTCCGCCGGGAGCGCTTCACCCTCCCTTCGTCGGAGCTGGAGCGCCGGGCGGACTACCGCGAGCGCCATGCTCGGGAACGGGAACGTCGGCAGCGTCGGAACCGGTGGATCGGGGTGTCCGGCGTCCTGGTGGCGCTGACGACCATCGGTGTGGTCATCGAACTGGCCGTGAACAGTGGCGGAGGATCCGGTGGCGATGATGCTGTGTCGTCGGCGTCGTCGGCGTCAGGTTCAGCTGCGAACGGTGGGGACGGGGGCGACTCGTCGGAGTCCGCCGGACCGGTTCCCGGCACCGCCCCTGCCACCGACGTCGGCGAGTTACCCTCCGGCGGCGAGTTCAGCAGCTCCGGTGACGGAACGTTCCACGGTGTCGGCACCGCCGGTGCCACCGCCGGCGACGTCGATGGACTCGGCGACGAAACCTACACCTACGTCGTCGAGCTGGAGGACGGGGTCAACGGCTCCTCCTTCGGTGGTGGGGACGCCTTCTCCGCCACGGTGGACGCCGTCCTCGGCGACCCACGGTCGTGGGTGTCCACCGGAGACTACGCCTTCGAGCACATCAGCGTGCGCTCCCAGGACACCCCGGACCTGCGGGTGCGCCTGGTCAGCCCGGAGACCACGGCACAGCTGTGCGGTGGGACGATCGACCTGGAGACCAGCTGCTTCATCCAGGGGCCCGATGACGAGGGAGAGGCCGGGGCTGGCCGGGTGATCATCAACCTCGCCCGGTGGGTCCGTGGATCGGGCAGCTTCGAGGGTGACCTCGGTGCCTACCGCCAGTACGTCCTCAACCACGAGATCGGGCACGGCATCGGATTCGCCGCCCACCAGCCGTGTCCGGAGGACGGGGCGTTGGCCCCGCTGATGATGCAGCAGACCCTGAGCCTGAACAACGGTGACCTCGAGGACCTGGATGCCGGGGCAGAATACGGCGGCTCGGCGGCGAACAACACCTGCCGGCCGAACGCCTGGCCCTTCCCGCACGGACGTAGCGAGGGTGAGGCGGTGGATGTGCGGGACTGACCTGCATGTTCGACTGCCCTGAGACACTGTTGCAGTTTGCTGTCCGAGGTCGGGGTTAGAGTGTGAGCCATGTCAGACACGACGACGAACCACTCCACCGACCGCTCCGCAGAAGAACCGCCGACGGCGATCCGGGCAGGTTTCCAGGTCTCCCACGCCGCCCCGGTCGCCCTCGGTGAGGCGTGGGGTGAAGGGTGGCGGTGTGACCAGGCCGTGCTGATCCCGTCGGACGACCGGGCGCGCGCGACCTGGACGGCGCAGGTGATGGACCAGGTCCGCCCCTCCGGGGTGTCGGTGGCCCGCCCGCTGCGCTCCACCGACGGGCGTTACACCCTGGGTGGATGGACCGCGCGTGGCTTCCTCTCCGGGCACCGTGCCCCGAGATTCGACGAGACGGCGGCCAGTGCACTGCGGTTCAATGAGGCACTGGCGAAGGTGGATGCGGCGCGTCGGCGCCCGGCGTTCCTCGACACGTCCGCGGTTGTCGCCGCCGCCGGGGCCACCGGGTCTGCCGGTGGCGGGGGAGTCGGCGAACTCAGCGAGACCGCCCTGTTCGCCGTCGCCGAGGCCGCGGCCTGGGCCGATGACCCCACTGAACTGCTGGCCCCGGTGATGGACCTTGCCGAGGTGCCCCGCGACGATGTCGCTGCGGCGATGGAGAAGGCGACCGGAGTGATGTTGCTGCGCACCGAGGTCGCCGCAGCCGACCAGCTGGTGCACGGTGACGTGCTGGGGTGCACCATCTACGACGGCTACGCCGACCCGGCGATCGTGGACCTGGTGCCGGCCTGGCGACCGGCCGGCTGGTCGGTGGCGCTGCTGGTGGTGGACGCGATCGCCTGGGCGAATGCCGAGGACGGGTTGATCCAGCGGTGGAGCCACCTTCCCGATTTCGACCAACTGCTGCTGCGCGCGGTGATGTACCGCCTGTTCGTGCATGCGGTGTTGCCGGACTCCTCGCCGAGCGCGTGGAGCGGCATCTCCCGGGTCAGCGACGTCGTCGCCGCACGGGTCGGGGTGTGAACTGATGGTGGGGGAACAGGTGGAGCCCGGGGCAGGGCAGTCCACCGACCGTAGCCGTGAGCAGGCCCGCGCCGACGACGAACTGCGTCGCCGGATCGGATCGGCCGGGGATGTCACCGTCCGGCTCGCCGGTGTCGACGAGACCTCCGGCGAGATGCCGCACCGGCACTGGGACGGACTGGCCGGGGCGCTGGTCCGGGGCGATCAGCGGATCAGCCTGGAGCGCCCCTACGCGGTGCTCGGCGGCCCGGGCACCGGCAAGTCCTCTCTGCTGGTGGACACCATGGTCGACTACCTGCGGGCTGGTGGCAGGGCCGAGGAGATCATGGTGGTGACCCCCTCCAAGGAGGCGGCGACGTCACTGCGTGAGCAGCTCATGGCAGTGCTGCGCACTGAACCGAACTACGCGGCCACCGCCACCCCGGTGCGGTCGGTGCACTCCTGGGCCTTCGCCGTGCTCCGGGCGGTCGCCCAGGCACAGCAGGACGACACCGTCGCCCTGCCACGGTTGATGACCGGCGCCGAGCACGACATGCAGATACGCGCACTGTTGCGCGGCCACGCCGAGGACGGCACGGGTGCCTGGCCGGAGGACATGCGTCCGGCGCTGCCCCTGGTCGGATTCGCCCGACAGTTGCGTGACCTGCTGCTCCGCGCCGCCGAGCGCGGTATCGGGCCGGATGAACTGTGCTCTCTGGGGCGGCAGCATGACGAGGCCATGTGGGTCGGTGCCGGGGAGTTCCTGCGGGAGTACCACCAGATCCAGGCGCTGTCGCGCTCGCAGAACCTCAATGCCTCCGAGCTGCTGCACGTCACCCTCGACGCCCTGGACCAGGCACCGGCGGTGCTGGAGCACCAGTCCTCCCGGATCCGGCTGCTGCTGGTGGACGACGCCCACAACCTCGACCCGGCGGCCGGGGCGTTCCTCTCCCGGTTCATCCGGCCCGGCGTCCGGACCCTCGTGGCCGGGGACCCGGACCAGTGTGTCTTCCACTTCCGAGGCGCCGACGAGGAGTTCCTCAGCCGGATCGCCGCCGAACCGGACCAGCGGGTTGTGCTGTCGGTCTCCCACCGGCTGCCGGACACCCTGGTCACAGCCGTCAACGACCTGGAGTCCCGCTTGCCCGCCGCGCCGACCCGGGTGGCACTGCGCCCGGGTGGAGATGCTGCTGAATCTGCAGGCGCTGCGAATGGTCCCGGTGCCGAAGCTCTGCAGGTCCGGCACTCGCCGTCGACGACGGCCGACCATCTCGCCGTCACCGACGAGGTGCGGCGTGCCCACGTCAGCGAGAACGTCCCCTGGGACGACATCGCGGTGATCGTCCGGTCCACCGGTGCCATCCCGGCACTGCGGCGCACGCTGCTGTCCCACGGGGTCCCGGTCACCGTCGACCAGACCAGCGTGGTGCTCGCCGAGCAGCCGTTGGTCAACGTGCTGCTGCTGGCCCTGGACGCACTGGTGCGCCCCCTGGAGCCTGCGGAGATGCAGCGGCTGTTGGAGAGCCCCGTGGGTGGGGCAGACCCGGTGATGTTGCGCCGGGTCGAGCGGGCGATCGCCCCGGTACTCGCAGGCACCGGGATGCGGGCGATGGAGGCGGTGACGCTGATGGTCACCGGCCGAGCCGACCCAGCCCAGGCCGAGGCCTGGAGCAGGCGGTTCGGACCTCGGGAGCAGACCGTCATCGACCGGCTCACCCACGTGCTGGACGCCGGACGCAGCGCGCTCGGCGAAGCGACGGTGACCTCCCCGGTGGAGGAGGTGCTGTGGGCTGTGTGGCAGGCGGCGGACCTGTCGAACTCACTGCAGCGCCAGGCCTTGCGCGGCGGCACCCTCGGATCCCAGGCCGACCGTGACCTCGACGCGGTGATGAGCCTCTTCGACCTTGCCGGTGACGTGGTCGAACGTACCCCCTCGGCCACGCTGGAGACCTTTCTTGACGAGGTCCGGGCCCAGGAACTGCCCACCGGTGGCCGTGACCGTCGCGGTACCCGGCCGGATGCCGTGGAGATCCTCCCGGCGCATGCCGCAGCCGGACGGCAGTGGCAGGTCGTGGTCGTCGCCGGGGTGCAGGAGGACAGCTGGCCGGCTGGTCCCACCGTCGGTGGCCTGTTCGGTCAACAGGAACTCGTCGACTGGGTGGACCGGGGGATCAGTCCGGAGATCCCGGTGTCGCGGGCGGCTGCGGCATTGGCGGAGGAACGCCGACTGTTTCTGCTGGCGATCTCCCGGGCGACCCGGCGCACCCTGGTCACCGCGGTGGACGCCAGCGGCGACGACATGAGTGTGCCCTCCCGGTTCCTCGCTGAGATCACGGGTGAGACGACCGGTGACCCTGCTGACAGTGCTGATGGTGCTGACGGTGCTGTCCCTGCCGAGGAGAATGATCCCCGCCGCGTCCCGGTCACCCAGACCCCCGCGCTACCCCGGGTCCTGGCCCTGGAGCCGCTCGTCGCAGAACTCCGCGACGCGGTGTGCGACCCCCACCGACCCGGTCATGAACGCGACGCCGCGGCGTCCAACCTGGCCCACCTCGCGGCCGCCGGTGTCTACGGCGCCGACCCCGACCACTGGTGGGGCACCGCCGAGGCGTCCGCAACCAGCCTGGCCGCGGGGACGGCCGTGCGCATCAGCCCCACCACCCTGGAGACCATGGACGACGACGGCTGCGACGCAGTGAACTTCCTTATCGGCCTGACCGGAGGGGCATCAACCGAGGCGATGAAGGTCGGCGTGCTGATCCACGCCGTGGCCGAAGGATTCGCCGCCGGACTTACCCGGGAGGAGGCACACGACATCGTCACCGACTCCGTGCCGCATCTCGTGGACGGACCCGCCTGGACCGCCGGGCCACTGCTGGACAGCTGCCTCGAGGCCGTCGACCGGCTCGACGACTGGATCGGTGAGCGCGACACCGCCGCCGCCGCATCCGGACGCATCGTCGAGGTCGAACGGAAACTGGAGGCCACCATCGGCGAGACCCCCGACGGACTGCCGGTGGTGCTCGCCGGACGGACCGACCGGCTGGAGATCGACCCCGACGGTCATGCCCTGGTCATCGACTTCAAGACCGGCAAGACCCCCAAGACGAAGAAGGAGGCCGCCGACAGTACGCAGCTGAAGGCCTACCAGCTGCTCGTCGCCGCCCAGGACAACGCCGATGACAGGACGCCCGCCGCGACACCGTGGCTGCCGGACGGGGCCATGCTGGTCTACCCACGCCGCGTCGCTGCCTCGATCACTGTGCTGCAGCAGCCGACCCTGACCGAGGAACAGTTGGCGGAACTCCGGGAGTTCGCGGTATCGGCCGCCAACCGGATCGCCGGACCGATCTACCGGGCGACCACCAAGGACTGTGAGGGCACCGGGCGTGCCTGCCTGTGCCCCGCCTGCCGCGCCGGGGAGCAGGTGGTCTAGATGGTATCCCTGATCAGCCCCACCGACCTGTCCTCCCTCCTGGGGCAGCCCTTCGGCCCCACGGCACAACAGGCCGCGGTGATCGGCGCCCCGTCCGGCCCGACCCTCGTGGTCGCCGGCGCTGGTGCCGGCAAGACCGAGACGATGGCCGCCCGCGTGGTCTGGCTGGTGGCCAACGGACTGGCCACCCCGGAACAGATCCTGGGCCTGACCTTCACCCGTAAGGCCGCCCGGGAACTGGGGCTGCGCATCCGCGCCAGGCTACAGACCCTGGCGGACTCCGGCATCCTGGACGACCTGCCCTCCGATGACCCGCGCCACGAGGCATTGCGCAATATCGTGCCCACCGTCTCCACCTACGACGCCTACGCTGGCACCGTCGTCGGCGAATACGGGCTGTTGCTGCCGATGGAACCCGCCGGACGCATCATCTCCGACACCGAACGCTGGATGATCGCCCGGGACGTCACCCTCGACTGGCCGACCGGGTTCACCACCAACCGGTCGCTGCCCTACATCATCGACGACATGCTGGACCTCAACGACGAGATGGACAACCACCTGGTCACCGTCGACGAGGTCGAGGCAGAGTGTGCGGCGACCGCCGCCGAGATCGACGGACTGCCCGACCGTGACGGCAAGGTCCTCAAGACCGTGGACGCCGCCCTCGAGAAGTTCACCGGGGCGCTGACCTACCGCCGTGAACTCCTGGAGCTGGTCCACGCCTACCGCCGCCGGCTCAGTGACCGGAACCTGATGACCTTCGGCCAGCAGATGTCGAAGGCCGCCCAGCTGGCCGACGCCCACCCCCGGGTCGGCCAGAGTCAACGCCGCCGGTTCCGGGTGGTGATGCTCGACGAATACCAGGACACCGGGCACGCCCAGCGCATCCTGCTGCGCAACCTCTTCGGCGACGGACAGGACCCGCAGCTCACGGTGACGGCGGTGGGTGACCCGATGCAGTCGATCTACGGCTTCCGTGGTGCGACCGCAGCCAATCTCACCCACTTCACCAGTGACTTCCCCACGCAGGACGGTACGGCACCGACCCTGGAACTAACCACGTCCTGGCGCAACCCCACCAAGGTCCTGGACATGGCGAATACGGTGTCACGGTGGTCGATGGACACCGATACCCCACTGGTCTCACCGCTGACCTCACGCCCCGGCGCCGGTAGTGGCGAGGTCAAGGTCGGCTGGTTCGACACCCGGGAGCAGGAACTGGAGTGGCTCGCCGATGACCTGGCGGCCCGCTACCACGCCCGGGACACCAGCACCCCGTTCTCCGCGGCGGTTCTGATCCGTAAGAATGCCGAGGCGCAACCGATCCACGACCTGCTGGTGGCTCGCGACGTGCCGGTGGAGATGACCGCCGGGCCCGGACTGTTGGACGTCCCCGAAGTCGCCGACGTCTTCGCCACCCTGCGGGTGGTGGTCGACCCCAGCGACGATATCGCCATGCTCCGGCTGCTCACCGGGGTGCGCTGGAACATCGGGGCGTCCGACCTGCAGGCCCTGGCCCGACGGGTCGACCAACTGTCGCGCCGGGGAAGAGCGACCGGTGCCGAAGCTGCCGATATCGCCGGTGGTGACACCGCCGACACTGCTACCGACAGTCACGAGGACGATGCGGAACTGACCGGGCTCAGTGCCGTGGTCGCCCCACACGAGGGTGACTCCGACCCGCTGGCGACGGTGCGCCGCCGGCTCGCCGAGATCGACCGCGAGGCCACCCGGGTACCCGTCGGACTCGCCGAGGCACTGGCCGACCTGCGGGGCATGGCCGACTTCGGCATGTCCACCGCCGGGGTGCAGCGGCTGACCGAACTGGCACGTGAACTTCGCTACCTGCGTCGGTACTCCGCGTCGAAACCGCTGACCGACCTGGTCGCAGACATCGAGAAGATGACCGGGGTGCGTACCGAGGTGCTCACCCGGTACCACCGCGACTCCCGCCGGTCCATCGGGGCCAGCCACCTCGACAAGTTCGCCGAGGTCGTCCGGTCCTTCGCCGACCTGAGTGCGGCAACCCCTTCGGCACTGGTGGACTACCTGCGGTCTGCCGCGGAGCGGGAGAAGGGGCTGGAGCCCGGGGAGACCGAGGTCCGGACCGACTGCGTCCAACTGCTCACCGTCCATAAAGCCAAGGGACTGGAATGGGGCATCGTCGCGGTGCCGCACGCCACCCGAAAGACCTACTCCGATGCAGTCAAGCGTCCTACGACGACGTCCTGGACGACAACCGGCAAGGTGCTGCCCTCAGGCCTGCGCGGTGACGCCCGCGACCCGCTCGACCTCGAGGACATGACCGGGGCTCCGGTGCTCGACCTGTCCGGGGTCATCGACCGTCGGGGAGTGGTCGAGGCGCAGGAGGCCTTCACCGTTGCGCTGGGACAGCACGCCGCGAAGGAGGACGACCGACTGTTTTACGTCGCCGCCACCCGCAGCGAAGAGGTGCTGCTGGTCAGCGGAGCGGCGTTCAACAACGACGCCCGCACCCCGCTGGACCCTTCGGTGGCGTTGACCCTGATGCGGGACCGGCTCGAATCGGTGTCCCCGGAGTCGGTCGTGACCTGGTCCGACCTGGGCATGGTGTACTCGAAGAAGGAACTGGCACGCCTGGAGAACGGCCCGCACCACCGGGAGGACGTGGTGATGGTGCCGGAGAACCCGGCGGCACGCAACGACCTGGTCACGGATTATGAGCGGCGGTTCCCGGGGAATCCCACCGCCGTCTGGCCGCGGCCGACCCTTACCGACCCTGCCCATCCCGACTACCACGTCGATGGAGTTGCACGCGGCATGGAACTGGTCCGCGGGCGGATGGACACGGCAGTTGCTGACGTTACTGATACTGCTGACGCTGCTGGTGCCGGTGTGACTGGGATTGATACCGGTACCGTCGCCGCCCAATGGGCCCAGGAGACCCGGCTGCTCATCGACGAGCTCACCGCCGAATCCGTCCCCGAGGTCACCGTGCCGGTGGGCGCACGACTCACCGCGACCGAGGCGGTGGCGATGCAACGGAACCCCGAGGAGTTCGCCCGGCGACGTCGGCGCCCCGTCCCCCTGGAACCCCGGCCGTACACCAAGCGCGGCACCGCCTTCCACAACTGGGTCGAACGCCACTACGGCACCGTCACCCTCTTCGACGAGGACGATCTGCCCGGTGCCGCGGACGCCACCCTGACCGACCCCGCCCTGGAGCAACTCAAACAACGATTCCTCGAGAGCACCTGGGCCCACCGCACCCCGGCCAGCGTCGAGGGATCCTATTCGGTAACCCTGGCCGGACAGGTTTTCGAGGGGCGCATCGACGCGGTCTTCCACGACGGCGACGACCCGACCACCGGGTGGACAGTGGTGGACTGGAAGACCGGGCGGCGGCCCACCGGACCGGAACTCGCGGCTGCGGAGATGCAGCTGGCGGTGTACCGCCTGGCCTGGGCGCAGGTCATCGGTACGCGACTGGGGCGTAGGGTGGACCCGGACGGGGTCCGCGCCGCATTCCACTATGTTGGTCTCAACGAGACCTACGAGCCGCGGGATCTGCCCACGGCCGGTGAACTGGAGACCATGTTGACGTCCGTCGGCGCACACACCGGCCCCGATACCGACAACGGCGGAAACGCCGCTACCGGTACCGGCCGCGGGGAAGGAGAGTGAGCGATGCGTGACGGCCTTGACGCACTGCCGCCGCGGGCACTGCTGAACATCGTCAACATCCCGGCCAGTGCACCGGTCAGTCCATGGTGGCTGATCAGCCGCCGGGTGCTGTACGCGATGACCCTGCTCCTGGTCGCGGCCCTGGTGGTCTACCTCGACCGGGACGGCTACACCGGGGTGACGACGTTCCTCGATGCCGTCTACTACTCGGCGGTGTCCCTGTCGACCACCGGCTACGGCGACATCGCCCCGGTCACACAGCAGGCCCGGCTGATCAACGTCCTCGTCATCACCCCGATGCGGGTCATCTTCCTGATCCTGCTGGTCGGCACCACCCTGTCGGTGCTGACCGAGGAGTCACGCAAGACCCTGCAGATCCGTCGTTGGAGAAAACACATGCGCAACCACACCGTCGTGGTCGGATTCGGCACCAAGGGACGGGCGGCAACCACCGCCCTTCTCGCCGACGGCCTGCCACCGTCCCAGATCGTCGTCATCGACACCGACGCCGATGCCCTTGCCCACGCTTCATCGCGGGGACTGGTCAGCGTGCAGGGGCCGGCGACGTCCTCGGAGGTGCTCAAACTCGCCGGGGTGACCCGGGCGAAAGCGGTCGTGGTGGCACCGAACCAAGACGACACCGCGGTGCTGATCACCCTGTCGGTCCGTGAGATCGCCCCGAGCGCGACGATCGTAGCCTCGGTGAGAGAGTCGGAGAATGCGCACCTGCTGCGGCAGTCCGGTGCGGACTCGGTGGTGGTGTCCTCGGAGACCGCCGGGCGGATGCTCGGGCTGGCCACGGTCAGCCCGTCGGTGACCGGCATGATGGAGGACCTGATCAGTCCGGACGAGGGCTTCTCCATCGCAGAACGTCTGGTCGGGGAGGATGAGGTCGGTGGCAACCCCCGCAACCTCGAGGACATCGTCCTCGGCGTGGTGCGCTCCGGTGAGCTCTACCGGGTGGACTCGGTGGAGGCGGAGACGGTGGAGCCCGGTGACCGGTTGCTCTACATCCGCGGGGGCTCCTACCACCCCGCTGATCACCCTGCCGGCCACCCTGCCGACCACTCCGCCGGCGACACCACCGGCCATACCGCCAACAACTCTGAAGGGACAGCATCGAAGTGACCCCGGGGAGCGGACGACTCACTCAGCTCAACCTGGATGCCCTGGATCCTGAGCAGCTCGGGGCAGCGACGGCACCGCGGGGGCCGGTCAGCATCATCGCCGGCGCCGGCACCGGTAAAACCCGTACGATCACCCACCGGATCGCCCATCTGGTCTCCGGCGGATTCGTCAACCCCGACTACGTGCTGGCAGTGACCTTCACCAACCGTGCCGCCGCCGAACTGCGCGAACGGCTCACCATGATGGGTGTCGCCCGGGTGCAGGCGAAGACCTTCCACGCCGCAGCAATGCAGCAGTTGCGCTACTTCTGGCCCAAGGTCGTCGGCGACACCCCCTGGGAACTGCTGGACTCCAAGTTCCCCCTGGTCGCGCGTGTCACCCGGGCGACCGGCACCGAACCGGACAAGACGCTGCTCTCCGATCTGCTCGGCGAGATCGAGTGGGCGAAGGCCTCGTTGATTTCCCCGGTGGACTACCCCTCGCGCATCGGACCGGACCGTCGGGACTGCCCGGTGGACCCGGCCCAGTTCGTGAGGATCTTCGAGGGCTACGAGAAGGCCAAGGTCACCCCGGAACGCGCCCTGCTCGACTTCGATGACCTGCTGGAGTCCATGGCCGGGCTGCTGGAGACCAATGTCGGGGTCGCCGACGAGTTCCGCTCGCGCTACCGCACCTTCGTCGTCGACGAGTACCAGGACGTCACCCCGCTGCAGCAGCGGCTGCTGGACGCCTGGCTCGGCGACCGCGACGACCTTACCGTCGTCGGCGACGCCAACCAGACCATCTATTCCTTCAACGGGGCGACCCCCGACCACCTGCTCCGGTTCTCCAGCCGGTTCCCCGAAGCCACCACCATCCGGCTGTACCGGGACTACCGCTCGACCCCGCAGGTGGTGGAGTTGGCGAACAACGTGATCAGCCGGGCCACCGGACGTGCCGCGGGTACCCGGTTGACCCTGGAAGGACAGCGTCCTGCCGGGCCGGACCCGGAGTTCACCGAGTACCCGGACGAGACCGCCGAGGCAGCCGACGTCGCCCAGCGCATCGCCGAGCTGATCCGGCAGGGTGTGGCCCCCGCGGAGATCGCGGTGCTGTACCGGATCAACGCCCAGTCGGCGGCCTTCGAGTACGCCCTCGACCAGGCCGGGATCGCCTACCAGGTCAAGGGCGGGGAAGGCTTCTTCCACCGTGCGGAGATCCGGCAGGGGATCCAGGCACTGGGTCAGGCGGCGCGCCGGATCCGTGCCCGCAGTGGCGCAAGCGGTGGAGAGGATGGTGACGGTGTGGATGCCGGGGCCCCGGCCGCCAGCCTCGTCGCCCAGGTGAAGGCGGCGCTGCAACCGGTCGGTCTGACATCGGTGGAGCCGACCGGCGCCCAGGAACGGCAACGGTGGCAGTCGCTCAGCGCCCTGGTTGACCTGGCCAGCGAACTGGCCACCACGAACCCGCAACTGGATCTCGCCGGACTTCTCGTCCTGCTGCGTGAACGGTCCGAGTCGAAGAATCCGCCGCGGATGCAGGGTGTCACTCTGGCCAGCATCCACGCCGCCAAGGGTCTGGAGTGGGACGCTGTGTTCCTCATCGGGCTCGTCGACGGAACCCTCCCCATCCGTCATGCCCTGAAGGGGTCGCATTCCGTGGACGCCATCGAAGAGGAACGCCGGCTGCTGTACGTCGGTGTGACCCGAGCCCGGGAGCATCTGCACCTGTCCTGGTCACAGGCGCGCCAGCCCGGCGGTAAGGCGACCAGGCGACGGACCCGCTTCCTTGACGGACTGGTGCCGTGGGAAGCTGAGCGCGATGCACAGCGTGCCGCGGCAGCGACGTCGGGCGGCGGAGCGTCCCGCCGCGGGAGACAGGGGGCGCCGAAGGACAAGGACGCCTGCGCGATGTGCGGCACCCGCCTGACCACCCCGGAACACCGCATCCTGGGGGTGTGCGAGGCCCATGCCGGGGATGTCGACCAGACCCTGGTCACCGAGCTTCGGGAATGGCGCAACACCACCGCCAAGTCCCGCGGGGTGCCGGCCTACGTGGTGATCAGTGACGCCACACTGCGCGGGGTGTGTCACCGCAAACCCGCCACCGAGCAGGAACTGGTGCAGGTCCCCGGCATCGGTCCGATGAAGGTGGAGCAGTTCGGCGACGACATCCTCGGCATCGTGAACAACTACACCTGAGTCAGCCCGCGGGCCTGCCGGGCACCGGCGCAGGCCGGACAGTCCGGGTCGGCCATCGGGGTCCAGGACTCCAGGCTCAGTGTTCTCGGATCGAACATCCGACGACTCAACGCCTCCGGTGGCAGCTCAGTGGGGAAGGGGCGTCCGGCCGACAGCATCTCGTGCACCACCCCGGTGACCACGGTCGCCGCCAGCTCATTGGACACCGCGCTGATGGCCGGCACGCTGGTGGAGCTCTGGGCCCGTACCATCCGCCAGTCGGCATCCAACTCCTGATAGGCGATATCTGCACAGCTCAGGCAGGGTGTCACCCCGGGATTGACCACCGGGCCCACGATCACCCGACCGTCCACCACGGCACAGGGCAGGTGGGTCACCCCGCGTTCCATCAACCGGTAGGTCACATCCGGCGGAGGGAAGAGCTGGCCGGCGAGGACCACCAGCCCGGCAGGGGTGAGGCGTCCGAACACCGCGGAACCCGGAACGATGGGTTCTGCGGCGATCCCGCGGCGCATCAGCGCCTGGACCAGGGTGCTTGACGGTGCTCCGGGCCCGGTGACGTGGACCGGCAGTGGCTGCGGTAGGACGGTCAGCAGCCCGGTGCGCTGCAGTTCGGCAAGGATGCCACGCGCGTGGGCTGGGGCGATCCCGCAATGGCCCAGGCGGGTCACCAGGAAGGAGCAGGTCACCGGACGTCGGGCCTCGCGGAACACCAGCATCACCTGGGCAGGTGAGGCACGTTCGGGCAGCGGGAGGACCAGGCTCTGGCCGGGGATCGTGCCGAACTGGAGATGGTCCGGCGGGCGGAGGATCAGGGCGGTGGCTTCGCGCAGCGTAACCCGGGTGTCGGCGTCGATGCCGGCGACACTGCCAGCGCCGATGCAGGTGTCCATGATGGCCCCGGGACTCGTCCCGTTCATGTAAAATCCCCCTTGACTGGCCCCTGTGCCCGGTGCCCCGACGGGCACGGTCCCTTGACAGTGTAGCGGAGAGAAACCGACGGGAAGGTGAATCATGGCAGGACGGCGGACGACCCCGACCCGGGCGCAGCTCGAAGTCGTGGATGATTTCGCCCCCGATGTCGAGATTCGTCTCTCCGCCCGCCGCGAGCGCACCATCGCCGGACGCATGGAGCGCGGCAGGGTGGTTGTCCTGGCACCGATGTCGATGGACGCCAAGACCTTGCGGCGCTCCACCAACGACCTGGTCGACCGGGTCAGGCGGAAGAACAACGTGGCCGCCGGGCAGGAGTCGGACGATGACCTGCTGCTGCGTGCTGCGGAACTCAACGACAAGTACCTGGAGGGGCGGGCGGAGTTCGAGAGTGTGCGGTGGGTGTCGAATATGACGCGACGGTGGGCGAGCTGTTCGGTGGCGACCGGTCGGATACGGATCTCCGACCGGCTCAAGGAGGTCCCCGGCTATGTGCTCGACTCTGTGATCATCCACGAGTTGGTGCACACCTGGATCCCCGATCACGGTGCGGAATTCCATGAGTGGGCGGACCGGGCGCCGCGGGTGGACCGGGCATCCGGCTACCTGGAGGCGTACGGACGCTGGGGGATCGGCGGCGGGGACGGTGATGCTTCGGGGGACGGGGCCGGTACAGGTTCCAGCCCGGGCGGGGAGCCGGGCATCTACCCGACCGAGGTCGACTGAACCACTTCCGTGTCGTGGATCCGGAATCCATCACACCTCGGGCGATTCCCATATGCTAAGACCCGCAGGTCATAGAACTGCGGGTCGAGAGTTTGCGGCGGCGGTGTGATGGATTGTCCAGTTGCCGCCGCTGCCGGCTACTTGTCGGAGTTGGACGCTCCGTCGTCGCCGTTGTCACCGCTGTCGCCGTTGGTGTCCGAGTCGTCGCCGCTGCTGTCGGCGTCGTCGGAATCCTCGGCATCGCTGTCGTCCTCGGTCGAGGCGCCCTCACCGGGCCCATCGAAGCCCTTGTTGAGTTCGCGCTCCAGCTTCTCGATCTCGCTGATCGGGTCGAAGCTGGCGGAGTCCTCCATCGAGGCCAGCACCGAGTCGATGAACTCGGCCGGGGCATCCAGGTCGGCGTCCACCGGGAGGAAGTCGGGGTGGTTCCACACCTCGTCACGACGCTCGATGCCGACCGCCACGGTCAGTCGACGCCACAACTCGGCGGCCTCCGAGGCCTTCGGTGCGGACAGGCTGATGCCCACCGCCTTGACCAGGGCATCCATCCCCGGCTGGTCCTTGTCGCGGTACATCGACCAGGCGGCACCGATGCTGGCGGCGACGGGCAGCCGGTCGCCCAGTGCCTCGCCGACGACCAGGTCGACCCAGCCCTCGATCAGCGACAGGCTGGTCTCCAGACGGATGCGTGCGTGGTCGGTCGAGGAGACGACGGTCGGAGACAGGTCGGAGTCCTGCAGCTGGGACATCATCTCCTGCATCTTCTCCGGGTCGCCCAGCATCTCCGGGTTGAAGTTCTGGCTGGCCTCCTCCATCGCGGAGTTGTCCAGGCTCAGGCCGGTGGCGAACTCCTCGACGTCGAGGATGACCCGTTCGACGAGCCACGGGACGTGCTGGAACAGTCGCAGGTGTGCGGCCTCGCGGGCGGCGAGGTAGATCAGCGTCTCCCGGCGCTCCGCCCCCAGTTTCTTCGACAGCTCATCGAGCTGGGAGGTGTTCACCGCCGCCACGGACCCATCGGCCAGGGGGATCCCCCACTGGGTGGACATGGCGACCGTGCCGGCGAGCTGGCCGAGGGTGCGGCCCAGCTGCATACCGAAGTTCATGCCGTTGATCTGGCTGAAAATGCCGGACATCGGCCCCAGCTGGGAACGGATCTCCTCGGGCAGGCCGTCCATCGTCGCCGCACCGAGCTTCTCGGCGAGCGGGTTGATGACGCGCTTCCACCGCGGCAGAGTCTCATCAAGCCACTGGGAGCCGGTGAAAGCCACCGATCCGGTCGCCCCAGCGGGCAGGACGGTGACTTCATCCAGCCACAGTTCGACCAGCCGGACGGACTCGGCGACAGCCTGGCTGTCCTTCGCCGCGGGCTGCTTTCTGGCGGCGGCACCGGTGAGCTGCTGGCGGGCGATGCGCTCAGCCATGGCGTAGTTCACCGGGCCCTGGGCGTCCGGCGAGTTCATGTCCCGCCCGAATCCGGCGAGCATGTTGCCGAACTGGCCGAGGATGTCGCCGAGTCCCGGGCCCTGACCGCCGGCTCCACCTGCGCCGCCCGTACCGCCAGCTCCACCTGCGCCGCCGGGGCCTCCGGCACCGGGCGCGCCGAAGAGGAAGCCGAACGGGTTGGCTCCGAAGCCGAAGGGGTCGTTGTTTCCGGAGTTCCCGTTTTCGTCGTCCCGTCGGCGACGCTCGTCGTCTGACTCGTCGTCGGGACCGTTGACACCGAATCCGAAATTGCTCATGACCCGAGCGTACCTGCGTTACCTCCTCCTCCCCAGCGTGTTCCGTGCGCTCACAGCGAACAGGTATCCCGGGGTATCGGGGTACAGGCTGTAGAGTATGCGGGGTGAGTTTCCGCAGCACCTACCCGAAGTCTTCGTCAGGATCCTCGTCTGGGTCGGCAGACGAGTCACAGGACACCGCGTCCGGGCGCGCCCGGACGACTGCCGGGCGACGTCGGATACAGACCGTCGCTGTGGGCATGGTCCCGGTGATCGCCCTGGCTGCACTACTGGCGGTGCCGTCGGTCCCGGGTACCGACATTGACCTGAGCGTGCCCTATGCCGCGGAGGGTGAGGGGCCGACCTATGACACGCTGGGTGAGGTCAACGGCACCCCGGTCGTCGACATCACCGGGACCCAGGCCGACCTGGAGGAGACTTCCGGGCAGTTGAACATGACCACGGTGGCTGTCCGCACCAAGCTCAGTCTGGCCGAGGCGATGCGCCGCTGGCTGGCCACCGACGACACCCTGGTGCCGGTGGAGCAGGTCATCCCCTCGGACTCCACCCCGGAGGAGGTCGCACTGCGGAACGCCCAGGCCTTCGCCGCCTCGGAGTCCAATGCCACGGTCGCGGCGATGGCCCACCTGGGCCGCCCGTTGGAGACCACGGTCTACGAGCTGTCCGAGGGGGCCCCGGCGGACGGGATCCTGCGGGAGAACGACGTCATCACCGCCGTCGACGACACCGAGGTCACCGTCCCGGCGGATGTCGCGAAGACCATCGCCGGGTATTCTCCCGGCGACGAGGTGGAGTTGACCGTGAACCGGGGAAGTGAGGAGCTGACCGAGAAGGTCACCCTGGGGGAGGTTCCGGAGGAGTTGCAGGGGACGTCCGGCACGGCCGAGGACGCCGGGGCCAGCGAGGGCGCCTACCTGGGCGTCACCATGGTCGCCCAGCCGGCAGGCGACCTGAAGGTGCGCTACAATCTGAAGGACATCGGCGGGCCCAGCGCCGGGTTGATGTTCTCCCTGGCGGTGGTGGACAAGCTCTCGCCCGGCGAGCTGACCGGCGGGAAGTTCGTCGCCGGCACCGGCACGATATCTGCAAGTGGCTCGGTCGGGTCGATCGGCGGCATCACCCACAAGATCGCCGCCGCCCAGGGTGCCGGGGCCGAGGTCTTCCTCGTGCCCGACGGTAACTGTGCCGAGGCCGCCAGCCGTAGCTACGACGGCGACATCGACCTGTTGAAGGTCGATTCCCTGGAGGGTGCGGTGGATGCCCTGGAGGCGTACAGCAATGGGGAGGACGCGCCGACCTGCGGTTAGTTCTCGGCGATCAGTCCTCGGGGATCAGTCCTCGGGGGTTTCAGTCTTCGAAGGTGTAGCGCAACATTGCCGTGACCCCCGGGGCCAGTTCAGCGTCCTCCAACCCGCCGAGCAGCTCGACCTTGTCCTCGGCGAAGGGGTCGGAGTCAAGCTCCTCCTCGGTGGGACGCAGCTGCAGCAGGGTGCGGTCCGGCCCGCCGTCGATCACGCCGGTGAACAGTCGCGCCTGGCGGGGCTCAGCGGCACCGGCGGCGCCGTCAGTACCGTCTGCACCACCGGCGGAGTTGCGGAAGACGATCTCCTGGGCGAGCACTGCGCCGACGACGACCTCGGGCCAGCGCACCGTGGAGATGTAGTCGCCGAGTTCGTCGGAACCGGGACGCAGGTGGTCCGGCAGGTCGTCCTGCACCACCAGGGCAAACGGGGCAGCCCCGGTCCCGTCACCGTCCGACGAGTCGTCGCCGGTATCGCCGGCGGCCAGGACGTCCTGCACCAATTCCGCTGGGACCAGCGCAAACAGGGTCGCGGGACGGTCCCACCCCTCGGCGTGGACGAAGTCGACGGCCTCGCGCAGGGCGGCATTGAGCGGGCGGATGTCGGACTGGAAGTTACTGGCGTTCATCTTCTGCGGACCTCACGATGACGGCGGACGGATGCGATCAGTAGTCTAGACGGTGAGAATCATGCCGCCGGGCACCCCTGGCCGCACCCTGACCGACAGCAGGAGAGAACCGAACCCTTGAGCATCCCGGAAATCCCCACACCCGGACGCAGATCGAAGATCCTCGGCGTCGTCGCCGTGGTCGTCGCTCTGTTGTTCTTCCTCGTCCCGGTAATCGTGTCGAACTACACGGAACTCCAGTGGTTCCGGTCGATCGACTACCAGGCCATCTTCCTCGGCGTCCTCGCCACCAGGGTGGTGCTCTTCATCATCTTCGGTCTGCTCGCCGGGCTGATCGTGTGGGGCGCCTGCTTCGCGGCCTACCGCTCGGCGGCCAAGCGCTCCGATGACGACGAGCTCGAAGACATCACCGACCTCTCCGACCTGGGCATGGAGTCCGGCGGATCCCCGCTGTCGCAGAACCGCGAGGAAATCCGCAAGGCGCTGCGTCCCTTCCTCATCATCGTCCCGCTGGTCGCCGCACTCGCCGCGGGCATGATCGCCCAGGGCAACTGGCGTATCGTCCGGATGTTCTTCTCCGGCGGGGACTTCGGCGTCACCGACCCGCAGTTCCAGAAGGACCTGGGCTTCTACGCCTTCACCCTGCCGATGCTGCAGTTCGTGCTCTCCACCCTGTCGATCCTGTTGATCGTCGCTTTCCTGGTGAACCTGCTGGGCCACTACCTGCTCGGCACTATCAGCACCGGTAACCCGCGGATCGGTGAGAAGGCCAGCATCGGTGCCCCGGCACGCAAGCAGCTGGCCATCATCGCCGGCGTCTGGATGCTGCTGAAGGCCGCGGACTACTGGTTCCAGCGCTACGGCCTGCTGAACAAGCAGCACGAGACCTTCACCGGTGGTTCCTACACCGACATCAACGCCCTGCTGCCGGCCAAGATCCTGCTGCTGATCGTGGCGATCTTCGTCGCCGCGATGTTCTTCAGCTCCATCGTCCTGAAGGATCTGAGGGTTCCGGCCCTGGCCGTCGCCCTGATGGTGGTCGCCAACCTGGCGATCGGTGTCGGCTGGCCGGCCATCATGGAGCAGTTCTCCGTCAACCCGAACCGTGCGGAGAAGGAGCGAGAGTACATCGCCCGCAACATCGAGTCCACCCGCCAGGCCTACGGCATCGAGACCCGTACCGACTCCTCGCGTGAGGACTACGAGAACGAGGACGGCCAGGTCATCTACGAACGCGGTTGGGGCGGACAGGCATCCGGTGACGCCAGCGAGCGTCGCTCCATCGCCGACGACGACGCCACCCTGTCGAACATCCGCCTGCTCGACCCGGAGGTGCTCTCCCCGACGTTCACCCAGCAGCAGCAGCTGCGTAACTTCTACGGCTTCCCCGACGACCTGTCGGTGGACCGCTACGAGGTGGACGGCGAGATGCGCGACTTCGTCGTCGCCGCTCGTGAGATCGACCCGAACGCCCTGTCGGGCAACCAGACGGACTGGATCAACAAGCACACCGTCTACACACACGGCAACGGCTTCATCGCCGCTCCGGCCAACAAGGTCGACGAGGTCGCGCAGGACGCAGCCTCCGCACGTGGTGGCTACCCGATCTACACCGTCGCCGACCTGCAGAACATGGCCGAGGACGAGCTCAGCGGTGAGCTCGACGTCGAGATGGAGCAGCCGCGCATCTACTTCGGCCCGGTGATCGCCGGCTCCCAGGAACAGAACGCCGACTACGCCATCGTCGGTGACGACGGCTCCGGTACCGACCGCGAGTACGACACCGACAACTCCAACTACACCTACACCGGCTCCGGCGGCGTGGGCGTGTCCAACATCTTCAGTCGCGCGATGTACGCCGCGAAGTACCAGGAGATGAACATCCTGCTGTCGGATGTCATCGGCCCGGACTCGAAGATCCTCTACGACCGTGACCCGCGCGAGCGCGTCCACAAGGTCGCCCCGTGGCTGACCACCGACTCCAAGACCTACCCGGTGGTCATCGACGGCAAGATCAAGTGGATCGTCGACGGCTACACCACCCTGGAAGACCTGCCGTACGTCGAGCGCACCCAGCTGGACTCCGCCACCGCCGATACCACCACCGACGACCCGGCCTCCGTGCAGCGCGCGGTGACCAACCAGGTCAGCTACATCCGTAACTCCGTCAAGGCCGTCGTCGACGCCTACGACGGCACCGTGGACCTCTACGAGTTCGATGAGAAGGACCCGGTGCTGAAGGCCTGGGAGGGCGTCTTCCCGGACGTCGTCCAGCCGAAGGAGGAGATCAGCGACGAGCTGATGAGCCACCTGCGTTACCCGGAGGACCTGTTCAAGGTCCAGCGTGAGCTGATCACGAAGTACCACGTGGACGACCCGGGCGTGTTCTTCACCAACGACGCCTTCTGGTCCGTGCCCAGCGACCCGACCGCACCGGAGGGTCAGCAGGAGCTGGCCCAGCCGCCGTACCACGTGGTCGCCACCGACCCGGAGACGAACCAGCCCAGCTTCCAGATGATCACCCCGTTCCGTGGTCTGCGTCGTGAGTTCCTGTCGGCACACATGTCAGTCAGCTCCGACCCGGAGACCTACGGCCGTATCTACGTCCGCCAGCTGCCGACGAACACCCAGACCCAGGGTCCGAAGCAAGCACAGGACACCATGATGTCCTCGGACGAGATCGCCCGTGAGCGCACCCTGCTGCAGGGTTCCAATGACCTGACCAACGGCAATCTGCTGACCCTGCCGGTCGGCGACGGGCAGATCCTGTACGTCGAGCCTGTGTACTCGCAGCGCGCCGACCAGGAGTCCGCCTTCCCGAAGCTGCTGCGCGTGCTGGTCAGCTACAACGGCCAGGTCGGTTACGCCCCGACCGTCGGCGAGGCTCTCGAGCAGGTCGGCATCGACCCGGACGCGGTGACCGAGATCTCCGAGTCCGGTGGCGAGGCCGCCGACGAGAACGCCGCCGCCGCCGAGGGTGATTCGGACTCCGATTCGGATTCCGGCTCCAACTCGGATGACGACGATGATGCATCGACGTCCACCGGCAGCACCGGTGGTGGCAGCGACAGTGACAGCGGTTCTGAGCCGAGCGATTCTGAGATGGCCGCCATCCGCGACGCGATGGAGAAGGTCAACGACGCCCGCGAGAACGGCACCTTCGAGGAGTTCGGTCGCGCACTGGACGAGCTGGACAAGGCCGTGGCCGACGCCCAGTAGAAACCCGGTTGGAAACACCCGGAAACTGTGTCGGAGCAGGCGATTTCACATCGCCGCTCCGGTGCGTTACAGTAATGGAGTCGCCAACGAGGGCGGGGCACACAATGTCCTGCTGGTTGGCAACCCGTCGCGGGGTGGAGCAGCTCGGTAGCTCGCTGGGCTCATAACCCAGAGGTCGTAGGTTCGAATCCTGCCCCCGCTACTAGGAAAGAAAGTGCAGGTCACCGGAGTAATCCGGTGGCCTGCACTTCTGTGTATGGACCGTTTACGGACCGTTTATCCGGGGAAAAACGGGGGTGGTGTTCGCCGCGACTTTCGAACACCCGAAACGGTGTTCTAGTCGTGGCACGCTTCGAATCGTTACCTCGCCATGCCTGCCGTCGCCCCTGGTCCTCGTCGTGGTGCCGGTGCCGGTCCTGGTGCTCGTCGACCCCCTCGTCGTCCTGGTGCTCGTGCTCGTGCCCGTCGACCCCCTCGTCGCCGTGCCCGTGCTCGTCGTCCTGGTGCCCGTCCTCGTGGTCGTTTTGGTGCCCCGTCGTCCTCGTCGTCCTCGTCGTGCCCGTCGTCGCCCCTGGTGCCGGTCGCCGTGCCCGTCGCCCTGGTGCCCGTGCCCGTGGTCGTCCTCGTGGCCGTCGCCGTCGCCGTGTGGCCGACCTCGTGGAGCTGGTGCCCCGTCCCCGTGGTGCCGGTCGTCGTGCTCGTCGTCGTCCTCGTCGACCCCCTCGTCGCCGTGCTCGTGCTCGTTGTTGTCCTGGTGCCGGTCGTCGTGCTCGTCCGTGCCCGTGCCCCGTCGTGCCTGCCGTGCCCATGGCCGTCCTAGTGCCTGCCGTGCTCGTGCCCCTCGCCCTGGTGCCCCGTCCCCGTGGTCGACCTCGTGGAGCTGGTGCCGGTCGTCGTGCTCGTCGACCCCCTCGTCGCCCGTGCTCGTGCCTGCCGTTGTGGTCGTCCTGGTGCCGGTGGCGTGGTGCGTGCTCCGTCACTCATTACCCCCGGCCCAACTGGGTTCCCCTTACGTTAGTGATCCAACTTGAACCAACTTGGACCGACTGCACTCTACCTGGGGTTATTCCGAGGTCGCCGAATGCCCCAACTAGTGAGCCAACTTTGGCCCTACTAGGTCGCATCGGTTGAGAATTACCCCCGTGGTTGTCGCTGTCGTCGTACTGGTGGCCGTCGCCGTGGAGCTGGTGCCAGTCGGGTTTGTGCCGCGAGATAGGACATGCCCCCTACATGCCCCGGTGTTCGAATAGTGCTATCTCTGCGTCCGGCTGAATCGGTTTCAAAATGGACGGCTTACGGCCCGTTTTTGACGGCAGTAAGTCAGCTGATGTTCATTGCACTCTCGGAGTTATCGATCAATTGTTCTAAACGCGTTGTCACAACGCTGGGTCTGTTACCTGAGCGGTGTCAGTGTCCCGTTTTTGGGGTTACCTGCCGCTTCGTGAATTGCTGAGGTTGAGGCGCCGGGCATGTGGCGACGACTGCGGTTGGTTGCTGGTGTACGGGCGGATCTGGCGCCGTCAGAGGGGCGTACGTGTCTAATTTCTGATGGTCCTGTTGTGCTGGTCAGGGTGTCCAACAGTCGAGGGGTGCTCCACGGGGTGTCACTGCCATGTGAACGAAGAATTTCTGCGAAGTGACAGTTTCTGAGGCGATATGGTGCTATGACTAAAAGTACCTGACTTCCCGAGCCCGAGGATGCACCATGCGCCCAAGAACGACCCGCCGTCACGCTGTGCTGGCAGCCATCACCGCCGTTGCAGTCGCCACCACATCAGCGGTGACAACCACTGCGTCCGCATCGCAGGAACTTCCCCCGCAAACCCAGATCATTGGCGACTTCTGGAAGGGTGTCCGGCCCATGCTCGACGTCCCAGCCGATGACGATGACCCTAGCTTCTACCAGGCTCCGTCGAACGTCGACTTGGATACCGCAGAACCAGGCACCGTGCTGCGAGAGCGATCCACCAAACTCCACGTGGCTACCATCGAGCTCCCTGTGACCGTGACGCAGATCCTCTATGTCACAACAAACGCTCTCGGGCACAAAGAAGCCAATGTCACGTCAGTAATCCACCCACCCCACGGTTCTGATGGCAACGTCGTGTCGTATCAGTCCTTCTACGACTCATCCAACACTGACGACAATCCCTCGCGCATAATCGCAGGAAACTTCACCCTGGGTGGGGCGATAACCGCAGTTGAGACTCCACTGATCGCACCTGCCCTGCTCGCCGGACACCCAGTCGTGTTCTCCGATACCGAGGGAGCAAACGCGGACTTCGCCGCAGGGCCAGGATATGGACGAGCAACACTTGATTCCCTGCGTGCCGCGATAGCCTCAACCACCGCTCCGGTGACCAAGACCGACGACATCGGTCTACTCGGCTACTCCGGCGGAGCCATCGCCAGCAACTGGGCGGCGATACAACTCGACAGCTACGCCCCAGATCTCAGCGACAACATCGTTGGAGTCGCTCAAGGTGGCCTCTTTGTAAACCCAGTCAGCAACCTTGAGTATGCAGGTAGTGGACTGCTGTGGGCTGGAGTCGTAGCGATGGCACTCGCCTCGTTGAAGAACTCGTACGACCTGCCAATCGAGCACTACTTCACCGACTATGGCAACAGTGTCCTCGACGACGCGTCGGACCTGTCAATCATTGAAGCTGTCGCCCGCTACCCCGAGGTCCGGTGGAGTGATTTGGCCAAACCTGAGTACCCACGCCCACAGGATGTTCCTGAAGTCGCCCAGGTGCTCGAGGAGATCAACATGGGCAACTGGCCTGCGCCCAGTACTCCGATGTTCCTGTTCCAAGGAGCTGGCGGCTTCCTCGAAGGGACCCCTGCTCATCCTGGTAGGGGCCCAGGCGACGGAGTGATGGTGACCAAGGATGTTCGTACCTTGATGCGTGACTACTGCGAAGCCGGGACATCGGTTGAATACAGGGAGTATCCCTACGCAAGCCATGTTTTGACCGCTGTGCCCTGGCTCATTGAGGGGTCGCTGTGGCTAGAGGGGCGCTTCAACGGGGCACCTGCCAGTGACAACTGCTCAACTATTCCCGCCGGAAACCCCCTCTAGGTGTGTTGCCTGTCATCGCTTGGAGGAAGCGCAGGGCGCCTCGTAGGCGGCTGAAACACGCTCTATGAGAGTGCCCGGCATCTACGAGAGAGTTGCGGCAAGTCGCGCAACAGGTTTGGTGCTTGTCCAGGTACCTGCGCTGTTCGCTGACGGTAGGGGAGACGGCCAGGGCCAGATGTTCGAACACGACCTACCGAGGATACGCCTGAAACGCTCTGGAAATGGACCACTTATGGACCGTTTTGCTCTGCTATTTGCTGACTAATGCCAGCCGTGCTAACGCTCGCCAACAGCTAGAACTGCGGTGGCTTACTACGACAAACCGGTACAAACACTGCACCCGATATGTCGTAGGTTCGAATCCTGCCCCCGCTACAAAGGACAAGGCCCCCGGAGAAATCCGGGGGCCTTTGTCGTGCGTGCACACCATGGACGGGCACTACCCGGCGCATCGTCCCGAAAATCTGGGTCAACTACGGTGGTTGTTGATCTGACCGACTCGTACGGTGTGAACGGGAGGGCTGAATTGTGAGCACAGAGGATGATGTCCGTCGTCTCGCGGGATCATTGCCCGAGGTGACCGAGCGCACCTCGTATGACATGCCCGCGTTCTACGTTGCGGGAAAGATATTCCTACGGTTCCACGAGGAACCTGGTGTGCTGGTGTGCTGGTGTAAGGACCTCTCGGAACGTGAACTGCTGCTCGCGACCGGAGAGGGCAAGTTCTTTACGACCGCGCACTATGCGGGCCATGCCAGCGTCCTTGTCCGGCTGGAACGCGTCGAGGCCGACGAACTCGCCGAGCTCGTGACCGACGCGTGGGAGGCCCGCGCCCCGAAACGCCTCACTGAGGCCCCGGGTAGGCAGTAGGGTCTGCGTCGCGGAGGGGCCTGTCGGTTCGATCCCGGGTGCTTTCGCCGGGATAATGGGACTTCTCCATCATGTCGCCCGGTGTTCACGTACCGTCCACCGGAGGGGGATAGCATTCCACTTCTGTCCCCAGCGACCCCATACGCACTGACGAGGAGAATCCGTACCCATGAACGACCGTCCCCGCCGAGGCATCCCCGCCGCCCCGACGTCTGCGTCCCAGACCACCCGAGTCCTGACCCTCGCCCTGGTCCCGGCACTCGGTCTAGGCCTCGTGGCTGCCCCGGCACAGGCGCAGATAGAGCCCCCGGCGGTGGTGGGGGAGTACCTTCCCGCGACCAAGACCCCGGTTCAGCACGAGGGTGCCCCGGTGCCGCGCCCGTTCGGGGTCGAGGAGTATGGCTGGTACATCTCCGATATCAGTTCCTACACCGGTGGCGTCTACTACGACGTCGTCGCCGGGTTCAACGACCTCCGCGAGAACCACCCCGACGTGATGGCCGAGAGCCTCGACATCGTGGTGGACGTCAACAACAACGCCGACGCCACCACGATCGCCCGCGCCCAGGTCGATGCAGCCGCCGACGACGCCGACCTGCTCACCGCCCTGTCGGACGCCTTCGGTGAGAACCTCGGTGGCCACCTGCGCACCGCCCTGGCGGAGAACCGCCTGCCGAAGACCCGTATGCTGCTCGACTCGGGCTACCTGTCCCGCGCCGGTGGCCTTGCCAGCTCGACCCTGGTGGAGAAGGAGATCTTCGGCTACGCCCGACCGTTCGAGGTCGCCCCTGACCGGATCACCAAGCACACCGACGGTGGGGACGACGACCTCTACGAACTCGGCGGCACCAAGGCATTCCCGTCCGGCCACACCAACCAGGCGTCCTGGACGACCACGCTGCTCGCCGTGCTGCTGCCGGAGCTGGCACCGCAGCTGCTGGCCCGCGGCGCCGAAGCCGGCTACAACCGCATGGTGATGGGCGTGCACTACCCGCTGGACGTCATTGGTGGCCGGATGACCGGTCAGGCCGCCGCCGGCGACCGGTGGAACGACCCGCAGATGCGCGGCGTGCTGAAGCAGGCCGGTGAGGAGATCCGCAAGGAGCTCGAGTGGCGGACCGGCAAGCCCCTGGCTGAGGCCGTCGCCGAGTACTCCGCCTACCGGTCCACCAAGGCCGCCGTGGCGGAGTACACCGAGCGGATGACGCACGGTTTCGACCCGGTCGGTGACACGGACGCGCGGCTGACCGTCCCGCAGGCCGCCCCGGCGCTGCTGAGCACCGCATTCCCGGAGCTGTCCTGGGACCAGCGTGCCCGGGTCCTCGCCGCGACCGCCCTGCCGTCCGGCTACCCGCTGGACGACCAGACCACCCGCGGACGGGACGCCGGCAACTGGCAGCGGATCAACCTGGCCGCAGCCTTCGCCGCCGAGGTGTCGGTGGGTGCGGACGGGGCCCTGACCGTCAACGGCCAGCCTGCCTGACGAGGGAGCGTATGGCTGGCTACAACCTCTACACGTCGCAGGACCTGTACCCGTCCCACAGCTGCGAGGAACTCCTCGCCGATCTCGCGGGACGGAACTGGGGGCTGCCGGACGGGGCCCGACGCGCCCAGCTGGATGTCGCCCGGCAGGTGCTGGGGAATCCGGTGCGACGCGACATGTACGACAGGCAGCTGGGGGACGCGACGGTCACCGTCTCCCGGAAGGATGTGGAACGGCTGGCGTCCATGGAGCTCCCCGACGACGGTCTCCCATTGACGGAGTCGGGTGCGGAATCGGATGAGGAGCCCGCGGGCATCTTCGCGGAGTCGAAGGGCCTGGTCGCCATTGCCGCCGCCCTGGTGATCGTCGTCATCGGAATCATGGTGATGCTCTTCTTCGGCGGGTGGTGAAACGTCACTCCCGCCCTCGGGCGGTCTGAGGGGGTCTGGACCACCCGGGAGCGGGAGTGAGAGGAGAGTAGGGGGAGCGGACGTCAGGCGGCGACCGTCGCAGCGTCCGACGCGTTCGCGTCCGCGGCACCGTCTGCACCGACACCGTCCTTGTCGCCCTTGCCGGTGACCTGCTTGACGATGATCACGGTGATCGCGGAGACCACCATGCCGGCGATGACGGCGACGATGAAGCCCCACCAGGTGTTGTTCTCCATCAGCGGGGCGACCCAGACACCACCGTGGGGTGCACGGCTTCCGACCTCGAGGGCCATCGAGACCGCACCGGTGACCGCACCACCGAGCATCATCGACGGGATGATGCGCAGCGGGTCGGCGGCGGCGAAGGGGATCGCGCCCTCGGAGATGAAGGAGGCACCCAGCAGCCAGCAGGACTTGCCGTTCCCGCGCTCCTCCTTGCTCCACATCTTCGGACGCACCGCGGTGGCCAGGGCCAGGGCCAGCGGCGGGACCATGCCGGCGGCCATGACCGCGGCCATGACCTGGAAGGCTGCCGGATCGCTGGTGGACAGTCCGGCGGTGGCGAAGAGGTAGGCGGACTTGTTGACCGGTCCACCCAGGTCGAAGCACATCATCAGGCCAATGATCATGCCGAGCACGATCGCCGAGGAGCCGGACATGTCGGCCAGCCAGTTCTGCAGGCCGTCCATGAGGGCGGCGAGCGGACGACCCAGCACCAGGAACATCGAGGCGGCGGTGACCAGGGTGGCCAACAGCGGGATGATCACGACCGGCATCATGGAGCCCAGCCAGCGCGGCACCTTCCAGGTCTGGATCCACATGGCGACGAGACCGGCGATGATACCGGTGATCAGGCCACCGATGAAGCCGGCGCCGACCAGCACGGAGATGGCGCCACCGACGAAGCCGGGGACGATGCCGGGCCGGTCGGCCAGGGCGTAGGCGGTGTAGCCGGAGAGCGCGGCGACCAGGAAGCCCATGGCGGTGTTACCACCGCCGAAGAGGACCGCACCGAGGTAGAGCAGCATGCCGGAGCGGTCGGTAAACTCCTCGCCGGCACCGATGTCGTAGGGCAGGGCGTCCGGCGTGTTCCAGAGGGAGTAGTCGATGACAACGGTGTCCCAGACGTTGGCCACGTTGTAGCCGCCGACCAGGAAGCCGAGGGCCATGAGCAGACCACCGGCGGCGACGAAGGGCACCATGTAGGACACACCGGTCATCACGGCCTGCTGGATGCGACGTCCCCAGCCGGCGTTCTCGGAGTCGTCCCCGGATCCGCTGCCACCGTCCCCGGAACCACCGTCGCCGGTGGCGGAGACCCGCGGCGGGTTGTCGGACTTGGAGGCGGCGATGGCCCGGTCGATCAGGGCATCCGGCTCGGAGATGCCCTTCTTGACGGGCACGTCGACGACGGGCTTGCCGGCGAACCGGGCGATGTCGCGCACGCCGACACCGTGGGCGAAGATGACGGCGTCGGCCTCGTCGATCTGGGCCTGGGTTAGCTTGTCGCCGCCGGAGGAGCCCTGGGTCTCGATGATGATCTCGACGTCGTCACGGGCGTCCGCGGCGCCGGTGAGGGCGTCGGCGGCCATGTAGGTGTGGGCGATGCCGGTGGGGCAGGACGTGATGCCGACCAGCTTCACCGGACGCGCCGCGGCGGGCGCGGTGGGCGCGGCTGCCTCAGGCTCAGCAGCGGGCTCAGCGGTCGCGGCGGCCGTTGCCGCGGCCTTCTTCTTTTTCTTCTCCAGCACCTCGGTCACCAGGGTGACGATCTCGTCCTCGCTCTGCGCCGAACGCAGGGCGGTCACGAAGTCCTTCTTCACCAGGGCGCGTGCCAGGGTGCTCAGCACCTTCATGTGGGCACTGCCGCCACCTTCGGGGGCGAGGATCATGAAGACCAGGTCGGTCTCGGCACCGTCGTCCGCACCGAAGTCAGTGGGGGTCTTCAGCCGGGCGAAGCCCAGCGAGGGCTCGGTCACCGCGGTGGTGCGGCAGTGGGGGATGGCGATGCCGCCGGGCAGGGCGGTGGCCGCCTGCTGCTCGCGGGCGTGGATGTCGGCCAGCAGCTGGCTGGTGTCCTCGGCGCGTCCTGCCGACACCTGAAGGTCAGCCAGTGCGGTGAGCACGGCCTCCTTCTCGGCCGGCAGGTCGGCATCCAGCGAGACCAGATCGGCGGTGATCACCGGCCTGGTGGCTGGATCTGTGGACTCTGGGTTAGTCATGGTCATGCACTCCTTGGTTCGGGGAGGGTGTCGGGGAGATCATGAGGGGTGGGCAGTGTGGTGCCCGGGAGAGTCACTGCGGTGGTTCCGTGCGCCACCGCGAGGGAGAGCCGGTCGGGGGCGGGGAGGGCGCGGACGGCCCCGATGACGTACCCGGCCAGGGTCGAGTCGCCGGCTCCGACGGTGGACACGACGGTTACCGAGGGGCTGGGGCAGAACCAGGCCGAGGGGTCTGCCCCGGTGGAATCGTCCCGGCTGACCAGCAACGCTCCGGCGGCGCCGAGGCTGACCAGTGCAGCTCCGAAGCCACGGTCCAGCAGGGTGGACGCTGCGGTGACCACCGCATCGAGGTCGCCGGACGCTGCAGCGGCCTCCATGGCGTCCCCGTCACCGCCGGTGAGCTGTGCCAGCTCGTGGGAGTTGGGCTTCACCAGGTCGGGTGCGGCGGCCGGGTTACGGTCGGCGAGGTCGACCAGGGCGGTCAGGGCGGCGTCCGAGGTGTCCACGGCGACCCGGAAGCCCATCTCGTGGGCCGTCGCGGTCATCGTGGCGTACCAGTTGTCGGGGTAGCCCGGCGGCAGGGATCCCGCCAGGACTAGCCAGTGTGGTCCGTCGAGGTGCTGGGCGGTGACGTCGGTGAGTGTGTGGGCCACGGCATCGGCCAGGGTCTCCCCGGTTGCTTCGGTGTCACCGGGGGAGTTGATCTTGGTGGTGACACCGTCGGCGTCGGTGAGGGTGAGGTTGACCCGAACGCCGGTGCCGGTGCTGCTGTTGCCGCCGATGAACCGGGCAGGCAGGTCTGCGGTACGGACCAGGTCGGCGAAGTCGCTGGTGGGGTCAGCCGGGGCGAGGGCCAGTACATCGTGGCCGGCGTGGTGGATGACGGTTGCGACGTTGATCCCTTTGCCGCCGGCCTGGTCGACACCGGAGGCGACGCGGTTGACGCCGCCGATCTCGAGTGGGCCGGTCAGCGACTGGGATCTGTCGATGCTGGGGTTGGGGGTGACGGTGATGATCACGCCTGGATCACGTCCATTCCTTGGTGTCGGAGATCGTGGAGGACCGGGGTGGAGAGAACGGGGGCGTCAGTGATGAGGAGGTCGACGTCCTCGGCGGTGGCGAAGGAACACAGCAGTTCCTCGCCGAGTTTCGAGGCATCGGCCAGGACGACCCGGGTCCGCGCCGCCCGGACCATGGCTGCCTTGGTCTGTGCCTCCGCGGGATCGGGGGTGGAGAATCCGAAGTCGCTGCTGATGCCGTTGGTGCCGAGGAAGGCGACGTCCGCCCGTAGCGTCCTGAGAACACCGACGGCATCGGACCCGACCACTGACTGGGTGATCGAGCGGACCCGTCCGCCGAGCATCCGCAGGGCCGGGCCGCCGCCGTCGGGCGGGTGGGCGGAGAGCTGGTGGCCCAACAGGACGGAGTTGGTGACGACGGTGAGGTCGGGTCGTTCCAGGAGTGCGCCGGCCAGGGCGGCGGTGGTGGTCCCGGAGTCGACGATCACCGAGCCGCCGGTGGCGGGCAGGTGGTCGGCGGCGGCGCGGGCGATGCGGGCCTTGGCCTCCAGGCCGGTGCTGGAGCGCACGGCGACCGGGTTCTCTTCCCGGCTGTGGGGACGCAGCGGCACTGCGCCGCCGTGGACCCGGCTCAGACGTTGCTGGCGTACCAGGACGTCCAGGTCGCGACGGATCGTCTCCGCGGAAACCCCGTGGCGGGTGGCCAGTTCAGTGACTGACATGCCCCCGTGGGCGGCGATGTCATCGGCGATGGCGTCCTGACGCTGTGGCGCGTACATACCCCCCATTGTCTGTGGGAACGTGTGGAAGGTCAACGGTTATATGAACATTCTGTGGCTATGCGACAGGTAAATGGTCATAATCAGGCATGGTGGTTGTCAGTCACCACACGGCGACGGCCCTTTCGGGGGTGATCCCGGAGTTAGCGAATGTTCTACTGACATAACGTGGCCGGACGGCGATTAGGCTGGGCACCATGATCCGCCCTCGCCTCTGTGCCGCTCTCGTCGCCCTCTCCGCCGCAGTGATCGCCGGTGTCTCCGCCCCTGCGGCGACCGCCGCCCCGGACGTTCCGTCCTTCAGCCCGGACGGGGTCCAGAACGCTGTCAACCACGCCGTGGACACCGCCGTGGACACCGTCCTCAACACCACCGGTGAGCCCGGCCCGCACCGTATCGAGGGCCACTACTTCACCTCCCCGGGCGTCCCGGCGGCAGCTGAGGAGGCTCGTCCCGAGGTCCTCGTCGGGCCGTCCACCCCGCTGGTCGTCGGCCCGTCGGTGTGCACCACCGCCGTCGCCGGCTACGACGCCGCCGGTAACGCTGTGGCAGTCACCGCCGGCCACTGTGGTTCGCCCGGGGACGAGGTCAGTTCGGCCGACGACCCGGAGGGCACCGTGATCGGCACCTTCGAGCGCGCTGGTGCCGTGGACAACGGGATCATCCTGCTCAACGAGAACGCCCAGGTGACCAACAGCTACAACGGCGTCTCGATCAACCAGCTGGGTGGCGCGGCGCCCGCGCACTTCGGTGAGGTGTGCAAGACCGGAATCACCACCGGGACCAGCTGTGGTCCGGTGTTCGCCACCTCCGGGGCGCAGTTCGCCACCCATGTCTGTGCCTCCCACGGTGACTCCGGTGCCCCGGTCTATGCCGGTGGACGTCTGGTCGGTGTGCTCAGCGGCGGCCTGTCCGCACTCCCGACCTGCCAGCACCCCCTGCAGGGGCCGCTGCATTCCCCGGCGCTGAGCACCTCCTGGGACAGCGTCGGTGCTGAGATGGACGCCGCCGGCGGTGTCGGCGCAGGTTTCCGCCTGGCCTGATCCTTCTCTCCTGGTTACTGCCCGAGGCGGCCGCGGCCGAGCTGCAGCAGGGCGTTGGCGATGGCGACGCCCTCCGGGCCCAGGGCGTCGCGGTACTCGTTGAGGATCGCGGTCTCACGGGAGTAGACGAGCTTGGTTCCGCCCGAGGCCTTGCGGGTCTTGCCGATGATCTGCGAGACCTCGGAACGACGGGCCGCAGCCTCGATGATGGTGCGGTCCAGTTCATTGATCTCCAAGCGGTAGGCCTGGATCTCGGCATCCGACAAAGGATCGTCCGTGCCGCTGGAGAACTGCTGGTCATTGCTCATGGTGTGGATTCTAGCCTGTTGGGG
The DNA here is from genome assembly GCA_019120175.1 of Candidatus Corynebacterium faecigallinarum. Classification (GTDB taxonomy): domain Bacteria; phylum Actinomycetota; class Actinomycetes; order Mycobacteriales; family Mycobacteriaceae; genus Corynebacterium; species Corynebacterium faecigallinarum. The sequence goes on from DWVP01000014.1 coordinate 59,296, forward strand.
CCGGTCGCCTGGGTGTGACTGCAGGTGCAGGTTCGTGTCCGGACCCCGTTGTAGGGTGAATATGAGCCAGAAACCGACCCAGAGACCGACCCGGATCGACCAGGAGAGCACTTTTACCGTGAGCACTGTGACGCACGACGAGATCCCGTTCCCGGAGGAGCCGTTCGAGCCGCCGCCGGAGGAGGACGACCTTCCCCCGGAGGACGTCGCGGGGGTCCTTGCCGAAATGTCGTCGTCCGCCCCCCACCTGGCACCGTTGCCGGACGCCCCGATGTCGGACGCCTCACCGTTCCGGGTCCGCTCGTCGGTGCAGGTAGGCGCTGAGGCAGTATCCGGGCAGGACGCACCGGCCGGGCAGAACGCAGCATCCGGTCAGGACGCCGCCGGCCCGGTCCCTGGCCGGGTGATGAGCGCGCAGACCCGGGACCAGCTGCTGGAGGGGCTGAATCCTGCCCAGCAAGAGGCGGTGCGCCACACCGGGTCACCGTTGCTGATCGTCGCCGGTGCCGGGTCGGGCAAGACCAGTGTGCTCACCCGTCGGATCGCCTGGCTGTTGGCCGGGGGAGTGGCCCCGTGGCAGGTGCTGGCGATCACCTTCACCAACAAGGCCGCCGCCGAGATGCGCGAGCGGATCGCAGACCTGGTCGGTCCGGTCGCTGAACGGATGTGGGTATCCACCTTCCACTCGGTGTGCGTGCGGATCCTGCGGGCCAATGCGGCCCTGGTGGACGGGCTGAACTCCAACTTCACCATCTACGACTCCGATGACATGAAGCGCCTGGTCACCATGATCCTTCGGGAGCGCAGCCTGGACTCCAAGGAGTTCGCTCCGCGGGCGGTGCTGTCGGTGATCTCGAACTGGAAGAACGAACTCCAGGATCCGGCGGAGGCACTGACCGAGGCCCAGCAGGACGGCAACCGGCACCGCGAGACCATCGCGAAGATCTACCACGACTACCAGGTGCGGCTGCGCCAGGCGAACGCGGTGGACTTCGACGACCTCATCGGTGAGGTCGTCGGCCTGCTGCGCGCCAACCCGGGGGTCGCCGACCACTACCGGCGTCGTTTCCGGCACATCCTGGTCGACGAGTACCAGGACACCAACCACGCCCAGTACGTCCTGGTCTCCACCCTGGTCGGTGACGCTGACACCGCCGGGCCGGAGGGGCCGGCGGAGCTCTGCGTGGTCGGTGACGCCGACCAGTCGATCTACGCCTTCCGTGGTGCGACGGTGCGCAACATCGAGGAGTTCGAACGCGACTACCCGCACGCCCACACCATCCTGTTGGAGCAGAACTACCGCTCCACCCAGAACATCCTCTCGGCGGCCAATGCGGTGATCTCCCGCAACTCCGGGCGTCGCGACAAGAACCTGTGGACCGACACCGGCGAGGGTGCCCTGATCGGCGGTTACGTCGCCGACAACGAACATGACGAAGCCCGGTTCATCGCCCAGACCATCGACGAACTCGTCGACCGGGGCGAGGCCGAGTACGGCGATATCGCGGTGATGTACCGGACGAACAACTCTTCGCGTGTCGTGGAGGACATCCTGGTGCGTTCCGGACTGCCGTACAAGGTCGTCGGTGGCACCCGGTTCTACGAGCGCAAGGAGGTCCGCGACATCGTCGCCTACCTCAAGGCCCTGGACAATCCCGAGGACACCATGGCGCTGCGTCGCATCATCAACACCCCGCGCCGGGGCATCGGTGACCGGGCGCTGTCCCAGGTGACGGTGCATGCAGAGAACACCGGTGTCAGCTTCGCACAGGGTCTGGTCGCCGCCGCACGGGACGAGGTGCCGGGGCTGAGCTCCCGGGGCCGCAACGCCATCGCCGGGTTCCTGGAGATGATGGACGGGCTGCGCTCCCAGACGGCCGAGGCGCTGATGCGCACCTCCGACGGGGAGTCCCTGGGTATCCCGGACGTCGGCGCGGTGGTCCGCACGGTACTCGACGTCACCGGCTACACCGCTGAGTTGGAGAAGTCGAATGACCCGCAGGACGGCTCCCGGCTCGACAACCTCAATGAGCTTGTCTCGGTCGGCCACGAGTTCTCGCAGGAGGCGGCGAACCAGGCAGCCTACGAGGCGATGCCCTCCCAGGCAGGCGGTACTGCCAGCGGCGCCGCGGACAATGCCGACACTGTGGACACAGTGGACGCTGTGGACGCTGCGGACAGCGCAGGTCCCGGCGGCCTCGAGAGTTCAGCTACCGACGCGGACACCGCGGCGGATGCGGTGCTGGCCGAGGGTGAGCCGGAGCCCGGCAGCCTGCAGGCCTTCCTGGAACGGGTCAGTCTGGTCGCCGACGCCGACCAGATCCCCGCCGAGGAGCAGGATCTGGTCACCCTGATGACCCTGCACACCGCGAAGGGTCTGGAGTTCCCCGTCGTATTCCTCGTCGGATGGGAGGACGGCCAGTTCCCCCACATGCGCGCCCTGGGGGATCCGACCGAGCTGTCGGAGGAACGACGCCTGGCCTACGTCGGCATCACCCGTGCCCGCAAGCGGCTCTACCTGTCGCGGGCGATGATCAGGTCGAACTGGGGGACACCACAGAACAACCCACCCTCGCGGTTCCTGGCGGAGATCCCGGCGGAGTTGATCGACTGGATCCGGGAAGAACCCGCACCGGCCTGGTCCGGAGGGTCCAGTTGGGGATCCAGTTCCGGTTCCTACGCCGACGGCACCAGCTTCGGCGGATCATGGGGCAGTGGGTCGTCCGGTTCCCATGGCGGCTCGACGGGATCAGCCGGACGCTCCGGGTCGTTCGGGTCCGGTTCCGGGGCAGGATCACGGTCGGGGTCGCGTCCCGGTTCCCGCTCCTCCGGGGCACTGCGCAGCAACGCCCCGGCGCTGGAACTGGAGGTCGGCGACAGGGTCAACCACGACAAGTACGGCCTCGGCACGGTCACCAGTGTTGACGGCAAGGGCGTGCGTGCCACCGCGGTCATCGACTTCGGCTCGAACGGGACTGTCCGGCTGATGCTCATCGGTGGGGTACCGATGGAGAAGCTCTGAGTTAACCAGGAACACCGCAAGTCAGGGGGCCCGAAATGTTCGGGCCTATAAGTAGAGTAAGGTTCAGGGCGGGCCGCATCGTGATGTGGCTCATGCTGCATCTGTCGCCGTGTGTTGGATCACCTTTGGCGGAGTAACGACAACCTATCTCCTCTGCGGACGGGTGACCACCGTCCTGGAACGACGTCCCTGACCCCGATGATCAAGGACATCCTCAAGAAGGCCGCTACCTGGTTGGCGGTGATCTTCCTCGCGACCGACCTGGCCTATTTCCTGGCAGCCTCGTTCCTGGATCCCCGGTCGAAAATGTCATCTCGCCGGCGCCACAGAGTCCGACCCGACTGCGCCAACTCCTCGAGTCCCTTCGGTGGTCCCTTGCGCAACGCGTTGATCACCTTGCTCATCAACTTCCGGCCCTCCTGCTTCTTGGGGCGCCCGTACGCGCTGATCAGCTCCTGGTAGAACCCCCAGGTCACCTGTAGGGCGACGTAGTCGTCGTCGGTGGCCCACAGCAGATCAAGGCGTTGTTTCTGTCGGTCGGTGAGGAAGTTTGTCCTGGTCAGCAGGGCCCGCCGGTGCTTGTACAGTGGATCGTTCTTCCGCCCGCGTCGGTCGGTCGTTTCGCGCTGCAGGCGTTGCCGACACCCGGTGAGCTTCTCGGCGGCCAGGTGGATGACGTGGAACTTAGTCCATGACTTTCCACGCCGCGGGTAGGGACTGGTCCACGGCGGTGGCGTAGCCGGTGAACCCGTCCATGGTCACCACCTCAACGGTGTCCCGGAAGTCCGGTTCGCGCTCATTCAGCCAGCCCTTCAGCACTTGTGCACTGCGGCCAGGCTGCATGTCGATCAGCCGGGCCGGCCCGGTCCCGTCGACCAGCGGGGTCAGATCCACCAGGACGGTGACCATCGAGGAGGGTTGCCCGGGCCGGCGGGTGTGCTTCCACACGTGCTCGTCAACCCCGAGGATCCGCACCCCGGCCAGATGGGCCGTATCAGCGTAGACGAGGTTGCGGGCCGCGGTGACGGCAACACTGTTGACCAGCTCCAGCCCACCCCGAGTGCCTTGGCCGTCGCGGTGACACTCATCCGGTCGACTGCGAGGCGTTGGAGGATCCAGCGGGTGACTCGGTGGCTCATTTTCGCCCCATCGTCGGCGCACGGCAGCGAGGCCCGGAAGATCTTCCGGCTGTAGGTGGGGTTGGTGCAGGTGAAGCGGGGAACGAGGACGTGCAGGCGGGTTGGGAAGCCCACGACCGGGAGGTCGACGAGGCGGCGTTGGACATGATCTCGTTTTGTCCCTGGGGTGGAGCAGTCCGGGCATGTGTCGGAGATGTCCACTGGGGAGGCGTTGATGACGGTGCCGGTGCCGACGTCAGCGGCGTCGGTGATGCTCACACCGATTTCTGCGGTGCGGCGTGAAAAGTGTCGGCGACGAGGTTGCCAGTAGGGTTTACGGTAGGGTCCTGGTTCGGTCAGATGTAAGTGTGGTAACTCTCATCTTGTACCGGCCAGGGCCCCTACATGTTGTGCCACAACGATCCCGCCCCACCGTCAGCTACGCACTCCGAATGGCGAAGGGCCAGTTCAACGAGGGCTGGCTGGGGGAGACCCCGAACGAGTGGGGTGCCGGGCCGTACGAGGTGGAGCGCTCCGACTTCAACCGTCAGACGGTGACCTTCGTCCCGAACGAGAAGTGGTGGGGCGAGGATCCGAAGCTCGACAAGTTCACCTACCGTCAGCTGGAGCCGCAGGCGGCGGTCAACGCCTTCGAGGCTGGGGAGATCGACGCTACCGGGGCGGCGACGAAGGACCGGTTGGCCACCGTGCGGGGGATGGGGGACAGTGCGGACATCCGCACGGCCATGATTCCGGCGAGTTACCTGATCACCTTGAACTCCGATGCCCCGTTGCTGGAGGACGATACGGTGCGTGAGGCGATCATGACCGGGATCGACCGCGAGCAGCTCGCCACGATTCGGTTCAACGGCCTGGACTACTCCGAGGACCTGCCGGGATCCTTTGCCCAGTTCGCGACCCAGGACGGGTACAACGACAACTTCGGTGAGATCCTGGAGTACGACCAGGACAAGGCGAAGGAGCTCCTGGATGAGGCAGGCTGGACCGAGGGGTCCGACGGCGTCCGGGAGAAGGACGGCGAGAAGCTCTCCCCGCGGTACGTGCTGCTCGGTGATGACCCGCAGACCAAGGCCGGTGCCTCTGCGCTGCAGGCGATGATGCGTGACATCGGGGTCGACATGACCATCGACGAGCGTCCAGTCTCCGAGTTCGCGAATATCTCGGCTCAGCGCGACTTCGACATCTTCGAGATGGGCTTCCGGTCCTCGGACCCTTATGGTGTGGCCTACTTTGACCAGATGTATGCCTCTGACTCTGAGCTGAACAAGTCCGGTACCGGCTCCGAGGAGCTCGACGAGAAGATCGCCGAGCTGCAGAAGATCGGTGACGGCGATGAGCAGATCGAGGCGGCCAATGAGCTCGAGAAGGAGTTCCTGGCCCTGCATGGCATCATGCCGACTTTCAATGGTCCCGACATCGTGGCCACTACGCCCGGCCTGGCGAACTTCGGTGCCTACGGCTTCGCGGACGTCCCGGTCGAGAACATCGGCTGGGAGAACGAGTAACAGCCGGTAGCCCGGGGACACCCCGGGCACACAAAGAACCCGCTGTAGCGACCGAGAGGGGGTGGTCGCCGCAGCGGGTTTCTTGTTGTGTAAGGCTTTCGCCCGGAGGGGTGAGGAGGTCTAGACCTCGACGCCGCGCTCGCGCAGCCACGGCACCGGGTCCACGGCCTGGCCCTCGGTGGGGTAGACCTCGAAGTGGACGTGGGGGCCGGTGGAGAAGCCCTCGTTGCCGATGCCGGCGATCTTCTGGCCTGCCTGGACCTGCTGGCCCACGGTGACGTCGATGGTGGACATGTGGCCGTAGACGGTGACGGTGCCGTCAGAGTGCTTGATGCGGACCCAGTTGCCGAAGCCGGAGGCCGGGCCGGCGTCGATCACGGTGCCGGACTGGGCGGCCACGATCGGGGTGCCGATGCCGTTGGCGATGTCGATGCCCTTGTGCATGGTGCCCCAGCGCATGGCGTAGCCGGAGGTGAAGGACCCCTCGGCGGGCTTCACGGTGCTCGGGGTGCGGTTCAGCAGGTCCTCGGCGGCGCGGGCGGCATCGAACTCGAGGGCGCTGGACAGCTGGTTGCCCAGGTCGCTGATCTGCGTGACCTGGGGGAGGTCGAGGATCTGGGCGGCGGAGTCGGCCATGTCGCCGCCGGGGGCGGCACCTTCGGCACCCTGGGCCAGGACCTCGGTGTTGGAGGTCAGGGCGATGTCAGAGCCCTTGTCGTCCGACTGGACGGTGGCGGCTCCGGCACCGGTGGCGCCCGCGGCTGCAACTCCCGTGGCGGCCATGGCAACGAAAGCCATGCGACGCTTGGCGGCGGTGTCCAGCTTGCGGTGGGCTCCGACGTTCCGAACCTCAGTCATCCTCTGTATCCCTCTCAGTAGTTCTTTGTTCCCCGAACGGTCACGCTTCGTGACCGTATCGTTATCAACGAGTGGAAACTCTATAGGCAGACAGGGGCCTGAGCAACCCAAATGGCGAAAAGATCACGATTTCGTATAGGTCACTCGAAGGGGGTAGGGGGGTAACGGTAGGGTGAAGCGTTGATAACGACGAGGTCACGACAAGTTTGTGACTGGTGTGACGGGGGTGGGGGCGATGTAACGCTCCTGCTCGGCGTGCCCTCCGCCGCTCGACCGGTCGCGTTATGCACAATGGGACAGGTGAGTAATGAATCCCAGCGACCGACCCCACGTCGACAGCGGACCAGCCGTGGTCCCGAGGCTCGCCGTCGCCGTGATGCCACTCGCGCTCCAGTGCACGGTGAGCACCGTGATCGCGGTGAGCACGGTGAGCGGGGCAGTCGGGACGGAGAGCGGTTCGTCGCCGGATCGCAGGGGGCACCGCCACGGTCACGTACCGAGGCGTCCCGGCATCCCGCCACGGATACCCCCGGTCGTTCCGGTGCTGCCGGTGTAGCCGCTGCGTCCGGCCGTGCCGCCGGCTCCGGACGTCAGGGCAAGCTGGCGCAGTGGTGGGGAGTATGGGGAGAGCACGTCCGTCGCTTCGCCCCTGTTGTCCTGGTCAACCATGCGATCACCCTTGCGGTGGCGATCGCCATCGCGGTGATCATCGGGATCGGTGGGACGTTCGCCGTGGTGCCCGCAATGGTCGGCTCCTTCTGGATGCTGGCGAACCTCGCGCCGGTGAGTTTCAGCGGTGCCGAGCTGGGGGTCGCACCGATGCTTCCCGTGGCACTGATCGCCCTCTTCCACATCCGGCGTGTCCGTAGTGCATGCGGAACCCAGATCACGGTGCGCAACATCAGAGTCTTCGCCGCTCTGTCGATCCTGGTGCCGGTGTTGCTCACCGCCCTGGCATGGCTGGTGCTGTGGGACGCTTCGAAAGTCTATGACGTGGCACCGCCCAATATCCTCCTGGCGCTGGGTGTCACCGTGGTGCTGCACGCGGTGATCTTCATCGCCGGCCTGGGGCCGAAGGTATGGCGGGCGCTGCTGCTGCGGCGTGGCATGCCGACCTGGCCGGTGGAGGCCGCTCGTCTGGCCGGTCGTTTCGTCCGGTGGATGCTGCTGGCCGGACTGGTGGCGGTGGTCCTGCAACTGCTCCTCAATATGGGTGCAGTCGGGGATGCTTACTCGATCGCCCCGGATCTCGCCGGACGCCTCGGCCTGACGCTTCTCAGTATTCTCTATCTGCCGAACCTCGCGGCAGGTGCCGCGGCGGTGCTGCTGGGCAGTGAGATGAGCCTGGGGGACGCCTCGGCCTCGTTGTTCGCGGTCACCAACGCCAACCTGCCCCCGCTGCCGGTGCTGGCGGCCATGCCGCACAGTGCGCTGCCATTCGGCGAGGTGCTGCTGGTGGTCCCGGTGGGCATCGCGGTGTTCACGGTCTACCGCTTCATCACGGCGCGGACCTTCGTCGAGGCCCCGGTGTTCACCGCCCTGGGTGCGGGCGCTTTCGCGGCTGTGCTGGGTCTGCTGGTGAGTTGGGCGGCCGGCGGGACGCTGGGTTATTACGGTTCCACCGGTCCGCTGCCCTGGCTGACACCGCTGCTGTACCTGTGCTGGATCGTGGTGCCGTCGGCGGTCGTGTTCTTCTGGGCCGGCCGGGCAGGCCAGAAGGTCACCGAGACTATGGCCGAGGAGGAAAAGGGTGACCTGGACCCTGAGAACTCTGCAGACCCAGGGGCCAGTGCGGACCCTGCGGAGACTGTGGATGCAGACAGTACTGAGGACGCTGGCGACACTGACGATGCTGATGCGGACGACGCTGAGGGCGCAGTAGGAGCCGCGGGTCCCGACACCGCGGTGGAAGACGCTGATCCCGATGACACCGACGTGGAAGACACTGACACTGCCTATGACACTGACGATCCTGACGGCGCTGACACCGCTGCGACCACGGAGCTGGACGAGACCGAGTCGGAGGATGACGCAGAAGATGCACCGGAGGAGACGGAGGCGACTGACGACCCTGCCGAGGGCCCTGACCCCGCCGATCCAACGGCCCACGGGGCTGGCGACGAGGACGATGACGGCACCGACGGCACCGGCGAGGAGTCGAGGAAGTAAGCTGGGATGCCGTGAGTGAGTCCGAGTCCTCTGCATCCCATGCGCCGGTGACGCACGCGGTCGCCGCGGCGTCCCGACCCTTACGTGTCGTCGTCCTCGCGTCCGGCACGGGAACGCTGCTGCAGGCGATGATCGACGATCTCGGGGACCGTGTGGACATCGTCGCCGTCATCGCCGACCGCCCCTGTTCCGCGCTGGACCGGGCGGGGGAGGCCGGGATCCCCGGCGTCCTCGTCGAATACAACCCCCAGCGGGTCTCCGGATACGACCGGGACGTCTGGAACCAGCACCTGCTGGAAGCCATCGCCGAGTGCGAGCCGGACGTCATCGTGAGTGCTGGGTTCATGCGCATCATCGGCCCTGCGGTCGTCGCCCGGTTCCCCGGACGCATCATCAACACCCATCCCGCACTGCTTCCGGCCTTCGTCGGGGCACGTGCCGTGGAGGATGCGCTGGAGTACGGGGTGTCACTCACCGGATCGACCGTCCACGTCGTCGACGACGGGGTGGACACCGGTCCGATCCTCGCGCAGCGGGCGGTGCCCGTACAGCGGGGAGACACAGTGGACACGCTCCATGAACGGATCAAGACGGTGGAAAGGGCACTGATCGTCGACGTGCTCCACCGCACGGCCGACAACGGCTACACCATCGAAGGACGAAAGGCCTGGATCAATGACTGAAACCACCCGACCCATCCGCCGCGCGCTGATCAGCGTGTACGACAAGACCGGCCTCGAGGACCTCGCCCAGGGTCTGCATGCCGCCGGTGTGGAGATCGTGTCCACCGGCTCCACCGCCTCGAAGATCGCCGACGCCGGTGTCCCGGTCATCCGGGTCGAGGAACTCACCGGTTTCCCGGAGTGTCTCGAGGGCCGGGTCAAGACCCTGCACCCGCGCGTGCACGCTGGCATCCTCGCCGACACCCGCAAGGACGACCACCTCGCCCAGCTCAAGGACCTCGGCGTGGAGCCCTTCGACCTGGTCGTGGTCAACCTGTACCCGTTCACCGACACCGTGGCCTCCGGTGCGGACTTCGACGCCTGTGTCGAGCAGATCGACATCGGTGGCCCCTCGATGGTGCGCGCCGCGGCCAAGAACCACCCCTCGGTCGCCGTGGTCACCAACCCGGAGACCTACGGTGACGTGCTCACCGCCGTGAAGGACGGTGGCTTCACCCGTGCCGCCCGCACCCGCCTGGCCACCGAGGCCTTCCGCCACACCGCGTCCTACGACGTTGCCGTGGCCACCTGGATGACCGAGCAGCTCGCCGCCTCCACCGACTCAGCCGACACTGCTGCAGGTTCCGAGGTCGAGAAGTTCCCGGAGTGGATCGGCTCGTCCCACGACCGCGTGCACACCCTGCGCTACGGCGAGAACCCGCACCAGGCCGCCGCGGTCTACACCACCCCGGGTGAGGAGGGTGGCCTGGCCAACGCCGAGCAGTTCCACGGCAAGGCGATGAGCTACAACAACTACACCGACGCCGACGCCGCCTGGCGTGCCGCCTGGGACCACGAGCGTCCCTGCGTCTCGATCATCAAGCACGCCAACCCCTGTGGCATCGCCGTGGCCGATGACGTCGCCACCGCCCACCGCGCCGCCCACGCCTGCGACCCGGTGTCCGCCTACGGTGGCGTGATCGCCGTGAACCGTCCGGTGACCGTCGAGCTGGCCGAGCAGGTCGCCGGCATCTTCACCGAGGTCATCGTGGCCCCGGGGTACGAGGACGGCGCCGTCGAGGTGCTCAGCCAGAAGAAGAACATCCGCATCCTGCAGACCACCCCGCCGGTGAAGGAGGGTGCCGTGGAGCACCGCGAGATCTCCGGTGGCCTGCTGGTCCAGGAGCGCGACCTGGTCGACGCCAACGGTGACGACCCGGCGAACTGGACCCTGGCCGCCGGCGAGGCCGCCGACGAGGAGACCCTCCTCGAGCTGCGCTTCGCCTGGAACGCGGTGCGTGCGGTGAAGTCCAACGCCATCCTGCTGGCCAAGGACGGCGCGACCGTCGGCGTCGGTATGGGTCAGGTCAACCGTGTCGACTCGGCCAAGATCGCCGTGGAGCGGGCGAACACCCTGGCGGGTGAGGAGCAGCGCTCGACCGGTGCCGTCGCCGCGTCCGACGCCTTCTTCCCGTTCGCCGATGGTTTCGAGATCCTGGCGGACGCCGGGGTGCGTGCCGTGGTCCAGCCCGGTGGCTCCGTCCGCGACCATGAGGTCATCGACGCTGCGGTGAAGGCCGGTGTGACGATGTACCTCACCGGTGAGCGTCACTTCGCGCACTAGCACTAGTTGCGGCCGCTGACTGGCGGGGTTGGGGCCGGCCAGTCAGAACAAAGCCTACGGAGAGGTCACTTTCTGAGTCATTCTGTGACCTCTCCGTAGGCTTGTTTGTCGATTGGCCGCCGGGGAGGGACCGGACGACCGGGATGACCGGGATGACCGGGATGACCGGGATGACGGGGATGACCTGTACCTCCTCCCACCTGCCAGGATCGCCCGCTATCGTGGGCGACATGACCGCCGAGACAGCCAGGTCCACACCGACGCCGGCTACCCGGGCAACAGTCACCGCATTTGTCGTGGCCGCGGTGGCCGGGGTGGTTCACGGCGTGTTCAGCGTCTACTGGGGGGTTGGCGGCACCTGGCTCGTGGAGACGCTCGGCGCCGACCTGGTCGAACTCTGGGAGGAACAGGGCGTCCTGTTGATCCCCGTCGGCCTGCTGAAGATCGCCGCGGCCGTCATCCCGCTGCTCCTGCAGACACCGCAGGACGGTTGGCTGCCGGGCCTGCTGCGCCGGATCATCCGCGGCATCAGTTGGGTGGGGAGCGCACTGCTCATCGTGTGGGGCGGGGTCAACACCGTCACCGGGAACCTGGTGCTGTCCGGGCTCGTGGAGCCGGACGGTGGCTACGACCGGGAGGGGATGATCGGTCACGCCTGGCTGTGGGACCCGTTGTTCCTGGTCTGGGGCGTGGCGCTGGCGGCGGGCTTGTGGTTCAGTCGGAGGCCCCGGTGACCGTGTCCGAGGCAGCTGTCGAGTCTTACCGTGGCGAACTGATCGTGTACTGCTACCGGTTCTTCGCCTCGGTCGACGAGGCTGAGGACGCTGTCCAGGAGACCTTCGTCCGGGCATGGCGCAACAGTGGGAGTTTCGAGGGGCGCGCCTCACTGCGGCGGTGGCTGTACGCCATCGCCACGAATGTCTGCCTGGACATGGCGAAGGCCCGCCAACGACGCTGCCTCCCGATGGACATGAACGCCCCGGGTCACGTCCCCGCGAACGGGCAGGATCTCCAAACGGCGGAGGAGGCAACCTGGGTCACCCCGATTGCAGGGCATCGGTTACTGGACGACCCCGCGGACGCCGCCGTCCAGCGGGACACCGTTCGACTGGCCTTCATCACGGCACTTCAGTGCCTGCCGCCGCGGCAGCGGGTGGTGCTGATCCTGCGGGACGTCCTGTCGTGGACGGCCGCGGAGACTGCCGCGTTGCTGGACTCCTCGGTCGCTTCCGTGAATTCGGCCCTGGCCCGGGCCCGGACCACCCTGCGCGACCGGCAGGCGGCGAAGTCCGGCAAGGACCAGGGGTCCGTGGCCGAGGTCGAGGTCGAGGTCGAGGACGTGGCCGAGGTCGATCGTCAATTGCTCTGGAGCTACGTGTCGGCATTCGGTGCCTATGACGTCGACCGCCTCGTTGCACTACTCGCCGAGGATGCCAGGTTCACCATGCCGCCCTACACCCTCTGGCTGGAGGGGCGGACGGACATCGAGGCGTGGTGGCGTGGGCCAGGGCAGGTCTGCCGGGACTCGGAGGTCATCCCCACCAGCGTCAACGGGCAGTCCGCAGTGGCCGTCTTCCATGACGGCGCTGCTTTTGCACTGCACGTTCTGGGTACGCGGGCCGGACGGATCACCTCGATCACCCACTTCATGGACACCCGGGTATTCGGGGATCTCGGGGATCTCGGGGATCTCCCCACCGACCGATGAGTTTTGCGGTCGGTTGTCGTCTTATCCGGTGACAGCAACCGTTGCTGTCGGTACATCCGGAAAGGACGACATCATGAGTCGCACCACCATCGCCCATCTCTTCCACAGCCTCAACGGGGTCGTCGAGGATCCCCACCTGTGGCAATTCGACGCCTTCGGCGAGGAGGAGGGCCTCAGTATGGATACTCACCTCGCCCCGGTCACCGACGTGGTCTTCGGCATCACCCTGTGGAGTGAATGGAAGGAGTACTGGCCTGCCCAGGACCCCGCCGACCCGTTCGCGCAGTGGGTCAACCCGATCCGCAAGCACGTCATCTCCTCCACCCTGCCGGACGTCCTGCCCTGGAACAGCACCCGGGTCACCGGTGATCCGCTGGAGTACGTGCGTGACCTCCGCGAATCCGACAGTGATGCCAGTGGCGACAGTGCAGGCCACATCGCCGTCGCCGGTGGCATCACCACGGTACGCAGCCTGTTCCTCGCCGGGCTCATCGACCAGCTGACCCTGACCACGCACCCGGTCATCGTCGGAGAAGGACGCCGACTCTTCGACGAGACCGTGCCCACCACCCGGCTGACCCTGCTCAACAGCTCGCAGACGTCGAAGGGGAACATGGTTCTCACCTACGGGCTACGTCGGGAAGACTGACGGTCCCGGAGTCCACGGTGATCGAGTGGTGTTGACCGTTGTGCCGGGCCGTGCTCTGGACCTTGGCGATCCACCGACGGTCGTGCGTCACCGTCACCACCGTCCCGGAGAAGTCCGCGACCGCCTGCTCCAGCTGCTCGACGAGGTCGGGGGAGAAGTGGTTCGTCGGTTCATCCAACAACAGGAGCTCGCACGGGGTGGACACCGCGACGGCCAACTCCAGACGTCGGTGCTGGCCCACCGAAAGCTCGGCCAGCGGACGCTCGAGATCCTCGGGGCGGAACAGTCCCAGCCAGCCCAGAGTGTCGTATGCATCCTGCTGGTAAGCGCCGGTGCGGGCAGCGAAGGCGGCGACGACCGACTCCTGCGACGGACTGCCGAGGTGCTGCCGGAGGCGGGAGACCTGCAGTCCATCCAGCGCACTCCGGTGATCGGGACGCCCCAGCTCACCGGCGAGCACGCTGAGCAGCGTCGATTTACCGGCACCGTTGGCCCCGGTCACCAACCATCGCTCGCCGGGGCCGATGGCCAGGGGCGTGTCCCCGGACATCAGCGACAACTGCGCGGTGTCGGCGGACGGGTCGGTGAGCAGGCCCGGCTGCAGTGTCACCAGGGGTGGACGCTCACCATCGGAGGCAGTGCCGGAGACCGGGTCTGGAACCGAGATCGACGCGGTTTCCTCTGCCACGAACCCGGCGGTGAACACCAACGGCTCAGGCGGTGGCGGGGCCGGGTGAGAGCGCAGGAACTCCAGTCGGGCCTTCGCCTGCCGGACGCGACTGGTGGCACCGTGGTCGGAGTTCCGGGCCCGGAAGGCACCGTGGCCGAACCCCGGCTTGTCCACTTTCCGGGGGATCGCCGCACTCCGTCGGGCATTGCTGGTCACCAGTTCCTCCTGACGTCGGACATCCTCGCGCCACCGGCGGTGGGCCAGCCGGACCGCCTCGCGTTCAGCCTCGCGCGCCCGGAGATACCCCTGGTAGCCGTGGCCGTAGCGGTGCAACTGACCATCGCGCAGCTCGACGATGTCGCGGGCGAAACGGTCCAGCAGGTCACGGTCATGGGTGACCAGCACCAGCGCCCCGCGGTGTGCGTCCAACCGGGTCTCCAGCCAGCGCATGCCAGCCTCGTCGAGGTCGTTGGTCGGCTCATCGAGCAACAGCAGGTCCGCCCCGCCGCACAGGGTGGCGGCAAGCGCGAGACGTGACCGCTCACCGCCGGAGAGCTGGTCGACCGGACGGCTCCGGTCGAGGTCGCCGAGTCCGAGTTGGTCGAGCGCGGCGTCCAACCGGTGGTCGACACCGTACCCACCGGGCCCGCCGTGAGCTTCGAGGCGGTCGTTGAGGTCGGCCAGGCGTTCAAGCAGGACGTCCTGCTCGGCGGTGCCTGCGGTGCCTGCGGTGCCGGCGGCGAGCGCGGCAGCGGTCTCGTCGATGGCCTCCTGCAGCGCCCGGACCTCGGCCAACAGCTGGTCGAGGGCATGGTCGACGGTGGCGTCGGCCGAGAACTGCGGGTTCTGCTCGGCGACGGCGATGCTGCCGCCGGGATCGGCGCTGCGCTCGCCGGAGGTCGGTTCGACGGTGCCGGCGAGCACGCCGAGAAGGGTGGATTTGCCGCACCCGTTGTCGCCCACCAGGGCGAGCTGGTCGCCGGGATGGACGGTCAGGCTGACCTCGTCGAGCACGGTGGTGTCGGCATACCGGACGGTGGCGTCACTGACACCGCAGGTGAGATGGGACGTGGACAGGGGCAGGGACGTGGTCTGTGATCTGGTCATGGCGGAACTCCTGTGCGCCGATGAGTGGCGCGGATGACGGCTCTCCTCCCCAAAGAAGAGCCAGAACATGGGGGAGACCCACACCGGCGGAAACGCCAGGGTGCTCAGGACCCGCCGCGGACATCAGTCGACGCGGCGTCCAGATCTAAAGAATGATGTAACCCATACGTTGGACCCTAACACGACCATGAGAGTGCACGTCAAGGCCGTCAGTCATGACCGAAGGCGGCCCCAGGGGACCGGCACGCGGCTAGGCTCGGCGAGTATGACGGACACACGCACCGCCCTCACCACACTGGAACAGTTCGAACATGCCACCCCCACTGGGGCTTCCCCCGGTGCCGGATCCGCCGCAGCCTCGGCAGCCACCGCCGGTGCCGGACCCGTGCTGGAGTTCTTCGACTCCCTGCCACCGGCGCCGGTGGAGGACATGCTCGGGTCCTGGCACGGATCCGGCGTCCCCACCGGAAATCCGCTGGACGGCATGCTGGAGGCCGCCGGCTGGCACGGCAAGCGCTACCACTCGACCGATGACGCCCACCCGCTGGTCATGGAGGGCTCCCGCGGGCTGTACTCGTTGAACCCGGCCCTGGTGCCGATGACCCTGATGGCCAGGATGTCGTCACTGGTCACCCGGCCGCCGGTTGCGGCGGTGGCGCGTCGGCTGATGCCGTTGCTGTCGACGAAGCGTCCTGCCGCCCGGCTGCGGATGGTGGAGTACCGCGGGGTGGTGACCGGGACGATGATCTACGACGCCCTGCCGATCAACGACCATTTCCGCGCCGTGGACGAGGACACCCTGCTCGGCGCCATGGACTTCCGGGGCATGGAGTCCCCGTTCATGTTCGTGCTGCGCCGGGAGCGGTGAAGATCAGACTGGACAGGGAGAGCGACGATGCCCGCACGACGGATTCTGGACAACGTGGAACACCTCGCCGTAATCGAGACGGTGCGCGATGCCGTCACCAGTCGCCTGGCCCCGCAGGTCGCGGAGATCGAGGAGGCCGGCGCGTTCCCCGGGGACGCATTCCGCACGCTCGGCGAGATCGGGGTGCTCGGCATGGCCTACCCCGAGGAGTACGGCGGCCTGGGGATGCCGACCCAGCTGTACCTGCAGACCCTGGAAGAGATCGGGGCGGTGTGGGCATCCGTGGCCGTGGGGGTGTCCGTCCACACTCTGAGCTGCTTCCCCATCGCCACTTTCGGCACGCGCGAGCAGCAGCGACGGTGGCTTCCCGACATGCTCGGCGGGACGCAGGTCGGTGCCTACAGTCTGTCGGAGGCGCACGCCGGGTCCGACCCCGCGGCGATGGCGATGCGGGCCCGGTGTGAGGGAGACGAGTACGTCCTCAACGGATCCAAGGCGTGGGTGACCAACGGGGGATTCGCCGACTTCTACACGGTCATGGCGAGAACCAGCGGGGAGCCCGGCGACGGGAAAGGTATCAGCTGCTTCCTGGTTCCGGCAGACACACCGGGGTTCACGGCGGAGCCGCCGGAACGGAAGATGGGGTTGACCGGTTCGCCGACCGCGGCACTGACTTTCGATGATGTCCGTATCCCTGTCGACCAGCGGATCGGTGAGGAAGGTCAGGGCCTGACGATCGCCCTGGCGGCGCTCGACTCTGGTCGGCTGGGTATCTCGGCGTGTGCGACCGGGTTGGCCCAGGGGGCGTTGGACGCGGCGGTGACTTATGCACGGGAGCGCGAGACCTTCGGCCAGCCGATCATCGAGCACCAGGGTCTGGCGTTCCTGCTGGCTGACATGGAGGCTGCCGTCATGTCGTCGCGGGCGACGATGCTCGCCGCTGCACGGTTGAAGGACCTCGGGGAGCCGTTCGCCGAGGAGGCGTCCGTGGCCAAACTCGTCACCACCGACAACGCGATGAAGGTCACCACTGATGCGGTACAGGTCCTCGGCGGCGCGGGCTACACCCGGGACTTCCCGGTGGAGCGCTATATGCGTGAGGCGAAGGTCATGCAGATCTTCGAGGGGACCAACCAGATCCAGCGGATGGTCATCGCCCGTCATCTGAACCGGGACCACAGCGGTCGGCTGCGCTCGCTGCGTTCACGGTAGCTGTGTGTGCCGAAGTGCCCGCTGCGCCGCGTTCACCCCGCACATGAAGTGGACCCCGCCACCCGGTGCGGTGGAGGAGGAGCACAGGAACACACCCGGGACCCCGGTGTCATAGGGCTGCAGGACGCGGGGTCGCGCGATGAGTTGCGCCAGGTCGTTGGCACCGCCGGAGATCTCCCCGCCGACGTTGTTGACGTTGTGGGACGCCACGGCCGCCGGGGGAGAGGCCCGCCAGTCCAGGACGCGCTCGCGGAATCCGGGGGCGGCCCGTTCGATCTGGGCGGTGACCAGGTTGAAGGTCTCCTGCTCACTACCGGTCCACCCGGCGGGAAGGTGGGCGTAGGCCCAGAGAGGGTTCAGCGTGCGGCCGTCGATGACCCTCGACCGGGAGGGGTCGGCGAGGTACTGCTGGCAGACCAGGGTGAAGGGACGCTCCGGTAAGCGTCCTGACCAACAGTCCTGCTCGGCATCGGCGATCTGTTCGGCGGTGCCGCCCAGGTGCACCGTGCCGGCGCGCCGGGCGTCCTGATGGCTCCAGGGGACGTCGCCCTCGATGACGTAGTCCACCTTCGCCACCGCCGGTCCGCGCCGGAACCGGGACCAGGCACGCGCCACCCGGTGCGGAAGCCGGTCGCCGAGGATCGCGGCGGCGACCTCCAGGGAGGTGTCCAGGAGGACGGTGTCGGCATCGTTGACCTGGGGAAAGCCGGTGACTGGTGAATCGGTGACGATCTCGCCGCCGAAGGAGCGCAGTTCAGCGGCCAGGGCATCGGCGATGGCCTGGGATCCTCCGACAGCGACCGGCCACCCGTGGGCGTGACCGGCGACGGTGAGCAGCGTACCTGCCGCCGAGGAAGCCGGCAGGTGCAACGGGGTGAAGGCGTGGGCGGCGATACCGGCGAACAGGGCACGGGCCTGCGGTGTGCGGAACCGACGCCAGGACCAGGACGCCGGCAGCAGTGCCTGCGTCCCGAACCCGGCCAGTGTCACCGGGCGTTTCGGCAGGTGGGCCAAGGGTCGCAGAATCTCGTCGGCCAAGGGGCCGACCCGGTCGACGAAGGGGGAGAAGCTGGCCTGCCACATCCGGGCGTCCCACCTGCCGTCGTCCTCCTGGTGGTGCAGACCGGCGGCGGTGGCGGAGACCGAGGTGTGCAGCGTCGCGGCACCGTGTGGGCCGGGTGTGGAGTCGTCGAGGACGTGCACCATGTCCACCGGCGCGGTGGAGAATTCCAGGCCATGGCCGCGGAGGGCCGCAGCCATGCGCGGATCGCGGAGGAACCCACCTGCCTGCGCCAGCGGGTGGGCCGCCGAACACAGGTCGTGGATTACTCCAGGCACCATCAGCTCGGCACTGCGTGTCCCGCCGCCGACGGTGGAGGCTGCCTCGTGCACCGTGACCTGCACCCCGGCGTGGGCCAGGGTGACGGCAGCGGCCAGGCCGTTGGGCCCGGACCCGACGACGACGGCGGTGCGTGGCGGATGGTGGGCTCGGTGGGGCATGGTGGCCATGGTAGGCAGGGTGATGACCCGGCGGTTCGTCAGCTGTTTCGGCGGATCCCGCTGTCGAGGATGCCCGCCCAGGTGGTGGTGACGGTGTTGCGGTGTTCGGCATTGTCGACCAGGACCGCACCGAGCCCGAGACCGCGGGCCAAGTCGATGGTGCTGCGTAGCAGGCGCCGGGTGTGTTGGTCGGAGAGGTCGGCGTCGAGGGCGAGGGCCATGAGCTGGTAGACCTCGCGTGCATACCGGGAATCTGCGGAGATGATCAGGTCGCGTAGGTCGCTCTCAGGTCCCGCTGCGGCGGACCAGACGTGCAGTGCGGCGTGGAAAGAGTCGGTACTGAACGACTCGACGACCAGGGAGATGACGTCCTTGACCGAGGCGCCGTGTGGGCCGGCGCCTAGATCGGCCACCGAACTGCGCAACTGTTGGGTGACTTCGGCATAGAAGTGGGCGACGGTGGCCTCGATGAGAACATCGCGGGTGGGGAAATGGTGCTGCGCGGCGCCCCGGGAGACACCGGCCTCAACCGCCACCGCGCTGACGGTGGTGCCCCGGAGTCCCTCGTGGGTCAGGACGCTGAGGGCAGCGGAGAGCAGGCTCTGACGGGTCTCGCGACTGCGTTGCTGTTGTGGCTCGGCAGGTGACGTGGACACGGCGCTCTCCTTAAGAATCACTGTTGATTGGACAGTGGGGACGCTGGGAAGTCTAACGGGGCTGCCGGGGACGGTCCATTGCTTTCGCCGATTCAGGGGGAGTGGAGGGGGAGGTCTGTAAAGAGGGAAAGGCGCTACCGAGGGGGGGAGTGAGAAGGCCCGTGGCGGTGCGGTTGATGGTGATTGGTGAGTGTGGGAAGCGTGAGATGTTTCCCCCGCAAACGGGGGTGGTGCGGGGCTATGAAGGTCGAGGTCTAAGCACTGAACGACGGTCAACGAAAAATCAATCAATGGTGATTTCTTTTAAGTGTGACCCACGACATATACGCTCATATGAAACGAACAGTTCACTATTCCGACCACGCTTTTCCACAATGAAAGGATCCGGCTGTGACTGCACCCGCCACCGACCCGGTTACCGTCCACGAGGTGGACGGCGGCCCAGGGCTCCCGGCACTCGTCTCTGAGCTCCGCGACCGCATCACCCGAGCCCGCCGCGGCGGCGGCGAGAAAGCACGTCAGAGACACCTCTCCCGAGGCAAGATGCTGCCCCGTGACCGGGTCGACGCCCTGCTCGACCCCGGCAGCCCCTTCCTCGAGGTCGCCCCGCTGGCCGGCGAAGACATGTATGACGGCAAGGTGCCAGGGGCCGGCATTGTCGCCGGTGTCGGGCTCGTCGAGGGGCGTCTCTGCCTCATCGCCGCCAATGACGCCACCGTCTCCGGCGGCACCTACTATCCCGTCACGGTGAAGAAGCACCTGCGGGCCCAGGAGATCGCCGAAGCGAACCGACTGCCGTGCATCTACCTGGTCGACTCCGGCGGAGCCATGCTGCTCCAGCAGGACGAGGTTTTCCCCGACCGCGACCACTTCGGACGTATCTTCTTCAACCAGGCCCGGATGTCCGCCCGTGGCATCCCACAGCTCTCCGCCGTCATGGGCTCCTGTACCGCGGGTGGCGCCTACGTCCCGGCGATCTCGGACGAGACTGTCATCGTCGACGGCCAGGGCACCATCTTCCTCGCCGGCCCGCCGCTGGTGAAGGCGGCCACAGGCGAAGACGTCACCGCCGAGGAACTCGGTGGCGGGGCGATGCACTCCCGCATCTCCGGGGTCACCGACCACCTTGCCGCGGATGACGCAGACGCCATCCAGCGCATCCGTGACATCGTCGCCACCCTCCCGGAGGATGCTCCCGCAGCACCGGTCGCAGACGCCTCCACCTACACTGCCGCCGATCAGACCGCTTTGTACGACATCGTCCCCGCCGACCTGAAGACCCCCTACGATGCCCGCGACGTCGTCCGGATCATCGCCGACACCGGTTCCGTCCACGAGTTCAAGGCCGAATACGACAACTCCGTCATCACCTCCTTCGCCCGGATCGAGGGGCACCGGGTCGGCGTCATCGCCAACAACGGCGTCATCTTCGGCGACGGCGCAGTGAAGGCCTCCCACTTCATCCAGCTCTGCGAACAGCGCGGCACCCCACTGATCTTCCTGCAGAACACCACCGGCTTCATGGTCGGCAAGGACTACGAGCAGGGCGGCATCGCCAAGCACGGCGCGAAGATGGTCACCGCCGTCGCCACGGCCACCGTCCCCAAGCTTACCGTCATCACCGGCGGCGGCTTCGGCGCCGGCAACTACGCCATGTGCGGTCGCGCCTACTCGCCCCGGTTCCTGTGGACCTGGCCGAACGCGAAGGTCTCGGTCATGGGAGGCCCGCAGGCGGCGATGACCCTGTCCACCGTCCGCGGTGCGAAGGTCACCCGCGAGGAAGGGGAGTGGACGGAGAACGACCGGGAGGACTTCGAGCGTCCCATCCGGGACCTCTTCGAGGAGAAGTCGAGCTGCTGGTACGGCACCGCCCGACTCTGGGACGACGGCGTCATCGACCCGGCGGACACCCGCCGCGTCCTCGCCATGGCCCTGGGCATCTGTGCCCGCACACCCCGCGACGGTGCCACCGGTGCCGGCGACAACGACAGCGCCGGCTTCGGCGTCTTCCGGATGTAGGAGAGGAACACCAATGACCACCAGTTCCGGCATATTCGACACGGTGCTCGTCGCCAACCGCGGCGAGATCGCCTGCCGCGTCATCCGCACCGTCCAGGACATGGGCCTGCGTGCCGTCGCCGTCTACTCGGACGCTGACGCTGCAGCCCCGCACGTCACACTCGCCGACACCGCCGTCCGCCTCGGCCCGGCTGCGGCGTCCGAGTCCTACCTCAACATCGACCGCGTCCTCGCCGCCGCTGCCGCCTCCGGGGCCGGTGCGATCCACCCCGGGTACGGATTCCTCTCCGAGAACGCCACTTTCGCCCGCGCCTGCGAGGACGCCGGCATCGTCTTCATCGGCCCGCCGGCGGACGCCATCGAAGGCATGGGTGACAAGATCACCGCCCGCGCCACCGTCGAAGCACGTGATGTGCCGACCGTCCCCGGTATCTCCCGGCCAGGGCTCACCGACGACGAACTCATCGCCGGGGTCACCGGCACCGACGGGGGAGCGGGCGTGGAGTTCCCCGTCCTCATCAAGCCCTCGGCCGGTGGCGGCGGCAAGGGCATGCACGTGGTCGAATCGCCGGATGACCTGGCCGACACCCTCGTCGGAGCGCGCCGGGAGGCGGCCTCCTCCTTCGGCGATGACACCCTGTTCATCGAGCACTTCGTGGACACCCCGCGGCACATCGAGGTCCAGGTGATGGCGGACGCCCACGGCAATGTCATCCACCTCGGTGAGCGGGAGTGCTCGCTGCAGCGCCGCCACCAGAAGGTCATCGAGGAGGCGCCCTCGGCTTTGCTCGACGAGGAGACCCGGGCCCGCATCGGCGAGGCGGCGTGTGACGCTGCCCGCTCCTGCGGCTACCGCGGGGCCGGCACCGTGGAGTTCATCGTCTCGGCGAAGCGTCCGGACCTCTTCTTCTTCATGGAGATGAACACCCGCCTGCAGGTCGAGCACCCGGTCACCGAACTGGTCACCGGCCTCGACCTGGTCGAACTCCAGATCCGTGTCGCCCAGGGTGAACCGCTGCCGGTCGCGCAGGACGATGTCACGCTCATCGGCCATGCGATCGAGGCGCGCGTCTACGCCGAGGATCCGGCCGCGGGATTCCTGCCCACCGGCGGCACCGTCACCGCACTGCGCTGGCCGACCGGGCCCGGCATCCGGGTGGACACCGGCATCGCCGCGGGACAGGAGATCGGATCCGACTACGACCCCATGCTCGCCAAGGTCATCGCCTACGGCGCTGACCGGGCACAGTCCCTCGACCGGCTGGACGCCGCCCTGGCGACCACCCTGCTCGCCGGGCTCGGCACCGACGGAGCCCCGGGCACGAACATCGACTTCTGCCGGTTTCTCCTCGCCGACCCCGAGGTCCGGGCCGGCGACCTGGACACCGGCCTGCTCGACCGGATCGTCGGTGACTTCACCACCCCGGACCTCCCGGGCGAGGCGCTCATTGTCGCAGCTCTTGCGCTGAAGGACGCTGCAGAACTGGCCGCCACCACCACCGGCTACCACGGGTCGTGGGCTGCCGCCGACGGCTGGCGCTCCGGTGCAGCAGCCGCACCGTTTCGCACGAGACTGTCCGTCCCGGGCGTCGGCCCGGTCGATATGGCTCTCACCGGCACCGATGACGTTGCACTGACGGTCACCCAGGTCGGGGAGAAGGACGCCGACCCCGTCACCGCAACTGCCACCGTCCTGGCGACCGTGCCGGACGACGGCTCCGGCGCGACGGCCTGCATCTTCACCGGTGAGGGACAGGGTTCCCGCCGCTGGCTGAGTCAACCGGTGCCGTCCGCCACCGGGACCGCCGTGGCCGTCTCCGGACCGGCCGGTACCTGGACCGTCACCACACTCGGTCTCGGGCAGGACGCCGCTGCGGCCGGCCCCGGCGACGACGACATCCTCAGCCCGATGCCCGGCACCGTCGTGGATGTCCGCGTGACAGACGGGGACACGGTCACTGCTGGCCAGCCGCTCCTCGTCCTCGAGGCCATGAAAATGGAGCACTCCCTGACCGCCACCCATGACGGGATCGTGCAGCTCAGCTGTGCCACCGGCGACAAGGTCGGTGCTGGTACCGTCCTCGCCACCGTCCTTGCCACTGTTCCCGCTTGACCGGAAGAACCCAGAAGAGTCCCCCAGAGAAGTCCCCACAGAAAAGGAAACACCATGACTGCATCAACCACCCGCCGATCCAACCCTGCCGACGACGGACTGACCCCGGAACTCGTCGAACTGCGACGCACTGTCGAAGAGTTCGCCAACGAGGTCGTTGACCCGAAGGTGGCGGAGAACTACCGGAACCACACCTTCGACTACGACATTCAGGCCCAGATGGGCGAGCTGGGCCTGTTCGGACTGCCGTTCTCCGAGGAGTACGGCGGCATGGGCGGTGACTACTTCGCTCTCGGTGTCGCCCTGGAGGAGCTCGCCCGGGTCGACCAGTCGGTGGCGATCACCCTGGAGGCCGGCTGTTCCCTCGGCGCCATGCCGATCTACCGCTTCGGCACCGAGGAACAGAAGCAGAAGTACCTGCCCGGCCTGCTCGCCGGTACCAACCTCGCCGGATTCGGCCTCACCGAGCCGGGCGCCGGATCAGACGCCGGCGGCACGAGGACCACCGCGAAACTCGAGGACGGCAACTGGCGGATCAACGGCTCCAAGCAGTTCATCACCAACTCCGGAACCGACATCACCTCCCTGGTCACCACCACCGCGGTCACCGGTACCCGCGAGGACGGCCGCAAGGAGATCTCCGCGATCATCGTCCCGACCGACACCCCAGGTTTCACCGCCGAACCGGCCTACGACAAGGTCGGCTGGAACTGCTCGGACACCCATCCGTTGAGCTACGACGATGTCGTCGTCTCGGAGGAGAACCTGCTGGGCAAGCGTGGCCGCGGCTTCGCCCAGTTCCTCTCCATCCTCGCTGAAGGACGCGTCGCCATCGCAGCGCTGGCCACCGGTGCAGCCCAGGGCTGTGTCGACGAAGCCGTGGAGTACGCGAAGCAGCGCACCTCCTTCGGCCGTCCGATCGCCGAGTACCAGGGTGTCTCCTTCAAGATCGCCCGGATGGAGGCGCGTGCCTGGACCGCCCGTCAGGCCTGGCGCGCCGCGGCGCAGAAGATGCTCGCCGGCGAGGACTTCAGCCGGGAGGCCTCGATCGCGAAGATGGTGGCTGGCGATGCAGCGATGGACAACGCCCGGGACGCCACCCAGGTCTTCGGCGGTGCAGGGTTCATGAACGAGACCCGCGTCGCCCGGCACTACCGGGACTCCAAGATCCTCGAGATCGGTGAGGGAACAACCGAGGTCCAGCTCATGCTCATCGCCCGCTCCCTGGGGCTGGAGGGGTGAGCGCGGTGACTGAGACGACTACCGGTTCACCGAAGACCGCCACCACAATTGAACAGCGTGGCCTATGGCTCGAGGAGTTCGAGGAAGGCGTGACCTACCTCCACCGTCCGGGCCGTACCGTCACCGAGGCGGACAACACCCTCTTCACCACCCAAACCATGAACACCCAGCCGTTGCACCTGGACGCGGCGTGGGCCGCGACCCAGCCGGGCTTCCACGGCGAGCGACTGGTGAACTCCATGTTCACGCTGTCCACCGTGGTCGGACTGTCGGTCAACCAGCTCACGCTCGGCACCATCGTCGCCAACCTCGGCTTCAGTGAGATCGCCTTCCCGGCGCCCATGTTCCACGGCGACACGCTCTACGCCGAGACCGAATGCCTCTCGGTCCGCCGCTCGAAGTCCCGTCCGAACCAGGGCGTCGTCGAGCTGCGGCACATCGGCCGCAACCAGCACGGTGACATCGTATGCACCGCCGTGCGCAACACCCTCGTGCAGTGCCGAACCACCGGCGACGGGGAAGGGGAGACATCATGACCGACCGCTGGACACCTCCCGGCCCCGCCCTGCTCTTCGCCCCCGCCGACCGGCCCGAGCGGTTCGCCAAGGCCGCCGAGCGTTCGGACGCGGTCATCCTCGATCTCGAGGACGGCTGCCGGGCAGAGAACCGGGCCTCGGCCCGAAAGAACATCGTCACCGCCGACCTTGACCCGGCCCACACCATCGTGCGGATCAACCCGCCGGGGACCACGGATTTCGACGCCGACCTTCAGGCCGTCGCCGACAGCCCCTTCACCACGGTGATGCTGCCGAAGGCGGAGGGAGGTCGGACGGTGGAAGCCCTCGCCGAGACCGTTCCGGATGCCTCCACCTGGCGCATCATCGCACTGGTCGAGACTCCCCGTGGCGTCCTCGACCTGGCCTCGCTGACCGCACACCCGCAGGTGGACGCCCTGTTCTGGGGTGCGGAGGACCTCACAGCGGCACTCGGCGGGACCTCCTCCCGCTACAGCGCAGAAGAGATCCCCACTGCCGGTGGCGGTACCTCGGGCCACCCCGGCGGCTACCGCGAAGTCCCCCGGCTCACCCGCTCCCTCGTTCTGCTGCACGCGGCCGCCGCAGGGAAGACCGCGCTGGACTCCATCCACGCCGACTCCGCGGACGTGGTCGGGGCACGCGCCGAGGCGGTGGACGCGGCGGCCAGCGGTTTCGCCGGCACCGTGGCGATCCATCCTGGACTCGTCCCCGTCATCCGGGAGGCCTACCGACCCGATGACGCCAGCGTCGACTGGGCCTGCCGGGTCGTCGCAGGTGCCGCGGAGAACTCCGGCGCCTTCGCCGTCGACGGCGAGATGATCGACGCCCCGCTGCGCCGACAAGCAGAACTCATTCTCTCCAGGACCCCCGCCAACTCATCTGACACCTCACCCAGGAGTTGATTTCCGTGACATCCTCACTGCGACCGCACCACGACATCACCCTTTCCGACCCCGTCGACATCGATCCTGCTGTATCCCATCTCGTCGGCCCGACCGATGTCCCGCTACTGAACGAGACCATCGGTCAGAGCCTGGCACGTACCGTGGCCACCTATCCGGACCACGATGCCCTGATCGACTTCTACGGCGATATTCACCTCACCTACCAGGAGTTCCACCGCAAGGTCCTTCGCCTGGCGTCCGGCTTGCACAACGCTGGCTACCGGAAGGGCGACCGGATCGGCGTCTGGTCCCCGAATCGCTGGGAATGGATGGTGCTGCAGTTCGCCACGGCCGAGATCGGGGCGATCCTCGTGTGCATCAACCCCACCTACCGGACCCGCGAACTGACCTATGCCGTCAACCAGTCCGGCATCAAGGCCCTGTTCTCCGCCGGCCGGTTCAAGGACTCGAACTACCGGGCCATGATCGGCACCGTGTCGCACACCTTCGACCGCCCTTTCAAGGAGGCCGTGTTCTTCGGCTCCGAGCGGTGGGAGGAGCTCGCCAACAGTGCTATCGGCGACCTCAACCCGGTCCGCGAGACTCTCGACCCGCATGATCCGATCAACATCCAGTACACCTCGGGCACCACCGGCATGGCGAAGGGTGCGACCCTGACCCACCACAACGTGCTCAACAACGGGTTCATGATCGGCGAACGGCTGGACTACACCGACGCCGACCGGGTGGTCATCCCGGTCCCCTTCTTCCACTGCTTCGGCATGGTCATCGGAATCCTCGCCGCGGTCACCCACGGGGCGGCGTCGATCATCCCGGGCCCGGTGTTCAATGCCGAGAACACCCTGGAGGCCGCCCATCACGGCCAGGCGACGAGTCTGTTGGGTGTGCCTACGATGTTCATGGCAGAACTCCAGCTGCTCGACCACCTGGCGGAGAAGGGCAAGACGCTGGACCTGTCGCGGCTACGTACCGGCGTCATGGCGGGTACCTCCTGTCCGACGAAGACGATGCGCGAGATCATCGACATCCTCGGCATCGAGGAGATCGGCATCTGCTATGGCATGACCGAGACCGCCCCGGTCAACCACCAGACCTTGCCGGACGACCCGGTGGAGAAGCGCGTGGAGACCGTCGGACGGGTCGGCCCCCATATCGAGGTCAAGATCGTGGACGAGGAGGGCAGCCCTGTCGCCCGAGGCGTCCAGGGCGAGCTGCTCGTCCGCGGCTACTCGGTGATGCAGGGCTACTGGGACATGCCGGAGAAGACGAGCGAGGCGATCGATGCCGACAACTGGATACATTCCGGGGACCTCGCCACCATGGACACTGACGGCTACGTGCAGATCACCGGCCGGATCAAGGACATGGTCATTCGCGGTGGGGAGAATATCTACCCCCGCGAGATCGAGGAGTTCCTCTACGAGCACCCGGACATCGCCGACGTCCAGGTCATCGGCGTCCCCGACGAGAAGTACGGGGAAGAGCTCATGGCCTGGATCATCCTCGACGAGGAGGCTGTCGCCGACGGTCGCACGCTCACCGCAGAGGACATTCGTGCCTTCAGCGACGGAAAGCTCGCCAAGTTCAAGATCCCCCGATACGTCCACATCACCGAAAGCTTCCCGATGACGATCTCCGGCAAGGTCCGCAAGGTCGAGATGCGGGAGAAAGCCATCGGAATCCTCGGGTTGTTCACCACCTGAACGGTGTCCTCTACAGTGGACCGGACAGTCAGGATGCTGCATGAGGATAAGGAGTTGAACGTGGGCGGTTCCGAGGACGGTTCCCGGGGAGGGGAGTGGAGCGAGCTCCTCGATCGCCTGGAAGCCGACGTCGGGGACCTGTCGGTACAGACCGCCGACAAGATCATGGCCACCATTCCCGGCTACGACCACGCCACCCACGAGAAGGTCGTCAATACTGCGAGACAGAACCTCTCGATGAGTACCAGGGTCATCAGCCGTGGTGTGGAACCTGGGCCAGAGGACATCACACATGCCCGGCGGACGGCACTGGAGCGGATAGCGGAGGGCGTGCCACTGGGGAGTCTGCTGCGGGGGTTCCGACTCAGCATGAGGGTCATCCAGCGCCGGCTGCTGATTCTCGCCGAGGACCACGGAACCCCGGCTGAGCAGCTGCTGGAGTGGTCCAACCTGTTGTGGTCCCTGGGGGACGTCTACTCAACCATCGTCACGGGAGTTTACCGTGACCACGAGATCACCCGGGCCGTCGCCGACTCCACACGGCGCTCGGAGTGGATCGGCCGGGTGATCACCGGCGAGCTCGACGATGCCGAGATCATGCGCGGAGCCTCGCTCTACAAGATCCCGACCGACGGCAACCACCGGATCCTGATGGCACCCTTCATCGACGGTTCCGGGGTGGAGGTCGAGGTCGCCCTGCAGCGGTGGGCCGAGTCCTACGGGACCAGGCTGTTCATAACGGTGCAGAACCGGTCGGTCGCCGGTGTGCTCATCGGCGACCCCGGCAACCCTGACGGTTCCGGTGACACCGCCGACCGGCTCCTGCCGGCGGGGATCCCCGTCGCGCTCGGGCGTCCGGCACCACTGACCGAACTGCACAGGACGTTCGCGACAGTCAGTCGGGTGGTGCGATCCGCCCTGTACCTGGGAATGACCGGACGGGTCGACCAGGAGATGCTCTCCTGGCGGATGGCCATCAACGCTAGCCCGGAAACCACCGACGTGCTGCGACAACGGTACCTGGTGCCGCTACGTGGCTCCCGGGCCTTCGGCGAGGACCTCATCGACTCGGTCCGGGCCTACCTGGACCACAGGCTGAACGCGCGGGAAGCCGCAGAGAGCATTCCGGTGCACGTCAACACCCTGCGCTACCGGCTGCGCCGCTTCGAGGAGTTGACCGGCTGCGACCTCGGGGACGTGAACACGCTGGTCGAGGTCGCCTGGATAACCGCGGTCCCGGTGGGGGACGACAGTGCCTGACACTCTGCGCTGACATGGTGCGCTGACACGGTGCGCTGACACTGCTTTGTACGGGGACACAACTTTTCGTCCTGACCGTTGTTGTTCTGTACGTGGTGGGGTTTCCGCCGGCGACGCATACTCGGATTCGTCACCGAGGATGTGCTGTAGTTCACATTCTCAGGCGGATATTTTTCGGACGATGCCCCATGTCGGGAAGGGACTGAGATGAGTACAAGTACTGGAAAGTTGACGGACGCGGCCGATGCCGTCGCCCAGATCGAGGACGGTGCGACCCTCGCCGTCGGCGGCTTCGGAGTCTGCGGCATCCCCCAGGTGCTGCTGAGCGAACTGGCGTCCCGTGACGTCGGAAACTTCGAGGCGGTGTCGAATAATGCCGGTGTCGACGGTCGCGGCCTGGGTCTGCTGCTGGAGACCCGGCAACTGCGCCGGATCATCGCCAGCTATGTCGGCGAGAACAAGGAGTTCGCCCGCCAGTACCTCGAGGGGGAACTGGAGGTGGAACTCACCCCGCAGGGAACACTCGCTGAGCGACTGCGGGCCGGCGGCTCCGGTATCGGCGCCTTCTACACCGCCGCCGGTGTCGGCACCCCGGTCGCCGACGGCGGCATGGTGTGGCGCTACGGCGCGCAAGGGTCGGACGACCCCGCCCACGGCGCGGTCATCTCCCCGGCCAAGGAGACACGCGAGATCGCCGGACGCACCCAGGTCCTCGAGGCGGCGATCGTCGCCGATGTCTCGCTGATCCGCGCCGAGGTGGCGGACACCTCCGGTAACCTGCGGTTCCGCCGGACGGCCCGGAACTTCAACCCACTGGCCGCGATGAGCGGACGGGTCTGCATCGTCGAGGCCGAGAAGGTCGTGCCCGTCGGTGAACTCGCCCCAGACGACATCCACCTGCCGGGCGTCTACGTTCACCACATCGTGGAGCTGACCCCGGAGCAGGTCGCCGACAAGACCATCGAGAAGGAGACCACACGATGAGCTGGAACCGACAGGACATGGCCGCCCGTGCGGCACAGGAGCTTCAGGACGGACAGTACGTCAACCTGGGGATCGGCCTGCCGACCCTGGTGCCTAACTACGTGCCTGAGGGAGTGGACGTCACCCTCCAGAGTGAGAACGGGATGCTCGGCATCGGCCCGTACCCGACTCCGGAAGAGGTCGACCCGGACCTGATCAATGCGGGCAAGGAGACCGTCACCGCCATGCCCGGGACGTCCTACTTCGACTCGGCGATGAGCTTCGGGATGATCCGCGGCGGCAAGATCGACCTGGCGATCCTGGGTGGTATGGAGGTCAACGACCGCGGCGACCTCGCCAACTGGATCGTGCCCGGCAAGATGGTCAAGGGTATGGGCGGGGCGATGGATCTGGTGGTCGGGGCGAAGAAGGTCGTGGTGCTCATGGAGCACACCACCCGCAACGGGGACCCGAAGATCGTCGGCGACATCTCCCTGCCGCTCACCGGTACCGGGGTCGTCGACCGGATCATCACCGACCTGTGCGTGATCGACCGCACGGACGACGGCCTGGAGCTGGTCGA
This sequence comes from Candidatus Corynebacterium faecigallinarum, assembly GCA_019120175.1. Classification (GTDB taxonomy): domain Bacteria; phylum Actinomycetota; class Actinomycetes; order Mycobacteriales; family Mycobacteriaceae; genus Corynebacterium; species Corynebacterium faecigallinarum. The sequence continues at coordinate 89,969 of DWVP01000014.1, forward strand.
GTTGGCACCGGGGGTCAGCGTCGAGGACGTCCAGGCGGTGACGGGCGTAGCATTGACCACCCGTTTATGACCGATAAGCAGGAAAATCACCCCTTCCGCCGGAATATGTCTCATAATAGAAGTGATTAACGATGCGACAGAAAGGTCGACTACTACCACCATGACTGACACAACCGTTTCCCCGGACGACATCGTCATCGTCGGTGCCGCCCGCACCGCCCAGGGCAAGATGCTGGGTGCCCTGGCCGCGAAGTCCGCCGTTGAGCTGGGTTCCACCGCCATCTCCGGTGCGCTGGAGCGTGCCAGGGTCACGGCCAACAACGTCGACTTCGTCTACATGGGCCAGGTCGTCCAGGCCGCCGCCGGTCAGAACCCGGCCAAGCAGGCCGCCGTCGCCGCCGGCGTGCCGGTGTCCACCCCGGCCACCACCATCAACAAGGTCTGCCTCTCCGGACTCGGTGCCGTCATCGCAGCGTCCCGTATGCTGCGGCTTGGCGATGCGCAGGTCGTCGTCGCCGGTGGCCAGGAGTCGATGAGCAACGCCCCGCACCTCGCCGCAGGTGTCCGCGCCGGTGCGAAGTTCGGGTCGCTGTCCCTGCAGGACTCCCTGGAGCGTGACGGCCTGACCGATCCGATCCACGGCACTGCGATGGGCGTGGAGACCGAGGCAGGCAACACCGACCGCGGAATCACCCGTGCCGAGCAGGACCGTGTCGCCGCGCTGTCGAACCAGCGCGCCGAGGCCGCGATCGCCGACGGCACCCTGGCCGAGGAGATCGTCCCGGTGGAGATCGCCACCCGCAAGGGCACCGTGGTCGTCGACACCGACGAGGGCGTGCGCCTCGGCACGACCGAGGAGGGGCTGGCCGGGCTGCGTCCCGCTTTCGCCAAGGACGGCACGATCACCGCCGCCTCCGCCTCGCAGATCTCCGACGGTGCGGCCGCGGTCGTGCTGACCACCCGTGCGTACGCCGCTGACAACGGGCTGGACGTCCTGGCCACCCTCGGTGCCTACGGTGAGACCGCCGGACCGGACACCTACCTGCACTCCCAGCCGGCCCAGGCTGTCACCGCGGCGCTGGGACGGGCGGGCTGGACCGCCGAGGACCTCGACTTCCTCGAGATCAACGAGGCCTTCGCTGCCGTGGTCGTCCAGTCCATCAAGGATCTGGATTACCCGCTGGAGAAGACGAATATCCATGGTGGTGGCATCTCGCTGGGCCACCCGATCGGTTGCTCCGGTGCCCGCCTGGTGGTCACCGCCGCTTACGAGCTGAATCGTCGGGGGGACGGCCGGGCCGCGGTGTCGCTGTGCGGTGGCGGCGGTCAGGGCGACGCCCTGCTGCTCTGGCGCTGACGACCACGGGGGACAACACAACACCAGCGGGAGCTGACCACCAGGGTGGTCAGCTCCCGCTGTGCGTTAGTTCCTGCTGGCGCTAGCCACGCAGCGTGGCCAGTGCCTCCTCGGGTGCCTCGAGCACGCCGAGGGTGTGCACACCACCTTTGGTGCGCATCGTCTCGACCAGGGCGCGGTCCAGCAGGGATGAGGCATCCGGGGTGTGAAGGACCGAGAGGTCACGGGGGACGTAGAGGTCGGCGATCCGTCCCTCGCCGGCGACCCGGGCGATCTCGGCGAGATCATTGGAGCCGCGTCCCCGGTGGACCTCGGTGAGGATGTTGTCGCGGACGCCGGGCTCCTCCTCGGTGCGGGCGGCATCGAGGATCTGCCAGGCTGCCGAGCGCAGTTCATTGGCACCGGTGTGCTCCGGGTTGCCGGCGATCACCTCGGTGGCGATGGCGGGGTAGGAGCACAGTGTCCGGAACGCCGGACCGTTCTCCTCCACGGTGGCCAGCACCAGTGGTTGGGAACGGGCGGTGCCCAGCTCCTTCTCCACTCCGTCGGAGACCGCCCGGAGGAACTCCTCGGTCAGGCCGTTGGCGGTGTCGGCGTGGCCGTGGAAGGCGACCGAGTCCTGTCCGGTGCTCCGGCCCTGCAGCTCGCGCTCGGGGGCCTCGACGACATCGTCGAACTTCTCCGGGATCGCGCCCAGCGGCAGTTCGGCGATGGCGTTGCGGTCGGCCTCGAACAGGCGCACCTTGCCCTTGGCCAGTGCCAGGACGTAGCAGCGTCCGGAGGCCTCGACCACCGGGGCGAGCGGGCTGAGGTGGGGGAGCTCGGCGACGGTCACTGACTCGGTCAGCTCGACCGGGACCCGGATGATCCGGTGGAAACCGTCCGCGCAGAACACGGTGAGGCTGCGGGACTGCTGACGCCAGAAGATCTCGTCGGAGACGTCCCCACGGACTGGGTCGAGGATGGCTGCGACCTCGGCGTCGGAGGCTCCGTTCGCCGACAGCTGGGCGGCGGCATCCTTGAGCTGGGCATCGAAGGTGCGCCGGACGACGTCGATGGTCGCCCCGGTCGGGTCAGACGGGAGATGGATGGTGACGAAGGGACCCGGTTGTTCTGCGGTGGCGGCGTCGATCACGTCGGAGAGATCGAGGGATTCGACGTGTCCTTGGGGTGTGGTCGTCATGGTCAGTCTCCTTCTCTTGGGGTCCCGTCCACGGGAAGTGCTCACCCCCGAGCCTAGCCAGATGTGGGAAATGACCGTCCGTTGTCCGCCTTTCGGGGGAGACCCGCCTGGTGGGGGTGGGGGGTGGGGCTACCCCAGGAGGACAGCGATGACCGTGATCGACGGGATCGCCAGCAGGGTGCTGATCACTGCGGTGTCGCGGGCGAGTACCGTGTTCACCCCGTAGCGGGTGGCGTAGGTGAAGACGTTCTGCGCGGTGGGCAGGGCGGCGACGACCACGAATGCCAGCAGGGCCGGGCCGGATGCCCCGAAGAGCACTGTGGCGATGACGAACGCGATCAGTGGATGACCCACCGTCTTCATCAGGGCAGCCATCCAGACACTGCGTCGCGGGCTGCTGTCGGGGTCGAGGACGGTGATCTCGGCCATCGACAGGCCGAAGGCGACCAGGGCGCAAGGCACAGCGGCGCTGGCGAGCAGGACGATCGGCTCGGCGAGCAGGTCGGGCAGGGCGATGTCGAGCCACTGGTGCAACGCCCCGAGGGTGATGCCGACGATGGCGGCGAGGATCAGCGGGTTGCGCAGCACGCCGAACAGCAGCTCCCGGACCAGCGGCAGGATCGGCGGCAGGGACGCTCCCGGTGCGCGGTGGGTACCGTCGTCCGCATCGCCACCGTAGCTGGCACGGTCACTGCTGTCGGGATTCTCCTCGGAGGCTTTGCGTCGTCGTTCACTGACATCCAGGATGAGTACGCTCACCGGTCCGTACACCGCGACCTGGAAGATAATCACCGGCAGCGCGGCGGTCGGGTCGTCGAGCACGTGGGCGGTGATCGGGATGCCCAGGTTCGCGCCGTTGCAGTATGAGCAGGCCAGCATGGTGATCACGCTGTCGGGGACGCTCCGTCGGGCCAGGAAGCGGTAGCCGAGAAAACCGACCAGGCCGGCGCATACGCTGCTGAGCACGACGACGGCGAGGTTCTCGCCGAAGAGAGCCGCGAGATCCGCCTCGCGCAGGACGTTGATCAGCAGGGCAGGGGTGGCGAGGAAGAAGACGAACATGTTCAGCGTGTAGACCGCGCCGGTGCCCAGCAGGCGGCGACGTCCTACTGCGTAGCCCAGGGAGATGATGACCACCACCACGAGGAAACCGCTGAGAACGTCAAGCATCGTTCCATTAGATCAGGCCGCCTCACCGTCCCGCAGGGGCGGGGCAGGTGAGGCGGCCTGAGAGGGGAAGCCGTTGGGGCCGCAGGTGGTGACTCGCGGCCGGGCTCGGGGTGGTGCGGATCTACCTGGTGGTCACCACGTAGGCCTTGGACCAGGTGTCGAAACTGTGCTGCTTGTACTGGTTGCGGGAGATCAGCACGCCCAGGGTGATGTAGATCGCAAGGACGAGAACGAAGCCAATGGCCGGAATGTTCCCGAGCACGGTGACCACCATGTACCAGGAGTTACGCAGTAGGGAGTTGGTGAAGGAGATCGGCTGGCCGTCGGCGTTGACGACCTTGATGCCCAGGGCCATCTTGCCCAGGGTCTGTCCCTTGGTGCTCTCCATACCGGCACGGTAGGCGAACCAGAACACCAATCCGATGATGGAGGCCAGCATGATACCGCCGGTCTCCAGCTCGGGAACCGGCGCGTTGGCGTCACCGGAATCGATATAAGCGTTGAACTGGTCGGACCACCGGGAGATGTCGTCTCCGGCCAGGATCATGATGAGGATGGCACCGACGACGAGGTAGACAAGTTGGTCGATCAGTAATGCACCCAGCCGCTTGCCTGCTCCGGCGTAGCCGCCGCCATGCAGTGACGCCTCAGGAGCGACAGGGAACTGCTCGTAACCGCCGGTGTAGGAGCCGGTGTGGGCCTCGTTGTAGGCGGAGTTGTAGCCGGAGTTGTAGCTGTCGTTGGCACCCTGCGAGTAGTCGCCGTAGGACGGCATGTCGCCGCGGCCGTCGTTGTTCGAACTATAGGGGTTGTTCGGTGTGCTCATGACGCCTTTCATCGGAGGAGCCCGGTGCTCCGCCACATGGCACCGGGAGTAGTCATACTGTTTCTAGTTGCTACCGTACCTGACCGCGGTGGAGGGAGACCGGGGGCCGGGAGACTGGGGGACCGGGGTACTGACACCCCGTGGAAAGACTGAACCCCGCCGCCGACGAAAAGTCGGGGCGGGGTCCAGCTGTCTTAGTTAAACGCTCTGGTGCTGTCGGGCACCAGGATCAGCGGCTGATCAGCGGCTGTGGAACGGCAGGAGAGCCATCTCACGGGCGTTCTTGATCGCGGTGGCGACCTGACGCTGCTGCTGCGGGGTCAGACCGGTGACGCGACGGCCACGGATCTTGCCGCGGTCCGAGATGAACTTACGCAGCAGGGCGTAGTCCTTGTAGTCGACGGTCTCGATGCCCTCGGCCTTGAGCGGGTTCTTCTTCGGGCGGCGGGTCTGCTCGAGCCGCGCCTTCTTGTGGTTGGTGCGCTTCATGCGTGTGCTCCCTCTTACCAGCTGGACTTGCGAACGCCGGGCAGCTCACCGCGGTGAGCCATCTCGCGGACGCGGACACGGGACAGGCCGAACTTGCGGAGGTAACCGCGGGGGCGGCCGTCGGCAGCATCACGGTTACGCACGCGGGCGGGGGAGGCGTCGCGCGGCTGACGGTTCAGCTCGAACTGTGCCTCGCTACGCTCCTCGTCGGTGGAGTTCGGGTTCTTGATGATTGCCTTGAGCTCGGCACGGCGCTCGGCGAAGCGGGCGACGATTTCCTTGCGCTGCTCGTTCTTCGCGATCTTGGACTTCTTGGCCATGGACTATCGCTCCTCGCGGAACTCGACGTGCTTCCGGGCGATCGGATCAAACTTTTTCAGAGTGATCCGGTCCGGGTTGTTCCGCTTGTTCTTGCGGGTCACGTAGGTGTAACCGGTGCCCGCGGTGGACTTCAGCTTGATGATGGGGCGGATATCATTACGTGCCATCAGATCTTCTCCCCACGTGCGCGGATCTTGGCCACGACGGACTCGATGCCGTCACGGTCGATGGTCTTCAGGCCCTTGGTGGACACGCTCAGCGTGACCGAGCGACCCTCAGAGGGCAGGTAGAACGAACGGCGCTGGATGTTCGGGTTCCAGCGACGGTTCGTGCGGCGGTGCGAGTGCGAGACGGACTTGCCGAAACCCGGCTTCCGTCCCGTGACCTGGCAATATGCCGACATGGGTATCTTTCTCCTTCCGCAACGTGCAGCCGGACGGGGTGCCGCACCTGCAGTGGAGACGCCACTGTGAACCCTCACGTTTAGACGGGACGAGAGGTGGTTGGGGCACTGTCGGAGCCGGTCGCGCGTGCGATGACGTTTACTAAGACAACAGCGGTGGACCACGCTACCTGATTGAGGCGGCACATCCTAATCCCCTTGTGGGATGGCGATGTGCGGGCGGCGAGCAGGTGGTCTGCGGTGTCCGGATGGCCCAGGATTTCCCGGTGGAGGCATCAGGGGGTACGATATCTCCTCGTGCTGTGCCCGCTACTGTCAGGCATCCAGACCGCGGGGTCTCCTCCGGGTCACTGGGGCTCTGGCGGCGTCACCGGGCAAAGCTGAAAGAACACCCACTCACAACCCGACCCAGGCACGACCTCGTCCGCATGGTGGGGGACCGACCTGGTGCACAACCCTGAGGGATTGAGAATGAAGAACGATATCCACCCCGACTACCACCCGGTGGTCTTCAAGGACGCCAGCACTGGCCACCAGTTCCTGACGCGCTCCACCGCCACCTCCGACCGCTCCGTGGAGTGGGAGGACGGCAACGAGTACCCGCTGATCGTCGTTGACGTCACCAGCGAGTCCCACCCCTTCTGGACCGGTGCACAGCGTGTCATGGACACCGCCGGCCGCGTCGAGAAGTTCCAGCGTCGTTACGGCAACCGCGTTCGCCGTACCAAGAAGTCCGAGAACTCTTAAGAACTAGGAGGCTAGAGAACAATGGCAGTTCCGAAGCGCCGTCTTTCCCGCGCCAACACCCGCTCCCGTCGTTCGCAGTGGAAGGCCGACAACGTCGCCCTGCAGACCGTCAAGGTCCAGGGCCGCGAGGTCCAGATCCCGCGTCGTCTGGTCAAGGCCGCCCAGCTCGGCCTGGTCGAGCTGGACTAGCTCGCCTGACCGGTGAAACACGGTCCGGGGTGTGACCCGGATCAGTTGCACCTGAGAAGACCGCCCCCTGTCACTCGGTGAGAGGGGGCGGTCTTTCTGTCAATTTACTGTAGGAGCGGCGATTTCATGTCTAAATCCCGCAGTGATGTTGCACAATAGCGGGATGAAGATACTTGTTGTCGATGACGACCAGTCGGTCCGGGACTCGCTCCGGAAATCCCTCACCTTCAATGGATATGACGTGGTGTCCGCGACCGACGGCGAGGACGCACTCGCCCGGGTCCGTCAGGAGTCCCCGGATCTGCTGATCCTGGACGTCGAGATGCCGACCCTCGACGGACTGGCGGTCTGCCGTGAGCTTCGCAGCACCGGCAGTGACGTCCTGATTCTCATGCTGGCTGAGAAGGCCGACGTTGCCGATCGCGTCGCCGGTCTGGACGCCGGTGCGGATGACTTCATGGCCAAGCCCTACGCGTTGGAGGAGATCCTCGCCCGGGTGCGTTCGCTGCACCGTCGGTCGGTACGGACCGCTGTGGCGCAGAATGCCGAGGTCAAGCCGCTGGCGTTCGAGGATCTTTCGCTCAACCCGGAGACCCGTGAGGTCTCCCGCGGCGGTCGGCACATCAGCCTGACCCGTACCGAGTTCGCCCTGCTGGAACTGCTGATGAAGAACCAGCGCAAGGTGCTCAGCCGCACCAAGATCCTCGAGGAGGTCTGGGGCTACGACTTCCCGACCTCGGGCAACGCCCTGGAGGTCTACATCGGTTACCTGCGGCGCAAGACCGAGGAAGGCGACGAGAGCCGACTGATCCACACAGTTCGTGGTGTCGGTTACGTGCTGCGCGAGAACACGCCCTGATCTGGTCTGACCCGGGGCGACAGCGTGCCTGGGGGGAGCACGGTGAGGGGAGGGGCCGAAAACGGGGATGGGGGCTGAGACCGCCGTGTCGCGGTGTGGCACAGTTTTTGCCGTCGCATTGGGTCAGTTTCACTTGTTTTAGGACCGTTCTCCCAGGTTTCATGAATTGAGACCCCAGAGACAGGTGACACACTGGGTGTCAGTGAACACACGGCAAGTACAAGGAGTGTTGAATGTCCGGAGACAGCCGGGACGGTCAGGGAAACAGCGGCGGCCCCTACGGGGGCTTCTGGGGGCGCGGTGCCCAGGATGAGGGCGCCGGCCAGACTGGTGCAGGTGCCGGTGGCCAGACTGGCGGCCAGGGCTCCGGGACGAACGGCGAGTACCAGGACGTCGAGTCCACCGCCGCTCAGCAACGTCGCTGGGAGGCCCTGTCCCAGCGGTACCCTGCCCAGCAGTATCCGGGACAGCCGACGTTCGGTCAGCAGAGTCCCGGCCAGCAGACGTTCGGACAACAGGACTTCGGTGGTCGGGCCCAGCCGCCCTATGGCCCGCCGCCGACCTCGAATGACCCGGCCGGGTCGAACGGGGCTGCCGGAGCGTCCGGCAAGCCTGACAAGTCTGCGACCCGACGCTTCTCGACCCCGGCGGTCGCCGCACTGCTGCTCGCCGTCGGCGTCGGCTCGTCTGTGGTCACCACCCAGGTCATGAAGGACACCGGTACCGGGGTCTCCGGCACTGCAACCTCGTTCAACCAGCAGAACCAGGGCAGCAACGAGAACACCTCCACAGACTCCACCCCGGAGCCGGGAACCATCGAGGACGTCGCCAACAAGGTGCTGCCCAGTGTGGTCTCCATCCAGATGGCCACCCAGGAGGGTGGTGCCGAGGGCTCCGGCTCGATCATCAGTCCCGACGGGCTGATTCTGACCAACAACCACGTCGTCGCCGGCGCGGACGGTCGCGGCGCCCAGCTCAGCGTGACCACCAACGACGGCCGTCAGCTCGAGGCCGAGGTCGTGGCGACCGACCCACAGACCGACCTGGCCGTCATCAAGGCCAATGGTGCCGATGACCTGCAGCCGATCGAGGTCGGCGACTCCGAGTCCCTCGAGGTCGGGCAGACGGTCGTCGCCGTCGGCTCGCCGCTGGGACTGTCCTCCACGGTGACCACCGGCATCGTGTCGGCGAAGAACCGCCCGGTGCAGGCCGGCGGTGAGGACGGCGGCGAGGCCTCGCTGATCGACGCCATCCAGACCGATGCAGCCATCAACCCCGGCAACTCCGGCGGTGCGCTGGTGAACCTCGATGGGCAACTCGTCGGCATCCCCTCCGTCATCGCCACCCTCGGTGGTGGCATGGGTGGGGAGTCCGGCTCCATCGGCCTGGGCTTCGCCATCCCCTCGAGCCAGGCGGAGAAGACCTCCACGCAGCTCATCGAAGACGGCCGTGCCACCCACCCGGTGATCGGGGCCACCGTCAAGACCCAGTCGACGTCGGTCGGAGGCGAGATCGTCGAGGTGACCGACGGAGGTCCGGCAGAGGAGGGCGGCCTCGAGGGCGGCGACGTGGTGACCAAGGTCGATGACCGGATCGTCGACAGCGGTGAAGGCCTCATCGCCGCGATCCGTTCCCACAGCGTCGGTGACAAGGTGACACTCACAGTCACTGACTCCGAGGGCGACAATGAGCGTGAGGTCGAGGTCACCCTCGACGAATCCGACTAACCACCCCCGGAAACACCCTGCAACACAGTCAAACCGCCCCCGCACCTATACACGGGCCCCTGCGGCGGGATACCGTGGGAGACAATAGTTTTTCCCACGGTAACCACCACCAGCGTCAGGAGCGCAGCTCAATGTCCCACGAATCTCTCGTTGACACCGACCGTGACCTCCGTAGTCTGATCACGGTGCCCGGCGCCGAGGACACCTCCGGTTCTCCCCAGGAACCCTTCGACCGTCTCGATGAGCTGGACGCCGCGATCACCGAGCCGGACGACGACGTCTTCCACACGCTCGACATGCAGGATGACCGGCGCGAGACCGGCAACCAGCGGCACAGTCTCCTCCACGCGTTGGTTGTCATCGTCACCGACCGCAAGGACAGTGGCGACCAGTCCGGTGAGCTCGTCGCCGAGCTCCTCGCAGAGGAGGACTTCATGGTGGATGCGGTACTCACCGTCGATTCCGGACGCTCCGCGGTCCGCAAGGCCCTGGAGACCGCGGTCGTCGGTGGTGCTGACCTGGTGGTCACCGTCGGCGGCACCGGCGTCGGCCCGCGGGACAAGACCCCGGAGGCGACCAAGAGCGTGCTGGACAAGCGGATCCAGGGGCTCTCGCAGGCGCTGCGCTCCTCCGCGCTGGCCTGCAACGCCACCGACGGCGGTCTGTCCCGCGGCGTCGCCGGGGTCTCAGGTTCCACGGTGGTGGTCAACCTCGCCGCCTCGCGTGCGGCGATCCGGGACGGTATGGCCACCCTGGGCCCGCTGGTACGCCACGTGATCGCCGACCTCAATCGGGCCTGAATGTCCGGCCAGCTGGGACAGCCGGGTCGGCAGAGTCGGCAGAGTCGGCACAGTCAGCGGTCACGCCGGCGCAAGAGCGGCGTGATCGGTCGACGTCCGGGCGACCCGGACGGCACAGGCAACACAGACAACCCCCGTCCGCAACGCGACGGGGAGTCGCGGCGGACGGGGGAAGCAGGGGACAGCAGGGTTGGGGGATTCGGCGAGGATTTCTGGCGGGACCAGCGCCCGCCCCACTGGGGCTGAGCCGAACCGGGAACTGGTTCCGGAACGAGTCCGGAACTAGTCTGCGGCGTGGCGTCCGGAGGAACCGGTGCCGTCGGTGCCACCACCGGGGGCGTTGGGATCGACGGCGGTGGTGCCGGCAGTGTTCTGGGCGGCCAGCAGGTCGCGGATCTCCATCAGCAGATCGGTCTCGCTCAGCTCAACGGCCTCGGCCGGGTCGATGCCCTTGCGCTTGGCGGACATCTCGTTGAGCTTGTTCATCGGGGCCACGAGGATGAAGTACACCACGGCGGCGATGATGAGGAAGTTGATGGCGGCGGTGATGATCGCACCGAAGTCGATTGCGGTGCTGTCCATGTCGGAACGGATCTTCCAGACCAGTCCGTCGACCTCGGCGCCTCCGAAAGAGTTGATCAGCGGCTGGATCAGATGGTCGGAGATCGCGGTGACGATCGCGGTGAAGGCACCGCCGATGATGACCGCGATGGCCAGCTCCATCACGTTGCCGCGCATGATGAAGTCCTTGAAACCCTTAAACAAGATTCTCTCCTGACGGTGGGGTGGAAGGCGTACTCTCCACCGTTGTGAAGGCGCCGTGTTGGGTGATGACGGTCTGGACCGCGATGTCCAGGTCGGTCCGTGGAACGGTGACCCGGAACTCTTCGTGGTCCACGATGGCCATAAGTATGCCATCTTTAGGACGGAAAGTAACAGATCTGTCGTAGAAACCACCGCCTTGACCCAGTCGAACCCCGTCCGCATCGACCGCCAGGGCTGGCACCACCAATGCCTCGACAGTGTCGAACAGGGACTCGGAGGGGACGTCTGTACCCGCGTCAGGCACGGGCTCCCGGATTCCGTAGCGACCGGGCCGGGTGAACTCTTCGCCCCGGTACCGTCGCCACGTCAAGGGGGCAGCGGTTTGTGCGACGACCGGTAACCACACCTCGTGTCCGGCCCCGGCCATCGCCGCCGGCAACCCTGGGCCGCCGGGTTCCCCTGGCAGGCCGACGTAGACGGCCACCGGTCCGACGTCGGCCAGATGGGTGGTGAGGTGGGTGATGATCGCGGCGTCCCGGGCGTCCCGCTCGGCGGCACCCACCGCGGACCGGGTGGCACGCAGTCGGGTGCGCAGCGACTGTTTCGCCGCGGCAACAGCGGGGTCGGGGTGCGCCGGGTGTTCCATGGCTCCGGATTCTAGTCGTCGCCGTCACCCCCGGCCGGCGACTCGTGGCGGGTGTGGGGGTGTCGCCGCCCTGCTGCGCACCACCGTCGGTTGTAGTATCCAGGTATGACATCCTCAGTAAACCCCTCTCCCGCCGCCTCTCCAGACGGTACCTCCGGTGACGTCACCAGTGGTGGGATCAGAACTGTCGTCGTCCCCGCGGCCGGCCTCGGGACACGGTTCCTGCCTGCCACGAAGACGGTCCCCAAGGAGCTCCTCCCGGTGGTCGACACCCCCGGTATCGAGCTGATCGCCTCCGAGGCCGCCCAGGCCGGAGCGTCCCGCCTTGCTGTCGTGACCTCACCGCGCAAGCAGGGCATCATGGAGTTCTTCGACCGCGACGAACTGCTCGAGGACACGCTTGAGTCGCGCGGCAAGACCGAGCAGCTCAACAAGGTGCGTGCGGTCAACGAGATGATCACCGCGGTGTCGGTGAACCAGGACCGCCCGCTGGGCCTCGGCCACGCCATCGGTTGTGCCGAGGGGGCACTCGACGACGACGAGGACAGCTTCGCCGTGCTGCTGCCGGATGACCTCGTGCTGCCCTTCGGCGTGATGAACGAGATGATCAAGGTCCGCCAGCGCTACGGCGGTACGGTCCTGTGCGGCTTCGAGGTGCCGGAGGACGAGGTCAGCAACTACGGTGTCTTCGACATCGCCGACCCCGGTGACGAGGATGCCGTCGACGATGACCGGGTGTGCACGGTCACCGGTATGGTCGAGAAGCCCGACGTGGAGGACGCGCCGTCCACCATCGTCGCCACCGGCCGCTACCTGCTGGACCGTTCCATCTTCGATGCGCTGCGTCGGACGAAGCCCGGCAAGGGTGGCGAGATCCAGATCACCGACGCCATCGAGATCCTCATCGCCGAAGGTCACCCGGTGCACGTCTACATCCACAAGGGCGGACGCCACGACCTCGGCAACCCCGGCGGTTTCATCCGCGCCTGCGTCGATTTCGCGCTGGACAGTGAGACATACGGCCCCTCGTTGAAGCGGTGGCTGCAGAACCGGCTGGAGGAGTAGCGCTGCGTGACGCTGCCTGATTCTGCCTGATTTGGCCTGACTCGGCGGGAAAGCCCGCCGGACACGTCCGGCGGGCTTCCTCAGATCGGGCGGCGCCAGGCGGTAGGATTCTGGGACGTACTTGACCAGACCCCGACGGAGGACGGACCACCTTGAGAACTGTTGAGGAGCAGCTGGCGATGATCAGCGCCGCGGCAGTGACCCCCGAGCCGGTGCGCACCGCCATCTCCGAGGCACTGGGATTGCGCTGCGCCGAGCAGGTCGAAGCGCAGATCTCGGTGCCGGGCTTCGACCAGGCCGCCGTCGACGGCTATGCGGTGCGCTCGGTGGACATCCGACACGCCGGCAGCGGTGATCCCGAGGTTCCGTCGGCCCGGTTACCCGTCGTCGGTGACATCAGCGCTGGCTCGCACCGTCCGGTACGGCTTCAGCCGCGGCAGGCGGTGCGTGTCGAGGCGGGCGCGCCGCTGCCTACTCTCGCCGATGCCGTGGTGCCGCTGGACTGGGCCGAGGACGACGGACGTCGCACCGAGGCCCTGCGTCCGGTCTCCGCCGGTGGCTTCGTGCACCGCGCCGGCGCCGACGCCCAGCCAGGCGACGTGGTCGTCGAACAGGACGCCGTGATCGGCGCGGCCCAGGTGGGCTTGCTCGCCGCCATCGGACGTTCCAAGGTGCTGGTGTATCCGCGGCCGCGGATGACCGTCCTCTCCTTCGGCCCTGAGCTGGTCGACATTGACCGAGAGCCTGGGCTGGGGCAGGTCCACGACGTCAACTCCTACGCCCTGGCCGCCGCCGGTCGCGAGGCCGGTGCCGACGTCAACCGGCTGGGCATCCTCGCCGGTGAGGACCGGCGGATCCGCGACATCATCGAGGGCCAGCTCATCCGGTCGGAGATCCTGGTCATCGCCGGTGGCGTGGGCGGGGCCTCCAGCGACCGGCTGCGTGAGATCCTCTCCGAACTCGGTGACCTCGACACTTCGCGGGTGGCGATGCACCCCGGCTCCGTCCAGGGGTTCGGTGTCCTCGGTGCCGACCGGGTACCGACCTTCCTGGTGCCGAGCAACCCGAGTGCGGCCCTGGTGGCCTTCGAGGTGATGGTGCGTCCGCTGGTGCAGATCCTGCGTGGCCAGCGCCAGACCTCACGCCGGGTCGTCCAGGCCAGGACCATCGCCGGGATCGAGTCCGCCCCGGCCCGCCGTGGGTTCATCCGCGCGCAGCTGATGCGTGACCGGCAGACCCAGGAGTTCCTGGTCGACCCGCTGGGCGCGGCATCGCCGGGGGAACCGACCCACCTGCTGGGCAGCCACGGGCAGTCGAACTGCCTGATCATGGTGCCCGAGGACCACACGCACCTGGAGCCCGGCGAGGTCGTGGACGTGATGTTCCTGACCAACCGGTCCTAGGGGAGGACCGCCGCCATGCCGTCCGGACTGTCTTTCCTGTCTTCCCTGACCTCACTGCCGAGCCGGCACCCCGGCTGGCCGGCGAGGACCGCCACGGTGACCACCCACGCCGGCCGGGTGAGGCTGCGACCGCTGGGACGCCGCGACGGCACCCGGTGGGCGCAGTACCGCATCGCCGACGAACACCTGCTGCGTCCGGTCGAACCGACGGTGCCGGGGCCGTGGAGCGAATCACACACCAAGGCGCTCTGGCGTGCGAATATCTCCGGCCTGTCCGCCCTCGCCAACGACGGCCAGGTCATGCCCTTCGCCATCGAGGTGGACGGTGAATTCGCCGGCCAGTTGACCCTGGGGAACATCCAGCACGGGGTGGTGTGCAGCTGCTGGATCGGCTACTGGGTGTACTCCGGGTACTCGGGGCAGGGGGTGGCCACCGCCGCCGTCGCCCTGGGGGTCGACCATGCCATGATCCACGGCGGGATACACCGGGTGGAGGCCACTGTCCTGGAGTCGAATGAGGCGTCCCGCCGTGTGCTGGCCAAGATCGGTTTCCGCGAGGAGGGGCGACTCGTGCGCAACCTGCACATCAACGGGCAGTGGCGCGACCACCTGCTGGTCGGGTTGACCACCGAGGAGGTCCCCGGCGGGGTGGTCTCCCTGCTGGGACGGGACCGTCGGCCGGGTGCCTGATCCTCGGAGCCTGTTTCTCGGGGCCTGTTTCTCGGAGCCTGTACTTTGGGACGCGAGTGACGGACGTGATTTTCCCCCGGCGCGCCTGCGCGCTCGACCGGACGCTGACACGTAGGGTCGGTGACATTGTCCCACCCCTCGTCGGGTCCGCGCCGGTGTAAAGGAAGGGTTGCCCGTGACCGGTTCCATCAGCTCCCTGATTCTGATCGCAGTTGTCTGGCTCCTGCTGCTGGCTCCGTTGTTCCTGCGCAACCAGTCGCCGGTGCGTCGGACCTCGACAGCGTTGTCCGAGACCCGTGTCCTGCATGCCGGGGGAGACGACATCGAACGCCACCGGAAGCGTCCCCTTCCGGCGGAGAGTCTCTATCACGCCGACGTCGACGACGAGATCGAGCTGGTGGACGCCGAGCCGGTGGATGTCGTCGTCGACGACGACAGTGGCCGCCCCGGGATGCTCTCCCGCCTGGTGCGCCGCCGGCGTCACGACCGGAGCGATGAGGTCGCCGAGGAACTGGTGACGATGCCGGGCATCGTTGACGGCGAGATCGTGGACTACCGTCCGCTGGACGAGGAGGATACCGGCGAGTTCGAGCCGGTCATTGCCGATCAGGGCAACCAGGCCGATCGTGCTGGCCGTGCTGGCCGTGCTGATCAGGTCGAGATGTCGGCCGCGATGGAGGACGCACCGGCCGAGGACACCGTCTTCACCGCGGTCGCCGAGGATGCTGACGCGGACAACGCGGATGCAGAGGCTGACTACACGGACGCCGACTACACCGACACCGACGCTGACGACCCCGTCTACTCCGACAGTGAGGATGTCGACGCAGAACCAGACGCCGACCCAGGCGCCGATGTGGCAGCCGTGCTGGCTGCGGTGCCGGATGTGGAAGACGACTACGAGGTCGTCAGCGACGTGCCGGAGGCCTATATCCGCGGTGGCGACATCGTGGTTTCTGCATCCTCTGCGCCCTCAGCTGTGTCTGGCGGAAACGATGCAGACAGTACGTCCGACACCCCCGGGAACCAGGACTCCGACGCTCGCGGGGAGCTCTCCGAGGAGGAGCTGGACTACGTCGCGACCCGACGGGGCCGTGGCTTCTACGACCCGGTGGCCTCCCAACATCTCGCGGAGATGCGGCAGACCCGACGCAAGCGGGTGCTGTCAGTGCTCACGGCACTGTGTGTCGTCGCCGTGGTGTCGGCGGTCGTGCTCGGCGGGTGGATGTGGCTGGCCGTGGGCGCCACCGTCTCGCTCACCGGCGCCTACCTCTACTTCCTGCGTCGCCAGGTTGTCGAGGAAGCCCGGCTGCACCAGCGCCGGATGGCCCGTATGCGCCGCGCCCGCCAGGGTGTGCGCAGCACCGATGACCGTGAGCTGGGCGTGCCCGACCGGCTGATCCGTCCTGGCGCGGTTGTGCTCGAGACCGACGACGTCGACCCGACCTTCGTCAACCTCGATGAGATGGACTTCATGGGTGCCGCCGATGGCGGGTACGACGGGCACAGCGGACACGACGGGCACGACGGGTACGGCGACGCTGGGCTCGGCCCCCGCGGCCACATCCGCGCGGTGTGATCCCCGCGTACCCCCGGAAGGTAGTCTGACAGCTCCATGAACAATCCTGCCGTGCGTGATGCCGCCCTGCTGCTGCTCCGTGTCGCCCTGGGGGTTGTCTTCATCGCGCATGGTTGGGACAAGGTGTTCCAGACTGGTGCGGACGAGACCGCAGTGATGTGGGAACAGATGAACATCCCCCAGGCCACCCTGTCGGTGTGGGTGGTCTCTGTCGTCGAGATGCTCGGCGGTGCCCTGCTGATCCTCGGCATGCTCACCCCGGCGGCCGCGGGTGTGCTGGCCCTGGACATGGTGGCCGCCTTCTACTTCGTGCACCTGGGGGAGGGGATCTTCGTCACAGACGGTGGCGCCGAACTGGTCCTCGTGCTTTTCGCCGCCTGCGTGGTCCTGGTGGTCTTCGGTGCCGGACGCGCCAGCCTCGACAAGGCGCTGTCCCGGTTCGGATGAGGGGGTAGCCGCTAAAAGATGACCTCCACCGATATCCACCAACAGGTCCGTGCCGCACTCTCGGCGCGGCTCGACGGGGAACCCGGGCCGGCAGGGCTGGGGGACGACACCGTCGACGCCCATCTGGCGGCCTGCGAGCCGTGCCAGCAGTGGTTCGCCGACGCCAGTGATCTGAACCGTCGGCTGCGCATGTCACTGGCCCCGGAGACCCCGCCCGCGCCCACCGACCCCGGTGCCCTGGCCGAGCACATGGCGCAGATCGCCGACGACACCCCACAGTTGTCGCACCGGCTGCGGAACCGGGGCCTTCCGCTGGTCATCGCCCGGCTGGTTCTGCTGGCCTGTGCGGTGGGGTATGTGGTCTGGGCGGTGCTGCTGCTCGTCGGGGTCACCGGTCCCGGTGCCGAATTCATCGGCGGTAGCGACGGTGGTGGTGGCGACGGTGGTGCCGGTGGCGCCGGTGGTGCGGTCGGCAACTCCTCGGATCCCGACTACGCCCGACTGGTGGTGGACGCCGCGGCGGTACGTTTCGCACTGGCGGCGGGACTGCTGTGGGGGGCGTTACGTCCGGCGGCGGGCCCCGGTCTGCTGCCGGTGTTCGTGGCACTGTGGGGCTTCACCGCCGGTTTCGCCACCCGCGACGTGGTCCTGGGTGTGATGGACGGTGCGGTGGACGTCGCCCAGATCCTCGGCCTGCTGCTGCACCTGGCGTCCTGCGCCGCGCTGGTCAGCGTGTGGCTGGCCCGGCACCATGCCGTCGCCCCGCTGCGCCAGTCATTGCGCATGCTGTCGGCACGTCCCGTCGGATACAGTCCCAATGACGTGGAACGGCACTCGTCCTGGCGCCCCGGCGACCGGCCGGACTGACCGACTGGTTCTGCCGGATCAGGTCCAGCCCGGCAGCCACATCCGCCAGCTCCACTGTGTCGGGCTCAGTGGGATGCCGGTGAAGACCGGCAGGAAGAACAGGAACATCGCCACGACCAGCACCAGGTAGATGACCACCACCAGCTGGCCGGTGCGTCCCAGCACCATAGCCTTGACCGGTGACACCTGCGAATCAGGGGCACGGGCGTCCCGACGGATCGCCAGATCCGAGACCTGTCCCAGCACCAGGGCGATCCCGATGATGAGGAAGGGTGCCAGTGCGGTGGCGTAGAAGAGGTACATCTGGCGGTCGGTGTTGATCAGCCACGGCAGGAATCCGGCGAGGTAACCCAGCACCGGGACGAGCCAGACCATCTCCCGGTGGCGCAGCATCCGCCACAGTCCCCACAGCAGCACCGGGACGGTGAGGAACCAGATCACCGGGGTGCCGACCAGCAGCACCACTTCCTTGGACCCGTCGTCGCCGGTGGTGGAGTGGTACAGCAACGCCCGGGTGCTGGCCAGCCAGTCCCAGGGCTTGGACTCCCACGGGTGGACGTGGTCGTTGGAGTTCGTCAGTTCGGAATGAAAACCCAGGACCGATACGTGGTAGTAGATGAAGTTCTGTACGGACTCCGGAAGGAAGCCCAGGCCCCAGTCGGCGATCCGCTCGTTGCCGGACTCCAGCTCGTGGCGGAACACCCCGGTCTCCGAGGCGAACCACGACCGGAAGGACAGCAGGTATACCCCGACCGGCACCAGCACCACCGAGGCGAAGGCGGGCAGACAGTCGTGGACCAGGGTGCCGCGGAAGGGACGCTGCACCCCGAAGCGGCGCCGTCGCCACCAGTCCACGCCGACGATGGTCAGGCCGATGAAGGCCATGTAGTACAGCCCGGACCATTTCACCGCCAGGGCGCATCCCAGGGCGACCCCGGCGGCGAACCGCCACCACCGGAAACCCAGCCGAGGACCCAGCGGGAAGTCGCCGATACGGTGCTCGGCGGCGACGAGGATGAACCGGTCCTCCATCTGCCGGTGGTCGTGCAGCAGCAGGTACACCGCCAGCAGGATAAAGAAGACCTGCATGTGGTCGAGCATCGCCGAGCGCCCGGTGACGAAGAGGATCCCGTCGCACAGGGCGATGATCCCGGCGGCGAAGCCGATCCAGTCGGAGTTGCTCAGCCGACGGGCGCAGGCGGCGATGAGCAGGATGACCCCGACGGCGAGGAGCGCGGTGACGATACGCCAGCCCCAGGGGTTGTTGCCGAAGACCGCGATCCCGATCGCCTCGAGGTGCTTGGCCAGGGGAGGGTGGACGACCAGGCCGAAGCCTGGGTTGTCCTCGATCCCTCCGATCAACAGGTTGTCGGTGCCGCGCAGCACCTGCCACGACTGGGGCACGTAGTGCTTCTCATCGAACACCGGCACACCCCGGTCGGTCGGGTGCGACAGCCCCCACAGGCGGGTCAGTAGACCGAGGGCACCGAGGATGCCGAGCATCCACCACCAGCGACGCGGGCCGGACGCGACGCGCCGCAGGACGCGCCCCAGGGCGCGCGGTGCGTCGCGGCGGCCGGCGCCTGACCCGGCGTCGTTGACGGTGTCGGCACCGGCGTCGTTGCCGGTGTCGTTGCTGGTGGTCGGTGTCACAGGACGCCATCCTATACGCCAGGCTGCAGCGTCCCGGCGCTGGCCGGTAGAGTCTGCAGGTCATGAGCCAGAGCACACCGGCAGACCTGACCGAGTTGACCCGGCGCGCAGCCGAACAGCGGCCGTGTCCCCGCGGCGGGATCATCCTTGCGGCCACTCCGCTTGGCGACCCGCTGGACGCCTCGATCCGGCTGATCGACGCCCTGGGCAGTGCGGACGTCATCGCCGCCGAGGACACCCGCCGCACCCGCGCGCTGGCCACCGCGCTGGGGGTGGAGATCACCGGGCAGATGGTGTCGAACTTCGACCACAATGAGTCCGACCGGGCGTCCGGACTGGTGGAGCGGGCGCGAACCGGGGCCCGGGTACTGGTGGTCACCGATGCGGGCATGCCCTCGGTCTCTGACCCGGGGTTCCCACTGGTCACCGCGGCACAGGATGCCGGCGTGCCCGTGACCTGCCTGCCCGGCCCGTCGGCGGTGCCCACCGCCCTGGCCCTCTCCGGGGTCGGTGTCGGCCACTTCGCCTTCGACGGCTTCGCGCCCCGCAAGGACGGCGCCAAGCGGACCTGGCTGGAGTCGGTGCGGGACTCGCCGCGCGCGGTGAGTTTCTTCGAGTCCCCGCACCGGTTGGCCGCCACCCTGACCACCGCCGCCGAGGTGCTGGGTGGCGGGCGGGAGGCCGCGGTGTGCCGAGAGCTGACCAAGACCTATGAGGAGGTCCGGCGCGGCAGCCTCGCCGAGCTGGCGGCCTGGGCGGAGGAGGGGGTGCGCGGTGAGATCACCGTGGTCATCTCCGCGGCCGGTGCCGACGGGTCCGGGCAGGTAGAAGTGGCTGACCTGGTCCCGCTCGTGGAGGAGAAGGTGGCGTCCGGCGTGCGGCTCAAGGACGCCTGCCGGGAGGTGGCGGCCCAGGCTGGCGCCGGGGTAGGCGCTGGGTCAGCCGCTGGGTCAGTCGCTGGGTCAGTCTCGAAGCGCGAGCTCTACGAGGCGGTTCTCGACGCCCGCGGACGCTGATAAAAATCGCGCAACTTTCGTACCGGATCGGTGTGTGTCCACAGACTATGGCACAGTAGACCGCATGTCCGTTTCAGAAGAGAATCCAGAGAACGACGAGAACCGGGAGGTTCCCGGTGCCTCGTCGGATCAGGCAGACGTCGCTGGGACCTCCATTGATGATCTCACCGCTCAGGAACTGAGCGAGGAGAAGATCTCCCCGGTGGCGATCGACAGCATGCTGCCCCCGCCCGCGGAGGACGAGAACGCGAAGGTGGACAAGGCCGTCACCGGTTTCGCTGCCCTCATCATTCTCGCCATCGTGGTGTGGGCCCTGTTCGCTCCGGACAGTTTCTCCTCGTTCGCGACGAATGCCCTGGACTTCGTGGTCACCGACTTCGGTTGGGTCTACATCATCGCCGGGACGATCTTCGTCTTCTTCATCATCTGGATCGCGCTGAGCAAGTTCGGCAACATCCGCCTCGGTCAGGACAATGAGCGACCGGAGTTCAACGCGACCAGCTGGATCGCGATGCTCTTCGCCGCTGGTATGGGCATCGGCCTGATGTTCTACGGCACCGCGGAGCCGCTGACCTTCTACCGGGACGGTGTGCCCGGTGAGGCCTCCGAGAGCGTGCCGGTGTCCATGGCCACCACCCTGTTCCACTGGACGCTGCACCCCTGGGCGATCTACGCCATTGTGGGCCTGGCCATTGCCTACGGAACCTTCCGTCTGGGCCGTAAGCAGTTGATAAGTTCGGCATTCGTGCCGCTGATCGGCATTCGCCGGGCCGAAGGCTGGTTGGGCAAGCTGATCGACATCCTGTCGATCTTCGCCACCGTCTTCGGTACCGCCGCCTCCCTGGGCCTGGGTGCCCTGCAGATCGCCGCCGGTCTGGATCTGACCGACATCGTCACGGACCCGGGCACCGGATGGTTGCTGATGATCATCGGTGTGCTCGGCGCGTGCTACCTGATCTCCGCCTTCTCCGGTGTGGGCAAGGGAATCCAGTACGTCTCGAACTTCAACATGGTGCTTGCCGGGATCCTGGCACTCTTCGTCCTCGTCGTGGGGCCGACCGTGGTCATCATGAACACCATCCCGACCTCCTTCGGTAACTACATCCAGGAGTTCTTCGGCATGGCGGGACGCACTGCAGACTCCTCACCGGGCATGGCCGAGTGGCTGTCGAGCAACACCCTGTTCTACTGGGCATGGTGGATCTCGTGGTCCCCGTTCGTCGGCACCTTCATCGCCCGCATCTCCCGCGGACGCACGGTCCGCGAGTTCATCCTGGTCATCCTGCTGGTCCCGACCGCGGTCTCGGTCGTCTGGTTCTCCATCTTCGGTGGCAGCGCCATCCACCAGGAGGGCGAGGGTACCGACATCTACGGTGACGGCACCGGCGAGAACATGCTGTTCAACCTGCTGCACGACCTGCCGCTGGGTGGGCTCACCTCGATCATCGCGATGATCCTGCTGTCGACCTTCTTCATCACCTCGGCGGACTCCGCGTCCACCGTGATGGGCACCATGAGCCAGAACGGCAAGCTGGTGGCCGACAGGAAGATCACCGTGCTGTGGGGTCTGATGACCGGCCTCATCGCCGTGGCGCTGCTGCTCTCCGGCGGCGAGGAAGCCCTGGACAACCTGCAGACCGTGACGATCCTGGCGGCCAGCCCGTTCGTGATCCTGATCCTGTTCCTGTGTCTGGCGCTGTACAAGGGCCTGTCCCAGGACCCGATGTTCCTCGACGAGAAGCAGAAGCGCGCCTTCGCCCTGCGTCTGGCACGTGAGCGTCGCCACCAGGAGACAGCCGAGGCCCGCCAGTCCCGGGAGAAGCGCAAGCGGGAGAAACAGGAGCCCAGGAAGCCGACGAAGTAGGACCGGCTGAGCAGTACCCGGCGCTGCATCCGGCGTCTCGGTGGACGGTATCCAGTCCGCGCTGCAGCCAAGTAACCCCTGGTGTGCCACGACGGCACACCAGGGGTTACTCTGTTGGCATGTCGAAACACGTCCTCACCGCTGTCGCCTGGCCGTACGCCAACGGTCCCCGTCACATCGGACACGTCGCCGGATTCGGTGTCCCGTCCGACGTCTTCGCCCGGTTCCAGCGAATGTCGGGCAACGAGGTGCTGATGGTCTCCGGCACCGACGAGCACGGCACCCCGCTGCTGGTCCAGGCGGAGAAGGAGGGCGTGAGCGTCCAGGACCTCGCCGACCGCTACAACCGCATCATCGTCGAGGACCTCGCCGGACTCGGCCTGTCCTACGACCTGTTCACCCGCACCACCACCCGTAACCACTATGCGGTGGTGCAGGAGCTGTTCCGCGGCCTCAACGACAACGGCTACATGGTCCGCCAGACCACCACGGGTGCGATCAGCCCGTCCACCGGCCGTACCCTGCCCGACCGCTTCATCGAGGGCACCTGCCCGCTGTGTGGTGCCACCGACGCCCGCGGTGACCAGTGCGACAACTGCGGTAACCAGCTCGACCCCGCCGACCTGATCGACCCGCGCTCCAAGATCAACGGCGAGACCCCGGACTTCGTCGAGACCGAGCACTTCATGCTCGACCTGCCGGCCCTGGGCGACGCCCTGTCGGAGTGGTTGGACGAGCGCGAAGGGTGGCGTCCCAACGTCCTGAACTTCTCGCTGAACCTGCTCAAGGACATGCGCCCGCGGGCGATGAGCCGCGACATCGACTGGGGCGTCCCGGTGCCGATCGAGGGCTGGCAGGACAACAACGCCAAGAAGCTCTACGTCTGGTTCGACGCCGTCATCGGCTACCTCTCCGCCTCCATCGAGTGGGCCTACCGCACCGGTGACCCCGAGGCATGGCGCAAGTGGTGGGGCGACCCGGAGGCCCTGTCCTACTACTTCATGGGCAAGGACAACATCACCTTCCACTCCCAGATCTGGCCCGGTGAGCTCCTCGGTTACGCCGGTTCCGGCGCCAAGGGTGGTGAGGCCGGCGAGTTCGGTGAGCTGAACCTGCCGACCGAGGTCGTCTCCTCGGAGTTCCTCACCATGTCCGGCTCGAAGTTCTCCTCGTCGAAGGGCGTGGTGATCTACGTCCGCGACTTCCTGGAGACCTTCGGCCCGGACGCCCTGCGCTACTTCATCGCCGTCGCGGGTCCGGAGAACATGGACACCGACTTCACCTGGGACGAGTTCGTCCGCCGGATCAACACCGAGCTGGCCAACGGCTGGGGCAACCTGGTCAACCGCACGGTGTCGATGGCGCACAAGAACTTCGGGGAGATCCCGGCGGCCGGGTCGTTCACCGACGAGGACCGCGATCTGCTGGACGATGCTGCCGCAGCGTTCGCCAAGGTCGGGGAGTGCCTGGAGCACTCGCGGTTCAAGTCAGGTATCGCCGAGGCCATGCGCATCGTGGACCGCGGCAACCAGTACATCGCCGCCCAGGAGCCGTGGAAGCTGGCTAAGGCTGCGAAGGGGACGGAGGACACTGCCGCTGATCCGGCGGCCCGTGACCGTCTGGCCACCGTCCTGCACACCGCGCTGCAGATCGTCTCGGACGCCAACACCCTGCTGACCCCCTACCTGCCGTTCTCCGCCCAGCAGGTCTTCGAGACCCTCGGCGGCACCGGCGTGTGGGCTGCCCAGCCGAAGGTCGTGGAGGTCACCGACGACTCCCCGCGCACCCCGGTCGGTGTGGGCCTGCCGGAGGCCGGACGCAGCTACCCGGTGATCATGGGTGACTACGACGAGCAGCAGGCCCACTGGGGTCGTACCGAACTGGTCGCCGGTACCCCGCTGTCCAAGCCGTCCCCGCTGTTCACCAAGCTGGACGCCGAGCTCGCCGAGACCGGCCCGGAGTGGGCCCGCGTCGAGACGGACTAGTTGCAACTACGCTAGCTGGCATGTCCGCCAAGAAGAAGCGTCCGACCCCTGTCCCGCCCGAGCCGCTGCCGCAGCTCTTCGACGCCCACACCCACCTGGCGTCCTGCAAGGCCACCACCGCCGACGAGGTGCGGGAGATCGTCGACCGGGCGGCGGCGACCGGGGTGCAGGGGATCTGCACCGTCGGTGACGGGATTGAGGAGGCAGAGCTTGCGCTGCAGGCCGCCCACCACGACGAGCGGGTCTATGCGGCCTGTGCTGTCCACCCCACCCGCTCCCACGAGCTCACCGAGGACGTCCGCACCCGGATTCGTGACCTCGTCGCCGACGATCGCTGCGTGGCGGTGGGGGAGACCGGCCTGGACACCTACTGGATCACGCACGACCCGGAGGACACCGCCGACCTGGAGACGCAGGAGGAGGCGCTGCGCTGGCACATGGCCCTGGCCCACGAGGTCGGCAAGCCGCTGATGATCCACAACCGTGAGGCAGACGACGACCTGATGCGCGTGCTCAATGATGCGCCGGACGACCTCACGGTGATGCTGCACTGCTTCTCCTCGCCGCTGGAGGTCGCCCGCGAGGCGATCGACCGTGGGTACTACCTCAGCTTCTGCGGCAACGTCACCTTCAAGCGCAACGGTGAACTGCGCGAGGCCGCCGCACTGGTGCCGGCTGACCGGATCCTTCTGGAGACCGATGCGCCGTACATGACCCCGGAGCCCTTCCGCGGGGCGCGAAATGAACCGGTCTTCGTCGGCTACACCGCGCGTTGTCTCGCAGAGGCCCGCGGTATTTCACCGGAGGAGGCTGGCGAGATCGTCACACAGAACGCCCGGACGCTCTACGGCATCTGATACCCCGGGTGGTGCGTCGCGCGCCACGCCACACAGGGCGCCCCGTGATGGGCGCGTGATTCGTGCGTGACTCCCGCGTGATTCGCGGGTGATGCGCCACGGTAGAAAAGTGGTGCATGAGACGGCTGTGACCACAGTTGCCCCGTGTTCTCCCTGACGTGTGAGGGTGGCGACATTTTCCGCGGAAATTTCGCCAATGGGTTGGCCTGCGGGCGATCGTTACCGTATCGTTATCGAAGTTACGGAATCGAGACGTCTAACCGCAGACGCTAGAAAGTGGCGGCGCGCCCCGCAGCGCCGCCGGAGGTAGAGAACGAGTGTCACCCAAGAAGAAGTCCAGCCTTCACCGGATCAACACCACCAACTCCATGCCGCTGCGCATGGCGACCGGCGGCATGCTTGCCGTCCTCGCCGTCGGTGGCACCGTTGCCGCCACCAACCACAAGGACGTCAGCCTCGACGTCAACGGGGAACAGATCAACACCACCGCCTGGTCCGGTGACGTCCGCGACCTGCTCGCCGACAACGACATCGAGTTCTCCGACAAAGACCTGATCACCCCGGGTCTCGACGAGTCGGTCGAGAACAACTCGACCATCTCCGTCCGCTCGGCCCGCCAGGTCTCCGTCACCGTCGACGGCCAGCTGCGCGACATCGACACCACGTCGCTCACCGTCTCCGAACTTCTCGCTGAGCTGGGCTACGACAACGCCAACGCCGCCCTGTCTGCCGGTGCGAACTCCCCCATCCCGACCGATGGCATGGAGCTCGACATCACCACCCCGCGTGAGTTCACCCTCAACGACGGAGCCCCGGGCAAGGACCCCGCCCGTCTGAGCATGGCCGCGTCCACCGTCGGCGAGATGCTCGAGATGCGTGGCGCACCGCTGGGTCCGGAAGACAAGGTCACCCCGGCCGCCGACGCCCCGCTGGAGCAGGGCACCCACGTCGAGGTCCATCGTGTGGCCACCGAGGAGCGCGAAGAGGAGCGGCCCTTCGACCCGCCGGAGAAGGTCATCGAGGACCCTGACATGCCCGAGGGCGAGGAAGAGGTCATCGAGAAGGGCTCCGCCGGTAAGGAGCGCGTCACCGTGCGCGTCACCGAGGTCAACGGCGAGGAGACCGACCGTGAGGTCATCGATCGCGAGGAGCTCGAGCCGGCCACCGAGCGCGTGGTCGTCCGCGGCACCAAGCGTGTCTCCGGTGCACCGTCCGTCGCCGATGGATCGGTGTGGGACGAGCTGGCTCAGTGTGAGGCGACCGGCGACTGGTCCATCAACACCGGCAACGGTTTCTCCGGTGGCCTGCAGTTCACCCCGTCCACCTGGGCGGCCTACGGCGGCCACGAGTACGCCCCCGAGGCGCACATGGCCACCCGCGAGGAGCAGATCGCCGTGGCCGAGAAGGTCCAGGCGGGCCAGGGCTGGGGCGCGTGGCCGGCCTGCACCTCGAAGATGGGCCTGCGCTAATCATCCAGGCCAGTTACCCTGCTTAGTCTCCCTGGCTGGTAACTCCGACCGCTGCTGCGGCTATCCTGGAGAGCTGTGGATACTTTCAACAGCGCGGAGAGCGCCGGCAGCGACGGCAGCGGCGGCGACGGTAGTGTTGGCGTCCGGCTGCTCGGCCCCGGGGAGATCCGTGAACTGGCCGCCGAGCTCGACGTGACACCGACGAAGAGGCTGGGGCAGAACTTCGTCATCGACCCGAACACGGTGCGTCGTATCGTCACCGCCGCTGACCTGGCCGAGGACGATCACGTCGTGGAGGTCGGCCCCGGTCTCGGGTCGCTGACCCTGGCGCTGCTGGAGGCCGTCGGGCAGCTGACGGTGGTGGAGATCGACCCGCGCCTGGCCGGACGGCTCGAGCGCACCGTCGGCGAGTTCGCCCCGTCGCGAGCCGATGACCTCACCGTGGTCACCTCGGATGCGCTGAAGATCGCCGCGGACAACCCCGCCTTCGTCGACACCCCGCCGACCGCGCTGGTGGCGAACCTTCCGTACAACGTCTCTGTGCCGGTGCTGCTGCACCTGCTGGAGATCTTCCCCAGCATCCGCCGGGTGCTGGTCATGGTGCAGTTGGAGGTCGCCGACCGGCTGGCCGCCGACCCCGGCAGCAAGGTCTATGGCGTGCCCAGCGTCAAGGCGGGCTTCCATGGCCGGGTGCGTCGGGCCGGGGTGATCGGCAAGAACGTCTTCTGGCCGGCGCCGAAGATCGACTCGGGTCTGGTGCGCATCGACCGTTGGGCCGACGAGGACCGGCCCTGGCAGGCCGAGCTGGAGCGTCTGGGGGAGGACGTCCTGCGTTCCGAACTCTTCGCCGTCACGGATGCCGCCTTCCTGCAGCGTCGCAAGACCCTGCGCGCCGCGCTGTCCGGCTACTTCGGTTCCGGACCAGAGGCTGAGGAGGTCCTCACCGCCGCCGGTATCGACCCGCGGGAGCGCGGCGAGAAGCTGGACACCGCCGCATTCGTGCGGCTGGCGGTGGCGTCGCTGGATCGGCGCGGATCGTCGTGAGCCTCCCGGACCTCGCCGAGTACACCTTCTCCGCCTACGCGGTGAGCGCCACGGCGCAGGGCAAGGTCAACCTGCACCTCTCGGTCGGTGATGTCCGGGATGACGGTTACCACGAGCTGGAGACGGTCTTCCACGCCCTCGACCTCACCGAGACCGTCACCGTGGCCGTCGACGACGAGGGACCCGCAGGGATGACACCGGGGAGCAGGGTGACTCTGGGCAGCGTGACCGGACGTGACGCAGGAAAAGTCACTGCCGAGGGCAATCTAGCGCTACGGGCGGCCACGCTGGTGCTGGACCGCTACCGTGACCATCTCGACCACGTCAGTCATCTTGACCACCGTGACCACCGTGACCACCGTGACCACCGTGACCACAACCGGGCCGCGCCGGTTCCGTCGCTGAGCGTGTCGATCGACAAGCAGGTCCCCGTCGCCGGTGGCATGGCCAGCGGGTCAGCCGATGCCGCGGCGTCCCTGCTCGCCACCGTCGAACTGCTGCACGGACCCCGGGCAGCCGCCCACGGCTTCGACCAGACGCCGGCACCGAGTCCGGAGGAACTTCACGCAATGGCCGTGAGCCTCGGCGCGGACGTGCCCTTCTGCCTGCGTGGTGGCACCGCGTTGGGTCGTGGCATCGGCGATGACCTGGTCCCGGTCATGATCCGCGGTAGCTACCACTGGGCATTGGTGATGGACCCGCGGGGACTGTCCACCGCCGAGGTCTTCGCCCGGCTCGACACCCAACGCGACGCCGCAGCCCGCGGGGAGCGTCCGGACGTCCGGGCCCCGGCCCCCGAGGACGTCCAACGGGCACTGCTCAACGGCGATCCGGACGTCCTGGCCGGTCACCTGCGCCGGGCGGTGAATGACCTGCAGGCCCCCGCGATCAGTCTGCGTCCGGACCTGCGGGGTACCCTGGCCGCAGGACAGGATGCCGGTGCGTTGGCCTGTGTGGTCTCGGGATCGGGGCCGACGGTGGCCATGCTGTGCCGGGACCGGGCCCAGGCGGTGGACGTGGCGACCACCCTGGCGGCCGAAGGCGTCGGCGGACGCGCCGTCGCAACCGCCACCGCCACCTCCAGCCCGCACGGGGCGCGGCTGGTTGACTGAGTGCCGGAGCCCCGAGCGTCCTGAGTACACCAGAGACCCGACCGACCCCGACCGACCCCGACCGACAACGAGAGGACCGCTGCGACCTACCATGGCCGACGCACGCACCACCGGCAGCCCGGTGAATCTGATCAACCTGGAGAACGTCGAGAAGAGCTACGGGCTCACCACCCTGCTCGACCGGGTGAGCCTGGGAATCAACGTCGGCGACCGGATCGGGGTCGTCGGACTCAACGGTGGCGGCAAATCCACCCTGCTCAAGATCCTCTCCGGGGCGGACACCGCCGATGCCGGCCGGGTCTCGCGCAACAACGACCTGCGCATGGCCCGGGTCAGTCAGGACAGTGTGCTGGTCGGCGACACCATCGGTGCCTCGGTGGTGGAGCCGTTGGGACTGCAGACCTACGAGTGGGCGTCCGACCCGCGGGTGAGGTCGGTGCTGCACGGGCTGGGCATCCTCGACCTCGGCGACGGCACCGGCCTCGACGCGCCGGTGGACGCCCTGTCCGGCGGCGAACGCCGACGGGTGGGCCTGGCCGCTGCCCTGGTGCAGGACCTGGACCTGCTCATCCTCGACGAGCCCACCAACCACCTCGACGTCGAAGGTGTGCAGTGGCTGGCCGAGCACCTGTTGTCCCGGCGGTGCGCCCTGGTCGTGGTCACCCACGACCGCTGGTTCCTCGACACTGTCGCCAACCACACCTGGGAGGTGCATGACGGTGTGGTCGACGTCTACGAGGGCGGTTACAACGACTGGACCTTCGCCCGCGCCGAGCGGGCCCGGCAGGCCGACGCCGCCGAGCAGCGTCGCGCGAACCTGGCACGCAAGGAACTCGCCTGGCTGCGTCGCGGTGCCCCGGCCCGGACCTCCAAGCCGCGCTACCGGGTGGAGGCCGCCGAGGCCCTGATCAAGAACGTCCCGGCCCCGCGTGACTCGGTCGAGCTGATGAGCTTCGCCACCCGACGCCTCGGCAAGAAGGTCATCGAGCTGGAGGACGCCACCATCGAGACCCCGGACGGCCGACCCCTGGTCTCCGACCTGACATGGCGGTTGGGGCCCGGCGAACGAGTCGGCCTGGTCGGTGTCAACGGTTCCGGCAAGACCACCCTGCTGCGCACCCTGGCAGGGGAGTACGAGCTTTCCGAGGGGAAGCGCATCGAGGGACGCACCGTGCAGATCGGATGGTTGCGTCAGGAGCTCGACGACCTCGACCCGCAGCGTCGGTTGATCGACGCGGTGGAGGACGTCGCCACCCGGGTGCAGATCGGCGACAAGGAACTCACCGCCTCCCAGCTGGCCGAACGCCTGGGATTCTCCCCGAAGCGGCAACGAACCCCGGTCGGTGACCTCTCCGGTGGTGAGCGACGTCGACTGCAGCTGACGCGGGTGCTGATGGCCGAGCCGAACGTCCTGCTGCTCGACGAGCCCACCAACGACCTGGACATCGACACCCTGCAGGAACTCGAGAGCCTACTCGACGGCTGGGTCGGCACCATGGTCGTCATCTCGCACGACCGGTACCTGGTCGAGCGGATCTGTGACACCACCTGGGCACTGTTCGGCGACGGTAATCTGACGAACCTGCCTGGCGGGATCCAGCAGTACCTGGATGCTCGGGCGACCCAGGCGGCCGCGGAACAGCGCCACAGCGGGAACATGGATCTCGGCGGTGGTGCTGGTAGTGCTGGCGGAGTCGACGGTGCCGGGGCTGGCTCCGGGGCTGATACTGCAGCGGCTCCGGCCCTGTCTGCGCAGGAGGACCGGGCGCTGGCGAAGGAACTCGGTGCACTGGAACGCAAGATGTCCAAACTCGATAGCACCATCGGTGATCTCAACAACCGACTCGCCGATGCCGCCGCCCCGGCCGATGGACAGGTCGACACCGCTCTGCTTGCTGGCCTGGACCGTCAGCTCACCGCCGCGCGTGACGAACACGAGGAACTCGAGATGAGCTGGCTGGAGATCGCCGAGCAGCGGGAAGCAGGGCACGGTCGCTGAACGTCCGACCACGGCGTCCGACTGCGGCGTCCGACTGCAACGTCCGACTGCGGTGTCCGACTGTGCTGTCCGATAGTGGCAGTGGACAGTTCCCGCAGGTTGGTAGGGTGGGGTTAGTTGAACTGGCGTATCAGGCACGAGGTAACCGCGACGCCTGCAATAAGGAATGGAGCGTAGGCGGAAGGTGAGTGAATCAGCGCCGCAGGAGGGCGCGCACATCGTCCACGAAGATGACGATGGCGTGATTGTCCGACGGAAACACTCTGAGCCCCGCTCCTTCTTCCGTCGACTGCTGGAGCCGAGCCCCTGGGGGCTGATCGTCGGTGGGCTGATGTTCGCCCTGTCACTGACACCATCCCTGCTGCCGCGTGACTGGCTGTTCCAGGGCGTCGCGGCCGGCCTATCTGCCGCCACAGGGCACCTCATCGGTGTGTTTCTGCAGTGGATCTGGGTGTTGTGGATCCGCGACCTGGTCGAGCCCCTGTCTGTTTCACTGTCCAGGAGGTCGAGGGGGCGGATCTCGGAACGGTCCTGGTTCCGGTGGTTCAGATTCGGGCTGCTGGCCACCATCGTCCTTGCCCTGGTGGTGTGGGTTCTTATCGCGGTGCGCTGGCAACAGGAAATCGCCGGGATCATGGATGATCAGGCGTACACTGCCGCCGAGTTCCTGTTGGTTCTGCCGGTCGGCCTGGCGCTGTGGGCTCTGCTGTACCTGGTAGGCAATGCGATTGGCCGGCTCACGATCATCCTCGCCGGTGCAGTTCCTGGCCAACACACCCGTTACGGTCTGAAACTTGTCCTGTCCTGGTCCGCCGTGGCCATGGTCACGGTGTTGGTCGTGGACCAGGTGTTGCCCGGCACCATCGTGCGGGTCAGCGAGAACATCTTCTCGGTCCGTGACACGGAGATCCGTGAGGACCTGGTCAAGCCCCATGTCAGTGAGCGTTCCGGCGGGCCGGGGTCGCCGAACACCTGGGAGGAGCTCGGCGCCTACGGAACCAGGTTCACCGGCCTGGGGCTGTACAAGGACGAACTTGAGGAGCTGACCGGGCGTCCTTCCCGTGAGCCGATCCGGGTCTACGCCGGACTCAACAACGGTGACACCGACCGTGACAGGGCACTGAACGTTGTCTCCGAGCTGGAACGTACCGGTGCCGCAGACCGGGAGGCGCTGATGATCGCACCGACCACCGGCACCGGCTGGGTCAACCCGACTGCTGCGCAGGCCTTCGAGTTGATGTTCGACGGTGACACTGCCATCGCGGCTGACCAGTACTCCTACCTGCCCAGTGCCATCCAGTTCATCTCCGACCGCGATCAGGTGCGTAACGCTGGCAAGGAGCTGGTCACCGCGGTGGTCGACTGGTGGCATACCCTGCCGGAGGACGAGCGGCCGAAGATCTACGTCTACGGCGAGTCGATGGGAACCAGTGCAGGAGAGGGCGCTTTCTCCGGTATCCGCGACATCGCAGCTTCCGTGGACGGGGTGTTGTGGCTGGGCCCGCCGAACAGCAATGAGCTGTGGAGTGACCTGGTGACGCGTCGCGATCCGGGGACCTACGAGGCTGCCCCGCAGTACTCGGGTGGGATGATGGTCCGCTTCGCCGAGAACGGTCAGCAGGTCCAGGAGTGGATCGATGACCCGGACGGGGAGGATGGCACCTGGAACGACCCCCGGGTGCTGTATGTCCAGCACCCCTCGGACCCGGTGGTCTGGTGGTCGCCGGACCTGCTGTTTCGCGAACCTGACTGGTTGAAGGAGCCGGCAGGGTTCGACCGGTCGCCGACCATGCGCTGGATGCCGATCATCACTTTCTGGCAGGTCACCCTGGATCTGCCGCGGGCCGGCAACGTCCCCAACGGGCACGGTCACAACTACGGCACCACGGTGCTCGACGGCTTGGTTGCCGTCGCCGGCGAGGACCGTTTCTCGTTGGACGACCTGGAAGAACTACGTGAACAGTTGGAGACGGCCATGGAGGATCAGGGGCCGGAGAAGGAAGTCGGCGTCGACAACGACTGACCGGCCGCAGAGGTGCTGCGGGGCCGGGGACCGTGGCTGGGGGAGCTGCGGGGCCGGAGTTCGTGGTGTTTTGGGCGTGTAGAATCGTGGCCATGATCATGATTAACGTTCGTTTCCGCCCGCTGCCCGAGTATGTCGAGAACTTCCGTGATGTGGTGGACGAGTTCACCCAGGCCACCCGCGCTGAGGAGGGCAACCTGTGGTTCGACTGGTTCCGCGGTACCGATGATCCGTCGGAGTACTTTCTCGTGGAGGCGTTCAAGGACGGCAGCGATGTGGCGCACGTGCAGAGCGACCACTTCAAGGCCGCCTGTGAACTGTTCCCCACGGTGCTGAAGGAGACTCCGCAGATCATCAACACCAGCATCCCGGGCAAGAACGAGTGGGAGCGGATGGCTGAGTTTTCCGTGGAGTAGATCTTCTCCAGGTAGTATTCAGCCGTCAGTCTCAGGCGACATCGTCTGGACGGCTGTCGTCCGGGCGGTTGTGGTCCGGGTCGTCCTCGTCTGTGTCGGGGGGGCCGGTATGTCGCGATCCGGATTGTCGTGGTCGGGGGCATCGTCATCAAGGGCATCGCGAACTTCCCGCCTGAGCGCATTCCCTGGATTGCGCCACACGGTGGGATGGTCATTGTGCTGTGGTTCCCGGTCGGAACTTTCGGTCACCGGGGGAATCCAGTCGACCCGTCGGCCACTGTCGCGCCGGGCGACCCTGGTCCACCACCTGTTCTCGTCGGTGCGGGAGTCATCCACCTGAGCATGCATGGCAGGCGAGACCAAGGTCAGGTTGTCGAGATCCGTCATACCTCCCTCGGACCACCCGTCGATGTGGTGGACGTGGCAATAGGCTGGTGCGGAGTCGGTCCCGGGGCTGAACTGATGCCTTCCTCGCCGAGAAGTGCGAGATACTGGTCGACCGAGCCCAGCCGGCGAGACCGTCCGAATGACAGCGTCCGCCCTTCGAGGTCGAGTATCTGCAGGTAGGCCTGCAGGTTCTCGGGCTTGTTCAGGAGCGTCGCTGCCGGAATGTGCACACCGACATCGCTGAGCGCAGCACCCTTGTGCGAGGCAATCTGGTCGATCGACATGACTGCCACGATTGTCGTGGTGCCCCGGCCTGTCGAGAGAACTTTCCCCGGTCCGTAGCCACTGTCCACAAGCGCCTCGAGGACATCATGGCGACGCTGTTCAGGGGAGCGGTCGTCTGCCGAGCTGGTGCCGTCATCGCCCCCGTTTGTTTCCTGGATCCCCGTTCTCCCCGGTTTTGTCGTCGTGCCCGATTCCCCCGGTGCCTGCATGGTCGGCCATCAGCCGGTGCATCTTCGCGCTCACCTCTGGGGTGAGAAGCCCACGGATCGGTGTCATTCCGTCAGTTCCTTGTGAGTCGATGGTCAGGGAGCGCTTCCGCTGGTGGTCTTCTTCGGTGTATGGCTCCTCGGCACCGACGACGTCCAGGAGGAAGTGGCGCAGCGAACGCACGACGTCCGGCCCCTGGCAGGTCACAAGGGTGGCGATGGGTTCGTCGGCTGCTGCGGTGATCTCGTCCTGGACGGACTCGGGAAGTGCCCGGATCTGCTTGTCGATCATCTCGACGGTGGAACCGTCCATGGCGCCGGAGGCCACTGCCTCCGCGATATGGGGCATGTGGTCAGGGTGGGGAGCTGACGGGTCTGCGCTCCACGGGTCCGGCCGTTCGCTGAGGCGCTGGGCGGCGGCGAGGCGGGTGCGGGCATCACTGAGGGTGGTGTTGAAGATGCGGGACATCAGTCGGGCGCGTCGCCGGGGCCGGCGGGGAAGTACTCCTCGTAACTGGTGATGTACGCGGCATCGGCGGCGCTGAGCTTCTTGCGGGCACGTTCCAGCTGCTAAATCGCCGCGTTCCGGTCGTGGAGGCGGAGCCTCTCCCATGTGTCCGGGCCGTGTGCGATGATCGCTTTGGCGGCCTCTCCGAGTTTCCCGATCGCCTCGAAAAGATCAGTGGTGCTTCCGACGGAGGGCAACGTGGCGGTTCCCATGGTCAGTGCCCTCCTCCGCCCATCCAGCGACGAGCTTCGTCGCACATAGTATCGATTACTTGTCCCCGAATATTTAGCTGATGTTGCATGTGATACTACTGTCCGAACGCATGTTCGTCAAGAGGTTATCTTCGATCTCTTCCATCGGTGGAGCGTGCGTGGTTCGCCCACCATCCCGTCCTCGCCGGTAGAATCAGGCAGCATGTCGTCGCGCACAAAGAAAGCCACCATGCCCGCAGAGGTCCCGTCCGGAGAACCCGGCGTCACCCCGCCGAAGTTGAAGAAGAAGGCCTACAACAAGCAGCTCAAGAAGCTGCAGGCCGACCTGGTCGACATGCAGCAGTGGGTGCGGGAGACCGGCGCCCGAGTGGTGATCATCATGGAGGGCCGCGACGCCGCAGGTAAGGGTTCGGCCATCAAGCGTCTCACCCAGTACCTCAACCCCCGATTCTGCCGGGTCGAGGCGTTGCCGGCGCCGACGTCCCGCGAGCAAGGTCAGTGGTACTTCCAGCGCTACGTGGAGAAGTTGCCGACCGCCGGGGAGATCGTGATCTTCGACCGCTCCTGGTACAACCGTGCCGGTGTCGAGCGCGTGATGGGCTTCTGCACTGCCGAGGAGTACCGGCGGTTCATCCACCAGGCGCCGATCTTCGAGCGTCTCTTGGTGGAGGACGGCATCATGCTGCGCAAGTACTGGTTCTCGGTGTCCGACGATGAGCAGATCCGCCGGTTCACCTCCCGCCGTGAGGATCCCCTGCGGCAGTGGAAGCTCTCGCCGATGGACCTGCAGTCGATCACCCGCTGGGAGGACTACTCCCGGGCGAAGGACGAGATGTTCGCCCACACCGACACACCGACCGCCCCCTGGTACACGGTGGAGAGCGAGGACAAGAAGCGCTCCCGGATCAACGTGATCAGCCACCTGCTGTCGTCGGTGCCGTGGGAGCGGGTGGAGCACACCCCGCCGGAGATTCCGGATCGTCCGGAATCCAGCAGTGACTACGAGCGCCCGCCGCGCACCGAGTTCCGGTACGTGCCGGACGTCGCGGCCAACCTGGAGAAATAACCATCCTGGAGAAGCAGCGGGAGCGAGGCACAAGATAACCGGCCGGACCACGAAGGTCCGGCCGGTTTCTTCACCATCGGCCCCGGCAGACTCGGCGGCCCCGGGAAGTACAGCTAGGCTGCACCCTCGGCGTAGTGCGCGTCAATCTCACGGCCGAAGTGCTCGTCGACCACCTTGCGCTTCAGCTTCAGCGACGGCGTCAGCTCCTGGTACTCCACCGCGAGGTCGCGGTGCAGGACGGTGAACTTCTTGATCTGCTCCCACCGGTTCAGGTGGGTGTTCAACTCGTCGATGTAGCCCTGCACCAGCTTCTCCACTTCCGGGGAGCTGACGATGGTGGCGTAGTCGCCGGTGACACCGTTGCGCTCGCCCCAGGCGGTGATGGCATCGACGTCCAGGGTAACCAGGGCGGAGACGAAGTTGCGGTTGTTGCCGATGACCACCATCTGGCTGGCGACCGGGCACAGGCCCTTGAACTGTGCTTCGATCTGGGCGGGCGCGACGTACTTACCGTTGGAGGTCTTGAAGAGCTCCTTCTTGCGGTCGGTGATCTTCACCCGTCCCAGGTCGTCGATCTCGCCGATGTCACCGGTGCTGAACCAGCCCTCGCTGTCGAGGACCTCGGCGGTCGCCTCCGGGTTGTTGTGGTAGCCGTCCATCACTCCGGGGCCGCGCAGCTGGATCTCCCCGTCCTCGGCGATCCGGGCCTCGATGCCCTCCAGGGGCGGTCCGACGCGGCCGGCCGCGTACACCTCCGGGCGGGTCAGGCAGGACGCCGCACTGGTCTCGGTCAGCCCGTAGCCCTCGAGGATCGGCATTCCCGCGGCACCGAACCAGCGGGCGATGTCGGTGTTCAGCGCGGCGGAACCGGAGATGAAGTACCGGACGTTGTCACCGAAACGCTCCCGGATCTTCGACATGATGATCTTGTCGCCCAGCTTCGCCTGGAAGCGCACCCAGCCGCTGGCCGAGCCGACACCGTTGTCGGCGTCGAAGACCTGGACGCACACGCGGCTGGCCCAGTGGAAAAGCTTCTCCTTGATCCCGCCGTCGGTGGCCATCATCGTGGCGATACCGTTGTAGGCCTTCTCGAAGATGCGCGGCGCCGAACCCATGAATGTCGGCTTGACGACACCCAGGTTGGACACGATCTTGTCGAGTCGACCGTCGATGGCGGTCTCGAAGCCGAAGTGGATCGGCAGGACCAGCAGCAGCTTGCCCATCACGTGCGCCAGCGGCAGCCACAGGAACTGCTTGTCGTCGATGGTCAGCAGCTTGTCCGGGCCGGAGTTGGACGTCACGTCCACCGCGTGCGCCTCGAAGACCCACACCCGGTGTGGCAGTCGCACACCCTTCGGGCGGCCGGTGGTGCCCGAGGTGTAGA
This sequence comes from Candidatus Corynebacterium faecigallinarum, assembly GCA_019120175.1. Lineage (GTDB taxonomy): Bacteria > Actinomycetota > Actinomycetes > Mycobacteriales > Mycobacteriaceae > Corynebacterium > Corynebacterium faecigallinarum. The sequence continues at coordinate 126,988 of DWVP01000014.1, forward strand.
TCAGGGTGGCGAGGTGCTCGAGACGGGTGGAGTCGATCCGCTCGTCGATGCACGTGGAGTTGGCGCCCAGGTACTCCGCACCGCGACTGCGCAGGTCGGCGAGGCTGATGACCCACTCCGGGTCGGCCCAGACCGGCACCTCGCCGTCGAGGAGGATGACGCCGCGGACCTTCGTCAGCTCCTCGCGCAGGGCGGTGACCTTCTCCAGCTGCTCCTCGTTCTCGACGAAGACCACCTGGGTGTCGGAGTCGTCGAGGATGAACTGGACGTCCTCCGGGATGGTGGTGGGGTAGACGGTGACTGTCGCGGCGGAGGCGAACATGATGCCGTAGTTCGCCAGGGCCCACTCGTACCGGGTGGCGCAGGCGATGGCGACGCGCTCCTCGGGCTCGATGCCCAGGGAGATCAGGCCGGCGCCGACCTCGGAGGCCTGGGTGCCGAGCTCGCTCCAGGTGACGGCGTGCCAGTTCTCGTCGGCGTCGGGGAAGCTGTACGCACGGCGGTCGGGGGTCTCCGCGATCCGTCGGCGCAGCATGTGTCCGACGGACTGGATCTCCGGGTCCAGTACGACGGTCTGAGGTGAATTACTCCCGGTTGGCGCGGTTGTCATGGTCTCTCCATCCAGATTATGTTCGCCTGTCTAGTGTTGTGGTTCACTCTAGCAAAACGTGAGTGTTGAGAATCACGTTTTGACGAACTTTGTTTACCGGGGTTCACCCGAATCTTCATCGCTCCGACAGTCGTCCCCACAGCCGCTCCGGACACCGCCTCGGACACCGTCCCGACCACCCCCGGGGACCGGTCCCGCGGCGGCGGTCCGCGTAACCGTGTCACCATTGGGGTATGAACGAGATCACACATCAGCGCGTCAACGACACCGGCGTCATCACGTTGGACCGTCCCAAGGCGCTCAACGCCCTGAACCACGACATGATCACCGCGATAGCCGCGGCGCTGGAGGAGTTCCGGCAGGACGCCGCGGTCGAGCAGGTCGTCCTGCGGTCGGCGGTGGAGAAGGCCTACTGCTCCGGCGGGGACGTGCGCTCGGTGCGGGAGACCGACCTGGCCGGGGACTACGGTCCGGGCGACCGGTTCTTCGAGGAGGAGTACGTCATGAACCACGCCCTCGCCGAGTTCCCGAAGCCGACCGTCGCCCTCGTCAACGGCATCACCATGGGCGGGGGGCTGGGGGTCTCCGCCCACGCCGACCAGCGGGTGATCACCCCGCGGACCTGGCAGTCGATGCCGGAGATGGCGATCGGCTTCGTCACGGACGTCGGTATCTCCCACGTCTTCACCCATCTGCCGCACGTCCCGGAGGCCTCCCGCGCCGCGGTCGGACTGTTCCTCGCCACCACCGCCTACCGGATGACCACCGACGACCTGCTGTGGAGCGGACTGGCCACCCACCTGGTCGACGACATCGACGCCGTCGCCGACGCCCTGGAGGCGGGCGAACGGCTGGGCGGCCCGGAGGTCGTCCCCGGCACCGCCGCCCATGACGAGGTCGCCGGACGTTCCGAGCTGGCCCGGAACTTGAACTGGATCACCGAGACCTTCGGTGGGTCGGACTGGCGGGACATCGCCCAGCGGATCGAGACCTCCACCGGGGAGTTCGTCGATCAGGTCCGTGACCTGCTTGCTTCGGCGAACCCGCTGTCGCTGGTAGCCGCGGCAGTGCTACTGGATCACTCCTCGAGGTCGACGTTGCGCGAGGCGTTGGACGCCGAACTGGCGATCGGCAGTCTGCTGCGACGGCAGCCGAACTTCGCCGAGGGCGTGCGGGCAGTGCTCGTCGACAAGGACCGGGACGCACACTTCGTGCCGGCCAGCGTCGCCGAGGTCACCGATGAACAGGTCGCGGAGTTCAGGACTGCGCTGGACTGATCGTCTGGTCCTGGTTCCCCGGGACAGCCCGGATCTGCTCCCGCCGTTGCACCTTCAGCCACACCACGAAGCCCCAGAGGACGAAGGCACCGTAGACCAGGTACAGCACCGCACTGGGGTAGTAGCCCGCGCTCAGAAGCAGCGGCACCCCGACGATGTCCACGGCGATCCAGATCAGCCAGAACTCCGTCCAGCCCTTCGCCATGCCGTAGGTGGCCAGCATGGACCCGGTGAAGATCCAGGCGTCCGCCCACGGTCCCCAGGAGCCCAGCGCGCTGAACACCCAGGCGAAACCGCAGGTGCCGACGACGGCGACGACGAGCATGAACAGGCGTTCCCGGGGCGTGGCCCAGTGGGGCTGCACCGCCTCGTAGGTCTCGGCCGGCTCGCTGAGGATAGAGCGGGACGGATCGGTCTCCTCCGGCTCGCGGACTCCGCCGCGCTTGGCGCGGGACCACTGCCACCAGCCGTAGGTGCTGACGATGAGGAACATCACCTGCCGGCCGGCCTGACCGTAGAGGTCCAGGTCCTGCGGGGTGTGGAAGACACCGCCGAGGAACACGGTGAACAGCAGGATGTTGCCGACGATGCCGACCGGCCAGGCCCACACGACCCGGCGCATCCCGCCGATCGCGGAGGCGATGCCGAAGCCATTGCCGATGATCTCGCGCCAGAGGATCGGTGCGTCGCCGATCGTCCACTGGGCGTTGAGGAACGTGATGAGGACGTCCTGCATGCAGGTGTCCGCCTTTCTCTCCCATCCGGACTGTGACCGTCGGCTCCGGAATCACACCGGATCTGCTGACCCACCTGGTGGAGGTGGCGCTCGCGGGCTTTCACCGCCGGTGGGGAATTCCACCCCGCCCTGAGAATGCTTACGGCAGAAAAGTCTACACCCCGCCCGGTAGGGCGGGGTGCAGAGTGGGAATTCCGGCGAACCGGGGTGGGCGGGCCGTAGCCGGCTACGCCCCGAACCCGTCGCGCAGCAGGCGGAAACTCTCCTCGAGGATCTCCGACGGGCGACGGTCGGTGGGGAGCAACGAGGCGCTGTCCCCATAGCAACGCCGGTTCTCGCGCAGCAGGTTCTCCACGGCGAAGGAGCCGGCGACGATGGTGGAGACCATCATGAGCCCGGTGGCGTGGAGGCTCACCGTGCCGTCGCAGCGCCGATGGAGCGCCTCGACGAGGCCCTCCGCCACGAGCTTCACCTGGTCCCGTTCCTCCGGCCCGGTGAGGTAGCTCAGGTGCTCGCCGATAACCATCAGGCTGAGCAGACCACCGCTGTCGCGGATGTCGTCGGCGTTGACCCGCTCGGCGATCAGTCGTTGCATGATGTGCACCGCGGACTCGTCCGCCGGTGCCGCCTCGACCTGTTCGCGCCAGTCGCGGATGGTGTCCTCGACGAAGAACAGCAGGGCGTCCTCACGCCGCGGGAAGTAGTTGTGGAATGTCCGCGGCGACACGCCGGCCTGCTCCGCGATGGCGGCGACGGTCATGCCGTCGGAACCCTCACGGTGCAGCAGCCCGGCGGCCGCACGGGCCAGGGCCCTGCGGGTCTCCAGCTTCTTCTGCTCGCGCAGCGAAGGGGCCTGGTCGTGGTCAGCCATTGCTCGGGGCGGTCTCGACGGCCTTCTTCTCGTCCGTGGTGGCCTCCATGCCCTCGAGGGTGGTGCCCTCCACGTCGACGGACGGGATGATCTTGTCCAGCCATGCCGGCAGCTTCCAGGCGCGGTCGCCGAGCAGGAACAGGACGGCCGGAACGATGGTCATGCGCACCACGAAGGCGTCGATCAGCACGGCCATGGCCAGGGCGGAGCCCATCACGGCGATGAACGGCTCGTCCATCAGGACGAAGGCGGCGAACACGGAGATCATGATCAGCGCGGCGGCGGTGACCACGCGGGCACCGTGCTTGAAGCCGTTGGAGACGGCGTTGCCGGCGGTCTTGCCGTGGACGTAGCCCTCGCGCATGCGGGTCACCAGGAACACCTGGTAGTCCATGGCCAGGCCGAAGACGATACCGATGAGCATGATCGGCAGGAAGGAGATGATCGGCTGCGGGTCGTTGGTGATGCCCAGCCAGCCCCACTGCCAGACCGCGACGGTGACACCGAAGGTGGCGGCGACCGACAGGGCGAAGCCCAGGGCGGCGATCAGCGGGACCCACAGGGAGCGGAAGACCACGACCAGCAGGACGAAGGCCAGCACCACGACGATGGCGACGTAGGGGATGAGCACCTCGGAGAGGCGGTCGGAGACGTCCTCGAAGATCGGGGTCACACCGGTGATGGAGTAGGTACCACCGGTCTGGTCCTTGAAGGCAGGCTCGGCATCGCGCAGGGACTGCAGGGTGTCTGCGGTGAGGGCGTCGTTGCCACCGGTGGTCGGGGTGATCATGACCATGGCGGCGGTGCCGTCCTCGCTCATGCCGGCGACCTGGGCGTTCTCGACGCCGTCGACGCCGCTGATGGTGGCGACAGCCTCCCCGAAGGTGGCCTGGGCGGCCATCGGGTCATCCCCGGAGTCCTTGACCACGGCGATCATCGGGGCATTGCGACCGGGGCCGAAGTCCTCGTTGACCCACTCGGCGGCGTTGCGTTGCGGGCTGCCGAGCTTGGCGGAGTCGTCGGTGGGCATGGCCAGCTGCAGGCTGGCCACCGGGATGGCCAGCAGGACCAGCAGAAGCGCGGAGGCGGCGGCGAAGATCACCGGGCGCTTGCGCACCTGGCGGACCCACTTCAGGCCCATGGTGGGCTTCTCGTCCTCGGGATCCGGGGCCTTGACCACCGGGGCGCGTCCGGCGAAGGACCGGGCGCCGAAGGCGCCGAGGATGGCCGGCAGCAGGGTGATCGCCACGAGGACGGCGATGACCACGGTGAAGGCGGCGGCCAGGGCCATGGCGGTGAGGAAGGGGATGTTGATGATCGACAGGGCGGCCAGTGCGATGACCACCGTCAGGCCGGCGAAACAGACCGCCGAACCGGCCTTGCCCACGGCGAGTCCGGCCAGGTGGGCGCGTTCGGCGTGGGTCGTCTTCTTGACCGCCGCGGCCAGTTCCTTCGGCGTCATGTTGTTGCCGCCCGCGAACGCCACCAGTTCATTCCTGAACCGGGAGACGATGAACAGGGCGTAGTCGATGCCCACGGCCAGGCCGATCATGGAGGCCAGGGTCGGGGTCATGCTGTTGATGTTGTCGGTCAGGGCCGTGGCGGCCATGATCAGCATGATGCCGGTGCCGACACCGACGATGGCGGTGATCAGCGGCAGGCCGGCGGCGACGAAGGAGCCGAAGGTGATGATCAGGATGATGGCGGCGACGGCGATACCGATCAGCTCGGCGGTGGCGCCGATCTCCGGCATCTGGAAGACGTTGCCGCCGTAGGCGATCTCGAGGTTCTCGGTCGCGGCGTCGTCGAGCACGTCGGTGACGGCGGTGACGTCATCGGTGGAGACGTCCATCGAGGTGTCGCCCTCGAAGGTGATCGTCATCGTGCCGGTGCGGCCGTTCTCGCTGAGCGGGGAGAGGGCCTGCAGATCCGCCTGGATCTGCTCCTCGGGCATCCCCTGCTCCTGCTTGGCGGGGGCCATCTGCTGCTCCATGCCGGCAGCGGCGGTCATCGGGTCGACGATCGCGTCGGTGTCGACGAGGGCGTCCTGCTCCTTGAGCTCGGCGATGAGCGCATCGAGGTCGGCCTTGGTGGCCTCGTCGGTCAGCGAGCCGCCCTCGGGGGCGCGCACCACGATGGTGCCGGTGGGGGCCTCCATGTCGTCCCCGCCTTCGGGGAAGAGCTCTGCCATCTCCTCCTGGGTCTCGACGGATTCGAGCCCGGGGATGGTGAAGGTCATCGAGGTGGACTTCGCCATCGTCGACATCAGGGTGCCGGCACCGATGAGCACCAGCAGCCAGACGGCGATGAAGCGCCACCTGTTCATGTATGCGGATCGTCCGACCCGGTAGAGGAATTTAGCCATGCGGCTGATTATTGCACGCGCTGTGCAATGTTGCACATTGACTGCATATATATATTTCATGCATCACAATCGGGTTTCCGCGTGGCGTAGGTCACTGACCGGGGTCGTGGAAAGTCCCCGTGTAGGATGTCCCGGGTGACTGATTACCCACCGGAGGTGCCGCCGTGCTGCATGCGCTGACGCTCGCGCTGGCGGACACCCTGAACTTCCTCCTCATCGGGGTGCTCATCGCCGTCGGCCTCGCCCAGGCGACGAGGGAGAAGGGAGGACGCTACGGTGCGGTCGCCGGACTGCTCGTCTTCGGCGACTGGCTCGGGGTGCTGAGCCTGGCGCTGCTGACCCTGCTGGTGTTCGACGGGCTGGGCGACACCGTCGGCGCGCTCGTCGAATCCCCGGTCTTCGCCCTGCTGCTGATCCTCACCGGTGTTCTGAGTGCGGTGCTCGCATGGCGTAGCGGGCGCCGCGTCCGCGACGGCGGCGCGCTGGCCGAGGGCGGCACGGCCGCCGGGGACGGCGAGGACGGTGAGGGCGCTGCCGGTGCCGCGCCCGCCCAGGGCAACCCGCTGGTGCAGCGCATCATGGCGCCGTTGAAGAAGCCCAGCCCGGTCACCGTCGGTGTCGGCTTCGTCCTGGGCGTGGTGCAGTCGGCGACCTCGGTGCCCTTCTTCGCCGGGATCGCCGTGATCAGCGCCGGCGACTTCGCCGTGGCGACCCGGTACCTCAGCATGATCGCCTATGCCTCGGTCGCGCTGAGCCTGCCGTTCCTCACGGCGTTGGCTATCGGGTACATCCGCTCCCACCCCTACAGCCGGATCGGCCGCGGCTTCGCCACGGTGCAGGACAATCAGGAGGCCGCGGCCCGGGTCGGCGGCTACATCGTCGCCGTCCTGCTCATCGGCCTCGGCCTGCTGCAGCTCCTGTAAGCGCCGTTCAGCTGAGGACCTCGAACGTCAGCCCCGCCGCGGTCAACCGGTCGATGAGGTTCTGCCCCATGGCCGTCGCGGTGGTGAGCTGGCCGGCGAGCTCCGGATTATGGTCGAATGCCAGGCACAGTGCGGACTCCGCCAGCATCTTGGCGGTCTCCGTGTAGCCCGGGTCCCCGCCGCTCACCCGGGTGTGGACGGTCTTGCCCGCGGCGGTGGCCACGAAGTCCACGGTGAACCAGGTCCGGTCCCGTCGCTCCTGGGAGGGGCCGTCACCCGCGGCGATCCGCTTGGCGATGGCACGGCGGACCGGAGGGATCTGGACGGCGGCAATGAGGAGCGGGAAGCCGATGATGGAGGCCGGAACCGTGAGGAACTCCTTCGCCCCCGCATTGTGGGAGTAGGTGAACTCCGGGCCGAAGTCCTCGATGTCCGGTGCGGTGCGTGCCGACCTCTTCACGATCTGACCGTCGATCGTCGGCAGGGGGATCAACCAGTTCTCCGTGACCGGATCCCGTCGCGGGCGCTCCGTCTTCAGCTTGGCCCGACGGTCCGTGGGGCGGGTCTCGATCTCATAGCGTTGCGACGACGCCTCCTTCAGGGGCCGCAGACGTGAGAACTGGTTCAGTGCGGAATGCAGGGTGCCCCCGGACAGGGTCGCGTTGGTCCGCACGACACCGCGCATCTCAATTGGGACGTCCCCGGGGAGCAGCCGGGCGGTGTACAGGGCCCCGAGATCGTGGGGGATGGAGTCGAAACCGCAGGCGTGGACGATCCTTGCCCCGGTCTTCCGCGCGGTGGCGTCGTTCTCCACGAACATCCGGTCGACGAACTCCGGTTCTCCCGTTAGGTCGACGTAGTCGGTCCCCTCCGCGGCACAGGCGGCGACGATGCCCGCCCCGTACTCCAGGTACGGGCCCACCGTGGTGATGACGACCTTCGCCGAGCGCGCGACCTCGGCCAGCGAGCCGGGGTCCGTGGAGTCGGCGTGCAGCAGCCCGATCTCGGAGACGTCCGGGTTGATACCTGTCAGCCTGTCCCGGACCGCCACGAGCTTGTCGCGGTTGCGTCCGGCCAGCGCCATCCTGCCGGAGCTGGGCAGGTGCTCGACCAGGTAGTCGGCGGTGAGACCGCCGGCGAAGCCGGTCGCTCCGAAGAGGACCACGTCGTACGGTCGTGCCGACTGTGCCGACTGTGCCGGGCCTGAATCGCTGTCTTGTCTTCCGGTCATGGAGCCTTCCGGTGCGGTGAACGCACGAGTAGATGATGTGCAGCACCCGGAAGTCTAGTCGGCGACGAGGGGCTCCATGGTGAGTTCCGGGTGCTCCTTCTCCACGAAGGCCAGCTTCCACTTGTCACCGAACAGGGCGATGAGCTCGCCGTCGGAGCGGGTGAAGATCTCCACCCCGCGCTGGCGGCCCAGCTCGGGGGCGGACTCCGCGTCGGTGCGTCGGGCGACGGAGTAGGGGATCGGCTCGGTGACGGTCTCCACGTTGTACTCGACCTCCATCCGGGCCTGCATCACCTCGAACTGCATCGGGCCGACCGCGGCCATGACCGGGTTCGCGTCGCCACGGGCGTCGTTCTTCAGGATCTGCACGACACCCTCGGAGTCCAGCTGGTCCAGAGCCTTGCGGAACTGCTTGTATTTGCCGAGGGTCTTGGCCCGCAGCGTCCGGAAACTCTCCGGGGCGAACTGCGGCATCGGACGGAACTGGACCTTGCGTCCGGCGAAGATCGTGTCGCCGGGGGCCAGGGCGCCAGCGTTGACCAGGCCCACGATGTCGCCGGGGTAGGCGGCCTCGACCGTGTTGCGGTCGCGTCCGAAGACCGTCAGGGCGTACTTCGTGGAGAAGGAGCGTCCTGACTGGGCGTGGGTGACCTGCATGCCGCGGGTGAACTCGCCGGAGACCACGCGCATGAACGCCAGCTTGTCTCGGTGGTGGGTGTCCATACCGGCCTGCACCTTGAAGACCATGCCGGCGAAGTCGTCGCCGACCTCGCGTCGCTCGACGATCGCCGCCCCACCGGAGGACGCCGCAGCCGCGACGGCCTTCGGGTCCGATTCGCGCGCCTCCGGGTGCGGCGCCAGGGCACACAGGGTGTCGAGGATCTGGTGCACACCGAAGTTCAGCATCGCCGAGGCGAAGATCATCGGGGAGGTGGTGCACTCCAGGAACAGCTCCTGGTCATGCACCGCGCCGTCGGCGGCCAGCAGTTCGGCCTCCTCGGCGGCGGTGTCCCAGGCCTCGGCCTCCTTGTCGGACGCCTCGTCCGGGGAGTAGTGCTCCTCCGGGGCGATGGTGGAACCACCGGCGGTGCGCAGGAAGTGGATGTACTCGGCCACCTCACCGTCGTCGAGGCGGGCCAGACCACGGAAGTCGCCGGCCTCGCCCACCGGCCAGAACAGCGGGGTGGGCTGCAGGCCGATCTCGGTGACGATCTCGTCGACCAGCTCCAGCGGCTCCTTGCCGGGGCGGTCCCACTTGTTGACCACGGTGATGATCGGCAGGCCGCGGGCCTTGCACACCCGGAACAGCTTCAGGGTCTGCGGCTCCAGACCCTTCGCACCGTCGACCAGCATGACCGCGGCGTCCACCGCGGTGAGCACGCGGTAGGTGTCCTCGGAGAAGTCGGCGTGACCGGGGGTGTCGACGAGGTTTATCATGTACGGCTCACCGGTGTGACCCTCGGGCGCGTACTCGAACTGCAGGGCAGAGGACGCCACGGAGATGCCGCGGTCCTTCTCCATGTCCATCCAGTCCGAGACGGTGGACTTACGTCCCGCCTTACCGTGGACGGCGCCGGCCTCGGAGATGACCCGGGCGTGCAGCGCCAAGGCCTCGGTCAAGGTCGACTTACCGGCATCGGGGTGGGCGATGACGGCGAACGTACGGCGGCGGTGCGCCTCTGCGGTGATAGGGGAGTCTGACACGTCTGAACAGTCTACCTGCGTGCATACCGGCGGGGAAAAGGCCGTGACCGCGTAGCATGGAACCACGGTCTCAGGGCAGCGTGTGTGACGAACGCGCCAGGCCTGAGATCCCGCTGACGACAGAATATCCGCAGAAATCCACGACTTTCTGGAGTGATAACTGTGACGACCGAGAAGACCGCAAAGATCGAGAACACAAGTACGCAGAGAAATGTCGCGCAGAAGCTCATCGCCGACCACCTCGTCGACGGTGAGATGACACCGGGCAGTGAGATTGCCCTGACCGTCGACCAGACGCTCACCCAGGACGCCACCGGCACCATGGTGATGCTCGAGCTGGAGGCCATGGGGCTGGACCGGGTCAAGACCGAACTGTCGGTACAGTATGTCGACCACAACCTGCTGCAGACCGACGAGAAGAACCCGGACGACCACGCCTTCCTCCAGTCGGCGGCGCAACGCTACGGGCTGTGGTTCTCCCGGGCAGGTAACGGTGTCTCACACCCGGTGCACCAGGCACACTTCGGTCGGCCCGGTGCGACCATGATCGGATCCGACTCGCACACCTGTGCCGCCGGTGCCCTGGGGATGCTGGCCATCGGTGTCGGTGGCCTCGAGGTCGCCATGGCGATGGCCGGTGAGCCCCTCTACGTGACCATGCCGGAGGTGTGTGGCGTGGAACTCACCGGTGAGCTTCCCGACTGGGTCTCCGCCAAGGACGTCGTGCTGGAGATGCTGCGCAGGCACGGGGTGAAGGGCGGGGTCGGCCGGATCATCGAGTACCACGGCCCGGGTCTGGAACAGTTGACGGCGATGGACCGGCACGTCATCGCGAACATGGGTGCCGAGCTCGGTGCAACCGCCAGTGTCTTCCCCGCCGACGACATCGCGCGTGACTACCTTGACGCCGTGGGGCGCTCCGATGACTACACCAGGCTGGTCGCCGACGAGGGTGCAGAATACGACATCGCCGAGAACATCGATCTCGGCGAGCTCGAGCCCCTGATCGCCCGCCCGTCCTCGCCCGGCAATGTCGTGCCGGTGCGGGAGGTCCGGGACGAGGACGTCTCCCAGGTGGTGGTCGGATCCTCGGCGAACCCCGGCCTGCGTGACTTCGCCGTCGTCGGCGAGATCCTCGACGGCAGGCAGACGGCCCGGGAGGTCTCGGTGGACATCAACCCGACGTCGCGGGAGGTGCTGGCCGACCTCATCGCAGGAGGCTGGCTGACCTCACTGGTGACCGCCGGTGCGCGTATCCACCAGTCCGGCTGTATGGGCTGTATCGGGATGGGCCAGGCACCGGCCACTGGCCGGAACTCCCTGCGCACCATGCCGCGCAACTTCCCGGGCAGGTCGGGGACCGAGGAGGACTCGGTCTGGTTGTGCTCGCCGGAGACTGCGGCGGCTGCGGCGCTGACCGGTGAGATCACCGATCCACGCGAGCTGGAGTCGTTGTACGACATGACCTACCCCAGGCCGGAGATGCCGGAGAAGTTCAGCACCGTGGACGATATGCTGCTCGCCCCACTTGCCCCCGAGGAGGCGTCGAAGATCGAGCTGGACAAGGGGCCGAACATCTCCTCACTGCCGGATTTCGACCCCCTGGACGACCAACTGGATCTTCCGGTGGCTCTGGTCATGGACGACGATGTCTCCACCGACGAGATCATGCCGGCCGGTTCGCGCGTCCTGCCGTACCGCAGCAATATCCCGAAGATCTCGGAGTTTAGCTTCTCCCGTATCGACTCCACCTACTACGAGCGGACGGCGGACCTGGAGGGCGGCCATGTGGTCGTCGCCGGTGACAACTACGGGCAGGGGTCCTCGCGTGAGCATGCGGTGATCGCGCCACGCTACCTGGGGCTGCGCGCGGTGATCGCAAAGTCCTTCGCCCGTATCCACTGGCAGAATCTCGCCAACTTCGGGATTCTCCCACTCGAGTTCGACGACCCTGCCGCCCATGACCAGATATCACAGGGCGACGAGGTCATCATCGACGGACTACGGGACGCCCTGCGCGGCGGAGACACGGTCCAGGCGACGATCGGCGGCCGGGACGTCCTGCTGCGACACCGCCTGTCCGACCGTCAGGTGGAGATGGTGATCGCCGGAGGGCGGATCCCGTACACGGCCGGGTCAGGAGATCGCGGTGGACGCCGGGGCGGCGACCGAACTGCTGGACGAGGCCTGGTGGGGAGCGTCGGTGGCTCCGACGTCGAAAACCGGGGTGCTGTTCGTGCTCGGTGAGCGTTCGGTACCGCACGGCATCATCGTCGATGCGCAGGGCCGCCGCTTCGCCAATGAGTCGGAGTCCTATGTCGACCTGGGCCACCACATGCTGGAGCACGACAAGGACGGTGACTTCTGGCTGGTCACCGACAAGATCCATGCGTTGAAGTACCTGCGAAACTCCATGCTCGACCCGTCCGGCGCGAAGGCGCTCAAGGCCGAGGGGGTGCTGCACAAGGAGGACACCATCGAGGAACTGGCGGTGAGCATCGGTGCGGATCCGGCGGTGCTGCGGGAGACCGTCGAGTGGTTCAACGGCTTCGCCCGCGCCGGGGTGGACGGCGATTTCGGACGCGGCAACTCCGCCTACGACCGGTACTACTCTGACCCGAACGTGCACCCCAACCCGAACCTGGGCACGGTGGAGAAGAAGCCCTTCTCCGCGGTGAAGCTGGTCATCGGCGACCTCGGCACCAAGGGTGGTGTGGTCTGTGACGAGCACTCCCGGGCCCTGCGTGCCGATGGCAGTGTCATCGAGGGTCTGTATTCGGCGGGCAACAACTCTGCCGCCGTGATGGGACGGACCTACCCGAGGCCAGGGTCAACGATCGGTCCGGCGAGTGTCTTCGGGATGATCGCCGCCCGGCACATGGCCCGACAACAGGCTTGACACCAGACCAGCGTCGATCTCCCCACCGCTCCGGATGCTAGGTCTGCTGGTAGATCGCCTGCACCCGGTCGAACCGTCGGGCCGCAAGATCATCGGTGTTGATGAGGAAGTAGACGGTACCCTCACCGTCTTCGGCGGCATCCCAGCCGGGAATGCTGAACGGCAGCAGCAGACGCCAGTCCTCGGGGCTGTCCATGAACGCCTCCAGCGCCGGATCCTCCTCGCCGGGCGGTGTTACCCCCCCGGAACAGTGTCACCGGGCGGGCAGGCGCATAGAAGGTGGTCGCCGGTGCAGGGTCGCGGGGGGGGGCTTGTCGAAGTCACGGCATCGGTCGAGGTATTCCTCGTGCTCCCGCTCATGGGCGGCGACGAGATCATCGGGCACCTCAAGGCTGACCAGCTCAGAAACAGGGGTGGTGTCCCAACGGACGTGGACCGGGCGGTCCCCCTGCTCCCACCCGCCGACGCACAGGTCGTAGAAGAAGAGGAGCCGACCGTGCTCGGGAAGGTCCGCGGTCAGCTCGCCCAGAGCATGAGCCTCTGCGAGGTCGATCTGACAGAGGAAGGCGAAGGGAAGATGCCGGGAGAGGTGCTCACGTAACCAGGTGCCGGAGGCGACGTTCGCCCGACCCTCGATCTCCTCGGGGTCGTCCGATGGCGTCGGTCGAGGCCACTCTGATCCTGCCGGGAGGTCAGGTGATCCGCCGAGGCGGCTTCCGCCCGTCTCTACCGGTGCGCCGGGTTCACCGGGGCGCAGTCCGATCCCCGGTACCAGCACCTTCATCGCTTCGTCGAGGTGCTCTTCCGGGATGAAATCTGCGGCGGCCTCGCGAGCCTGCTCCAGTGAATCGAACATGCGCCCCGGTGTGGCGGTGGAGGTTTCGCTGGAGCGCTGTCAGAGGTGCTGCCGCCGGACAGCTAGACCAGTGGCTTCTCCCATGCCCCGCGGACCTGCAGGTCCGCCGCTGCTGCCAGGTCCTCCAGTCGGGTGGTCTCGGCTTGGGTCAGACCCCCTGATTGCTCCGCCCGGGCAGCGCGTAGCTGCGACTCCACCTGCCGCGCCTTGGTCACCCCGATGATCGGGAGGGTACCCTTGCCCAGCGCCCACGCAGAGGCGACCTCGGCGACCGACAGGCCACCGTGGGCTTCCCCGATTTCCGACATGGCCGTGGTGAGAGTCTCTAGTTGCGGCAGGACGGCATTGTAGGTTGCCGCCCGGTCGCTGCCCTCCGGTAGCGGGTTCGCGGTGTTGTAGGCGCCGGTCAGTGCCCCCTGTTCCAGGACCATGTAGGAGTAGAAGTCCACGTTGGTGTCCAGGCAGTGCTGCAGGATCCCGGTGTCCTCGGAGTCACGGAACAGCAGACTGTAGTGGTTCTGCACCGCGGACAGCGGGATCCCTGCCTCGCCCAGGATCTCGGTCACCCGCTCGATCTGGGCCAGGCTGTGGTTCGACACACCGACCGTCCTGACCTTGCCCTGCTGAACCAGCGGGACGAGCTGCGGGGTCCACTTCTCGATGTCGTCCTGGTTGTGGATCCAGTACAGGTCCACGTGGTCGGTGCCGAGCCGCTGCAGGCTGGCGTCGAGCATGGTGGACATCGAGTTGTCGTACTGGTGGGCGATGCTCGGGGTGAACTTCGTGGACAGCTGGTAGGAATCGCGGTCGTGGTCGGCGAGCAGTTCGCCGAGGATGCGTTCGGACTCGCCGAGGGCGTAGACCGGTGCGGTGTCCCACAGGGTCAGCCCATTCGCCATCGCGGCCTCGACGACGGGGCGCAGGTCGTCGGTGTCCAGGTGGTTGCCGAAGACAGTGTCACCACCGACCTTGCCGGACCCCCAGGACCAGGTGCCGAGGGCCACGGAGGGACGCGTGAACGGATAGTCAGGTGAGTCAGGTGAGTCAGGGGAGTGCTGCGGTGCGGAGGTCATGCCCCGATGCTACGTCTGCTTCTGACGCGGTGCCGCTCCGGAGAGGAACCGGCGCGTCCACGTCTCGTCCTTGTACTGGGCGGGAACCGCGCCGCCCAGCAGGCGTCGCATCGCCGTCGACATCGCCGGTGTGGCGTCGGCCAGCAGTTCGGTGTCGGACGCGAGCAGGACGATGTTGCCGTACCGTCGACCCTTCAGCATCGGGGGATCGGCGATGACGGCGACGTGCTCCCACACCTCGGCCATGCCGGCGAGCTCGGCCTTCGCCCCGCGGAGATCGGCGTGGTCGCCGCAGTTCGCCACGTAGAGCCCACCGGGGGCCAGGCCGCGGCGGCAGTGGGTGAAGAAATCAACCATCGTCAGGGCGTACGGGGTGACGTCACCGGCGAAGACATCGCGGATGATCACGTCCCGACTGTCCGGGACGAAGGACTCGGCGACGTCCCAGGCATCGTCCACCCGGATCTTCACCCGGGGGCTGCGCGGTAGGTCGAAGGAGGAACGCACCAGGTCCGCCAGGGCCCGGTCCAGCTCCACCACCGTGTTGCGTGAGGTGGGGTAGACATCGGCGAAGTAGCGGGCCAGGGAACATGCACCACCGCCCAGGTGGGTCAGACGCAGGGTCGCGGGATCCAGCCCAGCCTCCGGCAGATGGGACTCCACCGCCACGGCGATCCACTGCATGTACTCGAAGACCAGCTCGCGTGGGGCACCGATCACCACGTGCGAACTGGGGACACCGTTGACCTTGATCACCCAGCCGTCGTCGAGGTATGGGTCGGGTTCGAGCTCGATGGGGCCGGAACTGCCCTCGTAGATGCCGGCTACCGGGGACTCCGTGCCCTGGGCACTCCGGCTGTTCCGGGAGTGTCGGGCCATGTCCTCAGTTCATCTCCCCGGCACCGCCGAAGAGCCAGGCGACGACGAGCGCGCCGGGGTCGATGACACCGCGTGCTCGGTCGCCGAGGTACGATGCCCGACCCTTGTGGCCGGACAGGTCGGCGGTGGAGCGGGCGCCCTCCATCGCCGCCGCATGGATCGCGGCGAGGTCTGGTGCGGCATCGGGGGAGGACGCGCCAGCGCCGGTCACCGCGTCCTTCGCGGCGGCGGCCGCAGGGGCGAGGGCATCCACCATGGTGCGGTCACCGGGGGCGGCACCTCCCAGCTCAGTCACGGCGACGAGTGCACGTTGCAGGGCCTGGGCGAGTTCTCCGGCGGTGAGTCCGGCATCCGCCCCGCCGGCGGCGGTGACGGACATCTCGCGGAACAGTGTTCCGAACACCGCACCCGATGTGCCACCGGCACGGACGAAGAGCCGGTTGGCCAGCGCCGCCAGCACGTCCGCATCAGAACCGGTCAGTGGTTGCGGTAGATCACCGAAGGCTGCCTGCATATTCGTCCCGAAGTCACCGTCGCCGGCCAGCCGGTCGAGCTCGGTGAGATCGTCGACGGCACCGACGACCCCGGCGACGAAGGCGGACAACCATTCGTTGGTCCCGTCCTCCGGGCCACCACCCGGAATGTCCTCGGGGACGTGCATGGTGGCGTCCACCGGGGCAGGGTCGACACCGATGGTCTGCGGCCATGCCGGGGCAGAGGTGGGTGCATCGAGCAGATCGAGGATCTCTGTGCCTGCTGTGCTTCCTGTGCCTGCTGCGTCCGCGGTGCCCTTGCCGAGGCGGGTGAGGCTCACCGAGACACCCGCCATGTTCACCGAGGTCACATAACTGCCGACGAAGCTGCGGGCGACCCGGATCCCGGCGTCGGTGAGGCGGCGCAGCACATGGTCGAAAACCAGGTTCAGCTCCAGGAGGGTCGTTCCGCCCAGTCCGTTGACCAGGCCGATCACCGAGTCTCCCGCGGTCAGTCCCAGGTCGTCGACGATAGCGTCGACCAGGCGGGAGGCCACCTCGGCGGCCTCGGAGACGCCGGTCCGTTCCACCCCCGGTTCACCGTGGATGCCGACACCGATCTCCATCTCACCCTCGTCGAGATCGAAGGTGTCACGACCGGACGTCGGCAGATGCCCCGGTGCCAGGGCTGCGGCCATGGACCTGGAGTTGTCGGCGACGGTCCGGGCGACGCGGGTGACGTCATTGAGCGAGTAGCCCCGGTGGGCGGCGGCGCCGGCGACCTTCTCGACGAGAATTGTCGCCCCGGTCCCGCGGCGACCCGGTCCGTCCGAACTCTCCGGGTCTGCTGAGCCACCGGTGGCGACGTCGTCGGCGACGATGACCTCGCGGGTGTCCACCTCCGGCAGTCCCTGTCGGGCGACGCGGAAGTTGATGATGTCCCCGGTGTAGTTCTTCACGATGTGGACCACGCCCCGGCCGCCGCCGGCGTCATTGGCCCAGCGGGTGGCCTCGGTGATCTGGACGGCGTTCGGGGAGGTGAACAGGTGGCCGGGGACCGCGGCGGCGAGCATCCCCTCGCCGAGGAATCCGGAATGCATCGGCTCATGTCCGGAACCGCCGCCGGAGATGACCGCGACGGCAGGGCCACCCGCATCGGTGACGACCGGGGTCGCGCGGGCGATGAATCCGTGATCGTCCCAGCGGGCATCGGGATGGGAGGCGACAAAGCCGCCGAGTGACTGTTCGAGGAAGGTGTCGGGGGTGTCCCGGAACGACCGGGGCAGGGAACCGGAAAGCGAGCGGGGAGAAGATTCAGCCATGCCCGCACCCTACTCTAGACCGGGAAACCGGAAGATCATCGCCGCCCGTGAATCTCATTCTGGGCCGCGGACAGCCCCTTTCCGGCGATGATCTCCACCGCATCGGCTGCGGTGTCGGCGACGGCCTCCCAGTCATGTTCGGCGTCGAGCGCGGTCAGCACGTGCTCGACCACACCGGTGCCGGCGGCGGGGCGTCCGATACCGACCCGGACCCGGATGTAGTCACGCGTGCCGAGCTTTTCGGTGATCGATTTCAGTCCGTTGTGGCCGTTCTCGTTGCCGCCGAGCTTCACCTTCACCACGCCGGGCGGCAGGTCGAGTTCATCGTGGACGGCGATGACGTGGTCGGCGTCGGTGCCGTAGGACGCCGCGAGCGGGGCGACGGCCTCACCGCTGAGGTTCATGAAAGTGGTGGACCGTACCAGCAGGACGCCCTCGGTGCCCTCACCACCCTCACCACCGTCACCGCCGAGCTCGATCTGGGACACGGCCGCCTTGACGCCTCGCACCGGCGCCAGGTCGGCACCGCGTCGTTCCAGCAGCCGGTCGACGGCCAGGTAGCCGACATTGTGCCGGGTGCCGGCGTACTTCGCCCCCGGGTTGCCCAACCCGATGACCAGCCACTGGGCCGGAGGCAGAGCAGACTCGGCGGTCTTCTCCACCCGCTCGCGGCGGAGCGACGGCAGCAGGGTGATCAACTTGTGCAGGATGCTCATGGGGTCACCTTACCTACGGCGACATCCTCGGCGAGGTCCGCGGCATCGGCCAGTACGATCGGCAGCTCCTTGTTCTCCGCGGCGGAGAAGGGCTTCAGGACGTACGACGCCGGCGCCATGCGTCCGGGGGGTCGTCCGATACCGACCTGCAGGCGGGGGAAATCGCGGGTGCCCAGCGACTTCGCCACGTCCTTCAACCCGTTGTGAGCGTTGAGCCCACCACCGTTCTTGAGCTTCATCTGGCCCAGGTCGAGGTCGAGCTCGTCGTGGATCACCAGCACGTGGTCGGCGGGGATCCGGTAGTAGGTGGCCAACGCCTTGACCGGTCCGCCGGAGGTGTTCATGTAACTGCGCGGGACGGCCAGGATGACACGCTCGTCGCCCAGGCGGGTTTCGGCGACCCGGGCGTTGAGCTTGCGGTTCACGCTCAGTGTCGCCGGCCCGGCCGGGCCACCGCACTGCCCGGCGAGTTCGTCGATGACCATCGCGCCGATGTTGTGGCGGGTACCGGCGTACTCGGTGCCGGGGTTACCGAGCCCGACAATGAGAAAAGGAGACTGGGCAGTGTTGTTCACTGCTCCAGTCTCCCACACGGGTCCCGGGGACCGTGTTCACGGTAGGGCCGTCGAGCGGACTACTCCTCGGACTCGCCCTCAGCCTCAGCCTCGCCCTCGGCGGAAGCCTCAGCCTCGGTGGACTCCTCGGGCTCCGGTGCGACCTCGGGGGCGATGACGTTGACGATCAGGGTGTCAGCGTCGGACACCAGGGAGGTGTTGGCCGGCATCTGCAGGTCGCCGGCGAGGACCTGGTCGCCGATCACCTTGCCCTCGATGGAGAAGGTGATCTCCTCGGGGATGGAGAGCACGTCGGCCTCGACGGTGACGACGTCGGCGTCCTGGACGACCTGGGTGCCGGCAGCGGCCTCGCCCTCGGCGACGACCGGGACGTCGACCTCGACCTTCTCGCCGCGCTTGACGGAGAGCAGGTCGGCGTGGTCGATGTCCAGGGTCAGAACGTTCTGGTCCACGGCCTTGATCATGCACAGGTTGTCCTCGCCGTCGACCTCGACCTCGAGGATGGCGTTGACGCCGTGGTTACGGACGATGCCCTGGAACTCGAGCAGGTCGAAGCTGACGTGGATCGGCTCGTGGAAGGATCCGTACAGCACGGCCGGGACGCGCCAGTCGCGACGCAGACGACGGGAGGCACCCTTGCCGAACTCGGTGCGGGGCAGGGCGCTGATGCGGATGATGTTGCTCTTGGACATGGTGTCCTCCTGGGTAGTGAAGATAGAGAAAGAACTGACGTTCATCTGTGCTGTCTCACGAAAAAAGCCGCAGGCAGGCTGCGGCTTCACGAAGTTCGTACGAGCAGTCCCAGGGGAACACCATGGAACATATTCGCGCCGATAACGGCCGGTTCTGCACCAGCCCTCGCCGAGACGAGGGACAGTGTATCACTCGAAGAGCGTGGTGACCGAACCGTTCTCGAAGATCTCGTGGACGGTCTTGGCGACCAGCGGGGCGATCGGCAGGACGGTGAGGTTGTCCCAGCCCTCGGTGTCCTGGGGCAGGGTGTCGGTGGTGATGACCTCACGGGCGCCGCAGCTGTTGAGACGCTCGCGGGCCGGGCCGGAGAAGACACCGTGGGTGGTGGCGATGATGACGTCACCGGCACCGGCCTCGCGCAGCACCTGGACGGCGCCGGCGATGGTTCCGCCGGTGTCGATCATGTCGTCGAGCAGGATGCAGGTGCGGCCGTCGACGTCACCGACGACGCGGTTGGCGGTGACCTTGTTGGCCACGTCCACGTCACGGGTCTTGTGGACGAAGGCCAGCGGGGCGCCGCCGAAGACGTTGGACCACTTCTCGGCGACCTTGACACGACCGGCGTCGGGGGAGACCACGCAGAGGTTGTCCATGCCGTACTTGTCGATGATGTAGTCGGTGAGGATCGGCATGGCGTGCATGTGGTCCACCGGGCCGTCGAAGTAGCCCTGGATCTGGTCGGTGTGCAGGTCCACCGAGACGATCCGGTCCGCGCCGGCGGTCTTGAGCAGGTCGGCGATCAGGCGGGCGGAGATCGGCTCGCGGCCGCGGTGCTTCTTGTCCTGGCGGGCGTAGGGGTAGAACGGCAGGATCGCGGTGATGCGCTTGGCGGAGCCGCGCTTCAGGGCGTCGATCATGATGAGCTGTTCCATGACCCACTTGTTCAGCGGCTGCGGGTGGGACTGCAGCACGAACGCGTCGGAGCCGCGGACAGACTCCTCGAACCGCACGAAGATCTCACCGTTGGCGAAGTCGTGTGCGGTGGTGGGGGTCAGCTCGATGCCGAGTTCGCGGGCGACGGCTTCGCCCAGCTCGGGGTGAGCACGACCGGAGAAGAGCATCAGGTTCTTCTGATTGTCGATCCAGTGGGACACGGGTTCTACGACCTTTCCTACGCGGTTAGGAATCTCAGAGTTTATCGCTGAAATGAGTGTAGGGTGCAGGCTTTGTCTGAACCCAATCAGGGTTACCTGCCGGGGTTCCCGGCCTGCGTACCGGAACTTCCGTCAGCGCCGTCAGTGCCGGCGGCTTCAGCAGCTTCAGCGGCCGGAGTGCCCGGGCGCTTACGCACCACCCAGCCCTCGATGTTGCGCTGGCGCCCCTCGGTGATCGCCAGAGCGCCGGCGGGGACGTCGTCCTTGATCACGGTGCCGGCGCCGGAGTACGCGCCGTCGCCGACGGTGACCGGGGCGATGAACATGGTGTCCGAACCGGTACGCACGTGCGAACCGACGGTGGTGTGGTGCTTGGTGACACCGTCGTAGTTGACGAAGACGCTGGACGCACCGATGTTGGACTGCTCACCGATCGTGGCGTCGCCGACGTAGGTGAGGTGGGGGACCTTCGACCCGGTGCCGATGGTGGCGTTCTTGGTCTCGACGAAGCCGCCGAGCTTGCCCTGGTCGCCGAGGTTGGTGCCGGGGCGCAGGTAGGTGAAGGGGCCGACCTCGGCGTGGGCACCGATGACGGAATCGATGGCATGGGTGCGCACCACCGAGGAGGCCTCGCCGACCGTGACGTTCACCAGGGTGGAGTCCGGGCCGACGGTGACGTTGTCGGCGATGGTGGTGGTGCCTTTGAGCTGCGTGCCGGGCAGGACGGTGACATCGCGGCCGATGGTGACCTCGACGTCGATCCAGGTGGTGTTCGGGTCGACGACGGTCGCCCCGCCGCGCATCGCGGCCTCCACGGTGCGACGGTTGAGCTCGGCACCGGCGGCGGCGAGTTGGACCCGGTCGTTGACCCCGGCGAGTTCACGGGGGTCGTCGGAACGGTGGGCGCGCACCGGGTGGCCGTCGTGACGGGCGATGCCGAGCACGTCGGTGAGGTAGAGCTCGCCCTGGGAGTTGTCGGCGCGCAGCCGGGTCAGTGCGTCCCGCAGGATGGTCGCGTCGAAGGCGAAGACACCGGAGTTGATCTCGTTGACGGCCTTCTCGGCGGCCGTGGCGTCCTTCTCCTCGACGATGGCGGTGACCTCGCCCTCGTCGTTGCGGATGATCCGGCCGTAGCCGAACGGGTCGTCCAGCAGGGTGGTCAGCACCGTCACCGCGGTGGGGACGTCGGTGTGGGCGGCATGCAGGTGGGACAGGGTGTCCCCGGTGAGCAGCGGGACGTCGGCGTTGGTGACGATGACGGTGCCCTCGAAGTCCTCCAGCGCGCTCATACCGCACTGTACGGCGTGCCCGGTGCCCAGCTGTTCCTCCTGGATGGCGAGACTGAGCGGGGCGGAGAGCTCACCGGCGATGGCCTCGGCGGCCGGCCCGACCTGGTCACGGCCGTGGCCGATGACGGCGACGATGCGGTCCGGGGCGACGGAGTCGGCGGCATGCAGGCTGTGGGCGAGCAATGTCCTGCCGCCGATGGAGTGCAGGGTCTTCTGCGTTGCCGACTTCATCCGGGTGCCTGCCCCGGCGGCGAGTACGACGACGGCGACGGGTGTGTTCTTTTCAGTCACGATGGGCGGTTTCCTTTACTGCTGGCTTGCTCTAGCGCACACGAATGTCGAACAGTCTAGTGCTGCTTCCTGCCACTGGTGGAGACCCCACGGTTCCATCGTGGTCATGAGGGTGTCGGTCCTCGTCACTGTCCATCCGCGGGATCGGCAACGACAACGTAGGTCTCGGTGCCTTCATCGGTGTCCACGGATGTGGCGAACCAACCCCGGCCGTCGCCATCCACGTGGAAGGGAAGCAGCCCATCTTCCACGAGTGCTTCATCGTCGCCGATCTTCATGGATGCTGCGACCTGATCTTCGTCGTCGCCGCTTCCCCGGGAACCGTATCCGTAGACAGTTCCGTCATCGAGGACCAGTCGAGGCTCGAACCCTCCACGACGATAAAGTAAGTAGCATCTTCAAGGGGTCTCGGGGAGGATACTGAGGAATCCTCCCCGGTGGTGTGGTGTCGTGCGCGTCTTTCGGACGTCGACCCGTACGGGGAGTCGCGAAGAAGAAGTGTTGGGGGCACACCTGCGGGGTGCGGTGATGAAAAAGCTCCCCCACCAGGACTCGAACCTGGAATGACGGTACCAAAAACCGCAGTGTTGCCGATTACACCATGGGGGACTGCGCGTTACTCTACCGCACGGCCGGACGGTTTCCTGTCCGGGTGTCCCACTACGATGGGTACCCATGAGCGTCACGAGCCCTGCACCCCTGTCCGGCGTCCTCGACACCGTCGCATCCGACCCGAAACTCGTCGGATTTCTGACGCACGTGGGGGAGTCCCGCCTGCATGTCCAGGGGCCCGACGCGGCCTGGCCGTTCGCCGTGGCGACGCTGGCACGCAAAGCCCCGGTGCTGGTGGTCACCGCGACCGGACGTCAGGCCGAGGACCTCACTGCGGAACTGACCGCGATGCTGGGGGACGTCGTGGCCCTGATGCCGTCGTGGGAGACGCTGCCGCATGAGAGGCTGTCGCCGGGTGTGGAGACCGTCTCCCAGCGTCGGGCCGCGCTGTACCGGCTGGCCCACGGCGAGGTGAAGGTACTGGTGGCGCCGACCCGCTCGGTGGTGCAGCCGGTGATGGCCGGCATCGGCGACGTCGAACCGGTGCGCCTCGTCGAGGGGGCCGAGGTCGACTTCGGTGAACTGCAGGAACGCCTGGTGCAGTTCGGCTACACCCATTCCGACGTGGTCGGTCGGCGGGGCGAGTTCGCCACCCGTGGCGGGCTGCTCGACATCTTCCCTGCGACCGCGGAGATGCCGGTGCGTGTGGACTTCTGGGGCGACGAGATCAGCGAGGTCCGGGTGTTCTCGGTCGGTGACCAGCGCACCATCCCCGCGGCGGTGCCCGGTGAGGTGCTGGTGCACCCGGTCCGCGAGCTGCTGATCACCGATGAGGTGGCCGAGCGCGCCGGGCGGCTGGCCCGGGAGAACGCCGGCAACCCGGAGCTGGCGGAGGTCTTCGACAAGATCAGCCAGCACACCCCGGTGCAGGGTATGGAGTCACTGATCCCGGTGCTCTACGACGGGCCGATGCAGACCCTGCCGGAGCTGATGCCTGCCGGCGCCCACACCGTGGTGCTCACCCCGGCGGCGGTGCAGCGTCGTGCCGAGGATCTGGTGGCCACCGGGCGTGAGTTCCTCGCGGCCGGCTGGGAGGTCGCGGCGATGGGCGCGGCGGCACCGGTGGACGTGGCTGCTATCGCGGCGAACAGTGCGCGGGCAGAAGATGGTGCCGGCGGGGCACAGGAGGAACAGGTCGACCGGGCGGGCTACCGCAGCCTGGCCTCGCTGGCGGCGACGCAGGACGCCCTGGGCCGGCCGTGGTGGACGGTCTCGCCGACCGGCATCGCCGACTACGACATCGTGGACGACGACGAGTCTGATGAGCCGCTGCTGCTCGACTTCGACCTGGCACCCGCCCCGCACGGTGACCTGGAGGCCATCGGTCACATGATGTCCACGGTGCGTGCACGGGTCGAAGCGGGTGGCCGGGTGGCCTACGCCGCCCCGTCCCCGGCGATCGTGGCCAGAATGCTGCGGCGTTTCCGCGAGGCCGGCATCGCCGCCGAAGCCGTGGGCGTCGACCTCGACGGGATCACCGGACAGGGCCGGATGCGGCGCTCGAAGCACACGCCGGACGAACGTCCCGCCGCCGGGACGGTGAGCATCTACCAGGCCGTCGCCCACGGCGGACTGGACACCCGTGACGTCCTGTTGATCACCGAAACGGACGTTACCGGCAACCGGGTGGAGGCCTCGGCGACCGGCAAACGCAAGGCCGCCAAGAAGCGCAACCGGGTTGATCCGCTGGCCCTGGAAGCCGGCGACCTGGTCGTCCACGACCAGCACGGCATCGGCAAGTTCGTGAAGATGACCGAGCGGACCATCGGTCGTGGTGAGGATGCCTCGCGCCGGGAGTACCTGGTGCTGGAGTACGCCCCGTCCAAACGCGGCGGCCCCGGCGACCAGCTGTACGTCCCGATGGACCAGCTGGACCTGCTGTCCCGCTATGTCGGTGGGGAGAAACCGGCGCTGTCGAAGATGGGCGGCTCGGACTGGAAGAACACCAAGAAGAAGGCCCGCGGTGCCGTCCGCGAGATCGCAGGGGAACTGGTGCAGCTCTACGCCGCCCGCCAGTCCGCCCCCGGCTACGCCTTCGACCCGGACACCCCGTGGCAGCGGCAGATGGAGGAGGCATTCCCCTTCACCGAGACCGAGGACCAGTTCAACGCGATCGAGGCCGTCAAGGCCGACATGGAGAAGCCGGTGCCGATGGACCGGGTCATCGTCGGTGACGTCGGCTACGGCAAGACCGAGGTCGCGGTCCGCGCCGCCTTCAAGGCGGTGCAGTCCGGCAAGCAGGTCGCGGTGCTGGTGCCGACGACCCTGCTGGCCCAGCAGCACTACCGCACCTTCGTCGACCGGATGCAGGACTTCCCGACCGAGGTGCGGGAACTGTCACGCTTCACCTCCCCGGCGGAGTCGAAGGAGACGCTGAAGGGCATGGCCGAGGGCACGGTGGACATCGTCATCGGCACCCACCGCCTGCTGGCCACCGGTGTGCAGTGGAAGAACCTCGGGCTGATCGTCGTCGACGAGGAGCAGCGGTTCGGTGTGGAGCACAAGGAACACATCAAGTCGCTGCGCACCCACGTCGACGTGCTGACCATGTCCGCGACACCGATTCCGCGCACCCTGGAGATGTCCATGGCCGGGATCCGGGAGATGTCGACCATCCTTACCCCGCCGCAGGACCGGCACCCGGTGTTGACCTACGTCGGCACCCAGGAAGACAAGCACGTCGCCGCGGCGATCCGGCGCGAACTGCTCCGGGACGGGCAGGTGTTCTACGTCCACAACAAGGTGAAGACCATCGAGGACGCAGCGGCGAACATCCGGCAGCTCGTCCCGGAGGCCCGGGTGGTCGTCGCCCACGGCCAGATGAGTGAGGAGCAGCTGGAGACCACGGTGCAGGGCTTCTGGGACCGCGAGTTCGATGTGCTGGTGTGCACCACCATCGTGGAGACCGGTCTGGACATGGCCAACGCCAACACCCTGATCGTGGAGAACGCCCACCACATGGGCCTGTCCCAGCTGCACCAGCTGCGCGGCCGGGTGGGGCGCTCCCGCGAACGCGCCTACGCCTACTTCCTGTACCCCAAGGGTGTAACGCTGACGGAGACCTCCTATGACCGGCTGACCACCATCGCCCAGAACAACGACCTGGGTGCCGGCATGGCGGTGGCGATGAAGGACCTGGAGATGCGCGGCGCCGGCAACGTGCTCGGCGCCGAACAGTCCGGTCATATCGCCGGGGTCGGTTTCGACCTGTACGTCCGCCTGGTCGGGGAGGCCGTGGAGGCGTTCCGTGCGATGGCGGACGGGGAGACCGTGGACGGTGCCGACACCGCCGAGCGTCGGGAGTTCCGGATCGACCTGCCGATCGACGCGCACATCCCGGTGACCTACATCGCCAGCGAACGTCTGCGCCTGGAGGCCTACCGGAAGCTGGCCGAAGCAGGCGACGATGATGCCGTCGACAGCGTCCTCGATGAGCTGCGGGACCGCTACGGTGAGATCCCCGAGGAGGTCTCCCGCCTGGCGGTGGTTGCCCGACTGCGGATGGTCTGCCGGGACCTGAACGTCTCCGAGGTGATCCAGACCGGGGCGAAGATCACCTTCTCGCCGATCACCCTGCCGGAGTCCGGGGTGGTGCGGCTCAAGCGGCTGTTCCCCGCGGCGATGTACCGTCCGACACCGAAGACGGTGCTGGTGCCCGTGCCCAAGGAAGGCTCCGGGATGCGGGCGGTCGCACTGCGCGACCTGGACCTGGTGCAGTGGTGCGCCAATGTGTTGACCGACCTCGCCGGGGTGCCGCGCCGGGACGTGATCGGGACGACCGCAGGACTCGCGGAGAGGTAACCCGCTGTGAACTGACTGTGAACCGGTACAATGACCGGCATGTCAGTCGTGCTACTGGATCCCAGGTTTCCCGCTATGCTGCCGGTGGAGGCGGTGCCGCTGCTCGGTGATGATGTCTGCTACACCGAAGAGGTGCCGGTCCGCATCCGATGGGTCATCGCCGACCTCGGGGGACACACCCTCGACAATGCCGAGGTAGTGGTGACCACCGACCTCGACAACGAGGCCGTTGTCGAACGCCTGGACAAGGGGGAGGAGCTGATCAAGGCCCCGAGCCTGCTGGTGCACCTGGACCCCGACCGGGAGCTGGAGGCCGCGTCCGGCCACAGTGGTGCCGGCGGTGCTGACCGTGCCGGCGGTGCGGACAGCGACGACGGTGACGACGCTGACGCCGCTGGAGTGGACTACTCCGGTGGGGGAATCGTCGACGGGGAGATCGTCGGCACCGACGAGCACACCGCCGCTGTGGCGGGGGTGCGGCGCACCTCCCGGACCGAGGTTCCCTCCTCGGTGACCGACGAGATGGAGGACGCTGTGGCGGTGATGACCCGCGCACTGCGTCAGGGGGCCTGGGAGCAGGCGCAGACCCACACCAGTCTGCTGGCCTATCTGCGGGAGGAGACCGAGGAACTCGCCGAGGTCATCGCCGCGGCGGAGACCGAGGAGGAGATCGACCAGCAGGAGCTGTGCAAGGAGCTTTCGGACATCCTGCTGCAGGTGCTGTTCCATGCGGAGATCGCCAACCGGCGCGGTTCCTTCGACATCGGCCATGTCGCCGGTGCGTTCGTGGCGAAGATGCGGTCCCGGGCGCCCTACCTGTTCGAAGACGTGGAGCGTCCGGTCGGCATCGACGAGCAGGAGCGACTGTGGGCCGAGGGGCGGGTGGCCGAGGGGAAGGAGCCGTACAAGGAGGTTGCTTCCGCCGCACCGGGCGAGGCATCTGGAGAGACGGCCGCGGCACCGGTGGATGCTGCTGTGGCTGGCGCGACCGGCGTAACTGGAACGACCGGCACGACTGGCGCGACTGGCACGCAGCCTGCGCAGACCCCGCCGACCGGCTGGTCGGCACTGGGGGCGGCGGAAGAGGTCATCGCACTGGCACGGGAGAACGGCCTGCACGACGCCGACATCCCCACCGATATCCGCTTCCCGATGGTGGGGCTGGAACTCGACACCGTCGGCGACGCGGACAACCGTCTGTTCGGGGCGGTAGAGGCGTTCCGCCGGGAACTGGAGTTCCGCTTCGGCACCGATAGTGAGAGTGACAGCGACGACAGCGCGTCCGGCACCGATGATGCCGGGGACAACGGTGCCGATGCCGCAGAAGACGGCGCAGAAGATACCGGGGAAAACTCCGCAGAGGACTCAGCTGACCGCTGGGGCGCGTAGCCTGGCCACTGTGGTGGTGATCAGGCCCTCGCGGGGGCCGAAGAGGTAGACCAGGGTGAACACCCCGGCCTGCACCAGCACGATGGAGCCACCGGCGGAGATGTCCAGGTAGAAGCTCAGCCAGATGCCGGCGACCGAGCTGAACCACGCCACGGCCGGGGCGATGAGCATCATCCGGTTGATCCGGCGGGTCAGCAGGTACGCGGTCGCACCAGGGGTGATCAGCAGTGCGACGACGAGAATCACACCGACCGCCTGCATGGCGGCGACGACGACCAGTGCGAGACTGATCATCACCGACCAGCGGATCACCCCGGTGTGCATCCCGGCCATGCGGGCGTGGTCAGGGTCGAAAGCCCAGGCGGTGATGTTCCGGCGCATGACCAGCATCAGGACCAGCGCCAGTGCGCCGAAGATCAGCACCTGCTTCAGGGAGTCCTGCGAGATGCCCAGGATGCTGCCGAACAAGATCTCCTGCAGATTCGTCCCGGCCGGGGTCACCGAGACCAGGACCAGGCCGAGGGCGAACAAGGCGGTGAAGATCACCCCGATGGCGGTGTCACCTTTCAAGGTGGTGCGTTGGCCGATGGTGCCCACCAGTCCCACCGCCACCAGTGCGGCGACCAATGCTCCTATGGCGAAGGGCCAACCGATGATGTAGGAGATGACCACTCCGGGCAGGACGGCGTGGGAGACGGCGTCGCCCATCAGGGACCAGCCGATCAGCACCAGCCAGCAGGACAGCAGTCCGGCGATGACGGCGGTGACGGTGGCGACCAGCAGCGCGCGCTGGATGAAGCCGTAGCTCAGTGGTTCGATGATCCATGAGAAGTCCATCAGTCCGCGTCCTCCGTTCCTTCGCTTCCTCCAGTATCTTCCTCCATGCCGGTGGTGTCCGCCGGCGTACCAGGGTGACTGAAGGTGGCCATCAGGTTCTCGGTGGTCATGACCTCCTCGGGCACGCCGTGGGCGATGACCCTCCGTTGCAGCATGGTCACCGTGTCGCACAGCTGCGGCACCGACGCCAGGTCGTGGGTGGAGATCAGGACGCAGCGACCGTCGTCGGCCAGTGAACGCAGCAGTTCGGAAATGGTGGCTTGACTGACGGTGTCCACGCCGGCGAAGGGCTCGTCCAGCAGGATGGTGTCGGCGTCCTGCGCCAGGCCGCGCGCGACGAAGGTGCGCTTCTTCTGCCCACCGGAGAGCTGGCCGATCTGTCGGTCGGCGAGCTCGGTGAGGTCGGTGCGCTCCAGTGCATCGGCGACGGCGTCCCGGTCGGTGGTGCGGGGACGCTTCAGCAGCCCCATGTGTCCGTACCGTCCGGTCAGTACCACGTCACGCACGCTGATCGGGAAGGTCCAGTCGACTTTCTCGGACTGGGGGACGTAGGCGACGCTGCCGGGCTTGTGTCGTGTGGCGCTGTTGACGGTGCCGGTGGTCGGACGGATCAATCCGGCGATGGTGTTGAACAGGGTGGACTTGCCGGACCCGTTCATGCCGATGAGCCCGTGGATCTGGCCGTCCGCCAGGCTCAGGGAGACGTTCTGCAGGGCGCGAACTGAGCCGTAGTCCACAGTCACGTCCCGGACTTCGAGACTCACTACCGACCCCCCAACCCGGCGACGATGGTGTCGGTGTCGTGGCGGATCAGGTCCAGGTAGGTCGGCGCCTCGCCGTCAGCGTCGGTGAGGGAGTCGACGTAGAGGGTGCCGCCGTCGGCAGCCCCGGTGTCCCGGATGAGCTGCTCCTTGGGACCGGGGTCCACGGTGGATTCGCAGAAGACGGCCGGGACGTCGTTGTCGTTGACGAAGGAGGCGGCCCTACGGATCTGCGACGGAGTGATCTCCTCGTCGGAGTTCACCGCCCAGATGTAGCTTTCGGTCAGCCCGGCGTCACGGGTGAGGTAGCTGAAGGCGCCTTCGCAGGTCTGCAGGGCCCGTTGGTTCTCCGGGAGGTGGGATAGTCCGTCCTCCAGGGTCTGCTGGACGTCGTCGAGCTCCGCCTTGTAGTCCTCGGCGTTGTCCCGGAAGTCATCGGCGTTCTCGGGGGAGTGGTCGGAGAAGGCCTCGACGATGTTGTCGACGTAGGTCTTGACCAGGTGCGGGCTCATCCACGCGTGCGGGTTCGGGGCGTCCGATCCCTCGATGGGGATGGGCTCGATGCCCTCGGTGACGGTCATGCGGGTGGCATCGGAGTCGGCGGTGAGCTTCTCGATCCAGTCCTCGAGGCCCAGGCCGTTGCTGAGGATGATCTCGGCGTCGACGGCGGAGCGGATGTCGCCGGGGGTGGGGTCGTAGCCGTGGACCTCCGCGCCCGGGCGGGTCAGTGACTCCACGGTGAGGTGCTCACCGGCGACCTCCTGGGCGATGTCGGCGACGATGGTGAACGTGGCCAGCACGTCCGCGCTGCCTGAGCCGGAGCCGCCCCCGTCATCAGAGCAGGCGACCAGCGATGCGGCGGTGGTTGCGGCGACAGTTGCGGCCAGCGGGCGGAGCAGGGAGCGGTGCTTCATGGTCGAGATCAGTTCTCCTTGTAGATACATCAAAGTTCAATAACTTGAACTCTAGCCGTTCTCGTATTGAACAGCCAACCGGTACTGCTGTTCCGGGGGCGCGTTCGGGTACACTCACCTGCATGCATGTCTCCGATCTCCCCGACCGGTCGCAGGACTACCTCAAGAAAATCTATGATCTGCAGGACTGGGGCCAGGGTGGGGCATCCCTCTCTGATCTCGCCGAAGAACTGGGGCAACGCCGGTCCACCGCGTCCGAAGCGGTCAAGAAGCTCGCCGCCGACGGGCTGGTCCACCATGCGCCGTACGGTGACATCACCCTGAGCGACAGCGGGTTGGCCTTTGCCCTGCAGATGGTCCGCCGGCACCGGCTCATCGAGACCTACCTGCTGCGTGAGCTCGACTACGGGGTCGACGAGGTCCACGACGAGGCCGAGATCCTGGAACACGCGGTCTCCGACACCTTCATCGCCCGGATCGACGCGGTCATGGGGTTCCCCACCCGTGACCCCCACGGGGATCCGATTCCGGACGCCTCCGGACAGGTCGCCGTTCCGCAGACCGTCCCGCTGGCCGAGGTTGACCCGGGTCAGCGGGTCCTTGTCGACCGGATCAGTGACCGTGACCCGGCCTTGCTGCGCTACCTGGAGGACAACGGGATCGCCCCGGGGACCCACGTGGACGTCGCCGACCGTCCCTACCCGGACATGGCGGTGCTCGTCGTCAACGGTCGGGAGGTGCAGGTGTCGGTGGGGTCACTGGCCGGCATCCTCTGCCAGGCGGAGGATGAGCAGGGCGAGCAGGAGCCGCAGGAGCCGCAGGAGGCGCAGGACGAGCAGGACGCTGCGCAGGGTGAGGCGCGCGCGTGACCGATGGCAACGGCCGGCCGGTTGAAGGGCGGTCAGGCAGTCGACCCAGCGCAGGCGGGGGTTGTGCACGGTTGCTGGGGCTGGTGGTGACGGTCCTGCTCGTTGTCGTCCTCGTCGGTGTCTTCATGGTCAACGACGGACGGGAGGACCCCGTCGAACGCGTCCCGGTGCCCGACAACGTGCCCCCGGCGGCGGCCGCGCGCGTCCACGACGTGCCGGCGGTGTCGGCACAGACGTCGATCCCCGAGGAATACCTCGCCGGGTACGCCGCCGGAGCGGCGAACGCCGCCCAGGAGATGCCGAACTGCCGGGTCACCTGGAACACCCTGGCAGGGATCGGCTACATCGAGTCCCGCCACGGCGCTTACGGTGGTGGGGCCAACGGTGACCCGATCATCGGCCCCCGCTTGGACGGCACCGGCGACTTCATGCGGATCCCCGACACCGACGGAGGTGAGATCGACGGGGACACCGAGTTCGACCGGGCAGTCGGGCCGATGCAGTTCCTGCCCGACTCCTGGCGGCTCTACGGTGCCGGTGGGGACCCGCACGACGTCGCTGATGCCGCGGCCGCGGCCGCCCGGTTGTTGTGCACCAGCAATGACACCGAGCGCGACCTGTCCACCCCGGAAGGGTGGAGTGAGGCACTGTACAGCTACAACCACTCCGAGCAGTACATGATCGACGTGCGCGATGCCGCGGCCAACTACGCGCTCGGGCAGTCGGCAGGGTAGCTGCGGGGTAACGGTGGGGTAGTCAGGGTGGTCTCGACACCAGCGGTCGGGTGGATAAGGCAGAATAGGGGGGAAACGCGTTCGAGGACCTTTTGACGTCCACCGAGGTCCACCTACTCCACCAACACAGCCGAGGAGGCTGACGAAGCAATGGCCGAAATCATGCAGATCATCGCCCGCGAGATCCTGGACTCCCGCGGCAACCCCACCGTCGAGGTCGAGGTCGGCCTGGACGACGGCTCCGTGGGCCGCGCCGCCGTTCCGTCCGGCGCATCCACCGGTGTCCACGAGGCCCACGAATTGCGCGACGGTGGCGACCGCTACCTCGGCAAGGGCGTCCTGGGGGCAGTGAAGAACGTCATCGAGGAGATCGACGAGGCCCTCGCCGGTCTCGAGGCCGACGACCAGCGCCTGGTGGACCAGGCCATGATCGAGCTGGACGGCACCCCCAACAAGGCCCGTCTCGGCGCCAACGCCATCCTCGGTGTCTCCATGGCCGTGGCCCGCGCCGCCGCCGACTCCGCCGGCCTGCAGCTGTTCCGTTACGTCGGTGGCCCCAACGGTCACGTCCTGCCGGTTCCGATGATGAACATTCTCAACGGTGGCGCCCACGCCGACTCCGGTGTGGACGTCCAGGAGTTCATGATCGCCCCGATCGGTGCGGAGACCTTCAGCGATGCGCTGCGCATCGGTGCCGAGGTCTACCACTCCCTGAAGAAGGTCCTCAAGGACAAGGGGCTGTCCACCGGCCTCGGCGACGAGGGTGGCTTCGCCCCGTCCGTCGACTCCACCCGTGCCGCCCTGGACCTCATCGACGAGGCCATCACCGCCGCCGGCTACTCCCTGGGTACCGATGTCGCCCTGGCACTGGACGTCGCCGCCTCCGAGTTCTACGAGGACGGCGCCTACAACTTCGAGGGTGGCAAGCGCACCGCCGAGGAGATGGCCGCGGTCTACGGCGAGCTCGTCGAGGAGTACGCCCTGGTCTCCATCGAGGACCCGCTGCACGAGGACGACTGGGAGGGCTGGGCCAAGCTCACCGCCGAGATCGGCGACAAGGTCCAGCTCGTCGGCGACGACCTGTTCGTCACCAACCCGGAGCGCCTGCGCCGCGGCATCAACGAGGATGTCGCCAACGCCCTGCTGGTCAAGGTCAACCAGATCGGTACCCTCACCGAGACCTTCGACGCCGTCGCCCTGGCACACAACAGCGGCTACAAGTCCATGATGTCCCACCGTTCCGGTGAGACGGAGGACACCACCATCGCCGACCTGGCCGTCGCCCTGAACTGCGGCCAGATCAAGACCGGTGCGCCAGCCCGTTCCGAGCGCGTGGCGAAGTACAACCAGCTGCTGCGCATCGAGAGCTACCTGGAGGGTGCCGCGGTCTACGCCGGTGCCTCCGCCTTCCCGCGGTTCACTGCCAAGTAGTACCGACTCCACCGGCTAGTATCGTCGCTCATGGGAACGAGGGATCGACAGGAGGCGCAGGGCGACCGGCAGGACGGCCGTCAGGTCGGCCTGCCGCGTCCCCGGTCGGTCGAGCAGCGTGACCGCCGGAACCGGCAGGTCCGTCAGGCTCCGAGGCAACTCGCCCGGACGTTCGTCGCCCTGCCGAAGAAGATGAATCCGATCGTTGCTCTGGCGGTTCTGCTGGTCGTCGTGTTCGTGGCTCTGTCGGTCGCCACCCCGCTGCGGAACTACTTCCAGCAGGAGGCGGAGCTGGCTGAGATCCACGCCGAGATCGAGGCACAGCAGGAGGAACGCGACCGCCTCGAGGCCGAGCTGGACCGCTACCAGAGCGAGGCCTACATCCGGGAACAGGCACGTACCCGCTTAGGCGTCGTTGAACCGGGGGAGTCGGCGTTCCGCCTGATGGATCCGCGGATCAACCCGTCTGCCCCCGGAGGAACCGGTGCCGAGGAGACCGAGGGCGATCCGGACCCGTGGTACACCCAACTCTGGGGCTCGGTGGCCACACCGCCGGACAGCGACTCCGGGAACGGTGCCGGCGGAGACGGCGACACCGACTCCGACACCGGCGGTGGCGGCGAGTCATCCAACCTGCCTATCGACCCGAACCAGCCGGAGGAACCCGCCCAGGAGGGCGATCCCGAGGTGCAGCGTGAGCTGCAGGACCAACAACAGCAGCAACAACAGGGAGCACAGTGATGGCCGTCAGCCAGGCCGACAACGAGATCATGTCCAAGCAGCTCGGACGCCAGATTCGCGGTGCCCTGGAGGTGTCCTACCGCACTCCAGACGGTCAGCCCGCCGTGGTGAAGACCGCCCCGAAGCTGCCGGACGGCACGCCGTTCCCCACGCTGTACTACCTCACCGACCCGCGGCTGACCGCCGAGGCGTCCCGCCTGGAGGTCGCCGGGGTCATGCGCACCATGCAGGCACGGCTGGCCACCGACGAAGACCTGGCCGCCGACTACAAGGCAGCCCACGAGCACTACCTCGCCGAGCGCAACGCGATCGAGTCACTGGGTACCGACTTCTCTGGCGGCGGCATGCCCGACCGGGTGAAGTGCCTGCACGTGTTGATCGCCTACGCGCTGGCCGAGGGCCCGGACCGGGTACGGCTCGGCACCGAGGCAGTCGCCCTGGCCGCCGCGCACATGCCGAAGCTCTCCGGTACCGCCATCCCGGCGGACTGGCCGACCCCGGAGCAGCTCGGGACCTCCATCGCCGAGGCCTTCGAGGACCACGGTGCGGTGGACGAGATGCTGTACGAGGAGGACCAGTGAGTACCGCAACCTATGCGTCGATTGACTGCGGGACCAACTCGATCCGCCTGCTGATCACCGAGGTGGATGAGTCGGGAGCGACCCGGGAGATCAACCGCGACAACATCATCGTCCGGCTCGGCCAGGGGGTCGATGCCACCGGCCGCTTCGCCGACGCCGCCCTGGAGCGGGTGGACGACGCCCTGGCGATCTACGCCGACCGGATGGTCCGCCACGGCGTCTCCGACGTGATGATGGGAGCGACCTCGGCGACCCGCGATGCAGCGAACCGGGAGGAGTTCTTCGCGATCACCGGTCGACACCTCGGCAGGGTCGCCCTGGGGGCCCAGGCCGAGGTTGTGACCGGTCAGCGCGAGGCAGAATTGTCCTTCGCCGGGGCCGTGGCCGACCTTGCTGACGCCACCGGCGAGGCCAGCGAGTCCGGTCCTGCCACCTCCGGGCAGACCTGTGTGATCGACCTGGGTGGCGGCTCCACCGAGTTCGTCGTCGGTACCACCGAGCCCGGGAAGTCCGGGATCCTCGACGGTCGGGTGTACTCGGCGGACATGGGGTGTGTGCGGCTCACCGAGCGCTACCTGCAGTCGGTGCCGCCGACGGACGCCGAGATCGCCGAGGCCCGCAGCTATGTCGCGGAGCTGATGACCGTGGTCGACGAGAAGGTGGACCTGTCCTCGGTCGACCGCGTGGTCGGTGTCGCCGGAACGGTGACCACCGTCGCGGCGATCCAGCTGGGGCTGACCGACTACCGTCCCGAGGCGACCCACATGGCGCAGCTGGACCTGGGGGAGTTCCGCGACACCGCACTGGGGCTGCTCGGCGAGACGGTCGAGGAACGTCGGGCACATGCCCCGATGCACCCGGGTCGCGCCGATGTGATTGGCGGTGGGGCACTGGTGATCGACGCCTTCGCCACCCGGTTCCTGGCAGAGGGGCTGTCGTCGATCACCATCAGCGAGAAAGATATCCTTGACGGGATGCTCGCAGAGGTCATCGCCCGCAACCACGGGTGACGACCGAAGCTGACGGTCACGGCGCGACCGCGGCATCGCCCCTATAGCCCAATTGGCAGAGGCAGCGGACTTAAAATCCGCGCAGTGTCGGTTCGAGTCCGACTGGGGGCACCATGATGACCGGGGGGGGTGAAGTTTCCACCACGTACATGCAGGCCTAAGGTGGACCTTCGTGCTTACCATCACGATCATCCTGCTGGCGGCCGTCTTCATCGGGGCGGTCCTCCAGCGCATTACCGGAATGGGCCTCGGCCTCGTCGCCGGACCGGTCCTGTCCGTCGTCCTCGGGCCCGCCGCCGGCGTCACCGTGGTCAACGGCCTGTCCGTGGTCAACGCCGCGAACAACGCCTGGTCCGTGCGTGACCGTACCGACTGGCGACGGTTCTTCTTCCTCACCGGCGGCTTGCTCATCGGCTCATTGCCGGCGGTCTTCGTGGTCATGGCGATCGACGGTCCATGGCTGATGGTCACCCTCGGCGCGCTGGTGCTGCTGGCGCTGAGCGCGACGATGATCAAGACCGACCGCATGCAGCTCAGCGAGAACGCCCGGGTACCGATGGTCATTGCCGGTGCAGCCGGCGGCTTCATGAGCACCGTCGTCGGTATCGCCGCCCCGGCCTTCACTGTCTACGCCCGGATCACCGGATGGGACTACCGGGACTTCGTCGCGACCCTGCACCCGGTGATCCTGGTGGCGAACACCCTGTCCTTCCTGCTGAAGATAATCCTCATCGGCAACCTGGACATGGGTGGGCTGCCCGGGTGGATCTGGATCGTGGCCCTCGCCGCGATCTTTATCGGTGCTTACTTCGGGGACAAGCTCAACGGGAGGATGTCCAGTGACGGCATGCGTAAGCTCGCCACCCTCCTGGCCTTCGCCGGTGCGGTGACCCTGCTGGTCAACGGCACCACCGAGTTGCTGCAGGGATAATCGAGGGATGACCCCAGCGACTACCTGGCCACGCACCGTCGCCGCGGTGGGCATCATTGTCACCCTGGTGCTGCAACTCGCCGACACGATCGGTGTCGCGCAGGACGCCGGGCTGGATGGGACGGCGGTGACCACCGCCGTGATCAACTGGTTCAGTTTCTTCACCACCCTGTCGGCGGTGATGGCGGTCATCGCTCTGCTCGTCCGGTCGGGGACGATACGGATCAGTGCGGCGGCCTACACGCTGGTCGCCGGCGTCGGCTACTTCACTCTGCTCGGTGGACTCACTGATCCGGTGGGCAGTGTCGCTTGGTGGACGAACCTGGTGCTGCACGCCGTGGTTCCGGCGGTGATGCTGGTGGACCTGTGGGAGTCGCGGCATGGGGCACACATCGCCTCCCGAGGCAGGATCGTCGCGTCGGCGCTGGTTCTCCCGGCGGTATGGGCGGTGTACACCCAGGTGCGTGGCCCGCTGGTGGACGCGCCGTTCTCGGACGAACCGTGGTGGTTCCCGTACGGTGTCATCGACCCCCACCGGGTTGCCGAGGGTTATGTCGGCGTGATCGGAATGTACCTGATTGTCGGGTGTGCACTGGTCATCCTGGTCGTCCTGCTGAGGTCCGTGGTTGTGTACCGTTCGCGAGGCGCAGCAGAAGCTGGTTGAGTGGCGTGGTTCCGTGCCGCCGGAACCGTCGCCGAAGCCCATGAACTGGTCGGTGTCGTGCGGGACCGGCTTCCGGTGTGGGGCTGAACGGACCTAGCCGGAGCTAGGGGGGGGACTATTCATCGTCGCCTTTTCCGGTCTGGGTTTCGCGACGGCCCGGACCACCACCCATTCCGGAGCTGGGCTGGGGTGCCTCCGCCACGATCGAGGTGATTGTCGAGCGCAGGGACTCTGACAGAGTGGTCGCACCCTCGTCGCCGATGGACTCGGCGCGTTCGGTGAGCTCCCCGAGAGTCGACTCCGCGTAGCCGCTGGCGATGAGCTGGTCGTACAGCTCGGAGTAGGCCTCCTCGTACATCGCGTAGAACTCCTCGTTGTCGAGGAAGCGCTCCTTGAGGACACCGCTGCCGCTGCCGCTGCCGCGGCTGCCTCCGTCTCCACCGGGGTCACCTTCCTCGTCGCCGTCTCCACCGGGGTCACCTTCGGGAATCTCGCCTTGGGGCATCTCGCCCTGAGACATGGCGCCTTCGGGCATTTCACCTACCGGCATGGCGCCTTCGGCTGTTTCGCCTTCAGCGGTTTCGCCTTCGGTCGCCTCGCCCTCGGTCGTGTCGCCCATACCGGGCCCCATGCCGACTCCCATGCCACCGCCCATTCCGGACAGGGCCATGTTCAGGTCCCAGGACAGCACCGTGAACTGCTCCTCCTCCGTGTCGTACCAGAGGTAGTAGTTGTTGCCTGGGCCGTCCATCGCATCGTTGTTGGAGATGAGCTCCTGGGTCGCCAGGTACTTGGCGAAGGACTCCGTGTCGAGATAGTCCTCGAGCTGCTCGGCGAACTCCTCGTCGGAGGAGTTGTTGACGACGTCGAGGAAGGTCATCACCGGCTGCAGGTCATAGGCGCCTTCGCCGTTGATCTGGTTGAAGGCCTCCTCGTAGTCCGTCGGGTCGTCGCCGAGGTAGTCGAGCGAACCGCTGGCGCGGCCCTTGTAGAGCACGCCGTCGCCCAGGTCATCGGCCCACAGTGCATCCGGGGAGTCCAGCACCAGGCGGGAAGCGGAATCCTCACCGTTGACTGTGACAGTGGAGAAGCTGAACTGCTGGGTATCCTGTCCGCTCTCCTCGGTCAGCGACAGTGCGAGAGCCTCGTTGAGGGCGACATCCGAACCACTTGCCGCAGGACGCAGGGCGATCTCGGTGCGTCCCTCGAAGGCGCGCCCTTCCTCGAACTCATCGAAACTGATGAGCCAGGGGAGTTCTTCTGGCGCGCTCTCGTCGAGCTGGGTCATGCCGCCGCCTCCGCCACCGCCGGGCCCACCGGGGCCACCGCCTTCGCCGTCCGGTCCCTGACCGTCCGACCGCAGGGTCATCAGGGTCGAGTTGCCCTTCAGCCGGAGACCGACGTTCTCGATCAACGTCCCGTCGATCGTGATGTCTGCCCGGATGAACTCCTTCCTACCGTCATCCTGGAAAGTCTTGATCATCTCCTCGTACTCGTCCTGGTTGAAGCTGATGTCGATCGTGTGCTCGCTGTCGTCGAACAGGTCGGTGTCACCCTCGATGTTGTTGGTGATCACCGTCTCCGACACCAGGTCCGAGGTGATGTGCGGGCGCACCATGCTAGCCCCGAAGACCAGCGCCGTAGCCAGCGCCACTGTGACGATCACTGCAAGCAGTTTCCAGTGGTGGCGCAGGCGCACCGGCAGCCGGTGGTGGAGCGGTGTGCGGGAATTGGGGGAGGTCATGTCACATGTCCGTCTGGTCGTAGCCGGTGAGGACGGTCGCCTTCTGTCCCGCATTCACCGTGCGCAGGTCGTTGACGAGATCGGCCGAGGTCGAGCCCTTCTTCAGGCGGGCGGTGTAGCTGTACTCGGTCAGCGAGCCGCCACGGACGCTCTCGGTGCTGATCAGCTCGTACTCGGTGGTGTGGCGGATCAGGATGTCGTCGATGTAGTCGCTGTAGTCCTCGCCGTCGGCCGGGACCTGTAGCTTGACCACCTGGCGTTGGACGTCCAGAGCGAACCAGTTGAACCGGTGCATCACCAGGATAACCGCGCATATCACGAGGGTCGCGATGATCGCCAGGGAGTAGAAGCGGGTACCGCAGGCCATGCCGATACCCATGACCAGGAAGATGAAGCCGACGTCGCGGGTCTCCTTGATGGCGTTGCGGAAGCGCACCACCGACAACGCGCCCACGAGGGCGAATGCACGGGCGATGTTGGATCCGACGATGAGCATGATCAGGGAGATCAGCATGCCGAGCATGACCAGGGTCTGGACGTACCCCTGGCTGTAACTGATGTTCTTGTGGGTCGAACGGTAGACCCAGGCGACGACGACGCTGGTGACGAAGGACAGTCCGAGCGACAGCAGGACGTCGGCGACGCTGAAAGTTCCGGAAAGGTCGGTGAGACCGAAATCGAGGTCCATGGGGAGGTCTCCTGTGGGAGTGGGTTGTTGATGGTTGGGGATGGTGCGCCGGTGGATACCGGTCACTACCGGGTGTCAGTGGCCGCTTCCGATCGTCAGAAGTGTTTACGGCCGGACGAACTGGTCCTGCGGTGCGTGAAAGACCGACCGAGGAGCCAGACCGTGGGCTTCGATGCTCTGGCAGTACTTCGAGATCCGCTGGACCTGAAGGTCGTTGCGGGCCGCCATGTCGGTGACCCAGTAGGGGGCACGCTCATTGACCTTGACTTCCATCACGGCGAGGTCGGGGCGGATGATGTAGCGGTTTTCGGTCTCGGCACGCAGGTCGAAGTCACGGTCGCGTCCCCGGACTCGGTGGTCGAGGGTGACGCGCAGACCGAGGTCGGCGTCCACGCCCACGTAGGGCTCCCGGCGGTAGCCGGTCATCGCGGTCGGCTGGAGATCCAGGCGGATCACGAGGTCGAGGACCTCGTCGATGAAGGCCTGGTCCGCACCGGGGTGGACGACGCGCTCCCGTCGGTCACACAGGTCGAGGGCTTTGGCATAGGGCAGCATCACCCGCCGCTTCTGGGTGACCCGGTTGACCCGCTGCTTGATCTCGACGGAGACCGGGGTGTCAGCGGTGGTGGCTTCTCCGGTGTCGCCGTAGCGGCGAATCCGGAGCTTGCGGCGGAACTTCAGACCCTCGATCTTCTCGTAGTAGAACCGCAGCTTGTCGGTGTCGTAGTAGACACTCCACACACCGTAACCACGGGGTCCGGCGTGAGGGTCGCGCTGCATCCGCTGCGTCAGTTCCTGTCGCACCGGCTCGATCTGATCGGTGGGGACGAGGTATTTCAACTCATACCGGTTGAACGCGTGCATCGAGCTGGGCTCGCGTAGCCGGTGGCTGAGATCGTTCGAATGAGTCATGAGATCATTGTGGTTCCCTATTATCTCGACCGAATCGGGCAAACGCGGTATTTCATGGAGTTGGACGTACTGCGTTCGCAGTACGTCGTCCTGTCATGGGTGTCCTGGGCGGCACGGTGGACCACACTATTCGGACGCCTGTGTCGAGAATCACGGGCGACCAGCGGAAATTGACGTGTCCCTCCACTTGCATCTGGTGCCATCGAGGTCAAGAATGGAGCACCTGCTGAACCGATACAGGTGCCCCGGACATGACTTTTCACCTCCGGGGCCTTTGTTATTGACTGCCGTTTCAGCCCGCGACTGAGATCCGCACCTGACGTGACGACTCCGTGATGACACCATGAGGAGGCATGACACCGTGACACGCAACGAGAACGCAGCCGTACTGACCCGCCTGGCTCACCCCCAGAAGATGTCCCGTAAACCGGTGCCGCGGCAGACCGAAATGGGACGCCGCCGTCGCCCGATCGCCATGCTCGCCCTGGCGCTCGGCGGGTTCGGCATCGGCACCACCGAGTTCGTCTCCATGGGTCTGCTGAACCTCATTGCCGACGACTTCGGTATCACCGAGGCCCAGGCCGGAACCATCGTCACCGCCTACGCCTTCGGCGTGGTCGTCGGTGCCCCGCTGATCACCACGCTGACCGGGAGGGTGCCGCGGCGTCGGCTGATCATCATCCTCATGGCGGCCTTCGTCCTCGGTAACCTGCTCACCGTCTTCACCTCGAACTACGGGCTGCTGCTCCTGTCCCGCTTCATCGCGGGCTTCCCGCACGGGGCCTATTTCGCCATCGCCAACCTCATTGCCGCATCCATGGCGGAACCCGGGAAGCGGGGACAGGCCGTGGCCCGGATCTCGCTGGGTCTGGCGACCGCAACGGTAATCGGCGTGCCCGTCGCCCAGTGGCTCGGCCAGACCCTGGGCTGGAACGCGGCCTACGGACTCGTCGTGGTCATCGGGTTGCTGTGCCTCGCCGGTCTGTGGCACTCGGTGCCCCACATGACGCTGATGCCGGCCACCCGGCCCAGCACCGAGATGGGCGCCCTGATCAATCCGCAGGTCGTGCTGACACTTCTGGCCGGTTCCATCGGCTTCGGCGGCATGTTCTGCGTCTACACCTACATCTCCTGGACCATGACCGAGCGAGCCAACTTCCCTGCGGAGTACATGTGGTTCGTGCTGATGGTCTACGGCATCGGCATGGTCATCGGTAATGCCATCGGCGGACGCCTGGCGGACATCAACGAAGACAGGTCGGTCATCGCCGCCTTCGTGATGATGGTCGTCATGCTGGTCACGTTCTTCGCGACCAGCACCGTGGCGTGGATGGCGATCCTGTCCTTCGGGTTGCTGTCGGTGGGCGGCGGTATTCTCGTGGTGAACATGCAGGCCCGACTCATGGATGTCGCCGGTGACGCGCAGAACCTGGCCTCGGCGATGAACCAGGCGGCGTTCAATATCGCCAACGGTGCCGGCGCTGCCGTCGGTGGCCTGGTGATCAGCGCCGGAATGAACTACTCCTACCCGGCACTGGCGGGCGCGGGTCTGGCGATCGCTGGTC
The DNA here is from genome assembly GCA_019120175.1 of Candidatus Corynebacterium faecigallinarum. Taxonomy (GTDB): domain Bacteria; phylum Actinomycetota; class Actinomycetes; order Mycobacteriales; family Mycobacteriaceae; genus Corynebacterium; species Corynebacterium faecigallinarum. Next base: position 169,109 of record DWVP01000014.1, read on the forward strand.
TGATCTTCTTCATTCCGGCCGTTCTGCTGCGCCGCCGCAGCTAATGTTTCTCATGTGAAAATATCATCGGTCGCCCGTGCGGCCTTTCTCAGTCGTGCAACAGTGGCAGCGGCGACGGTCGCAGTGACTGCGGCGGCCACAGTGTTGGTGGGGGCCGCGGTACCGGGCTCGTCGGCGGCCCCCGGCTCGTCCGGCGGGATCTGGGGCAACATCTCCTGGGGGCACGCCACCAGTACCGACCTGATGGACTGGACCGAGCAGCCGGTGGCGATCCCGCAGACCTTCAACGAGTTGGGGGGTCCCGGTCGAGGACATCTTCTCCGGGTCCATCGTCGTCGACCACGACAACACCAGTGGATTCGGTGGCCAGGACGCCGACACGAACCCGCCGTTGGTTGCGGTCTACACCAACAACAACACCGTGCTGAACCCACCGGCCCCGATGATCCAGGCGCAGTCGTTGGCCTACTCCACCGACGGCGGTTACACCTGGGAGAAGTACGAGGGAAAACCCGGTGCTCGACCGGGGTTCGCAGAACTTCCGGGACCCCAAGGTGTTCTGGCACGAGGGTGACGGCGGAGAGGGCTACTGGGTCATGGCGATCGTCGAGGCCACCGACCAGGAGGTCCTGCTGTACCGCGCCGACGACCTGAAGGACTGGGACTACCTGTCCATTTTCGGCCCGGCGAACGCGGTCGGTGGAGTGTGGGAGTGCCCGGACCTCTCCGAGGTGCCGGTCGACGGCGACCCGAACAACACCCGCTGGGTGTTGAGCGTGAACCTGAACCCCGGGGCGGTCGGTGGTGGCAGCGGCGGGCAGTACACAGACACGGTCACCCTGCAGATCTACCTGGACCGCAGCTCGGTCGAGGTGTTCTCGGAGGACGGGACCAGGACGATCACCGACACGATCTTCCCCGACACCACCTCTCGCGGGATGAGCACCTTCGCCGAGGGGTGGGGACGCCACGGTCCGCTCGCTGACGGTCACGCCGATGGGGAAGTAGGGACCTCCCAACCACGGCGCAAGTCAGAACACCGGCCACGGCACCGCGGGCATCATCCCGTGCGGGACGGGGAAGTGGGCGGTCTTCACCAGGTCCTCGCAGCGTCGGGCGCACATGTTGACCTCGGTGTCGCTGAGGAGACCGGAGAGTTGGCGGTACAGTTCGGCGCCGGGGGACAGGGCGTGCTGCAACTCACTGACCGCGGTGAGTTCGGCGTCCTGCAGCGGCTCGCCGACCCACCCCCACAGCACGGTGCGCAGCCGGTCGTCGGTGTGGAAGGTCAGCCCGTGGTCCACACCGTGACGGTGGCCGGATGCCATGGGCAGGACGTGCCCACCCTTGCGGTCGGCGTTGTTGACGATGATGTCGAAGACAGCCATCCGCCGAAGGGCGGTGGAGTCCTCGTGGATGAGCGAGACCGGACGGTCCAACTCATCGACGGCGTCGAGCACGCGGAGCCAGCCGGCGGTGAGGCGGGCGGGGAGTTCGGCGATACCGACAATGTCGACAGGGTCGACAGGGTCGACAGGGTCGACAGGGTCGACAGGGTCGACGGCATCATGGCCTGGCTCGGTGTCGCACCAGCGTTGCACCATGCCGGGGCCGAAAGGGCCGTCGGAGAGCCAGGTCTGCGGCACAATGTCCCAGCCCAGGGCCTCGGAGACCAGGTAGGACGCCACCTCGCGCTGGGCCAGGGTGTGGTCGGGGAAGTCCCACAGCGGTTTCTCACCGGCGGTGGGCTTGTAGACGACCCGGGTGTCGCCGATGCGTCCAAGGAAAGTGGCGTTGGACGCGGTGGTGAGCTGGCCCTCGATCTCGATCGGGCCGTCCGGCACGGGGTTGGTGGCGTCACCCATCTACGCGGAATCGCGCCCGGCGGCGACGACGGACCGGGTGCGGTCGATGAAGGCGCGGGCGGCACCGACGGGGATGCGGACGATGAACACCTCGTCCGGCTCGACCTCCAACTCGAAGTTCTCCGGGTCCTCCTGCAGGGCCTCGACCTGGTCGAGGTCGAGCTCCGGGGGTGGTGCGGCCTCCACCACGACCTGTGAGGTGGTGGGGTCCCAGCCGAGGGTGAGCACCCCGGCCCGGAACTTCTCCTGCAGCGGCATGTCCAATGGCTCCTCATCGACGAGCAGGTCAGGCGTGCTGTCCGGGATGGTGATGGAGGTGTCGTCCGAGGAGCGCAGCGTGTCGAGGAGCTGTTCTATACCGTCGGCCAGTGCTCCTGCCTGCTGCTTCTCCAGTGAGACGCTGACCGTCTCATCGCGTTCGGTGGCCTGCAGGTAGAACGTCCTGTCTCCAGGCACGCCCACGGTGCCGACAACGAAGCGGTCGGGCCAGTCGAATCCGTGCGTGATCATGGGCATGACACCAAGTGTAGTTGTCTAGTGTCCGGCTCCGCCGCCGATCCGGTCGTCGGTGGGGACGTCGGTAGAGTCGGACGAGGCGGCGGGGCGCAGCCACGACAGGTCGCCGGCGGAACTGTTCACGGTGAACACCTGGGTGCTGTTGGGGCCCTCGGAACCGCTGCTGCCGTAATGGATGACGGTGACGGACGCCGGGTCGGCATGGATGCGCTGGAAGTTGTCCAGCGGCATCCCGTAGGCATCGGCGATGAGTGACTTGATGATGTCGCCGTGGGAGACCGCCGCCCACACCGCATGCGTGCCGTGGGTTTCGGTGACCTCGGTGTCGTGGCGTCGGATGGCCTCGACGGCGCGTGCCTGCATGGCGGGCAGGGACTCGCCACCGGGGAAGACCGCGGCGCTGGGTTCGCCGAGGACCGTCTTCCAGAGCGGTTCCTTCGCCAACTCGGAGAGCTTTCGGTTCTGCCAGTCGCCGTAGTCGCATTCGGTGATCCCGTCCTCGACGGTGATCTCTGTGGCGGTGTTGTCGGCGCTGGCAGTGCTGGTGGGGATGTCCTGGTGGGCGAGGATGGCGTCCGCGGACTGTCGGGTGCGCTCCAGCGGGCTGGTGACGATCCGGGCGAGCGGGACGGCGGCGAGGCGTTCGGCGGTACGCCCGGCCTGGTCCAGGCCCTTGTCGTCGAGGAGGACGCCCGGGGTGCGTCCGGCGAGGACCCCGGCGGTGTTCGCGGTGCTGCGCCCGTGGCGGACGAGGATGACGGTGGCCATAGGGACGAGGATAGTCGGGATGGCTGCCGTCACGTCTGGAACTGGTGAGCTCGTTGACGGGGAAGATACGCCCCGTGAGGCGCGAACGTCAGCTCAGCCCGAGATGCAGCAGCAGCGCTTCGTCCACCCCGGAGACGTCCTCAGCGGACAGTGATCCGAGACGTCGTACGAAGCGTGACACGTCGAGCGACCGGACCTGTTCTGCCTGTGCTTTCGAATCCACCTCGAGTCCATTGACGCGGTCCGGGGTGACGAGGACCTGGAACGGAAGAATCTTGCGGACGTTCTTGGTGAAGGGAACGACCGTGAGAACTCCTCGGCCGGTACGGGAAGAGACGGTGTTCCTGGCGTTGTTGGAGACGATGATCACGCGCCGGGTCTTGTTGGCTTTGCTGCCGACGGTGGGGGTGAGTTCGACAAGCCAGACCTCTCCGCGACGCATCAGTCTCCGTTCTCCAGTCCGTCGGAAGATTATCCTACTGGTCGGGAAGGGGCTGGATCCCGGCCGTCTGGAACTTCTTCCGGGTCCTGGCGGACGCACCGATGAGGACGACGGACCGTGCCTCACGGGCGGTGGGGAGGTCCGTGAAGGAATCCGTGACGAACTCGGCGTCCTGAACCGGGACGTCCAACTCTCGGAGGGCCTCGACCTTGCGCTCTGCAAGCCGGTGGTCGGCGACGTCCATCCCGGTCGGGGTGGTGGTGAATGTCGTGCCTGAGAGCAGGTCGAAGGGGACCCCGGCGGTGTCCAGCAGTACCCGGGCGAGGCGGTGTTCGGTGGCGGTGGCGATGACGATTCTCGCGCCCTCGGCCTTCTGCCGCCGGATACGCTCGACGGCGGAGCTGCGGATCCAGGGGCCGGAACGTCCGACGCGGTGGCCGAAGGACGCCATCCGCCGAGCGAACTCCGGGTCGTCGAGACCGCGTAGCGCGATCCTGGCGATGCGCACGCCGGTGATTCGCCGGTGCTCGTCATCCCGGAGGAAGAGTCTCTTGATGGCGAGGGGGATGGCGGGGAGCAGGCGCAGCGGTCGCTGGCAGAGTTGTTCGATGGTGAACACGGTGAAGGTGTCGCGGGTGGTGATCACGCCGTCCAGGTCGTAGATGACGACGTGGGGAGTCGGTTCGGACGGTCCGGACGGCATAGACGGCACGGTGGGCATGCGGCTGAGCCTAGCAATACAGCTATGGTCACCATGCTGCCCTGGGCGATATCATTCATGATATGAACGTGCGGAGGTGAGATTGATGACGTCAATCGTGGTTCGCGGGCTCGACGAGACCGTGAAGAAGAGGTGGGCTGAGCAGGAAAACGGGCATGGTCGATCCCCCGAACATCGGTCTTGCACTGATGCACATGGCCCAGGGCCTGGGTGGGGTCGATGAGTTGGACATCCCTGGGCGCAATGATCGGGCAAGAGCAGTGGATTTCGAATGATCGTCCTTGACACGAACGTCATCTCGGAAGTTTTCCGCAGATCGCCGCCATCTGCCGTACGCACGGCGCAATCTGTGCCACGCGAAACTCGAAGGATTTCGCCAGAACGGGAGTTGAGCTGATCAACCCCTGGATTGTCTGATCGGCGCCGACGTGGTCGCAGCGTCCGATCCCACGGTGGACACGGTGGACACGGCGGACACGGTGGACGAGGATGCTCGGCGTCGCCCTCGGTGGTCGAGGCGGTCCGACGGCTGGCGGTACCTAGAGGTGGCTAGATCAGCTTCAGCCGTCGCTGTCGGTAACGCCTGCCGGTCGGCAGGACCAGGGTCTTCGGGACGACCTCCAGGTCACCGGGCTCCGTCGGCAGCGAAGTCTCCACGAGGATCGGGAAATGGTCGGAACCGTCCTGCGGCAGCGAGGTGACGGACGGGGAGACGTAGCCGTGGGACAGGGCCAGGTCGTAGCTGCCACGGAAGACACCGTAGTTGCGGTAGGTGGCCGAGTCGCTGCTGGACAACGTGTATCCATAGGGCACGACATGTTTAGCCAACCCGGACTGGAACAACGGGTAGTTGAAGTCGCCGGCCATCACCGACGGCAGGCCGGGGCCGAGATCGTGCAGGGCACCGACCGCGGTGCGGACCTGCTGGCGACGCAGGGAGTTGCTGGCGGTGAGCGGGGCGGCGTGGAAGGACGAGATCATCACCTCACCGCCGTGGAGGTTGTCGTGCGCCAGCACGGTGGCCAGTCGTTCTTCGCCGGGTTTCATCACCACGTCGTGCAGGGACTTCTCCAGCGGCATGGTGAGCAGGGAGCGGGGGTCGAACCGGCTGGGACGCAGGTACACCGCCAGGCCGAGCCGACTGCCGGAGGTGGACTGCACCAGCTCCAGGTCGCCGATTCTGGTGGGCAGGGATTCGGTGTCGGCCTCCTGCAGGCAGAGCGCGTCCGGATCGTGAAGCTCCGCCAACGGGGCCAGTTCTCCGGCGGCGTTGTGGTGGTGGAGGTTGTAACTGATGAGCTTCATCGTGGTCCAGGGTAGTCCAGGAGGTCGGGTGGGGTGGGGATCTCACCGTGTATTGCCAGGTCAGCTCGGAGATGCCGTGCCGATTTTCCAGTAGCTGCAGAAGGTCACGTCCGACTTGGGGACGCCGCGGTCGCGCACCAGGTGGCGGCGAACAGCCTTGATGAGACCGGACTCCCCGACGGTGAAGCCGTAGACGCTCTCCGGCAACGAGAGCCCGCGCAGGGCCGGCGATGCCTTCGGTGCCGTGGACGACGAAGTCGACGTTCATTTCTGTCTCGGATCCGTCTGACGCCCCGCATGACCCGGCCGATGCAGACCCAGCGCGGAAGTCACGGATGGTGTCGTTGCGGATCACTGGGCGGGTGTCCTTCGGCAACGCCATGAACGTCAGGAGGCCGCCGAAGCCGAACGTGGTGGGCACATTCTCCAGCTTCGCCCCGTCACTGATCGGGAGAGCATACCGGAACCACTGGTCGAAGCCCTGGTAGGCGAGCTTGGCCAGCTCCCCGCCGGTGCGTCAGCACCCGTCACCATCGCTCACGCTGTGTAATGACCGAGGCCGTGGCAGGATACTCCGCATGGCCACGGACGGTGAGCAGACGGTGATACGGCAGGCTCGTGCAACGGGGACTAGAATCGTGGCATGGCACACAATGGGACTGAACCTGACATCAAACCCCGCTCCCGGGATGTCACTGACGGCCTGGAGAAGACCGCGGCCCGCGGTATGCTCCGCGCCGTCGGCATGGATGACGGCGACTGGGACAAGCCGCAGATCGGGGTGGCGTCGTCCTGGAACGAGATCACCCCCTGCAACCTGACCTTGAAGAAACTCGCCGGCTTTGCCAAGGAGGGCGTACACGCAGCGGGGGGCTATCCGCTGGAATTCGGCACGATCTCGGTGTCCGACGGGATTTCCATGGGCCACGAGGGCATGCACTATTCACTGGTGTCCCGGGAGGTGATCACCGATTCGGTGGAGACGGTCATGTCCGCCGAACGGCTGGACGGGTCGATTCTGCTGGCCGGCTGCGACAAGTCCATCCCCGGGATGCTCATGGCGGCGGCGAGACTGGACCTGTCCTCGGTGTTCCTCTACAACGGGTCGACCATGCCGGGCACTGCACGGTTGTCGGACGGATCGGAGCGCGAGGTCACCCTGATCGACGCTTTCGAGGCCGTCGGTGCGTGTCGGGCCGGGAGGATGTCCGAGCAGGATGTGGATGCCATTGAGCGGGCGGTGTGCCCGGGAGAGGGGGCGTGCGGTGGCATGTACACGGCGAACACGATGGCATCCTCGGCCGAGGCGATGGGGATGAGCCTGCCAGGATCTGCCGCACCGCCGGCGATCCACCGCAACCGCACCATGTACGCCCGACGCTCGGGGGAGGCGGTGGTCGGACTGCTGGAGAAGGGAATCACCGCCAGGGACATCATCACCCGGGAATCGCTACTGAATGCAGTAGCCGTGGTGATGGCGTTGGGCGGGTCCACCAATGCTGTGCTGCACCTCATGGCGATCGCGAATGAGGCCGGGGTCGATCTGACGCTGAAGGATTTCAACGACGTCGGCGACCGCGTCCCGCACCTCGGTGACCTCAAGCCCTTCGGGCGCCACGTGATGAACGACGTCTTCAGGATCGGCGGCATCCCGGTGGTCATGCGTGCTCTGCTGGACGCCGGGCTGATCAACGGGGACTGCCTGACCGTGACCGGCAAGACGGTCGCGGAGAACCTGGCGGAGATCAACCCGCCGGATCCGGACGGCACGATCCTGCGGAGCCTGGATGACCCGATCCACCCCACCGGTGGGCTGAGTATTCTCCACGGGTCGTTGGCTCCGGAGGGGGCGGTGGTCAAGAGTGCAGGCTTCGATGCCGACGTCTTTGAGGGCAATGCCCGGGTGTTCAACCAGGAGCAGCCGGCGATGGACGCTGTGCTCAACGGCGAGCTGAAGAAGAACGACGTGGTCATCATCCGCTACGAAGGGCCCAAGGGCGGGCCGGGCATGCGCGAGATGCTGTCGATCACCGGCGCGATCAAGGGTGCGGGAATCGGCAAGGACGTCCTGTTGATCACCGACGGTCGTTTCTCCGGTGGTTCGACGGGGCTGGTCATCGGCCATGTTGCTCCCGAGGCGGTGGACGGCGGACCGATTGCATTTGTCGAGGACGGCGACCGGATCCGGGTGGACATCGCCGCCCGCACCATTGACCTTCTGGTTGATGAGACTGTGCTTGCTGAGCGGGCCGAGGGATGGGTGGTGCCGGAGAATCCCCGGCTGCACGGGGTGCTGGGTAAGTATGCCGCGCTCGTGAAGTCCGCGTCCGTGGGCGCGGTGACGACGTAGGGGGTTGAACTATCTGACCTGGCGACGCACATCCAGGGCACGCGGTAGGGCTGATGGTCGTCGCACCACTGGGGCTCTTACAGTAATCTCTCGCGGATCGTGAACGGGTCGGCCTTGGGCTTGGAGCGGGTGCGTGCGTCAGTGGCGTCCCTCAGCTTCAGGGCGCCACCCGCGTGGATGCGGCGAACATCCCCGCAGCAACGACCACGATGAGGGTGGCGGTGGCGATGACGGTCCCGGCGTCCCACCCGGCGAGGACGGCCCCGCCGACCGCGCCGGCGATCGTCACACCGAGGTAGGTGCCGGAGGTGTTGAGTGCGATGGCCGCCTTGGACCCGTCACCGGCGGTGGTCGCAAGACGTGCGGTGAGGGCGGGTGACAAGCTGAATGCGCCGAGGGACTGGACGGCGCCGAGGCAGACCAACACCACGATCAGTGGGAGCGAGTTCAGCGGTGCGGCCAACCAGAGCAGCCAGGATCCGGCGCAGCCGACGGCCAAGGTCAACAGTGACACGACGATGGTGCGCAGCGGGCCGATCCTGTCCGTGAGTACCCCGCCGATCCACACCCCGACGATGCCGCCGAGTCCGGAGACGGCGAAGGTGACCGCCCGGAGTTCATGGTCGGGGACCGCCCCGGCGAGGAATGGTGCGAAGTAGGTGAAGGCCATCATCGAGCCGGACATGGCCACCACGTTCACGCCCAGGGTCCGGGCCACCGGCGGGGAACCCAGGGCGCGGAGCTGCCTACCGACCGGAACAGCGTCCTCACCCTGACCGTCAGACACCATCGTCGAACGGATCATGACGATGGCCAGCAGCGCGCCGACGGCGAGCACGAGGAAGCTGCCTCGCCAGCTCACGGCCTGGGCGATGAGGGTTCCGGCGGGCACGCCGAGGGCGATCGCACCGGTGACACCCAGGGCGACGATGCTGATGTAGCGTCCGATCTTCTCCGGCGGCGCCTGGGCGGCCGTCCACGCGAAGATGGCGGGAGTGGATGCCCCGGCGCACAGGGCGGCGATCACGCGCAGGGCCATCAGCAGCCAGAAGTCCGAGGTTGCCGCTGCGGCGAGGTCGCCGGCGAGCTCGGGGAGGATGCCGGCGATGACGTAGTCGTCGGTGTAGAGGATCAGGGCCGCGAAGAGCAGCGCGAACAACCACCGGGGCCTCAGTGCGTCCTGCCCGAAGCGGACTGCAACGCCTCGGTGAGCAGGGTCGTCATCCCCTCGGGTGACAGGGCACCGTGGCTGGTGGAGGCATCGAAGGTCATGCCGACCATGAGGGTCTTGACGGTCATCGCCGCCTGCGGCGTGCGGTCGGCAGGGACGCCCAGGCCGGTGAGGACGGCGGTCACCACGGAAAGCATGTCGCCTGACATGTGGTCGGTGATGTCCCGGAAGACGTCCTTGGTCCGGGAGGCCATCATGAACTCGCCGAGCACGATATTCTCCCGGCGACGGTCCTCGTCGAGGGGGAGCAGCTCGCCGAGTACTGCCACGGCGGTCTCCACGGTGTGGGTTCCCGGGGTGCCGCTGAGGTCGTGGGATTCCAGGCGGCGGTCCATACTGTCACCGACATCCTCCGCGGCGGCGGCCAGCAGGTCATGTTGGCTGGGGTAGGTGTTGCGAATGCTGCCGACATTGAGTCCGCTCTCCTCGGCGACTGTGCGGAAGGACAGGCCGTCGACACCTCTGGTCACGATGAGGTGCAGGGCGGCGTCGAGAATCTGTCGGCGACGCTGGTCAGGATCCACGATCTTCGGCATGGCCGCTAATTTATTACGGGTGTGATAAAAAGTGGAACCGCCTCCACCGGACACCCCAACGTCCTAGCATCGACCCTGTGCTGAAACCATCCCCACGCCAGCTGAAGCTCGCGCTCAATTTCTTCCCGCCCTATGTCGGCTCCGGCATCCGCATGCGCTACATCGCCGACGACGGATCACGCGTGGTGACCACCCACCGTCCCCGGCGGATCAACGCCAACCTCGTCGGCACCGCCTTCGGCGGTACGATCCAGACCATGACCGACGGGTTCTACCTGTTCATGGGGATGACCCGACTCGGGAGGGACTACAACGTGTGGGATGCCGAATCCCACGTGACCTACCTCAAACCGGGCAGGGGACGCATCACGGCGGACATGCGCACCGATGACGCCACCTTCGACCTCATCCGGGAGAGGACCGCCGACGGGTCGAAGCACCTGCACTGGTTCACCACCGAGATCACCGACTCCTCAGGTGATGTCGTGGCGACCGTGCGTAGCCGGGTCTACTTCCGGCTCAAGGAGAAGGCGAGGGCGCGCGTGCCTCAGCGCACTTCGTAGCGGCGTGCCTGGTCGGCGACACCGGCGAAGCGGAACGGGCCCGTGGTCACCTCAGCGGTGACCTGGTCAGAGCTGGTGCCGTGCGGTGCCGAATGCAGCGCGCGGTACTCCTCGATGCTCACCGGGACCCGGGTGTCCAACAGGGTGGCGGCACGCTCCGGGTTGCGACGCTGCAGGTAGCCGGGCTGCACGACACCTGTGAGGAACTCGGAGACACAACCGGAACCGTAGCTGAACAGGCCGATGCGCTTGCCGGCCAGGTCGTCCTCGTGGTCGATCAGCGAGGCCAGGCAGGAGTACAGCGAGGCGGTGTAGCTGTTGCCGAGGCGACGGTTGTAGCGCGAGCCGGTCTCCAGGCCGGTGTCGCGGCCGTCGGCCTCGTCGCCGGGGTTCAGGGCGGTGCTGATGTCGTCACCGCTGACCTCGCGCAGTCGGGCCTGGGCCTTCTTCGCCATCTTGGTGTACGGCTGGTGGTAGATGACCCGGTCGATGTCGCCGATGGCAGGGCCGCCCTGGGACTGCAGGTCAGCCCAGGCGTCCGAGACGGCGTCGAGGTAGGCGCCCACGGAGAGGTGCCCGTCGACCACGGCGGTGGTGGAGTCGTTGGGACGCCAGAAGTCGTCGACGTCGGTGGTGGAGATGCCGTTGGCCGGCTCGATCTCCAGCAGCTCCGGGTCGGCGGAGACCAGCATGGCGACCGCACCGGCCCCCTGGGTCGGCTCACCGGGGGAATCGAGCAGGTAACGGGCATTGTCGGAGGCGATGATCAACACACGCTCCTGCGGGGAGCGGGCGACGATGCCGATGGCGGCCTGCAGGGCGGCGGTGCCGCCGTAGCAGGCCTGCTTCATCTCCACGACGCGCACGGAGTGCGGCAGGCCGAGCAGCTTGGCGGCGGAGATGCCGGCGGCCTTCGACTGGTCCACACCACTCTCGGTGGCGAACAGCAGGGTACGAATCCCCTCGATGCCGTTGCGCTCCAGCAACGGCTTGGCCGCCGCGGCACCCATGGTGACGATGTCCTCGTCCTCGGCGAGCATGCTCATCTCGGACTGGCCGAGGCCCAGGACGTACTTGCCGGGGGCGATCCCGGCGTGGTCGGCGAGTTGCGCCAGGTCGACAACGTGGTGGCCGGTGGCCATCTCCAGGTCGTGGATACCAATTGCGGTCATGATCTTCTCGCCTTCTCTATCGTTCCATGCTCAGATGGGTGGACATCAGTTCGCCGGGGTTGGTCTGCGCGGCCAGCAGGGAGAGCTCGCCACACAGCACCGTTGCGGCCACCAGGGAGGCCAGGCGACGGGAGTTCTCCCCGACCTTGCGGTTCTCCCGGCAGCCCATGCGCTCAAGTGCTTCGGTGACATCGTCGTGGTGCTTTCCACTGCCAACGGTACCCACAATGATATTCGGAAGGGTGCAGGAGAAGTACAGTCCGTCCTCCCGGGCCTCGGCGTAGGTGATGCCCTGGGAGCCCTCGACGATGTTCGCGGCGTCCTGCCCGGTCGCCAGGTAGATGCCCAGCAACATGTTCGCGTAGTGGGCGTTGGCCGAGCGCAAAGCACCGGCGATCGTGGAGCCGACCAGGTTCTTCTGCACCACGATCTCGGCGATGGCTGATGCGGTGGTGCGCAGGCGGCGCTCGACGACCTCGTGCGGCAGGAAGAGGTCGGCGACGACGTTCTTGCCGCGGCCGAGGATGCCGTTGACGGCCGTGGCTTTCTTATCGCTGCAGAAGTTTCCGGACACCGAGCCGTAGGACAGACCGAGGTCCCAGGACAGGATCCGCTCCATCAGGGCGTCGGCGGCCTTGGTGACCATGTTGTGGCCGGAGGCGTCACCGGGGTGCAGTTCGAAACGGACGTAAAGCAGGTTGCCGACGATTTCGGGGTGCAGGTCCACCAGCCGACCGTGGGTGGTGGTGGTCGACACCGTGTCCTGCAGGTCCTCGAGGCGGGCGGTGATCGTGCGGGACGCTTCGGCGGCGACCGCACCGTCCTCGGCGGTGAACAGAACGGACCTGGTCATACACTCGGAGACGACGGTGGTGCGGATGCCGTCCGGCACCTCCCGTGAGATGCTGGCACCACGACCGACCGACGGCCACAGAGGGGTCTCGAAGGTTGCCAGAGGGACCTCCACCTCCTCGTAGCCCGACCCGTCGGTGAATGCGGTGCCACTGACCCGCAGCGGCCCAACCCACTGGGTCGGGATCGAGGTCGTGGTCGGCTCTGGTCTGTTCAACGCGTACCTTTCTGGGGCCGGGCGGCGCGCGGATGCGCCACCGGCAGGGCGGATGGTCTGCTTGTGTACGTCCAGCGTACCGTCCGGTGTCTGAACCGCGGCATGGTTCCCCGATCAAGCTGCGATGGGGGCACTTCGCTCCAGCTCCAGCAGCAGTTTCTTGGCCTCGAGACCGCCGCGGTAGCCGCCCAGTGTGCCGTCGGTCCGCAGGACGCGGTGGCAGGGCACGACGACAGGGATCGGATTGGTGGCACAGGCCGTGCCGACCGCCCGGACGGCCTTCGGGTTCCCGACGGCCTCAGCGACCTCCTTGTACGAGCGGGTGCTGCCGAAATCGATGTGCGGCAGGTACTGCTGGACGATCTGCCGGAACGGCTCTGTGTTCTTTGATGCCCGTGCACTGGCCGATGCTGACATGCTGAAGTCGAGCGGGAGATCGAAACTGTGGCGGTCGCCGGCGAAGTACTCATCGAGTTCCCGGGCCACCACGTCGAGCGGCTTCGGGTTCTCGATGATGCGGGGGCTGATCCTCTCCGAGAGTTCGGTGAGCACGGCGTCGGTGTCCTCGTTCTCGAAGGCGACCCGGACCAGGCCGGTGTCGGTGGTCGCCAGGAACAGGGGACCGATCGGGGAGTCGACGGTGCGGTAGGAAACGTCCACCAGATTCTCCTGGTCCGCTTCCTCTGCCAGGCGTCCGGTGAGTCGGCGCAGTTCGGTGTCGGAGACCGGTAGTTGGTCCGTGAGGTCAGACATGGGGATTCTCCAGTTCGGGGAGTTCGGTGGCGCCGTCGGCGTTCCAGGTGCGTCGTAGCGTCCTGATGCCGTCTGAGGCCGCGCGGCGGACCGCGTCGGGTGTTCCACCGATGAGTTCGGCGGTCTCGGCATGGGGGAGTCCGCCGAGATAGTGGTAAGCGACGGCGAGGCGTTGACGTTCGGGGAGCGCTGCGACGGCGTCCCACAGGGAATGACGGTCGAGGTCCTCACCTGGTTCGGTGCGGGACGACACGACGTCTGGAATCTCGTCGGTCGGGACGGCGTGGCGAGCACGCGCCCTGGTGATGTCGACGGCCTTCCGGTGGGCGATACGGACCAGCCAGGCCTCGAGGTTGTTGACCCGGGACGTCTCCTCCCAGGTGCGCAGCGCGGTGAGGAAGGTCTCCGACCAGGCGTCCTCGGCGTCAGTCGACGCGCCGAGGACGGCACGGCAGACCCGCAGCACGGTGGCTCCGTGCTGCTTGACCGCGCGGTCGAAGGGGAGTGTCATCCTCATACAGGGTAGACGCGCGGGGTCACGGAAATGTGAGGTCCGCGCTGTGAGGTCGCCGTGACCTGCACTTTGTCACGAGTCGGATAGCCGCCTCGTCTGGTCCGTATGGCACATTTCGATTTCACGAAGACCCACAAACGCACCTACGCCGCCGCCGGTGCTCTGGAACTGGCAGCACGATCCGGGCTGACCCGCGAGCAGCGACTGCTGGTGGAGCTCCGGGCGTCCTACCTGAACAACTGCATTTTCTGCATCAACATGCACTCCGAGGAGGCGATCAAGCACGGCTACGGCGAGCAGTGGTGCGAGGCCATCCGCGACTGGGAGCCTGGGGGCGGCTGCGACACTTTCACCGCCGAGCAGGAACTGATCCTGGAGTTCACCACCATGGGGACCAGGCTGTCCGAGGGGTACGACCCAGAGCTGCAGGGACGGGTGGTCTCGGAGTTCGGTGAGAAACTCACCGGCGCGCTGATCAGTGAGATCGCGGCGATCAACACGTGGAACAGGATCAGCGTACTGTCCGAAAAATGAGCGATGTCGCCGATTCTCTCCACCTGTGGCAGGCGGAGCGCCCGCGACTGCTCGGTCTGGCGTACACCGTCCTCGGGTCCTGGCAGGACGCCGAGGACGTCGTCTCCGAGGCATGGCTGCGCCTGGAGTCCGCGTCCGGATCCGGCGGAGAGCCGCGGGACATGCCGGCCTGGTCGACGACGGTCGTCTCCCGCCTCGCGCTGGACGCTGCGACGTCGTCGGCGAAACGTCGGGAGAACTACGTCGGACCGTGGCTACCAGAGGTCGTCCTGGACGATGCCGGGCCTGCCGACCAGGTGGTCCTCGGAGAACGGGTCGACCTGGCCTTCATCCGGTTGCTGCAGACACTCTCACCGCAGGACCGGGTGATCGTGGTGCTCGCCGATGTCGCCGGTATGGGCCATGCACAGATCGCGGGGTCGGTCGGCACGACCCCGTCGGCGACCAGACAGCGGCTGCGACGGGCGCGTGCGTCCCTGTCGAAGACACCGGAAGCTCCGTCGCCGGTCGTCGCCGACCGCGACGTGCTGGACGCTCTGGCGGAGGCATTGAACACCGGGGACCTGCAGGCCCTGGTGGAACAGTTGTCCGAGGACTGTGTGTTGTGGACCGACTCCGGTGGCCTCACCCGCGCGGCACGGAATCCGATCATTGGCTCGGCGAAGGTCGTCCGGTTCCTGGACGGGCTCATCGGGAAGTACGGGATGCCCGACCTCAGCGTGGTCGAGGCGTCCAGCGGGCCGCTGTTGCGCGCGGACTCCTCGGACCTGACCCGCGGCATCACCCTCGAGGTGACGGCGTAGTCCGTCTTCATCCGCTGCGGTGAGGCGCACGCCGAGGTCGTGAACCGTGGTGATGACCTCCTCTGCCCCGATCGAGGTCTGTTCGGTGGGCTGGCCGGGGCGGCGCACCGTGCGGTGAGTGCTCGTCACCGTCACGTGGGATTGGTCCATGAATTTGCTGACCACGAGGGATCGGTGGAAGGGGCCGGCATTCCTGTCCGAGACGATCACGAAGTGTCCGGACCGGATGTCGTGGGGGACCACCGGGAGTTCGTCTAGCCCGGTCACCTCCAGACCGTACAGGCCGGTGGCGCCCTCAGGAGCGTCGCCGATGAAGCGGACGGCCGCGCCGGGCAGCGGGACTGTGGTGCCGTCGGCGGGGATCTGGAGCAGGTCCGCGAGGAATTGTGCGTCCTGCTCCGGGGATCCGCTGGCGACCAGCAGGGCACTGAGGTCCGGACGATCCGGGTCGAGCTCCTCACCCTGGGCGGCGCGGTGGTCAGCACGCATCTGGGCGATGACCTGGCGGGGTGGGTCATAGGCGATGAAGAAGGGCACGTGACCCGGGGTGTCGGGCAGGAAGACCTCGGTGAAACCGGCGTCCTGATCCTCGAAGCGCACGGTGTCGACGATGATCTCGTGGTCGATGCCCCAAGCCCCGTTGCGGAAACCGGGCATCGTGAGTGCTGCGTGGGTGGCGAGACCTGCCGCCTCATAGGAAGACATGGCGGCATAGAGGTCAGAGCCCCAGTGGATGAGGTGGTCGAAGGAAGCTGGTGGTGTGGTGGTCTTGGACTCTGTGTAACACAGGGCCCACTAACTTCGGGCGTATTCGAACGGCCTCAGCTGTTGGACTCGGCCTTGTTCTTCTGGAACTGCTTGTAGGCGAGCCAGCCGACCAGGATGATCAGCAGCAGCGGCAGCAGCCTGAACACCACCGCCACCGCCCCGGCGAAGGCGGTGCTGATGGCGACGATCGCGAGGACCAGGGTGATGACGCCGAGAATCGACGCCCAGCCCCAACGGTCCTGGTCTGCTGCCCACCAGGCACCGGCGCCGGAGATCGCTCCGAAGATGAGGGAGGTGATTGCTGTACCGAACATGGGGTGTCCTTTCGTTGGGGCACGACACGGGGGCACGACATGGGGACGCAGTGGGTGACTACGATCGTGGCCATGGTTGACACCCGGTACAACGACTCAGACGCCCAGAATGTTCCCTCCGATGTTCCCCTAGCCCTGGTGACCGGTGGTTCCCGTGGCATAGGTGCCGCCATCGTCGCCGACCTCTCGCGCACCCACCGGGTGATCTCCTGGTCCAGCCAGGATGTTGACCTGCGCGACCCGGAGTCCATCGCCACCGCCGTCGCCGAGCTGCGCGACCCCGACACCGGAGCGCCCGTCGAGAACATCGACGTCCTCGTCCACTCCGCCGGCCTTGCCCAGGAATCACCGGTTGCCGAGACCTCCTGGGACACCTGGCAGGAGATCTTCGCCGTCAATGTCTTCGGCCTCGCCGAACTCACCCGGCTGCTGCTGCCGGCGCTGCGTGCCGCCCACGGCACCGTCGTCGCCATCAACTCCGGCTCCGGCTACAAGTCCGGGGCTGGTCAGGGACCGTACTCCGGGACTAAGTTCGCCCTGCGAGCCTTCACCGACGCCCTGCGCGAAGAGGAGCGGGGCACCGTCCGCGTCAGCTCCGTGCACCCGGGCCGGGTCGACACCGACATGCAGGTCGCCCTGCAGACCGCCCGCGGCAACACCGACTACGACGGCGCGCTCTACGTGCGTCCCGAATCCATCGCCGCCGCAGTGCGTCTGGCCGTGGACACCACCGACGAGGCCATCGTCGAAGAGGTCAGCGTCCGGCCGGTGCGAGTGTGAAGATCGCGGTGCCGGGGAACAACTCCCCACGCCGCTGCGACCACTGACCCCAGTCCGGCGTCCCGTCAGACCACTGTGGCTCCACCAGATCGACCAGGGTCAGTCCCGCGGCATTGACCGCGCGGACCCAGTCACCCATGGTGTGGTGGAACTCCGCGTAGCGCAGCTGCCCGACAGCAGGGGAGGACGCTGTGGCATCACCACCGTCTCCGTCGAACTCCAGGTAAGCGTCCTGGAAGTAGGGGATCTCGGCGGTGAGACTGTCCGGATCATCCGGGAATATCCATGCCGAGGGGTGGTTCACCGCGACCACCGCCCAGCCCTCTGGTGACAGCACCCGGGATACCTCCGACAGGGCGGCGGGAAGATCGGCGATGAAGGGGTAGGCGCCGAAGGAGGAGAACAGCCGGTCCACCGTGCCGGTGGCCAGCGGCAACTCGGCGGCGTCGGATTGGAGCAGGGACACTCCCGATCCCGGGGCCGCACGCTTCAACATACCCATCGATACATCCAGGCCGATGACATGTGCCACGGTGGTCCGCGCCAACCACCCCGCACACGGCGCGGAACCGCAGCCAACCTCGACGACGGTGCGTCCTGCCAACTCTTCTGGATCGCCGAGCAGTCGAGCGTCGGCCTCGGTGAGTCGCTCCGGGCACCAGTGGAAGGTGTCGAGGTAGTCGGCGTGGTCGCTGTGGTAGCGCGCGGCGTCGCCGTCCCAGTGACGACGCTGAACCCCGCCGACCATACGGTTGGCGGGGTTCGGGGAGGGGTCGTCCGACATGCGGACGATACTACCGTGTGTCTTGAGGGGTGCTACTTCAGGATCTTGAAGGTCTTACCCAGCTGCAGCAGCGTGGACATGACAAGGGAGTAGGCGCGGGGCTTGAGGAACACCGGGCCACGGATCGGCAGGACGCGCTGGTCGGTGACGTTCTGAGTCTCGGTGTACTTCAGCAGGCCCTGCTTACCCTGGCGGCGGCCCTGACCGGACTCGCGGGTACCGCCCATCTCGTTGTCGACCGAGGCGAAGGCTGCGGCGTAACCGTCGTTGATGTTCACCGTGCCGGAGTAGATCCTCTCGGCGACACTGGTGGCCGTCTTCGTCGGGCCGAAGACCGAGGAGTTCAGACCGTAGTCGGTGTCGTTGGCCTTCTCGACGGCCTCGTCGTGGGAGTCGACCTTCTCGACGTAGACGACCGGGCCGAAGACCTCGTCACGCTTGAGCATGACCTCGTCGGAGACGTCGGTGAACACGGTGGGCTCGTAGAAGTACGGGCCGAGGTCCGGGCGGGCCTTACCGCCGGCGACCAGGGTCGCACCCTTGTCGACGGCATCGTCGACGAACTTCTCGACCGTGGACATCTGGCCGGCACCGACCAGGGAGCCCATCTCGATGTTCCAGTCGAAACCGGCGCCGAGCCGGACGTCCTGGGTGGCCTTGCCGAACTTCTCGACGAACTCGTCGTAGACATCCTTGTGGGCGTAGATGCGCTCGATGGAGACACACAGCTGGCCGGAGTTCGAGAAGCAACCGGTCAGCACAGCCGGCATGATCTTGTCGACGTTGGCGTCCTTGGTGACGATCATCGGGTTCTTCCCGCCCAGCTCGGCGGAGTAGCCGATCAGACGACGACCAGCGATCGCGCCGAGGTGCCTACCGGTCTCGGTGGAGCCGGTGAACATGAGGTAGTCGGCCTGCGCGGCGATACCTTCACCGACGATGCGGCCCCGGCCGGTGACCAGCTGGACGAGGTCGCGCGGCATACCTGCCTCGAAGAGGAACTTGTAGGCGATCAGGGCGGAGAACGGGGTGGACGAGTCTGGCTTGGCGACCAGGGCGTTACCAGCGGCCAGGGCCGGCAGGGAGTCGGAGACAGCCAGGGTCAGCGGGTAGTTCCAGGGGCTGATCTGGCCGATGATGCCCTTGGGGATGTGGCGCTCGGTGGACTTGGTGACGACCGGGATCGCACCGGCGCGACGCTTGGACTTGAGGATCTTGTGGGTTTGGTTGCCGTAGTAGCGGGCGGTGACTGCGCAGTGCATCAGCTCTTCGTAGGCGGAGTCACGGCTCTTGCCGGTCTCCAGCTGGATGACGTCCATCAACAGTTCACGGTTCTTCAGCAGAAGGTCGTGGAACTTCAGCAGGATCTTGCCGCGGGCGCGCGGGTCAACCTTCTCCCAGCGCTGCTGGGCGACGCGCGCGCGACGGAAGGCCTCGGTGACCTCTTCCTCGCCGCCGCGACCGACCCAGCCGATCGTCTCGCCGGTGAAGGGACCTTCGATCTCGAGACGGTCTCCACTGTCGAAGTTTCCGGTGGTGGCGTTGACTGTCAGCCCCCGCAGCTCTTCAGCAAGCGCTTCGGGAAGGGGGCCAAGTGAAAGGCGATTCTTCGACATGAGAATGACACTAACCCACTTGTCGGCGGCATGTTGTGGGTTTGTGGAACAAACAGGACAGAAATTGGTCAGCCCCACTGCCACCGGGATGCGACAGGCACGGTGTCGGGTGGGGACGTCCAGCGGGAACGTCGGGCCGGAACCGCGGGCGGGAACACAGCGCGCTGCTCGCGCGTTGTTAGGGTGTATATCAGTCACCGTAGCTGTCGTCGCCGCTCTTACGTCGGCGGACGACACCACGGGGGAGAAGTTGAACCTTGACGATAGGACAGGACGCACAGTGAGAAGTTCGAATCCATACATGAGTTCGCTGACGAAGGCCGAAGGCGAAGGTCAGCGCGGCCAGTCTGCGGCCTACCAGCAGGGTTACCAGTCTGCCGGTGGCCAGTGGGGTGGCCCGGGCCAGGACTCCCAGGGCTACCAGCAGTCGCCCAACTACGGCGCGTCGGCCGGTACGTCCGACCGTCCGATGACCATTGACGACGTCGTCACCAAGACGGGTATCACCCTGGCGGTCATCGTTGTCATGGCCGCGGTGAACTTCGCGATCGGTACCAGCAACCCGTCGCTGGCCATGACGCTGACCATGGTCGGTGCCATCGGTGGCCTGGTCGCCGTGCTCGTCTCCGCTTTCGGCAAGAAGTTCGGCTCCCCGGTCGTCACCCTGGTCTACGCGGCCTTCGAGGGCCTCTTCGTCGGTGGTTTCACCTACATCTTCGCTGGCGCCAATGTCGGCGGTGCCGACGGCGGCGCGCTGATCTTCCAGGCCGTGCTGGGCACCATGGGTGTCTTCGTGGGCATGCTGGTCGTCTACAAGACCGGAGCGATCCGGGTCACCCCGAAGTTCACCAAGATGCTGGTCGGCGCTCTGGTCGGCGTGCTGATCCTGGTGCTGGGCAACCTGGTGTACTCCCTGTTCACGGGTGAGGCCAGCATGCTGCGCGACGGCGGCCCGATCGCCATCATCTTCTCCCTGGTCTGCATCGGCCTGGCTGCGCTGAGCTTCCTTGTCGACTTCGACCAGGCGGACAAGCTGATCCGCGCCGGCGCCCCGTCCCGCTACGCCTGGGGTGTCGCCCTGGGGCTGGCGGTCACGCTGGTCTGGCTGTACACGGAGATCCTGCGTCTGCTGTCGTACTTCAACAACAATTAGGCAGACTGTGCCAGGATGGCACTCGCTGGCCCAGGCCAGTACCTGACCGGAACCGTCCGGTCCCGCAACTGTGACCGACAGCCGCCACGGCATGTGCCGTGGCGGCTGCGCTGTGTCTGGGTGTGTCTGAGCCCCGGGAGACATCGGGAGACATGGTCAGGTACGGAAGGTGCTGAGACGATACGGGGTAATCCGTCACACCTCTTCGCTTGCGATACCGTCCAGGAAAACGCTCTGACCTGCAGGTCTCAGTATATGGAAAACGCCGGAGGTGTGATGCATTGCCGAGCCGGGGATATCACGCATCCTGGGACGGGAAAACAGGAAGGGAGAGGGCAGGAATGCGCCAACCCGGCTCTCCCATCACTGGGGAGAGCCGGGTTGGCGTGGGGCCGGGCAGGGTCATCCGCCGATGACCGGCCAGCTGGTTTTGCATGGCCCGGCCGGCGTGGGCGGGCACAGCCCCGCTGTCGCCGTCGCGGGGGAGTCCTACTGCTCGGCGCGGGGGATGTCGCGGTCCGGGTCGTAGGGCTCTGCCTTGACCAGGGTGACGGAGATGTCGATACCGGTGGGGCCCTGGTACTCCCGGGTCTCGCCTTCCTTGGCGCCGACCAGTGCGGCGCCCAGCGGGGCGTCGGTGGAGTAGGTCTCCAGGTCCGGGTTGGAGGACTCCAGGCCGCGGGTTCCGATCAGGAAGGTCTCCTTGTCGTCCTCGTCACCGTCGTAGTAGACGTGGACGACGGATCCGACCAGGGCCACACCGGACTCTGCCGGGGCCTGGCCGATGGTGGCGTTGTCCAGCAGCTCCTCGAGGTAGACAATGCGCGCCTCCTCCTGGCCCTGCTGCTCGCGGGCGGTGTGGTAGCCGGCGTTCTCCTTGAGATCGCCCTCTTCACGCCGCTCGTTGATTTCTGCGGCCAGCGCGGGACGGTTGGCCTTCAGCCCGGCCAGCTCGTCGTTCAGCCGGTCGAAGGATTCCTGGGTGAGCCAGGTCGTCTGGTTGTCTGCCATGAGCGTTCGTGTCCTCCTGCAGGTCGACCACAGTGTTGACCACAGAGTCGGTGAATGATGGTTGTTCAGTCGGGGCACAGTGTATCACTGGGCTCCGACTCGACCGGCGCATGGTGCGCCGGTGTTCCCGGGGTGTCCGGGGAGGTCGGTGAGGTCTACTTGACGGACGGGGTGTCGACCGAGTCGTCCAGGTAGGACGGGAAGACCGTGGAGCAGCCGTAGACGTCACCAGCGACGGCGTTGGTGTGGGTCGGGACGTCGACGACCAGGCGGGTGGTGTCGCTGCCACCGGCGGCGACGACGGCCTCGCGGCGTCCGACCTCGGCCGTGGATTCATCGAGTGCGGTGATGATGCACAGCGCCGGCTTGTCGGAATCATCGCGGGTGATGTCGACGGTCAACCGCAGGGCGTCCTCGCCCTCGACCGCCTCGTATCCGGCGATGGTGCCGGAGGTGTCGCTGCTGGTGCTGTTGTTCCACTGGGAAAAAACGTAGATGCCGACGGCGACCGTGAAGATCACGATGCCGATCACGATGATTTTTCCGCTGACACCGTCGCTGCGCGCGGATCCGTAGGTCGCCTTGCTCATTCCTTCGATCGTATGCGGTGCGCTGCGGGGAGGGAAGTCGAGGTTGGTGACCGGGGGAAGTTGTAGGCTGGGGAGCGTCGAGCACGATCGTGCGAACGGTGCGTTCAAGACGGTCAGATGACCGGCGCGCACCACTGCAGTGCAGCAGGAGAGACTGGAGAAGAGGTGCATCCGGTGACAGACCGTGGGCTGTCCGGCGACCAGGACCGAACGGGACTGCGTCTGCTGGCGATTCATGCGCACCCGGACGATGAGTCGAGCAAAGGGGCCGCCACCATGGCCCGTTACGCTGATGAAGGTGTGCAGGTCATGGTTCTCACGTGTACCGGGGGTGAGCGCGGCAGCATCCTGAACCCGGAGATGGACGTCCCCGGGGTCCTGGAGCGGATGAACGACATCCGGCTCGAGGAGATGGCGCAGGCCGCCCGGCACCTCGGGGTGTCCCACCGGTGGCTGGGGTACGTCGACTCGGGGCTGCCCGAGGGCGACCCGCTGCCACCGTTGCCGGAGGGCTGCTTCGCCCTGGCCGACACCGAGCAGGCCACCCTGGACATGACCCGGGTGATCAGGGAGTTCCGACCGCACGTGATCATCACCTACGACGAGAACGGCGGTTACCCACACCCCGACCACCTGAAGTCGCACGCGGTGAGCATGCGTGCCTACGATGCCGCCGCCGATGCGTCCTACCACCCGGAAATCGGGGAGCCGTGGGAGGTGCAGAAGGTGTACTACACCCACGGGTTCATCCGGCGTCGCTTCGAGTTGCTGGCCAAGGCGGATCTGGAGGAGGGCGACGGGCGGGCGTTCCGTGCTCTGGATCGGTGGCAGGATCTACCGGACATCATGCCCCGGGTCACCACCCGTGTGGACTGTGCGGCCTGGTTCGACAAGCGGGATGACGCCCTTCGGGCCCACGCCACACAGATCGACCCGAATGGTCCGTTCTTCGCGGTTCCCACGGAGGTGCAGCAGCGTATCTGGCCCACCGAGGAGTTCGAGCTCGCCCGCTCCAGGGTGCATGCGCCGCTGCCGGAGGACGACCTTTTCGCCGGTGTCACCGCCGACGGTAAGGTTTGATGTATGTCGCAGGTTTCCCCGTTCGTATCCACTGTCTCCGTCCTTGCCCAGGAGCAGGTCCACGATGGTCCGCAGGGCCCCGAGTTCGGCAAGGCAGCCCCGGTCGGCCTGCTGGTCATCGTCGGCCTGCTGGTGGCGATTCTGGCGATCGGTGTGTTCTTCAACCGGCGGATGAAGAAGATGAAGCAGCGTCAGCTCTTCGCTGAGCTCCACGGGTTGGACCCC
This sequence comes from Candidatus Corynebacterium faecigallinarum, assembly GCA_019120175.1. Lineage (GTDB taxonomy): Bacteria > Actinomycetota > Actinomycetes > Mycobacteriales > Mycobacteriaceae > Corynebacterium > Corynebacterium faecigallinarum. The sequence continues at coordinate 192,572 of DWVP01000014.1, forward strand.
TTCGACATCGACGCCATCGACCGTCGCATGGCCCAGGAGGGGGCGGTGTCGGGACGCTCCGTCGCGGCCACCGATGCCACGTTGGACGCTTCGTTGGATGCCTCCGTCGGCGACGAGAACCGTCTCTACGGGCCGGACGCATTGAGCGCGACCCTGGCCGAGCAGCAGGCAGCGGACGGTAACGAGGATGTCAACAACGAGGACCCGGCTGCGGACCCGTCCACCACCGACCCCTCCAAGGACGAACCCCGGTGATTCTCTACACCCTCTACGAGCGGCGACTGCAGCGGCAGCTGCGAGGTCGGAACCGTCCCAAGCATGTCGCGATCATGTGTGACGGGAACCGCCGTTGGGCGAAGGAGAATGGTTTCACCGACGTCTCCCACGGGCACCGGGTGGGGGCGAAGAAGATCGTCGAGGTCGTCGACTGGTGCGATGAGCAGGACATCGAGGCTGTCACCGTCTACCTGCTGAGCACCGAGAACCTGCGGCGCAGCGCCGAGGAACTCGGCCTGCTGATGGGCATCATCGGGGATGTCTCCGATGAACTCGCCGCGGCGAAGGGAAAGTTCCGCCTGCACGTCATGGGGCGCATGGAACTGTTGCCCGAGGAGCTGCGCGAGCGGATGGTGCAGGCCGAGGCCCGCACGTCCAACCACGACGGTGTGCACGTCAACGTCGCCGTCGGTTACGGCGGACGCCAGGAGATCGTCGACGCCGTCCAGAACCTTGTCGACGAGCTCGCGTCCAAGGGCATCGAGGCTGCCGAGATGAGCACCCACATCACTGATGAGGCGATCGGTGACCACCTGTACACCTCCGGCCAGCCGGATCCGGACCTGGTCATCAGGACGTCCGGCGAGCAGCGGTTGTCGGGCTTCCTGCTCTGGCAGTCGGCCTACTCCGAGATCTGGTTCACCGACACCTACTGGCCGGCGTTCCGGCGTCTGGACTTCCTGCGCGCCCTGCGTGATTTCAGCGGTCGACAGCGCCGTTTCGGCAAGTAGTCGGGCCGGCGACCGGCCCTAGATCTTGCGCATCCGGACCGACTCCACCAGGTGGTCCGGTCCTTTGTGCATCACCAGCGACGCCCGCACGCGGGTCGGCAGGATGTTCTCCACCAGGTTCGGCAGGTTCACCGTCTGCCAGATCTCCCGGGCCACGACCCGGGCATCCTCGTCGGAGAGGCTGGCGTAGTAGTGGAAGTGGGCACCGGGCTGGCGGAAAGCAGTGTTCTTCAGCTTCAGGAAGCGCTCGACGTACCAGCGTTCGATGTCCTCCCGGTCGGCGTCGACGTACACCGAGAAGTCGAAGAGGTCCGAGACCATCAGGGTCGGACCGGTCTGCAGCACATTGAGTCCCTCGACGATGAGGATGTCGGGGCGGTCCACGGTGTGTACCTCGTCCAGGCGGTCGTACTTCTCGTGGGAGTACACCGGCGCCGGCACGGACGGGGCGCCGGACTTCACCGCGGTGACGAACTTCAGCAGTGCCTTCTGGTCGTAGCTCTCCGGGTAGCCCTTGCGTCCCATCATATGGCGGCGGTTGAGTTCGCTCGCCGGGTAGAGGAAGCCGTCGGTGGTGATCAGGTCCACGCGCGGCCGCGACTCCCATCGCTGGAGCAGCACCTGAAGCAGTCGGGCGGTGGTGGATTTTCCGACGGCGACGGAGCCGGAGACGCCGATGATGAACGGCACGTGGGGCATGTCCTCGCCGAGGAAGGTCTCGGTGGCGTCGTTGAGCCGCCGCATCGCCTGGAACCGAAGGTCGATCAGGCGGGACAGCGGAAGGTAGACCTCGCTGACCTCGTCTATGTCGATGTCTTCCCCGACACCGCGTAACTCCTCCAGCTCGGCGGGGCTGAGCACCTGCGGCATCGACTTGCGCAGGGTCTGCCACTGTGAGCGGTCGAGTTCGATGTACGGAGAGTGGTCGCCGGGGACGGAGGGAGCGGACATGGGGGCTATTGTGCTCCTTTGCGGGGTATTCGACTAATCTGAGATACGACTGCCCATCTCCACCCTGTTCCACCACGGCCAACGTGAAAGGCGATCCCACCCTATGAGTCAGACGAATCACCCGGACCAGTCCCAGCACAACGCTGACCTGAACGATTTCGATCCGGAGGTGGCCGCGGCCATCGCCGGTGAGCTGTCCCGCCAGCGCGACACGCTCGAGATGATCGCCAGTGAGAACTTTGTCCCGCGGGCCGTCCTCCAGGCGCAGGGCTCCGTGCTGACCAACAAGTACGCCGAGGGTTACCCGGGTCGCCGTTACTACGGCGGTTGCGAAAACGTCGACATCATCGAGGACCTCGCCCGTGACCGTGCGAAGGCCGTGTTCGGTGCGAAGTACGCCAACGTGCAGCCGCACTCCGGTGCCCAGGCCAACGCCGCGGTGCTGATGGCCCTGGCCAACCCGGGTGACAAGATCCTGGGGCTGTCTCTGGCCCATGGTGGTCACCTGACCCACGGTATGAAGCTGAACTTCTCCGGCAAGCTGTACGACGTCGCCGCCTACGAGGTCGACCCGGAGACCTTCCGGATCGACATGGACAAGGTCCGTGAGCAGGCCATCAAGGAGAAGCCGCAGGTCATCATCGGCGGCTGGTCGGCCTACCCGCGCCACCAGGATTTCGCTGCCTTCCGCGAGATCGCCGACGAGGTCGGTGCGAAGCTGTGGGTGGACATGGCCCACTTCGCCGGTCTCGTCGCCGCCGACCTGCACCCGAGCCCGGTGCCCTACGCCGACGTCACCTCCACCACCGTGCACAAGACCCTGGGTGGTCCGCGTTCCGGCATGATCGTGACCAATGACCTGGACCTGCACAAGAAGCTGAACTCCGCAGTCTTCCCGGGCCAGCAGGGTGGTCCGCTGATGCACGTGATCGCCGCCAAGGCCGTGGCCATGAAGGTCGCCCAGACCGATGACTTCCGTGACCGTCAGGCCCGCACCCTGGAAGGCGCGAAAATCGTCGCCGAGCGACTGACCGGTAAGGACGCCGTGGATGCCGGTGTGCAGGTTCTCACCGATGGCACCGACGTGCATCTGGTGCTCGCGGACCTGCGCAACTCCGAGCTCAACGGTCAGGATGCCGAGGATCTGCTGCACGAGGTGGGCATCACCGTCAACCGCAACGCCGTGCCGTTCGACCCGCGTCCGCCGATGGTCACCTCCGGCCTGCGTATCGGTACCTCCGCCCTGGCCTCCCGTGGCCTGGACGCCGCCGCCTTCACCGAGGTCGCCGACGTCATCGGTACCGCCCTGGCGCAGGGGAAGTCCGCCGACACCGCTGCACTACGTGCCCGTGTCGACAAGGTCGCCGCGGAGTTCCCGCTGTACCCGGGTCTGGAAGACTGGAAGCTGGCTTAGCTGAGGACCCGAGCACAGACCTTGTGCCCAGACCCTGGGCTCGGCCGCTGAACCAGGGGACGGGGTTGGACTAGGCTGGGGTGCCATGAATGACACCCAGCGGGCCCTGATCGTCGTCGACGTCCAGAACGACTTCTGTCCGGGGGGATCCCTGGCCACCGACAAGGGTGCCGAGGTCGCTGCCGCCATCACCGCACACCTGCGTTCGCAGGGTGACAGGGATGGCGGTTCCTCGTATGACGTGGTTGTCGGGACGAAAGACTGGCACATCGACCCGGCGGGGCACTTCGCACCCGAGGGCACCGAGCCGGATTTCCAGGAGACCTGGCCGGTGCACTGCGTGGTCGGCAGCCCGGGTGCGGAGGTGCACGAAGGATTGGACACCTCCCTGATCGACGCCTGGTTCCTCAAGGGGGAGTACACCGCGGCCTACTCCGGTTTCGAGGGGCACCTGGAGGGTGCCGACGGCACAGACGGCACTAATGGCACCACTGACGAGCCTGCCCTGTTGGCGGACTGGTTGCGCGCCCGGGGGATCCGTGAGGTGGCGGTGTGCGGTATCGCCACGGACTTCTGCGTGCGCGCCACAGCGCTGGACGCGGTGGCCGAAGGGTTCGAGGTGGAGTTGCTCAGCGAGTTGTGTTCCCCGGTGTCTGTCGCCGGGGCGGCGATGGCGGTCGACCAGATGGCGTTTGTCGGTGTCCAGGTGCTCTGAGCGCGATAGAATCAGAGGCTATGAGCCTTGTCGACACTCACACTGACCAGGGCGTCCGGACCATCACGATCAACCGTCCGGACGCCTACAACTCCCTCAACCGCGATCTGCGCCTGGCGCTGATCGACGCCTTTACCGCTGCGGCAACCGACTCCGCCGCCGGCGGGGAGGTCCGTGTCGTCGTCGTGGCGGCCTCCGGCAAGGCGTTCTGTTCCGGACAGGACCTCAAGGAACAACTGACGGATGCCAAGGAGGGCACCGGTTCCGACAAGGTGACCGCCGAGTACAACCCGATGATGGCTGCTCTGCTGTCCATCCCGGTTCCGGTCATCGCCGCCATCCAGGGCCCGGCCGCCGGGGCCGGCTGGGGGATCACCATGGCGTGCGATTTCCGGGTGATGGCGTCCACCGCCAGTCTCAAGGGAGCTTTCAGCGGTGTCGGGTTGGCCACGGACAGTGGGCTGTCCCGGTCGTTGACCGACGCGGTGGGCCAGGCGAAAGCCCTGGAACTGCTGCTGTTGGACGAGAAGATCCCGGCGGCCGACGCGGCCGCCCTCGGTATCGTGACCTCGGTGGTGGAGCCGGACGAACTCGATGGTGCTGTGGCGGCGTTGGCAGCGCGTTTCGCGGGCGGCCCCACGGCGTCCTACCGGGAGATCAAGGCGCTGGTGCGCGACGCTGAGGCGGTGAACACCCGTGCCGACGAGGAGGGGGACGCACAGTTGCGTCTGTTCCGCACCGCAGACCATGTGGAGGCGATGGCGGCCTTCCTGGAGAAGCGTGCACCGCAGTTCCGCGGGGAGTAGGCGCGGAAGTTCCCAGGAGCCGCAGCAGTCCTCAGCGGAACCCCCAGCGCAGGCCCCAGCGGCCCCGGGAGACGACGAACGACCCGAACCGAGCATGAAACCCGTGAATCCTCGGAATCAACGGGATGATGCTCAGTTCGGGTCGTTCTGTGACGGTGGGGGAGTTACTTCTCGCCCTTGGCCAGCTTGCGGGAGATGATCTCCAGCATGATCTCGTTCGGGCCACCGTAGATCGGCTGGACGCGGGAGTCCAGGTAGTGGGTGGAGATCGGGTACTCGAGCATGAAGCCGTAGCCACCGTGCAGCTGGACGGCCTGGTTGACGACCTTGATCTGCAACTCGGTGGTCAGGTACTTGGCCATCGACGCGGTGGTCTCGTCCAGCTCGCCCTTGACCTTGGCCTCGACGGCGGCGTCGACGAAGGACTGCGCGGACTGGATCTCGGTGGCCATCTTGGCCAGCTCCCAGCGGTAGGCCTGGTGGTCGACCAGACGGTTGCCGAAGGTCTTGCGCTCCTGGGAGTGCTTGTAGACCAGGTCGAAGGCACGGCGGGAGGTGGCGATGGAACCAACGGCGATGGAGACGCGCTCCTGGGCCAGGTTGGTACGCAGGTAACCGAAGCCGGCACCCTCTTCGCCCAGCAGGTTCTCGGCGGGGACCTTGACGTCCTCGAAGGACAGCTCAGCGGTGTCCTGGGCCTTCAGTCCGACCTTCTTCAGCGGAGCGGCCTTGGTGTAGCCTTCCATGCCCTCCTCGACGATGAGCAGGGAGACACCAGCACGGCCCTTGGACGGGTCGGTGATGGCGACGACGATGGTGAAGTCGGCCTGGATGCCGTTGGAGATGAAGGTCTTGGAGCCGTTGAGGACGTAGTTACCGTCCTCGTCCTTCGGGGCGGTGGAGCGGATGCCGGCCAGGTCGGCACCGGCGCCCGGCTCGGTCATCGCGATGGCGGCAATCTTGTCACCGGCGCACAGCGGACGCAGGAAGCGCTCCTTCTGCTCGTCGTTGGCGAAGCGCTCGAGGTAGGGGATGACCAGGTCGTTGATCACCTGGAGGGAGACGATGACCGAACCACAGTCGGCTTCGGCGAGCTCCTCGGAGAGGATGGCGTTGAAGCGGTAGTCGGGCATGCCGCCGCCACCGAACTCCTCGGGGGAGGTGATACCGAGCAGGCCGAGCTCACCGGCTGCCTTGAACATGGAGCGGTCGCTGTAGCCCTGCTCGTGCCAGCGGTCGACGTGGGGACGAACCTCGGTCTCGACGAAGCCCTTGCAGGTGTCCCGGAACATGTCGTGCTCTTCTTCGAAGATGGTGCGGGGGAGGAAGTTCTTCATGGTGTCCTTCTTGGTATTCGTGGCCTCGGCTGTGATGAGACGATTATCTCACCCAGGCCCGTCCTGTGGGGTGGATCAGCAGGAAGTGGGGGGCTGTGACCCACATCTCTTGCTTGTTACATTTTCATACTAACGGCGGCAGGGTGCGGTAGTCCAACTTTGGCAGGGGGATCTCCGCAGTTTTCTCCTCGTGTCGACACAAGCGCCGACGTAGCGGAGGTCCGCGGGGGAGGGGTGCGGGGGTGCTGGAGAACTTGGTGATGTTGTCAAAAATATCTGCAGGTCACAGCGCTAAGTGGTGCGCTATGAGGCATTAAAGAAACACTGATGTTGCGTAATTGTTGACACTGAGGTTTAGGTCTCGCTAACCTCATGGATGTGTCGAAGGCTAGTCACCTTGACGCACTGCAGTTGTGGATCAGTCGCAGCAGCAGGTGAAACCCAGGGTTCGGCCCGAACCCGTCCACTCCGGCTTCCTCTTCTCGCCGGATCTGGTCGATTTCGGGCTGCGGCACCTCCAACGCGCTGCCCTGGACTGCAGTTCATCTGCTGATTTGTGACTCAGCGGAAGGATCTCCGTGTCGCCGGATTCGTCACCCGGTCGGCGCACCTTCCATCAGAGGCCACGCTCCCGGTTCGTCACTCGGGAGCGTGGCCTCTAACTTTTGTGCCGCTCATGCGGAAGAGCAACCGCTCTCGATCGAGAATCCGTTGAACCTCTGCGTTCCCAGGATTCTCGATCGAGAGTGGTTGTTGTGCTCAGGAGTTGCGGTTCTCCGCCAGGGTGGTCCGTGCGGTGCGCAGCCACTCCGGCTGATCGGCCAGCAGTTCCTTGATTTCGGAGGTGGTCAGTGGCTTGTCCATGTCATTGGCTTTCAGCGCCGTGATGGTGATCCCCAGCTTGCGAGCGACCTCCGGGCGCGGGTGCGGCCCCTCGCGACGCAGCGTCTGCAGCCATTCCGGCGGGTCGGACTGCAGGGCGACGAAGTCCGTGTGGCTCAGGGGCGAGTCCTGGAACTCCTGCGGTGTCGCCGGGAGGTAGATGTTCAGCTTCTTCGCCGCGGTCTGGGGCTTCATCATGTCACTCATGTCTCCAAGTCTAGTCCGACATCCTCGCTCGATAGGATGGCACCCATGAATCATCTCAAGGTCGTTTTCGCGCCCGGTGTCGTGCCGGGAAAGTGGTTGGGTCGTTTCGATGAGCGGATCACCGGATGGCAGGCGGCAGCCGCACAGTCGGACGATCCGCTGGCACACGTGCTTGCAGGACGCGCCGACATCGCCCTGTTGCGGCTGCCCGGCGGTTGGGAGGGGATGGACGACCACCGGATCGACGATGCGGCGATGCAGCGTCAGGGCCTGCACCGGGTGGTGCTCTACGACGAGCAGGCCGGAGTTGTGGCGCCGAGGGAGCATGCACTGGAAGCCGTCGGCGAGAACGAGATGGTGCGTCCTGCGGATATAGAGGACGAGATGCTGCTCTACCGCGGCGTCGACCCGGCAGCGGTGCGGGAGAATCTGGAGGTCGTCGCCGCCAACGTCGGCATCGTGGTCGCGCCGCGTCCGCTACTTCGTTCGGTGAACCGCAGAGGGGTCATCCACCGCAATCTTGACGGTGCGGGAGTCTCGAGCATTGCGCTGGTGTGGCGGATCGACCGGGACGACGAGGTCATCCAGCAGTTCGTCGGCATCTGTCGAGGTCGGCGGCCATCCAGCAGTCGGTAGATAGCAAAATCCTATCTGTGGTGCGTCGCGCAGTTCTGATTTACTGTGACGGTAATCACTAACAAACCCGCGGTTGTCTGCTACACATGTAGTTGCACGATAACCACTTGTCTCCAACAAGAAAGGTCTCATTCAGATGAGGATTTCGATGCTCAAACGTTCCGCCGCTGCCGTCGCTGCCGGTGGACTCCTGCTCGGCGCAGCAGCCTGCAGCGATGATGACGACAGCGACACCACCAGCACCACCGATGCAACGGCTGGGGCGGTCGACGACCTGGACGGTGCCGACGGTGGCGCCGATGCCACCGATGGTGCCGAGGGTGGCGCCGATGCCACCGATGCCACCGATGCCACCGATGGAGCCGAGGGTGGCGCCGATGCCACCGATGGTGCCGAGGGTGATGACGCCGAGGGTGCAGGCAATGGCGCCGACGGTGAGCTCTCCGAGGGACTGGCCGCCGCTTATGAAGAGATGGGCGGCGAGACCGGTGAGTTGGGCGCCCTCCAGAACGTTGAATCCGGGGATGCCGGCACGCTCGCCACCTTCGACAACGGCTGGCTGACTGAGTCCGCCGACGGCACCGTCACCCCGCTGATCGGCGAGATCGGGAACACCTGGGTCACCGACGGTGGCCTGGAGAATGAGCTCGGCCTGCCGACCGCCCCGGAGACCGGGGACGCGGCCACCGGCTGGCAGCAGACCTTCGAGAACGGCACCCTGTCCTGGGTCAACGACGGCGCGGGCAACTGGTCGGCCGACATCCAGCCAGGGCAGTAACCCCGTACAGAGGTCGGGAAGTCGTGCCATGAGTTCATCCAGATTTCATCTGACAACCATGTGATTTCTATCCCCGCCTCTTACCGTCGGGGCCATGACCAACACCACCACAACCAACACAACCACCACCACACCTCATTACGGCGCGGACCAGACGGGCCACACCGGCATTCCCGGTGTGGTCCGTACCTATGTCGTCGACACCTCCGTCCTCCTGTCCGACCCCTGGGCGCTGCTGAAGTTCGCCGAACACCAGGTCGTCCTGCCCATCATCGTGATCAACGAGCTGGAGGCGAAACGCCAGCACCCCGAGCTCGGCTGGTTCGCCCGCCAGGCGCTCGGCCTGCTGGAGGACTTCCGCCGGACCACCGGGCGACTCGACGAGGAGATCGAGGTCACGCCGGAGGGCGGGACGCTCCGGGTGGAGCTCAACCACATCGACGCGTCCGTCCTGCCCGCCGGGCTGCGCGACCGTGACATCAGGGCCACCGACGGCACCGACAATGACCGCCGGATCCTCGCCACCGCCATCAACCTGCGCTCTGAAGGCCACCACGTCACCCTGGTCACCAAGGACGTGCCGTTGCGGGTCAAGGCCGGCTCCGTCGGCCTCGACGCCGACGAGTACCGGGCGCAGGACGTGGTGCTCACCGGCTACGAGGGCATGGTCACCGCCGAGGTTCCCACCCAGGTGATCGACGACCTTTTCGCCGAGGGGGCGGTCGACGGTGCCGGGGTCGTGGATGACGTCATGGACCTGCCGGTGCACTGCGGGGTGCAGCTCAGCGCCGGTAGTCAGTCCGCCCTGGCCCGGGTCGCACCGCACGGGGTACTCCGGCAGGTGCCTCAGGAGCGGGAGGCTTTCGGGTTGCGTGGACGTAGTGCCCGGCAGCGGGTCGTTCTGGACCTGTTGCTCGACGAGGACATCGGCATCGTCTCCCTCGGGGGATCCGCCGGCACCGGAAAATCGGCGCTGGCGTTGTGTGCTGGTCTCGAGGCGGTGCTGGAACGTGGCAGTCACCGTCGCATCGTGGTCTTCCGCCCGCTCTACGCTGTCGGTGGCCAGGACCTCGGCTACCTTCCCGGCGACGAGAATGAGAAGATGAACCCGTGGACCCAGGCGGTCTACGACACCCTCGACGGCCTGGTCAGCGAGAACGTCCTCGATGAGATCGACGACCGCGGGCTGCTGGAGGTGCTGCCGTTGACCCATATCCGGGGCCGTAGCCTCCACGACAGCTTCGTGATCGTCGACGAGGCGCAGTCGCTGGAACGTAACGTCCTGCTGACCGTCCTGTCCCGGATCGGGCGCAACTCGCGGGTGGTGCTGACCCACGACGTCGCACAGCGGGACAACCTCCGGGTCGGACGCCACGACGGCATCCAGGCGGTCATCGAGAAACTCAAGGGCAATCCACTGTTCGCCCATGTCACGTTGACGCGGTCGGAGCGTTCCGCCATCGCTGAACTGGTCACCGACCTGCTCGAAAACGGTTGAGGACGCACACCGTGCCTTCGCGGTCTACAATCTCCTCATGACTTTCACGATTCGTCCCATGCGAGAGGACGACTACGATCAGGTCGCGGAGATCCAGCTCTCTGGATTGAACACCGGCCACGCCACGTACGAAGCACAGATCCCGACGTGGGAGGAGTTCAACACCCACAAGTTCCCGGATCTCATGTTCGTCGCCGATGAGGACGGGACAATCCTCGGCTGGGTGACGGCCTCGAAGTTCTCCTACCGCGATGTATTCAGCGGTGTGGTCGAGGATTCGGTCTATGTGTCACCCGACGCCGCCGGCCGGGGAGTGGCCGGGGCACTGCTGGACCACCTCATCGAGGTGGCCACCGAGCGGGGCTGCTGGTCGATGCATTCCACGATCTTCCCGGAGAACGAGGGCTCGCTGAAGCTGCACAAGTCCCGTGGCTTCGTCGAGATCGGTGTGGCACGGACCATGGCGAGGATGAACTATGGACCGATGGAAGGTCGCTGGCGCGACATCGTGATGCTGCAGAAGGTCCTGGAGGGCGGTCCGGCCCACCCGGAGTACCGGCAGCGCATCGCCGACTAGCTGGGCTTTACCCCCCACTAGCTGGGCTTTTCCCGGAAGGTACAGCTAGTCGAGGGTCTCCTTGAGCTTCTCCTGCCGGGTGAACAGCAGGATAACCGCGGCGATGACCGCCAGGGGGGTCAGTACGGCGAAGATCGGGACAAGTGCGTCGTTGTAACTGGTGATCACGGCTTCGTGCAGTTCGCCGGGCAGCTGGGACACCATGTCGGGGGTCAGGTTGTGCGACCCGGAACCGGAGAATGTGTCGGCGTACTCCGCGGCGTCCGGACCCAGCTCGGTCATGGCGTCCGGAACCCGCTCGCCCATCATGCTGGTGAGTCGGGAAGTGAACACCGAGCCGACGACGGCGGAACCCACCGACATGCCGATCAGGCGGAAGAAGTTGTTGGACGCCGTGGCGGTGCCGACCATCGACAGCGGGAAGGCGTTCTGCACCATCAGCACCAGGATCTGCATCGCGCAGCCCAGGCCGAAACCGAAGACATACAGCACCAGACCCAGGTGCAGCAGGCTGTCGTGGCTCTCCAATCCGCCGAGCAGGAACAGGCCGACGGCGGTGATGGCCATGCCGACCACCGGGTACCACTTGTAGCGCCCCGTCCGGCTGACCACGAAGCCCAGGATGATCGAGGTCGGCATCATTCCCAGCACCATCGGGATCATCATCAGGCCGGCCTTCGTCGGCGACATGCCGTGGACCATCTGGATATAGGTCGGCATGTACGACAGCGCGCCGAGCATGACGACACCGATCACCAGTCCGGCGAGGGTGCACAACACGAAATTGCGGTTGCGGAACAGGTCCATCGGAATCAGCGGCTGGTCGGCCTTGAGCTCCACGAGGACGAAGAGCACCGCGCAGACGACCGTGGCGATCAGCAGGCCGATGATGGTCGGGGAGTCCCAGGCGTAGTCCTTGCCGCCCCAGGTGATCGCCAGGATCAGGGTGGTGGCGAAACCGGCCATGAACACGGTGCCCCAGACATCCAACCGGGCGTGGCCGCTGCCACGGGCGGGCAGGCGCATGGAGGTTGCCGCGATGATGATGGCGACCAGGGCGAGCGGGACGTTGAACCACAGTGCCCAGCGCCAGCCGGGGCCGTCGGTGAAGAAGCCGCCGAGCAGGGGGCCGAGCACGGAGGAGAACCCGAAGACCGAGCCGATCAGTCCCATGTACTTGCCACGCTGACGGGCGGGGACGATGTCGGCGATGATCGCCTGCGAGAGCACCATCATGCCGCCGCCGCCGAGTCCCTGGATGGCACGTGCGGCGATGATCACCCAGATGCTTTGGCCGAGTGCACCGATGACGGAGCCGACCAGGTACATGCTCAGGGCGAAGATGAACAGCGGCTTGCGGCCGATCTGATCGCCGAGCTTGCCGTAGATCGGCAGGCCGATGGCCTGCGCCAGCAGGAAGGCGGTGATGACCCAGCTCATCTGGTCGACGCCGCCGAGCTCACCGACGACGGTGGGCAGGGCTGTGGCGAAGATGGTCTGGCCCAATGACACCAGCAACATGCCGAGCATGAGGCTGACGAAGACCAGGGGGACGTTGTTCTTCGGTGCCGGGGTGGCGGGGGCGGGTTTGTCGATCTTCTCAAGTGGTGCCATGGGGACCGGCGTCCTCTTTCCTGATGTCGTCGTGGATGTGTTCTCGTTGGTGGTTACGGGCGGCGCGGTGACGCCTGTCGGTCAGCCCCGGCCCCAACCGGTGGCATAGGCGCCGGCCAGGCACGTCAGCCGATGGCCGGTGTGGATGATGTTCTCCTGCTTGGACAACTCGGGATCTTCACGGTGCAGCAGGTTCGCGGTCGCCAGGATCTCGCGGATCAGTGCAGTAAGCATCATTGCCTCATGCTCCGCCGGAATATCGCTGTATTGTCGACGCTCCGGAAAGTTGCCGAGGAAGCCGATGATGCTTTCCAGGATGCCACCGGCGAACGTGTCGAAGCGGCGCATACTGGCCGCGCTGAGAAGGGGGGTCTGGCTGACGATGTCGCGCCGCCGGGCCCGGACCGCAAGACTGATGGCCCGGTCGGGCGAGAGGTCCAGAGAGGTGTCCGGGTCGTTGTCGAGGGAGACGGCGACATGGTGCAGGATGTCCCGCACGATGTTGTCGGAGTCTCCGGTGGCGAAGCCGTCCAACACCTCCGCCGGGATCGGCGGGATGCCATGACCGGCTGCGACCTGGTCTTTGGAGTCGAAGTAGTTGAAGAAGCTGCGTCGGCTGATGCCGGCGGCTTCGCAGATCTCGTCGATGGTGACCTGGTCGAATCCGCGCTCGAGGATGAGCCGGGTTCCGCAGTCCTCGATACGCAGCCGGGTCTCCCGGCGTTTGCGCTCGCGGAGTCCACAATCGCTGGCCTTCAAAGCCGGGGCGGAGTCTGCATCATGGTCTGTATCAGTCACCCAGTGTTTCTACACCCGGTGAAAAGTTGCACGCAATGCAACGATATTTACCTCACCCCCTTATGGGGTGTGGTCAGTTCACTCGTGTGACCTGGTGGTGGCGGAGTACCGGAGAGTCGGCATCAGTCAGCCACACCGAAGACCGCACCGTCCTGCCGTAGGGGCCGGTGGTCGTCGAGGACACCAGCACGACACCAGGGGAGACTTCGTCGGCGACCACGTCACCGATCTCTACGCGCTGGAACCCCCGCAGTGGGGCGAGCGACGCCAGGAACTCGGCCCGGTTGAATACCTCGCCGCCGGCATCGATGACCTGCAGGTCCGGGTGCAGCAGCGCACCCGCTTTGTCGTGGTCGCTGCGCACCTCATCGGTGTACAGGGCGATCTCCCGGTCAGCACTACGGGATGCCAGGTCGGCGTCGGTGGTGCCGGCGGCGGCAGTGGCGCCGTCAGACGCAGCAGCGACATCGCCGGACGCGGCGGCGGCCCGCCCGTCGCCGAGCCCCGGGCCGACGTCCGGTGCCGCACCCTTCGAGAAAGCCGTCGCCGCGGCGTTGGCCCGACTGTCCGCAGCCTCGTTCATCGGGTGTCCGGCATGCCCCTTGACCCACTGGAACTCGACATCGCGCCCGACCAGGGCGGCGTCGATGGCCTTCATCAGGTCGACGTTGAGGACCGGCTTGCCGTCGCGCTTCTTCCAGCCCTTCTTCTTCCAACCGGGCATCCACTTGGTGACCGAGTTGATCACGTACTGGGAGTCGCAGAGCACCACCAGTGGTTCGCCGGCGGTGGCAGGGTCCGCACCGGTGGTCTCCAGCAGGTCGAGGACGGCCTTGAGTTCCCCCATGTTGTTGGTCCCGTGGGGCCATCCGCCGGCCCTCCAGGTGTCGTCGTCGATGTACCAGGCCCACCCGGCGGGGCCGGGGTTGCCGAGAGCTGAACCGTCAGCGGCTGCGGTGATCGTCATGGGACTCAACGGTACAGGTGCCGACCGAGAGACCTTCCGCGGGCTGACGCCCCGGTGAAAAAGACAACGTGCCGGGCAGGGAACTCCCTGTCCGGCACGCTCTACCGGCACCTTGTACCGGCATGGTCGCAGCCCGTGTGGACGACGATCAGGACCTCAGCGACTAGTCGCGGTCGGTGTTGGCCATCGCCAGCACGTCGAGGCGCTTGTCCAGCTCTTCCTCGCTGAGCTTGTCCGGGACGAAGCCCATGTCGATCACGGTCTGGCGGATGGTCTTGCCCTCGGCCAGCGCGGTCTTGGCCACCTTCGCTGCAGCCTCGTACCCGATCGCGGAGTTCAGCGGGGTGACGATGGAGGGGGAGGACTTCGCCAGGGTGGTCATCCGCTCGGTGTTCGGCTCAATGCCGTCCACCAGACGCTCGGCGAAGACGCGGGAGGTGTTGGCCAGCAGCTTCGCGGACTCGAGCACGTTGCGGGCCATCACCGGGATGAACACGTTGAGCTCGAACTGGCCCTGGGAGCCGCCGAAGGCGATGGCGGCGTCGTTGCCGATGACCTGTGCGGAGACCTGGGTGGCGGTCTCACACAGCACCGGGTTGACCTTGCCCGGCATGATCGAGGAACCCGGCTGCAGGTCGGGCAGGCGGATCTCGCCGAAGCCGGTCAGCGGGCCGGAGCCCATCAGCCGGATGTCGTTGGCGATCTTGTACAGCGACACCGCGATGGTGCGCATCGCGCCGGAGAACTCGACCAGTGCGTCACGGGCGGCCTGGGCCTCGAAGTGGTTCTCGGCCTCGGAGAGCTCCTGGACACCGGTGAGCTTCTTGAGCTCCTCGGTGACCTTGGCACCGAAGTCGGCGGAGGTGTTCAGCCCGGTACCGGTGGCGGTGCCGCCGATGGCCAGCTCACCCAGGCGGGGCAGGGTGGCCTCGACGCGCTGGATACCCAGCTCGATCTGGCGGGCGTAGCCGCCGAACTCCTGACCCAGGGTGACCGGGACAGCATCCATCAGGTGGGTGCGGCCGGACTTGACCTCGGCCTTCCACTCGTCGGCCTTGGCGGCCAGGGAGGTGTGCAGCACCTTCAGGGCCGGGATCAGGTCGGTCACGGCGGCCTCGGTGGCGGCGACGTGGGTGGCGGTGGGGAAGGTGTCGTTGGAC
This sequence comes from Candidatus Corynebacterium faecigallinarum, assembly GCA_019120175.1. Lineage (GTDB taxonomy): Bacteria > Actinomycetota > Actinomycetes > Mycobacteriales > Mycobacteriaceae > Corynebacterium > Corynebacterium faecigallinarum. Next base: position 207,919 of record DWVP01000014.1, read on the forward strand.
GACTGGCCCATGTTCACGTCGTCGTTCGGGTGGATGTCCACGCCGTTCTGCTTGGCCAGCGAGGCGATGACCTCGTTGGTGTTCATGTTGGACGAGGTGCCCGAGCCGGTCTGGAAGACATCGATCGGGAACTCGTCGTTGTAGGTGCCCTCGGCGATAGCCTTACCGGCGGCGATGATGGCATCGGCCTTGGTGCCGTCCAGTGCGCCGGAGTCCTTGTTGACCTGGGCGCAGGCGGCCTTCAGCAGACCCATGGCGCGGATCTGGGCGGCCTCCAGCGGACGGCCGGAGATCGGGAAGTTCTCCACGGCACGCTGGGTCTGGGCACGCCACAGGGCGTTGACCGGAACCTTGACCTCGCCCATGGTGTCGTGCTCGATGCGGAATTCCTGCTCGCTCATAATGACCTGTCGTGTCCTTCCTGGGGTTTGTGACATCTGGCATATAAGGGTACCCGCACCGTCTCGGAGAGCGGAGGTGCGGGTGCAGTTCGGGGGAGAAAACCTCCTCCGGTACCACTGCCGGCGCTGGAGGAGGCAGGGGACTACACGTAGTCCTGGACCTCGTACTCCTTGAGCTTCTGCAGCTGGTGGGTCGCCTCGATGGAGCGGATCGTACCGGAGCGCGAACGCATCACCAGGGAGCGGGTGGTGGCCCCACCGGAGCGGTAGCTGACACCGCGGAGCATGTCACCGTTGGTGACGCCGGTGGCCACGAAGTAGCAGTTGTCGGAGGCCACCAGGTCGTTGGTGCCCAGCACGGCATTCAGGTCCAGGCCGGCGTCGATCGCCTTCTGGCGCTCCTCGTCGTCCTTTGGGGCGAGGATGCCCTGGATCTCGCCGCCCATGCACCGCATGGCGCAGGCGGTGATGACACCCTCCGGGGTTCCTCCGGTGCCCATCATGAGATCGACGGCATTGCTGTCATCGGCAGCGGCCACGGCACCAGCGACATCGCCGTCACCGATCAGACGGACCTTCGCACCGGCAGCACGGATCTCGGCGATCAGGTCGTAGTGGCGGGGACGGTCCAGCACCATCACGGTGACGTCGGAGGGGTGGACACCCTTGGCCTTGGCGACGGCGTTGATGTTGTAGGCCGCAGGAGCCTCGATGTCGACTGCGCCGGCGGCGGCGGGGCCGACGGCGAGTTTGCGCATGTAGTACACGGCGGAGGGGTCGTACATGCTGCCGCGCTCGGCGGCGGCGAGGACCGAGATGGCGTTCGGACGGCCCTCGGCCATCAGCGTGGTGCCGTCGACCGGGTCGACGGCGATGTCCACGGCCGGGCCCTCGCCGGTGCCGACCTGCTCGCCGTTGAACAGCATCGGGGCCTCGTCCTTCTCACCCTCGCCGATGACCACGACACCGTTCATCTGCACGGTGTTGATCATCCGGCGCATGGCGTCCACGGCCGCACCGTCGCCCTCGTTCTTGTGCCCGCGACCGACCCACTTGCCGGACGCGAGGGCGGCGGACTCGGTCACGCGGACCAGTTCCATCGCGAGGTTCCGGTCCGGTGAGGTGTTGGGCACCGCCGCGGGGGGAGTGGGGTCGGTGGGGGTGCCGGGGACGGAGCTGGAGGTCATGGCGCGCAACTTTCTGAGTCGAGGAGTGACGGTTCTTCTCCCCATTGTTCCACGAGCGCACCCGCCACCGGCGGGCGACTAGGGATCGGGGGTGGGTGTCTGCCATAATCAAGGCCGTGAAACTCGAGAAACCGCGTATGTTCACTTCCACCCGGGATCTGCTGCTCTCCTTGGGAGTGCTGGGGGCGATCATGGCTTTCTCGGTCGGGTTCACCGGGATGTGCAGTTACAACCCGGGCCCGGCGGATACCGGAGGCCCGGTCAACGAGGTCGACATCGACACCATCCTCGAGTCCGAGGCCAGGGCGTTGAACTTCCCGGTGCGCAACCCGGATGTCCCGGACGACTGGGAGGCGAACTCCGGCCGTCGAGTCGCCGTGGATGGCGAAGCGGCCTCGACGGCCGGCTGGGTCGTCGACGAGCGGTATTTCGTGTCGCTGACCCAGACCGACGTGGAGTTGGAGGACGCCGTCGACTACCAGGACGGTGTCGACAACGCATTGCGTGAGGAATCCGGGACCCACACCAGTCAGGGCACGGACGGTCCGGTCACCTGGACCATCTACACCGGCGACGATGCGCGCACCCTCTGGGCCGCCGAGCTGGACGATGTGACCCTGATGCTCTCGGGCACCGCGACCCGTGAGATGTACGAGACGATGGCTGACAAGGTGGTCACCGCCGACCCGATCGACATTGGCACCGACCCCTAGCAGAGACGTCCTGACGCGGCCCGCCGCTCAGCTGTCTTCGGCGTCGGCCTCGTCAGTGTCGCGCTGCGCGAGGGCCTTCTCGACGCGTTCGGACGCTCCGTTCAGGTAGCGCTCGCAGTAGGCGGCGAGTTCCTCGCCACGCTCCCAGTAGCGTAGGGACTCGTCCAGGCTCATCTGACCGAGCTCCAGTATCTTGACGACCTCGATGAGCTCATCGCGGGCCTGTTCGTAGGAGAGCTCCTCGAGGGGGCGGAAAGTCTGCTGGGTGTCGTCACTCATCGGTGGCGGTGTCCTCTCTGGTTACCGGGTCGGTGTCTGCAGTGTCGGTGTTGTTTGTGGTGTCGGACCCGGGGGTCCTGGTCACTCCCATTGCCGCGGCGGTGACCGAGCCGTCCATCACGCGGATCCGCAGTTGGGAGCCGGGGGAGACCTCGTCAACCGTGGTCACGACCCGGGCGGGTGAGTGGTCGCGGGGCAGGACCTGCACCACCGAATAGCCGCGCTGCAGGGTCTGCGCCGGGCCAAGGGCATTGACCTGGGCTTTCAGTGAAGCGACCTGGGAGCGCATTTCCCGGATCACCAGGCCGAGCGCACGGTCGTTGCGCTGCCGTGCCTCTCCGGCCAGGTCACGCTGCCGGGTGATCGGCAGCAACGGGTCGGCGAGCACCGGACGGGAGCGCACCGTGGCCAACCCGCGCTTCTCGTTGTTGACCCAGGACCGCAGTGCCCCGGCGGCGCGTCCGCGGAGCTCGGCGACCAGGGACAGTTCCGCGGCAACGTCGGGGACGACCCGTTTGGCGGCGTCGGTCGGGGTGGCGGCCCGCAGGTCGGCGACATTGTCGAGGACCGGGTTGTCCGGCTCGTGGCCGATCGCGCTGACCACCGGGGTGGTCATCCGACTGACATGCCGGACCAGGGCTTCCTCGGAGAAAGGGAGCAGGTCCTCGACAGAGCCACCGCCGCGGGCGATGATGATCACGTCGACGGTGGGGTCGGCCTCCAGCTGGTCGAGCGCGGCAATCACCTGGGGAACGGTCTGCGGGCCCTGGACGGCGGTATTGATGACCTCCATCTGCACGCCCGGCCACCGGTCCTTCGCCACGGCGAGGACATCGCGTTCGGCGGCCGATCCACGTCCGGTGATCAGACCCACCCGCGTCGGCAGGAAGGGCAGTGGACGCTTCAACCGCGGGTCGAAGAGCCCTTCGGCGGTGAGCGCCCGCTTGAGCTGTTCGATTCGTGCCAGCAGCTCGCCGACGCCGACGTGCTGGATCCGGGAGACCCACAGCGAGAACGAGCCGCGGCCGGAGTAGTAGGCGGGTTTGCCGTAGACCACCACACGGTCCCCGTTCTTCAACGGGGTCGGCAGGGACGTCAACAGCTGGGTCGAGCAGGTCAATGGCACGGACTGTTCGACGTCCACGTCGCGCAGGGTGAGGTAGGACAGCTTCCAGGTCGGCTTCATGTTGACCTGGGTGATCTGGCCTTCGACCCACAGGTGGCCGAGACGTTCGATCCAACCCTTGACCTTGTCGTTGACCACATGGACCGGCCACGGGGTCTCCGGAGAAGTGGGGGCGGGTGCTGACGCTTCTGACATGGGACTGATTCTAGAGGTCTCGTGAGGTCGGGGTCGTCAGAGCGTCATCCGTTGTGGATAACGTATCCACATCCGGTCCGATGGCTCAGCCCACCAGGGGTGATGTGGCACAGGCGACGAAAAAGGTCGAGTTTGCTGACCCCGGGCGTCCTAATCGAGGTCGAGTGGACGGTCCTGGCTGGGGGACGACCTGTTGCGACGCTCGCTGGCGCGGCGAAGCTCAGCTGCAGATCGGGTACGAGAGGGCGCCTCCTGGCTGGGGGGACGCTCTGGTGCACGCTCAGCGTGGCGTGCAGTGGTGCGTCCGACGGGCTGCCCGGAGGTACGCCCGGAGTCATGTCCAGCGTTAAGTCCAGAGTCACTCCCGGCGTCGCGCACCCGGGTGTTCAGCCGTTGGTTCGCCTCCTCGGCCCGGGCCAGTTTCGTGCGCTGGGCCCGGCGCTGCCGGTCCTGGCGGGACAGTGCGGCGGCATCCAACTGGTAGCGGGCGACGGCGACGATGATGCACAGCACCACGGCGGTGCCCAGCCATAGGAAGTGCTCGACGGACGGCCACGCCGCCTGGATCAACGCGACACGGCGGTCGCCGGAGGTGAAACCGTCCCAGTCGCTGACCAGGCCGATGCCGGTCACCCCGAAGAACCAGAAGAAGGGAAGCAGGACAACGGTGAGGAACAGTCCGCGCAGTTCCACCAGCGCGGTACACACCACCGCGGAGATGAGGAAGAGAAGGGCGTAGGACGTCCCGATACCACCGAGGACGACTCCGGTCAGGATGACCGCCAGCATGACGAGCAGCGGCGCCCAGACGGGAATGAGGCCCCGTCGGTTGAGCGGAGCCTCGTCAGTGGTGCTGGTTTCAGAAGTCACGCGCGCTGATGTTACCGGATCAGTCCGTCTGCTTCGAGGTGGTGTCGCCACCCGGCTTGTCGGAGTCTCCGTCATCGGGCTTCTCAGCCTCGTCCGACGTGTCTGATTTATCGGGGTCAGGCAGCAGCGGGGCGAGGAAGCGGCTGAAGGGCTTTGCGTCACCCTTCTCGTCCTCCATCAGGGAGCGACGCCAGTTCTGCCAGCGCTCCGCCGCCTGCTCCCGTTGTGCCCCGGTGTTCTTCCCCGCGGTGGTGGCGAACTTGATGTCACTGGAGTGCTTCTCTCCGGTGGCCAGGTCGGTGAGGTCTCCGATGTACCGGAAGATCTCGATGACCACTGCGGCGACCGGGACAGCGAGGAAGGCTCCGATGATGCCGTAGAGACCGCTACCGACGATCACCGACAACAGCACGATGACCGCGTGCATCTTCATCGCCTTGGCCTGCAGTACCGGCTGCAGGATATTGCCTTCGAGCTGCTGGACGGCGAGCACGACACCCAGGACGATCAGGGCGGTGGTGAAGCCGTTGGCGACCAGGGCCACCAGCACCGCCAGTGCACCGGCGGTGAAGGCGCCGACGATCGGGATGAAGCCACCGAAGAAGGTGATGATCGCCAGTGGTCCAGCCAGGGGGACACCGAGGATGACCAGGCCTAGTCCGATGAAGAAGGCGTCGATGAAGCTCACGATGGCCTGGGTGCGGATGAATCCGCCGAGGGTGTTCCAGCACCTGGTCAGGACCTCGGTGAGGTGCCAGCCGACCCGGCGACCGGTGATCCGGCGGACCATGGGGAGGAATTTCTCGCCGTCCTTGAGGAAGAAGAAGATCAGCACCAGCATCACGAACAAGGTGATCAGGGCCGAGGTGATGGCGGAGACACCGGTGACGGCGGTCTGGGTGATCTGGGAAGACTGGTCCTGCAGCCAGGATGTTGCCTGATCAAGCATGTTGTCGAGCTGGTCGCTCTGCAGGTTCAGCGGTGGACCGGCGACCCAGTCGAGGATTGTCTGGACGCCTTGGGTACCGCTTTCGACGAGCTCCGGTATCTGCTTGCTGACACTCGGCGCGATGGCGGCGATGATTCCGATGAAGGCACCGGCGAAGCCGATAATCGTCAGCAGCACCGCCAGGGCATTGGGAACACGCCACTTGCGGAGTTGGCGGGTGAGCGGCCACAGCACGGTGCAGACGATGATCGCCAGCAGGAGGGGGAGGATACCGGCCCAGAGTTGGGAGGCGACGAAGCCGGCTACCCAGAGGCCGGCGGCGATGACGAGGAAGCGCAGACTCCAACCGGCCGCCCAGCGGGCGGAGGTGCCGATGACCTCGGCACGGTCCCGCTGCTCGTCACCGGGACCGACTTCTTTATCTGACTGCAGGACCGAGGACTGGTCATCCGGGACCTCCAGCGACGGGTCATTCTCCAGTCGGAGAGAGTCGGATGCGGGTTCCTGGTCGGTGACAGGACGCTCATCGGGCAGAGGCAGCGACACCTCGGGGTCCATACGGCCGGACCCCATGAGGATGTCCGCGAAGTCCCGGCCGTCCACGACGTCGCGCGGGTCGGGACCGCCGGGGCTGGCCTTGCGGTTGCTCCGGGCAGGACGGCCGGACTGGTCCGGGGTGCCGTCGGTGGGGTTCACTGAATCACTGCTCACCCGCTCCATTGTGCCCTATAAGTGGCACGATCGGCAGGGTTGTGACGGAGAGCCGTGCGAATAGGGTCAGTTCGCGTGACGGTTCGGGACACGCAGCAGCAGCGATTCGTCGTCGGTGCCCGGCAGAGTGCCCAGATCGCCGGTCTCTTCGTCGATCTTGCCGCGCAGTCCGAGGATCGCCAGGACGAGGCCACCCCAGATCACGAGGATGAACAGGATCAGCATGATGATGGCGCCAGTGCTCATGACCGGTCACTCTCCTTCTGTGAGGTCTGGCCGGCTGCGGCACCGACGGTGAACTGGTTGGGGGCCTTGGTGTCTCGGGTGCCGACCGGCACACCGAAGTCGGAGCCCGGGACGCCGTCGAGAACGGCGGTGGCGCGGTACTTCACGGAGACGAGGATGATGCCGATGATGGCGACGATGATCAGTACCGACCAGCCCCAGGTGAGTACCTGGCCGGAGGTGTAGTCGCCGTAGCCGTCCTTGATCAGGTTGATCAGCTCCTGGACCAGGGTGTACACCAGCACGATCGGGGTGATGATGAAGGCGCAGGTCTTCCAGATCGCCCCGACCTTGAACGAGGAGACTGCGTTGAGGTGTCGCTGCATCTCGGCGGTGCGTCGCAGTACGTAGGCGATGACGACGGTGGCGAGGATGGCGCAGAAGACGATGCCGATGTTGTTGGTGAACTTGTCCACGATGTCGACGGCCATCAGGCCGGTGGAGGTGGAGAAGATCACGCAGGAGACGATCGCCATGGGCACACCGACCAGGATGGCGACGCGCTGACGAGGCACGCTGATCTTGTCCGCGACGGCGGAGATGACGACCTCGATGATGGAGATCAGCGAGGTGATGCCGGCGATGAAGAGGCTGCCGAAGAAGAGCACACCGAACAGTCCGCCGGCGGGCATTTCGTTGATGATCGCCGGGAACGCCATGAAGGAAAGCCCGATGCCGGATTCGGCGACCTCGTCGACCGGGACACTCTGCTGGACGGCCATGAAGCCGAGGGCGGCGAAGACGCCGATACCGGCCAGGACCTCGAAGGCGGAGTTCGCGAAGCCGGTGACCAGGCCCGTGGCGGTCAGGTTGGTCCGCGGCTTGAGGTAGGAGGCGTAGGTGATCATGATGCCGAAGCCGATGGACAGGGAGAAGAAGATCTGTCCGTAGGCCGCGATCCACACACTCGAATCAGTCAGTGCGGACCAGTCAGGGGAGAACAAGGCATCCAACCCGGTGGCTGCACCGTCGAGGAACAGGGCGCGGATGACAAGGATGATGAAGAGGACCACCAGAATGGGGATGAAGATCATGCCCACCCGGCCGATACCGGCCGAGACGTTGAGTGCGAGCACGGCGATGGCGATGACCCACACGACGATCATGGCGATGAGAATCGGCCAGACGACGTTTCCGGAGAACAGACCCCCGTCGCCGAGCTGGTCGGACTCCAGGAAGTCGTTGGCGAAGTAGGACGACGGGTCGTCGCCCCAGCCCTTGTTGAAGGACTTGAAGATGTAGAGGCCGGCCCAGGCGAGGATGACCGCGTAGTACAGGCCGATGAATGCGGCGACACCAGTCTGGAACCAGCCGATGATCTCGGCCTTGGGGTGCAGCCGACGGAAAACCATCGGAGCCGACCCGCGGAAACGGTGTCCCAGGCCGAAGAACAGCCAGAGCAGCGGAATGCCCGCAGTCAGCAGGGCGAAGAGGTAAGGAATCAGGAAGGCGCCGCCGCCGGATTCATAGGCGACGTAGGGGAAGCGCCAGATGTTGCCGAGGCCGACGGCAGAGCCGATGGCAGCGAAGATGAACAGCATCCGCGAGTTGAATGCGTCGCGGTTGACTTTCGCATCCTTGCCGTCGGCAGCAGCAGCCGGTGTGTTCTGACCGGCGGGAGCGTCTGCGGACATGTGTGTCCTCCAAGAAGGTTCACTTGAAACGAGTATGGAAAGTGCTAATCGTAGCTGCCAGTGAACTGCCAGGAAAGACCCGGTGTGCCCGTAGCCTCAGAGGGGGTGGCGTGGTTGTTCGATGAGGAGACGTTAGGATGGGGTCCGTGACCCTTACTCTCGGAATCGTCGGCTTGCCCAACGTTGGCAAGTCCACCCTGTTCAATGCCCTGACCCGTAACGATGTCCTCGCGGCGAACTACCCGTTCGCCACCATCGAGCCCAACGTGGGCCTGGTGGAGTTGCCGGACACCCGCCTGGACCGTCTGGCGGAGATCTTCACCTCCGAGCGGATCCTGCCGGCGACGGTGTCCTTCGTCGACATCGCCGGCATCGTCAAGGGTGCCTCCGAGGGTGAGGGGATGGGCAACGCCTTTCTGGCGAACATTCGCGAGGCGGACGCGATCTGTCAGGTCGTCCGTGCTTTCTCCAATGACGACGTGATCCACGTCGACGGCCGCGTTGACCCGGCGTCCGATATCTCGGTGATCGAGACCGAGCTGATCCTCGCCGACCTGCAGACCGTGGAGAAGGCGGTGCCGCGTCTGGAGAAGGAGGGGCGTAAGGACCGCGACAAGGCGGACCAGGCGACCGCCGCCAAGCACGCCCAACAGATCCTGGAGGACGGTCGCACACTGTACGCCGCCTCGGTCTCCGGCGAATTCGACCTGGCTGGGGTGCGAGAGCTGCACCTGATGACCGCCAAGCCCTTCCTGTACGTCTTCAACTCCGACGAGGCCGTGCTCACCGACGAGGCTCGCAAGAACGAGTTGCGCGCCCTGGTCGCCCCGGCCGACTGTGTCTTCCTCGATGCGGAGACCGAGGCAGAGCTGCTGGAGCTGGACGATGAGGAGGCCGCGGAGCTGCTGGCCTCGGTCGGTCAGGACGAGCCGGGCCTGCAGACCCTGGCGAAAGCTGGTTTCGCCACCCTCGGCCTGCAGACCTACCTGACGGCCGGCCCGAAGGAGGCCCGCGCCTGGACGATCCCGCAGGGTGCGACCGCCCCGCAGGCCGCCGGTGTCATCCACACCGACTTCGAGCGCGGCTTCATCAAGGCCGAGATCGTCAGCTTCGCCGACCTGGACGAGTACGGCACCATGGTCGAGGCCCGTAACCACGGCAAGGTCCGCCAGGAGGGCAAGGAGTACGTCATGGCTGACGGCGACGTCGTGGAGTTCAAGTTCAACGTGTGATCCCGAAGAAGCACTCCGTCCGGCTGGTCGATATCCCCCCTGGGATCGCAGGTCACCTGATGACCGTCGCCCAGCGGGTTGCGCAGGGGCTGAAAGACTCTGACGATCCCTCGGTTCCGGGACGACGGTTTCACGATTGGGGCGGTCGGACAAAAGAGGCACAGTGGTCCCCAGGGCACCACACTCCGGGCGACGTAGGTCCCGACGGTGGCCGATCAGCCGCTGGGCGTGAACAGGTCGCACCAACCGGTCAACAGTATGGCGGGGAAGACGGTCACCAGCCCGACGCCGATCTGGGTTGTCGTCTGGCGGAGCAGACTCCGCCGCCTTACCCTTCCGCCGCCCTGCCACCGGGGTGGGCGGACAGGGTCGGTCCGTGGGGGGCGTGACGTTTACCACCCTCCCCGCGTGGTGGTGATTTTTCTCGCTGTGATACGGTTTCCTGTTCGCATGTATCGGGGGTACCCGTCATTGACGCAGTAATCCACTCTGACCTGGTTCGACTCTGCGTGGTGGGCGATGTCACCTGGTGGTTTCGAGGATTCTTCCCCGGATTGGTTCGTCGCGACACATTAGGTGAACTATGGTTGAAGTTTGATTGAAGGCAGGGTAAAGGTACTAGTCATCGCAGTATCTCACTGCATGTTGGTGCTGTCCGCGTCCGCTTGGCGCGGCATGGGAAAGGTGTTGGATTCATTGTCGAGTTCTCGCATGGGTAAGACGAAGCGCGTGGGTTCCGTCCTGGGCAAGGTCATGGTGTACGTGCTGATCTGGCTGGGCATCACGCTGCTGTTCGCCGGCATCGGCATCCACATCTTCTGGGGTTCGATCTCGGTCGACCAGATGATGATGAACCTGGTCGCCGCCCAGGCAGACGGCGGTGGCGGTGCACTGGTGTGGATCGGCATCTTCGGCTTCGGTGTGGCCCCGGTCGCACTCACCCTGCTGATCGCGTATCTGCGTCACCGGTACGTGCGGGGAGTGCACCGGAAGCATGCTGCAAAGGTCGAAGCAGCTGAAACATCTGACGCGACTGAGCTGGCAGAAGCAGCCCAGGTTGTCGAGTCGAGTACGGCAGCGGAATCCGACAAGTCCGGTGAGGCCTTCCAGCTTCCCAAGGTGCCACGTATGTCCAAGGTCGTCCCGGCGCTTACCGTGACTGCTCTCGTCGTTGGCGGCGCCACGGCCTTCGGTTCCTCCGTGCACGTCACCGAGTACATCCGTGCGTCCAACTCCGACTACACCATGGACGAGTACTACAAGGCCCCTGTGGTCGCTGACTCCTCGGAGAAGCGAAACATTGTCCTGATCTACCTGGAGTCCGGCGAGGAGACGCTCACCGATACCGAGCTCTTCGAGAAGGACGCCTTCGAGCCGCTGAAGAACGTCACCCGTGAAGAGGACGGCTGGTCCAGTGTCGCCGACCTCCAGCAGTACGAGGGCGGCGGTTGGACCATGGCCGGCATCTCCGGCACCCAGTGCGGTGTGCCGCTGAAGGGCAACGGTTTGCTCAACGGTAAGTCCGGCTTCAACGCCCTCGGTGAGGTGGACGACTACCTCGGTGGGTTGACCTGCATGGGTGACATCCTCAAGGACGAGGGCTACCACCAGGTCTTCATGGGTGGTGCCATGGGCTCGTTCGCGTCCAAGGACACTTTCCTGTACTCCCACGGCTACGACGAGAGCTACGGACTGGAGCACTGGCGCGAGCAGAATGAGCCCGAAGACCAGATCCGCCCCGACTGGGGCCTCAGCGACCAGCGTCTGATGGCCAACGCCAAGAACAAGGTCGACGAGCTCCACGCACAGTCCCAGGAGACCGGTCAGCCCTTCAACCTCTCCCTGCTGACCGTGGACACCCACGAGCCGGTCCACATCCACCCGTACTGCGACGTGGACACCGAGGAAGAAGTCACCTCGATGTTCCAGTGCTCGCAGGAGCAGGTCGCTGATTTCGTCAACTACATGGACTCCCAGGGGTACCTGGAGGACACCGCCGTGGTGATGATGGGTGATCACCTCAAGCACATGGGTGCCAGCAACGCTTTCCACGAGCAGCTCGACGATCACCCGAACCGCACCATCTTCAATCGTTTCTGGATCCCCGGTAACGACCCGCGGCACGCCACGATGCGTCCCGGTGTCGACCAGATGAGCATGATGCCGACCATTCTGGAGGCTGCCGGCATCAGGATGAAGAACGACCAGGCTGGCCTGGGTGTCTCCGCCTTTGACTCGGTGATCCCCGAGGGCTCCGCTCAGGCACTGTCCCCGGAAGCCTACGAGGACCTCATGAAGTCCCGCTCCGCAGAATTCTACGAACAGGCCTGGGAGGGCCAGGAACTCGAGAAGTTGGAGAAGTAGCCGACGACGGCGCTTTCCACCCCACTTGAGGTTCCTGCGCAATCCGGGACCCGGACAACCAGTCGACACAGACAAAACCGTGACAGAGCGAACCGAGCCAGCCCAGCACGTAGATCGTGAACCGACCACCGCTGAGGAGCTGATGCGCTCCCGCTTCGAGGCTTTCCGTGGTAGGGACGTCGACTGGTTGTTGCGTACCTGGCACCCCTCGACGCGTCCTGAGGAGCTCGACCTCACGGGAAACCCCCGGTGGCGCGGTCTGCAGATCGTGGACACCCTGGACGGGGGACCGGGCCACGAGACCGGAATCGTAGAATTCCGTGCCACCTACCTCACCGCCGACGGTATACTCGGCGTCCAGCACGAGCGCTCACGTTTCGTGCGCGACGCTGGGCGCTGGTACTACGTTGACGGTGAGGTTCACTGATGACCGAGCACAAGATCTTCTCGATGGCCTGGGGCAGGCTGTACCCGAACTGGGTCGCCAAGGCGGAGCGCAAAGGGAGGACCGCTGCGGAGGTCGAGGAGATCTTCTGCTGGTTCAGCGGCCATACGGCTTCCAGTCTCGCTGAGACGCTGGACTCGGAGATGACGGTGGGGGAGGTACTCGAGACGATGCCGCATCCGAACCCGTCGCGGGAGCTGATTACCGGGGTGGTGTGCGGCGTCCGGGTCGAGGCGGTCGAGGATGGCCTCATGAGGGAGCTGCGTTACATCGACAAGCTCATCGACGAACTGGCCAAAGGCAAGGACATGGAGAAGATTCTGCGCGGCTAGGACGTGTCTCCTCAAGGGGCCAGCTAGGCAACAATCGTCGACAGCACCGCAGCTGCCCGGTACACCACCGCCAGCTTGTCGTACCGGGTCGCCAACCCTCGCCACTGCTTGACCTTGCTGAACGCCCGCTCGACCACATTGCGGCCCTTATAGGCCTGCGCATCGAACGCCGGCGGCCTGCCACCGGCAGAGCCCTTGCTCTTCCGGCCGCGAACCTGGTCAGATTTCTCTGGAATGACTGTCTTGATCCCCCGACCGCGCAGGTAGTCCCTGGTTCCCCTCGACGGGTAAGCCCGGTCAGCGATCACCGCATCCGGGGTGGTGCGTGGCCTGCCTCCACCGACCCGGGGCACACGAATGTCCTCGATGACCTCACGCAGCACCGCCCCGTCATTGCGTTGCCCACCGGTGACGACCAGTGACAGTGGTCGGCCAGCCCCGTCGACACCGACATGGATCTTGGTCGACAATCCACCCCGTGATCGGCCGATTCCGTGACCTGCTGGCTCAGACGGGCAGAACCCCAGTTTTGTGTAATTCGCCCGTGACCCCTGTGTGCTGCTCGACCCGGGGTGTGTTCGTGGCGTGCTGGTGGGCACGGTTGATCGTGGCGTCCACCGACACCGACCAGTCGATGTCACCGGCGGCATCGGCCTCAGCGAGGATCTTCCCGAGCACGGCGTCCCAGGTGCCGTCGGCGGCATACCGGGGTTGGTGTTCCCACACTGTCTGCCACGGGCCGAAGCATTCGGGCAGGTCACGCCAGGCTATGCCCGTGCGGTACCGGTAGATGATGCCCTCGACGACTCGGCGGTTGTTGCGGAAATGTCGGCCCGTCTGCCCGCCGAGGACGACAGCATCGGTTCGATGTAGGCCGATTGGGTGTCGGTGAACTGCTGGAAGCGGTTGGTGGCCATGTCTCCACGGTCACGTGTCGGACCGCTACCGTTTGGGAGACACGCCCTATCCTGCCGCCGCTGCAGCAGACCTACATGACGGTGCGTGGGGGGGCAGGATCGGACCGCGGGTACCGCAGCACGTCTGGCCCTGCCGGCGTTCAAGGGCGACAAGGGCGACCCGGGCGACGGGTTCCTGTGGCAGGGTGACCGGACGAGTGCTGAACTCGAGGCGCTGCGTGGGGCGCTGGGGGACAGACCAGCGGAACTGGGCGTACCGCAACAGCGACAACAATGACCTTTGGGTGTGGATCGGCAACCGGTTCGTCATCTCGCCGGACGCGTTCGGCGCTGAGGGGCCCCAGGGGCCCGCGCCGATCCTCGTCGGAGGCACCGTCACGGTCGACGGTGAGACCCTGGACCAGCCGCTCGGTACCCGGGTGGTTAGCAGTGACGGCGTCTACTCCCTGGGGGTGGACCTGCCGAAGCTGCCGAAGGGTGAGCCGGGCGACCAGGGTGAGCCAGGCTCCATCTTCAGCAGCCCGGACATCACCGGTGGGCCGGAGGACGGCCAGATCCTCGTCTTCGATGAAACGTGCGGGAAGATGCACTGGATGGACGGGTATCTCGGGCCGAAGATCTACAACGTGCCTTCCTCCGCATTCGGTGACTGGTCGTCTGGTCTGACCGGTACCAGGCACATCATCACCGCGATCACGATTCCCGCGCAGCAGTACCGCTACCGCCTCGATTTCGATGGGTCGGTGGAAGTGTCCTCGATCCTGGGGCAGACGGTGGATGTGCAGGTGCTCGCCAATGACCCGGACAGTGGTCCGATGGTCGGTGTCGCCTACGGCAACATGGAGGCGGCCGGGAATGGTAGGTCGTCGCTGCGGGTGAAGCTGGAGCGGATGCCATGACGGTCGACAACTCGCGGTTCTCGTACTACAACCCGGCGGAATATCTGGATCGTGCTGCGTTGGCGGCGGCGTCTACTGAGGTGGGCGCCCAGGTTGCTACACAGTCCGATCTCGAGGATCTGCTGCCGAATTACGGTGTGCAGTACATGCCGACATCCGGAGGGCCCGAACCCCGTGTCCACCATCCGGGGTTCGGGCCCGTAAACCGGGAGCAGGTGACCAGCCAGGAGGGGTTACCTCAGTCACGACAGCGTTTGTTCGCACTTCGGGGGTGAACCTTGTCAATGCTGTTGTGGCGGGATGAACAACCCTGGTGCTGCCCCTGGCGGTGGTGGCGGTGACGGTTGGTGGGGCGGCTACGTCGCCGGTGCCTCCGGTGGTCGAGGTCATGTCTGGTACCGCTTCCGGTCCTACTGAGGGCATGGAAAAACCCCGTGTCGCCCAGCGGGCGACGACGGGGTTTCGTCAGCGAGTATTACTCGCCGAGGAAGATGCCGGCAACAGCGTCGACGAAGCCGGTGATACCGGCGGAGAAGATCTCGACGAGGGTGCTGGCGAAGTTGGCGAAGATGTCGATCATGTGATGATCCCTTTCGGTTAGGCAGGAGTCTCCCTGCACTGGATGTGGATGTCGGAGGCTTTGTGCTTCCGTCACGAACAACATCGCACGCCGTGACCGGAGTGTTACGGGTCCGTGACGCCACCGTGGTCATTACCCCCGGTGAACCATAGAAATACATTCCCACCAGCACGTAAACACTACCCCCGCACCGACACCCTCGCCGCGATCGCCGCGAAACTCGGCGTCCCCGGCACCACCGACACCAAGGAGAAGTGACCACATGTCCGAGAAGAAGACCCCGTTCACGTCCTCGTGGTGGATCCGCCGCGTCTCCTACCTCGTCATCGGCGTGGCCGGGCTCATCGCCGCCGGCTTTGGCCTGATCGATGAGGGGCAGCTCGACGCGCTCACGGCCTCACCGCTGCGATCGCCGTAATGAAGGCCGAAGCTGCCCGTAGCGATGACGTGTACGGGCGGTGACACCCATGCCGTCGCTGACCACCCTGCGCGGACCATGGCACCCGGGCATGCCACAAGACGTGTCCGCCCTGATCGTCATCGAGTGGGAGACATCGTGGGCGCGTGATGTGATCCTCATGGCTGCGGAGCATGGGTGACGTCCACCGTTGCCGAACTGGTTCTCCTTCACGGAGTGGCGCAACCGTGCCCGTCCTGAGGTGCAGCATCCCGACCGTGAGCGGTAGTGTCGTGGTGGTGGGTGAGTGTGCTTGGCACCTGGTCAGGTTTGCTCCAGTCGGGCCGCTCCCCACCGGGCCCCAACGGCGTCATGGGGATGGGGGTTTCGCCGTTTCAGTCCGGGAAGTCTCCGTTTCAGGTATCGGGATCCCCGGGTCGAGCGCGGGTGACCTCCCTCCCTCGGTATCAACACCCTGCAGCTCCCCGGCCCCCACCGGCATACGTCGGTGGGGGCCTTTTTCGTGTCTGAGGGAGGGGCGGAGGAGGGGGCGAGATCGCTGGGTGGGAAGCGTGACGGATTCGCCCTTTCGCCGGCAGAGGGGATCGATTCCGTCACGGGAACCTCCGCTTCACCCCATTGGGGTCCGAGCATACCTCCCCGGGACCGCTCGTATCGTGCGCTGAAGCCAGGCCGTAGTCAGCTGGCGGACGTCCAGGGGGAGTCGCCGTAATGAAAACGATTATGGTAGCCGAAGGGTGGCGTTGACCTGCTGTGTTATTGCGCCTATCCTCGTTGGTGACGCTTAATGGAAACGAGAGGAGTGTCGGGGACGATGACCCAGGGGCACAGTCACGATCACGGGCATGGCCACAGCCACGAGCACAGCCACAGCCATGCCCAGGGGGTGCGCGGCAAAGCGCTCTGGTTCGTCATCGCGCTGACGCTCACCATCTTCCTGGCACAGGTCATCGGCGGCATCCTCTCCGGGTCGCTGGCCCTGCTTGCCGACGCCGGTCATATGCTCTCCGACGCCGGTGGGCTGATCGTGGCCGCTCTCGCCATGCTGATCGGTTCGCGTCCGGCGACCACGCGGTCGACCTACGGTTTCCGCCGAGCGGAGGTCATGGCTGCACTGGTCAACGCTGGAGCAGTGGCAGTGATCGGCGTGTGGATTGCAGTGGCCGCCTTCCGACGGCTCGGGGAGGGGCCCGAGGACATCCATACCGGTCTGATGCTCACGGTTGCTGTGGTGGGTCTCATCGCGAACGTCATCTCGGCGGTGATCCTGCGCCGCTCGGCGGGGGAATCGCTGAATATGCGCGGTGCCTACCTGCACGTCCTGGTGGACCTGCTCGGCTCGGTCGCGGTCATCGTCGCCGCCGTGATCATCCAGTTCACCGACTGGCTCTGGGTGGACGCCGTCGCCTCCCTCATCATCGCGGCGATGATCCTGCCGCGGGCGTGGGGGCTGATGCGCGAGGCGGGCAGCGTCCTGATGGAGCAGGTGCCTGGCGGCGTGGACGCCCTGGGGGTGCAGGACGCCATCCTGGACACCCGTGGTGTTGAAGCGGTCCACGACCTGCACCTCTGGTCGGTCGACGGCGAGTCGACGATGGCCACCGTGCATGTGGTGACCTCCGACCGGGAGGCACGCGTCCTCGATGAAGTCCAGCAGGTCTTCGCCGACGCGGGGATCACCCACAGCACCGTGCAGCTCGAGGCGCCAGAACATCACGGCCACGAACACCTGGACTGTGACTCCCCGTTGGGCGGCGAGGTCCGCGAGGCCGGCGAGGAGCACTGAGCCGAACGCTGCCGGGGGAGGGCGTGGGGGATGGTTCGGTGGACCTGTGTGCAGACGCGCGGCCATGGACGTACTAAGCTGTCCATGTCGTACGTCACCCTGGGTGGGCACGAGCCGCCACGGGGAAGAAAGGCGTGGGCCCCGACGCCTTCGACGCGGTCGTGCCGGAGGTGCCGGGAAATGCACACCTGTCAGGAGAACCTGTGAGTCAGAATTCCCGTCCCGTCGTCCTCATCGCCGACAAGCTCGCCCAGTCCACCGTGGACGCCCTCGGCGACTCCGTTGAGGTTCGCTGGGTTGACGGTCCGAACCGTCCTGAACTGCTGGAAGCCGTCAAGGATGCGGACGCTCTGCTCGTCCGCTCCGCCACCACCGTCGACGCCGAGGTGCTCGAGGCCGCACCGAAGCTGCAGATCGTCGGACGCGCCGGCGTCGGCCTGGACAACGTCGACATCGAGACGGCCACCGCCAGGGGTGTCATGGTCGCCAACGCCCCGACCTCCAACATCCACTCCGCCTGCGAACTCGCGATCTCCCTGCTGCTGGCCACCGCCCGCCAGATCCCGGCCGCGGACAAGACCCTGCGTGACCACGAGTGGAAGCGCTCCGCCTTCAAGGGCGTCGAGATCTTCGGCAAGACCGTCGGCATCGTGGGCTTCGGCCACATCGGTCAGCTTTTCGCGCAGCGTCTCGCCGCCTTCGAGACCGACATCATCGCCTACGACCCCTACGCCAACCCGGCCCGCGCCGCCCAGCTGGGTGTGGAGCTCGTCGAGCTGGACGAGCTGGTCGCCCGCGCCGACTTCGTCACCATCCACCTGCCCAAGACCAAGGAGACCGCCGGCATGTTCAATGCCGAGCTGCTCGCGAAGTCGAAGAAGGGGCAGATCATCATCAACGCCGCCCGTGGTGGCCTGGTTGACGAGCAGGCGCTCGCCGACGCCATCAAGTCCGGCCATATCCGCGGCGCCGGCTTCGACGTCTACGCGTCAGAGCCCTGCACCGATTCCCCGCTCTTCGAGCTGGACGAGGTCGTCGTGACCCCGCACCTGGGTGCCTCCACCGTCGAGGCCCAGGACCGTGCCGGCACCGATGTCGCCGCCTCCGTGCTCAAGGCACTGGCCGGCGATTTCGTCCCGGACGCCGTCAACGTCACCGGTGGCAAGGTCTCCGAGGAGGTCGCACTGTGGCTCGGCCTGGCCGCCAAGCTCGGCACCGTCGCCTCCGGCCTGTTGGACGCCCCGGTCACCGCCGTCAACGTCGAGGCCCGTGGTGAGCTCTCGGGCGAGTCCGTGGACGCTCTCGGCCTGTCCGCCCTGCGCGGCGTCTTCGCCGGCGTCGTCGACGAGCAGGTCACCTTCGTCAACACCCCGCAGATCGCTCAGGAGCGCGGCGTGGAGCTGACCGTCTCCACCGCCGACGAGTCCGTCACCCACCGTTCCGTGCTCGAGGTCACCGTTGTCACCGGCGACGGCGCCTCGGTCTCCGTCATCGGTGCGCTGACCGGCCTGGAGCGCGTCGACAAGATCGTCCGCATCAACGACCGCGGCCTGGATCTGCGTGCCGAGGGCCTCAACCTGTTCCTCACCTACACTGACCAGCCCGGTGCCCTGGGCACTGTCGGTACTTTCCTGGGCCGGGCGGGCGTCAACATCGACGCCGCAGCCCTGTCCCAGAACGAGGACAACGACTCCGCCACCCTGGTGCTGCGTGTCGACAAGGAGATCGAGCAGGATCTGGTCGACCAGATCGCCGACTCCCTGTCCGCGTCCCGTGCCGTGCTGCTCGACCTGAGCTAGGAACGCTTAAGCGAGGCACGCGCAGTTCGCCGACTCCGGCGGGCGGGCATTCCCCTGACGGGGAGCCCGCCCACCGGAGTCTTTTTTGGTTAAGTTACTTATGCGGTAATGTTCTTGGTGTGAGCGACGACATTCGAGACACCGAGTCCACAGGCATCGCCGACACCGCCAACACTGCAGGTGCTGATGGGGCCGCCGCGAACGCCGACCTCGCCCTGGCCCGCGGGATCCGCGACACTGTGCGCGTCGGCATGCACATGGTCCGCGCCCTGGAGGACACGGGGGAGCTGTCCCTGACGCAGATCGGCATTCTGAACACCCTCGCCGGCGAAGCGCAGTCCATCGGCCTGCTGGCCGGACTCGCCGGCATGACCCAACCCGGGATGACACAGCAGATCGACAAATTGGAGGCCGCCGGCGTCGTCCGCCGCTTCAAGGACGGTCGGGACGCCCGGGTTACCCTGGTCGAACTCACCGATCGTGGCCGTGAGATCCGCGCCAGCGACAACCACAAGCGTGACACCGCCATTGCCGACCACTTCGACCTGCTCAGTGACGAGGACCGTGAGGCTATCGTCCGCGGAATCGAACCATTGGCCCGGTTCGCCACGCAGTACGTCCAACGCGTCCGGGACGACCACCGCTGAGTCTCTGCAGAATCCCGTGCTGGATACAGCGGGGGTACCGCAGCATGCGGCGCAACCACCGGATATTCTGGTGTCCTGCACAGATTACCCAGTAGTTGAGATGAAGGAGCCCACGGAATGAAACTCGCCGTTATCGCCGGAGACGGAATCGGAACCGAAGTCACCGCTGAGGCGCTCAAGGTGCTTGATGCCGTGACCGGCGAGGAGACCATCGACACCACCGACTACGACCTCGGTGCCCGTCGCTACCTGCGCAACGGCGAGCTGCTCACCGCCGAGGACCTGGCGTCCCTCAACGAGCACGACGCCATCCTGCTCGGCGCCATCGGCGACCCCCGCTCCGTCCCCGCCGGCGTCCTCGAACGCGGCCTGCTGCTGCCGCTGCGCTTCAAGCTGGACCACGCCGTGAACCTGCGACCGGCGACGCTGTACCCAGGGGCCACCTCGCCACTGGCCAACCCCGGCGAGATCGACTTCGTCGTCGTGCGTGAGGGCACCGAGGGCCTTTACTGCGGCAACGGTGGCACTCTGCGCGAGGGCACCGACAATGAGGTCGCCAGCGAGGTCAGCCAGAACACCTGGTACGGCGTGGAGCGGGTCGTCCGCGACGCTTTCGAGCGTGCCCGGTCGCGCCGAAAGAAGCTGACCCTGGTCCACAAGACCAACGTCCTGGTCAATGCCGGTGGCCTGTGGTCCCGGGCAATCGACACCATCGGCGCGGACTTCCCCGAGGTCGACGTCGACTACTGCCACATCGACGCCGCGACCATCTACATGGTGACCGACCCGGGCCGCTTCGACGTCATCGTCACCGACAACCTCTTCGGCGACATCATCACCGACCTCGCCGGTGCGGTCACCGGTGGTATCGGCTTGGCGGCCTCCGGCAACATCGATCCCTCGCGACAGAGTCCCTCGATGTTCGAGCCGGTCCACGGCTCCGCCCCCGACATCGCCGGCCAGGGCATCGCCGACCCGTGTGCGGCGATCCTGTCGGCCGCGCTGCTGCTGCGTCATCTCGCCGGTGACGAGGGTGAGGACGCCGACCTGCGTATCGCCCAGGCAGAGAAGATCGAGGCCGCGGTGCTCGCCGAGGCCGGGTCCCGCGATGGCTCGCAGATCCGCACCGCCGAGGTCGGCGACCGGGTCGCCGACGCGGTCGCCGGCTAGTTTGCCGCCCTCGCAAATTCGGTGATGGTTTCCTAGGCGACGATTGGCCTGATGGCCTCGATCTCGTCGCGGTTCTGTTCCTTGGCGATCTCGATGTCGTAGTCCATCTGTAGGTTCACCCAGAAGTTCTCGCTCATGTCGAAGGCCCTGGACAGTCGAATACCGGTGTCAGGGGTGATCTTCCGGGTTCCGTGGACGATCTCGTTGATGCGCCGGGGTGGAACATTGATGGCTTTGGCCAGCTTGTACTGGGAGATCCCCATGGGCTTCAGGAACTCCTCCAGGAGAATCTCGCCAGGGACGAACGGCGCATGTGCCTTTGGGGTGGGTGTGTTCGGTTCGGACGTCATGACAGTCCTCCTCAGCGGTAGTCGGTGATCTCGACGTCTGACGGACCGCCCGGCGTCCATCGGAGGCAAATGCGAAACTGGCTGTTGACCCGTTCGCGCATTGTGAGACCTGCAGGTCAGGGATCTGCGGGGTCGTCGAGGAAAACGCCGGAGGTGTGACGGATTGCCAAGGGCGGATCAGGCGATCGCCGCGGCGGCCTCGGTACCCTGCCTGATCGCCCGCTTGGCGTCCAACTCCGCGGCCAGATCCGCACCGCCGACGATGTCGAAGCTGATCCCGGCGGCCTCCAGCGGCTCGGCGAGTTCCTTGACGGACTCCTGGCCGGTGCACAGCACGATGGTCTCGACGTCCAGCACGCGACGGTCCTTCAGCTCCTTGGACAGGACGTTGCCCTTCCTGTCCTTCTTCTCCTCGTAGAACGCCAGGTGCAGGCCGTTGTCGTCGATCTTCTCGTAGGTCGCCCCGCTGATCTGCTCGACCTTCTTCATCTTCACCGCCGCCCGGTGAACCCAGCCGGTGGTCTTGCCCAGGGTCTTGCCCTGGCGGGAGTGCTTACGCTGGACCATGTAGACCTTGCGCAGTGGTTCGGTGGGCCGGGGCGAGGTGAGGAAACCGGGGGTCTCCGGGTCCTCGGTCACACCCCATTCCTGCTCCCACTCCTTGAGGTTCAACGTGGGGGAGTCATCGCCGGTGGGGGTGGTGAGGAACTCGGAGACGTCGAAGCCGATGCCCCCGGCACCCAGCACCGCGACTGTGGAGCCGATCGGCTTCTCGCCGCGCACCGCCTCGGCGTAGGTCAGGACGGTGGGGTGCTCGACACCCTCGATCTTCGGGATGCGCGGGGTGACACCGGACGCCATGATCACGTGGTCGAAGCCGCCCTCACCGTCGGGGCCGTTGACCAGGTCGTCGATGTCGGCGCGGGTGTTCAGCCGCACATCCACCCCGAGGCGCTCCAGGCGGGTGGTGAAGTAACGGATGGTCTCGTGGAACTCCTCCTTGCCGGGGATGCGCGCGGCGATGGAGAACTGGCCACCGATGTGGTCCCGGGACTCGAACAAGGTCACCTTGTGGCCCTTCTCCGCCGCCGAGACCGCCGAGGACAGTCCGGCCGGGCCGGCACCGACGACGGCGACCTTCTTGGCCGACCGGGTGGGGGAGAGCACGAGTTTGGTCTCCCGTCCGGCCCGGGGGTTGACCAGGCAGGAGACCTTCTTGCCGACGAAGGCGTGGTCCAGGCAGGCCTGGTTGCAGCCGATGCAGGTGTTGATCTCGTCGCTGCGGTCCTCGGCGGCCTTGGCCATGAAGTAGGGGTCGGCGAGCATGGGCCGGGCCATGGACACCGCGTCGATCTGGCGGGTGGTCAGGAGTTCCTCGGCGTACTCCGGGGTGTTGATCCGGTTCGAGGCGATCAGCGGGATGGATACCTCGTCGCGCAGGCGCTCGGTGAACTTCACGAAAGCGCCACGCGGCACGGAGGTGACGATGGTGGGAACACGCGCCTCGTGCCAGCCGATGTCGGTGTTGATCGCGTCCACCCCGTGACGCTCGGCGCGCCGGGCCATCAGGGCGATCTCGTCGAAGGTCTGGCCGTCCTCCACGAAGTCGGCGACGGACTGGCGCAGGATCACCGGGAAGTCCCGGGGAACCTGGCGACGGATCTCGTCGATGACCTCGATCAGGAAGCGCTGCCGGTTGGCGGTGGAGCCGCCCCAGCGGTCGGTGCGGTCGTTGGTGTGCGGGCAGAGGAACTGGTTGATCAGGTAACCCTCGCCGCCCATGATCTCGACGGCGTCGTAGCCGGCCTTGCGGGCCAGGCGGGCGGCCCGGCCGTAGGACCGGATGGTGCGTTGGATCGAGGATTCGGTCATCCGCATGTGCTTGAACGGGTGGATGGGGGACGGCTCGCTACCCGGTGCGGACTTGAAGGGGGTGACGCCGTAGCGTCCGGCGTGCAGGATCTGCATGGCGATGCGGCCACCGGCCTTGTGGACGGCGTCGGTGACGCGTCGGTGGTGTAGGACGGCCAGCGGGGTGGCCATGCGTCCGCCGAAGGGCAGCAGGTCACCGTCGCGGGTCGGGGCGATGCCGCCGGTGATGATCAGGCCGACGCCACCCTTGGCGCGCTCGGCGTAGAAGGCGCCGAGCTCGTCGGCGTGCCAGAAGCGGTCCTCGAGCCCGGTGTGCATCGAGCCCATGACGGACCGGTTGGGCAGGGTCATTCCGCCGATGGTCAGCGGGCGGAACAGGTTCGGGTAGGGGGTGTTGCCGGTGGGCTTGTTGTCGTGGGTCACGTCAGGTCTCTTCTCTAGGGAGTCGTCGGTGTCTGGGTCGGTCTGGGTCGGTCGGTTGCGGAAGCTCTGGCGGGTTCCAGGGCGGCGAGGACCTCGTCGCACCAGGCGATGAAGCCCTCCTCGACGCGGATGCCGCCGCGCAGCACCAGGTACTGGTGCAGCCGTCGCCCGGTCAGGGGCGAGGCGGCTGCGTCCGGGCTGTCCACCGCATCGGGGAACTGGGTCGCGGCGTAGTGGTGGTAGAGCGACAGCTGTTCGACGTGCAGGTCGCGGTGCCGGCGCACATCTGCGAGGACGTCGTCAGGGTCCCCGTGTTCGGCGCCACGCAGCTTCACGGCCAGGTCATCGCGCAGTTTCATCAGGCTGGACGGTTCGGCGATCCAGTCATGGAGCGCCTGCCGTCCAGCGGGGGCGAGGGTGTAGATCTTCTTGTCGGGTCGACCGTCCTGGGGGACGTCGCAGCAGGTGACGTAACCGTCCTCCTGCAGGCGGGACAGGGTGCGGTAGATCTGCTGGCGGGTCGCCGGCCAGAAGTGGCCGAGCGAGGTCGAGAACTGTCCGCCCAGCTCGTAGCCGGTGCCGGGACGCTCCGCCAGGGAGACCATGATCGCATGTTCCAACGCCATGGGAGCAGCGTAACGCCGATCACACCGAAACGCCGCCATATTCCACGAATTGATGTGAAACTTGTTGCATATTGCCCCAGTCGGGGTGGGGTCGCACCGAAGGTTCGCCTGCGGAAACAACGGCTCCGCTAGACTGCGGGCCATGAGCGTGGAACTGGACGAGGTCCGGCGATTCCTGGCCGAACAGGAGCCCTACAGTCACCTCCCCGAGGAGGAGCTGGACGCGCTGCCGTCGCAGATGCAGATCGTCTACGTCCGGCGTGGAGACACCGTCATCACCGCCGGTCACCCCAACGACACCCTCTACATCATCCGCTCCGGGGCGGTCGACGTGCTCGACGACAAGAACGTCCTGCTCGACCGGAGGGAGAGCGGACGCTCTTTCGGTTACTCCACGGTCCTGTCGACCGACCTGTACGCCAGCAACTCGGGCTTCGCGCCCGGTGGCAATGGTGGCCCCGGCGGCGGTGGCGCAGTGATCTCGCACTACACAATGACCGCGGTGGAGGACTCCCTGCTGCTCACCATGCCGGGGGAGGACGTCCGCGCCCTCGTCGCCCGCTACCCGGAGGTCTCCCGCTACTACGGCGGACTGTCCGCCCGCATCCATGCCGACGCCGACCGGCTGCGCCGGCGCTCCGGGGCGGACATCCTGCGCACCCGCCTGACCGACCTGCTGCCCGGCTCCGACCGTGCCCTGCGCACCGCGGTCACCACCGAGCCGTCCACCACCGTCGCCGACGCCGCCCGCCTGATGGTGGACAAGGACGTCTCCTGCCTCCCGGTGGTCACCCGTCCGACCGGACGCCCCCGCCCCGGCCACGGCGACGGCGCCGAACTCGTCGGCATCATCACCGACCGTGACATGCGCAGCCGCGTCGTCGCCGCCGGACTGTCCGGCGACACCCCCGTCGCCGAGGTCATGACCCCCGACCCCGTCGGCGCGGACACCGACGCCACCGTCTTCGAGGCCATGCTGCGCATGAGCGACATCGGTATCCACCACCTGCCGGTGCTCGACGACCACGGCGGGGTGCTCACCGTCATCGCCGCGACCGACATCGTGCGTCAGCTGCGCTCCGACCCGATCTACCTGACCACCGACCTGGCCAAGGCCACTTCGGCGACCCAGCTCAACCAGATCACCCGGGACACCAGTCAGATCGCCTCCGGCTTCATTGAGCGGGGGGCCTCACCCGACGAGGTCTCCGACCTGCTCACCGTGGGCCTGGACTCCCTGGCGCGCCGGGTGATCACCCTGGCCGAGGAGGAGGTCGGGCCACCGCCGGTGCCCTACGCCTTCGTCGTCGTCGGCTCGCAGGGGCGGCGCGCGGTCAATTTCGCCTCCGACCAGGACAACGCCCTGATCCTCGCCGACTCCTATGACGACGCCCGGCACGGCGAGTACTTCGCCACCCTGACCTCCCGGATCTGCGACGGTCTGCACGAGGCCGGCCAGATGCACTGTCCGGGCGACAT
This sequence comes from Candidatus Corynebacterium faecigallinarum, assembly GCA_019120175.1. Taxonomy (GTDB): domain Bacteria; phylum Actinomycetota; class Actinomycetes; order Mycobacteriales; family Mycobacteriaceae; genus Corynebacterium; species Corynebacterium faecigallinarum. The sequence goes on from DWVP01000014.1 coordinate 233,608, forward strand.
GATGGCGTCCAACCCGAAGTGGCGCATGACCGTCAGCCAGTGGCAGGCCACCTTCCACGAGTGGATCACCGCCCCGCAGCCCGAAGCGCTGCTCTACGCCCAGATCTTCTTCGACATGCGGCTGGTCCACGGCTCCCGCGAGCTCGCCGACCACGTGCACCTGTCGGCCGTGGAGGCCGCCCAGGGCTCCCAGCGGCTGCACGCCCAGCTCGCCGCCCTGGCGGCGCGCAGCGACCCGCCACTGGGCGTCTTCCGCGGACTGGTCGTCGACCGCAAGGGCGACTACGCCCGTACCCTGCACATCAAGGCCGGTGGAACCGCCGCGCTGGTGCAGATCGCCCGGCTCTACGGCATCGTCGCCGGCTCCCCGCTGGTGGGTACCCGTGCGCGGCTGAAGGCCGCGGTCGACGCCGGTGTCCTGTCCCGGTCCGGGGCGCGCGACCTCGCCGACGCCTTCGAGTTCCTCACCTCGCTCACGCTGCGCCAACAGGCCGCTCAGCTGCGTCGCGGCAAGGAGCCGGACTACCGCATCGCCCCGGACAGCCTCGGCAAGCTCGACCGGGTGAATCTGCGGGATGCCTTCGGGATCGTCAAGGCCATCCAGTCCTCGCTGGCCGTCAACTACCCGGTGCGCAACACATGAGTGCGGCACGGAGGCTCAACCAGGCGGAGTCGCTGTTCGGCAAATTGGTCTCCCGCGCGATGCGACCGTCGTCCCGGAAGGCGACCGGGGCGCTCGCCGAGTTCAACAAGGTGGCCGCCCCGCTGCCCTGGACGCCGTTGTCGGAGCTGCCGATCCTGGCGGTGGACGTGGAGACCAGCGGGTTGGACGCCTCGAAGGACAGGTTGCTGTCGATCGGCTGGGTGCCGGTCAACGGCCGGAGTATCGACCTTTCCGGTGCCAGGGAGATCGTGCTGACCCAGCGTCCGGAGGAGGGCGCGGCGTCCTCGACCGCCGGGGAATCAGCGGTGGGTGACTCGGCCACGGTCCACGGCATCACCGATGATGAGGTGGCCGGGGGAGCAGTCCCGGCGAAGGCGCTGGAAGAACTGCTGAAGGCGCTGGCAGGGAGGGCGATGCTGGTCCACTTCGCGCCGATGGAGCAGGACTTCCTCGGTGCGGCGTGCCGACGCGAGTTCTCCGGCCCGCTGAACGTCCCGGTGATCGACACCCTGGAGATGGAGCGGCGGCGCATGGAGGTCCAGGGCACGGTCCCGCGCGGCGAGGACCTGCGGCTGCCCCGGGTCCGGGAGCGCTACGGGCTGCCGACCTACCGCAGTCACCGGGCGGTCACCGACGCCCTGGCGTGCGCCGAGCTCTACCTCGCGATCACAGCCCCGGACGGGATGACCCGGCAGTACAGGACGCTTCGCTCGGTGTCGTACTGAGCGAGGGGGACGGGGCACTGCGGGGCGGATACGAGACCGGGGAGGGTGTGAGATTCCTCACGGTGTGATCTCACGATACGGTCACACGCTGGTCTCTCTGTGGGAAATACCGGTGGGGTGGTCGGACCGCATCCGGGGTTCTGTCGTCTCCACTCCAGTGCCTCTGTAGTGTGTGTGATCATGCGAATCTCAAGAATTGCCCACCCGGAAGGCATGGCCTTCGTGGCTCTGGAAGGGGGCGAAGCTGACGGTACGGGCGCGACCTGCCGTGAGATCGCCGGTCACCCCTTCGGCGAGCTGGAGTACACCGGCCGCACCTGGCCCATCGCCGACGTCCGGCTGCTGGCCCCCATCCTGCCCTCCAAGGTCGTCGCCGTGGGACGTAACTACGCCGACCACGTCAAGGAGGTCTTCAAGGAGTCCGCCGAGCACCTGCCGCCGACGATCTTCCTGAAGCCGCCGACAGCCGTCGTCGGCCCCGGTGCCCCGATCCGCAAGCCCGAGTGGGCCACCCGCGTCGAGTTCGAGGGCGAGCTCGCCATCGTCATCGGCAAGCCCTGCAAGGACGTCAAGCGTGACGACTGGAAGTCCGTCGTCCTCGGCTTCACCATCGTCAACGACGTCTCCTCCCGCGACCTGCAGTTCGCCGACGGCCAGTGGGCACGCGCCAAGGGCCTGGACAGCTTCTGCCCGCTCGGCCCGTGGATCGAGACCGACCTCGACTTCACCGACCTGACCAACCTGCCGATCAAGGCACACCTGACCCACGACGGTGAGACCCAGACCAAGCAGGACTCCAACTCCGACCAGATGATCAAGGCCATCCCGGAGATCGTGGAGTGGGTCTCCTCCGCCTTCACCCTGCTGCCCGGCGACGTCATCTGCACCGGCTCCCCGGCCGGCACCGCCGAGATGGTCCCCGGCGACTCGATCGACATCGAGATCCCGGGCCTGGGCCACCTGGTCAACCCGGTCGAGGCCTACTAGACCGTACGCAGTGACGCCGGGACGTTGAGCGCCCGCAGGGCGGTCTGCAGCTTCGCCGTGGTCTCGGCGGCTTCCGCCGCGGGGGAGGACGTCTCGATGACCCCGCCGCCGGCCCACGCCCGCGCGGTCGCCCCGGCGACCTCCGCACAGCGGATCGTCACCATGTACTCCCCGTCACCCTCGGCATTGCACCAGCCGACGAAACCGGCGTAGAAACCGCGCGGCCCCTCCACCTCGTTGATGATGCCGATCGCGTCATCCGTCGGGGTGCCACCCACCGCCGGGGTCGGGTGCAGCATCAACGCCAGGTCCAGGGCCGAGAAGCTCGGGTCTTTGAGTACCCCACGGATCGGTGTGGCCAGATGCCACATCTCATTGGTGCGGATCAGCTCGGGGGAGTCGGGGATGACCAGTTCGCTGCACACCCCGGTCAACACCGTACGGTAGTGGTCGACAACCAGCTGGTGTTCGGTGAGGTCCTTGGTGGAGTCCTGGAGGGAGCGTCCGACGGCCTCGTCCGCCTGAGGGTCGGGCAGTCGTGCCGCCGACCCCGCCAGCGGGTGGGCCTCGACGACATTTCCGGTGCGTCGGACCAGCACCTCGGGAGAGGAGCCGACGAGCATCGTCCCGCGGTCATCGGCGCGTCCGGTGGCGGACAGGTCCACTGCATAGCCGTCCCGCAACGCCGAAAGGTCGATCATGCGGGCGGCGATGAGAAGTGGGTCGATCTCGTCGGCGAAGGTGACATCCACCGCACGGGCCAGGACAACCTTGCGCAGCCGGGTGTTCTGCATCGTCCCGATCGCCGCGCTGACCGTCATCTGATGCTCTTCCGGGCTGGACAGCGGAAAGACACCGAGGACCTCCAACTGGGCGGCGGCCTCCATGCCCCGGTAGTGCGCCGGCGGCTCCAGCGGACCCTCGCTCTCGATGACCGACTCCGGGACGGACAGGGCCGCCCGGTTTCCGGTGTCGAAGGGGACCGCCCCGACGACCAGGTCCACCTGCCCCTCGTGCAGCGCAGTCGCCGCCTCGAACGGGTCAGGAAAGGACGCGCTGGTGCCCTGCGTGCGGATGCTGCCCGACGCGCGGGACAGCAGGAAGTCAGGCGCCGTCGACGGGCGATCATTGTTGATCACGCAGTCAACCGTACCCAGTATCGGTGAACAGTCCGAATTGTCTTGGTGGTGAACGGGGTTATCCCCGGTCTCATCCCCGGCCGAGGTAGGGCATGCCGGCGGCGGTCACCGTGATCCGGTCCACGCTCACGGAGGTCGGCAGATCAGCCACACTGACCAGCAGGCGGGCGGCCTCCGCCGCATCGAACATCGGCTCGGAGGAACTGAACGCTCCCAACAGCTCCGTCCGCGCGTTTCCGATGTCCAGCTCGGTGGCGGTGACGTTGACATCCCTACCGTCCAGTGCGGTGGACACCGTCAATGACGCCACCGCCGCCTTGGATGCTGCATAGGCTGCCGCCCCGGCCCGCGGGGACTGGGCGGCGATAGACCCGTTGTTGATGATCCGACCGCCACCGTGGGCCGCCATCCAGGCGAACGCCGCGCGGGTGCACAGGAAAGTACCGGTGAGATTGGTGTGCACCGTGGCGGAGAAGTCGGCGACGTCGACACCGTCGAGCCGTCCGGTCGGGCCGGGGATACCGGCGTTGTTGACCAACAGGTCCAGTCGGCCGAAATGGTCGGTGATGGTGTCGAAGGCTATCTGCACCGAGTCCTCGTCGGTGACGTCGCAGACCACTGCGAGGTGCTGCGGGACACCTGCCCTGTCGGCACCGTCGGCACTGTCGGCGGGGGAGAGGTCGTCGAGTCCCTCGATGGTCTCCTCCAGGGTGGCCCGGGTGCGTCCCAGGGCGGCCACGGTCCAGCCGGCCGAGGCCAGCGCTGTGGCGAAGGCACGGCCCAGGCCGCCACCGGCGCCGGTGATCACGGCGACGCGGGGTCGGGTCGGCTGTGCGGCGGCGGAGGCGGTGACGGGGGCGGCAGCAGTTTCGGGATCGCTCATGCCGACCGAGTCTACGGAGGATGCTCCGCCCCACGGTCCATGGATACTGGAGACATGTCGTCCTCCAACGCCCCGTACCTCACCGCCGTCAACTGTTCGGTGGGCCTGCCCCTCGGGCAGATCGACCTCGACCGGGCCACCGCGCTCGGCGTGGACCGCATCGAGCTGTGGTGGCCCTGGGCCACACCCGAACCCGGAGCTGCGGCCGTCGACGAACTGGTTGCCGAGCTGCGCCGTCGGGAGCTCACACTGGTCGCCCTGAATTTCTGGGGCGGGGACACCGCTGCCGGTGAGCGGGGCGTCCTGCACCAGGAACCCCTGACCCCGACGCACCTGGACGCCCACGCCCGGCTGGCCGAGCTCACCGGGGCAGATCGGTTCAACCTTCTTGTCGGACGCGGCGGCCGCGACCTCACCAGCGCACAGCGCGACCACACGGCTGCAGTGGCGGAGTCGGTCACCTCCCGGGGCCAGGGGACGGTGCTGATCGAACCGAGCCGCAGCCCCGGTGTGGGGCCCGCGGACTACCCGGTCCAGGTGATCGACGACGCCACTGCGCTCACCGACACCATTGGTGGTACCGGACTGCTCGCCGACTTCTGGCATCTCGTGGAGACCGTGGGGCACGACGGTATCGGCGAGTGGATCGAGGAGCTGGGTGCCGCAGCGTCCGGCACCGCAGCGTCCGGCACCGCAGCGTCCGGCACCGCACAGACGGGGAACCTGCCCACCCACGTACAGATCGCCGACGACCCGGGGCGCGGCGCGCCGGGCACCGGGGAACTGCCGTTGGCGGATTGGGTGGCTGCGCTGCACTCGGCCGGGTACGTCGGCGACGTGGCAGGCGAGTGGGTGTGGTGAAATAGATGACCATGAGTGACATTCGAGTCCGTTTCTGCCCGTCGCCGACCGGGACCCCGCACGTCGGCATGGTGCGCACCGCACTGTTCAACTGGGCCTACGCCCGCCACACCGGCGGTAAGCTGGTCTTCCGTATCGAGGACACCGACGCCGCCCGCGACTCCGAGGAGTCCTACGAGGCCATCGTCGAGTCGCTGACCTGGCTCGGCCTGGGTTGGGACGAGGGCGTCGGCGAGCCCGGCGGCCCGCACGGCCCGTACCGTCAGTCCCAGCGTATGGACATCTACGCCGAGGTCCTGGAGAAGCTGAAGGCCTCCGGCGACGTCTACCCGGCGTACTCCACGGCCGAGGAGGTCGAGGAGCGGCACAAGGCCGCCGGCCGCGACCCCAAGCTCGGCTACGACAACTACGACCGCGAGCTCACCGAGGAGCAGATCGCCGCCTTCGAGGCCGAGGGCCGCCAGCCGGTGTGGCGCCTGCGCATGCCGCAGAAGACCTGGGAGTGGCACGACCTGGTCCGCGGCGACATGAGCGTCGACGGCACCACCGTCCCCGACTTCGTCGTCGCCCGTTCCAACGGCCAGCCGCTGTACACCCTGGTCAACCCGGTGGACGATGCTCTGATGCGGATCACCCACGTGCTACGCGGCGAGGACCTGCTGCCGTCCACCCCGCGCCAGCTGGCCCTCTACGAGGCACTGGTGCGCATCGGTGTGGCCGAGGCGACCCCGACCTTCGCCCACCTGCCGTTCGTCATGGGCGAGGGCAACAAGAAGCTGTCCAAGCGTGACCCGGAGTCCAACCTCTTCAACCACCGCGACAACGGCATCATCCCCGAGGGCATGCTGAACTACCTCTCCCTGCTGGGCTGGTCCCTGTCGGCCGACGAGGACATCTTCACCGTCGACCAGCTGGTTGCCAATTTCGACGTCGCCGACGTGAAGCCGAACCCGGCCCGCTTCGACCAGAAGAAGCTGGAGGCGATCAACGCCGACCACATCCGTCTGCTGGAGCTCGACGACTTCACCGCCCGGTTGCGTAGCTACCTGGAGGAGTACAAGGGCTTCCCGGCCGACTACCCGGCCGAGAAGTTCGCCTTCGCCGCCGACCTGGTGCAGACCCGCATCAAGGTGCTCTCGGACGCTGACGGACTGCTGCGCTTCCTGGTCACCGCCGACGCCGACCTGGTGCTCGACGAAAAGGCGGCGAAGAAGAACCTCAAGGAGGACGCCGTGGAGGTCCTCGACGCCGCCATCGAGGAGCTGACCGCCCTCGGCGAGGCGGAGTTCGTCACCGCCACACTGGAGGAGAAGCTGTCCGGACGTCTCATCGAGTCCATGGAGCTCAAGCCGCGTAAGGCCTACGGGGCACTGCGCGTGGCCATCTCCGGTGCGGCGATCTCCCCGCCGCTGTTCGAGTCCATGGAGCTGCTGGGCCGCGAGTCCACCCTTGCCCGTCTGCAGGCCGCCCGTGCCGTAACCCCGTTCCAGGCATCAGCTCAGCAGTAGTGGCCGCAGTAGGGCCGACACCGCAGTGCAGGATCCCGAAAAATGGTTGACAACCAGGGAATTTGCCACCGCGGAGGGGGTCTGGTTATAGTATCCCCGTTGCACAGCACAGCGGCGGGGAGAATATCCACGACGTTATGTTGTAAGACAAATGGCCTATGGTGTAATTGGCAACACAGCGGTTTCTGGTACCGTCGTTCTAGGTTCGAGTCCTGGTAGGCCAGCGGAAACGCTGACAGTCACAGTGTGACTGGGAAATTGTTTTCATGCCCCGTTCGTCTAGCGGCCTAGGACGCCGGCCTCTCACGCCGGTAACACGGGTTCAAATCCCGTACGGGGTACAACAAGCGGACACCCCGCACTGACTAGCACAGCCTGGTTCGGTGCGGGGTGTCCGCTTTTGTCATCTGTACAGTGGGGCAGGTGACCATGCCCAAAAACCTCATCCTCGTCCGTCACGGCCAGAGCGAAGCCAATGTGATCCAGAAGGCTGACAAGGCCGGTGGACAGGCACTGTCCACCGAAGAGACCATGCTCGTCGCGGACCGCTCGTGGCGATTGACCACGAATGGGGTGGCGCAGGCACAGGCGGCCGGAGCATGGATCCGTGACAACGTCGGTACCCTTGACCGGTGCATCACCTCCCCGTATGTACGGTCCCGCGAGACAGCCGCGAACCTGGGTCTGCGGGATGCACGGTGGGAGGAGAACCGGGTGGTCCGGGAACGCTCCTGGGGTGAGATCTCGTCGATGCCTCGGAAAGTCTTCCAGGAGCAGTACTCGCACAATGCCCTGTTGAAGCGCAAGGATCCCCTGTACTGGGCGCCGCCGGCCGGTGAGTCGATCGCGAATGTGGCGGAGAACCGGGTGCGTAACCTGCTGAGCACACTGCACCGGGAATCCAGCGAACAGAACGTGCTGGTGGTCAGCCACGGTGATTTCATGTGGTCCACCAGATTGGTGCTCGAGCGATGGAGCGACGAGGAGTTCCTGGAGTACGACAACGACCCTGGGCTGACCATCTACAACTGCACCGTCGTGCACTACTCACGGGTCGACCCACTGACCGGGGGCGTCGCCGACTGGATGCGGTGGGTGCGCGTCGCCCACCCGCGACGGGACCGGGAGACCGGGGCCTGGTCGATGGTCGAGAGTCCTTGGGAGTTCTTCGACCGCGACTACCTGAGCAACCAGGACCTGCTCACCGTCGCGGAAGAGCAGTCGAGGGTGCTGTCGGACCCCACCTCGTAACCTCTGACGTGGGGCAGTGACCCGCCGTGCCTGCCCCAGGCAGGGATGGGCCAGTCCGTTCTTCGTCGGCCCGACCTCGACGACCGTGCCGTCCGGAACACTCTGGATGATGTCGCCCTCGCCGCCGACGTGGTGCGGCATGTGCGTGCCGCGACCACCGCGTATGCATGCTGACCTCCCGAGGCGGCAGTGGTCACCATTAGATCGAGCCGCTCGGTGCACCTGGTATATCCGCAGGTAGACGTGATGATTATGTGGCTTTTGCCGGTGTCGTATATAGTTCTCCCCGTTGCACAGAGCGGCACCGCAGAGATCTGGGGAGTCGTACCATGACGTGCCAACGCCGCGCCCCGTTCGTCTAGCGGCCTAGGACGCCGGCCTCTCACGCCGGTAACACGGGTTCAAATCCCGTACGGGGTACAGAATGTGAGTCAAATCACTCACGAAACGTAAGCGCCCTGCACCAACCTCGTTGGTGTGGGGCGTTTTCGTGTTCCTCTTATGCCTGCCTGGGTATTTGGCAGTGAACCTTGCCCTGCGGTTCTTATGGTCCTTTGATACGTTGATGGAGCTTTTGCACTGATACTAGTTTCAAGAGACTTCAAGGGACGTGGACAAGTGAAGATCAAGGGAGGACGCCGCGGCGTCGGGGCGCGCATCGTGGCAGGAGGGGGAGCCATCGCACTGACTCTGACATTCGCCGCAGTGGTGGATGACGACGTGCCACCGGCATCGGCGCAGTCGACGAGAACTGACGATGTATCCGACGTGACAGGTGAGGAAGTGGACGGTCCGGAGGACAATGAGCTCCTCATGCTCATGGACGCCTCGGAATCCATGTCTGAGAAGGACGAGGGGGACACGGTCCGCATCGAGGCTGCACGCGATGCCCTGCACGGCGTCGTGGGGGGCCTGGACGACTCCCTGAACGTCGGCCTCAGGGTGTTCTCGGGGGAGGTCACCGACCACGATGACGACGCGGCGTGCACCGACTCGGAGCTGGTACAGGAGATCGCGTCCGGTAACCGGGACGAGCTCAACTCGGCGATCGACGAGTACGACGCGGTCGGGGCCCGTACGCCGATCTCCTATGCCCTGGAACAGGCAGCGGAAGACCTGGGCGACGAGGGGCAGCGGACCATCGTCCTGGTCTCCGACGGCGAGGAGAACTGCGCCCCGGACCCCTGTGTGGCTGCCTCCAACCTCGCCGACAAGGGAGTGGACGTCGCCATCCACGCCGTCGGCTACAACGTGGACGGGGCCGCCCGGGAACAGCTCGAGTGCATCGCCGACGCAGGTAACGGTGAGTACTTCGACGCTACGGACGGAGACCAGTTGAAGAGCACCCTGGCACGCCTGTCGCAGCGTGCCTTTCAGCCGTTCATGGTGGAGGGCGAGGAGGTTGACGGTGCCGCGAACATTGACTCTGCGCCGACGCTGGAGCCTGGCCAGTACGTCGACCAGTGGTCGGGGGACAAGCTCTTCTACCGGATCCCCCGTACAACCGAGGGATCGTCCATCCATGTCGGGTTGACCGCCATCACCGATGAGCAGACCACCGACTCGCTGGCGTTCGGGCTGGGAACCGATTCCACCGAGAACTGGGAACTCTTCGATGGAGCCGGTGCACCTGCGGCCAATTCAGACGTTTGTGTGGCAGAGCGCCTGTACGTGGGTTCAGGCTCAGGCTCCCAACGGATCCGGACCAACCAGGTCTCGGTTTTCCCGGGGCTCGGCCGTAGTGACAACGAGGACTGTGACTCCGCCAGTGACCTCATCCTCGTCGTCGAGCCCGCCGACGCCAGCGATGGAGGCAATGACGGCAATGACTTCGAGGGTCAGTCCTTCGAGATGCTCGTGGAGGAGGAGGCCCCGGTGGGCAACCTCGACAACCTTCCCGACATGGCGGAAGGGCCCATCGCCGACTACCAGTGGGAGGACCTTGAGCTGAGTGACAGCGGGGAGGAACTGATGGGCGGTAACTCCTTCAACAATGCACCGGAGCTTAACCCCGGCGAAAGCTACGACTCGGAGATCTATCCCGGCGAGACCGTCGTCTACAAGGTACCGGTGAAGTGGGGCCAGCAACTGCAGGCCCAGGTGGACCAGCGCGGTGTGGAGGGCGACGGGGCCGACAATGCAGGTGACGGCTCACAATCTGGCGATCAGATGCGTGGCGTGAACCTCCAGTTGTTCTCGCCGCGACGTGGTGCAATCGACCACACCTCGACGGCGGACGGGCAGGAGTTCGAGAACTACGGCACAACCGACGAGTCCTGGCAGGACATGACTCATCCGGTGCGGTGGAAGAACCGCGAAGGAGTGGAGGCCGCGGGCTTCGACGAGATGAAGTATGCCTCGACTGCTGGCGACTACTACGTGATGATCAGCCGCTCACAGGAGAACCACTTCAACTCCGGGATCATGCCGATCACTCTCACCACGGACGCCTTCGGCGAGGTCGAGGGTGAACCGGAATACGACACTTCCGGCGGTGGTGAGCCCGGCGACGCGAACGATGCGGCGCAGTCCGGCGACGAGTCTCAGGGCGACAGTCAGAACACGGCCCAGGAGGACTCCGGTACGTCCAGCACCACCTGGGCGATCATCGGTGCCGGCGGTGTCCTTGTGGTGATCCTGGTCGGGGCCGGGATCTTTCTCCTGCGGCGCTACCGCAGGTAGCTCTCCAGCTCCGCAGCCGCGGCCTGCAGGGCCTCGCGGTGGCGGGCGGCGGGAGACGAGCCCATGCGCTCGGCCGGCCCGGAGATCGACAGGGCGGCGATGACCCCGGTGCTGTCGCGCACCGGGGCGGACACGCTGGCAAGGGCAGCGTCGCGCTCGCCGACCGATTCAGCGATCTGTCCGACCCGTACCGCCTCGAGGTCAGCGGCGGTGTAGGATGCCGTCGACAGGACGTCCTCCTGGAAACCGAGCGGGGCGAAGGCGACCAGCACCTTCGCCGCGGATCCGGCGGACAGCGTCATCCGGTTGCCCACCGGCACGGTGTCGCGCAGGCCGATCTGCGGTTCCGCTCCGGCGATGCAGACCCGCTGGTGGCCGGAGAGCTTGTAGATCTGCACGGCCTCGCCGGTGCGGGTGACCAGGTCGGGCAGCACGTGCTCGGCGGCCTCCTCCAGGCGGGTGGAGGTCTTCGGTGCCAGCTCGGCCAGGGCGGGCCCGGCGGTCCACAGCCCGTCGTCGAGACGGGTGACCATCCGGTGCTTCTCCAGCGCGACGGCGATCCGGTGCGCCGTGGCGCGCGGCAGGCCGGTGGTGTCGCACAGCTCAGACAGGCTGTGTGGCCTGCGGGCGACGATGCCGAGGATGAGCAGGGCACGGTCGAGGACCTGAATGCCACTGGTGGTCGGGGTGGTGCCGGGCGCGAGGGTTGTGCCCGAATCGGAATCGGTGGGGTTTCCCATGATCTGATACTATACATTCCAAATAGTGGAACTTCCAGGACGTCCCGAAGTGACGATCGGGAGCATTCGGGAGGGACCTGGAGATGGAGGAAAGCCCGTGAATGCTGTGACCCGGCAGTCGCGAACCGAGACCCCGCGCACCCTGGCAGAGAATGTCTGGGACGCCCACGTCGTGACCAAGGGGGAGGACGGCGGACGCGACCTGCTGTTCATCGACCTGCACCTGATCCACGAGGTGACCAGCCCGCAGGCCTTCGACGGACTGCGCCAGGCCGGCCGGCCCGTCCGACGTCCTGACCTGACCCTCGGAACCGAGGACCACAACGTCCCCACCCTGGGCGTGCACACCGGCAACCTGCTGGAGATCGAGGACAAGGTCTCCCGCACCCAGGTCGAGGCGCTGCGGAGGAACTGCGAGGAGTTCGGCGTCAAGCTGCATCCGATGGGCGACAGCGAGCAGGGCATCGTCCACACCGTCGGGCCGCAGCTGGGCGCCAGCCAACCGGGCATGACCATCGTCTGCGGCGACTCACACACCTCCACCCACGGGGCCTTCGGCTCCATCGGTATGGGCATCGGCACCAGCGAGGTCGAGCACGTCCTGGCCACCCAGACGCTGCCGCTGACCCCGTTCAAGACCATGGCCATCGAGGTCAGCGGGACCCTGCAGCCCGGGGTCACCGCCAAGGACCTGATCCTGGCCATCATCGCCAAGATCGGCACCGGTGGCGCCCAGGGGCACATCATCGAGTACCGCGGCGAGGCGATCCGTAACCTCTCCATGGAGGGCCGCCTGACCATCTGCAACATGAGCATCGAAGCGGGTGCCCGGGCTGGCATGATCGCCCCCGACGACATCACCTTCGACTACCTCAAGGGACGCCACTACGCCCCCACCGGCACCGACTGGGACGAGGCGGTGGAGTACTGGCGCTCACTGGCCACCGACGAGGGGGCGTCCTACGACACCGTCGTCGAGATCGACGGCGGTGCGCTGACCCCCTTCGTCACCTGGGGAACCAACCCCGGCCAAGGGCTGCCCCTGTCGGGGCACGTGCCCTACCTGGAGGACATCACCGACGAGACCGCGCGCGAGGCCGCAGAATCCGCCCTGGACTACATGGGCCTGGAACAGGGCACCCCACTGCGCGAGATCGCCATCGACACCGTCTTCCTCGGCTCCTGCACCAACAGCCGGATCGAGGACCTGCGCGCCGCCGCCGCTGTCATCGAGGGACACCGGGTCGCAGAGAACACCCGGATGATCGTGGTGCCCTCCTCGACCCGGGTGAAGACACAGGCGGAGGAAGAGGGGCTGGACCGGATCTTCCTCGCCGCCGGTGCCGAGTGGCGCACAGCCGGCTGCTCGATGTGCCTGGGCATGAACCCCGACCAGTTGGCACCGGGGGAGCGCTCCGCATCGACCTCCAACCGTAACTTCGAGGGACGCCAGGGCAAGGGCGGACGCACCCACCTGGTCTCACCGCCGGTCGCCGCCGCCACCGCCGTCGTCGGCCACCTCGCCAGCCCGGCTGATCTGTAAGGAGTCACACCCATGGAGAAATTCACCAACCACACCGGCGTGGCCCTGCCGCTACGTCGCTCCAACGTGGACACCGACCAGATCGTGCCGGCCGAGTACCTGAAGCTGGTCACCAAGACCGGCTTCGAGTCCGGCCTGTTCAAGTCCTGGCGTCGCGACCCGGAGTTCATCCTCAACCAGCAGCCCTACGTGAACTCCTCGATCCTGGTGGCCGGGCCCGACTTCGGCACCGGGTCCTCCCGCGAGCACGCGGTGTGGGCGCTGCTGGACTACGGCTTCCGGGTGGTGTTCTCCCCGCGCTTCGGCGACATCTTCCGCGGCAACACCGCCAAGAACGGTCTGCTCGCCGCCACCATGACCGCCGAGGACATCGAGCTGATCTGGAAGCTGCTGGAACAGCAGCCCGGGGCGGAGATGACCGTGGACCTCACCGAACGTACCGCCACTCTCGGCGAGCACGTCTTCGGCTTCGAGGTCGACGACGACACCCGGTGGCGCCTGCTCAACGGACTCGACGACATCGGTATCACCCTGCAGGACGAGGGCGCCATCGCCGACTACGAGGCGTCCCGCCCCACGTTCAAGCCGGTCATCCGGTAGGACGCTGACGCCGACTGTGGCACCGGCTGCGGCGCCGACCGCCGTGCTGCTGGCACCGGCTGCAGCGCTGACTGCTGCGCTATAGTCAGGAGGTATGGCTGCTCAGCAGAGAATTGTCCCGCTTCTGAGAATCCCGGCCGGGGACCACGGCATCGTCGGCGCCGCCCGGTTCTACCTCGATGCGTTCCGGCCGCTGGAGGAGGCCGGGCTCGAGGTCGGGGCCGGGGCACAGCAGGACGAGGGCGTGGAGGTCTCCATCGCCGGGTTCCGGATCGGGTTGCAGGATGCTGCAGACAGTGCAGGTCATCCGGCATTGATGACACCCGCGACGAGTTTCACCGTGAACGTCGACCCCTTGTTCTTCGGCTGGACTCCGGAAGCGGAGCAGTCGGACCCGGCTGCGGCGAATGCCGCCCGGTCCCGGGCCAGGGCAGCCCTCGACACCGTGTGGGACGCTCTGTCGGATGCTTCGGCCGGTTACGGGACCGGACTGGAGCCTGCGGTGCTCATGCCGCTCGACAAGTACCCGTTCAGCCCCCGCTACGGCTGGATCCAGGACTGCTACGGGGTGAGCTGGCAGCTCATGCTCACCGACCCGGTCGGTGAACCACGACCGGCGATCATCCCGTCCTTCCTGTTCGGAGGGGCGGCGCAGAACCGTGCCGGGGAGGCCCGTGACACCTGGCTCGAGGTGTTCGGGGAGGTGCTGCCCGGGCAGCAGACGGGTGCGGAAACCCGGGCGGGCGAGCGTGTCGACTACCCCGAACAGACCGGACCGGCACCGGCGGGGGCCGTCATGTTCAGCGACATGCAACTGGCCGGAACCTGGTTCACGGCCATGGACTCCGGGGTGGACCAGCCCTTCACCTTCACCGACGCGGTGACCTACCAGATCAGCTGCGGCACCCCGTTCCAGGCGGAGACACTGCGACGCGGGCTCGGTGGCACCGGTGGCACAGACGACTTCGGTGTCACCTGGGCACCCCGGTACGACGTCTGATTGACTCCTGGCCCGCGTCTTACCGGCGCCTGACCAGCGTCAGCTAGACCACCGGCAGGGGAGAGGCCAGGTAGTCCGCGCCCAGCAGGGTGTCGTCCGCCCCCAGGTGCAGCACCCATACGCAGGACTTCTTCACCCGGACGTCCTCGATCTCGATCCCGGCGTCCTGCGCCAGGCCGGTGATCACCGCCGGCATCACCACGCCCTGCGAGCACACCACGCTGACCGGGGCGGCCGTGGCCTTCACCAGTGCCTCCATCACGGTGCGCGGGGAATGCTCCAGGGCCGCATCGCCAAGGTGCGGGTCGGTGACGATGTCGAGCCCCAGCTCCGTGGCGACCGGCTCCACCGTCGCCACACAGCGCTCCGCGTCGGCACTGGCCACCGCCCCCGGACGGTAGCCACTGAGCACGCTGGTCAACGCCTCCGCCTGACGACGCCCCTTCTTCGTCAACGGTCGCAGCAGATCGTCCTGCCCCCAGTCGTCCCGGTCCATCGCCTTGGCGTGCCGGACATAGAGGACGCGGCGGGTGCAGCCCAGGGCCAGCACCTCCAGGGCGGCGGCGATGACATCACGGTCGGCGTCGTAGCTCACCCGCTGCGACGCCTCCTCCGGGGTCACCCACTCCAGCACATCGACCTCGTCATTGGCGACGAACTCACCTTCGGTCGCCTCGGCGGTCCAGTAGTAGACGACCTTCGTCTTCTTCTGCACCGGGTAGTGGACGTGTCCCAGCAACCAGCCGAGGGTCGGGGAGTAGCCCGTCTCCTCGAGGATCTCGCGGGCGGCGGTCTCCGGCAGGTTCTCCCCGGGATCGACCTTGCCCTTCGGCAGTGACCAGTCGTCGTAGTGCGGCCGGTGGATCACCGCGATCTCGATGGCGCCGTCGTCGGCGGTTTCGGCGACCCCTCGGCCGGCCGGGGTCGTCCGACGCCACAGCACCGCCCCGGCGGCGAAGACCGGACGCTCGAACTCCTCGGCGGGGGTGCTGCCGATCCGGGCCACATGGCCATCGGAGATCTGCAGGTTTCGTGAGGCCAGCGAAGTGGAAAGGTCGCCGATGCCGTTGTGGGTCGTCACGTTGAGGGGCCTTCCTGTCGACGCGGGTTAAGGTGGACTCACCACCGTTGCCCCGTGCGTCTGGTTCAATGTTTAGAGGCAGCGTGCATGAGACAGCACTGGTGCATTATGCATTCGTCATTCTAGCCAGGACAAGTAAGGGAGAGCAGCGGATGGTTCGGATAGCGGTCATGGGATCGGGCTCCTGGGGCACGACGGTGGCCAAGGTGTGCGCCGACGCGGCAGCAGCGTCCGGCGACGCACCGGACGCCGACAACCCCGTTGTCACCCTGTGGGCCCGACGCGAGGAGGTCGCCGCGGAGATCCGCGAGCAGCACACCAACTCGTCCTACCTGCCGGACGTCATCCTGCCGGAGACGATCACCGCCACCAGCGACGCCGCCGAGGCACTCGCCGGGGCCGACGTGGTCTTCCTCGGGGTGCCGTCCCAGTCACTGCGCTCCAACCTGGCCGACTGGCGCGACCTGATCGGCCCCGACGCCACCCTCGTCAGCCTCGCGAAAGGTATCGAGCACTCCACCGGACGCCGGATGAGCCAGGTCATCGCCGAGGTCGCCGAGGTCGACGAGTCCCGGGTGGCGGTGCTCTCCGGACCGAACCTCGCCGCCGAGGTCGCCCGGCAGCAGCCCGCCGCCAGTGTCGTTGCCTGCACGGACACTCCCCGGGCCAAGACCATCCAGGCCGCCATGCACGCGCCCTACTTCCGGCCCTACACCAACGACGACGTCATCGGCTGTGAAGTCGGCGGTACCTGCAAGAACGTCATCGCCCTGGCCTGCGGTATGGCCGCCGGCATGGGCATGGGGCACAACACCATCGCCTCGGTGATCACCCGCGGGCTGGCCGAGATCACCCGGCTCACCGTCGCCCTCGGCGGCAACCAGCGGACCATGGCCGGACTCGCAGGCATGGGAGACCTGGTGGCGACCTGTAACTCCCCGCTGTCGCGTAACCGCACCTTCGGCGAAAGTCTCGGCAAGGGCGAGTCCCTGGACCAGGCCAGTGCCGCGACGAAGGGCCAGGTTGCCGAGGGCGTGATCTCCAGCATGTCCGTCGAGGAACTCGCCGTGGCCCACGGCATCGAGATGCCGATCACCCGCGAAGTGGTCAAGGTCTGCCACCACGGTGGCGACGTGGACACCGCGATCCGCGCGTTGATGGGCCGTAGCCGGAAGGCTGAGTAGACTCCCGCTACACTTGGGGGCCGTGACTGAACCCGCGAACCAGACCAGCCAGCCCCGCCGCACCACCGTCGCGGTCCTCTACGGCGGTCAGAGCACCGAGCACAGCGTGTCCTGCATCTCGGCAGGAGCCGTGATGTCGCACCTCGACCCGGACCGCTACGAGGTGGTCCCGGTGGGGATCACCTCCACCGGCATCTGGGTCGCCGGCACCACCGACCCCGAGAAACTGACCGCCAAGGGCAGGGACCTGCCGACCGTCAGCGGTGGACGCGCGGTCTCCTTCGACCTCGGGACCCCGGCAGCCGCCGGACACGTGGGGGAAGGGAACTCCGGCGCCGCCCTACGCTTCGGCGACGGCTCGCTCTACGCCCGTGTCGACGTGGTCTTCCCCGTCCTGCACGGGATCAACGGTGAGGACGGCACCGTCCAGGGATACCTCGAGCTGGCCAACGTGCCCTATGTCGGCAGTGGTGTCTTCGCCTCCGCGGCGTGTATGGACAAGCAGTTCACCAAGGCCGTCGCCCGCCACGCCGGTATCCCCGTCGGCGACGAGATCGTGCTCACCGAACAGCGCGAACTCGCCGACGAGGAGAAGGCCCGCCTGGGTCTGCCGGTGTTCGTCAAGCCCGCCCGGGGTGGTTCCTCGATTGGAGTGTCCAAGGTCAGCGACTGGGCCGACCTGCTCGCCGCGGAGACAGAGGCCTTCCGGCACGACGGCAAGATCCTCGTCGAAGCGATGCTGCACGGCGTGGAGGTCGAATGTGGTGTGCTCCAGTACCCGGACGGCGCCGTGCGGGCGTCCTACCCGTCGATGCTGAAGGGCACCGAGGACGGGCCGGAGGGCTTCTACGGCTTCGACACCAAGTACCTCGACGACATCATCAGCTACGAGATCCCCGCCCCGCTGCCCGAGGCCCAGGTCGCCGAGGTGCGTCGTCTCGCCGTCGAGACCTTCACCGCCCTGGACTGCTCTGGTCTGGCCCGCGTGGACTTCTTCGTCACCGAGGACGGTCCGGTGCTCAACGAGCCGAACACCATGCCCGGGTTCACCCCGATCAGCATGTACCCCAAGATGTTCGAAGCCACCGGTGTGGCCTACCCGGAGCTGCTCGACATCCTCATCGCGCAGGCGCTGCGCTGACGGCGGGGGCGTGGGGCGCAGCGGCTCAGGGTCATAGGGGCGCAGCGGCGTAGGGGAGCGGGATCAGTCGAGGAGGGGAAGGTCCTCGACCAGGTCCAGCACAGCCAGGACGTCGCGGGGGATGAACTAGGGTGTGTCTCCTAATGTGCGCAGCCAGGTCAGGATTGCACAGAGGGTGACGGCGGCGCGGTAGGTGGTTGCGAGTTTGTCGTAGCGGGTGGCCAGGGCTCGCCATTGCTTGGCTAGTGCGAAGGATC
>DWVP01000015.1 GCA_019120175.1 Candidatus Corynebacterium faecigallinarum
GTGGTCCTGGGCCATCCGCCGGTACATGTCCGGGAGGGAGTGCATGAGCGACAACGTCCGGACGCTCTTCAGACTCCGTTGGGACGCGACGGGAAGTTCGCTCCGGACCACGTCGGTGCGTTCCCAGCGGATCGTCCGACGGTGCCGGTGTTCCTCGGCGTCGGCATCGTAGAAGTAGTCCCCGGTCACCGTGCCGATACGCAGGTGGCGCCCATCCTGCCTGGGGGCGACGACAACATCTCCGATCCGGACGTCATCACGGAACCGCAGAAGACTACCGACCGAGGACGCATGACTCGGCTCAGACTTCTCCGGCCTCGCCTCCCGAAGCTTGGCGAGAATCTCGCTCTTCGACATTCCCCTGAGGTCACCGGTCTCATCCCACCCAATGGTGATCAGACCCAGGTCTTCCAGGTCATTGTCGAGAGCATCGTTGCGCAGCAGCCAGACTGTGGACATATCGCGAGTCTGCCACAGCACAGCCGCCCGGCGACTGCCACTGCGTCCGCCCCCACCCGAAACCTACGCCCGCACCCTCGCCGGCATCTTCCGCGCGAAGACGATCCCCAGCGCCGTCACCGCACCGAGGGCGGTGATCACCCATCCGGTGAGGGTCAGGCCGGCGTCCGACGCGCCGGATGCGCCGGATGCGCCGGACGCGCCGCTCCCCGACCCGGCGCTCATACACACAGCCACGATCACCGCGGACATGTTCGCTGCGATGTACTGCATGGTCTTGTAGATGCCTGTCGCCGTACCGACCTTCTCCACGCTGGTCACAGTGTTGATCAGCCCCTGGTTGCCGATGCTGGCGAACCCGTTGGGTACACCGGCGACGACCGCGACGACCGCCATGACCCACACCGGGGTGGAGCTGTCCTGGATCAGGGCCAGTGCCAGACCGGTGAGCAGCAGGAACACCCCGGCGACCCCCAGCACCACCCGCGGGCCGCGCACCGCGATGATCCGCGCGGCGACGAAGGTCGAGCACACGGCCGTCACCGCCATGGGGAGCATCATCGCCCCGGTCTGCGACACCGTCATTCCCGCGCCCTGCTCGAACCACTGCGGCAGCCCGTAGAACAGGCAGTAGAACGCCGCATAGGTCACCACGGTGCGACCCAGCGTGTTCGCCAGCTGCCGGTTCGCCGCCACCGCACGCAGATCGATGAACGGCAGGGACGCCATCCGCAGCTCCCACCACACCCACACCGCACTGAAGACGGCGATGAATGGCAGCGTCCACCAGAAGATCTCGTCGGTCAGGGAGATGAGGAAGAGCATCAGCACGGTCACGGCCACACCGAACAGCAACGCCCCCACCAGGTCGAGTCGGCGCAGCAGGCCCATCTCGGGGCGTCCCTCCCCCTCGATGCGCGGCACCTTGAGCATCACCCACACCCCGGACACGACCACCAGAGCCACGTTGATCCACAGGGTGGACTGCCAGCCCGCCACGCCGACCAGCAGGCCGCCGAGCGAGGGCCCCACCGCGGTCATCGACTGCGCGGACATGGTGAACATGCTGATCGCCGAGCCCGTCCGCAGACGATGGCGCCTGGCCAGGACGCGAATGATCGTCATCGCATTCGGCATCTGCATCGCCACACCGACACCGATGATCAGGCGTCCTGCCACCAGAACACCGAGGTTCGGTGCCAGTGCCCCCAGCACCGACCCGAAGAGCACCAGGACCAGCCCGGCGAGATACACCCGGCGCGCACCGAAGACCACGCCGAGCACGCCGGCCATCGGTGAGACGATGGCCGTGGCGATGTAGAACGCGGAGAGGACCCATGACACCTCTGCCCCGGCGCCGAAGTGGCTGGCGATGGAGACCATCGCCACGGCGATCATCGAGGAGTTCAGCGCCTGGAGCATGATACCGGTGCCGAGCGCCAGCGTGGTCTGGGTGGGGACGTTCTCCCGGGGCGGTTGGGACGGCTCTGATGGATCGTCGGGGTCGGGCAACGGTGTAACAGGACTCACGTGCTCCTACGCTATGCCCCTGACCGGTACATTCTCCAGCCGGTCGCTGCCAACTCAGATAGTCGCCACCGTCAAACGCAGCCTCAGATATTCGCCATGAACCGGTACATGTGCCCCTGGTCGAACGCGGCACGCCTCCAGGTGTCCCAGGCGTGGGAGCCGATGATGTCGTAGTGGAACTCGATGTTGTCCTTGCCGGCCAGTGCCGCCTGTGCCTGGAACTCTGCGGTCATCACCATCGAGCCAGCCTCGAACGGCCCACCCTTGACCACCGTGGCGACGGGGTCCGGGCCCATGTCCCCACCGAAGTTGGTGATGCCGGACGCCGCACTCACGATCACCGGCATGTCCAGCTTGTCGATGTTCAGCGTCGGGTTGTTTTCCACCCGGCGTCCCTCATTGGCCCAGGCGATCTCCTCGTGGCCACTGTTGGCCATCGACGTCCCGTCGATCACCGCACGCTGCACCGGCATACCCGGGTCGTAGAGCCCACTGAGCGCGTACACGGAGCTGTACATGTCCGGGTACTTCGACGCCAGGTTCATCGCACCGTAGGCGCCGGAGCTCAGACCCGTGACACCGGTGGTGCCGCGTCCGCCGTTGGGCACGCCCCACGCACTCTCGAGGTAGTCGGGCAGTTCCTGGCTCATGAAGGTCTCGAACTGTGCCCCTTCCTGGCCGTCCCAGTCCTGCACCCAGCTCCAGGCGTCCATCGCGGGGAAGACCAGCGTGGCGTCCTCGTCGGACAGCGCCGGTAGTGCCCCGCCGGCGGTGACCCAGCCGTTGCGGTCGCCGGAGTCGGCGCCGTCGATGAACTGCGCGACCTTCGGGTTGCCCTCCGTTTTCGCCGGACGCACGATCACCTCGAAGTCCCGGTCCATCGAATCGGAGTGGACGGAGCACTGTAGGGCGCCGTCGCGGTAGTCGGAGCAGCCGGCCGGGGCCGCGGATGCGGTCGGGGTGGCCGGTGCAGCCAGCAGGGATGCCCCGACTCCCACGGTGGCTGCCAGGGCGGTCATGATCTTCGGTGTACGGGACGTCTTCTTACGGTGCTTCACGATGGTCAGTGCCTCCTTGCCTCTATGCGACGGCGACCGTAACAAAATCGTGACCTTTGGGGCGAGGTGCTGGACAACATTCACAGCGGACATTAACCTCCCCTGTCACAGCAGGTCACAGATACCCCTCCAGGCACCGTGCGCCACAGGAATCTAACGTTGTTCACCACTATCCTGGAAGGGTATGAGGTTCCAACGCATCGACCTTCCCGTCCACAACCCGGACCACTGGGCAGACTGGTTCGCCACCACGCTGGGCCTGACGCGGCTGTCCGGGTCGCCGGAAGCGCCGGACGTGCCGGACGCACCGGTTGCCACCGACGCGTCCTGCGGCGTCGCACTCGGCTGGACCGAGCTGCGTTTCGTGCAGGACGCACACCCCGAACCCGGCAGCGCACGCAACACCGGCGAGACCAATGACACCAGTGACGCTGGCGATGCAGACGGCACCGGCGAGTCAGCCGCCCGCGGCCACCACCTCGCCTTCGCCGTCCCCACCGGCACCATCGAGGACGCCGCCGCGTGGATCATCGCCGTCACCGGTGAACGGCTGATGGACGACGACGGCACCACCCTGATCGACCGGGGCGGATCCTGGGCCAGCCGGTCGATCTACTTCCGCGGCCCCGAGCACTCCATCCTCGAGCTCATCGAACACGCCGACCGCCCTGCCCCAGCACCAGACTCAACCCCCGGTGTTCTCCGGGACTCCGGTCCCGACCTGCTCCTCGGTGTCGCCGAGATCGGCATTGGTACACCCGACGTAGCCGGGACCGCCGCAGATCTCGAGAACTCGGATCGTGCCGCCGACCTCCCCTTCGGCTTCGGCGACCCGGCACACAAGGTCATCGCCGCCTACGGCGACAGCGACGGGGCCTTCATCCTCGCCGCCGCCGACCGCCCCTGGTACCCCACACAGGACGTCCTACCTGTCACGTCCCGCCCCACCGTGGAGATGCAGTAGGTCAAGACGCCGTCACCGATCCCGATGACCCGGACGACCCGGAGCCTTCCACCGTGGACCCGACCGGGCCGTCCGGCAGATCGCCAGCGCCACCACCGGCACCGTTGCCACCGATGCGCGACAGGAACGTCTCCACATTGCCCTGCTCGAAGGCCGAACGCTGCCAGGTGTCCCAGGTGTGCGCGCCGACGGTGTCATAGCGGAACTCGATATTGTCCATCCCCGCCGCCACCGCGGCCGCCTGGAACTGCGCGGTGAACACCATCGATCCGACCTCGTAGGACCCGCCGGCGAAGACCGTCGCGATCGGGTTCGGCCCCATGTCGCCGGCGAAGTTCGGCACACCGCTGGCCGCGGTGACCAGCACCGGCATCGTCAGGTTCCGGATGTTGAGCGTCGGATTGTCCTCTTCCACCAGCTCATCACCGTTCGGGCCGTCCCACGGACCGCGGTCGTAGTCACTGCGGTCGGCGGTGCTGGAGTCGAAGACATAGCGCTGCACCGGCGACCCCGGGTCGTACAACCCACTCATCGCGTACACCGAGCTGTACAGGTCCGGATGTTTGGACGCCAGGTTTACCGCCCCGTACGCACCGGAGCTCAACCCGGTGACCCCGGTGGTGCCGCGCCCTCCGTCGGGCACATCGAAGCCGTCCTCGAGGAAGGCCGGCAGTTCTTCGGCGAGGAAGGTCTCGTACTTCACCTCGTCCTGCCCTTCCCAGTCCAGCGACCAGGTGAAACCGTCCATCGAGGGGAAGACGAAGGTGTAGTCCTCCTCGGCGAGGTGGTCCAGGGCGCCCGCCCCGGTCACCCACGTGTTCACCGAGGTGGAGTTCGCCCCGTCGATGAACTGCGCGACCTTCGGGTTGCCCTCGCTCAGCGCCGGACGCACGATCACCGGCACGTCCCGGCCCATCGCCTCGGAATGCACCTCGCAGCGGTAGGCGTCGGTGGAGCCGAAGTCCGCACACTCGGACGGCAGGACGTCCGGCGTCGCTTCCGGCGTGCCGTCCTGTGCTGCGACGGTCGGCGCTGCCAGCACCGACAGCGCCGTAGCTGCGATGGTCGCTGCTGCCGTCGCCGTCACCCTGGCCATCAGGACGCCGGACGCTGCGCTGCTCCCCCGCCTCATGACGATGCCCCCGGCGCGCTCGACACGCTGGAGCCGCTGGTACTACCGGAGCCCGAACCGCCGGTGCCCGACGCACCATCGCCGTCCATATTGCCGAAGAAGCGATCGGCCGCCCCACCGTCGAGTGCCGCGCGGATCCAGGTGTCCCAGTCGTGCGCGCCGATGATGTCGTACTCGTAGTGGAAGTTCGACTTGCCCAGCAGCATCGTGCGCGCCTGCATCTCCCGGGTGAAGACCATGGAACCGAACTCGTACGGGCCACCCTCGGTGACCACCGCCACCGGGTCGGGCCCGAGGTTGTTGACGTTCGGGATGCCGCTGGCCGCGTTGACCAGCACCGGCATGTCCATGTCGCCCAGTCGCAACGACGGGTTGTTCTCTGCGACCGACTCCTCGGAGTCCCACGGGCTCACCCCGTACTCGCTGCGCTCGGTGGAGGTGTTGTCCACCACGAAGCGCTGCAGCGGCATGCCCGGGTCGTAGAGTCCACTGAGTGCCCAGACGGCGTTGTAGTTCTCCGGGTTCTTCGACGCGATGTTCATCGCGCCGTACGCCCCGGAGCTCAACCCGGCAATGCCGGTGGTGCCGCGGCCGCCGTCGGGGATGTCGAAGGTGGACTCCAGCCAGTCGGGCAGCTCCTCGGAGATGAAGGTGTCGAACTGGACCTTCTTTTCGGTGTCCTCGGTGTCGTAGTCTTGGGTCCAGGTCCAGGAATCCATCACGGGGAAGACCAGGGTCTTGTCCTCGTCGGGGAACTCGTCGTGCATCTTGATGGTGCTCAGCCAGCCGTTGGAGCCGCTGTTGTTCGCCCCGTCGAGGAAGGTGGCGACGTCCGGATTGTTCTCCGTCAGCGACGGTCGGACGAGGACGGCGATATCGCGGTCCATCACCTCGGAGTAGGCGGTGCAGCGTACCGCGTCGGTGGCGCCGATCTGTTCACAACCGTCCGGGCTGATGCGGGGGTCGGCGGCGGCGGACGGGGCGAGGACGCCCACGGTGATCAGTGAGCTGACCACGGCAGTGGCTACGGCCAGCGCAGTCGTCGGGATGGCGGCAGAGAGTCTGGGGGACCTGCGGGACCTGGAGGACCTGCGGGATCTACGGGAGAGAATTGTCATGGTGTGGTTCCTGTGAGGGGTGGAAATGACAGGGCGTGAGGGATACCTCCACCCGACCATACGGGGCTTCACATGTGACGCAACCACATCAACCACTTCCCTCCCAGATCGCGGATACGGAGAAATTTGCACAACTTCCGCAGAAAGCCCCCCGGGTTATGCAGGTAACAATATTGTATTCACACATGAAGAGAATGCGCCTTCATCGGTCACCCCTCGCCACCGTCCTCGCCGCCTCCGTCGCCGTCGCCGGCCTCACCGTCCCCGCAGCCACTGCCTGGACCATCCCTGACGAGATCGCCGATCTCGCCCCCGACCCGATCAGCACCTCCGACATCACCGGCATCGGGGCCCCCATCCCCGGTCTCGAGCCCGACCCCGACTCCGGTGAACTCAGCACCCAGACCCAGATCGTCGGCGGCCTGTGGGACACCCTGCGCCCCCTGATCTCACATCAGAACGTCAACGACGACCCTGCCTTCTACACCGCCCCCGAGGGCACTGAACTGCAGAACACCGCACCGGGCACCGTCTTGCGGGAGCGGACGATCGACTACCACGTCGCCACCATCCCCACCCCGGTGAAGGTCACCCAGATCCTGTACACCACCACCAATGTGCTCGGGAACATCGAGCCGAACGTCACCTCCGTGATCCACCCGCCCGGCGGCTCCGACGGCAACGTCATCTCCTACCAGTCGATCTACGACTCCTCGAACCCCGCCGACAATCCGTCCCGCGCCATCGCCGGAAACCTCGAACTCGGCGGTCTGCTCCCCGCCGCGGAAACCGCCATCATCGCCCCCGCGCTGCTCGCCGGCCACCCTGTCATCCTCGCCGACACCGAGGGCGCGGACGCCAACTTCGCCGCGGGTCCCGCCTACGGCTACGCCACCCTCGACTCGCTGCGGGTGGCCCGCACCGCGAAGTCCTCACCGGTCAAGGAATCCGACAACATCGGACTGCTGGGCTACTCCGGCGGCTCCATCGCCTCGAACTGGGCGGCGGTGATGCTCAAGGACTACGCCCCCGAGATCGAGGACAGCATCGTCGGCGTGGCCCAGGGTGGCATGCTAATCAACCCGATCAACAACCTGGAGTACGCCGGCGACGGCATCCTGTGGTCCGGCGTGGTCGGCCTGGCGCTCGCCGCCCTGGTCGAGGCCTACGAGCTCGACGTCGACGAGTACCTCACCGAGTACGGCAAGAAGGCCCTCGACGACATGTCGCAGCTGTCCATCGTCGAGTCAATGGCCCGATACCCGGGCCTGACCTGGTCGCAGATCTTCAAGCCGGAGTACCCCACCCCGGACGACGTGCCCGCGGTCAAGAAGGTCATCGACGACATTAACGTGGGCAACTGGGACAGCCCGACCGTCCCGATGTTCATCTTCCAGGGCGCGGCCGGCTTCGTCGAAGGCACGCCGGCCCACGCCGAGCACGGCCCCGGCGACGGCATCATGGTCACCCGCGACGTCCGCACCGTGGTGCGCGACTACTGCGAGGCCGGCGCGCAGATCGAGTACCGCGAGTACCCGTTCGCCAGCCACGTCATGGCCGGTGCCCCCTGGGCCATCGAGGGCTACCTGTGGCTGGAGGGACGCTTCAACGGCCAGCCCGCGACGAACAACTGCTCCACCGTGCCGGCAGGTAATGAGTTGTAGGACGCACGGACGCCGGGGCGTCCTGACGCACGGAACCCTTTACGCGACCGGAACAAGTACATATACTCGCACACGTTGCGAATCGGCCTCTCCCACGTTGCCGCCGCAGCGAGAGACAACTTGCCCCTCATGTTGAAAGGATCCTTTTCCATGCGTAACACCCGCTCCCGCTTCTCCCGCGTCGGCATCGCCGCTGTCGCCCTCGCCCCCGCCCTGGCCTTCGCCCCGGTCGCCGGTGCCGACGAGGCCGAGTCCTCCGCACCATCGAGCTCCGAGGGCGCTGCGTCCAGCCTGCCGGGCTCCGAGGCTGAGGATGCCGAGGCCCCCGAGAACGGTGACGAGAACGACGCCCCCGAGAACGGTGACGACAACGACGGTGAGGATGCCGCCGGCTCGGTCGAGGGCTCCCTGCCCGAGGACATCGACACCGACGAGCTCGCCTCCTCCGTCGCCGACACCGACTGGACCCGCGTCGCCAAGGTCATCGCCTCGCTGGCCACCGGCAACGTCTCCATCGACACCATCCTGGACATCATCGCGCTGTCCAACGACGGTGACGCCACCGTCGGCGATGTCATCGGCTCGGTCACCGACGTCGTCGGCGGCAGCTCCGACGAGGGCGAGGACGCTGACGAGGGTGAGGACGGCGAGGACGCCGAGAACGGCGACAACAGTGACGACGCCGACTCCGAGGCTCCCGGCGAGGACGCTGCGGAGTAACTCACCCGGGTTTCCCTCCGGGTAACTCAGCAACCGAGCAACCGAGCAACCACAATCGATCGAGAATCCCGCGAACGCGCGAACAGGTCCGGGGATTCTCGATCGTTTGTGGTTGTCGGGGGTTGATGGTTCACACTGTTTGTCCACTACGAGCGTGTGGAACACCTATGGTGCTGGCGGCGGGCAAAGTGGCTCCCCCCCACGCGTCCTACGCCGCCGTGCCGTCCTCCAGCACCAGCGGCACCCAGGAGGCGATCGTCCCGGTCGACGGGTCGAGCAGCATCTCCACCTCCTCCGGCTCCCCACCATCAGCAGCGGTGACGAAGACCGACGGGGTCGCGACCTCACCGGCCCGCTCCTCCAGGACCCCGAAGTTTACCGCGAAGGCCGCATTACCCTCGTCGATGACCTCGCCGGAGCGGATCGCCTCGACCGTGTCGGCATCCACGCCGTGCTCCTCGGCCAGGGCGTCCGACAACTCCTCGTGGCTGGATGCCGCCAGGTCAGCACAGCACGGACAGCTGAAGTCCAGGAAGATGTCGACCACCGGAGCATCCGCGGCGGTGTCCTCGCCCTGCAGGGTCACCACGCCACCTGCGTAGCTGACCTCTGCCGACACATCGCCGTATGCTCCCGTGCCAGAGTCAGAGCCCGAATCATCGTCGTCCGAGAACAACGACGACACCGGGCCGACGGAGTTCTCGGACGAGTCCACCACGTAGACACCCAACACGGCGATCGCCACGCCCAGCGCCGCCACCACGGCGGCAATCGTCCAGATCACGGTCTTGCCCGGCCCCTGCTGCCCCGGTTCCGGTGCGCCGGGGACCATGGCAGAACCGTAGCCGGACGGATCGACGTGATCAGCGGGACCGGCGGGATTGGCGGGATTGGCGCCATCGACGGAGCTATAGGGACCGTGGGGACCGTCATGGTTGCTCATAGGTAGTCACCGTAGGGGCTGTGGTGTCACCGTCCCCACTTTCGCTCGACTACCTAATGTACTTAGGATTCCGAAGCCCTATTAAAGTAGCTGCACGTCCTCTACACTCAGGGGCGTTGCCGGACGACTCCGGCGGCACGCACGATCTCTTTCCCCCTCACACACGAAGGAATCCGAATGCGTACCACTCGCACCCGTTTCTCCCGCGTCGGCATCGCCGCCCTCGCCATCGCCCCCGCCCTCGCCTTCGCCCCGGCCGCCGTCGCTGACGAGGCCGAGGGTTCCACCCCCGAGCTGCCCGGCAGCGAAGAAGGCACCGAAGGCTCCGGCGATGACGTCAACCTCGAGGACATCGCCTCCTCCCTCGCCGACGCCGACCTGGAGCGCATCGCCGGTGTCGCCGTCAGTCTGTCATCCGGGGACGTCAGCCTGAGCACCGCGCTCGACGTCATCGACCTGATCAACGGCGGTGACCAGACTATCGGTGAGGTCATCGGCTCCGTCGCCGGGGTCGTCGGCATCGACGCCGGTTCCGCCGAGGCCCTGGGCTCCCAGGTCTCCTCCGTGACCGGTGGGTCCTCCGAGGGTTCCTCCAGCAGCGGTTCCTAGCCTGGCGGTTCCTAGCCTGGCGGTTCCTAGTTCAACGTCACTCCCGCTCCCGGGTGGTCTGAGAGGTCAGATACCACCCGGGAGCGGGAGTGTCGTTACAGGACCGTCAGAAGTGACGTCCCACGTGCGCCTCCTCGCGCATGGTCTTCACCATGTGCGGGTAGTGCAGCTCGAAGGCAGGACGCTCGGAGCGGATCCGCGGCATCGAGGTGAAGTTGTGCCGCGGCGGCGGGCAGCTGGTGGCCCACTCCAGCGAGTTTCCGTAACCCCACGGATCATCGACCGTCACGACCTCACCGTAGCGCCAGGACCGGAAGATGTTCCACACGA
Source organism: Candidatus Corynebacterium faecigallinarum (assembly GCA_019120175.1). Taxonomy (GTDB): domain Bacteria; phylum Actinomycetota; class Actinomycetes; order Mycobacteriales; family Mycobacteriaceae; genus Corynebacterium; species Corynebacterium faecigallinarum. Next base: position 10,528 of record DWVP01000015.1, read on the forward strand.
ACGGCAGTACCGAGATCCCCAGGATCAGCGCACCGACCGTGGACACCTGGTTCATGACGGTGAAGCCGTCCTGGTCCAGGTAGTCGGCGTAGCGGCGCGGCATACCCATGTTGCCCAGCCAGTGCTGCACCAGGAAGGTCATGTGGAAGCCGATGAAGGTCAGCCAGAAGTGCCACTTACCGAGGCGGTCGTCGAGCATGCGTCCCGTCATCTTCGGGAACCAGAAGTACACGCCGGCGAAGGAGGCGAAGGCCACCGTGCCGTACAGCGTGTAGTGGAAGTGCGCGACCACGAAGTAGGTGTCCGAGAGGTGGAAGTCCAACGCCGGGGACGCCAGCATGACGCCGGTCAGACCACCGAAGAGGAAGGTGGCGAAGAAGCCGATGGCGAAGACCATGGGGGTCTCGAAGGTGATTCGACCCTTCCACATCGTTCCCAACCAGTTGAAGAACTTCATACCCGTCGGCACCGCGATGAGGAACGTCATGAAGCTGAAGAACGGCAGCAGGACCGCGCCGGTGACGAACATGTGGTGGGCCCACACCGCCATCGACAGTGCCGCGATCGACAGCGTGGCGAAAATCAGGCCGATGTAACCGAACACCGGCTTGCGGGAGAACACCGGCAGGATCTCTGAGATGATGCCGAAGAACGGCAGCGCCAGGACGTACACCTCGGGGTGGCCGAAGAACCAGAACAGGTGCTGCCACAGGATCGCGCCGCCGTTACCTGCGTCGTAGATGTGGCCGCCCAGCAGCCGGTCGTAGAGCACACCGAGGGCGGCGGCAGTGAGCAGCGGGAAGATCAGCAGTGCCAGCAGCGAGGTCGTCAACACGCCCCAGGTGAAGATAGGCATGCGGAACATCGTCATGCCCGGTGCGCGCAGACACAGCACCGTGGTGAGCATGTTGATCGCCGAGGCGATGGTTCCCACACCGGTCATGCCGACGCCGATGATCCACAGGTGCGATCCGACACCGGGGGAGTTCACCGCATCCGCCAGCGGCATGTACATCGTCCAGCCGAAGTCGGCGGCGCCACCGGGGGTCATGAACCCGGACAGCATCACGATTCCGCCAAAGGTGGTGATCCAGAATCCGAAGGCGTTGAGTCGTGGGAAAGCGACGTCCGGCGCACCGATCTGCAGCGGCAGGATGTAGTTGGCGAACCCCCACACGATGGGCGTGCCGAACAGCAGCAGCATCACGGTGCCGTGCATGGTGAACAGCTGGTTGAACTGCTCATTCGACAGGAACTGCAGTCCGGGGTGGAACAGCTCGGCACGCATCAGCAGCGCCATGAGTCCACCGATCGCGAAGAACGTGAACGCGGTGACGATGTACATGATGCCGAGCTGTTTGTGGTCCGTGGTGGTCAGCATGGCCAGGGCGTGGCCGCCCTTCGCAGACTTCCCTCCATGCGGGGCAGGACGTCCCGCCGCGGTCTCGACGACGGGGGCTGTGCCACTGCCCTCCTGCGGTGCCAGCGCTGTCATTGTTGCTCTACCTCTCTCGATGGTCGACCCGGAGTCACCGGTTCTCCACTGAGGCTATGAGGGGTGCGTCTGAGCAGGTAGAGGGCTTCAGTTTATGGGGTTATGCGCGGATTCTATGACCCGGGCGAGCTGCTCGAAATAGGACGCGTCGACGGATGCGGGGTCCCAGATCAGCTCGTTGAATATCTCGGCGTAGGTGCCGTCCTCCCGCTCGATGCGACGCACCGTGAGCCCGTGCGGGACGTTGCGCTCGGGCAGAACCACAGACCCCATCCCCTTGTTCACCCAGCCGACGAGGGTGCTGCAGTTCGACACCTCCACCTCGGAGTGGTTGACCGTCTCCCCCGCCTCGGCCATGAGGTTCTCGACGCTGCGGGTGATGCCGCAGCCGTTGCGGGACAGGATGAGTTCGTGCCCGGCGAGCTCGTCGACGGTGATCGGGGTGCCGACCTGTGCGTCGGACGCATTGGCCGCACCCGGCGCGTCCTGCCCACCCGGCGTCTCCGTCTCCTCCGGCTCAACGAGGACCAGGTAGTCCGAGTCGAGGAGATGGTGGCTGTACCCGGGCAGCAGGCCGAGCGCCGGCACAATGACCGTGTCGAGCACCCCGTTCTGCAGGTACTCCTCCAGCTGGTCGAGTTCGGTCTCCAGCAGAGTGGCGTCGCGGCCACCGGTGAGCGCGTCGGGGCCGTAGATCGAGTCACGCAAGGTGCTGAGCATCGCCTTCTCGATCTGCGGGGACGTACCCACCCGCACCGTCCCGCGCCCCTGGGTGGTGAACGACTCCGCCTCGGTCTCGATCCGGTTCAGGGACCGAACCGTCTCCTGGATGCGCGGCAGGATCACCTCACCGAAGGCGGAGGGCGCGGTGCCCCGCGGGTTGCGCAGGAACAGCCGGCCCCCGAGGTGGTCCTCCAGTTTTGCGATGCTGGTGGACAGGGCGGGTTGGGTCACCCCGAACCGCCGGGCGGCGGCACTGAAGGAGCCGACATCGGCGACGGCGTCGGCGTAGCGTAAGGCTTCCAGGGTCAGTCGTCCATTCATGATGCTTCTATTATAGGACGCTGACCTGCTTAACTACCTGCGCGCCATAACTATCGCAAATATCCTCTTAGTGCGGTGAATGGCGGGCGCGTGCTCCAACCCGTGTCGGATGTCTCCGACACCGCGCCGACACTGCCCCGTCGCCGCGCCGTCGCCACACCGTCGCCGCGCCCTCACTAGACTGGTCGACATCATGAACGCCTCGGGTATTGCAGCGTCCTCCCCCTACGACCAGCCGTGGCTGAGCCTCGACGAGCAGGTCGACCACCTCGCCGCGCGCGGACTCGAGTTCGACTCCCGTGAGGACGCCACCGCCGCCCTCACCCGCATCGGCTACTTCCGACTCACCGGCTACCTGCGCCCCTTCCTGCGGCACCGTCCTGACACCCCGGAGGACGACACCTACATCCCCGGCACCTCACTGGACTACATCCTGCGCCTGGTCGACGCCGACCGTCGGCTGCGCCAGATCATCCTCGACGGGGTGGACCGCATCGAGGTCAGCCTGCGTATGCGACTGGGCCACACCCTCGGCGAGGTCGACCCCTTCGCCCACCTCAATGCCGCCACCTTCGACCCCACCTTCGTGCGTCGCTACAAGTACGCCCGCTGGCTGGCCGGGGTGTCCGAGAACCACCTGCGCTCCGGGGAACAGTTCGTCCGGACCTACGCGGAGAAATACGACGGCGACCTACCGATCTGGGCGCTGGTGGAGTTGCTGGGACTCGGACAGCTGGCCACGATGTACGACGGTCTGCGCGACGACCTCGCCACCCCGATCGCCAACGACCTCGGCGTGCCCGACCGGGATCTGCTGCGCAGCTGGCTGGCGGCGATCAACGACATCCGCAACGCCGCGGCGCACCACGTCCGACTGTTCAACCGGTACCTGGTGATCGCTCCGATGCGCCCGCGCAACGGGAGTGTTCCCGCACTGGCACACCTGGCCGAGCACCCGGGGGCCGAGGGCCATCCGACCGGGGGTTTCCGGATCTACAATGTCGCCGCGGTGATCGCCTACCTCACCCAGCAGATCGACCCGCAGTCGACGTGGACGTCCGACATGTCCGGCTTCGTCGCGTCGTTCCCCCGCCACCGGCTGCTCGGGGCGGATTCGATGGGCTTCTTTGACGGCTGGATGTTCGAGGAGATCTGGCGGGGTTAGGTTCTTCGCCCGTACGGATAACGGCCCTTGCGGATCGTTGCAGGTGAACCTAGCCACTACGCCTGGTCAGTGGGGCGGATCATGATGGTGTCGACATCCATGTGTGCCGGACGCCCCGCCACCCAGCGGATGGTCTCGGCAATGTCCTCCGCCACCAGGTTGAGGTTGTCAGCGTAGACCGCATCGGCCTTCTCCGCGTCGCCCTTGAACCGGTTGAGGCTGAAGTCCGTGGCGACCCGGCCCGGGTCGATCTGGCACACACGCACGCCCTTCTCGGCGAACTCCATCCGCATCACGTCGGTCATGGCTGTCTCGCCGAACTTCGCGGCGTTGTAACCTGCCCCGCCGCGGTAGGCACCGCGTCCTGCGATGGAGACGACGTTGATCACCTGCGGCGCATCCGTCCTGGTCAGCTCGCCGAACAAAGCCTGGGTGACCTGCAGGGTACCGATCACGTTCGCCTCGTACATCCAGCGCCAGTCCTCGACATCGCCGTCGAGCACCGAGTCGAACCCGCGGGCGCCACCAGCATTGTTGACCACCAGGTCCACCCCGCCGAGGTCGTGGACAGTCGCGGCCAGGGCGTCCACGCTCGTCCGGTCGGTGACGTCGACCTGCACCACGTGGGACGTGGCGTCCGGCGCCTCGGCGGCGATGCGTCCCGCGACGGCCTCGAGCTTTTCCGGACGCCGTGCGGCGAGGACGACGTCCCACCCATCGG
>DWVP01000016.1 GCA_019120175.1 Candidatus Corynebacterium faecigallinarum
ATCGGCCTCAGCGAGGATCTTCCCGAGCACGGCGTCCCAGGTGCCGTCGGCGGCATACCGGGGTTGGCGTTTCCACACTGTCTGCCACGGGCCGAAGCATTCGGGCAGGTCACGCCAGGCTATGCCCGTGCGGTACCGGTAGATGATGCCTTCGACGACTTGGCGGTTGTTGCGGAAATGTCGGCCCTGTCTGCCGGCCGAGGACGGCAGCATCGGTTCGATGTAGGCCCATTGGGTGTCGGTGAACTGCTGGAAGCGGTTGGTGGCCATGTCTCCACGGTCAGATGTCGGACCGCTACCGTTTGGGAGACACGGCCTAGCCGGTGGAGACCTTCCGGCGTAGCGCGTCCAGTTCCAGGGTGAGGTCATCGGAGCGCTCGATCTGGTCGATGCACTCCTCACGGGGCGTCGTCTGGGAGTCTTCCCCCGTCGGCACTGCGGCCCCAGGAGACGGTGTATGCCCTGCTGTCGACGGGAACGTCGTGGTGGCCGACTGCAGTACCCGGTCGCTCTCCTCGACGAGCGTGTTTGCCCGGACGAGGATGTCCCGGAGTTCCGCATCGAGCGGGCGGCTGTTCTCGACGAAGTAGGCTTCTTCCAACCTCGTGCCGACCCCCTTGTTGCGCTGGAGGTCGTCCCACCAGCGCACGGCTGTCCGCAGTCGTGCGCTGGACTCGTTCGAGAGGGTGACCAACGCCGCGTCCAACTCCGCCAGATTCTCCTCGGCGGCACGACGTCCGCGCACACCGGACCACAGGTAGATCGGCAGTGCGATCGCCCCGACGAAGGCAGTCAGGATCATAGCGACGCCCAGCAGGATCATGCCGATCTTGAGCGCCCAGAGGAACGCCCAGAGTGCGACGGCGAACAGGATGAGCGCCCCACACCCGGTGACAGCGGGGCCGTTACCGCGGTTGTCGTTCATGACTATCCCACCTCCCAGGCGACGCCGATGTCGAAGATCCAGGTGCCGAGGGCGGCGAGGAGCAGGGCGCCGATCAGCGTCAGGATGGTCAGGACCGTAGCCGCCATCGGGGTGGAGACCTTTGTGACGGCACGGGCGCGCGCATCGGCGATCAGTCGAAGATCCTGGGTGGTTCCGTGGAGGTTCTCGCGCATTTCGGCATCGCGCCGCAACCCGTCGGCAGGTGTCTCCGGGGTGGTGCCGGGGATCCCGATCCGGGGGAGAGGTGTGGGGGCTGGTGACAGCAGGGCTGCCCGGGTGCCCAGGACGTCCTTCAACTCAGGGACCGGGGCGGCAGGAGCACCGGGGTCGTGTTGTGCGTTCATACCCACAACATTATCGGTCCGGCCGGACATGAATCGGGATGAGGTGTTCGAGATGTTCGACTGAGTCGAACACCTCACTGGGGGGAACCTAGCGCCGGCGATGGAGGATGTCTTCGAGTGCATGAAGCAGCTCTGCGCGGGTCGACACCACATGGACCGGATTGTCGACCGGTGACTTTGTCAACAGTCCACCGACCTCACGCCGGAAGAGGCCGTCCTGAGCCAGTGCCCGGCGGTGCAGCAGAGCGCCGGACCACAGGTGAGTGAGGGCCAGTGCACCGCTGCACAGGCCGGCGAAAATGACCAGCAGGCCGACGACGGTGAGCGCAACACCGTTGCCCAGGGCGAGTGCCCCGGCAGTGAACAGAGTGGCGGCGACAGTGACCACCGGGAGCGTCCACACCAGGGCAGAGCGGACGGTCCGGGAGCGGTCGATGTTCTCGGTGATCATTGTGTCGATCCGCCACAGGTCCGCGAGTGCGTCCACAGCGACATCCTCACCGGAGCGCTGCGCTATCGCAGAGCGGTACCGGGCGACGACCTCCGGTGTGTCAGAGGGGCGCACGGGACCGCCCTCGGCAGAGGTGCCGGGGGCATCCGGGATGTCTTTGGCGTTATTGGCGCCCGTGGTGCCCGTGAACGGGTGGGTCATGCACAGAACACTACCGTTGCACCCCTACCCGTGGGCGTACTCGGCGTAGATGGGTGCCGGCACCCTATCGGGGACACCGGCGATCAGGTCCGACCGGATCGCTCCCTGGTGGGCGGGGGAACTACCAGACGCTGCGCAAAGCGTCGTGGGGGTCGGTGTCGCCAGCGTTGAATCGGACGACCGCGCCGGACGACTGGGGGCACTCCAGGGCGGCGAGGATGGTGCGGGCCACGGTCTCCCGGGGTACCTCGGTGGCATCGGTGTAGCCGTCACCCTCGGGCAGTACGGAGATCCCGCCGCTGTCGGGGTCGTCGGTCAGTGTGCTGGGGCCCAGCACCGTCCAGTCGAGTTCGGAGTCCATCAGATGCTGGTCGGCAATGGCCTTGGCCTCGGCGTAGGGGTAGAACCCGCTGTCCTCGGGAATGCCGTGGTCCAGGTAGGAGCCGGACCAGGAGACCATGATGAAGCGGGTGACGCTGACCTCTTCGGAGGCGTTGATGGTGCGGATCGCCGCGTCCAGGTCAACGGCGAAGGTCCGCTCGGGGTCGCCGCCGCCGGCACCGGCCGCCCAGATGACGGTGTCGTGGCCGGAGAGCATCTCGGCGATGTCGTCGGTGCTCATGGTCTCGATGTCCGCGACCTTCGGGGTCGCCCCGGTCTCCCGGATGTCCGCGGCGTGATCCGGGTTGCGGATGATCGAGGTGACGGTGTTACCTGCCTCGACCAGCATCGGCGCAGTCAACAGCGCTACTTTGCCGTGGCCGCCGATGATGACGATGTCATGCATGATGAGGAGTCGCCTTTCTCAGGTGGATGTGTGACATCCACCCTATCTGGGAATGAGCGGCCCCATGGCCCCAGCCCCGATACAGATGTGTGCCCCCGTGGGACCGACGACATTGGCCATGAGGGTTGCGCCGCCGCCGGACATGTTCACCCACCGGGTGGTCAGGGAATCGTCGACCGGGACGGTGAGCGTCCGTGCCCGCCACTGCGACTCCTCTTCCAGACCGTTGGGCATCGACAGCTCCACGTCCACCTCCTCGGTGGCTGTGGCAGTGAACTCCCAGGTCCAGTCGCCGAGGGGCAATGGCGGCTCGGCCCGGATGATCCGGGGTTGGCCAACCTCCACCCGCACGCCGCACTGGGGTTCCTCCCCGGCTTCACTGCGGGAGGCGTCGAGGACGTGGCCGTCGACCAGCTCTCCGTCTGGCGTGATGATCTGTGGATTGTCCACGACGTCGGAGACACCTCCCTGCCCGCCGGCGACGTGGCTGGCGGAGTTGTAGGGGGTGACCAACGGGGTCAGGAGCTCGAGGGGGAGGTTCTGGTCCAGCAGTGGACGCTCGGGATCTGCGGTGGCCTCGCGCAGCGTCGCGAGATATTTCGCCGAAGGGTCGTCCGACCACGCGGCCACCCAGGTGAGTGTCGAGGCGGTGGAACTGCAGACAAGGAGCACAGCCAGAGTGAGCAGGACCGGTGACACCGGGCGCAGGGCGCCGCCGGCAGGGCGTCCTGCCCCAGCATCCGTGTCTGCGCCGGAACTTGCGTCGATATCGACGTCGCTGTTTGTTCCCGTGCCGGATGCCGGCCCACGCGCAGGCACGGGCACAGACACAGCCGCGACCAGCGCCAGCACGGTGACCGACCACCAGTCGACGTAGTAGTGCATTCCGCGGGCCAGCAGGTCGGTGGCGCCGTCCCCGGAGCGTCCCGACTGCAACAACAGAAGTACCGTCGCCAGGTAGCCGACGCTGAGCAGCAGAGCGGCGCCCACGGTAACCGGACGCCGCCGGTTGGCGACCACCAGGGCCACCACCGCGGCCAACAGAACACCCGCCAGGACGGCCTGCACGGCGCCCGGGGTCGTCGGGAACGCCGGGGAGGGGTTCCAGCGGTCCCAGGTCCACGGGCCCCCGAGAGCCCCGGGCAACACCGCAGCGCCCATCGCGCCGGTCAGATCGTCCAGCGCCGGCCCGGAACTCGGGGACATCCGGCCCGCGAGATACAGGTACAACCCAGCCCAACCAGCGGTGATCGCCGTCGGTGCCAGCCACGGCAGTGCTGGCAGGCGTCGTCCTCCCAGCCGCAGGATGATCCCCACAGCGATCAAGGCGGGAACCACGGTAAGGACCTTCTCGGTCATCAGTAGGCCGACCAGCAGCACCGCCGACGCCGCGAGCGTGTGCTTCCATGTCACCCGGGGACGCAGCAACAGCAACGCCACTGCCCCGGCGGTCAGCTGCCAGGACAGGGCGTTCACCCCGGCTGACCACCAGCCGGACGCGATACCGAGGAAGGGGGAGAAGACAAGGGCCGTGAAGCCCAGCAGCCGGACCCACGGGGCCCGGGTGAGCTGCCCGAGCACCAGCCACCACAGCACGCCCGCGGCCACGGTCGCGACCAGGGTGATCACCACAGGTAACCACCACTGCAGTGGCGCGAGGGTGTCGGCGACGATCTGCAGCGCCCCCGATCCCGGCATCAGGTGGCCGTCATAGGGTACCCAGAGTCCGGCGTCCCGGAAGCGTGCCGGGATGACAAGGTCATCCCAGTAGAAGGTGCGTTGGCTGAGCTGCCAACCGCGGAGGACGACGGCGAGGGTCAGGATCAGTGCCGGGGCGGCGAGGGCTCGTGAGGAGAGGGGCGAGTCGGAGAGCGGCGAGGTCGAGGGGGGAGGGACGTCGGACTCCCGCGTGATGGGGGACGCCACCTTAGATGGCGGGGGTGAACGGCTGGACGGACAGGAGTTCGACCTCGTCGCTGGCGCAGGCGGTCAGGTCGTCCTGCCCGATGACGACCGGGGTGGTCTCCTCCGGGATGATGACCTGGTAGCCGGCGGCCGGGGTCGGCTCACAGGTGGCCTCGTCGTAGCTGCCGGCCTGGCCCAGGCGCACCCCGGAGGTCGCGGACTCGGCGGGTGCCAGGCTGACGGCCTCGGAGCTGCCGGCGTCTTCACGGGTGGCCGGTGCACCGATCGTCTTCTCGTCGGCGTCGACCAGGGCCACGCCCGGGTATCCCTGGACGGTGCAGGGGGTGTCGGAGTCGTTGAGCACGGTGATGTCGGCGAGCATGCTTCCCGCCGCACCCTGCTGGTTCTCCAGGCTGACTGTCACGTCGTCGGCGGTGCAGGCACCGTCGGACCCGTCGGTGCCGGAACCATCGCCGTCGTTGCCTGAGTCGGTGCTCCCGTCGGCGGTCGCCGCGGTGTCGGAGACGGCCCCGGACGCTCCGTCATCGGTGCTGTCGTTGTCGTCGGTGCCGCAGCCGACGATTCCAGCGAGGGTGAGCACGGCGGTAGCGGCGATGGCCGCGCTCCGGGTGAGTAGGTGTGTGTTCGTCATGTCATCCAGTGTAGGTACACTGAACAACACAGGTCACTGCGGGTGTGAGACGGCCAAAATGCCACCTGCGGACGGTGGGATGACTACCATTGACGGACGAGCACGAACCACCCCACAATCTCAGGAGACTCACGTCCATGGCCTTCAACCCTGAATTCGACCTCTTCCAGCTTCCGGAGGAGTACCAGGAGCTGCGCGACAGCATCCGCGCACTCTCCGAGCAGCAGATCGCACCGTACGCGGCGGCCGTCGACGAGGAGGAGCGTTTCCCGGAGGAGGCGCTGAAGGCCCTCAACGAATCCGGCTTCAACGCCGTCCACGTCCCCGACGAGTTCGAGGGCCAGGGCGCTGACTCCCTGGCCGCCGTCATTGTCATCGAGGAAGTCGCCCGCGTCTGCGGTTCGTCCTCCCTGATCCCGGCCGTGAACAAGCTCGGCACCATGGGTCTTATCCTGCAGGGCTCCGAGGAGCTCAAGGCGAAAGTCCTGCCGGACATCGCCAACGGCGCACTCGCCGCCTACGCGCTGACCGAGCGTGAGGCAGGTTCGGATGCCGGCGGTATGAAGACCAAGGCCGTCCGCGACGGTGATGAGTGGGTCCTCAACGGCTCGAAGTGCTTCATCACCAACGGTTCCCGCGCGACCTGGATCACCGTCATGGCCGTCACCGACCCGGAGGCCGGTGCCAACGGCATCTCCGCGTTCATGGTCCACAAGGACGATCCGGGATTCCGCGTCGGTGGCCTGGAGCACAAGCTGGGCATCAAGGGTTCCCCGACCGCGGAGCTGTACTTCGAGGACTGCCGCGTCCCTGCCGACCGGATGATCGGCGAGGAGGGCACCGGGTTCAAGACCGCGCTGCAGACCCTCGACCACACCCGTCCGACCATCGGCGCCCAGGCTCTCGGCATCGCCCAGGGTGCCTTCGATGCTGCTGTGGAGTACGTCAAGGAGCGCAAGCAGTTCGGCAAGCCGATCGCCGCCTTCCAGAACACCCAGTTCACCCTGGCCGACATGAAGATGAAGATCGATGCCGCCCGGCTGATGATCTACACCGCAGCGTCCAACGCCGAGCGCGGTGTGGCCGAGGACGGCGGCAAGCTCGGTCTCATGGCCGCCGGCTCGAAGGCCTACGCCTCCGACATCGCCATGGAGGTCACCCTCGACGCCATCCAGTTGCTCGGCGGTTACGGCTACACCCGCGACTTCCCGGTGGAGCGGATGATGCGCGACGCCAAGATCACGCAGATCTACGAGGGCACCAACCAGGTCTGCCGCATGGTCATGGGCCGCCAGATCCTCGGCTAGAGGTTCACCGGGGCCAGGGGGTCACCCTTGCGGGGCCAGGGTGACGTCACCGGCCCAGGTCAGTTGGACGCCTTCGCTGGCCAGCCAGGGGGCGACACCGCCAGCGTCGAGCATGCCGGTGACCAGACGCTGTGCTGAGACCAGCGCCCGGTCGGCGGTGGGGGTGTCGATGTAACCGCGGGTCAGGGCGCCGCCGAGCTCATCGAGGTCGAGGACCTCCCAGCGGTTGCCGCGGTAGGTCACCACATCGATGTAGAGGTCGGTGGTGTGCCAGGTGGCCCCATCGTCAACGCTGCCGTCGGTACCGTGCTCACGGCTGATCTGGGCGATGTCGACGTAGAGCTGCTGGCCGGCGAGACTGCCGCGGGCACCGGGGCGGAAGTGGAAGATGCTGACCCGCACGTCGAGACGGGGGATCAGCCAGCTCTCGAGGTAGCCGAATCGGGGATGGTCGGCAGGGCGCGCCATGTACAGCGCGTCACCGACCACCCGGTACTCGTCGACCGGGCGCACGAAGCCCTTGGGGTCGGTGTTGGTCCGGGCCTGGACGTCAAAAGTCTCCTGCTTGGGCGGGTGAATGTCCACCATGGCAGGAGACTTTACGGTGTCTGCGGAGGCTCGGCGACCGGAAGGAAGCTACCGGACGTTGAATACTCCGACGGTCGGGATGTAGTCACAGCTGACGCGACCGGAGTCCTCGTCGGTGCTCACGCCGCCCTCGAGCAGGGCGACGACGGTGCCACCGCCGGTGTTGGCCTGGCCGTTGACCGTGCCGGGGCCGTCGGCGTTGATGCCGTTGAAGCGCAGCGGGGTCTGGCCGGTGCGGCCGTTGTTGATGTTGACCCAGTGCACGCGCATGCCGTTGGCCTGACGCTCGGACACTGGGCCGGTGCCCAGGGCGGTGAAGACGAAGTCGATGTGGCCGCGGGGGACACCGGGCAGGGGCAGGTCGGCCGGGCCGGGCACGCCCATGCCCATGCCGATGGGGCTGCCGTCGCTGCCCTGGCAGCCCGTGGACGGGGCGGGCCAACCGAACTGGGTGAAGGCGGGGCCGCCCTCGGGCATGGCGACACCGGGCTCGCCGTCGCCGCGGAAGAAGCCCACCACGCGCATCAGGGTGTCGCCGATGTCATCGGGGACCTGTGGGCTCTTCGCGAAGTTCTCGATCTCCTTGAGGATCTGCTCGTTCGGGCGCCCCAGGTGGTCGATCGGTGCGGGCGGTAGGCCGGGCAGGGCCTGGGCTGCGGGGGCTGCGGCCAGAGCCGTGCCGCCCGCCAGTGAGACGGCAGCCAGTGCTGCGACGGCTGCGCGGCGGACGCGGCCTGGGGAGCGGTTCTGCGAGTGGTGGGTGAGCACGGGCGGCCTTTCGGTCGTTTGTCTGGTGTGAGTCGTCAATAGCGGTCCTGCGGGACAGCGTAACCTTAGTCACATCGGTTACAATAGTAACACGAGCAACATATACGCTATCTCTTCGCTTTTGTCGACCATATCAGCGTCGGTAGCGCGGGTGCAGTCGAATCGGCGGAAAAGTTCCACCACATCCCTGAAGTGTGCGCGTGCGCGCGGGCGCAGAGAGGCGGGATTCCCGTTCAATGAGATAAATGGGCGCTACGTCGCGTATCCTGTAGTGCTGTTGACGGTGTGTGGCGTCCGGACCATCCCGGACCTGCCCGCCCGCACCGCTGAAATCGCCCTGTACCGCTGCCGGTACCAACTGCATCCACTGCAAGGAAGCTGAAGGATCTGTGTCACTGACTGAATTCCGTAACGTCGCCATCGTCGCACACGTCGACCACGGCAAGACCACCCTCGTTGACGCCATGTTGCGTCAGTCCGGCGTCTTCGACGCCCACGGCGATGTCGAGGACCGTGTGATGGACTCCGGCGACCTGGAAAAGGAGAAGGGCATCACGATCCTGGCGAAGAACACCGCCATCCGTCGTGCCGGTCAGGGCAAAGGCGGCTCCGACCTCGTCATCAACGTCATCGATACCCCGGGCCACGCCGACTTCGGCGGCGAGGTCGAGCGCGCGCTGTCGATGGTCGACGGTGTCGTCCTGCTGATCGACGCCTCCGAAGGCCCGCTGCCCCAGACCCGCTTCGTGCTGGGTAAGGCTCTCGAGGCCAAGATGCCGGTCATCATCTGCGTGAACAAGACCGACCGTCCGGACGCCCGCATCGACGAGGTCGTCACTGAAGCCCAGGACCTGCTGCTGGAGCTCGCCGCGTCCCTGGACGACGACGAGGCCGCCGAGGCAGCCGAGACCCTGCTGGACCTGCCGGTGCTGTACGCCTCCGGGCGCGCCGGCAAGGCCTCCACCGAGAATCCCGGCAACGGCAACATCCCGGACGCCGAAGACCTCCAGGCCCTGTTCGACGTCCTCTACGACACCCTCCCGGAGCCCTCCGCCGACATCGACGCCCCGCTGCAGGCCCACGTCACCAACCTGGACTCCAGCTCCTTCCTGGGCCGTATCGGCCTCATCCGCGTCTTCGCCGGCACGATCCGCAAGGGCCAGCAGGTCTCCTGGATCCACTACGACGCCGATGGCAACCAGCACTTCAAGACCGCCAAGATCGCCGAGCTGCTGCGCACCGTCGGTGTCTCCCGCGTGCCCGCCGAGGAGGTCATCGCCGGTGACATCGCCGCGATCTCGGGCATCGAGGACATCATGATCGGCGACACCCTCGCCGACACCGAGAACCCCGTCGCCCTGCCGCGGATCACCGTCGACGAGCCGGCGATCTCCATGACCATTGGTGTGAACACCTCCCCGATGGCCGGTCGCGGCGGCGGCGACAAGCTCACCGCCCGCGTCGTCAAGGCCCGCCTGGACCAGGAGCTGATCGGTAACGTGTCGATCCGCGTCCTGCCCACCGAGCGTCCCGACGCCTGGGAGGTCCAGGGCCGTGGTGAGATGGCACTGTCGATCCTGGTGGAGACCATGCGTCGTGAAGGCTTCGAGCTGACCGTGGGTAAGCCGCAGGTCGTCACCCGTACCGTCGACGGCAAACTGCAGGAGCCCTACGAGCACATGATCATCGACGTGCCCGAGGAGCACCTCGGTGCCGTCACCCAGCTGATGGCCGCCCGCAAGGGCCGCATGGAGTCGATGGACAACACCGGCTCCGGCTGGATCCGGATGAACTTCACCGTGCCGTCCCGCGGCCTGATCGGTTTCCGCACCATCTTCATGACCGAGACCCGTGGTACCGGTATCGCCAACCACTACTCCGCCGGTTACGAGGGCTGGGCCGGTGAGATCAAGGACCGTCCCAACGGTTCGCTGGTCTCGGACCGCACCGGTCAGATCACCGCCTATGCACTGACCCAGCTGGCCGACCGCGGCAGCTTCTTCGTCGAACCCGGCACCCAGACCTACGAGGGCATGGTCGTCGGGCAGAACAACCGCGACGAGGACATGGACATCAACATCACCAAGGAGAAGAAGCTCACGAACATGCGCTCGGCGACCGCCGATGCCACCGTGACGCTGGCCAAGGCCCACAACCTGACCCTGGACGAGGCCATGGAGTTCTGTGGCCACGACGAGTGCGTCGAGGTCACCCCGGAGAACGTCCGGGTGCGCAAGGTCATCCTCGGTGCGACCGAGCGTGCTCGCGCGCTGTCGCGCATGAAGGCACGTAACAAGTAGCCGACCCACCGGGTCACACCGGGTAAGGAGCCGTTGACAGGTGAGTCATATTCGTCGCCCGTCGACGGCTTCTCGTCGTCGTGTCCCGGTGGCGGTTCTCACCACCCTGGGGCTGGTGTTGACCGGATGCCAGGCGAACCCGGGGGACGCACCGACGGTGGAGGACCAGGCACCGGCCACCGACATCGAGGACGGCGCGGGGGATGCCGATGACACCGACCAGGGGGACTCGTCGGTTGCTCCGGAACTGCGCCGCATCGAGATCGGCGTGGACTCGGTGCCCGCCGACCTCAACCCGCACCTGGTGTCCACCCAGTCCATGCTGACCTCCACGGTCGCCGAGTTGACCCTGCCCAGTGCATACCGTCGCGGCCCAGACGGGCTACGCCACGACATCAACAACGACCTGCTCGACTCGGTGGAGATCGACGAGGGCGACGAGGACGCCCCGGAGAAGGTCGTGTATGTGATCAACAGTCGGGCGCAGTGGTCCGACGGGACCCCGATCGTGGGCTCGGATTTCGAGTACCTGCATCAGCAGATCACCACCCAGCCGGGTGTGACGTCCACCGAACTCTATGACTCGGTGGACGAGATCTCCACCTCCGCCGGTGGCCGACGGGTCACAGTGACCTTCGACTCGCCGACGGCCCAGTGGCGTGAGCTGTTCGCGAATCTGCTGCCAAGTCACATCTACCGGGGGGAGAACCGTCCGTTCTCAACCATGATGAGCGATATTCCGGCGGCCTCCGGCGGGGTGTACACCGTCCGGCAATACGACGCGGGGCGCGGGACACTGCTCCTGGAACGCAACACCCGGTTCTGGGGGCAGATCCCGCCGCGGACCGACCAACTCGAGTTCTCCACCGTCAACGACACCGACACCGCCGCCCAGATGCTGCGCACCGGACAGATCCAGGCGGTGACCACCCGGAACTCCGGGGTGGCAGCCGAGAGCATCCGCACGGTCCCGGGGGTGCAGGCCCGGACGACGACGCTACGTCGCCAGCTGACGCTGCAGCTCAACACGGCATCGACCCGGTTGGACGCACCGGACGCCCGCGCCGAGGTCCTCGCCGCCGTCGACGCAGACCGGGTCGCCCGGCTGGTCACCGGACATCCGCGGGCCACGGCACCGCAAGATGACCTGGTTGCTGATGTGGCAGGGCCCACCACCGGGGAGCAGGGGACCGCGCTTGCCGGGGTGAGCCGGAAACGTCCCCTGCAGATCGGTGCGGACACCCTCGACGAGGAGGCGGTCGAGGCCGCCCGTCGTGTCGTCGACACTCTGGTGGACAAGGGGATTCCTGCCACAGTGGTGACGCCGTCGGCAACGGAACTCTACGCCGACCTGCTGCCGCGAGGCGAGGTGGACGCGGTCGTGACCTGGCAGGACGACGCCCGACGATGGACGGATCTGCGCAGTCGCTATGCCTGCGATGAGGCCGATCGCCCGTTGTCCGGCACCTCCGGAGGTGATTCTGTGGACACCGATGTCGGTGCAGGTGAATCCGGGGCGACCACGTCCGGTGCTACCGGAGACACCGACAGCACCGACAGCACCAACAGCACCGACGGCACTGACGGTGCTGACGGTGCCGACGGTGCCGACGGTGCCGGGGATCCCGGGGATAGAGGTAGTACTGCGGACGCAACTGCCGAACGGGCACGTGCGGCGAACGTCACCGGGATCTGTGACGACACCGTGGACGCGCTGTTGGCCGACGAACCGGAGGGAGGCAGTCTCGAGGCGGTGCCGGAGGAGCTGCGGGTGCGGATCGGTGAGTTGCACCTGTCGCTGCCGCTGGTCGCCGACCGGGTGCTCGTTGGCGCCGGTCCTGATTTGGTCGGTCCCGACCAGGATCTGTCGGAGTGGCCGATCGGGCCGCGATCCGGACCGTTCTACACTGCAGACCGATGGACCCGGATAGACACCGACACCGAGCCCGACACCGAGTCGGACACCGAGTCAGACACGACAACCACCCCATCTGCCGAGGAGACCGACGATGAATGACCTTCAGGACGTGCGCATTCTCGCCGTCCACGCGCACCCGGACGATGAGTCACTGTGGACCGGCCTGTCCCTGGCCCAGTGGGCCCGCCGCGGTGCCGAGGTGACCGTGGTGACCTGCACCCTGGGGGAGGAGGGCGAGGTGATAGGGGAGAAGTACGCCGGTCTGGTCGCTGACGGCCACGACATCCTCGGTGGCTACCGGATCGCCGAGCTCCAGCGGGCGCTCGGGGAACTGGGGATTGGACGTCCGCGGTTCCTCGGCGGCCCGGGACGCTGGCGGGACTCCGGCATGGCCGGAGCCCCGGCGGCCGAGCACCCGGCGGCGTTCGTGTCCTCCGGCGCGACAGCCGTCGAACAACTCACCGCGGTATTCGACGACGTGCGTCCGCACGTCGTGGTCACCTACGGGCCCGATGGTGGCTACGGGCACCCCGACCACATCCGGGCCCACGAGATCGTCCATGCCGCAGCAGATGCCGCAGCAGAGAGCCATGATGCACACTGGACGCCCGCCAGGATCTACTGGGCGGTCCAGGAACGCGAGCGGGTCGAGGCAGGCCTGGCGGCGATGCGTGACGCCGGTGACCCGCCCGCCGGCTGGCGGTGGCCGGAGCTCGGGGAACTTGCCTCGGTGCCGGCGGCGTCGGTTGATGTCCGGGTCGTCGCCGGTGCCTATCCCGATGATGGCGGCGGTGACGGCGGCAAGGCCGGAAACAGTGATCTCGATGCGAAACGTCGGGCGATGACAGCCCATGCGACCCAGCTGTGGGTCGCCGACGGTAGTGCGTCCGACGTCAACGACCGGGCCCGTGAGCCTGTCGGTGACGGGGTGCCGATGGCGTACTGCCTGTCCAACCTCATCGCCCAGCCGCTGCTGCCGTCGGAAAGTTATATGATTGGTGCGGCTTTTCCGGTGCCGCGACTTTCGCAGGACACTCTGAACAGACTAGACTGTCTATTCGCTGAAGGGAGGTGACCCGATGGGAACCGACAAGACGACGACTACACCGTCCACCGGTGCAGACGTCCGTGACCTGGAACCGCACTGGGGCGACCCTGAACGGTCCCAACCACGCCGCGACACCACCCGGTCCGAACGCGTGGCCGGAATCGTCTGGCTGTCCGTGGGCGCGGTGATCTCCGTCCTGCTCGCGGTGCTCTACCTCGGGTCACGGATCACCTTCGGCAGCGTCTCCGTGCCATTCCCCTGGCCGCTGATCGTGGCTCCCTGGTTCAACTACGTGCTGGTCAAAACGGCACTGCTGTGGACCGACAATCGTTCCATCGCCGCCATCCCGCTGTGGACCTGGGTGGTGGGCTACGCGCTGCTGGTGTTCTGGCCGGTACTGCCCGGCACCGGTGGGGACACTGTGGTCTCCAGCAGCATATGGAGCCTGCTTCTGCTGCCTGTCGGAGCCCTCGGCGGCGGTTGGGCATTTCTGCGGTGGAAGTGAGAAGATCAGCAGCGACAACTGCGGTGCGCGAGACCATGCCCGGGTGACTTCCGGGCGTAGCGGTACAACCGACGACAATCTACAACGTGACGAGAAACCAGAAGGTGACTTAACAGATGACCTACGTGATCGCACAGCCCTGTGTGGATGTGCTCGACCGGGCGTGCGTGGAGGAATGCCCCGTCGACTGCATCTACGAAGGCCAGCGGATGCTCTACATTCACCCCGATGAATGTGTGGACTGCGGCGCGTGCGAACCAGTCTGTCCGACCGAGGCGATCTTCTACGAAGACGACCTGCCCGACGAGTGGGAGGACTACATCGACTACAACGTGGCGTTCTTCGATGACCTGGGCGACCCGGGCGGAGCAGCGAAGCTGGGCCCGCAGGACTTCGACGTCGAGGGCATCGCCACGTTGCCGCCCCAGAACCAGGACTAGAGCGCCAGGCACAGGCCAGCCCTCCCCAACAACGAACAGGACCTCTTCGACCATGCCGAGACTGTCACGCCGCACGCTGTCCGCCGAGCTTCCCGACTTCCCGTGGGACTCCCTCGCCGGGGCGAAGCAGACCGCTTCGTCCCACCCGGACGGACTGGTGAACCTCTCGGTCGGCACCCCGGTCGACGAGGTCGCCCCGTCGATCCAGCTGGCACTGTCCGAGGCCGCCGGTGAGCCCGGCTACCCGCAGACTGTCGGCACCCCGGCGCTGCGCACGGCGATCACCGAGGCACTGGCACGACGGTTCGGTGTCACCGGGGTATCGCAGGACGCCGTGCTGCCGGTGGTGGGAACCAAGGAGGCCATCGCCTGGCTGCCGTTCCTGCTGGGCGTGGTGCCCGGCCAGACAGTCGTCATCCCGGAGCTGGCGTACCCGACCTACGAGGTCGGCGCGAAGCTGGCCGGGGCCGAGGTGCTGCGCAGCGACTCGCTGCTCAAGCTCGGCCCCCAGGTGCCGACGATGATCTTCCTGAACTCGCCGGCGAACCCGCACGGCAAGGTGCTGGGCATCGACCACCTGCGCAAGGTCGTCGAGTACGCGCGGGAACGGGACGTGGTCGTGGTCTCCGACGAATGCTACCTCGGCCTGGGCTGGTCCACCGACCGGGAGGAAGGTGCGGAGTCCCCGGCCCCGATCTCCCTGCTGGACCCCCGGGTATGCGGCGGGGACCACACCAACCTGCTGGTGGTGCACTCCCTGTCGAAGACCTCGAACCTGGCGTCCTACCGCGCCGGCTTCCTCGCCGGTGACGGGGAGCTGATCGCCGAACTGCTCAGCGTCCGCAAGAATGCCGGGCTGATGATGCCGGGGCCGATCCAGGCCGCCATGTCCGCAGCCCTCGAGGACGACGGTCAGGAGCTGCTGCAGAAGGAGCGCTACCGGCGTCGCCGCGAGGTCCTGTCCACCGCCGTGCGCGCCGCGGGGATGCGCATCGACAACTCTGAGGGCGGGCTGTACCTGTGGGCCACCGAAGGCCGTCCCTGCCGGGAGACCGTCGACCGGCTGGCCGCCCTCGGCATCCTCGTCGCACCGGGAGACTTCTACGGTCCCGCCGGTGCCGAGCACGTCCGGATCGGTCTGACCGCCACCGACTCCGACATCGTCAAGGCCGCGGAGCGCCTGGTCACACTGGCCGACTAGCACCGGTCAGCACCGGTCAGCACCGGTCAGCACGTTCTACGGCCGGTCGTCGTTCTCCGCGACAGCCTGCAGCACCGGCATCCGGGCGGCCCGCAGCGCCGGGGTCAGTGCGGCAACCGCGCCGGCCGCCACCGCACCGACCACGACCAGTACCACGGTGGACCACGGCACCACGACTGTGTCGACGCCCTCCGCAGACAGCGATCCGAGCAGCGACCAGCCAGCCAACAGGCCGATACCGATGCCGGCGAACGCCCCGAGAACCGCGGTCTGGACCGCCTCGATGAGCACCATCCCGGCGAGCTGCCCGCGGCCCATACCGACAGCGCGCAGCACACCGATCTCCCGACGGCGCTCCACCACCGACAGTGCCAGTGTGTTGACCACGCCCAACACCGCCACGGTGACGGCGAGGGCGAGCAGGGCGTAGACCACGACCACCAGCCGGTCGATGATCACCGCCTGCTCACCGCCGAACTCCGCCGGGGTCTGGACCTGGAGCATCGGATACTCCCGTGTCGCCGCCTCCAGACTCTCCCGCAGGGCAGCTGGCTCAGTGGTGCCGTCGCCGGTGACTGCCACAGCGAGGATCCGGTGACCGCCGCTGCCTTGGGAGCCGGGGGCCAGCCTCCAGTAGGCGTTGGAGTCGATGATGACGTCGCCGAGCAACCGGGACTGCTCGAAGATACCGGCGACCGGCATGTCCACCGTCCGGGTCTGGGTGAGGACCCCCACCGGCACCGTGGCACCCAGGTCGAGATCATGCTCGTCGGCGAAGCTGCGGGACACCACCAGACCGTCGTGGCCCGGGTTGAGCTCCCCGCTGGTCTCCCCGAGAGCGAAGGTGTGCTGCGGATCGCCCGACCCCACGGTGATCAGCGTGGTGGAGTCGCCCACCCGGGCCGGTGCCTTGCCGACCGTGTAGGTGGCACCGACACCGGGGGTCTCGGTGATCCTCCCGGTCGCGCTCCCGGGCACGGCCACATCGACCGCCCCTCCCGGTGGGCCGACCACCAGATCGGCGGTGACCTCGGAATCGACCACACCGGCCACCGACGCCGTCACGGAGGAACCCAGCATGCCGGTCAAGGTGACCAGGGACAGGCCCAGGGCGAGCGCGAAGGCGGTGCCGGAGGTCCGTCGTGGTTGGCGTCGTACGATACCGGACGCCATGCGCCCGGCACTACCGAAGGGGGCGTCGACCAGGCGCCCGAGTGCCGGCAGAGCCCGGGCGCAGACGGCGGGGCCCACCAGAATGACACCGACGACGACGGCGAGGGTGCCGAGTCCGCTCACTGAGGCGCGCGCCCCGGTTTCCCACCCGTCGGTGAGGGCTGCGATCACGGCCATCGCGACACCGGCGAGAAGCACCAGGGTGCCGGAGACGGTGCGGGTGCGCGGCGCCGGTGGTTCGACGGCGTCGCGGACCCCGGCCAGGGGAGAGGACGCCCCGGCCCGGCGGGCGGGAGCCCAGGCGGCCGCGAGGGTGACCAGCACGCCGAGGACGACCGGCAGCAGTATCGTCCCGGTGGTCGGCGCGAGTTCCAGTGTCGGCAGCCCCAGGTCGAGACGGGCGGCGATGACCAGGATCCCGACGACCATCGCGATCCCGGCGCCGACCCCCAACACCGAGCCGACCAGTCCGATGACCAGGGCCTCGGCGGTGACCGTGGCGGTGACCTGACGACGTGACAGCCCCAGTGCGCGCAACAACGAAAAGTCCCGGGTGCGTTGGGCGACGGTCATGGCGAAGGTGTTGGCGATGATGAACATCCCGACAGCCAGGGCGATCACTGCGAAGGCCAGCAGGATGTACCCCACAAACCCCAGGCCCGCGGTGAGGGCGGCGCTGTCGGCTGCGGCGGCCTGCTCCCCGGTCCGCACCGTCGGTGGTTCCGGGGTCCCCGGCAGGGCGGCGAGTTCATCGGTCAGGGCGGCGGCCACCTCCGGTGCCTGCTGACCCGGTGCCACGGTGGCCACCAGGCCGGGGAGACCGGCACCGGCGTAGCGCTGCAGGTAGGTGTCGCGACCGAGGACCAGGTCGAGCTGGTGCTCTTCGGTGGCGGCACCGGTATCGGCGACGGTGTCGGCGTCCGGGCCGGTGCCGAAGATCCCGCTGACCGTCAACGGTAGTTCGCCGGCCTGGTCATTGAGCGTCAAAGTGGACCCGGGGGAGAGGTTCAGCTCCTCGGCGGTCCGGGAACTCACGGCGACGGCGTCTGGTCCGGGGGCGGTGCCCTCGGTGAGGGTGCGGGGCGGGCCGACGAGTCCGTCCTGGTTGTACCAGGGGGTCGGACGTATCGTCCTGTCACCGGTGTCCAGTGCCTGCCCGTCGCGGCTGAGCGCGACACTGTGGTCGCCGCGGATGTTGAGTCGGTCCACCAGCGGGCTGCCCGCCAGGTGGTCGCTCGCGGCGTCCGGCAGGCTGCGCTGTCCGTCACCGGGGACGACGACGATGTCGACACCGTCGTACCCGGCTTCCGCCGAGGAGGTGACCGAGTGGTCCAGGGTGGTGGTGAGCAGCAGCGTGCCGGTCACGAAGCCGGTGCCGAGCACCACGGTGAACAGGGTGAGCAGCAGCCGTGCGGCATGGGCACGCAGGCCGCGCAGGCTCAGGGTGGCCAGGGTGCGGAGGACACGTGCGCCGGAACGAGGGGCCATGGAGAGGGTCCTGGAGAGAGAATTGGAGAGTGAGGGAACTGGAGAGTCAGAAACCGCACGGCGGGTGAGGTGGGTCGCCGTGCGGTGGGGGAGAGGGCAGTACTGACCCGGGCTGACCCTGGGCTGACCCCGGGGATGGTCCCGGGCGTTGTCTAGTTCTGGTGGAGGGCCTCGTTGAGCTCGACCGAACCGGTGGCACGGGCGACGGCCTCCACCGCGCCACTCACCGAGTTACGGCGGAAGAGCACGTTGGAGACACCGGAGAGTTCGGACGCCTTGACAACATCGCCGTCGGCGACACCGGCGGCATCGGCGACCGAGCCGTTGACGACGACCTTGGTGCCGAAGGTGACGTACAGACCGGCTTCGACGACACAGTCGTCGCCGAGGGAGACACCGACACCGGCATTCGCGCCGAGCAGGCAGCGCTCGCCGACGGAGATGACCTCCTTGCCGCCACCGGACAGGGTGCCCATGATCGAGGCACCGCCGCCGACGTCGGAACCGTCACCGACGACCACGCCACCGGAGATGCGGCCCTCGACCATGGAGGAGCCCAGGGTGCCGGCGTTGAAGTTCACGAAGCCCTCGTGCATCACGGTCGTGCCCTCGGCGAGGTGGGCGCCGAGACGCACGCGGTCGGCATCGCCGATGCGGACCCCGGTGGGGACGACGTAGTCGACCATGCGGGGGAACTTGTCGACGGAGTACACGGTGACCCGGCCGTGGCGGGACAGCTTGGCTCGGGTGGCCTCGAAGCCCTCGACGGCGCAGGGCCCGAAGTTGGTCCACACCACATTCGACAGCTTGCCGAAGACACCGTCGAGGCTGACCCCGTGCGGACGGACGACCCGGCCGGAGATCAGGTGCAGACGCAGGTAGGCGTCCGCGGCATCGGTCGGGGCGGTATCGGTGTCGGCGATGACGGTGTGGACGACCTCGCGGCGGACCCCACGGTCGGCGGCGGTGTCGTCGGCACCCTCCAGGTGGCTGAGGTCCAGCGGGGAGGCGGGTGCCTCACCCAGGCCGAACTCGGGGTACCACACGTCCAGGACGGTGTCGTCGGCGGTCAGGGTCGCGATTCCGGTTCCATAAGCGGCAGTCATGGTCGTCAAGCCTACCGGTCAGCCAGACGGTCTGTGTCAATAGACGTGGTGCCGGCTGTGCCGTCTGCGCCGTCGGTGATGACAGTGCCGTCGGGGTTGATGACACTGCGGGCGACGTTACGACGTCCCACGTACCAGCCCAGCAGACTCAACAGGGCGAAAGCGATGGTGACGGTGACGACCTGGTCGCGGGCGACGTCGTCGAAGAGCATCAGGACGGTCAGGCCGACCAAGGCGATGATCGTGATGATCGGCAGCGTGGGCCACGCCCACATCTTCACCGACAGCGACCCCTCGGCCTCGAGTTCGCGGCGCAGCTTCAGTTCGCTGGCGACGATGCCGAGCCAGATCACCAGCAGGCAACCACCGACGGCGTTGAACAGCAGGTTGATCAGGTTGTCCGGTCCCCACAGCTGCAGGCCCACGGAGATGAAGGCGAAGATCAGCGAGCAGATGACCGCCGGTAGCGGCACCCGCTGGGAGGAGACCTTGCGGAACAGCTTCGGGGCGTTGCCCTGGTGGGAGAAGGAGAACATCAGGCGCGATGTGGCGTAGATCTGGGCGTTGAACGCCGAGAGCAGGGCCAGCACGATGATCGCCTCCATGAAACCGACCACCCCGGGGATGTCTGCCATGGCCAGCACCCGGGTGAACGGGGAGTCCGCGGCGACGTCGGCGCCGTCGAGGGTGGTGTAGTTCAGCAGGGCGCAGATGACCAGGACAGAACCGAGGTAGAAGACCATGATGCGCCAGACGACCGCACGCACCGCGGCGGTGATCGCCTGGGCGGGCTTCTCCGACTCAGCGGCGGCGATGGTGACGATCTCGATGCCGCCGAAGGCGAAGGCCACGGCCAGCAGACCGGCGGCGATGCCGGAGATGCCGTTGGGGGCGAAGGGGGTGAAGTTGTCCACGCCGACCGGCTCATGTCCGGGCAGCAGGCCGAAGACCAGCAGCACACCGATGGCCAGGAAGAAGACGATGACCGCGACCTTGATGAACGAGAACCAGTACTCGAACTCACCGAAGCCGCGCACCGCGAACAGGTTGACCACGGTGAACAGAACCACGCAGATCAGCCCGGGGATCCAGCCCTCGACACCGAACCAGTTGCCCATGATGGCCCCGGCACCGGTGATCTCGGTGCCCATCACCATGATCAGCATGAACCAGTACAGCCAGCCCAGGGAGAACCCGGCCCACGGACCGAACGCCATCCGGGCGTAGGTGGCGAAGGTACCGGAGGCCGGACGGGCAGCGGCGAGCTCACCGAGCATGCGCATCACGAAGACCACGATGACACCGGCGACGATGTAGGACAGCAGCACCGCCGGCCCCGCGGCGTTGATGCCCACGCCGGTGCCCAGGAACAGTCCGGCGCCGACGGCCGACCCCAGTCCCATCATGGTCAGGTGACGGACCTGCAGTCCGTGACCCAGTTTGCGGTTGCCGACCTCGGCCTGGGGTGCGGCCGATGTGTCGGCCGCCCCGGTGGCCCCGGTGGCCCCGGTGCCCTCTGCGTGTTCAGTGCTCATGGACAGTAATTGTCCCACACCTGCCGGGCGGCGCCAGCGATCGGCCATTAGAGTGTTAACCACGATGACTACCGCCACGACACCCCCGAACATTGACCTGACGGCCTCCCCCGTCGAGCTCACCCGCCAGCTGGTGGACGTCCCCAGCCAGTCCCACCAGGAACAGGCCATGGCCGATGCCCTGGAAACAGCGCTGACCAGACTTGCCGCCGAGGTCGGCGGGAGTGTCGGCATGACCGTCGACCGACTCGGTAACACCCTGGTCGCCCGGACGAACCGGAACCTGCCGAGCCGGGTCGTGTTGGCCGGTCACATCGATACCGTCCCCCCGGCCGACAACCTCCCCTCGTTCAGGGGGCCGGACGCAGACGGCAACGACTGTCTCCACGGGCTCGGCACCGTGGACATGAAGTCCGGGGACGCGGTGTACCTCCACGCCTTCGCCACCCTGGCCACCGCTGAGGAACTCGTCCACGACCTCACCCTGATCCTGTACGAGGGTGAGGAGGTCGCCTCCCGGTTTAACGGGCTGCTCCACGTCGCCGAGGCCCACCCGGAATGGCTCGCCGGTGACATCGCGCTGCTCGGTGAACCCTCCGGGGCCATGATCGAGGCCGGCTGCCAGGGCACGTTGCGGGTGCGGGTCACCGCCCACGGCACCCGCGCGCACTCCGCACGGGCCTGGCTGGGGGACAATGCCGCCCACAAGCTCGGCCCGGTGATCTCACGGATCGCCGAGTACCAGCCGAGGCAGGTCGATATCGACGACTGCGTCTACCGCGAGGGACTCAACGTGGTGCACCTGGAGGCCGGGGTGGCCACGAACACCCTGCCCGACGAGGCCTGGATGTTCGTCAACTTCCGCTACGCCCCGGACCGCACCGAGGCCGAGGCCCTCGCGCACACCTGGGAGGTGCTCGACGTCGGCACCCCGGACGACCCGGCCGAGGGCTTCACACTGGAGATCGACGACATCGCGCCGGGTGCGCTGCCAGGGCTGCACCAGGCGGCCGCAGCCACCCTGGTGACCGCCACCGGCGGCAACGTCCGCGCCAAGTTCGGCTGGACCGACGTCGCCCGGTTCTCCTCCCTCGGCGTCCCGGCGGTGAATTTCGGCCCCGGTGACCCCGGGCTGTGCCACACCCCGCAGGAGAACTGCCCGGTGGAGATGATCGAGACCGTCTCCGCCCAACTGCTCAGTTACCTCACGACACCGACAGGAGAACCAGAGTGAGCGACTCCGACCGTCCCGTCTACCGCGGCCCGGTGCTCCGACGCGGCGACAAGCCCTCCGACGGCATCCGGTCCACCACCGACCAGCGGCTGCTCGACGAGCAGCCGTCCACCGACTGGTTGCACGCCGACCCGTGGCGGGTCATGCGCATCCAGTCCGAGTTCGTCGAGGGCTTCGGTGCCCTCGCCGAGATCCCCAAGGCAGTCACCGTGTGGGGCTCGGCCAGGGCCAAGGAGGGCCACCCCTACTACGAGATGGGTGTGGACCTCGGACGACGCCTGCACGAGGCCGGCTACGCGGTGATCACCGGCGGAGGTCCGGGACTGATGGAGGCCCCCAACCGGGGCACCTCGGAGGCCGGCGGCCTGTCCATCGGACTGGGTATCGAACTGCCGCACGAACAGGGGCTGAACGACTGGGTCACCCTCGGACTCAACTTCCGGTACTTCTTCGTGCGCAAGACCATGTTCCTGAAGTACGCCCAGGCGTTCGTATGCCTGCCCGGTGGCTTCGGTACCCTCGACGAACTCTTCGAGGCCCTGGTCATGGTGCAGACCGGGAAGGTGCGACGGTTCCCGATCGTCCTGCTCGGCTGTGATTTCTGGGGTGGGTTGGTGCAGTGGGTCCGCGGCCGACTCGTCGAGGAGGGGATGATCGGCGAGTCCGACCCGGATCTTTTCTTGCTGACTGACTCCCCGGAGGAGGCCGTGGCACATATCGTTGAGGTACACCGCGGTCGTGTCGAGGAACTGGAACGTCGCCGTCAGGGTCTGCTCAAGGAACTCCGCGATCTTGAGGGGCACAGTGACTGGCTGGAGAACGGACACAACGGAACCCCCGAATAGTTCAGAACCTGATCAGGAGGAAAGCAGCGTGAAGAAGATCCCGAGTCTGCCCCGGCACGTCCCGGACGTCACCGTCGGCGACCCGGTGGACGGTGGCGACGTCATCGACTGCCGGGTGGTCGTCGGTGAGATCCCGGAAACCGGTGTGCGCGCCGTCCTCGCCGACGACGGGGTCTGGGAGGTGGCTGTCCCGGCGCAGCCGGTGGCGCTGACTGACCTGGCCGAGCTGTCCGATGAGCCTCGGCTCGGCGACGACGGGTGGCGGGCCGCGGGGGCGGTGCTGATGCGTCGACTCGGGGCACTAGTGGCCGGTCATCCGGTGCGTGCGAAGCGACACACCGTCCAGATCTCCCTGCCGGGGTCCACCACGACCATGAACCTGCGCAACCTCGCCCAGGGACTGATGCTGGGGAGCCGCCGCATCGCCGTGCGCCGGAAGGACGCCCCCGCCGAGGTGCGGAAGGTACACCTCAACCTGGACGGACTGGACCCTCAAGTCGTCCGACGTGCCACCGACAACGTGGACAAAGGGTGTGTCCAGGGCGGCGCGACGGCCCTGGCCCGTGACATCACCGGGTTGCCGGGCAACGGGGTCCCGCTGCGTTGGTGGCGTCGCCAGATGAAGTCTCTGCTGGCCGAGATCCCGGGGACCCGGGTGAAGACCCACGGTGTCGCCTGGCTGGAGCGCAAGGGCTTCGGTGGGCTGCTGTCCACCGCCACGGGTGGTGTCGGTGGTGCCGCCGGTGATCCTGATGTCGACGGGACGCCGGGTCTGGTGGAGTTGTTCTGGGACCCTGCGGCGGCCGAAGGTGATCTCACCGACGATCAGCCGGACGTGCTCCTCGTCGGTGGCGCGGAGGTGGCCGCGGCCGTCCGGGCCCTCGCCGACCTCAAGGGACCGCGCAAGGTGGTCGGGATCATCCCGGTCTACGGGCGCAGTACCACAACCGGGGTCCAGGTCGTCGCCAGTGCCGTGGATCCTGGTGGGTCCAGGTACAGCCTGGTGGAGCATGTCAACGGCATGACCACCCAGGTGCCGTACGCCGCGACCCCGCAGCAACAGGCCCAGGTGGCCAGGCGGTTGGCCCTGGCCGATGTAGTGGCCTACGGGGTCAAGCGGTACCAGCCGCGCCGGGTCGTGGTGGTGGCGCCGGTGTCGGCGGCGTCGAAGTCGGCGCTGGGGGAGCGTACCGGTGCCGTGTTCGGTTCGGAGCAGGCCGTGAAGCGGGTGACCTTCCGTGGCGCCCGGGTCGGGGAACGGTGGTGGCCGATGCCGACCCCGTCCTGGCTGGAGTCGTCGGTGACCGGGAAAGTCAGCGATGTGACCGTGCGCGCCGACGGTCCGGATGCGGTGATGGCCGCGATGTTCCTGCGCCGGTTCGCCGGGCAGGTTCCCTGCACGGTCCTGGACATCACTGGGCCGGTTCGCTCCGAATCGGTGTCCGGTGACATCGACCGGGGGAGCACCGGTTTCGCGGCGCGGACTCTTGTAGAGTGGTTCAGGAAGTAGGAGCGCCCCGCGTGCTCCGTGTGATTCCGTTGCGCCATCACCAGCGATCTCTCGAGGGGAGACCAGCACTCGTGCTCTCAGACGTCATTGACCTGCTCGCCGACCCGGTTGACGGCACCGCGCTGCGCCAGGGGGACGGCTCCTGGCGCACCCTGGTGTCCGAGTCCGGGCACAGCTACGACGTTGCCCGGCAGGGGT
Source organism: Candidatus Corynebacterium faecigallinarum (assembly GCA_019120175.1). Classification (GTDB taxonomy): domain Bacteria; phylum Actinomycetota; class Actinomycetes; order Mycobacteriales; family Mycobacteriaceae; genus Corynebacterium; species Corynebacterium faecigallinarum. The sequence goes on from DWVP01000016.1 coordinate 24,451, forward strand.
ACGTGACCCTGGCAGGCGGGGCGGGGCTGCGGTACTCCGGCGACGATGCGGAGATGATCCAGGCCCGTGAGACCTTCCTGTCGGGCGGACATTTCGCCCGCTTCGTCGAGGCGGTCACCGACAACGTCACCCGGGCCCTGGACGATGCCGGGGTGCCCGATGACGTCCCGCCGTCGATCCTGGAGGTCGGCGCCGGAACCGGGTACTACCTGGCTCACACCCTCGATTCGATCGACGGGGCCCGCGGTGTGGGCATCGACGTGTCCGTGCCCGCGGCGAAGCGGCTGGCGCACTGCCACCCGCGGGTCGGTGCCGTGGTGGCGGACGCCTGGTCGAGGCTGCCGTTGCGTGATGGTTCGGTGAATGCGGTGACCGTGATCTTCGCACCGCGTAACGCCGCCGAGTTCGCCCGCGTCCTGGCCCCTGAGGGACAGGTCGTGGTGCTGACGGCTGATTCCGGCCACCTGGCTGAGCTGCGGGAGCCGCTGGGCATCATTGATGTCGAGGAGGGCAAGGTCGACCGGATGATCGCCCAGGCCTCCGGTCACCTGGTCCCGGTGGGGGAGCCGGAGACCGTGGAGTTCAGCATGGAACTCGACCAGGCGTCCATCGCGGCCCAGATCGGGATGAGTCCCTCGGCGCGGCACATTCATCCGAAGGTGCTGGCTGAGCGGATCGCTGATCTGCCGGAGACGATGACGGTCACCGCCCGGGCATCGGTCACCCGCCTCAAGCGGGATCCCCAGCTGGGGTAGCTGGCTGCGCTAACCAGTCTCGCGTACTTCCTGCAGTTCGCGCGCAGTCTCTCTGCTCGCGTGGCCTCAGCGCAGCGCTCAGCTGCAGCGCACCGACGGGCCCACTTCCTGCGATCGGGAAAGGGGCCCTTTGCTGTGCCCCTCTGGTCCTGCTCCACCCTTCTGTGTAGGCACCGCTCATCCCCACCCCTCTGTGTCGGTGCAGCTGCGCAACCGGGCTTCCTGGAAAGTGGCTCTGTCAACGACAGTGGCATTGTAGATGGTCAACTGGCTAGTGTAGATGGCCGGATTCTTGGTCGTTTCCGGTCGTTTGGACTGACCAGTTGACCGTTTACAATGCCAGCTCACTATGGGGCAAGGTTTACACCCCTCCCCGGGAAGTACGGCTAGCCGGGATAACCGGGACAGTCGGGTTCTCTCAGTCGATCGACGGGTCGATGCCGGCGGTGAGATCCCGGTCGGCCAGGGCTGCCTCGCGGATCAGTCGTTCCTGCTCCTCGGGGTCGTGGAGGTGGGCGAGTCGACGCTGCAGTGACCGGCCGAGGGATTCGAGGGTGGAGATGACACCGGCCCCGCCGCGGGGGGTCACGGCGAACTGGTCCACCAGCCCGGTGTTCGTCAGTGCGGTGGTCAGGGACACCAACCCACCGTCGGCGAAGACCTCGCACACCGGTCCGTCGATGAAGATCGTCAAGGTGTCGCTGTCGCCGTCGGCCAGTGGGGCGCGACGCACATCGCCCTGTCGGTCCACGGCAACGTGGTCGCCACAGTGAGTGACCGTGACGAGGCTTTGCCCGGAGTCGTCGACGACGTCGACGGTGACGGAATCGTCCTCCCGGTCACCGTCCACGGTCAGTTGTGCGGTGAACACCGCCGCCTGGTCGGTGTAGGAGCGTACTGCGGTGGGCAGGCCGACGACGTCCTGGTAGAGATGCCCGCCGCGCAGGGTGAGGAACCGGGGGATCGACAGGCAGTTGGCCCAGGTGTCATGTCCGGAAGCGACATCGGTACTTGTGGGGACGGACCCGACGAGGCCGGCGATCACCGGTCGTTCACCGTGGACGAGGCGGGGGCGGGTGAAGTCGTGCCCGTGGTCCAGCACGGTGAACCCGGTGGTGGTGTGGAAGGTGGTGCCGTCAAGGTTGCCCACCAGATAGCCGGTGGTTTCCGGGATCTGCCCGGAATCGTCGGGGGCCTCCGCGGTGCTCGGGTAGGTGATGAACAGTACGTCCCGACGCTCTCCGGAGTCGCGGTCGGTCATCACCGCGATCCGTGGGGCGTACGGCCGCGATTCCGGGGTGATGCCTTCCGGGGTGCCGCTGAAGGTGAGCGGCCCCTGCACCGTCCAGTGTTGCCGGTCCGCGGAGGTCAGCACCACGATGTCGGCGGCCCGGTCATCGGTCAGCGACAGGGCGAGCATCAGCCAGCCGGAGCCATGCGGGATCACCGAGGGGGTGACCAGGTCGGGGGCCGGGAAGGCGGAGTCATCGACGTCGATGGGGCCGAGGCGTTCGACGAGTGGGGAGATCACCGTGGGGTCGTCGGTGATCTCGTCGGTGGTCGCCCCGAGGTCGTTGATCCGGGCGCGCTGCACCGTGAAGGTACGTTCGCCGCGATGCCCGTGGGGGACGGTGTTGGAACGCTGGCCGGCGGGATCCTGGCTGTCAGTGGTGGTGGTGACGAAGAACAGTTCGACGGTGTCGTCCACCGGCACCGAGGAGCCCGCCAGACAGTCGAGTTCGTCGCCGGTGGGTGCCAGGACATCGTCGCAGACATCCCATCCGTAGGGCAGGCCGGAGGCCACCTGGTGGGCCCACCGGGCGCCGGCGTCGGCGTGTGGACGGAACTGGTGGAAGACGTGGAGGACGTCGCCCATCGCGAGGGCTCCGGCGGGGGCTTCGAGGACACCCACCTCGGCGGTGACGTGCAGTTCAGGTCGTTTGCGATTCACGCCCATCCTGTATACCAAAAGTCGTTGGCGAAGGGAGGTCCCCGCAGGGTTCGGGGCTACTGTCCGCTTTTGGTGACGATCGTCGATCCAGCACCCAGGGGAAGCCTGGCGACGGTGACAGCGCCGGTGGTCGCGATCTCGGCCAGGTGGTGATCGGCCTCCCGTGCGGCCCGGACCTGTCGGTCGGTGTGTTCGGGGTCGCCCAGGGTGCCGTCCAGCAGGGAGTCCAGCAGGACCAGGACCCCACCGGGTCGTAGCGCCGGCAGGGCAGCATCGACGGTGGCGGAGAGATGCTCGACCTCTGACTCGGAGATGATGAGGTCGTAGGCGTCGGAGGCCAGTCGGGTGACCCCGTCGAGCGGTGCGGACGGCAGGAAGCGGTAGGCATTGGTGCGTACCCCGGCACCGGCGAAAGCGTGACGTGCCAGGGTCTGGTGCTGGGCCTCCGGGTCGATGCAGGTGACGTGCCCGCCCACGGCGCCGAAGCCGGCGAACAGGTGCAGGCCGATGACACCGTAGGCCGGGGACATGACCACCGCGGTCGGCGGGGCGGATCCGGCACGGGCGGCGAGGAACGTCAGGAACTCGCCGGTCATCGCGTCGGGCGTCGTCAGTCCGTACTCGGCGGCCGCGTCGCGTGCGGCGACCAGGTGGTCGTCGGCCACGGCAGTGTCGTTGACGTAGTCACGGACGGCGTCTGAGGCGGAGCTGGGAAGTGCGTTCACGAGTGCTCACTTTAGGTCAGTTCTGTGCCGGTGGCGGTACCTTTTCCGGCGAGTCGGAGCGGCGACGGCCAATGTGTGAATGCAGTGACTGATGGGATTGAAGTGGCGTTCACGTGGCGCCGGGAGCGGCTGGACAGCGGCCCTGTGGGCAGGATAGATTTGACTGAGAACGTTAGTCAGGAGTCCGGCTCATCTCACCCGGGGTGGACTCACAGTGAACGTCCAGTCATCGAGTACGAGATGACAATGTCCGTGCATCAGGATGGAGACCATGAACCCCGCCACATCGTCCTCCCAGACCTTGATCCAGGACGACAGCGCCACTGCCGCCTTCGACCGTGGCGAAGGCGACATGCCCACGTGGGCGGAACTCGTCGCCGAGCACGCCGACGGTGTCTACCGACTGGCCTACCGGCTCAGCGGTGACCCGCAGGATGCCGAGGACCTCACCCAGGACACCTTCATGCGGGCCTTTCGCTCGCTGAAGACGTACCGGCCGGGCACGTTCTCGGGCTGGCTGCACCGCATCACCACCAACCTCTTCCTCGACATGGTGCGTCACCGGGCGACGATCCGCATGGAGGCACTGCCGGAGAATTACGACCGCGTGGAGGGGACGCGGTCCGGTCCCGAGCACGCCTTCGAGATGAACAACCTGGACCCGGCGCTGCAGCGTGCGCTCGACGACCTGTCGCCGGAGTTCCGCGTGGCGGTGGTGCTCTGTGACGGCCTCGACATGACCTACGAGGAGATCGCCGACACCCTCGGCCTGAAGATGGGTACCGTACGTTCGCGTATCCACCGGGCCCGGACCCAGCTGCGACAGAGCCTGGAGCGTTCCACCGGGGAGCTGAGCTACGTACCGCGGGGCTAGAAGATCGCTAGAGTGGTGGGCGCAACGGGCCGTCGGGATGGAGCTGACCGTCCGTTAACGACGAAGAGGAGAGTGGCGACCATGACCGACACAGGGGCATTCTCCGCCGTCGGCCATCTCACTCCCGAGGTCGTTGCCGCCCTGGTGGACGGTGAGCTGAGCCGGGGCGCGGAGCAACGGGCCAAGGTCCACCTGGTGCACTGCCAGGAGTGTCGGAATGAAGTCCGGGTCCAGCGACAGGCCGCCGACCGGTTGCGTGGCAGTGACCCGCTGGACGGGGTACACATCTCTGGCACCCTGTTGGACCGACTGACGCAGATCCCGGTGGTCTGCGATGAGTCCGAACAATCCGCCGGCGTTGACGCCACAGCAGGTTCCGGGGACGGCAACGTCTCCGACGAGGTCGGTCCGGACGGCTGTCGGCGCCCGGACACCTTCTCCGGTCGCATGGCTGCCGTCATGCGTCGGGTACAACGCAGGGGAGGGGCCGCACAGCCCAACTCGCGGGGGTATCGCCGCGGGCGGTAGGATCTGATTCGTCAGCGCAGTCAGTCGACCGGAAGGCAGATACACGGTGTTCTCGAACATCGGATGGTTTGAGGTTCTCATCATCCTTGTCGTCGGTATCGTCGTCGTCGGACCGGAACGCCTGCCACGGATGATCAACGACGTCAAGGCTCTCCTGCTGGCTGCCCGCCGGACGGTGGCCAACGCCCGTAAGGAGTTCGACGAGGACTTCGGGGAGGACTTCGAGGAGTTCCGTAAACCGCTGGAGCAGCTCAACAGCGTGCGACGGATGGGGGCGAGGGGCTTCATCACCAAGACCCTGCTGGACGACGACGACAGCATGCTCACCGACCTGGAGACGTCCGCGCGTGAGGTCACGAACGCGGCGAAGGGCACCGCTGAGGCCGTCCGTCACCCGGGCCGGGCACTGCGTGCCCAGGAAGAAGCGGACCGGGAGCAGGCGGACAGGCAGGCGAAGAACAACCAGCCCACCGAACTGCCGACCGAGCGTCCGACAGCGTCCGCCACTGCGCCCGCCAGTGATACCGGTGCCGCAGCCGTGTCCGCGCCAACGCCCGGCGAGGTCCCCGACGACCCTGCAATACCGGAGCGCCGCGTGGAGGTCCCCCAGCAGGACGAGGCCGGCGTCTCACGTGACTGGAGCAACGCCGACGGGCTGGACGACGCGATGTAACTCCCTTCCGGGAGGACGTCCTAGTTCGACGTCACGCCCAGGTTCAGCGAACGGCCGGCCAGGGACTGTCGACGGGTGACCAGCGAATCGGCGATGCTGCCGAGTGCCTCGCCCGCCGGGGAGTCCGGCTCCGAGATGGCGATCGGGTTGCCGAGGTCGCCCCCGATACGCAGATTCGGGTCCAGCGGGATCTGCCCCATCAGCGGCACATCGCCACCGGTAATCTCGGTCAACCGGTCGGCCACCACCTGACCGCCACCGGAGCCGAAGATCTCCATACGGGTACCGTCCGGCATGTCCATCCAGCTCATGTTCTCGATGACCCCGCCGATCCGCTGACGGGTCTGCTGTGAGATGCTGCCGGCGCGCTCGGCAACCTCCGCGGCCGCGGCCTGCGGGGTGGTCACGATGAGCAGCTCAGCGTTGGGGACCAGCTGGGCCACCGAGATGGCGACGTCACCGGTACCGGGCGGGAGGTCCAGCAGCAGCACGTCGAGGTCCCCCCAGAACACGTCGGCGAGGAACTGCTGGATCGCACGGTGCAGCATCGGGCCACGCCACACCACCGGCGCATTGCCGTCGAGAAAATGGCCGATGGAGATCATCTTCACCCCGTGCGCCTGCGGCGGGATGATCATGTCGTCGACCTGGTGCGGGCGGTGGTCCGAACCCATCATGTGCGGTACGGAGTGGCCGTAGATGTCGGCGTCGACCACACCGACGTTGAGTCCACGGGCGGCCAGGGCGGTCGCCAGGTTGACCGTCACCGAGGACTTGCCGACACCGCCCTTACCGGACGCCACGGCGTAGACACGGGTGGTGGACTCCGGTTGGGCGAAGGGGACCACCGGTTCGGCCTTGCCGCCGCGCAGTGACATACGTAGCTCACGACGCTGCTCATCGCTCATCACGTCGGTGGTGACGGTGACCCGTTCGACTCCCTCGACACCTTCGGTGGCTTCCCTGGTGCTGGAGGTCAGGGTGGACTTCATCGGGCAGGCGGCGATCGTGAGGTAGATCTCGACGGCGACATCGGCACCGTCGATCGCGATCGACTTGACCATGCCCAGTTCGGTGATCGGCTTGTTGAGCTCCGGGTCCTCGACGGTGGACAGAGCCTCGCGGACCGCGTCTTCGGTAACAGTGGGAACAGTAGACATCGGCTCCGATAGTACGCTGGTACGCAGCGTACGGGTCAATCGGTGTGTGCGGCCCGGTCAGGCTCGTCGTCGGCTGCCTGGTCCTCCAACTTGTCCTCGATCCGGCGCAGCACGTCATTGAGGTCGTCGAGTTCCCGCCGCAGGTAGTCCCGGGTGACGGTCTCGCCCACCGCGATGCGTACTCCGGCGAGTTCGCGGGCCAGGAACTCGGTGTCCGCCTTGGTCTGGGCCGCACGTTGCCGGTCCTCGTTCAGCGAGACGCGGTCGCGGTCGTCCTGTCGGTTCTGTGCCAGCAGGATCAGCGGGGCGGCGTAGGCGGCCTGGGTGGAGAAGGCCAGGTTGAGGAGGATGAAGGGGTAGGGGTCCCAGTTCCACCAGAATCCACCGATGTTGAGACAGATCCACACGATCACGATGACGGTCTGCCACATCAGGTACTGGCCGGTGCCCAGGAAACGTGCGACGCGTTCCGCACCCTGGCCGACCGCGTCGTCGTTGTACGAGAACACCTTGCGCCGGGGGACGACGACCGGGGTGTCGAGGTCGGTGCGGTTGAAGTTGTCCGGCATGGCTCTCCTCAGTCGGTCACAGTCAGTGTTGCAGGGGCTGTTGCAGGGGATTCTGCAGGGTCTGTCGCGTCGGCGGTGTCACGTTCGGACCGCCACCCGTCATCGCGCCAGTTCTCCGGCAACAGGTGGTCGAGGAGGTCGTCGACACCGACGGCACCGAGTAGGTGGCGGTTCTCGTCGAGGACCGGGGCGGCCACGAGGTTGTAGGTGGCGAAGTAACGGGCCGCAGTCTCCTCACTGTCCTCCGGATGCAGGGCGGGCAGGTCCAGGTCGAGGATGCCGCCGATCAACGACGACGGTGGTTCGCGCAGCAGTTTCTGCAGGTGAACGCAGCCGAGGTAGCGTCCGGTGGGGGTGGCCTGGGGAGGACGCACCACGAAGATCAGCGAACTCAACGACATCGGTACCTCGGGGTTGCGTGCATGCGCCAGGGCCTCGGCGACAGTCGCCTGCGGCGGCAGGATCAGCGGTTCGGAAGTCATCAGCGCACCGACGGTGTCGGGGGAGAAACTCATCAGGCGGCGCACCGGCTCGGACTCCTCGGGGTCCATGAGTTCCAGCAGGACGTCCGCTTTGTCGTCGGGGAGTTCACCGAGCAGATCGGCGGCGTCGTCGGGGTCCATCTCCTCGAGCACCGTCGCGGCACGTTCGATGTTCAGCGCCTCCAGGATGTGGGTTTGCTCATCGTCCGGTAGTTCGGCGAGCACGTCGGCCAGGCGGTCGTCGTCGAGCTCGGAGGCGACCCGGACCCGGCGATCGTCGGAGAGTCCGCGAAGGGACTGGGCGACGTCCGCATTGCGCATGGACTTGAACTCGGCGATGAGCTCGGCGTCGACGTCGCGGGGACCGGCACCGGAGGCGGAGAGGCCGTGGACGTGGCTGAGTGGCACGATCGCCGGGACGCTGCGGCGTCCCAGTCGGGAGCGGGTGACCACGGCCACCCGCGCGACGTCCCACTCCCGGGTCCGGGTGCGTTCCAGTTCCACGTCGGCGATCTCCACCGCCCGGCCGGAGAGGTGCTCGAAGGAGGGGTCGTCGGTGTGCACCTTCGCCCCGATCAGGTCGTCCATCACGGTGATCTCACCGGTGCGGGAGCGGAAGGGACGCATGTTCACTGAACTGGTGGACAGGGTCACCTCCTTCGGGTCGATCGAGGCGACTCGGCCGATCGGGAGGAAGATCCGACGTTTGCCGGCGACCTCAGCCACCAGACCGAGGACCTGCGCCCGGGAGGGACGGATGGTCAGGACCACGTCACGGATCCGGCCGAGTGACTCACCGTCGGTGCCGAGCAGCAGCATGCCGGCCAGTCGTCCGGCGTATACGCGTGTCGTCGTCCATGAGCTTGCCATGAGACTGAAGAGTACCGGTTGTCCCCGCTCACGACATTTCCAGAGGTGTTTCCGGAGTTCTCCCGGGATGGTCCCGGGATCGTTCCGGAGTGGTCACAACCAGTTGTTGCGACGGAAGATGACCACCAGAGTGATGGCGGAGGCCAGGATGGCCGCGATCGCCGCCGGTTAGCCCCATGACGTGGCCAGTTCCGGCATGTGGACGAAGTTCATCCCGTAGAAGCCGGTTAACAGGGTCGGGACCGCGATCACACCGGCCCAGGCCGAGATTTTCGCATGTCGGTGTTCTGCTGCATCGAGATTCGGGCACTGGCGGCGTCGATCAGGGTGGAGAGCCGCTGGGCATAGGAGTCGATGCGTCCGGATGTCTGGATCTGGTGGTCCAGTACGTCCCGTATGTAGGCCAGGTGCTGGGCGTCGTGGCTGGACAGCGTCGTCAGGACCGTGGTCAGCGGGTCCAGCGTGTGCCGGATGGTCAGGACTTCCCGCATCTGCAGGTAGACGTCCTCGATGGAGAAGTCACCTGAGCGGGAGAACACGGCGTCCTCCAGTTCGTTGATCTCTTCCTCGAGGGCGTCGGTGATCGATCGACAGGACGAAGCTGTCGCCGACGACGACCAGGACCTCACCGGTCTGCATCCTGGGGCCGGAGCCTGTCTCCTGCGTGTTGTCGGGCTGCTCCAGTGTCCTGGCCACCAGCAGTAGTTGATCGTCGTAGTGCTCCACCTTGGGGCGTTGCTCCCCGATGACGGCGTCCTCCACGATCAATTCGTGGATGCCGAAGACATCGGCCAGGCCGCGCATCAGCGAGACAGACGGCGCGGGCAGACTGATCCAGCAGAACTGGTCAGACGACAGCCCGCGGTACATGCGTCCCAACTCGTCGGTGTCTGACGGGGTGATCTCCTGGGAGGAGACGGTGCCGTCACCGGAGCGGGTGAAGACGGTTCAGTCAATGGCGATGTCGGTGGCGTCTCCATCGCCGGGTAGGTGGGTGCTCGAGGTGCTCATGAACAAAAGTTAATCAGACAATGGCTTCGGGGCTATTCTGGGACGGATGCGAGAGATGAAGTGGAGGGTCCGATGTCACGGATGATCGCCGGTGGTTTGTGCGGGATGGCGGTGATTCTCGCGCTGCTGGGCAGTGGTTTGTGGATTCCGCATGCCGTCGGCGCCGTCGTGGCCACGGCTGCGGCCCTGCTCAGTGACCGGGCGCGGGGCTGGGCGATCGTGCCCTGGGTCGCCCTGGTCGTGGTGTTTGTGGTGGCATGGTGGTGATCGACGCTGTGTGGTCGACGATCAGAGCCTTCAGGTCGAACAGAATGAACAGTCCGGACGCAATGAACAGGATGGTAGGCAGGACGATGCGGCGAAACCCTCGTACCCGTGTGGTGACCGGTGTGCTCTGTGCCGGGCTGGCAATGGGGGTCGCCGGCTGCACCTCCAGTGAGTCCACCCGGGTCGCGGCTCCGGCGTTGAAGGCTGCGGAGGAACGAACTCTGGAGTTGGGGGTCACCGACGATCCCGTCCAGCAGCAGCTGGTGGAGAACTACACCAGCGAGTTCGCCGCAGTGGGACGCGAGGTCGAGGTCAGCGAGGTCGAACAAGGTGACCGTGTGCCGCGCCTTCTGGCTGGGGACCTGACGGTGGTGTTGGGGTGCGTCGGCGAGCTGCTGGATGAGTTGGACCCCGTGAAGGGCCGGGAGCTGCGGGAGCTGTACACCGAGGCGCAGACGGAGGAGGCCGGGGGAGGCGAGCCCGTGGACGCCGCCCAGTGGCGGGACATCGCTCATACGACGATGTTCTCGGCGCTGCCCACCGAGCTGCAGGCCAGCGACCCGGGGGAGGCGGTGGGCTGTGCCGATGACTCCCTGCCGCAGAACATCGTGGCGGTATACCGTAAGGGTGAGCTGGACCGTCCGGACCGAAAGGCGTTGAACAATGTCGCCGGTGGCGTCACCAGCGCCGAGGTAGCCATCGAGGACGATTGATCCCGGACACGTCTTCCCGGACAGGATGCCTCGACCCAAACAACCATTCTCGATCGAGAGTGGTTGTTCACCGGTTACCGGAACGCCATAGAGCTCCACGGAACGCCGGCGTGCCTCCGAAACGCCGAACGCCCCGCCCGGGAGGGGCGGGGCATGGGAACCCGATGGGCGGGGCACAGGGCCCGGAGGTCGGGACCTCCTAGGCGAAGGCCTCGTCCAGCAGGGCCTGCTGCTCCAGCTTGTGGACCTTGGCCAGGCCGGTGGCGGTGGAGGACTGGGCACGACGGGAGACGCGCGTCATCGTGAAGTCCGGCAGGCGCTCCATGAGGGTCAGCGCCACGAACTGCCACGGACCCTGGTTGGCCGGCTCGTCCTGCACCCAGCGGAACTCCGCGTTCGGGTAGCGGTCGATGACGTCCTTGATCCGGTTGTGCGGCAGCGGGTGCAGCATCTCGACGCGGACGATGGCGACATCGTCACGGCCCTCATCGGCACGCTTCTTCTCCAGGTCGTAGTAGATCTTACCGGAGCACAACAGCACCTTGGTGATGTTGTCCTGCTTGTCGCCGTTGTCCACCAGACGCGGGTCGTCCAGCACGGAGGTGAAGCTGGTGGTCTCGGTGAAGTCCTCGATGGAGGAGGTCGCAGCCTTGTTGCGCAGCATCGACTTCGGGGTGAACACGACCAGCGGGCGACGCATGGTGCCCATGGCGTGGCGACGTAGCAGGTGGAAGTGGTTCGCCGGGGTGGTCGGCTGGGCGACCGTCATCGAGCCCTCGGCGGCCATCTGCAGGAAGCGCTCGATACGCGCGCTGGAGTGGTCCGGGCCCTGGCCCTCGTAGCCGTGGGGCAGCAGCAGGATCAGGCTGGACAGCTGACCCCACTTGGCCTCACCGGAGACCAGGTACTGGTCGATGATGGTCTGGGCGCCGTTGGCGAAGTCACCGAACTGGGCTTCCCAGGCGACGACGGCGTCGAGGTTGCCGACGGAGTAGCCGTACTCGAAGCCCATACCGGCGAACTCGGTCAGCGGGGAGTTGTAGGCCTCGAAGGTGCCACCGTTGCCGAAGTCACCTGCCAGCTTTTCCAGCGGGCTGTAGGGCTCGGCGGTCTCCGAGTCGAACAGCACCGCGTGGCGCTGGGTGAAGGTTCCTCGCAGCGAGTCCTCACCGGCCAGGCGCACCCGGCGACCGTCCTCGGCGAGGGTGGCGAAGGCCAGCAGCTCACCGAATGCCCAGTCGATGCCACCGTTGCGGGACATCTCGTGGCGCCGCTTGACCACCGGCTTGACCCGCTGGTGGACAGTGAAGCCCTCCGGCACGTTGGCGAAGGCATCACCGACCTCGGCGATGACTTCGCGGGACACCGAGGTGTCGAGGCCGCGGGTCAGCGACTGCGAACCTGTAATGCCGGTCTGTTCGGCGGCGGCGCTGCCCTTCTCCGCCTCGCGCACCTGGTTGAAGACGGTTTCCATCTGGTCGTGGAAGTCGTCGGCGGCACGCTTGGCGTCCTCGGCGGTCAGCTCACCACGGCCGACCAGGGTGTCGTGGTAGAGCTCACGCACGGTCGGACGGTCCTCGATGAGGTCGTACATCCGCGGCTGGGTCATCGACGGGTCGTCGGACTCGTTGTGGCCGCGACGGCGGTAGCAGACCAGGTCGATGAAGACGTCCTTGCCGAAGCGGCGGCGGTATTCCACGGCCAGGCGGGCGACCCAGACCACGGCCTCGGGGTTGTCACCGTTGACGTGGAAGATCGGGGCGTCGAAGCCCTTGGCCAGGTCGGTGACGTAGTGGGTCGAACGGCCGGCGTCAGGGGTGGTGGTAAAGCCGATCTGGTTGTTGACCACGACGTGGACGGTACCACCGACGGTGTAGCCCTTGAGCTTGCCCAGGTTGATCGTCTCCTGGACGATGCCGAGGCCGATGAAGGCCGCGTCACCGTGCATCAGGATCGGCATGATCGGGTACTCGTCGGCGTTGGGGGAGAGGTCCTGGTGGGCCCGGGACAGGCCCTCCATCACCGGGTTAACGGCCTCGAGGTGTGAGGGGTTCGCGGTCAGGTGGATGTCGATGTCGTTGTCACCGAACATCTGGGTGTACTGGCCGGACTGGCCCAGGTGGTACTTCACGTCACCGGAACCACCGGCGACGGTGGGCTCGATGTTGCCCTCGAACTCGGTGAAGACCTTGGCGTAGGGCTTGCCGACGATGTTGGCCAGGACGTTGAGTCGGCCACGGTGCGGCATACCGATGACGACCTCTTCGAGGCCCTGCTCGGCGGCGGTGTCGACGGCGGCGTCCAGCAGCGGGATCAGTGCCTCGGCACCCTCCAGGGAGAAGCGCTTCTGGCCGATGTACTTGGTCTGCAGGAAGTTCTCGAAGGCCTCAGCGGCGTTGAGGGTCTGCAGCAGGTACTTCTGCTCGGGGTTCGACAGTGTCGGCTGGCCACCCTCGATCTGCTGCTCGAGCCAGTTGCGCTCGTCGCGGTCGAGGATGTGGGTGTACTCGGAGCCGACTTTGAGGGTGTAGGCCTTGCGCAGGGTGGCGAGCACCTCGCGCAGGGTCATCTTCTCCCGACCGGCGAAGCCACCGACGTTGAAACTGCGGTCGTAGTCCCACAGGGTGAGACCGTGGGTCTCGATGTCCAGGTCGGAGTGGTCCGGGATCGGCAGACCCGGCTGGGTCCACTGCAGCGGGTCGATGTCGGCGATGAGGTGACCGCGGGCGCGGTAGGCCTCGATCAGCTGCATCACGCGGGTCGACTTGTCGACACCGATGTTGGGCAGGTCCTGGCTCCAGCGCACCGGTGCGTAGGGCACCGACATGGCGTCGAAGAGGTCGTCCCAGAAGTCGTCGTTGATCAACAGGCGGCTGATGTCGCGCAGGAACTCACCGGACTCCGCACCTTGGATGATGCGGTGGTCGTAGGTGGAGGTCATGGTGACAAGCTTGCCGACACCCATCTCGGCGAGACGGTCCTCGGACGCACCGGCAAACTCGGCCGGGTAGTCCATGGCACCGACACCCACGATGGTGCCCTGGCCGCGGGTGAGGCGGGGCACCGAGTGGCGGGTGCCGATGCCGCCGGGGTTGGTCAGCTGGATGGTGACTCCGGAGAAATCGTCCATGGTCAGCTTGCCGTTGCGGGCACGGCGGACGATGTCCTCGTAGGCCTCGACGAAGCCGTCGAAGGTCAGGGTCTCGCAGGCACGGATGGCGGCGACGACGAGGTTGCGCGCTCCGTTCTTGCTGACCATGTCGATGGCCAGACCCAGGTTGATGTGCTCCGGGGTCACCATGACGGGCTTGCCGTCGACGACCTTGTAGCTGTTGTTCATCGACGGGTGGGCCTGGACGGCCTTGACCATGGCCCAGCCGATGATGTGGGTGAAGCTGATCTTGCCCTTACCGCGGGAGATCAGGTGCTCATTGACCATGGCGCGGTTCTCGAACATGAGCTTCGCCGGCATGTCGCGCACCGTGGTGGCGGTGGGGATCTCCAGCGAGATGTCCATGTTCTTGGCGATGGACTTCTGGGCTCCCTTCAGCTGCTTCTCGCCAGCCTCCGGGGCATCGACCGGAGCGGCGGGTGCCGGCGGTGCGACGCGCTCGGGGATCGGGTTCACCGACCGTGCCGGGGTCGCGGGCTGAACCGGCTTCGGTGCCTTGCGCGGTGCGGAGGGTGCCGGGGTGGCGGCTGCCGCAGGCGCTGCTGACGACGGGGACTCCGTCGTGGTGGGGGTTGTGGTCACCCCCGGTGTCGTCCCATTCGCCGATGCATCGGCAGTCCCCGGCTGGTCAGCCTGGTCCGACCGTGTGCTGAAAAGCTCCCGCCATTCCTGGTCAACGGACTGCGGGTCTTTCTTGAACTGCTGGTACATCTGGTCGACCAGCCATTCGTTTTGGCCGAAATTGGTGCTGTTCACAGCAGGTCCTCGCCTCATTTCGTGATGTGGTCAATCTCGGTTAACCACAGTACTACAATGTCGTAACGATGCGATGAGCCGGGGGAGGGCACCATAACGGCAGATGAGCGTATGTTTTCAGGTGTAGTTTGTGTGCCGAGGATCTCACGCGGACCGGGTGTGTGATCACTGCCTACCGGCACGTTGCGCTGTGCGGCTAGCATGGTGGCGTTGCGGCGCACACAGCGTCGGAGGACAACCGTCGAGGAGGTGCCCGTCATGGGCTTCTATGAGGACATCGCTGAATCGTTGGACACCGAGGGGATCGAATCGAGGGTGAATGACGGGACGTTGTTCGTCCCGGTGTCCACCGATCTGGAGATCCAGTTCGTTGAGCTCGATGGTGTGGCCGGTACCGCGCTGACGGCGGCCAATGTATTCCTCGCCATGGCTGACGTGGCCGAGGACGACGAGGAGTTCGAGGCCGCACTGGTCGGGGTGGTCTTCTCGGTGGAGGACGCGGTGGCTACGGTAGCCCGTCACGTGGCCACCGACCAGGTCGTGGGCGTGATCCGTGATCTGGTGGAGGGGACGGATCCGCGGATCGAGGACCTCGAGTTCATCCAGGACCCGGATGACGCACTGCTGGTGTCCGCCGAGATCGGCGAGAGCTCCGAACTCGTCGTCTCCTTCAACGGGGAGGCGACCGTGCCTTCCGCGAAGGTGCGGTTCATTACCCTCGGCGAAGGCTTCGATGATCTGATGGACCAAGTCATCTCGGAGGTGTGGGACGAGGGCGCGGCCGGGGACGAGCTCTCGGAGCTTGAGCGTCAGGCCTTGTTCCAGGGCATGGTCAGCGACGTCGCCGAACAGGCCGAGGAGATTCTCGAGCTGGGTGAATTCACCGACTTTGACCAGCTCTTCGACGTCCTCGCCGTCGCACAGGAGCAGGCGGATTCGTGGGAGGATCTGCTGGTTCCGCTGGAGCAGCTCTGGGACGACGAGGATGACGAGAATGACGAAGGCGATGACGAGGTTGACGAAGGGATCGTCAGGTGACGGTCCCCGTTGGCTGAGATCGTCCGCCTCAGGCGGCGACCCCATTGCTGCCACCGGTGCCCGGGCCTGCGGCACCGGGGGAGGGGCGCCGCTCGAGCTGCTCTGCGGTTAGCAGTGCATGCCAGGTCCATTCCAGGGACTGCCCGTCGGCGTGAAGCCTGCCGCAGGACTCTGATCCGACCCACTCCGTCCCGCCGGGGCGGGAGCGGTCGGCGTCGGTGTCGGGTCCGCGGGAGTTGGTGGGATCCGGGCGCGGAGCGAGGATCTGGCGGAACAGGGAGTGCACGCTCACCGTCATGTCGCGCAGTGTGCCGTGGAGATGGTCGGTCTCGGTGACTGCGCTGAGAGTGACAAGGTGCAGTGGGGCGGTGGGGGCTGCCGTGCTGACACCCGCTTTCGTCAGCGCGCGCCACATGGCGGGGGAGACCCGGTGGCGCGACACGAACACCGTCGCGGTGCCAGCAGGCAGGACGACGGTGGTGGACGGGGCCTGCCAGCCAGGAGTGACCCGGATCCGGGCACGAGGGTGCCGGAGGAGGCCGGCACACCGCTCGGCAGTGCGCCGAATCGAGGCCGGTGGTTTCAGCAGGCTCAGCGGGTGACGGACAGGTGTGTCAGGGGCAGAGGGCCGTGGTGTGGTGTTCGACATGTCGAGAACCGTATCGGCCGTGCCGGACACCGAAATATCGAACAGGCGATCGTTCGAACGCCCGTTCGATACGGGGGTGGTTAAGCCAGTTCAGTCGGGGCCATACGTTTCGGGAAGACACGCGGACGGGCGCCCGAGATCTCCTCGACGATACGGATGACCTGGTTGGAGTAGCCGTACTCGTTGTCGTACCAGACGTAGAGAACCAGGTTCTTGCCCTCGGCGATGGTGGCCAGGCCATCGACGATGCCGGCGTGGGTCGAGCCCACGAAGTCGGTCGAGACGATCTCCGGGGACTTGATGTAGTCGATCTGCTGGCGAAGGTCGGAGTGCAGGGCGACGCGGTGCAGGAAGTTGTTGACCTCCTCGCGGTCGGTCTCGGTGTCCAGTGACAGGTTCAGCACCGCCATCGAGACGTCCGGGGTGGGGACGCGGATGGCGTTACCGGTGAGCTTTCCGCCGAGCTCCGGCAGGGCCTTGGCCACGGCCTTGGCCGCACCGGTCTCGGTGAGCACCATGTTCAGGCCGGCAGCACGACCACGACGCGGTCCCTTGTGGAAGTTGTCGATGAGGTTCTGGTCGTTGGTGAACGAGTGCACCGTCTCAACGTGACCGTGGACGATGCCGAAGCGGTCGTTGATGACCTTGAGCACCGGGGTGATTGCATTGGTGGTGCAGGACGCGGCCGACAGCACCCGGTCGGAATCGTCCTCGGTGATGTCCTCGTGGTTGATGCCGTAGACGATGTTGCGGACGTCGCCCTTGCCCGGGGCGGTCAGCAGGACCTTGGCGATGCCGTCGTTGGCGAGGTGCTTGGACAGGCCCTCGCGGTCGCGCCAGCGTCCGGTGTTGTCGACCAGCACGGCCTCGGAGATGCCGTAGGAGCTGTAGTCCACGGTCGAGGGATCACTGGAGTAGATGACCTGGATCGGGGTGCCGTTGGCCCAGATGATGTTCTGCTCGTGGTCGACGGTGATCGTGCCGTCGAAGGCACCGTGTACGGAGTCGCGGCGCAGCAGGCTGGCGCGCTTCTCCAGGTCCTCCTCGCCGTTCTTGCGGACCACGATGGCGCGCAGCCGGGAGCCGCCGAACGCAGCCTCGCGGGCGACGAGGATGCGGGCCAGCAGACGGCCGATGCGTCCGAAACCGTAGAGGACGACATCGGTGGACGGCTTGTCGGTGCGGGTGCCGGTCACCTCGGCGAGCTCACGCTCCAGGTAAGCGCGCAGGTCGAGCGAGGCGTCCTGCTCCTTCTCGCTGTCGAAGCCGGTGGCCAGACGTCCGAGGTCGATCGAGGCGGTGCCCAGGTTCATGTCCACCAGTTCCTGCAGGATCGGCAGGGTGGAGTCCAGAGGTAGCTCCCGGTCGGTGACCAGACGGGCGTAGCGGTGGGATTTGATGATGTCGATGTCGGTGACGTTGATCAGCAGCCGGCCGAAGACGGAGGTCACCACATTGTGCTCCCGGTGCAGTCGGGAGATCAGCGGAAGAATCTGCTGGGCGAGCAGGATGCGCGAGTTCCAGTCGTCCTGGTTGTCGGGGGCCTGAGTAGTCATGTGGATGGGATTCCTTGCGTGATCGTCCGGTCTTACCCCCGGCTCGGGGGTGCTGGCCCCTCAAAGGTAATTCAGATCGGTGTGAGAAGCCTACTTGGCCCCCTGATTGGTGTCCGTGTCGTGCTCCGCCCTCGTCCGTCGCCGGGTCAGCGGGTAGAGCACACTCATCAGGACCAGGAAGATCACTCCAGCCCAGAGGGCGGAATGGTACTGGTCCATCCACACCATCGTGCCGAAGGTCACCAGGATCACCGCGATGGAGAAGAGCTGCCCCAGTGGCCACAGCGGCACCGTGAACGACAAGGTCGCCGGGTCGACGCGGTGCCGGTACCGGCTGGCAAGGTGGGCCAGCAGAATCATGAGCCAGACGAATACCGTGGCGAAGGTCGCCAGTGCCGCGATGTTCTGGAACATCTCAGCGGCGGTGTCGCTGGTCAGTTGCAGCCCCACCCCGATCAGCAGGACCACCAGCATCACTCCCACCGTGGTCACCGGGACCCCGCGGTGGTTCAGCGTCGAGAACAGCTTCGGGGCCATGCCCTGGCGGGCCATGCCGAAGACGACTCGTCCGGCCCCGTAGAGATCCGAGTTGATTGCGGAGAGTGCCGCGGAAACGACCACCACGTTCAGTGCTGCCGCGGCCCAACCGATGCCGAGGTTGCTGAAGATCTGCACGAACGGTGATTCCTCGCCGGTGATCTCCCGCCACGGGATCACCGAAACGATCACCAGGATCGCCAGCACATAGAACAACAGGATGCGCATCGGGACGGTGTTGACCGCCTTGGGGATGGTCTTCTCGTGGTCGGTGGCCTCGCCAGCGGTCACGCCGATGATCTCGGTGCCGCCGAAGGCGAACAGGACCAGGATCAGTGCACTGAACACACCCTCGATCCCGTTGGGGAACACGCCACCGTCGCCCCACAGGTTGTGGAACCCGGCCGATCCGCCGGTGTCGACGTTGAACAGCAGGATGGCGGCACCGCCCAGGATCATCGCGACCACGGCGGTGACCTTGATCGAGGTGAACCAGAACTCCAGCTCGCCGTACCAGCGGGCGCTGGCCAGGTTGGCCGCGCCGACCACGAGCAAGGCCACGGCGACCCAGACCCAGCCGGGGGTCTCCGGGAACCAGAAGGTCATGTACACCGTGATCGCGGTGAGGTCAGCCAGGCACACGATGATCATCTCGAAGGCGTACATCCACCCGGTGATGTAGCCGGCCCAGCCGCCCAGGTATCGGCGGCAGTACTCTGCGAAGGAGCCGGGTGCCGGGTCGGCGACGGCCATCTCGCCGAGCGCCCGGAGCATGAAGTAGACCACTGCGCCGCCGAGCAGGTAGACGAAGACCACGCCAGGTCCGGCTGCGCTGATCGCGCCGGAGGATCCGTAGAACAGTCCGGTACCGATCGCCGACCCCAGGGCGATGAAGTGGATGTGCCGGTGGGAGAGGGTGCGCTGGAGCTGCCTGACGGGTGCTGGGGATGCCGGGGGCACCGGGGACGCAGATGATTCAGTCACGCGGGTCATCGTAGACCTGGGCCGTTCGAGGATGGGAACCACGTGGGTCACCCGGGGGAACGGTCGTGACATACCACACGGTCCAGCCCGTGGAATCGCTTTTGGACCATCAGGCACGTATGGTGGGCATAATGTCTGAAACTGAGAACGTGACCGGCGACGAAAATATGCCGGAAACCTCCCAGTCGTCAGTACCTCAGGAGAATCTGCACGAGGCCACCACCTCCCCGGCAACGGGGACGTTGGCCCTCGGTGACGTTGTGGGCGCAGAGATTCCCGAGAGCACTGTGGACGGGGACGTCACCGAGAAGAACATCCGAGAAGAGAACACCGACAACAACGGGGCGACCGAGCCTGCCCCCGCCGAGGGTTTTGCCTCGCTGGGTCTCCCGCAGAAGATCCTCGACGCCGTCGCCGGCGTCGGGTTCACCAACCCTTCGCCGATCCAGGCCGCTACCATCCCCACACTGATGGATGGCCGGGACGTCGTCGGACTGGCGCAGACGGGCACCGGTAAGACCGCCGCCTTTGCGCTCCCGGCCCTGGCCAACATCGACCGCTCCCAGCGTACCCCGCAGGTGCTGGTGCTCGCCCCCACCCGCGAGCTCGCACTGCAGGTCGCTGAATCGTTCGAGTCCTTCGCCAAGCAGCTCGGCGGAATCAGCGTCCTGCCGATCTACGGTGGTGCACCCTACGGGGCACAGCTCTCCGGCCTGCGTCGCGGCGCCCACGTCGTCGTCGGCACCCCCGGCCGTGTCATCGACCACCTCGAGAAGGGCAGCCTGGACCTCTCCGGTCTGCGTTTCCTGGTCCTCGACGAGGCCGACGAGATGCTGAACATGGGCTTCCAGGAGGATGTCGAGCGCATCCTCTCCGACACCCCGGAAGACCGTCAGGTCGCACTGTTCTCGGCAACCATGCCGTCGGCCATCCGCCGCCTGTCGAAGCAGTACCTCAACAACGCTGAAGAGGTTACGGTCAAGTCGACCCAGCGTACCGCGGACAACATCACGCAGGACTACCTGTACGTGACCTACCGCAACAAGCTCAACGCGCTGACCCGCATCCTCGAGGTCACCGAGTTCGACGCGATGATTCTCTTCGTGCGGACCAAGAACGACACCGAGGAGGTCGCCGAGAAGCTACGCGAGCGCGGTTTCGACGCTGCCGCGATCAACGGTGATATTCCGCAGAACCAGCGTGAGCGCACCGTCGACCAGCTCAAGGACGGCCGCCTGGACATCCTGGTGGCGACCGACGTCGCCGCCCGTGGTCTGGACGTCGACCGCATCACCCACGTCTTCAACTACGACATCCCGCGTGACACGGAGTCCTACGTGCACCGCATCGGCCGTACCGGCCGTGCAGGTCGTACCGGACGGGCCATCCTGTTCGTCACCCCGCGTGAGGGTCGCCTGCTGAAGAACATCGAGCGGGCCACCAAGTCGAAGCTCAACGAGATCGACCTGCCGCCGGTGTCCGAGGTCAACGAGGCCCGCAAGGCCAAGTTCCACGCTTCGATCACCGAGGCACTCAAGGGCAGGCAGGTCGACACTTTCCGCGAGTTGGTCTCGTCCTACGCCGCCGAGCACGAGGTGGATGCGACCGACATCGCCGCCGCACTTGCTGCGAAGCTGCAGGGCAAGGAGCCCTTCTACATGGAGGAACTGCCGGAGCCGCAGCGTCGTGAGCGTCGTGACCGTAACGAGCGCGGTGACCGTCGTGATCGCGGCGACCGCGACTTCGACGGCAACGGTGGCGTGCCCCGCCCCTTCAAGGACCGGTTCAACAAGGACGCCCCGACGGTCACCGACCGCAACGGCAACACCCTGGCGGTGTACCGGGTCAACGTCGGCCACCGCCAGCGCGTCCGCCCCGGCGCGATCGTCGGTGCCCTGGCCAACGAGGGCAACATGAACTCCCGGGACTTCGGCCGGATCAGCATCTTCTCCGAACACTCCCTGGTGGAGCTGCCGGCGGACCTGCCGCGCGAGGTCTTCGAGTCCCTCGACCAGACCCGCATCTCCGGCAAGCTGATCAACATCGAGCCTGACCCGGGCGCCCCGGCAGGACGTCCTGCCCGTCACCGTCAGGACGGTGCCGGCAGGGACGGCCGCGGCGGCCGTGACCGTCGCGGCGGCCACGGTGGGAACCGTGACCGGGACAACCGTGGTGGCCGTGGACGCTACGACCGCGACCGCAGCGACCGCGACCGTGGTGGTCGCGGCAGCCACCGCGGCAACCGTCCGGCACGCAGCGACGACCGCTACGGTCGCCGCGACGGGGACAACTGATCCCTGGGCGATCACCGGGGTGACCCCCGGGTGGGTGGGCTGACCGCCCACCGGTGAGCCCTCAGAGGCCGCAGGCATCGCCTGCGGCCTCTTTGTCGTCCCCGGTGATGGTGAGGGAGTAGCGCACGGCGACCGAGAGATAGCGTGCGGCGTAGGCGCAGGCCGTCCCGGCCCGCGGCGGCAACCATTCACCCAGCGAGGCGTCACTCTTGCGTTGGTTCTGGACGCCGGAGACCGCGAGCAGGTTCAGCTCGCGGTCATTGGCGAACCGGATACGACGCTCCCGCGGCCACTCGTTGGCCCCGTGGTCCCAGGCGACGGCAAGGGGGATGACATGGTCGATCTCCACGTCCTGCGGGACGATCTCCTCACCGGAGTAGATGTCGGTCGCGGTACCGCTGGCTGCCGGACAGGAACCGACGGGACTGTTCCCGTACCCAGACTCGTCATCATCTGCGTGCTCGGTGTCGTGCCCGGCCCCGGGGGAGGGGGCGAAAGTCTCCAGCAGGACGATCTCCCGCGTGCTACACATTCCTGACCCCGCTGGATGCTCGTGGAAGTAGCTGATCCAGCCGCCGAAGTGTTCCCGGGAGTAGCCCAGGACATGCACCCGCCGGTCGACGACGGTGAGGCCCGACAACGCCTGGGCGACCACCGCGGCGTCGTCGGAGCGTCTTACATCGTCGGTTGTGCCGGGCTGCGGGGCGGCGCATCCGGCGGCTCCGGTGAGTACCGCGACAGTGAGTACCGCGACAGCGGCGAACAGGGCGGCTGGGCCGCGCATACGAACGGCCGGCCCGGTGTGTCCTCTCATACTGTGGAGGGACGCACCGGGCCGGCCGTCAGGTTCCCCGGGGGTGGTGTGCCGGGGTGATGTGGGAGGTCAGCTAGGAGCTGGAACCCTTGGCACCCTCAGGGTCGACGCCGACCTGGGCGCGGGCGGCATCGACGTCGGCATCCGGGTCGGTTGCCTTCTGGGAGAAGCGAATGGCGAGGTCGAACTCGTCGGTGATCTCCTTCGACGGTGCGGCGGTCATCTTGGTCACGATGATCATCACGATGACGTTGACGATGATGGCCGGGATCATCTCGTAGAGGCCCCACGGCTTGTCCATGACGCCGAACTGCGGCAGACCGCCCCAGATGAAGGCGACGATGGCACCGCTCGCCAGGCCCGCGGCGGCACCCTGGGCGTTGAGTTTGCGCCAGTACAGTGCAGCGACGATGACCGGGCCGAAGGAGGCACCGAAGCCGGCCCAGGCGAACTCGACGAGTCCCAGGATCGCGGATTCCGGGTCCAGGGCGACCAGCGCGGCGATCACGGCGACGACGATGACCATCACGCGGGACAGGTTCTTCAGCATCGTGTCCGAGGCGTTGCGGTTGATCATACCGGCGTAGATGTCCTCCACCAGGGCGGAGGCGACGACCAGGAGCTGGGAGGAGACGGTGGACATGATCGCTGCCAGCACCGCGGTGAGGATCAGACCGGCGACCAGCGGGTGGAACAGCACCTGGGCCATGTCCAGGAAGTTGGTCTCGTAGTTCGCGGTGTCCGAGAAGCTGGCGTCCGGGGTGGTCGCGAAGAAGGCAGGGGCGGAGATCGCGATGAACACGGTGCCGACCAGGCAGAGGAACATCCAGGTCACACCGTAACGACGGCCGGCGGTGGCGTCCGAGGGCTTACGCATGGCCATGTAGCGCACCACGATGTGCGGCTGGCCGACGTAACCGAAGCCCCAGGCCAGGCCGGAGATGATGATGATGAATGTCGCCATCGCCCCGGTGTTGTCGAACTGGAAGAGGTTGAAGAACTGCGAGTTCGGGCCGAGGATGTTGGCGATGTCGCCGTACTCGTTGTCCAGCTGGAAGGTGAAGATGTCGCCCGGCTTGTCCAGCGACAGAATCGCGAACACCGGGACCAGGATCAGAGCCAGGAACATCATCGAACCCTGGACCACGTCGGTGTAGGAGACAGCGAGGAATCCACCGACGAAGGTGTAGAGCACGGTCACCGCACCGATGATGGCCAGGCCGGTGACGTAGTCACCGTTGAAGCTGGACTCGAAGTAGCGGCCGGAGGCCACCATGCCGGAGGAGACGTAGAAGGTGAAGAACACCAGGATGATGATTCCGGCGACCACGCGCAGGGTGTGGCTCTTGTCCCGGAAGCGGTTCTCCAGGAATGACGGCAGGGTGATCGAGTTGTTGGCCACCTCGGTGTAGCTGCGCAGGCGCGGGGCGACCCACTTCCAGCTGCACCAGGAACCGATGACCAGGCCGATGGCGATCCAGAGTTCGGAGAATCCGGACATGAAGAGTGCGCCCGGCAGACCCATGATCAGCCAGCCGGACATGTCGGAGGCTCCCGCCGAGAGCGCGGCGACAAACGGGTGAAGACCACGGCCGCCGACCATGTAGTCCTCGTACTTGTCCGTCTTGGTGAAACTCCACAGGCCGATGCCTAGCATGACCAGCAGATAGATCACCATGGCGATGATGAACCAGGTTGATTCACTCACCGGTGCCTCCTAGATGTGTAGTAGTTGATTGTGGTGTTATGTGGCCGCCACTGTGGTGGTACAGCCTGGAGCGTCTCCGGGAGGGTTCCCGGAGACGCGCTCATTAGAAGCGTGTCATGGTCTGGCCCTCAATGCCAGCCAATTCGCGAAACTCCATCATATGATTCCCGGTCAATTGCCAGGTAATTGACGAAAATGAGAATTTTTTACATTCGCGTGAACTCCTTGGTGTGATGCCATGATCGTCCGGTTGCGGTTGCGGTTGCGGTTGCGGGCGGGGCTGGAGTGGGGTCCGACGGCTGTCGCGGGGTTGTCTGACATCTTTCGTGTCCGGGCGGCGTGGTACACAAGGGGAGTGACTGAACACCGCCTGCATCTGCTGTGGCTCGCTGGCCGGGGACTGAATCTCTGGGTCGAGCGGGTGGAGGGGCATGTCGCGGTGACCGGGCCAGCCGAGGTGCGCGCCGGCGATCTGCCGCAGGTGCTGCAGGACTTGGTGTTGTCTCGGCCGTTGCGGCGCCGGGGTCAGGTTCAGGTGGCGACCCCCAAGGGCCGGGTCAAGTCTCTGGATCTGCCGACCCAGGCCTATACCCCGGAGCAGGCTCTGGTGGTTCTGGGCCGCCTGTCACACCACCTGCGGCAGGCAGCGGGAGTCGGTGACGGGGACGGTGCGGCGTCTGTCGACGGGCTGAGTCCCGAGGCTGTGTGGTTGGTGCGCTACTACGACCTGCTCGTCGACATCGTCCACGCCGGCAGGGTGATGGTGAAAGCTCAGTTCAGCGACGGGCAGTGGTACCCGTCCTGGTGCGTGGCCTCCAGTGGTGATCACAACCGGGTGCTGCAGGAGTTCCGGGCCTCGGCACCGGCGGTGCTCACCCTCAACGGCGGGCCGGACATGATGCGTCGGGCAGCCGACGACCTCGTGCACTGGATGTGTGTGCACCTGCTCCAGGACAGGCTGACTGGTGAGGACGCCGACCCGGACAACCACTTCATCGCCTCCCTGGTTTCGGGTGAGGCTGATCACCGTGCCACCGCGGGCATCGCCGATGCACTCAATGCCTGGCGTATGTCGGCCCGGGAAGCGGCGACGAAGGTGGTGTTCTCGCTCGAGGAGCCGGACTCGTTGGCATCCTCCGTCGGTCCCGACCGCGACCGGGCCACAGAAGCCCGGACGCCGCGCTGGCGGCTGGTGGTGCGGCTGTCCACCGACGATGCACCGGCGGAGGCGGTCGTCGCCGCCGAAGCCACCCCGCAGGTTCGTCAGGCGCTGCGCTCCCACCTCAACCTCGCCTACCAGGCGTGGCCGGAGCTCCGCGACATGGCGTCAGCCCCGGAGGCGTGGCTGCGTACCAATGTGTGGTTCCCTCCGCCGGAGACTCTGACCGGACGGGCGGAGAAGGACCGGGTGGTCTACCTCGCTCTCAGCGACGAGGACATGGAGAATCTCCTGGCCCACGGTGTGCCGGCCCTGCAGTCCACCGGCATCGACATCCAGGTGCCCCGCGGGTGGTCGACACTGCGTCCCGCCGTGAAGGTGAGGGTTGCCCCGGTCGGCCAGGGGCCCGGGTCCGGGCACATGGGCATGGACCAGATCCTGTCCTTCGACTGGGCGGTGTCGGTGGACGGCGAGGAACTCTCCGGCCCGGAGATGGTTGACCTGCTGAGTACGGCGAAGACCGTCGTGGAACTGCACGGGCGGTACGTCCGACTCGACACCCGCTCCCTCGGGGTGGCGCGCAGCTACTTCACCCGCCTGCGCGCCGCCGAGCGCGAGCGGCAGCGAGCCCGGACATGGGCTGTCACCGGCGAGGAGGGTGAGGACGGTCAGGACGGATTCAGTGGTTCGGCGGACGCCGGTGGTCACCTGCGACTGGTGGATTTCCTGGAGTCGGAGTCGGAGGCCGCCGCCGAACGGCAACCGGTGGACTCCGGCGACCTGACCATCGAGGCAGACGGTTGGGTGGACCGGGTCATCCGGGCGGTGACCCCTGTCCACGAGGCCACGGGCGCTGGCACCGATGACGATGGCGACGACGCCGACGACGGCGCGTCGGGTGCCCGCGTCATGGCGCCGGTCATCGACCCGCCGGAGGAGGTGGACGTCCCACAGATGGTCACCACCGAGCTGCGGGACCATCAGCGCCGCGGGCTCAACTGGCTGGTGTGGATGTACCGCCACCGTCTCGGCGCGATCCTCGCTGACGACATGGGACTGGGCAAGACCCTGCAGGTGCTGGCGCTGCTGGCCTGGGAACGGGAGGCAGGGGAGTGCGACGGTCCGACCCTGGTGGTCGCCCCGACCTCGGTGCTGGAGACCTGGCGAACCGAGGCCGCGGCGCATGTCCCGGATCTGTCGGTGCTCATCGACCACGGACACCGTAAGACGACCGACGAGGAGTTTCCCACGGCGGCGACAGCTGCGGACGTCGTCGTGACGTCCTACGGGACCCTGGCGCGCAATGCGGCGCGCTACCGGCAGTTGCGGTGGGGCCGGGTGGTGCTCGACGAGGCACAGAACATCAAGAACCCCAACACGTCCCAGAGTCAGGCGGCGCGCACCCTGCCTGCGGGGCACCGGCTCGCGCTGACCGGTACACCGGTGGAGAACCGCCTGTCCGAACTGCACTCGATCATGGATTTCTGCAATCCCGGCATCCTCGGCAGTGCCGCGTCCTTCCAGCACCGACTCGCCGTCCCGGTGGAGCGTCATGACGATGCCGACGCCATGGACCGGCTCCGTCGCCTGGTGGAGCCGTTCTACCTGCGGCGGGTGAAGACCGATGCCGCGGTGGGGCTCAACCTCCCCGAGAAGACGGAACTGATCGACCTGGTGCCACTGACCGAGGAACAGGCCGCGCTGTACCAGGCCTACACCGCGGACCTCAATGCCCGTATCGAACAGGCCAGGGGCCGGGGACGCAGCGGCATCATCCTGGGCGCACTGATCCGCTTCAAGCAGATATGCAATCATCCGGCGCACTTCATCGGGGACGGCTCCGGCCTGCTGCAGAACGGTCGCCACCGGTCGAAGAAGGTCGAGCGGCTGAGTGAGATC
Source organism: Candidatus Corynebacterium faecigallinarum (assembly GCA_019120175.1). Classification (GTDB taxonomy): domain Bacteria; phylum Actinomycetota; class Actinomycetes; order Mycobacteriales; family Mycobacteriaceae; genus Corynebacterium; species Corynebacterium faecigallinarum. The sequence continues at coordinate 51,595 of DWVP01000016.1, forward strand.
GTCACCCAGGCGCGCCGGGACGACCGGAAGGTACTGGTGTTCACCCAGTTCCCGAGTTTCGGGGAGATGCTGACACCTCACCTCGCCGACCTTGTCGGCACCGAGGTGCCGATGCTGCACGGTGGGTTGACCAGGCGTCAGCGCACCGAGATGGTCGATGCCTTCCAGACCGACGACGGTCCACCGGTGATGATCCTGTCGACCCGGGCTGGCGGCACCGGCATCACCCTGACCCACGCCAGTGTGGTGGTGCACGTCGACCGCTGGTGGAACCCGGCGGTCGAGGACCAGGCGACCGACCGTGCCTACCGCATCGGCCAGGGGCGCGAGGTCACCGTCCACAAGCTGGTGACCACCGGTACGATCGACGAGAGGATCAATGACATTCTCAGCGCCAAGCGGGAACTCGCCGGTGACATCGTGACCGCCGGAGAAGGCTGGATTACCCGCCTGGGCGACAAGGAACTGGCAGAACTGTGGACGCTGAACAAGTCGTCGGTGGACCGCGGCTCGTCCGCGGCCTATCGGACGGCACCGGTGGGGACGGAAGGAGGGAGGCACGGTGAGTGACCGACGCAATGAGCGGCGCACAGCGTCACGGCTCGGCACCCCGCAGCCACAGTGGGGGGACAATGTCATCTCCGCGGATTTCAGCCGGGGACGGAAAGGCACCCGCTACTCGTCGACGGTGCCGTCGAGGACGCCCGAGCGCTCCGCCGAGCTTCCCCAGGACAGTGACCTGTCGAAGGACAGTTGGTCGTCGACGATGGTCATGCGCACGGTGACCTCGTTGACGGACTCCGGACGGCTGAGTCGGGGTCGGACGGTGTTCCGTTCCAAGTCACTGCTGCAGTTCGACGCCGAGCTCGGCAGGGTCAACGGACTGGTGCAGGGGACCCAGATCGAACCATTCGAGGTGCAGGTGAGGTGGCGGCCGCTGTCGCCGCGCCAGATCGACTACATCATCGGTGAGGTGGACGACCACCCGGAGAACCTGCGTCTACTGCTGGCCGGCAGTCGGCCGTCGACCGAGGTGTCTGCGGTGTTGTTCAGTGTGGACCAGTACATCGACTCGTGGTGCACCTGCCCGGACCACGGGGTGTTCTGCAAGCATCGGGTGTGCCTCTGTTACGCCCTGGCGGCGCAGTTCAGTGCGGACCCGCTGGCGTTCCTGTCCTGGCGGGGGTTCGATCCTGAGGTGTTGCTCGACCGGATGCGACGTGGGGCGGGGTCGCAGGGAGGACGTCGGAAGTCGGACAGTGACGGTGCTGGCGGTGATGCCGGGGGTGATGTCGGGCCCGACGGTGGCACCGGTGGGGGCACTGGGCCCGACGGTGGCACCCCGGGCACCCCGGACAGTCCTGTACGTCCAGGAGTTGCAGACACGGAGAATACTGAGAATGATGAGTCCCCGGACGATGCGGAGCGGTATACGCCGGAGGAGTTCTGGGGCGATGTGACCGTGGTGCCGCAGTGGGACGATTTCGAGGTCCAGTACGGGCTGGAACTCGGCGATCTGGATCTGCGAACGCAGGCGATCCGGCGTTTCAGCTGGAATAACGTCGACCAGCTGCGTGTGCTGCACAGTCTGGGACAGTGCTACGACGCGCTCACCGATCCACCCCCTCACCCTGAGGAATCAGAACAGAAGTTCGAACGTGAACCGTGGCTGTCCGGGACGACTGATAGGAATGGTGACCATGACTGACACCACCACACTCAGCCACACGCCGGAGCCCGGCACCTTCCGGTTCCTGCACACCTCCGACTGGCAGCTCGGCATGGACCGCTGGTTCCTCGGCGAGGAGGCCAGCCCCCGCTACCGGGAGGCCCGGCTCCGCGTCATCGAGACCCTGCTGGAGATCGCACAGGAGCGTGGCTGTGCCGCTGTGGTGGTTGCTGGGGACGTCTTCGACGACAACCTCGTCGACCGGGTGACCTGGCGCAGAGCGGTCGACATCCTGCGGGGCTCCCCGGTTCCGGTGTTCCTGCTGCCCGGCAACCATGACCCCTATGACGCGGCCAGCGTGTACCGCTCACCGGAGTTCCGGGCTCTCGCACCCACGGTGCAGGTTCTGTCGGACTCGACACCGCACCGGGTCACAGGGGAGCAGGGCCCGGACGCCGACATCGTCGGCGCCCCACTGCTGTCGAAGTACATGAGCGTCGACCCGGTAGCCACGGTGCTCGCCGAACTCCGGGCAGAGGACAGCGCAGAGGACAGCGCAGAGGGCAACACAGAGGACAACGGGGAGAAAGCACGGGCCGCGGTGCGCGTCGTCGTCGGTCACGGTGCCACCGAGTCGCGGGAATCCGGGGCCGACCCGTCAATCATCGACGTTGACGGGGCGGCACAAGCCTGCGCCGAGAGTGTCGTGGATGTCGTCGCCCTCGGCGACACCCACTCGGTGGTCAACCTGCACCCCTCCGGAACCGTCTGGTACTCGGGAAGCCCGGAGGTGACCGACTTCCGGGAGCAGCACGGTGGCGGCGAGCATCGCTCGGGATTCGTCCTGATCACGGACGTCACACCGGCTGAGGCAGGCCCCAGCACCGTGGAGGTCGAGGAGGTCGCCACCGGACAGTGGCGTTTCCTGGCCCTGGCGGCGGAGATCACCGGGCCGGAGGACCTGGATACCTGGCTGGACAGGCTCGAAGGGTTGCCTGACAAGCGCACCACGGTGGTCAAGTACGCCCTGAGCGGCTCGGTGGACCTGACGACCTCAGCGCGTCTCGATGAGGAGATGGAACGTCTCGTCCCGTCCTTCGCCGCGCTGTACCCGCGGGAACGGCTGATGGACCTGCATGTCATCCCCGGAGACGAGGAACTCGCCGGGGCCGACTGGCCCGGGGTCATCGGCGTGGCTGCCACCGAGCTGTCCGAGGCCGCCGTTGAGGGAGATGCCGCGTCCCGCGATGCACTGAGACTGTTGTACCGGCTGAGCCCGACGACTGTCGTCGCCACCGGGCAGGGGGAGTAGTCCGACCATGCTGAAGATCACCTCACTGACACTCGACCACGTCGCAGGAGTCACCCACGCCACCGTCACCGTGCCCGAGAAGGGGGTCATGGTGGTGCACGGGCCTAATGAGCGAGGCAAGTCGACCGTCCTTAAGGCACTGCGTCTGCTGTTGTCGGACACCCTGTTCAGTAGCGGCAAGCGGGAGGTCCGAGAACTCAAGGACGTCTCCGCCGACGAACCTCCGACAATCACCGCCGAACTGACGGTGGGAGAACACGAGCTCCGCATCACCAAGGCCTACAAGCAGGGCAGTGGACGCTGCGAGCTGACCGTCACCGCACCGCGCACCGAGAACCTCACCGGCAGGGAGGCATCCGACCGGTTCGCCGAGATCCTGGCGCAGGAGGTGGACGCGGACCTGTTGGACGCCCTGACCATCGAGCAGGGCAAGAGCATGGAGATGCTGGTCGCTGCAGGTCTGGGGCCCCTGGAACAGGCACTGGTGGCTGCGCCCGGAGCAGATGGCGACCAGGACGGCCCCCGGTCTGGTGAGGCTGGCGCTGTGTCGTCTGTGGCCTCTGTGTCCTCCGCGGCATCCGCGGCAGACACCACCTCACTGATCGACCGCATAGAGAAGGAGCGGAAGCGGTACTTCACCCCGACCGGTCGACCGACCGGGGAACTCGATGCTGCGCAGAAGGCGGTGACCGCCGCTCAGGCCGAGCACGATGAGGCTGACGTCCGCTACGGCCAGGCCCAGGGGCTGATCGAGGAACTCGGCCGGCTGCGCGCTGACAGGGATGACATCATGCGCCAGCAGCCCGAGGCCGAGGCATCCGCGGAGAAGGCCGAGGCGGAACTGACGGCTGGCCGAGAGGTACATGCCGTGCTGGAACGTCACCGTGCGGCGGTCGCCCAGGCCACCGACGTTCTCGAGGTGGCGGAGCAGCGGCAACAGGTCCGCTCCGAGAAGAGTGCCGAACTCGACGTCGCCACAGAGGCGGTGACCACTGCTGCGCAGCAGGTTGAGGAGGCCACGGAAGCGGCGACGCTGGAGAAGCAGCAGGAGTCCGAGGTCCGAGCGAAGTGGGAGCAGGCGCGGCGGACCACGGCGGTCGCCACGGCCTACGTCAATTACCTTGCCGCAGTGCGGGACAACGTCCGGGTGCGGCAGTCGTGCGAGGACCTCGCGACACAGCAGAAGGCGGCGGCGGAAATCTCCGAGCGACTCGGAGCCGCCGAGACCACCGTGTCGGAGAACCCGGTGACTCTGGACACCGTGGCAGAGCTGCACCGTCTGGCGGCCGACCGTCGCCGTGCCGATGGAGTGCGGGACGCTGCCGCGACCACCGTGCAGATCAGTGGGCCGGGCGGTGGCCGCATCACCGTCGACGGCGAGACCACGGAGCTGGACACCGACGGGCTCACCGTCGGCGTCACCGCCCGCCGCGAGTTCGGTGTCGGGGACTACCGGGTCAGCGTGACCCCGGCGCTGGACCTGAAGGACATCGACGATGATGTCGCCCGTGCGCAGGCCGCCCTGGCCCGGGCACTGGCGGACCTCGGGGTGGGTTCCATCGAGGACGCCGAGGCGCTGGCGGAGAGCCGTCGGGTCGCCGTGGAAACGGTGACTGAGCTGCGGCTGGAACTCGGCACGGCCACCGGTGGACTGTCGGTGACAGAGCTGGAGGCGAAGGCCCAGCAGCTGGAGACTGAGGTCGTGGACACCGCCGCGTCCATTGATGCGGCACGGGAGTCCGTCCTGGCCGCAGACCCGGACTCGACGGTCGATGAGCAACTGCTGCCGGGCCTTGGTGCACTCCGGGCCGGGGGAACAGGTGCCGACGCTGTCGCGGACGGTGACAGTAATGCTGACGCTGACACCGTGGACCTCGCCAAGGTTCGTCGGGTGGTCGTGGACTCCGACAAGCAGGCCGACCGGTTGCGTGAGGACCTCGACAACATCGTCAAGGCCGGCGCAGTCTTCCGGCTGGCCAGCCGGGAAGCTGATCTGGAACGGGAGACCGAACGCCGGGAACGCCTGGACAAGGCACTGACCCAGGCGCGCTCGGAGATCAGCGATGAAGACCTGCAGCAGGCGGTGGACACCGCCCGCACCAGCCTCGACACCGCCCGAACCGCATTGCAGGACGCCATCGCCGAACTCGGTGAGGGCGCAGGCGGTGAGTCGGGGCTGGTCGACCTCGAGGTCCTGGAAGGCCTCGCCGCCGGTGCGACGACGCGGGTCGAGCGGCTCCGGGAGCGTGCCGAGGCGATCGGTCACGAGATCTCCCGGGCCAATGGTGCACTCGGTGAGCACGCCGGAGTCGCCGAACGACGTGAGGAAGCGTCCACCAACTTGGAGCGGGTGAGCCGTCAGCTCCGCAGCGTCCAGGAACGCGCCACCGCTGCCGACCTGCTCTACACCACGGTCGAAGCGGCACGTGCCGATGCGAGACAGCGCTACGAGGCGCCGTTCCGGGCGTCCTTCGAGAAGCTGGCCCGCACCCTCTACGGGCGCTGGGTCGAGTTCGAGTTCAACGAGGACCTCACCGTAGCCCGCCGCATCCTCGACGGGACATCCCTGGCGACCTCCCAGTTGTCCGGTGGGGCGCAGGAACAGATCGCGGTGCTCAGCAGGCTGGCCGTCGCCGACATTATCGGCGGAGGGGAGGCGGTCCCGATCGTCATCGACGACGCCCTCGGCTTCTCCGACGCCGGACGTGCCCAGCGAATGAATCTGGTGCTCGCACAGCTGGCGGCCTACCACCAGATCATCGTTCTGACCTGTGACCCCTCCCGCTTCGACAGCGTGCCCGGGGCATTGGCGGTCTCGATGGACAGCCTCCGCGCCGCAGCGTAGCCGCGGCTGCTCGGCGGACCCAAGAAACAAGAAAATCCCCACGTCACAGACGTGGGGATGATCGGAAGTGTGCCCCCGAGACGATTCGAACGTCCGACCGCTGGTACCGGAAACCAGTGCTCTATCCCCTGAGCTACGGAGGCAATGACGGCAACTATAGCACCGCCTCTCCCGCTCGCCGCAAAACCCCCGATCGATGGTGCGATTCATCGACTCCGCACCCCGACTTGTTACTCTCGTCAACTGTGACTCCTGCTGAACTCGCCTCCATCATCACGGCAACAACCCGCACCGTCCTCACCGACCACGGGCTGGATGCCGACGTCGTCCCCGAGCAGGCAACCGTCGAACGTCCCCGGAACCCGGAGCACGGCGACTACGCCACCAACATCGCCCTGCAGACCGCCAAGAAGGCCGGCACCAACCCCCGTGAACTCGGGACCTGGCTCGCCGAGGCCCTCGCAGCAGTCGACGGCATCGACGAGGCCAGCATCGCAGGCCCCGGTTTCCTGAACATCCGCCTCGCCGCGGATGCCCAGGCCAAGCTGGTCACCGACATCCTCGCCGCCGGTGACTCCTACGGCACCGGCGCGGACTTCGACGGGCAGAAGATCAACCTTGAGTTCGTCTCCGCCAACCCCACCGGCCCGATCCACCTCGGCGGCACCCGCTGGGCGGCCGTCGGTGACTCCCTCGGCCGGATCCTCACCGCCCGCGGTGCCACGGTGACCCGCGAGTACTACTTCAACGACCACGGTTCCCAGATCGACCGCTTCGCCCGGTCACTGGTCGCCGCGGCCAAGGGCGAGCCCGCCCCGGAGGACGGCTACGGCGGCGAGTACATCGGAGACATCGCCCAGCAGGTCATCGCCGCGCACCCCGACTGGCAGGACAAGTTCGGCACCGGCGACGCTGCCGACGCCGCAGTCCAGGAGCTCTTCCGGTCCGAGGGTGTGGAGCTGATGTTCGCCCACATCAAGCGCACCCTGGCGGAGTTCGGCACCGAGTTCGACATCTTCTTCCACGAGAACTCCCTGTTCGAGTCCGGCGCGGTGGACAAGGCCATCCAGACGCTGAAGGACAACGGCAACCTCTACGAGGCCGAGGGTGCCTGGTGGCTGCGCAGCTCCAACTTCGGCGACGACAAGGACCGGGTCGTCATCAAGTCCGACGGCAACGCCGCCTACATCGCCGGTGACATCGCCTACATCGCCGACAAGATCGACCGCGGCCACGACCTGTGCATCTACATGCTCGGCGCCGACCACCACGGCTACATCTCGCGGCTGAAGGCCGCCGCCCAGGCCCTGGGCTACGACGCCGACCAGGTCGAGGTGCTCATCGGCCAGATGGTCAACCTGGTCCGCGACGGCAAGTCGGTCAAGATGTCCAAGCGCGCCGGCACCGTGATCACCCTCGACGATCTCGTCGAGGCCATCGGCGTGGACGCCGCCCGCTACGCCCTGATCCGCTCCTCGGTGGACTCCTCCCTCGACATCGACATGGCACTGTGGGCCAGCCAGTCCAACGACAACCCGGTGTTCTACGTCCAGTACGGCCACGCCCGCCTGTGTTCCCTGGCACGCAAGGCCGCCGACAACGACGTCGCCCTGCCGGACGACCTGTCGACCCTCGACCTGTCGCTGCTGGACCACGACCGCGAAGGCGACCTGATCCGCACCCTCGGCGAGTTCCCGGGTGTGGTCTCCACCGCCGCCGAGCTGCGTGAGCCGCACCGCATCGCCCGCTACGCCGAGCAGCTGGCCGGTACCTTCCACCGGTTCTACGACTCCTGCCAGATCCTGCCGAAGTCCGATGAACCCTCCGGTGCCGACACCGCCCCGGTGTTCCTCGCCCGCCTCGCCTTGGCCGCGGCCACCCGCCGCGTGCTCGCCAACGCCCTGACACTGGTCGGTGTCACCGCCCCCGAAAGGATGTGACCGGTTCCCCATGGACATGGACGTTCATTTCCCCGAGGCCCCGCTGCGTAAGCGCACCGAGACCCTCGACGAGTTCAACACCCTGCCCTCCCACGTCTTCCCGTTGAACACCGGACGCACCGCCGACGGTGAGATGGTCATCGGCGGCGCACCGGTCTCCGAGGTCACCGAGAAGTACGGCACCTCCGTCTTCATCATGGACGAGGCGGACTTCCGGGCCCGGTGCCGCCGCCTTGCCGCCGCCTTCGGTGGTGGCGAGCGCGTGCACTACGCCTCCAAGGCATTCCTCTCACGGACGGTGTGCCGGTGGATCGACGAGGAGGGCCTGGCCCTCGACGTCGCCAGCCAGGGTGAGCTGGAGGTGGCACTGGCCGCCGACTTCCCGTCCGACCGGATCACCGTGCACGGCAACAACAAGTCGGTCGAGTTCCTCACCACCGCCGTACGCGCCGGAGTGGAGCTCATCGTCGTCGACTCGGCCATCGAGATCGAGCGGCTGGCGCAGGTCACCGCCGGGCTCGACATCATCCAGGACGTCCTGGTCCGCGTGAAGCCCGGTGTCCACGCCGACACCCACGAGTTCATCGCCACCAGTCACGAGGACCAGAAGTTCGGCTTCTCCCTGGCCTCCGGGTCGGCCGAGGCCGCCTGCCGCAGCTGTGCGGCCACCGACGGTCTTCGGTTGCGCGGCCTGCACTGCCACGTCGGTTCCCAGGTCTTCGACGCCGACGGCTTCGCCCTCGCCGCCGACCGCCTGCTGGGGCTGTGGTCGCGACTGGTCAGCGAGTTCGCCGACGGCAACGGTACCGACGGCGCCGACAGTGCCGCCGCGGCGTCCTTCGACACCCTCGACCTCGGCGGCGGCTACGGCATCGCCTACACCCCGGACCAGGAGGAGCTCGACGTGGAGTCGGTCGCAGCCGACCTCCTGTCGCGGGTGGCGGCGAAGGCCGCGACCTACGGCGTCGATGCCCCGGTAGTCAATGTCGAGCCCGGACGTGCGGTCGTCGGACCGTCGATGGTGACGGTCTACACCGTCGGTACCGTCAAGGACGTCCACACCTCCGATGAGACGGTGCGCCGCTACATCTCGGTCGATGGTGGCATGAGCGACAACATCCGCCCGGCGCTCTACCAGGCCGAGTACGACTGCCGACTGGCTAACCGCGAGGCGACGGGTAACCTGGTCGCCGCCCGCGTGGTCGGCAGCCACTGCGAATCCGGTGACATCCTGGTCAACGACACCTTGTTGCCCGACGACATCGGCCCGGGTGACCTGCTGGTCATCCCCGGCACCGGCGCGTACTGCTACATGATGGCCTCGCGCTACAACATGATGCCCCGACCGCCGGTGGTCATCGTGTCCGACGGGGCGGCACGTGAGATGATCCGTCGCGAGACCGTCGCCGACGTGCTCGCCCTGGAGAATTTCTGATGGTTTATCATCGGTAACAATCCACAGTAAACAACCCACTGGTAACAACCCATTCGAGTCGACTACGGGAGAGTAATGTCTGATCAGGCTGACAGCGCCAGGAACGACAACAACAGCGACACCGGCGCACCCACCGTCGGTGTGGCCCTGCTGGGCATGGGAACGGTCGGGGCCGAGGTGCTCCGCATCCTCACCGAGAATGCTGCGGACTTCACCGCCCGCATCGGCGGCACGGTCGAGGTCCGCGGCGTCGCGGTCTCCGACCTGTCCAAGCCCCGACCCGGTGTGCCCACCGAGCTGCTCACCGACGATGCCCTCGGGCTGGTCAACCGCGACGACATCGACCTGGTGATCGAGGTCATCGGTGGCATCGACTACCCGCGCACCGTGGTGCTGGCGGCCCTGCGCGCCGGTAAGTCCGTGGTCACCGCCAACAAGGCACTGGTCGCCGCCCACTCCACCGAGCTCTCGGAGGCCGCCGACGCCTCCGGCGCCGACCTCTTCTTCGAGGCCGCCGTCGCCGCCGCCATCCCGGTGGTCGGCCCGCTGCGCCGCTCCCTGGCCGGTGACAAGGTCAACCAGGTGATGGGCATCGTCAACGGCACCACCAACTTCATCCTGGATGCGATGTACAAGCGCGGTGCGTCCTACGACGAGATGCTCGCCGAGGCCACCGACCTGGGCTACGCCGAGGCCGACCCGTCTGCCGACGTCGACGGCCTGGATGCTGCATCGAAGGCCGCCATCCTGGCGTCCCTGGCCTTCCACTCCGACGTCTCCATCGACGATGTGCACTGTGAGGGCATCCGCTCGATCAGTGCCGACGACATCGCCGCGGCGAAGGCCGCCGACTGCACCATCAAGCTGCTGGCAATCTGTGAGCGACTCACCGACGACAACGGTGCCGAGTCGGTGTCGGCCCGGGTCTACCCGGCGCTGCTGCCGGCATCGCATCCGCTGTCGAGCGTCTCCGAATCCTTCAACGCCATCTTCGTGGTCGCCGAGCACGCCGGACGCCTGATGTTCTACGGCAACGGCGCCGGCGGTGCCCCCACCGCCTCCGCGGTGCTGGGTGACGTGGTGGGCGCGGCCCGCAACATTGTCCACGGTGGGCGTGCCCCGGGCATGTCGACCTACGCGAACCTGCCGGTGGCCGACTTCGGCCGGGTGCGTACCCGCTACCACGTGGACATGATCGTGGAGGACCGTCCCGGAGTCCTCGCCGAGGTGTCCTCGACCTTCTCGGCACACGGTGTGTCGTTGAAGACGGTGCGTCAGGAGGAAGCGGGCGACGACGGTGCCCGCCTGGTGGTCATCACCCACCACGCTGAAGAACACGACCTGGAGGCCACCGTCGAGGGCCTCCTGAGCATCGACGCTGTGAAAACCGTCCGCAGCGTGATCCGAATGGAAGGCAACTGATGACCGATTCCCGCAACCCGGTGCTGCACCACTGGACCGGCCTGATCAACGAGTACCGGGCCTGGATGCCCTTCGCAGCTGACTGGGAGCCGGTGACCCTCAACGAGGGCGGGACCCCACTGGTCCGGGCGAACCACATCTCCGAGCTCACCGGGTGCGACGTGTGGCTGAAGGTCGAGGGCGCCAACCCCACCGGTTCCTTCAAGGACCGCGGCATGACCGTCGCCGTCACCGACGCCGTCCACGCCGGTAAGAAGGTGCTGATGTGTGCCTCCACCGGCAACACCTCGGCATCGGCGGCAGCCTTCGCCGCCCGTGCCGGTATCGATTCGGCCGTGCTGATCCCCGAGGGCAAGATCGCCCAGGGCAAGCTGTCCCAGGCAGTGATGCACGGTGCCAGGATCATCCAGGTGCGCGGCAACTTCGACGACTGTCTGGAGCTGGTCCGCAAGACCACCACCGACTTCCCGGAGATCGCCCTGGTCAACTCGGTGAACCCGATGCGCATCGAGGGGCAGAAGACCGCCGCTTTCGAGATCGTCGACGCACTCGGCGACGCCCCCGACATCCACGCACTGCCTGTCGGAAACGCCGGCAACATCACCGCCTACTGGAAGGGCTACTCCGAGTACGCCGAGGCCGGTGTCTCCTCGCAGCGTCCGGTCATGCTGGGTGTGCAGGCTGCCGGTGCCGCACCACTGGTCAATGGCGAGCCGGTGCTGAACCCGGAGACGGTCGCGACCGCGATCCGGATCGGTAACCCCGCGTCCTGGCACCAGGCCGTCGCCGCCAAGGAGGAGTCCGGCGGAAGCTTCCGGGCAGCCACCGACAAGGAGATCCTGGCGGCCTACCGTCTCATCGCCTCCCGCGAGGGTGTGTTCGTCGAGCCTGCGTCGGCCTCCTCCGTCGCTGGCCTGCTCGCCGCCCACGCCGAGGGCTCCATCGCCCCGGGCCAGCGCATCGTCTGCACGGTGACCGGTCACGGTCTCAAGGATCCGACCACCGCCCTGAGTGAAATGCCGGAGCCCACGCCGATCGACGTGGACACCAATGCGGTCGCCGAGGCACTTGATCTCGCATGAGTGATCCCGTGACCCCCGTCCGGAGCACTGACGGAGCCGACGGAGCACTCCCCGGTGCCGGTGCACTGCGCAGGCTGGCCACCGGACGTTCGGTGAGTGTCCGGGTTCCTGCCTCCACCGCCAACCTCGGCCCGGGATTTGATTCACTGGGCCTGGCGGTCGGGCTGTACGACACCGTCGAGGTCGTCACCGTCGATGCCGGCCTGGACATCATCGTCCACGGTGAAGGCGAGGGCGACGTGCCGCTGGATGAACGCCACCTGGTCGTCCGCGCCCTGCGATCCGGCCTGCGTGAGGCCGGGGTGACTGTCGCAGGGTTGCGTGTGGTGTGCCACAACGCCATCCCGCACTCCCGCGGGCTGGGCTCCTCGGCTGCCGCCGCCGTCGCAGGTGTCGTCGCGGCCAGTGCGTTGGCCGGCGGGGACCACCCCACCGGTGCGCTGGACGACGACACCGTCATCCAGCTGTCCTCGGCTTTCGAGGGACACCCGGACAACGCCGCGGCCTGCGTGCTCGGCGGCGGAGTGGTGTCTTGGACGAATATCCCGATCGACGGCCGCAGCGCACCGGAGTACCACGCGGTGCCGGTGCCGGTCCACGCTGACGTGCGTGCCACCGCCCTGATCCCGAATTTCCACGCCTCCACCGAGGCGGTGCGCCGGGTGCTGCCCAGCGATGTCTCGCATCAGGACGCCCGCTTCAACGTCTCCCGTGCGGCACTGCTGCCGGTGGCGTTGAGCACGCGTCCGGAACTGTTGTGGGAGGCCACCCGTGACCGCCTGCACCAGCCGTACCGGGCGGAGGTGCTGCCGGTGACCTCGGAGTGGGTCAACCGACTGCGCAACCTGGGCTACCCGGCGTTCCTGTCCGGAGCGGGCCCGACCGTCATGGTGCTGTCCACCGGTGAGGTGGATGCCGCGCTGCTGGAGGAGGCCCGCTCCCGCGGGATCGCTGTGCTGGAGACCGGTGTCGGCGAGCGCGCGTCGGTGAGCGTCAGCGGTTAGCGGTAGCTCCACCGAACGCCGGATTCGACCCTGACGGCGTCGACGGGGTCCTTGTCGGGACTCAGTCGGCGCCGTTGGTCTGTGCGTCGCCGTCTGAACCGACCGAGCCATCGGCACCGTCGGCACCGTCGGCGTCGGCCGCCCCGTCGTGGTCGGACTCCTGCGCGCTGTCGCGTTCACCGGGGCTGCGTAGCTTGATGATGTCGTACTCACCTGCCGCAAGGTGTGAGCGCAGATCCTTCTTGTCGAACTTGCCGACCGAGGTCTTGTCGATGCTGTCGACGAATGTCCAGTACTCCGGGGCCATCCAGCGCGGCACGTTCTCGGTCACTGCACTCGCTAGCCGCTGCGCGGTGTCCCGGTCCTGCGCGACACCGGGGATGGTGACCACGACGGCGAGGGGACGTTGGCCCCACCGGTCGTCGGGCATCCCGATCACCGCGGCTTCCGCGACCACCGGCGACTCCATGACCAAGTTCTCCAGGATCGCAGAGTAGATCCATTCTCCACCGGAACGGATCGTGTCCGTCTGCCGGTCGTGGACGGTGAGGAAGCCGTCCTGGGTGATGGTGGCGATGTCACCGGTGTGCAGCCATCCGTCATCGGTGAACCAGGTGGCGTAGTCCCCGTCCTCGTCGACGTCACTGCCACGGAAGGTGTCGGCCGTCCCGCCGGTCGCGGCAGCGGGGGAGTGGAAGTAGTCGGTGGTGACCCAGTTACCACGAACCTGGAGCTCCCCGCTGGAGCGGTCGTTGGGAGGCAGGACGGTCCCGTCCTCGTCGGCGATGCGGAACTGCATTCCGACGGGGAAGCGTCCCTGGCTGTCGCGGTAGCGACGGCGGGCGGAGCCACCGACACCGACCGGGGGACGGGCCACGGTCCCGCTCGGCCCGGTCTCGGTCATTCCCCAGCAGTGGGTGATGTCGACACCGTAGCGTTCCTCCCAGGCATCGATCAGGGCGGCGGGTACCGGGGAACCACCGGAGAGGATCTCCTGCAGACTCATCTTCTCCGGCGGGTTCTTCTGGTAGTGCACGACCAGTTGCATCCACACCGTCGGAGCACCGTGGGCCATGCGTGGCATGGAGTCGGCGATGACGTAGGCCATGTGTGTCGGGCTGGCGTCGCCCCCGGGGAACACCATCGGTGTTCCGGCCATCAGGGCGGCGACCGGGACGCCCCAGCTCAACACGTGGTAGATCGGCACGACACACAGGAAGCTGTACCCGTTGCGCACTCCGAAGGAGTCAGGTGTACGAATGTTCATCGCGTGCAGCCAGATCGACCGGTGGGAGTGCACCACGCCCTTGGGCGCACCACTGGTTCCGGTGGTGTAGAGCAGAGCAGCCGGCGAGGTCTCCGGCAGTTGCGGCCAGTCGTAGACTGTCGGGCGGCCGTCGAGGATCTCCTCGTAGCCCAGGACCGTGATGTCGTCACGGTCGACCTCGGCGAACGCAGCCCGGGCGGCTGTGAGGGCGGGTTCGCCGCCGGTCCCGGTGAGGACCAGGGTCTCGACCGTGGGACATTGTCCGAGCAACGGCACCAGAAGGTGGGACAGTCGGGGGGAGGCGATGACCACCCGGTCCCCGGCGTGATTGATGATGTGGACCAGCTGGTCGGCGACCAGGTTGGGGTTCAGCGGGTGCAGGACCGCGCCCATGGACATCACCCCGAACATCGATTCCAGGTGCTCGGTGATATTCGGCATCATGGTCGCGACCCGGTCGCCGACGCGGACCCCGGCGAGGTCGTTCAGGGCATGCGCCAGGGCAGTGGCACGGGCTCCGACCTGGGAGAAGGTGGAGTCCTCGGGGTTGTCACCGTAGTAGGTGCGGATACCGGTGTTGCCGTGCACGCTGCGTCCGTACTCCAGGACCTGCGACAGTAGCAGCGGGTACTCGCCCATCGTCGAGGCGCCCAGTGGCGTAGTGGGGTCGGTGGTGGGGGTCGAGGCGGTGAAGCCGGAGGTGCCGTCCATGGTTACCCAGGATAGGGGACGCCAGTGGGCGCCGGTGCACGCCAACGCACACCGGCCGTCACCCGGGTGCAACCCGGGTGTTCCGGGCGCACACGGCGGACGTGAAATGCGGTTGTCCCGCGAGCCCGGTGGTATCATGCAATTGAGAACCAACCACCGTCATCCCGCAGGCCCGGCCACGCCGGTGCCGTAGGTGCGGTCCGAGACGGTGTTGGGTCATCCGGATCCACGGAATTTCACCACCGAACGCCATTTTCAGGCCGGTCAGACACCTTCCACAGGTGCCGTAGCCGTGGCATCCGTCCATAATTCGACGACTCACGAGAGCACGTCACCTCCCGTTGTTCCGTCGCCAGGATTCCTGGGCACCTGGGTGCCCGCATTGCCATCCTGGTGTTCCCGCTGCGTGGCCGAAGCCATAGTGGTCGGGGAGTGCGGGGCGACGACACCGGGGGTGAACCGAAAGGACACCTGTGACTTTGCCGGACATCGTCTCCAGGGCACAGAATGACGGACTTGCCACCCTTAAACTGGTGGAACTCAAGCAGATTGCTGCGTCGCAGGGGCTGCGGGGAACCTCCGGGATGAGGAAGGGGGACCTGGTGTCGGCCATCGCCGCTGCCGGTATCGGCAGTGCCGGACGCGGCGGGACCTCCGGCGGGGGGATGTCCACCTCCGGCACTTCGGGGGCCAAGGACTCCGGCGCTGCTGCGGACAGCAAGGCAGACAGCAAGGCCGATACTGTTTCCACGGCCTCGTCGAATGCGTCACCGTCCACCGCCCAGGTCAGTGATTCCGAGGGATCCGACCAGGGCGGACGGGAGGACCGTAACGACCGCGACCAGCGCGGCAACCGCAGTGAACGCAGTGACCGCAGTGACCGTGGTGACCGCAGTGACCGTGGTGACCGTGGTGACAATGAGCGTGGCGAGGACCAGGGGGGTCGTCGAGGACGACGTAACCGGCGTAACCGTCGCAACCGGGGCAAGGGCGGCCATGACCAGGGCCAGAACCAGGGTCAGGACCAGGGCCAGAATCAGGGGCGCAACGACAACCAGGGCCGCCAGAACAACGGCAAACAAGGTGGCGACGGCCAGGGGCGGGGCAACCGCAACCGTGGTGACCGCAACGATCGTAACGACCGGGGCGACCGGAACCGTGGTGGCCAGCAGCAGGGTGGTCAGCAGGGCGGCCAGAACAACGAGCCGGCCACCCCGGTCGCCGGCATCCTCGACTTCGCCGACGCGAACACCGCCTTCATCCGCACCACCGGCTACCACGCCGGAGCGACCGACGTGTACGTCCCGATCCAGATGGTGCGCAAGTACGGCATGCGCCACGGCGACGCGGTCACCGGTTCCATCCGCCCGGGCGCCAAGAGCCAGCAGGCCGGCGGTGGCGGCGGACGCGGCCGCAACCGTCAGAAGTACATCCCGCTGCACTCGGTGGACACGGTCAACGGACTGACCCCCGACCAGGCATCGCAGCGTCCGAAATTCACCAGCCTGACCCCGCTGTACCCCAACCAGCGACTGCGTCTGGAGACCGAACCGAAGGTGCTGACCACGCGGGTGATCGACCTGATCATGCCGATCGGTAAGGGCCAGCGTGCCCTGATCGTGTCCCCGCCCAAGGCCGGTAAGACCACGATCCTGCAGGACATCGCCAACGCCATCGCGGTGAACAACCCGGAGTGCTACCTCATGGTCGTCCTCGTCGACGAGCGTCCCGAGGAAGTCACCGACATGCAGCGCAGCGTCAAGGGTGAGGTCATCGCCTCGACCTTCGACCGCCCGCCCAACGAGCACACCGCCGTCGCCGAGCTTGCCATCGAGCGTGCCAAGCGCCTGGTGGAGCAGGGCAAGGACGTCGTGGTCCTGCTGGACTCCATCACCCGCCTGGGCCGCGCCTACAACAACTCCTCCCCGGCCTCGGGCCGCATCCTCTCCGGTGGTGTGGACTCCAATGCCCTCTACCCGCCGAAGCGGTTCCTGGGTGCAGCCCGCAACATCGAGGACGGTGGCTCGCTGACCATCATCGCCACCGCCATGGTGGAGACCGGCTCCGCCGGCGACACGGTGATCTTCGAGGAGTTCAAGGGCACCGGCAATGCCGAGCTGAAGCTGGACCGTAAGATCGCCGAGCGCCGGATGTTCCCGGCGGTCGACGTCAACCCGTCCGGCACCCGTAAGGACGATCTGCTGCTCGGCCCGGAGGAGGCGCGCCTGATGCACAAGCTGCGCCGCATCCTCTCCGCGCTGGACCCCCAGGCCGCCATCGACCTGCTGCTCAAGCAGTTGAAGAAGTCCAAGACCAACCGCGACTTCATGCTGCAGATCGCCTCCTCGGCACCGCTGGCAGGTGAAGACGATGAGTGACCAGAGCGTGGCGGGAGGTTCGCCGTCCAAGATCGACGACATCCTGTCGGAGTACCAGGGCCTGGAGATGCAGCTCTCCGACCCGGAACTGCACAACGACGCCTCGGCGGCCCGCAAGGTCTCCAAGCGCTTCAGTGAACTGCAGCCGGTGATCCAGACGTACAACGCCCTGGTCCAGGCCCGCGAGGACCACGAGGTCGCCGCGGAGATGGCAGGGGAGGACGCCGAGTTCGCCGCCGAGGCCGAGCGCCTCGCCGCCGAGATCCCCACCCTGGAGGAGAAGCTCACCGACCTGCTGGCACCTCGTGACCCCCACGACAGCGACGACGTCGTCATGGAGATCAAGTCCGGCGCCGGTGGCGAGGAGGCCGCACTGTTCGCCGGCGAGCTGGCACGCATGTACCAGCGCTTCGGTGAGAAGCACGGTTTCACCTTCGAGGTCCTCGATGCCAACGAGACCGACCTGGGCGGTGTGAAAGACATGACCATGTCGGTGCGGTCCAAGCAGCCCAGCCGCGACGGTGCGTGGAGCGTCTTCAAGTTCGAGGGTGGCGTGCACCGCGTGCAGCGTATCCCGGTCACCGAGTCCCAGGGGCGCATCCAGACCTCGGCCGCCGGTGTACTGGTCTACCCGGAGCCTGACGAGGTCGAGGACGTGCAGATCGACGACAAGGACATCCGCGTCGACGTCTACCGTTCCTCCGGTAAGGGTGGTCAGGGCGTGAACACCACCGACTCGGCGGTGCGTATCACCCACCTGCCCACCAATATCGTGGTGACCTGTCAGAAGGAACGTTCGCAGATCCAGAACAAGGCGCGCGCCATGCAGGTGCTCGCCGCCCGCCTCCAGCAGATGAAGGAGGAGGAGGCGGACGCCGTCGCCGCCGAGGGCCGCGCGGCACAGATCCGCACCATGGACCGCTCGGAGCGCATCCGTACCTACAACTTCCCGGAGTCCCGGGTCTCCGACCACCGCATCGGCTACAAGGCCAACAACCTTGACGCCGTGCTGGACGGCGACCTCGACGCGCTCTTCGGCGCGCTGCAGGACGCCGACCGCAAGGCCCGCCTCGAGGCGGGGGAGTAGTAGCTGGAACTCTCCGTGACAGAGCCCCAGACAGAGCCCCAGACAGTGTCCCAGGTGCTGCGTTCCGCGGTGGCCGAG
Source organism: Candidatus Corynebacterium faecigallinarum (assembly GCA_019120175.1). Lineage (GTDB taxonomy): Bacteria > Actinomycetota > Actinomycetes > Mycobacteriales > Mycobacteriaceae > Corynebacterium > Corynebacterium faecigallinarum. Next base: position 69,825 of record DWVP01000016.1, read on the forward strand.
CTGTCGGCGGCGGGCGTGGAGTCCGCCGCCCACGATGCCCGCATCCTCATGGCGGAGGCCATCAACCGCGAGGCTGACATCCGGACAACGGCACCGGTCACCGCCATGGATCTCGTCCTGCGCGGCGGTGACCCGGCGCCGCCCGTCTTCGGGGAACTGCTGGCCCGCCGGGTCGCCCGCGAACCACTCCAGCTGATCCTGGGCGTAGGCACCGTGGTGGGACTGGATCTTCCGGTGGCCCCCGGACTGTTCATCCCCCGTCCGGAGACCGACCTGCTCATCGAGTGGGCGGCCGGGCAGGTGGAGGACCGGGTCGCGGTCGTCGCCGGTGCGTCCGACAGTTTCACCGCCCGACTCTCCGAGCCCTCGGTCACGGTCATCGACCTGTGCAGCGGCCCGGGGACGGTGACCCTGGGGTTGGCCCATCTGCTCACCACCCGTGGGATCGCCGACCGGGTGGACCTGCGCCTGGTCGGTCTGGAAATCGACCCGGCAGCGGTCACCGCGGCGACCCAGGCCACTGCGAGCTGGGTGGACCAGGGGTTCATCAGCAACCGGATCGCCATCGAGTTCCACCAGGCGGATGTCTCCACCCCGGCACCGCTGGTTCGCCACGGACTGGTCGCCGCGGCGGACGTGGTGGTCTCCAACCCGCCGTACGTCCCGGAGAGCACGGAGGTGTCACCCGAGGTCCGGCAGGACCCGCACCGTGCGGTGTTCTCCGGGGCCGACGGACTCGATCTGCTGCGGACCATGGCCGAGGTCGTGGATGTGGCCGCCGCGCCGGTGGCGGTGGTCGGTATCGAGCATGACGACAGCAATGGTGCAGGTGTGCGCGACCTGCTCGCACAGGTCGGGGTACAGGACCTGGAGCAGCACCGGGACTTCGCCGGACGCGACCGCTTCGTCACCGGACGGGTGCACCGGGACCCCGGGCACCGTCCGGACCACTAACCCGAGACAACCCCGGCCACCACCCCGGACCCGGGGGCTGTCTTTGAAGCGGCCCGGGACTACAGTGGACCCGATAACCTAACCGACGTACTAGCGACACATCCGAAGGGACGAACGGTCCACCATGCCACAGACCTACGACTGCACGGACTCCGAGACGCGTGAGGCCGGCCTCGCCGCAGCACTCGGTGCGGTGAAGGGCGGGCGGCTGATCGTCCTGCCGACGGACACGGTGTACGGCATCGGTGCAGACGCCTTCGACAATGACGCGGTCAGCGCACTGCTGCGGGCCAAGCACCGCGGTCCGGACATGCCGGTGCCGGTACTCATCGGCTCGTGGACCACGGTCACCGGCCTGGTCCGGGACTACACCGAGAACCTGCGCCTGTTGACCGAGGCCTTCTGGCCCGGCGGCCTGACGATCGTGACCCACCAGGCCCCGAGCCTGCCGTGGAACCTCGGCGACACCCGCGGCACCGTGGCCCTGCGTATGCCGTTGCAGCCGCTGGCGATCGAACTGCTGCAGCAGACCGGCCCGATGGCGGTCTCGAGTGCGAACATCCACGGGCATCCGCCGGCACTCTCCGCGGAGCAGGCCCGCGACCAGCTCCGGGACTCCGTCTCGGTCTACCTCGACGGAGGCCCGGCCACCATCGGCACCGCGTCCACCATCGTGGACCTGTCCGGGATGCGCCCGCGCATCCTCCGCGAAGGGGCGATCCCGGCAACCCGGGTCGCTGAGGTGCTCGGCGTGCCGGCCGAACTGCTGCTGGGACAAAACACGGCCGGCGGAACCTCCGGGGTGGCGAACGGATGACCGGTGAGCGCGTGCTGGTGCACGCGGCGTCGTGGTCGGGCGTCGGCGTTCCGTTCCGGGAGCTCGCGCTGGTCCTCCTCGTGGGACTGGTGACGACATATCTCACGACCGGGATCATCCGGATGCTGATGCTGCGGTACGGACGTCTCGCCAAGCCCCGTGTCCGCGATGTCCACACCGTCCCCACCCCACGGCTGGGTGGTGTGGCGATGTTCACCGGTTTCGTCGTCGCGGTCCTGGTTGCCAGCCAACTGCCGGCGCTCAACCGGGGTTTCCCTCCGATCACCCCGGACATGGTGGCGGTGCTGACCGCGGCCTTCGTCATCGTGGTGGTCGGTATCGTCGACGACCTCTTCGACATCTCCTGGGTACTCAAGCTCGGCGGCCAGGTCGCCGGCTCCGTCGTCATGAGCCTCGCAGGGCTGTCCTGGTACCTCATCTACTCCCCGTTCGGTGGCGGCACCACGCTGATCCTGGATCAGGTCCAGTCAACGATCTTGACTGCATTGTTGACGGTCGCGATCATCAACGCGATGAACTTCGTCGACGGGTTGGACGGCCTGGCGGCCGGGTTGGGCGCGATCGCTGCGGCGACCCTGCTGATCTACTCGCTGACGATCCTGCATGACCAGGGAGGTACCGTCAGCGCCTACCCGCCGGCGATGATCTCCGCCGGTCTGCTTGGGGTGTGCCTGGGATTCCTACCGCACAACTTCTCGCCGGCGCGCATCTTCATGGGGGACTCAGGCTCCATGCTCATCGGCCTGCTGCTGGCCGCGGCGAGTGTCTCGGCCTCCGGGCGGATCAACATGGCCCTCTACGGCCCGGCCGACCTGCTGGCGTTGCTGACCCCGATGCTGGTTGTCATTGCCGCACTGTTCATCCCGATGCTGGACCTGCTGATGGCGGTCTTCCGCCGACTCAAGGCAGGCAAGAGCCCGTTCGCCCCCGACAAACAGCACCTGCACCACCGGCTGCTGCGCCTGGGGCATTCCCAGAAGCAGGTCGTCCTGGTGCTCTACACCTGGGTCGGCGTGGTGGCACTGGGGGCGGTGGGTTCCACGGTCTTCCCGTTGGGTGTGGCAGCGACGATCTTCGGGGTGGCGATCCTGCTGGCACTGGGGTTCACCGTCGTGCCGTTGTGGCGGGGCAGAACGACAGTAGCCGCGGTGTCGGAGACGGTCCCACCCCCGGAACCGCATGCTCCGCAGGCCGTCACGAAAACTCCGCCGACCGCGACGACCCCGCTGCCCCGGCCGGGTGCGTCCACCCGCCGTAACGTGGGCAAGATGGGACCTGGGGGCCGCGGACGCTAGGGTGTAGTCCGTGAGCGAGCAGAACAACACCCCGTCCCAGTCCCCGGCCGACCTGCCAGACATCAACGTCAGTGACGACGGCGATGTCGCCGACCACCGGCGTCCGCTGCTGCGTGCCGCGAAGTGGGGTGCGGTTGCCGTGCTGGTGATCACCATCATCTCCCTGGCGCTGTGGGGCAATGCCCGCGGCCCGGAGGGGCTGTGGGGTGTGCTGATCGGTGCGGCCATCGGCGGTGGATTCATCCTGGCGACCGTGGGCATCGTCCTACTGACCTCGAATACCTCGCCGCAGACCACCGTCGTGGTGATGCTGGGGACGTGGCTGCTCAAGATCATCGTGGTGCTCGGTATTCTGCTGGTGCTGCGGAACATGGACTTCTTCGACCACACCGCCATGGGCGTCACCGTGCTGCTCGCTCTGCTTGTCGGCCTGGTCTCGGAAACAATCGGGGTCATCACGACCCGGGTCACCAACGTCTGAGAACCCACGGGGTTTGCGGCGGGGCTGTGGGGGCCCGAGGCGGTGCGGGGGTAGGGGAGGGGCGGGGGGTGTACGGCATTCAGCTGAGTATCGAATGCTGGTCAGACCGCTGACCATCGGCCAGTTGAGACCGGAATTTCCGGGGGTGACCCCGGGTGCGGGTTAATGCTGTATCGTCCAGTGAAGTACTGCGGGGGTGCTGGTTCGCACAGCCAGGCCAATCGCTGCTATTGTCTACTGCGGGTAATCAGGTGAGTGGCCCGCGCGCGCTCTAAGCGCGCCTTACGTCCGAGCCTGGTCTATCACCCCCGGTGGCGTGCCGACGTGCGACGGAGTCCGCGCTACCGGGAACATCCTGACATCCTCCATCGCACCGTGTGACCCCGTGTCATGCGGCCCCTACCACGGGAGAGAACGCTGAGCGTTACAACCTTGGCCATGAAGGGCGAGTTCCATGCCCCCTCCATGGAGAAAGAATTCTTCCCGGGGGAAGTGAATCCCGACCACCTCTGGTTCAGTGAGTTCGCTAACGGCATTTTCGCAGTAGACCGCCTGATGATCATCCGTCTGTTGATGATTCTCATCCTGGCGGCCTTTTTTCTGTATGCCTTCCGCAAGCCCAAGCTGATCCCGAGGGGTGTGCAGAACGTCGCAGAGTACGCGGTCGACTTCGTCCGCATACATATCGCCGAAGAGATCCTGGGGAAGAAGGAGGGCCGCCGGTTCCTGCCGGTCATCGGCACCATCTTCTTCGTCGTTCTCATCGGTAACCTGCCGGCGATCATTCCGGGGACGAACATTTCGGCCAACGCCAGGATCGGTATGCCGATCGTCCTGGCCGCGGTGGCGTACATCGTCATGATCTACGCGGGCGCTAAGCGGTACGGTTTCGGCAAGTTCGTGAAGTCCTCCGTGGTCATCCCGAACCTGCCCCCGGCCCTGCACCTGCTTGTGGTCCCGATCGAGTTCTTCTCCACCTTCGTCCTGCGTCCGGTCACGCTGACCATCCGTCTGATGGCCAACATGCTGGCCGGCCACATCGTGCTGGTCCTGCTGTTCGGTGCCACGAACTTCTTCTTCTGGCAGCTGAACGGCTGGACGCTGCTGGCAGGCGGCACCCTGGTCGCCGCACTGGCCTTCACGCTGTTCGAGATGCTGATCATCTTCCTGCAGGCCTACATCTTCAGCCTGCTGACGGCGGTCTACATCGAGCAGTCGTTGCACGCCGACGAGCACTGATGAGCTTTGACGGGCACTGAACCCCGACATCTACAACAACACATTTCCGCCTCACCTACCGACTACCTCTTTTACACAGGTGGGGCACCACGAAAGGGAACGGAAACCAAATGAACGAGCTGCAGATCCTCGCCCAGGACACCACCACGACCTTCGAGGGCCTCGGTACCGTCGGCTACGGTCTCGCCGCAATCGGCCCCGGTGTCGGTATCGGTATCCTGGTCGGTAAGACCGCCGAGGCCATGGCTCGCCAGCCCGAGATGGCCGGCCAGCTGCGTACCACCATGTTCCTGGGTATCGCCTTCACCGAGGCCCTGGCCCTGATCGGCCTGGTCGCCGGCTTCCTGTTCTAGGGTGCGGTGCTCCGGTGACGGGGCATTGTGACAAGACCTTCACACTCAAGAGCGAAAGCTGGAGACTATGACGAACCACTTCATCCTGGCAGCGGAAGAGCTGCCGCTGGAGGACAGCATTAACCCGCTGCTCCCCGCGTCGTATGACATCGTCTGGTCCCTTGTCAGCTTCATCATCATCTTCGTCATCTTCTGGAAGTTCGTGCTCCCGAAGCTCAAGCAGGTTATGGCTGAGCGGACCGAGCAGATCGAGGGCGGGATCGCCCGGGCCGAAGAGGCACAGGAAGAGGCCAAGGCCGCGCTGGACAAGTACAACGCCCAGCTGGCTGAGGCACGTACGGAAGCCGCGCAGATCCGCGACGACGCCCGTGCACAGGGCCAGAAGATCATCGCTGACATGAAGACCCAGGCCACCGACGAGTCCAACCGCATCATCGAGTCCGGCAACAAGCAGCTGCAGGCGCAGCGCGACGCTGTCGTCTCGGACCTGCGCAAGGACATGGGCGAGAACTCCATCAACCTGGCCGAGCGGCTGCTGGGCTCCCAGCTGTCCGACGACGTCAAGCGTTCCGGAACCATCGACTCCTTCCTCGCTGATCTCGACAGCGTCGGATCGGGGAAGTGAGGCCCGTGCACGCAGCGAGCAGAGCAACCCTGGACCAGCTGACCGCATCACTGGACGCCGCCCTCACGGGTGCAGCGGACACCGCAGCCGCTGCTGCGGCCACCGGTGCGGAGCTGTTCGAGGTCGCTGACCTTCTGGACAGCGACCGGTCACTGCGCAGCGCACTGATCGATCAGGCTGTTCCGGCAGACCGCCGGGCAGCCCTGGCTGACGGGCTGTTGGCAGACAAGGTGTCGGGTACCACCCGGGACACGATTTCCTCGGCTGTTGCCGGCACCTGGTCCAACACCCGGGACCTGCGGCACGGGCTCGTCGAGCTGGGCCGCCGTGCCCTGCTGCGTGCAGCCCGCGAGCAGGGGCAGAGCGAGAAGGTCGGGACCGAGCTCTTCGAGCTCGCCCGCCTCCTCGAGCGGGAGTCGGAGCTGGAGATGATCCTGGCCGACCGTCTCGCATCTGCCGAGAAGCGCCGCGAACTTCTGGCCAAGGTCCTCTACGGACATGTCAGCGCCCTCACTGAGGCCCTCGCACTGCAGGTCGTCGGACGTCCTGTTGCGCGACCGGTCGAGGACCTGGACGCACTGTGCGATTTCGCAGCTGGACTCGACGACCGCAAGGTCGCCCGTGTCCGCAGCGCCGCCGCACTGAGCGAGGCCCAGGAGCAGGCACTGGCCCAGAAGCTGGAGAAGATCTACGGTTCCGCGATGTCGGTCCATTCCGAGGTTGACACCAGCCTCCTCGGTGGAGCGGTCATCCGGGTCGGCGACGAAGTCATCGACGGAAGCACGGCTGGAAAGCTGTCGCGTCTCCGTCGGGAATTCGCCTGACGCGACCCGCGGCGAACCGCGATCGAGAGATTCACTCACCAAATGCTGGAAGACGATACCGAGAGCAGGAAGATTATGGCGGAGCTTACGATCTCCTCCGATGAGATCCGTAGCGCTATTGCGAACTACACCTCAAGCGCTTCCGCGGAGGCCTCCCGTGAGGAGGTCGGCGTGGTTACGCTGGCCGCGGACGGCATTGCCCAGGTTTCGGGCATGCCCTCCGTGATGACCAACGAGCTGCTTGAGTTCCCCGGCGGCGTCATCGGCGTCGCACAGAACCTCGAGACCGACACCGTCGGCGTCGTGGTCCTGGGCAACTACGAGTCGCTGAAGGAAGGCGACGAAGTCAAGCGGACCGGCGAAGTCCTGTCCGTCCCGGTCGGCGAGAAGTTCCTCGGCCGTGTCATCAACCCCCTGGGCCAGCCCATCGACGGCCTCGGCGACATCGAGTCGTCCGAGAACCGTGCGCTGGAGCTCCAGGCCCCGTCCGTGCTGATGCGTCAGCCGGTCCACGAGCCGATGCAGACCGGCATCAAGGCCATCGACGCGATGACCCCCATCGGTCGTGGCCAGCGTCAGCTGATCATCGGTGACCGCAAGACCGGTAAGACCTCGGTCTGCATCGACACCATCCTGAACCAGCGTGCGAACTGGGAGTCCGGTGACCCGAGCAAGCAGGTGCGTTGCATCTACGTTGCCATCGGTCAGAAGGGTTCCACCATCGCCGCGCTGCGGAAGACCCTGGAGGATCAGGGCGCCCTGGACTACACGACCATCGTGGCAGCCCCGGCCTCCGACTCCGCCGGTTTCAAGTGGCTGGCCCCGTTCGCCGGTGCCGCCCTGGGTCAGCAGTGGATGTACGAGGGCAAGCACGTCCTCATCATCTTCGACGACCTGACCAAGCAGGCCGAGGCCTACCGTGCGATCTCCCTGCTGCTGCGTCGCCCGCCGGGCCGCGAGGCATACCCGGGTGACGTGTTCTACCTGCACTCCCGCCTGCTGGAGCGTGCCGCCAAGCTGTCCGACGAGCTCGGTGCCGGTTCCATGACCGCGCTGCCGATCATCGAGACCAAGGCCAACGACGTGGGTGCGTTCATCCCCACCAACGTCATCTCCATCACCGACGGCCAGGTCTTCCTGGAGTCCGACCTGTTCAACCAGGGTGTGCGCCCCGCCATCAACGTCGGTGTGTCGGTCTCCCGTGTCGGTGGTGACGCCCAGACCAAGGGCATGAAGAAGGTCGCAGGTAACCTGCGACTGGACCTCGCCGCCTACCGTGACCTGGAGGCGTTCGCCGCCTTCGCGTCCGACCTGGACGAGTTCTCCAAGGCACAGCTGGAGCGCGGTAAGCGTCTGGTCGAGCTGCTGAAGCAGGTCGAGACCCAGCCGCAGTCCGTTGAGGACCAGATGGTCTCCATCTTCCTCGCTGCAGAGTCCGTCTTCGACACCGTTCCCGTCGAGGACGTGCGCCGCTTCGAGGCTGAGCTGTGGGAGTTCCTCCACGCCGGTCACGCCGGTGTCTACGAGCAGATCGCCGGCGGCACGCCGCTGTCCGACGAGTCCAAGGCTGAGCTGGTCAAGGCCGCTGACGAGTTCAAGCGCGGCTTCCAGACCACCGACGGCACCCCGGTCATCAACGAGCCGGAGGCCGACGCCCTGGCCGACCAGGACCTGGACCAGTCTCAGATCACCGTCACCCGCAAGAAGTAGCGCGGGGACCTGATCCTATGACTGCACAGACCGAGTACACAGAAGAAGGGAGGTAGACAGCGATGGCAACTCTTCGCGAACTGAGGGACCGGATCAAGTCCGTGAACTCGACGAAGAAGATCACCAAGGCCCAGGAGCTCATCGCGACCTCCAAGATCACCAAGGCCCAGGCCAGGGTGACTGCTTCACAGCCCTACGCCGACGAGATCACCCGCGTCATCCAGCGGCTCGCTTCGGCATCCTCGCTCGAGCACCCCATGCTCGACACGGAGTCCAACGCGTCTCGCGCGGCCATCCTGGTGATCACCAGCGACCGCGGAATGTGTGGTGGATACAACCACAACGTCCTCAAGAAGACTGCGGAACTCCGCAAGCGTCTCGAGGGCGAAGGCAAGGAAGTCGCCCTGTACGTCGCCGGGTCCAAGGGCCTGACGTACTACAACTTCCGGGGCGAGGACATCAAGGGTGCCTGGTCCGGGTTCTCCCAGGATCCCGTCTACAAGGGCACGCACGACCTACGTCGTCACCTGATCGAAGGCTTCGAGGCCGGCGACGATGGTACGGCACAGTGGCGTGAGGGTCTGACTGCAGCGGAAGGGCAGGAGGTCGCCGGTTTCGGTGAGCTCCACGTCGTCTACACGAAGTTCGAGTCGATGCTGACCCAGACTCCGCAGGCGATCCGTATGCTGCCGATCGAGACCCGGATCAACGAGGAGCCGCTGGGCACCGGTGAGGACATGCTCTCCGATGGCCCGGAGCCCGCGACCGCCGAGGTCGAGTTCGAGCCGGACCCCGATCAGCTGCTGGCAGCACTGCTGCCGCAGTACGTCTCCCGTAGCCTCTTCGCGCTCATGCTCGAGGCCGCCGCCAGTGAGTCCGCTGCCCGTCGTACCGCGATGTCTGCGGCAACCGACAACGCCACGGCCCTGGTCAACGACCTCTCGCGCGTCGCCAACCAGCTGCGCCAGGCAAAGATCACCCAGGAAATCTCAGAGATCGTCGGTGGCGTTGACGCGCTCGCCGACAGCGGAGAAAGTGACTAATTATGACTACAGCTACTGAGGTGCAGCGCGACAGCGCCGCATCGACCGCTGCCGGTCGCGTGGTCCGAGTCATCGGACCGGTCGTTGACGTGGAGTTCCCGCGTGGCGCCCTGCCGGCACTGTACAACGCCCTTGAGGTGGAGGTGACCCTGGAGGCGGTGGCCAAGACCATCGTTCTCGAGGTCGCCCAGCACCTGGGTGACAACATCATCCGTGGTGTCGCCATGGCCCCGACCGACGGCCTCGTCCGCGGTGCCGAGGTCATCGACACCGACAAGCCGATCTCCGTTCCCGTCGGAGACGTCGTCAAGGGCCACGTGTTCAACGCCCTCGGTGACTGCATCGACGAGCCCGGCCTCGGCCGCGACGGTGAGCAGTGGGGTATCCACCGCGAAGCCCCCGCCTTCGACCAGCTCGAGGGTCGCACCGAGCTCATGGAAACCGGCATCAAGGTCATCGATCTGCTGACCCCGTACGTCAAGGGCGGCAAGATCGGCCTGTTCGGCGGCGCCGGTGTGGGCAAGACGGTGCTCATCCAGGAGATGATCACCCGTATCGCCCGCAACTTCTCCGGTACCTCCGTGTTCGCCGGCGTCGGCGAGCGTACCCGTGAGGGCACCGACCTCCACCTGGAGATGGAAGAGATGGGCGTCCTCCAGGACACCGCCCTTGTCTTCGGCCAGATGGACGAGCCCCCGGGAGTCCGTATGCGCGTGGCCCTGTCCGGTCTGACCATGGCGGAGTACTTCCGCGATGTCCAGAACCAGGACGTGCTGCTGTTCATCGACAACATCTTCCGTTTCACCCAGGCCGGTTCCGAGGTTTCCACGCTGCTGGGCCGTATGCCCTCCGCCGTGGGTTACCAGCCGACCCTGGCTGACGAGATGGGTGTGCTCCAGGAGCGAATCACCTCGACCAAGGGCCGTTCGATCACCTCGCTGCAGGCCGTCTACGTGCCTGCGGACGACTACACCGACCCGGCTCCGGCGACGACCTTCGCCCACCTGGATGCGACCACCGAGCTCAACCGTGCCATCGCCTCGAAGGGTATCTACCCGGCCGTGGACCCGCTGACCTCGACCTCCCGCATCCTGGAGCCCGGCATCGTCGGCGAGCACCACTACGCTGTCGCCCAGCGCGTGATCGGCGTTCTGCAGAAGAACAAGGAGCTGCAGGACATCATCGCCATCCTGGGTATGGATGAGCTGTCCGAAGAGGACAAGATCACCGTGCAGCGTGCCCGCCGCATCGAGCGCTTCCTGGGTCAGAACTTCTACGTCGCGCAGAAGTTCACCGATATCCCGGGTTCGTTCGTTCCGCTGGAGGAGACCATCGACGCCTTCGAGCGCATCTGCGACGGCGAGTTCGACGCCTACCCGGAGCAGTGCTTCGACGGTCTGGGTGGACTCGACGACGTCGAGGCCGCCTACAAGAAGCTCACCGAGAAGTAAGGGGTCACGCACATGGCTGAGATTGCCGCTGAACTGGTGGCCGTGGAGCGCGAGCTGTGGTCGGGCACCGCAACCTCCGTTACCGCACAGACCACCGAGGGCGAGATCGGCGTGCTCCCCGGCCACGAGCCCCTTCTCGGCCAGCTGGTCGAGAACGGTGTCGTGGTCATCCGGACGACCGACGGCGAGACCCTCGTCGCCGCCGTCCAGGGTGGCTTCCTCTCCGTGTCCACGGAGAAGATCACCATCCTCGCCGATTCCGCGCTGTGGGCCCACGAGGTCGATGTCGCCGAGGCCGAGGCACGTCTGCGTGACGCCTCGACCGAGGAGGAGCGTGAGGACGCTGACTCCGAGCTTCGCGCCGTGAAGCGTCTGCAGGAGAGCTGACAGCCGGCGACCCTGCGAAAACCACCGGGCGGCCTCTTCCACATGGAAGAGACCGCCCGGTGGTTTCTGTGTCGGTGGCCATGCGATCTCCCGGTCTTTTGGTCCCCCTGCCTCACCCCGGTAGACTCCACTGAAAGCTGAATTCCACAAGCCTCGACGAGGTTCGACAAGCTGTAGTGCGAACGAGCCCATCCGCAGATGACGACTGTGGACTCATGGGCCCGAGACTTCCGACGAGAAGGGGCGTACCTGGTGATCTGGACGATCCTGGTGACCGTGGTGGTCATCATCGCAGTATGTGGCGTGATGATGGCGGGAGGACGATTCCTCCTCCTCCGAAGTCGTGGCATCCCCGTGGTGATCAGAAGCCTGCCGAATCCCGATGGCAGGCACTGGCGCCACGGGGTTCTTGTTTATGGTTCCCGGACGGCCCTCGTCTACAAGCTGCGCTCGCTGCGCCCGGAGTCCGACATCGTGCTGTCGAGGCAGGGGACCGAGATCACCGAGCGCCGGAAGATCACCGAGCGGGAATCCCAGTTCCTCGAGCCGGAACTCCACGTTCTCGGGCTGAGGTCGGAAGGGCAGGCCTGGGAGGTCGCCCTCGATGATGCCGGTGACACTGCGCTGGTGTCCTGGCTGGAGTCCGCGCCGTCGGAGCGCATGGTACGTCCGGCCACCCGCATCTCCCGTCGTAACGGCCTGCACTGAGTTTCCCGCGGGACCCCATCGGGTAGCCTGTCACCCATGCGTCTGGTGATCTGCCGTTGTTCCGTCGACTACGAAGGTCGACTCGCCGCCCACCTCCCGGAGGCCGACCGTCTGGTGATGGTCAAGGCCGATGGTTCGGTCAGTATCCACGCCGACGACCGCGCCTACAAGCCATTGAACTGGATGACCCCGCCGTGCAGCCTCACCGAGGTCGATGCCACCGAGGAGCAGCAGGACGCCGGTATCCAGCAGGTCTGGCAGGTGGAGAACCCGAAGGGCGAGCTGCTGAGCATCCGGATCTTCGAGGTGTACTCCGACACCGCCCACGAGCTGGGGGAGGACCCTGGGCTGGTCAAGGACGGTGTGGAAGCCCACCTTCAGGAGCTACTCGCCGCCCAGATCGACGTCCTCGGTGATGGCTTCAGCCTGATCCGCCGCGAGTACCCCACAGCGATCGGCCCGGTGGACATCCTGTCCCGCGATGCCGATGGGGCGACCGTCGCGGTGGAGATCAAGCGTCGCGGCGGTATCGACGGTGTCGAGCAGCTCACCCGGTACGTCGACCTGCTCAACCGGGACGAGTTGCTCGCCCCGGTCCATGGGGTGTTCGCCGCCCAGGAGATCAAGCCGCAGGCCCGTACCCTTGCCGAGGACCGGGGATTCCGGTGCGTGACCCTGGACTACCAGGAGATGCGTGGCGTCGAGTCCGATGAGCTTCGTCTCTTCTAACGCCGTTCGTTCCGAGGAGTACTGAACCCATGCCCCGACGTAACCGGCCGCGGGGACACGGCCGTCCGGAGTCCCGCGGTACCCGCAACGGTTCACCACGCGAACTGCCGCGCGACGGTGCGTCCTACCTCGGCACCTGGCGCGAGGACGGGCCTGGTTGGTCGGCCAGCTCCGCACATGGCGGCACCGAGACCTACCTGGTGCGCCGCATGGGCGCTACCGCCGCGGTCAAGCACTACGTCTGCCCGGGGTGCAACCAGGGCATCCCGCCGGGTGTCGCCCACCTCGTGGCGTGGCCGGACACCCTCACCGGTGCCGAGTACCGCAGACACTGGCACACCGCCTGTTGGCAGCGTCGCCGATAGCAGGCACCGATGACAGGCGGCGATAGAGGACGGGAGTCTGCCGCGGCGGTGTCCGGTGGTGGTTAGGATGGGTGGACATGAGCACACCGAACTATCCCGCACAGCGGCCCGGCGGACCGTCGACTCCTGACCGTTTCGCCTCCCGGGCCGTTGACCTCGGGGCCTTGAAGGAAGCGTCCGATCAACGACAGCGTGCCGCGGAGCGGACCCGCGAGGAGGCGGCGTCCGGCACGAAGGTCCCGCGGTCCGCTATTGTCACCGCCGAGAGTTTCGAACAGGATCTCGTTGTCCGGTCCACCCAGGTCGCCGTGGTGCTGCTGTTGGGTAGCCCGCGGGCCGAGGGCTGTGGTGAGATGTCCGCCGAGTTCACCCGGCTGGCCGAGGCGCAGGACGCCGACGGTGTGCCGGTGCAGTGGGTCTTCCGTGAGGTCAACGTGGACACCACCCCGGAGATTGCCCAGGCTCTGCAGGTCCAGGCGGTGCCGACGGTGCTGGCCCTGGCCGCTGGTCGTCCCCTGACCAGCTTCGAGGGGGTGCAGCCTGCCGAGCAGATCGGCCAGTTCATCGAGGCGGTGGTACGCACGGTCGACGGAAAGCTGCCCGGTCTGCCGGATTCGGAGGGGGACGCACCGGACGCGGGCGTGACCGGTTCCGCTGACGACTCCGGTGCTGATCCGCGGTTCGACGCTGCTGCAGAACTGCTGGAGGAGGGGGACTACCGCGGCGCGGTGTCGGTCTACGACCGGATCATCGCCGAGTCCGCCGCCGATGAAGACAATGGTGCCGAGACCGCCGACGAGGCCCGTTCGGCCCGGGTCACCGCCCTGTTGCTGGAGCGCACTGCCGCCGGGACCGCGGACAGCATCGACGAGCAGCTCTTGGCGGGGGAGCGCGAGCAGGCCTTCGACACTCTCATCGAGCAGATCCGCACCAGCGCCGGCGATGAGCGCACAGCCGCCCGCGACCGGCTGCTGGAGATCTTCGCCATGTACGATGCGGCAGATCCCGGGGTCATCGACGCGCGAACCAGGATGGCCTCCGCCTTCTTCTGAGCCGGCCCCTGGCTCTGCCCCGGCGATACCCCCACCGGCCGGGTGCTGCGCCTGCGATCGGAGTGGATAGGGCACGATGGAGGATGTGAACGACACGATCATCTCGACCCCGGCCACGACTGACGCACTGGACGAGGACCTCGTCCTGGATCTGCGCGAGGTCACCCTCGTCCGCGACGGGCGCACCCTGCTGCACCCGGTGACCTGGCAGGTGGAGGTGGACGAGCGGTGGATCATCATCGGTCCCAACGGCGCGGGCAAGACGTCGCTGTTGACCATCGCCGGCGCCCGCGAGTACCCGAGCTCCGGCAGTGCCCGGATCGTCGGTGAGACGTTGGGACGCACCGACGTGCGGGAGCTACGCACCGCGGTGGGCATGTCCTCGGCGGCGGTGTCCCACCAGATTCCCGGCGATGAGCGGGTACTGGACCTGGTCATTTCAGCCGGCTACGACGTCATGGGTCGGTGGCGGGAGGTCTACGAGTCCGCCGACGAGGTCCGTGCGATGGAGATCCTGGAGCAGATGGGGGCGTTGCACCTGGGTGACCAGGTGTGGGGGACCTTGAGTGAGGGTGAGCGCAAGCGGGTGCTCATCGCCCGGGCGCTGATGACCGATCCCGAACTGCTGCTGCTTGACGAGCCCGGGGCTGGCCTGGACCTGGGGGGCCGTGAGGACCTGGTGTCGATGCTGGGCGAGCTCGCCGCGGACCCGGATGCCCCGGCGATGGTCATGGTCACCCACCATGTCGAGGAGATCCCGCCGGGATTCACCCATGGCATGATCCTCGACGAAGGGCATGTGGTGGCCCAGGGGCTGCTGGAGGACGTGATGACTTCCGGGAACCTCACCCGCGCCTACCACCAGCCGATCAGCCTCTCCATCGACGAGGACCGGTACTTCGCCCGGCGCACCCGACGGGGTGGAAGCCACCGGGTCTGAGGTGAAAGATCGCTAAGGTGGAGGGCATGGAGGACGGCATGGACGACAACAAGGTTGACGGACCCCAGGATTCTGGTGACACCGCCAGCGGCCCGGAGGGGACCGTTCCGGTGACTCCGCGGTATGCGTCGACGGTGCTGCTGTTGCGGGACACCCTCAGCGGCCCGGAGGTGTATGTCCAGGAGCGGGCCAGCACGATGCGCTTCTGCGCGGAGATGACGGTCTTCCCCGGTGGCGGCGTCGATGAGCGCGACATGCCCGGCGACGTCGACGGCGACGGCCACGACTCCCCGGACATCGGCTGGCAGGGACCGTCGACCGACTGGTGGGCCGAACGTCTGGGCACCACCCCGGACGTGGCCCGCGCCCTGGTGTGTGCCGCAGTGCGGGAGACCTTCGAGGAGTCCGGGACCCTGCTGGCAGGGCATGCGTCCTCGGCATCGGCGACGGTGCGGGACACCACGTCGTATCTGCCGTACCGGGCGGAGCTGGAGAACCACCGGCTGGCGTTCTCCGACTTCCTCAGTGCCCACGACCTGGAGCTGCGCAGTGACCTGCTGCGT
Source organism: Candidatus Corynebacterium faecigallinarum (assembly GCA_019120175.1). GTDB lineage: Bacteria > Actinomycetota > Actinomycetes > Mycobacteriales > Mycobacteriaceae > Corynebacterium > Corynebacterium faecigallinarum. Next base: position 85,382 of record DWVP01000016.1, read on the forward strand.
CCCTGGGCGAACTGGGTGACCCCGGAGAGCCAGCCGATCCGCTACGACACCGCCTTCTTCGTCGCGGCGATGCCGGAGGGCCAGGAGGCCTACGGTGACACCCGGGAGGCGACCTCCACCGGATGGTTCCGTCCCGGCACGCTGCTGGACGGCTGGCGCAACCGCAAGATCAATCTCATGCCACCGACCTGGGCGCAGCTGAAGATGCTCGACACCTTCCGCAGTGTCGACGAGATCATGGAGTTCGCCGCCGCCCTGCGGGTCGATCCGGTGCGTGAGGAGCCCGTGGACGTGCCCTATATGGCGGAGTACTACCTGCTGGAGACCCGGATGTACGGTTACCCGGAGCGGGTCTTCGCCCCGGGGATGAAGTTCGCCGTGGATCCGGAAGACCTGCCGCCGTCCCCGTTCTCGTGAGTGGAGCGACCGTGAATGGAATAGGCGTGAGCGGAGTGGTCCAGTGAGTCTCACCCGCGACGAGCTTGACTGGCTGGCCGCACACCCCGGGGCGGTCGAGGCCGCCTCCGCACTGGCGTTGACGAAGTCCTCGACCGTGCGGGATGTGGGCGAGTTGCGGGGGGCCTACGGTGAGCGGGCCCGGGCGCTGGTGGAGTTGGTCTCCGCGCGACGTAGTGCCGCTGCCGGCGGGAAGATGCCGGCGGACTGGTGGGTCTGCAGTGACTCCGCCCAGCAGGCCACCCCGTCATTGGTCGCTGCCGAGCGTGCCCGGGTGATCCGGGATGCCCTGGATGACGGCGCCGGTGCCGCCTCCGGTTCTGGTGGGGCGGCAGCGGCCGTGGTCGCCGATGTGACGTGTTCGGTCGGTACCGAGCTGCCGCACCTCGCCGCCCACGTTGCTCTGGTCATCGGTGGGGACCTGGACCCGGCCCGGTTGGTCATGGCGTCCCGCAACATCGCCTTGGGCACTGACGGGGGCGCTGACACAACCGCCGCGACCGCGGCGCGCACGGTCCTGGTGCGCGCCGACGCGGTACGTCCGGCGTTCGCCACCGGGGCAGTGGACGTCGTCGTCGCCGATCCGGCGCGTCGCACCGCACGTGGCCGGATCCGTGATCCGAAGGACCTTATCCCGCCACTGCCGGACCTGCTCACCGCTTACGGGCTGGATCAGGACGGTCATTCGGCCCCTGGTGCGACAGCCCTGGCGGTCAAATGCGCCCCGGGCATCGACTACAGCGGGTGGCGGGGCCAGGTCGACGTGGTCAGCGTGGACGGTGGTGTCAAGGAGGCCTGTCTCTACAGTCGCAGCCTGGCCTCCCACGACCGCCGTGCGGTGGTCTTCCGCGACGGTGTGCGAGGTGAAGTGACGTCCTCGGAGGACGAGTCCGACGCGGTCGGTGAGGTGGGACGCTACATCCTCGATCCGGACGGCGCGGTGGTGCGCGCCGGACTGGTGCGTCAGTACGCCGCGCGCCTGGGCTGGTGGCGGCTGGACCCGCATATCGCCTATCTCACCGGTGACCGTCTGGATGATGCGGTGCGTGCCGGGCTGGTGCCCGGGCAGCGGGTGTTCGAGGTCCTCGACACCGTCCCGGTCAAGAAGCTGAAGGCGGCGCTGGCGGGATTGTCATGTGGCCGCCTGGAGGTTCTGGTGCGTGGTGTGGACCTGGATCCTGATGAGCTGAGGAAGAAGATGAAGTTGCGTGGCTCCGAGTCACTGACTGTGGTGGTGGCGCGGGTCGGCGACACACCGGTGGCCGTCATCGGACGTGAAGCTCCCCTCCGGGGGTAGTGATAAAAGAATATTTTTCTCGCCAGCCCGAGGATAATTGCAGGTCGGCACGGGTGTGCCGTGACCGGCGTCGAAAAAATGGCTCGATTGTGGGCAACATCACCGCCACTTCCGGGTAGACTCCGACTTCGAGAAAAGCACACCAAGCAGGAAGGCCTACGAATGTCGAACATCGTGGTTCTGGTCAAGCAGGTGCCGGACACCTACTCCGAGCGCAAGCTGACTGATGACGACTTCACCCTCGACCGTGAGAGCGCGGATGCGGTCCTCGACGAGATCAACGAGAACGCCGTCGAAGCGGCACTCCAGCTGAAGGAGGCCGGCGGAGACTACAACATCGTGGTGCTCTCCGTCGGTCCCGCCAGCGCCAAGGACGCACTGCGCAAGGCGCTCTCGCTCGGTGCAGACGAGGCCATCCTCGTCACCGACGACGCCCTCGCCGGCTCCGATGCCCTGGGCACCGCCTGGACCCTGTCCAATGCACTGAACCTGGTCGATGACATCGAGCTGATCATCACCGGTAACGCTTCCACCGACGGTGTCGCAGGTGCGGTCCCGGGCCTGCTGTCCGAGTACCGCCAGATCCCGGCCGTCACCCACCTGCGCACCCTCGAGGTCGCAGGCGGCAAGGTCACCGGTGAGCGAGTCACCGAGGACGGCGTCTACAACGTCGAGGCCCCGACCCCGGCCATCGTCTCGGTCACCGAGAAGGCCAACACCCCGCGCTTCGCCGTCTTCAAGGGCATCATGGCCGCCAAGAAGAAGAAGATCCAGGAAGTCTCCCTGTCTGATATCGGTGTCGACCCGTCCAACGTCGGCCTCGCTGCCGCCGCGACCCAGGTCACCGCCGCTGCCCCGAAGGCAGCCAAGGAAGCCGGCGAGATCATCACCGACGAGGGAGACGGCGGCAACAAGCTGGTCGAGTTCCTCGCAGCCCAGAAGCTCGTCTAGTTCACCCATTTCGATCTACACCTCGAACCTTTCGCGAAAGGAAACACAACCATGACCAACGTCCTGGTACTCGTCGAGCACACGCAGGGTGAACTGAAGAACTCCACCCTCGAGCTCATCACCGCCGCCCGCGTCTTCGGCACCGTCGGCGCCGTCGTCGTCGGCGCCCCCGGCACCGCCGAGAAGCTGCAGTCCGACCTGGCTGCCGCCGGTGCAGAGAACATCTACGCCGCAGAGTCCGACGCTGCCGCCGACCTCGTCGTCACCCCCTCGGTCGACGCCGTCTCCGGCCTGGCCGCACAGTTCCAGGTTCCGGTGATCGTCGCCGCCGGTGCCGCCGGCAACGAGATCGCCGGCCGCGTCGGCGCCCGCGTCGCCTCCGGTACCCTCTACGATGTCATCGGCATCAACGAGGACCGCTCCGCTCAGGGCTCCATCTTCGGTGGCGACTTCACCGTCACCGCCACCGCCGGTGGCACCGCCCCGGTGTACACCCTGCGTGCCGGTGCCATTGACCCGGAGCCGCAGGCTGCCGCCGGTAACGTCTTCCCGGTCGAGCTGCCTGCCGCCGGTCCGACCGCCGTGACCGTCACCTCCTTCTCCCCGGCGGAGAAGGCTGACCGTCCGGAGCTCACCGAGGCGAAGATCGTCGTCTCCGGTGGCCGTGGTGTCGCCGGTACCGACGGCTTCACCAACGTCGTCGAGCCGCTGGCCGACGTCCTCGGTGCTGCCGTCGGTGCCTCCCGCGCCGCCGTCGACGCCGACTACTACCCGGGCAAGTTCCAGGTCGGCCAGACCGGTAAGACGGTCTCCCCGAACCTGTACATCGCCCTGGGCATCTCCGGTGCGATCCAGCACAAGGCCGGTATGCAGACCTCCAAGACCATCGTCGCCGTCAACAAGGACGAGGAGGCCGGCATCTTCGAGATCGCCGACTTCGGCGTCGTCGGCGACCTGTTCAAGGTCGCCCCGCAGGCCACCGACGCCCTCAAGGCTCGCGGCTAGTACAGCGTCCCACCCTCCCCGCCGCACCACGGTGCGGCGGAGCGGACGACACGACCCCCGTCGTGCAGTGTGCATCATGCACACCGCAGGTCGGGGGTCGTCGCCGTCTAGACTGGGTGACCTGACGAGATCCTGAGATACCGACGACAGGAGTGATCGACCCCGTGACGACCCTCTTCGTCCTCATCTGCCTGATGCTTGCCACAGTGCTCACCGTCGGTGTCGGTGACCGGATCGGACTGCCGTGGCCGGTACTGCTCCTGCTGGTCACCACCGCGGTGATGTTCGTGCCCGGAACGCCCACCGTCGAGGTGGACCCCGAGCTGATCCTCCCGCTGTTCCTGCCACCACTGCTGTGGGCGCTGGCCCGCCGGACATCCTGGGGTATGTTCCGCGACCAGTGGCGCACGATCCTCAGCCTGTCGGTCGGTCTGGTTTTCATTTCCGTGGCCGTGGTCACCGGTATCACGCTGTTGCTGATTCCCGGGGTCGGACTGGTCGCCGCCCTGGCACTGGCAGCCGCTGTCGCCCCGCCGGACCCGGTGGCCGTGGAGGCCGTCGCCGAGCCCGCCGGAATCCCGCGCCGGATCATCGGTTCGCTGCAGTCTGAAGGACTGTTCAACGACGCGGCCTCGCTGGTGATCTTCAGCGCGGCGATCACCGCCGCGGCATTCCACGACGACATCCACTGGATCGAGGCCGGCGGTACCTTCGTCTACGCCGCCCTCGGCGCGGTGCTGCTCGGTTGGCTGGTCGGTCGGCTCTCGGCCGTGGTTCTGGACTGGCTCGACTCCCCGGTCGCCGGCAATGCCTTCACCTGGGTGCTGCCCTTCCTGGTCTACCTCGGTGCCGAGGAGATCCACGTCTCCGGGGTGATCACGGTAGTCGTGGCCGCAGTGGAACTGACCTCGCGCATCGACGCCACGGCAGCGGACGCCCGGTTGACTGGCTCGGCGTTCTGGGAGGTCGCCGAGCTGCTGATCACCGGTCTGGCCTTCGGTCTGATGGGGATGAACGTCCGTGACGCAGTCATCGACGACTCCACCGACCACCTCAACCCCCTGTGGTGGGGGCTGGTGATCTCGGTGGCTCTCATCGCAGTGCGGTTCGTCTGGATGGCTTCGCTGCTGCGTCGCAATCGGACGATAAAGGGACGCTACCGCGCTCCCGTACGCTTCACCGACGTGATCCTGCTGACCTGGTCCGGGATGCGCGGTCTGGTGACCTTCGCTCTGGTGCTGTCACTGCACCCGGCGGATTTCCCGATGCGCGCGGAGTTCACCATCGTGGCTTTCGTCGTGCTGCTGTGCACCATGGTGATCCCGGGACTGACGCTGCCGGCGCTGACTTCTTATCTGCGTCGGCACCACGATCTTCAGGACCTCGACGACAAGCTCACCGAGCAGGCGCTCGACGAGGCCTATGAGTCGGCGGTGCGGGTTGTCGAGCGCCGTATCGGGGACGGGCTGAGCCCGGAGCATGCTGCCCGGATCACCGAACGACTCGGCGTGGTCCGGTCGACATCGCCACTGGACGACGGTTCGGACGACCTTGCCGACGCGGTCCTTGGGGACGGGGCGAAAGTCGATGCCGAGGAGGCACGCCGCCGCCGGGAGCGGGCAAGGAATGCTGCCCGTCGGGTGGTGGAGATCCGCCGTGACTCCCTGCATGCCGCCCAACATTCGTTGGCGGCGGCCCGCTATCGTAAGGGGGTCGACCCCGAGGCGATTTCCGAGAAGATGCACGAGATCGACCGCCGACTGCTCTCTCTGCCGAAAGACCACCACGAATGACCTCGACCGCCCACCGTGTCTATGCCGACCATGCCGCCAGCGCCCCCTTGCGGGACGTCGCGGTTCAGGCGATCGCGGAGACCGCAGGCCTGCTGAACCCGGCCGGCCAGTACGCCTCGGGCCGGGCTGCGTCCAGGGTGGTCGAGGACGCCCGGGAGACCATCGCCGACCTGCTGGGCGCTGACCGCGCCGAGGTCGTCTTCACCGGCTCGGGGACCGAGGCGGACACGATCGCCGTGCAGGGACTGGCGTTCGGTGCGCTGGCGTCCCGCGGGGCGCGGGTGATCCATTCCTCAGCGGCCGAGCATCCGGCGGTGGGGGAGTCGGCGGACTGGCTGTGCGGGGGTATGCCGCTGCCGGACGGACCTGCGTTCAGACATGCGCCGTTGCCGCTGGACGCCTCCGGACGCCCTGGTGCGCCAGAGGCGCCCCTGGACCCGGCCACCGATGCGGTGGTCACCGCGATGTGGGCGAACAACGAGACCGGCAATATCACCGACCTGGCACCGATCATCGTCGCCGCCGAACCTGCCGGGGTGCCGGTGCACGTGGACGCCGTCCAGGCCGTGGGTCATCTCCCGGTGGACTTCCACGGTCTGGGCGCGACCACGTTGGCGGCCAGTGCCCACAAGTTCGGCGGCCCCAAATCGGTGGGCGTTCTGTTGACCCGCCGCGACGCGGTGTTGAAGTCCCCGCTGCGCGGCGGCGGCCAGGAACGCGGCATCCGCTCTGGGACCGTGAATCCCCAAGGAGCGGCGGGTACTGCTGCGGCACTGGCCGAGGCTGTGTCGCAGATGCAGGACGAGCATGACCGTCTGGCCGGCTACCAGCGGCGACTGCTTGCGGTGGTGCGCTCGATCCCTGACGCGGTCATTCACACTGACACCGGTACTGACACAGGTACCGGTGCACTGCCCTCCCACGTGCACGCGAGCTTCCCCGGGGCTGAAGGCGACAGCCTGATCATGCTGCTGGATGCCGCCGGTGTGGACGCCTCCACCGGCTCGGCGTGCTCGGCGGGAGTCAACCGGGCGTCCCACGTCCTCACCGCCATGGGTGTCGATGTGCCGACTGCCCGCGGTGCACTGAGGCTGACCACCGGCCCGGCGACGACGGACAAGGACATCGACCGACTCTGCGCTCTCCTGCCGGGTGTGGTGGATCAGGCCCGTGCAGCCGGTATGGCGTACTGAGGAGGGGGAGAATACGTGAACCGTATCGGCATCATCGTCACCGACCCGTCCTACTACCCACCCGAGGACCCTGACCACGACACCCCGCCGCTGCTGGCCGCCCTGCGGGAGCGGGGCGCGGACGCGCAGGCGGTGTCCTGGCGCGACACGGACGTCGACTGGGCGTCCTATGATCTGTTGGTCATCCGCAGCCCCTGGGACTACGTCGGGCATGCCGCGGAGTTCAGCGCCTGGTTGCGCACCATTGAGGCGACCAGCGTTCCGCTGTACAACGACGCCACCCTGATCCGCTGGAACATGGACAAGCGCTACCTCGAGGAGCTTTCGGCGCGCGGGGTCGGGGTCGTCCCGACGCGGTACCTCGCCACCGCAGCAGAGGTGGACGCAGCGTTCACTGAGGACGCTGAGGACGCTGAGGACGCTGAGGACGCTGAGGACACCGCCGGGGAGCAGGACGCACCGTCCCCGCGGATCGTCGTGAAGCCGACGGTCGGTGCGGGTTCCTCGCGAACCGGACTCTTCGAGGCGGACGACCCGGCTGCGGCAGAGCTGGCCCGGGACATCGTGACCTCCGGGGGCGTGGCGATGCTGCAGGCGGAGGTGCCGGAGCTCTCCGAGGGGAGGGAGAAGGCGGTGTACCTTGTCGGCGGCCGGTTCACCCACGCGATCGCGAAGGGAGCTCTGCTCGCCCCGGGAGGCGGATTCCTCGGAGGGGTTTACCAGGAGCACCCGGTCATCGTGGACGCGACTCCGGACGAGAAGACCTTTGCCGTACGGGTATTCGACGCCGTCAGTGCGGTGACTGGTTCCGTCCCGCTCTACGGCCGCATCGACATGGTGGAGACGGCCGAGAGTGACGGACGCGGCCTCCTCCTGCTGGAGGCGGAACTCTTCGAACCGGCATTCAACCTCCACCTGGTTCCCGGGGTCGCCGCGACCTTCGCTGAAGCGATCCTGGACTGTCTCCCAGTAGGATCTCCGGGCAGCCTCCGGCCATGTGACCAGGGTGCTCCTGCGGTGTAGGGTGAGGGGTTGTCCAATATTGGGTCGTCCAGCACCAGAAGGAAGTGAGGCAGGAGAGCATGCGGGTCGTCGCGGCAATGAGCGGAGGGGTCGATTCCTCGGTGGCGGCATCCAGGGCACTGGAGGCCGGCCACGAGGTCATCGGCGTCCACCTGGCGCTGTCGCAGTCCCCGGAGGCGGTGCGTGCGGGCTCGCGCGGCTGCTGCTCCCTGGAGGATTCCGCCGACGCCCGCCGCGTCTGCGACTCCCTCGGCATCCCGTTCTACGTCTGGGACTTCTCCGACCGCTTCAAGGCCGATGTCATCGACAACTTCGTCGAGTCCTACGAGATCGGTGAGACCCCTAACCCCTGCCTGCGCTGCAACGAGAAGATCAAGTTCGAGGCACTGCTCGACCGCTCCATCGCCCTGGGCTTCGACGCGGTGGTCACCGGCCACTACGCCCGGTTGCACGACGGGGTGATGCGCCGCGGCATCGACGACAACAAGGACCAGTCCTACGTCCTCGGTGTCCTCACCGACGAGCAGCTCGACCACTGCATGTTCCCGGTCGGGGACACGGTGAAGCCGGACATCCGTGCCGAGGCCAAGGACCTCGGCATGGGTGTGGCGTCCAAGCCGGACAGCCACGACATCTGCTTCATTCCCGACGGTCGGACGCAGGCCTTCCTGGGCACGAAGATCGGAATGCGTCCGGGCATCGTGAAGTCGGTGGAAGGGGAGACCCTCGCCGAGCATGACGGTGTCTACGGTTTCACCATCGGCCAGCGCAAGGGCCTGGGACTGCCCGGCCCTGCCGCCGACGGCCGTCCCCGCTACGTCACCGACATCAACGCGGAGACCGGCACAGTGACGGTCGGACGCCAGGATGACCTGCGCATCGGCCACATCACCGCCGACCGACTCAAGCGTCTGGACCCGGCGAAGTACGGGGAGACCTTCGAGTGCGAGGTGCAGGTCCGTGCTCACGGTGGTGTGGTGCCGGCGACGGCGACGCTCACCGGTGCGGCGTCCGACGGCCCGGAAGCCGCCGTGGAGCTGGAACTGCATGAGCCGCTCCGCGGCGTCGCCCGCGGTCAGGCCGCGGTGGTGTACCTGCCGGACGCCGAGGGTGACATCCTCATCGGTTCCGGGACGATCAGTGCGACCGCCCCGTGGCAGGGCGCTGAGGCCGCTGAAGCCGGAGCACAGTCCGCGTGACCCGCTTCGCCTGGTGGGAGGACGTCCGGACCACCCACACCGACCTGCGGGCAGCCCTGGCCGCGGCCGCGCGCCGCACCCGTGACGTCGACGAGGACGTCGGGGCTGTCCCGCCGCTGAGCCTGCCACAGTCGTCGGTGGGTGAGGGGCTGCTGCCGACGACGGCGGCCATGGGTGTGCTGGTCGGTGGACCGTACCTGCGCTCGCACTCCCGCGGCTGGGAGGTTGCCCCGGGCAAGACCCTGGACATGCGGGCCTTCCTGGGCCGCCAGCATGAGCTGACGGACATCATCGCCGAGTCCATGGCCGGGACCGACCGGCTGATGGTCCATGTCGTCGGGCCGTGGACCTTCGGTGCGTCGGTGGAGTACCGCGGGCACCCGCTCTGCTTCGACCGTCCGGCGTTCCGCGATGTTGCCCTGGCACTGGGGGAGGGTGTGCGCGAGTTCTGCGATGCCGTCGGTGCTTCCGTGGTGCACGTCCATGAGCGGGGCTTCGCCGAAGTGACCTCGCGGTTGGTCGGGGCCACCGAGTTCGAGACCATGAGCGTGGACCGGGAGATCGCTGTGAACGTCGACCGGCGTTTCGTGGAGCAGGTGACCGGGGTTTCCGTCGGTGACGGGGAAGACGAGACCCGCCAGGTTGTCCTCGATGCTGGCTGCCTGTACCCGGAACTGGCACACCTGGGGGCAGACACTCTCGTGGCCGACGAGCTCACCGACGATGTCGCCCGGCTGATCGATGCCGGTCAGTCGGTCGCCTGGCGGGTCGATGAAGAGTCGGTGAAGGCCGGTAGTGAAGAGTTGGCGCGCCGGGTGATGCGCACCTGGAAGCAGTGGACCTTCGACACCGAGACCCCGCAGCCGCAGATCGACCTGGTGGCGACCGGTGGCCCGGAGGATGTCCTCACCCCGAATGCGGCGGCCGAACTGGCGCGGACCGTCCGTGGTGCCGCGGCGCTACTGCACCGGAACTGACGCAGACGGTCATACAGCAGAGATCACCGCACAGGGAGATCCACGATCTTGCCGTTGCCCGGTAGACCGCCGTCGAATGACAGCGCAACCGCCTGGGCACGTGCAGCGTCGGGTGAGTCCATCGCCTGGACGTGCAGGTGGGGTTCGGTGCTGTTCCCTGAGTTCCCGCAGGCACCGAGTGGTTCGCCGACGGTCACCCGCTGCCCGGCACGGGCGGTGATGCTGCCCCGTTGCAGATGGCACAGTGCGATGACTGGTGCTGGCGTGTCTGCTCCGGCCGAGTACGGGAGGAGAAAGATGCTGTTGCCGGAGAGCGACCTCCACCCCGCCGCAGCCCGGCGGCTTTGCGTGAGGGCGTATCCGAGGGACGGAAGCCCCCGATAGGCAGGGTGGTCCGGCTCCCCGTCGTGGACCGAGTGGACCACGGCATCGACTGGGGACAGCATCGAGCGTCCGAAACCGGGGAAGTGGTCCGCGGACTCCGGGCGCAGAAGACCACGCCACGTCACCCTGGCGGTACTCCTGACTCGTCGACGGGGACGACGTCGATGGCGTACGAGGTGGCGAACGCCTCGGTTCCGTGGCTGGGGACGCGGTTGGCCGGACTGTTCTGCACCAGCCATCTGCCGGTGAACGGGTAGGCCAGGTCGACCACCGGACCATTGTCCGGGACGTTGCTGTTGGAGTTACTCCGTGGACTCTGCGGATTCTGCGATGGCATCGAAGTCCACGACCTCGAACTCGAGCAGGTCGGCGCCGGTGGCCACCGGCTGCTTGCCCTCACCCGAGTGCGGGCCACTGTGTGCCGCACGAGCCGGTCCCTTGGCCCACGCCTGGAAGTCCTCCTCGGTGGCCCAGTGAGTCACCACGAAGTAGCGGTCGTCGCCCTTGGTCGGGCGCAGCAGCTGGAAGCCCTCGAAGCCGGGGGAGGAGTCGACGGTGTGGGCACGGGCGGCGAAGCGCTTCTCGAGCTCGGGGCCGGCACCGACGGGAAACGCAAATTGCGTTGATCTTCACGACAGACATACCCGTGCGCTTATCTTCAACCGGTCGAGCAGGACGATCTCATGGGGCTGCAGTCGCAGCCCGACCAGCGCGGTGAGCATCGTCTGTCCGCCCGATAACGTGCCGACCCGTCGGGTCAGCTCGACACCGTCCAGCCCTGCGGCGGCGAGGGCGGCGACCGTGGCATCGGTGTCCAGGGTGAGTCGTTGCGGCAGGTACCCCACTGCGTCGGGTTCTCCAGAACCGGGGACCGATAGATGCCCGGAGGTGGGGGAGAGTTCACCGGCGATGGTGCGGAGCGGTGTGGACTTGCCGGTGCCGTTCGCACCGGTCAGGCCGGTGCGGACGGCGCCGAATGTGGCGGTGAGGTGGTCGAGGACGGGTGTTCCGTCCGGCCAGGTGAATGTGAGGTCGTCGAGGACGACGGAAGAATTCCTGGGGTTCGTGAATAACACGGGGGCCTCCCTGTGATCAGCGGTCGCGCTGATCGGAGCAAGGCCGGGAAGGCGGGCTCTACGACGTCAGTGCACGGACAGGGGCACGGTGGGGAAGTCGCAGATGATCATGGGGATGAGCGCTGCCTCAATAGCGTCCAGGTGTGCAGGAGTGAGGAAATCGTGGGTGACGTGCACCGCACTGCACCGCACTGCGCCACACCTCGACCAGCTGTGGGTAGTCATCCGGGACGAGAGCTGGACGTGGAGCAGAGTTCATGGAGCGGGTTTCTTGGTATGCGGAAATCAGGTCCTCCGTGGAATCCGGAGTGACCCCGGTATCGCGGAAGTTACTGCAGTCGACTGTAGTACAACCGACTGTAGTAACTTTCGCGCTATTGTCCCGGTGGAACTACAACTATCACACCGCGTCCGGCCCCTCGGCCAGGAGTTTCTCGAATCCGGCCTCGTCGAGGACGGGAACCCCGAGGTCCTCGGCCTTGGTCAGTTTCGAGCCGGCCTTTTCGCCAGCGACGAGGAAGTCGGTCTTCTTCGACACTGAGCCCGATGCCTTGCCGCCGCGGGATTCCACCACCTCCTTCGCACTGGTCCGGTCGAAATTCTCCAGCGAGCCGGTGACCACGACGGTCAGTCCGGCGAGGGTCTGTTCGGGACGGTCGGACTCCTCGACGATCTGTTCCATCCGCACCCCGGCCGATGCCCAGGCGTCCACGATCTCGCGGTGCCAGTCCACGGCGAACCAGTCCTTGACAGACTGGGCGATGATGCCGCCGACCCCGTCGATCTCCGCCATCTCCTCGACAGAGGCGGCGTCGATCGCCGGAATGGACTGCAGCTTCGCCGCCAGGGCCTTCGCCGCGGTCGGGCCGACGTGCCGGATCGACAGGGCGGTGATCACCCGCCACAGGTCGACCTGCTTGGCGGCTTCGAGGTTGGCCAGCAGGATCTCGCCGGGCTTGTTCAGCTTCCCTGCCTTGGTGGTGTAGGCGCTGGTCGTGGTCAGGTCATCGGCCGTCAGGGAGAACAAGTGACCCTCGTCCGGAAGGACGCCGGAGGCGATGAGGTCGTGGGCGGCACGCTCACCCAGGGCGTCGATGTCGAAGGCGCCGCGTCCAGCGAGGTAGTTCAGCCGGTTCTGCAGCTGTCCGGGGCAGTAACGGGTGTTCGGGCACCGCCAGTCGGCGTCGCCCTCCTTGGTCGGGGCCAGGGGAGTGCCGCACTCGGGGCACAGTGACGGATAGACGTACTCCCGCTCATCGCCGGTGCGCGACGACTCCACCGGGCCCAGGACCTCGGGGATCACCTCGCCAGCCTTGCGGATCATCGCCCGGTCGCCCAGGCGGACTCCCTTGCGGTGAGCTTCGGTGGCATTGTGCAGCGTCGCCATGGTGACCGTCGATCCCGCGACGTAGGTCGGTGTCATCACCGCGTACGGGGTGGCCCGGCCGGTGCGTCCGATCCCGACCCGGATGGACTCCAGGGTGGTGACCGCCTCCTCCGGCGGGTACTTGTAGGCGATCGCCCAGCGTGGGGCACGACTGGTCGCACCCAGGTCCTGCTGCTCTGAGACATCGTCGACCTTCACCACCAGACCGTCCATCTCGTGGGCGGCGTCGTGGCGGTGCTCGCCCCAGTAGGTGACGGCGTCCAGCACGTCCTGCGCGGTGTGCACCTGCCGGGTGTAGGGGCTGACGGGTAGGCCCCAGGACTCCAGGGCGCGGTAGGCGTCGTGCTGGCTGGTCGGGGCGAAACCCTCGCGGGCGCCGAGCCCGTGGCAGATCAGCCGCAGCGGACGCTTCGCGGTCTCCTCGCTGTTCTTCTGCCGCATCGCCCCGGCCGCGGCATTGCGCGGATTGGCGAAGAGCTTCTTGCCTTCGGCCTGCCTGTCGGCGTTCATGGTGGCGAAGTCCTCGACGGTGATGAAGATCTCGCCGCGGATCTCGACCAGCTCCGGCACCGGGAACTCCTCGGAGGCGGTGAGCTGGTCGGGGATGTCGTCCAGGGTGCGGGCGTTGTGGGTGACGTCCTCGCCGGTGGACCCGTCACCACGGGTCAGCGCCAGGTCGAGGCGACCATTGATGTAGAGCAGGTTGATCGAGGCGCCGTCGATCTTCAGTTCGGTGAGGTAGGTAGGTGCCGGGGTGCGGTCGAGCCACTCCTGCATCTCGTCCAGGTTGAAGACGTTGTCGAGGCTGAGCATCTGTTCACGGTGGTCGACATTGCGGAACGGGGAGTTCGCCGGGGAGGGGGCGACCTCCTCGGTGGGGCTGGTGCCGTCGACGGCCTCCGGGTGCTCGGTCTCCAGGGCCGTAAGCTCCCGCAGCAGTGTGTCGAAGTCCGCGTCTGAGATCTCCGGTGCCTCGTAGTAGTAGAGCTCACGGTGACGGCGGACCTCGCCGGCAAGACGCGACCAGCGCTCGCTGTGGCTCTCGGCGGACGTGTCGGCAGCAGTCTCAGCTGAAGTCTCAGGGGGTGTCTCGGTCACGGTGACCAGTCTAGCGGGAGTGTCGGACGCGATGTCCGGACGTTGCGGTGGGGGTGGATTGTTCTGTCAGTAGGTGAGTTTCCACCCACAGTGGTCGGGGGTGGTGTGTTTCGCATCACAGCAGGTGGGGGTAGGTTTCTTGCCGCTTGATATACATATTTCAGTTGCGGTTGGCTGGGTGTCCAGCGATAACAGGGAACCGAGGATGAAAGTATCGGGGTCAATCGACGGCTGAGGGGTGGAGCTGCGTTTGTCGGCGATCTAGTTTTGTCACCACGACATCCGCCAGATGTGCCACGTGTCCGACCGAGAGACGTGTTCGACCGAAAGGACAATGCCATGTTCAACCTCCTGAGCCGTGAAGAGATCTCCGAGATGTCCTCCGGTGCCAGCTACTACCTCTTCGGTGACGATGAGGCCCTAGCCATCGACACCCCGGAATACGACGACTTCCTCATCTAGTCAGTCTCCACCGGGTCCTTCGTGGACCCGTACACCACCACCGTGCCCCGGGCATGCCGGTTTCCGTGCATGCCCGGGGTTCGGTCTTGTGCTGCGACAGTTCGTGTCCGAGGGGGCCTATAGAGTGGCACTCATGACGACCGCCGCACACTTCGACCCGACCCGACTGCTGAGTTTCGACCTCGAGACCACCGGCACCGACCCGCTCACCGCCCGCATCGTGACCAGTGCGTTGATCACGATCAACGGACGAGAGGTCGACAAGCTGGAGATGCTCGCCGACCCCGGGATCCCGATCCCAGAGGGGGCCTCCAAGGTGCACGGCATCTCCACCGAGTACGCCCAGGAGCACGGTCGGCCCCATGACGAGGTCCTTGCCGAGACCATCCAGCGCATCCGGGACGGGTGGAAGGCCGGGGCGACCCTGGTCGTGTACAACGCCTGCTACGACCTCACCGTGCTGCGTTCCCTGGAGCCCACGTTCACCGTGGACGGTCCGGTGGTCGACCCGTTGGTGATCGACAAGGCCAAGGACCGTTTCCGCAAGGGTGGGCGTCAGCTCGAACGGGTCTGTGAGCACTACGGGGTCACCCTGGGTAACGCCCACGAGGCGACCGCGGACGCCCTGGCCGCCGCCCGCGTGGCCTGGAAACTGGCGCGGGCCTACCCGGAGATCACCGAGATGACCTCCGACGACCTCATGGTCAACCAGGCCACCTGGCACTACGAGACACAGTCCAGTCTCAAGGAGTACTTCGAGAACCAGGGCAAGCCGGAACGTGCAGCGACAGTGAACACCTCCTGGCCGCTGCAGGCCTGAGCGGGACCCGTCAGTACGATGAAGCACTATGGCTAACTCGGCAGCAAACACCCCGAACACCCCGGAAGCCCCGGCGACCCCGAAGACATCGGCGGAGTACCTGCGGGACATTGTCGCCGCACCCGTGTACCGCGCCGCGAGGCACACCCCGCTGGAGGCGATGCCCGGGCTGTCGGAACGCACCGGCAACCGTGTGCTGGTCAAGCGTGAGGACCTCCAGCCGGTGCACAGTTTCAAGCTGCGCGGTGCCTTCAACCGCATGTCCCAGCTGCGGGGCTGCCCCGGTGTGGTCACCGCCTCGGCAGGCAACCATGCCCAGGGTGTGGCGCTGTCGGGCCGGGAACTCGGTATCCGCTCGGTCATCGTCATGCCCGTGACCACCCCCTCGATCAAGGTGGACGCCGTCCGCGGCTTCGGCGGTGAGGTAGTCCTGCACGGCGAGAACTTCGACGCCGCCCAGGCCCGGGCCCGCCAGCTCGCCGAGGAGGAGGGGCTCGAGTACGTGCCGCCCTTCGACAACGAGGCGGTCATCGCCGGGCAGGGGACCATCGGACTGGAGATCTTCCAGGCCGGGCACGTCGACCGGATCTTCGTGCCGGTCGGTGGCGGTGGCCTGGCCGCCGGAGTGGCCGTGCTGATCAAGGAACTCAACCCGGAAATTCAGGTCATCGGTGTGGAGCCCGAGGAATCCGCCTGTCTCACCGCCGCCCTGTGGGCCGGCGAGCCGGTGGAACTCGACCATGTCAGCCTCTTCGCCGAGGGTGTCGCCGTCCGGAAGATCGGTACCGAGACCTTCCGCCTGTGCCGTGACTACCTCGACGAGGTCGTCACCGTGACCTCCGACGAGATCAGCGCGGCGATCAAGGACCTCTTCGACGACAACCGGGCGATCGCCGAGCCGGCGGGGGCGGTCTCGCTGGCTGGTCTGAAGAAATACGCCTCGGCCAAGGACATCCAGGACGAGACACTGGTCAACGTCCTGTCCGGTGCGAACCTCAACTTCCACACCCTGCGCTACATCTCCGAGCGCGCGGAGCTCGGCGAAGGTGGCGAGGCGATCTTCGCGGTCACCATCCCCGAGGAGCAGGGGGCCTTCCTGCGCTTCAGTGAGGTGCTCAACGGCCGGATGGTCACCGAGTTCAACTACCGTGTCGACGGTCGCGACGGTGGTCAGTCCGGTAGCGGCGACGGCGACGGTGCGACCGGTCAGCCCGCCCGGATCTTCGTGGGTGTCCAGCTCAAGGAGGGTAAGGACGAACGGGACGCCATCGCCGATGCCCTGGCCAGAGCCGGTTATGACGTCGTCGACCTCTCCGACGACGAAGTCGCCAAGGAACACATCCGCTACATGATCGGTGGTGTGCCCCCGGCGTTCGTCGACGAGCGGATGTTCTCCTTCGAGTTCCCGGAGCACCCTGGTGCGCTGGTGCACTTCCTGGAGGTGCTCGGCACCAACTGGAACATCACCGCTTTCCACTACCGCAGCCAGGGCATGGACTACGGACGTATCCTCGCCGCGTTCGAGGACGCCCGGTCCACCGACTTCGAGGAGCACCTGTCCGCCCTCGGCTTCCCCTTCGCCGAGGTTACCGACAACCCCTCCTACCAGCTCTTCCTCGCGCCGTCAGGGGAGTAGCAGGCCGGCCACTGTGCAGGCGGGAACAGTGGCCGTCCGGCGTCCTGTCGGATCAGCTCAGCAAGGCGCCGAGGATCTCGCCAACCTCGCCGAGGTGCTCGATCTCCGACAGGAGGAAATCGGGGCCGCCGGGACGCCCCACGATCAGGATGTAGCCGGTGCCGCGCAGCGGGGTGGCAGCCAGCGCAGAGTCCATCACCGTCCAGCTCTCCGGCACCCAGGTGTCCCGGTCGGTCAATGCACGCGGCGCGGTGACCGGGGTCTCCGACAGCACCCGACCGTCGTCCTCCGGGGCGGACGAGGACGCGGCGATGCGCCGGGTGCTCTCATCGGCACCGAGGATCACCGACCACTGCACCGACATCGTCTTCGGCAGGGCGTCCATCAGCCGCTGAAGCGACTCGGTCGGACGCCGGCGGTGCCGCGCGACCTCCGCCAGCAGGCTGATCTGGCCCCGGCGGTCCACAGTCCCGGAGAACGGCCGGATCGAGTCGACGTAGACACCGTCGACCTCCTGGGCTGCGCTGATCAGGGCGTCCGCCAACCGTCCGGCAGGGAGATCGACGACGATGTCGTCGACGACCATCCCCTCCTCGTCGTGCTGGACGACGTCCACGCTCCGGATGTCCGCGTCGATGGTGCCCAGGGTAGCGGCGATGAGTCCCAGGGTTCCGGGAACATCGGGGAGACGGACGCGCATCAGGTAGGACAAGAGTGACCTCGGATTTTGTGGGTTGAGTGGACATTCAGTGGACAAGAGGTGGTCATCGTCGGCCCGGTGGACCGTACGGCGACCTGTCGCCACAAGTGTAGCGAACCGGGGTAAGCGTACCCCTTGGACGCGGGTGCTACTAGAGTGGTCGGGGTACATACTGCGAACACGAAAAGGGGACCCATCAGTGTCCGAGATCTCACGTGACGAGGTCGCTCACCTCGCCCGGCTCGCCCGCCTCGACCTGAGCGAGGAAGAAATCGCCCACTACGCCGGTCAGATCGACGATATCGTCGAGACCGTCGCCGCCGTGCGCGAGGTTGACACCGAGGGCGTGGAGCCGTTGAGCCACCCGACCCAGAACGTCGACGGTGCGGTGTCGGTGATGCGTGAGGACGTCCCGCAGACCTCGCTGACCGCCGAACAGGCCCTCGACCAGGCGCCGAAGCAGGCCCAGCAGCGTTTCCAGGTTCCCCGGATCCTGGGCGAGTAGAACCCGACGAGACGACAGCGAAATGAGTGACGTGAACACTACGACCTACACCGTCGGGGCCCGGGACGACTCGGACCTGACGACCTGGACCGCAGCCGACCTGGCCGAGAAGATCCACACCGGCGACATCAGCTCCGTGGACGCCACCCGCGCCCACCTCGACCGCATCAGTGCCGTGGACGGAGACGTCCACGCCTTCCTGCACGTCGGTGCCGATGAGGCACTCGCCGCCGCCGAACAGGTCGACAAGAACATTGCCGCCGGTGACGTGGCCTCCCCGCTGGCCGGTGTCCCGCTGGCGCTGAAGGACGTCTTCACCACCACCGATGCGCCGACCACTTGTGCGTCCAAGATGCTCGAGGGCTACATGAGCCCCTACGACGCCACGGTCACCCGCAAGATCCGTGAGGCCGGCATCCCGATCCTCGGCAAGACCAACATGGACGAGTTCGCGATGGGTTCCTCCACCGAGAACTCCGCCTACGGTCCCACCCACAACCCCTGGGACCTGAGCCGCACCGCCGGTGGCTCCGGCGGTGGCTCCTCGGCCGCTTTGGCGTCGGGTATGGCGCCGCTGGCGATCGGTACCGACACCGGGGGATCCATCCGCCAGCCGGCAGCGCTGACCAACACCGTCGGCGTGAAGCCGACCTACGGCACCGTGTCGCGTTACGGACTCGTGGCCTGTGCGTCCTCCCTGGACCAGGGTGGCCCCACCGGCCGCACGGTGCTGGACACCGCACTGCTGCACGAGGTCATCGCCGGCCACGACGCCAACGACTCGACATCCTCGCAGCGTGCGGTCGCCCCGGTCGTCGAGGCTGCCCGTCAGGGCTCCAACGGTGACCTCTCCGGCGTGAAGATCGGTGTGGTCAAGCAGTTGCAGGACGTTCAGGGCATGCAGTCCGGCGTCCAGGAGAGCTACCAGGCATCCCTGGCGCAGCTCACCAGCCAGGGCGCGGAGATCGTCGAGGTCGACTGCCCGAGCTTCGAGCACGCGCTGAACGCCTACTACCTGATCCTGCCGTGTGAGGTCAGCTCCAACCTGGCCCGCTTCGACGGCATGCGCTACGGTCAGCGCCGTGGCGACGACGGTCACCACTCCGCTGACCAGGTCATGTCCATGACCCGCGCCGAGGGCTTCGGCCCGGAGGTCAAGCGCCGCATCATCCTGGGCACGTACGCCTTGTCTGTGGGCTACTACGACGCCTACTACCTGCAGGCGCAGCGAGTCCGCAACCTCATCGCCCAGGATTTCGCCAAGGCCTATGAGCAGGTCGACGTGCTGGTGTCCCCGGTCACCCCGACCACGGCCTTCGCGCTGGGGGAGAAGGCGGATGATCCGCTGGCGATGTACCTCTTCGACCTGTGCACCCTGCCGCTGAACCTGGCCGGCGTGTGCGGCATGTCGGTACCGGGCCCACTGTCCACCGACACCGGTCTGCCGGTCGGCCTGCAGATCATGGGTCCGGCCCACGGCGATGACCGGCTCTACCGCGTCGGTGCCGCCTACGAGGCTGGCCGACACTAGTTCCAGATCCGGATCCGATTCTGGCTCCGGCTCCGGCACCACATCCGCTGACGGGGGTACTCTCGCGGACATGGCAACACAGCAGATCCACGGAGACGGCTGGGCGGTAGGCGTTGACGGAGTGCGTCGCTGGGGAACCCTCGGCGCCGCCGGACTCTTCCTGACCACCAGGGAGAACGACACCACCCTGCTGCTGGTCCAGCACCGCGCGGCGTGGACGAACTTCGGCGGCACCTGGGGGATTCCCGGTGGGGCGGTGGAGGTCGGGGAGGACGCGGAGTCCGCTGCGCTGCGGGAGACCCAGGAGGAGACCGGGGTCGACCCGGGCGATGTCACCGTCACCGAATCCCTGGTGACCGCGCGTGCCGAGCTGACCCATGTCCTGGTCCGTGTGCCGTTGACCGAGGAAGAGATGCCCCTGGCCGCCCCGGTGACCGACTCGGTGTCGAGGGGGAGTTCCCTGCTGGATGCGATCCGTCACCACCGCGTCCGCCATCCGGAGACCGGCAACCTGCTGGTGACCACGATGAACGGGCAGCTGTGCTGGGAAACCCCGGACGAGACGGTGACCGAGTGGACCTACACCACGGTGCTGGGGACCGCGGCGACCCCGCTCGATCTCTTTCCCACTGCGGAGAGCGCGGACCTGGCATGGTGCCCCATCGACGAGGTGGAGGAGCTTCCGCTGATCCCGCCGTTCCGGGAGTCGCTGCCGGAACTGCGCCGACTCCTGGGAATCTAGGGGTCCGTTGAGACGCAGGACGTGGCAGACTGGATTCTCGTGACAGACACTTCCGCTGAACGCACGGATCCCCGCTACCCGCAGATGCCGCTGCCGGCGAACCGGGCGTGGCCAGCACTTTTCGCGCTGTGCACCGGGTTCTTCATGATCCTGCTCGACCAGACGATCGTGGCGGTGGCATCACCGGTGTTCCAGCGGGAGTTGGACGCCAGCTACAACGAGGTCGTCTGGGTGACCTCTGCCTACCTGCTCACCTTCGCTGTGCCACTGCTGGTGACCGGGCGCCTCGGCGACCGCTTCGGCCCGAAGAACGTCTACTGCGTGGGCATGGCCGTCTTCACCCTCTCGTCGCTGTGGTGCGGACTGGCGGACAGCATGCCGGAGCTGATCGCCGCACGCGCGGTCCAGGGACTCGGTGCGGCGATGCTGACCCCGCAGACGATGGCGGTGATCAACCGGATCTTCCCGCGGGCCAAGCGTGGCTCGGCGCTGGGTGTGTGGGGTGCGACCGCTGGACTCTCGACTCTGCTGGGGCCGATCCTCGGCGGGGTGATCACCAGCACCATCGGCTGGGAGTGGGTCTTCTTCATCAACATCCCGATCGGCGTGGTGTCGATCGCGCTGGTGATGATGTGGGTGCCGCGGTTCCCGCCGTCGGCCCGGCGCATCGACACCCTCTCGATCCTGTTGTCGGTCGCCGCGGTCTTCCTACTCGTATTCGCCCTGCAGCAGGGTGAGAACGCGCACTGGACGTGGTGGATCTGGGGAATGATGGCGGTGTCGCTGGCACTGTTCATCTGGTTCGTCCGACAACAGGTCGTCGCCGAGAGCCGGGGCCGTGACCCACTGATGCCGTTGAGCCTGTTCACCGTGCGGAACTTCTCCCTGGGCAATATCGGCATCGTCGGGATGGGCTTCACCGTGGCCAGCGTCCCGCTGCCGTTCACCCTCTACTACCAGCAGGTCCACGGACTGGATCCGCTCGGCGCCGGGCTGATGCTGGCACCACAGGCGGTGACGTCGTTGATCCTGTCGCCGATCGTCGGCCGGATGACCGACAAGTACAGCTCCCGTGGATTGGGCGCCTTCGGTTTTGCCATGATGGCCCTGTCGATCGTGGGGATGACGGTGGTCATGGCCTCCGGCATCCACCACTACTGGACGGTGATCCCCTTGGTCGGGCTGGGGGTGGGCAATGCCTTCGTCTGGGCACCGAACTCTGCTTCGACGATGCGCGACCTGTCCTTCCACCAGATGGGGGCAGGTTCCGGGGTCTACAACCAGACCCGCCAGCTCGGTTCGGTGGTGGGGGTGGCCGTGGTCGGCGCACTGATGCAGTGGCGACTGGGGCAGCCCGACGCCGACCCGGGCACAGCCTTTGGCCTGGCGGTACTTGCACCGGCGGCGATGATGCTCGTCGGTGTGGTGGCCTCGCTGATGTCACGCAACAACCTGCACGCCGCACCGGAAG
This sequence comes from Candidatus Corynebacterium faecigallinarum, assembly GCA_019120175.1. Lineage (GTDB taxonomy): Bacteria > Actinomycetota > Actinomycetes > Mycobacteriales > Mycobacteriaceae > Corynebacterium > Corynebacterium faecigallinarum. Next base: position 107,088 of record DWVP01000016.1, read on the forward strand.
GAAGCGGCCCCGCCTGAGGCCGACTAGGATCAGTCCCATGCGTATCGCGATCTTGACCAGTGGCGGGGACTGCCCCGGACTCAACGCCGTGATCCGGGGAGTGGTGCGGACCGCCGCCAACCGGGGTGCGACGGTGGTCGGCTACGAGGACGGCTGGCAGGGGCTGGTCGAGGACCGGCGCATCCAGCTCTACGACGACGAGCACATCGACCGGATCCTCCTCCGCGGTGGCACCATCCTGGGCACCGGACGGCTGAAGACGGAGAAGTTCAAGGCTTCCCTGGACCGGATCAAGGAGAACCTCGCCGACGCAGAGATCGACGTGCTCATCGCCATCGGCGGCGAGGGAACGCTCAAGGGCGCCCAGTGGCTGCACGACAACGGCATCCCGGTGGTCGGTGTCCCGAAGACCATCGACAACGACGTCAACGCCACCGACTACACCTTTGGTTTCGACACCGCCGTCGCCGTGGCCACCGACGCCATCGACCGGCTGCACACCACCGCGGAATCCCACAACCGGGTGATGATCGTCCAGGTCATGGGGCGCCATGTCGGCTGGATCGCGCTGCACGCCGGTATGGCCGGCGGGGCACACGACATCCTCATCCCCGAAGTCCCCTTCGACATCGACGACGTATGCCGTCGGATGGCCCGACGTTTCCAGCTGGGGGAGAAGTACGGGATCATCGTCGTCGCCGAAGGCGCCCTCCCGGCCGAGGGGACGATGGAGATCGGCGAGCGGGCGATCGACCAGTTCGGCCACCAGAAGTTCGACGACATCGGCGCGAAGATCGCCCACGAGATCGAGAACCGGCTGGACACTGACGTGCGCTCGACTGTGCTCGGTCACATCCAGCGTGGTGGTACCCCGACAGCCTTCGACCGGGTGCTGGCCACCCGCTATGCGGTGCACGCCACCAAGGCGGCGCTGCGTGGGGACACCGGCACGGTGGTCGCCCTGCACGGGGAGATGATCGAACTGGTCTCCTTCGGTGAGGCGGTCGGTGACCTCAAGGTGGTGCCGCAGCACCGTTACGAGTCCGCAGCGGCGCTGATCGGCTGACCTTCCGGTCACGCAGCTTCTGTTCACGCCGTGGCCAGGGCGTTCTCCAGGTTGGTGAGCGCCTCGTCCCACCCGTCGTAGACGTGACCGTCGCCGGGGACGCCGGCGATACCGCTGAGGTGGAAGCTCATCTCGGTGGTGTCCCCGCGTTCGGCGAGGTCCAGGGTTATCACCGGGGTGCCCTCGACCGGGGCGTCGGGGTGGCCCCAGCTGAACACGAGCTTCTCGACCGGGTTGATCGCCAGGTACTCGCCTCCGGTGGGGTACTCCTCGCCGGTGGACTCGTTGAGCATGGTGTAGCGGTAGCGCCCGCCGACCCTCAGGTCGACCGACACGGACTCTGCGGTGACACCCATCGGGTGGAACCAGCGGGCGAGTTCGAACTTGTCGGTCCAGGCCTTCCAGACCAGTTCGCGGGGGGCGTTGAAGGTTCGGGTGATGGTGAATTCAGGGGTGGTCATCGTTCTTCTCCTTCTCGTGGTGATCGTGGTGGTGTTCTTGCATCATCGTCTCCAGGTGGGCGTCCAGGGCGTCGAAGCGCAGGTTCCATTCGCGCTTCTGTTTGTCGATCCACGCGGTGACCTCGTCAAGTGGTTCGGCGTCCATGTCGATCGTGCGCCACTGCGCCTTGGTGGTGCGGCTGATGAGTCCTGCCTTCTCCAGCACTTTGAGGTGCCGGGATATCGCCGGTGCGCTCATATCGAACGGTGCGGCGAGGTCGCCGACGCTGGACGGTCCGCGTGACAGGCGGGCGAGGATCGCCCGGCGGGTCGGATCGGCCAGTGCGGAGAACAGGAGCGACAGGCGTTCTTCTGACTCCATATAACCAACTCCTTAATTAACGTGTACGTTAACTATAGTCCTGGAGGGGCTACAGGTCAAGGGGGTGTGGAGGCATGTGGAGACTTGTGTAGACATTGGGTCATCGGGTTCGGGGGAGGTGGCCCGGAGGGAAACGGCGGATTATAAGGTGTACCTCACCGCGAAAGTCATCTACTTCAGGTCACGCCCTGTGGCCGATGTTGCCGTGAAAGGTAGCTCCGTACCGTGTCTTCTTCCCCGTCCTCTCCGACTGCAGGGTCCCCCGCCCAGGACCGCAGTGCCTACATCGCCACCCTCGGATTCCCGATCCTGGTGATCATCGGCGGTGTCATCGGCTTCTTCGGCGGTGGCGACCTCGCCTCGGCCACCTCCGGCTGGGTCAACTGGCTGTTGGGCCTGATCATGTTCGGCATGGGCCTGACCCTCAAGCCCCACGACTTCGCCCTGGTCGTCAAGCGCCCTCTCCCGGTGCTGATCGGTGTGATCGCCCAATTCGGGATCATGCCGTTGACCGCATTGTTCGTCGTCTGGGTCCTGGGACTGCCCTCGGCCATCGCCGCCGGCGTGATCCTGGTCGGCTGCGCACCCGGTGGCACCGCCTCCAACGTCGTGTCCTACCTGGCACGTGGCGACCTGGCCCTGTCGGTGGCGATGACCTCGGTGTCCACTCTGCTCGCACCGCTTCTCACCCCGCTGCTGACCCTGTGGCTCGCTGGCGAATACATGCCGCTCGATGGTGGCGCCATGGCACTCGACATCGTCAAGATCGTCCTCGTGCCCGTCGTCGCCGGCCTGGTCCTTCGCCTGCTGCTGCCGGGTATCGTCGACCGCCTGCTGCCCGCACTGCCGTGGATATCCGTGGTCGCCATCGCTGTCGTCGTGGCCATCGTGGTCTCCGGCAACCGGGACAACCTCCTGGAGGCCGGACTGCTCGTCCTGGTCGCCGTGATGATGCACAATCTCCTGGGTTTTGCACTCGGCTACGGCGCCGGCAGAATCACCGGCCAGCCGGTGTCCACCCGCCGCACCATGGCCATCGAGGTCGGTATGCAGAACTCCGGGTTGGCGGCCGGACTTGCCGCCCAACACATGGAGCCGATGTCCGCGTTGCCCGGTGCGATCTTCTCGGTGTGGCACAACCTCTCCGGAGCGGTGTTCGCCGCACTGTGCCGGGCCGCCGACAAGCGTCGGGGAGTGGCGGGCAATGCACCTCACAGCGCGCCGGAGAACGCACCGGGCACTGCTGCCGACAGCTCAATCAATGTGAACTAGACTGGGACAACATGACTGCCGTGGTGAACGATTACTCCGATGATGTGATGGACTATGACGAGGTGCTGGAGCGCTTCGACCCCGTGATGGGGATGGAGGTCCACGTTGAACTCGCGACGCGGACCAAGATGTTCTCCGCGTCCTCCGCAGAATTCGGCGACGACCCGAACACCAACGTCGACCCCTGCAGCCTGGGTCTTCCCGGCGCTCTGCCGGTCGTCAACCGTCAGGGTGTGGAATGGGCCATCAAGATCGGCCTGGCTCTCAACTGCGATATCGCCCCGTACTCCCGCTTCGCACGGAAGAACTACTTCTACCCGGACCAGCCGAAGAACTACCAGATCTCCCAGTACGACGAGCCCATCGCCCACGACGGCTACCTCGACATCGTCCTGGACGACGGTACCGAGTGGCGCATCGAGATCGAGCGCGCCCACATGGAGGAGGACACCGGCAAGCTCACCCACCTCGGTGGTGCGACCGGACGCATCCACGGCGCGACCGCGTCCCTGGTGGACTGCAACCGCGCCGGGATCCCGCTGATCGAGATCGTCACCAAGCCCATCGAGGGTGCCGGGGAACGTGCCCCGGAGATCGCCCGCGCCTATGTCACCGCGCTGCGAGAGCTGGTCAAGGCTCTCGAGGTGTCGGATGCCCGCATGGACCAGGGCTCGATGCGGGTGGACTCCAACCTGTCGCTGCGTGCCAACGGCACCACCGAGTTCGGTACCCGGACCGAGACGAAGAACATCAACTCGCTGAAGTCGGTGGAGCAGGCCGTGCGCTTCGAAATGCAGCGTCAGGCCGCCTGCATCGTCAACGGTGTGGAGATCATCCAGGAGACCCGCCACTACCAGGAGGCCGACGGCAGCACCTCCCGGGGCCGCGTCAAGGAGACCATGGCGGACTACCGCTACTTCAACGACCCGGACCTGCCCCCGGTGCTCGCCCCGTCCGAGTGGGTCGAGGAGATTCGTGAGACGCTACCGGAGATGCCGTGGATCCGACGCGCCCGCATCCAGGAGGAGTGGGGTCTCAAGGACGAGGAGATGCGGGACCTGGTCAACGCCGGGGCGCTGGACCTGATCATCTCCACCGTCGAGGCCGGTGCCACCCCGGCCGAGGCCCGCAGCTGGTGGGTCGCCTACCTGGCACAGAAAGCCAACGAGGCCGGAACCGACCTGGAGGGCCTGCCGATCACCCCGGCGCAGGTTGCCGAGGTCGTCGGTCTGATCAAGGAAGGCAAGCTGACCAACAAGCTCGCCCGCCAGGCCGTCGACGGTGTCCTGGCGGGGGAGGGTACGGTCGCCGAAGTCGTCGCCGCGCGCGGCCTGGAGGTCGTCCGTGACGACGGTGCCATCGAGAAGGCCGTGGAGGACGCCCTGGCGGCCAACCCGGACATCGTGGAGAAGTACCGGGCCGGCAACAAGAAGGTCACCGGTGCGATCGTGGGCCAGGTGATGAAGGAGACCCGTGGCAAGGCGGATCCGGCGCAGGTCAACCAGATCATCGCCGCGAAGCTGGGGTAGCGCACCCTGCTCGAGCCGGTATGGCGCCGGCTACGTGCTGGTGTGATCCCGGTGTTGCTCCGGCTACATGCCGGCGTGGTGCCGACGGCTGTGGGGCAGTCGGCACGTCTCTCTGTGGGGCCGTCCGGTGACGGCTCAGCAGCGCCGTAGGGGTGGCTGAATACTGCTGTGCGGAGGAATGTCACTCGGTGCTGCGACGTTCCGGGCTTCATATCTGCGTACTTTCCCGGGGGTAATATAGTGCTTGTGACGTGCAAATATGTTCGTCCGGAGAATTCCTGAGTGCCGGAATGGGGGTAATCGGGGGTGATTGTGCAGGAAACTCTATGCTGCCGATCACAGCGAGTCGTGCTGGTGAGCACTGCGAACGGGAAAAAGTTATAAAAAAGTTCCCGAAATTGCTGTTGTGAGGACGCGGTCTTGTGCATAATGAACCGGACGTTTACCAACGTGATTTCACTCACTTAGCTCGACGTCCGGCGGCGTATGTCGCCCCGACCACCGTAAACGGGGCCATGCGCCTGGCACACCGGACCAGTCGACCACGCACCAGAGGAGCCGAAGAAGTTGCTCATAGGTATCCCACGGGAACCGCAAACCCTGGTCTCTGCAACGCCCGACACTGTCGGCAAGCTGATCAAGCTCGGCTACGACGTAGCCGTGCAGTCCGGCGCAGGTGACCAGGCAAACTTCCCCGACAGTCAGTACGAGGCCGCGGGGGCCACGATCGTCGGCGAGGACGTCTGGTCCTCCGACATCGTGACGACTCTCGATACGCCGTCCCCCGAGCAGCGCGCTGCCCTGAAGTCCGGGTCGACCCTGATCTCCCGTATGGCACCGGCTCGCAATGACGAGCTGATCCAGGAGTTCGCCGGCCAGAATGTCACCGCCGTCGCCATGGACACCGTGCCGCGCATCAGCCGCGCACAGTCCATGGACGTGCTCAGCTCCCAGGCCAACGTGGGTGGCTACCGTGCGGTCATCGAGGCCGCCAACGCCTTCGGTCGTCTGTTCACCGGTCAGGTCACCGCCGCCGGTAAAGTGCCGCCGGCCACCGTCTACGTGATCGGAACCGGTGTCGCCGGTCTGGCCGCGATCGGTACCGCCAACTCCATGGGTGCGGTGGTCAAGGCCACCGACCTGCGTCCGGAGACTGCCGAGCAGGTCGAGTCGATGGGTGCGGAGTTCGTGGCCATCCCGACCGCGTCGGAGAAGTCCGACGACGGTTACGCCAAGGAGATGACCCAGGACCAGGCCGCCGCCGCTGCCAAGCTCTACGCCGAGCAGTCCGCGCTGTCCGACATCGTCATCACCACCGCGAACATCCCGGGCCGTAAGTCCCCGGTGCTGCTCACCGCGGCGGACGTGGCGAAGATGAAGCCGGGTTCGGTCATCGTCGACATGGCTGCGGCCAACGGCGGTAACTGCGAGCTCACCGTCCCCGGTGAGGTCACCGTCACCGACAACGGTGTGAAGATCATCGGCTACACCGACCTGGCCGGTCGACTGCCTGCGCAGTCGTCCCAGCTCTACGGTCAGAACGTGGTCAACCTGTTCAAGCTGATCACCCCGGCCAAGGACGGTACCCCGGTCTTGGACCTGGAGGACGAGATCGTCCGCGGCATCACCGTGACCAAGGCTGCCGAGGCCACCGGTGCTGACGCGAAGGCTGACATCCTGTGGCCCCCGCCGCCGGTGAAGGTGTCCGCCGCCCCCGCCCCGGCTGCTCCGGCCGCCGATGCCGCTGCCGAGGCAGAGGCCGAGGAGGCACCGAAGAAGTCCGGCCTGCTCTGGAAGCTGATCGCCGGTCTGCTTGGTATCGCCCTGATCCTGGTCAGCCCGCTGGCCGTGGCCGATGAATACATGGTGCTCATGCTGGCCGTCGTCGTCGGCTTCTACGTGATCACCGCGGTGACCCATAAGCTGCACACTCCGCTGATGAGTGAGACCAACGCCATCTCGGGCATCATCCTGGTCGGTGCGATACTCCAGGTGGGATCGTCCAACATCACCGTTGCGGTGCTGGCGTTCATCGCCATCGTGGTCGCCTCGATCAATATCTTCGGTGGCTTCTTCGTCACCCGACGCATGCTCACCATGTTCGAGGGAGGCAACTGACATGAACCAGCTGATTCTCGCAGCAAGCTCCGGCACCACCGATGGTGCGCTGGACGCCAACGTCCTGGAATGGACCGACAAGATCACCAACCTGGCCTACATCGTGGCCGCCCTGCTGTTCATCCTGGCTCTCGCCGGGCTGGCCAAGCAGGAGTCCGCGTCCCGCGGCAACCGGTTCGGTATGACCGGTATGGCGATCGCGCTGGTCGCCACCATCGTCAAGGCCGTCGTCAACTCTGAGAACGACCCGGACAACTACAACAGCGCGCTTGTCACCCTGCTGCTGATCGCCGTGGCGATGATCATCGGTGCGGCCATCGGTATCCCGAGGGCACGTAAGGTCGAGATGACCGGTATGCCGGAGCTGATCGCGATGCTGCACAGCTTCGTGGGTCTGGCCGCCGTGCTCATCGGTGTGAACTCCTTCATCGGCGAGCTGGACGCCGACGACACCGCCGGCTTCAGCCTCGGTGAGATCTACCTCGGTATCTTCATCGGTGCGGTGACCTTCACCGGCTCGATCGTGGCCTACCTGAAGCTCTCCGGGAAGATCGGCGGCGCACCGCTGACCCTGCCGGGGCGCAACCTGCTGAACCTGGGCATCATCGTGATCTCCCTGGTCGGTATGGGCATCTTCATCGCCAACGGTGGCGACAACGCCTCCCTGTCCTGGACCCTGCTGGCCGTGATGCTGGTGCTGTCGCTGCTGCTGGGTATCCACCTGGTTGCCGCGATCGGCGGCGGCGACATGCCGGTCGTGGTGTCCATGCTGAACTCCTACTCCGGTTGGGCCGCGGCTGCGGCGGGCTTCATGCTCGCCAACCCGCTGCTGATCATCACCGGTGCGCTGGTCGGTTCCTCCGGTGCCTACCTGTCCTACGTCATGTGCAAGGCGATGAACCGTTCGTTCATCTCCGTGATCCTGGGTGGTTTCGGTTCCGAGGCCTCCGGTGGCGATGACCGGGACTACGGTGAGCACACCGAGACCACGATCGAGGAGACCGCTGAGCTGCTCAAGGGCGCGAAGTCGGTCATGATCACCCCGGGTTACGGTATGGCCGTCGCCCAGGCGCAGTACCCGGTGGCCTCGATGGTCTCCAAGCTGCGCGAGCAGGGTGTGGACGTCACCTTCGGCATCCACCCGGTCGCCGGCCGCCTGCCTGGCCACATGAACGTCCTGCTGGCCGAGGCAAAGGTGCCCTACGACATCGTGCTGGAGCTCGACGAGGTCAACGACGACTTCGGTGACGTGGACGTCGTCCTGGTCATCGGTGCCAATGACACGGTCAACCCCATTGCCGAGGAGCCGGGCTCACCGATCGCCGGTATGCCGGTGCTGAAGGTGTGGGAGGCCAACAAGGTCATCGTCTTCAAGCGTTCAATGGGCTCGGGTTACGCCGGCGTGCAGAACCCGCTGTTCTTCAACGAGAACTCCGACATGCTGCTCGGCGATGCCAAGCAGTCGGTCGAGGGGATCACCGCGGCCCTGTAGGACCCCCTGCAGCGCCCGCGCGCAACACCCTCAGCAGTACCCGACGTCCGACTCCGGGTTTGACGGCGAGGCTGGCTCACAGCCTCTCGTCACCGGGTCGGACGTCCTCCTTCCGCGGCGGCGACGGGATCGTCGCCGTGCCGAAGGGGGAGCCGCCGAACCTGCCACGGTCGTGCGGCTCATGGAACCCCGCTGGATCCGGCCCGATGGCCACGATCCCGGTGGGGTTCACGTCTGCGTGGACGATGTAGTAGTGGTCCTTGATCTGCTGGAAGTTCGTCGTGTCTCCGAATCCGGGGGTCTGGAACAGGTCCCGCAGGTAATCCCAGAGGTTGGGCTGCTCGGAGATCTTGTACCGGTTGCACTTGAAGTGGCCGTGGTAGACCATGTCGAACCGCACCAGGGTGACGTAGAGGTAGATATCGGCCAAGGTGATGTGCTCACCGACGAGGTAGCGCTGGGTGCCCAGCCGCTGCTCGAGCATGTCGAGAGTGTCGAAGAGCTCGCCGAAGGCCTTTTCGTAGGCCTCCTGCGTCCCGGCGAAGCCGCACTTGTAGACACCGTTGTTGACGGTGTGGAAGACCAGGCTGGAGATCTCGTCGATCTCAGGACGCAGTGCTTCCGGGTAGAGGTCGGGGGCGCCCTCGCGGTGCAGCGGGGCCCATTCGGTGGCGAAGTCGGTGACCATGGTGCGGAAGTCATTGGTGACCACGGCCTTCGATTCAATGTCCACGAGTGTTGGCACGGTGATGCCCTTGGGGTAGTCCCGGTAACGGTGCAGGTAGCAGTCGCGCAGGCGGCCTACCCCGAGGACCGGGTCGACGGAGTCGGGGTCCAGGTCGAAGGTCCAGGACTTCCAGTCGTGGGTGGGGCCGGCGATTCCCAGACTGAGCGCAGAGTCCAGTCCCAGGACCTGACGGGTGATGATCGCCCGGTGTGCCCAGGGGCAGGCGCGGGCCCCGATGAGGCGGTAGCGTCCGGCGGCCAGCAGCCAGGAGGAGGTGGGGTCGTCGAGGACCCGGTCATCGATGTAGTTCATGTCCCGGTCGAAGGAACCGGAGGTGTCGGTGGAGACGTAGGCCATTGGTGCGAGTCCTTTCGTCGGCACTTCAGGCGCGACATACCTTGTCGGCCTGCGCTCTTTGGCGTACCGCCTAGCCTAGGCTGGTGAGACAGAAGGCCGGATTTTCGCATAAGACCTGCGGTGGGACATGCGCCTTGTCGCAGGTCGAGAAAGTGGGAGAGACCATGGGACTGTTCGACAGGAAACCTGAGAAGGATCTGGACACGGGCGCCGACGAGGCGGCGGAGAAGGGCTCCGAGAAGGGCTCCGGCAGCATCGGTGACACCGGCAGCGCCGACGACGCCGGTGCCGCCGGTACTGCGGATGTTCCGGGCGCCCCGGGTATCGACGCCGATCTCTTCGACGAGATCGATGTGCCGGATGCCCCTGAGTCCACGGATACGCCGGACATTCCGGGGTTGTCCGACAATCCGGAGGCGCCGCACACTGACCTGATCCCGGACTCCCCGCAGGACGGCGGGCCGACCGAGGCCGCTCCCGCTGTCGATGGGGCCCCTGCGGCACCTGCGGCAGATACCGCAGATGTTTCCGCAGATGTTCCGACGGATGCAGCGTCCGAGGCGGCGTCCGACAGTCCGGCCGACGAGGCACTCGAGGACACCGGGGATGCGGTGGGTGCCCCGGCGCCGAAGCAGGACGTCTACGATCGCGCTGGCCGGGCGCGTCCGCAGCGGATCGAGCCGCGGCGTCCGGAACCGGAGGCTCCGGCCTCGCCCGCTGAAGAGCCTGTCTCCGAGGCGGCCTCCGATGACTCCGCGACCACGGTCTTCGCCGCGGCACCGGACCCTGCCTTCGCTGCTGAGCCCACTGAGTCCACTGGGCACACTGGGCACACTGGGCACACTGACCCCGCGAGCGGCGGTGCCGCCGACGCCCCCGCCTCGCCGTGGGACCAGGGAACCGTGTCGCGCGGACCTGTCCCGGAGTCCTCCGAGCGGATGACAGACGGTGACGCTGCTGTCGATGCCGACCAGGCGACGGCGGTGACCGACCCGGCTGCGGAGACCACCACGTTCGTTGCCGGGCAGCCTGGCGCCGCTGGCACTGCAGGCGCTGTCGCCGCGGCCACACAGATGGACGGCGCCACACCGGAGGACGGCGTGACGGACGAGGCCCAGGCGGAAGCTGCGGCCGCTGCCGACGTTGCAGAAGACCCGCGTCGCGGAACGCTCGACTTCGGACTGCTGATCCTGCGTCTGGTCGTCGGTGGTCTGCTGATCATCCGTGGCCTGCAGACCCTGTTCGCTTTCGGCGGCGACCCCGGACTCAGCGCCCTCGAGCAGTCGCTGGCCGCCTACTCCTTCGCCGACATCCTCGCCATCGTGATTCCGGTCGCCCAGGTCGTCGCCGGTGGCCTGCTGGTCTTCGGCCTGCTGACCCCGTTGGGCGCGGCGATAGCGGTGGTGGTGTCCGGTTTCCTCACCGGACATGCCCTGTCCACCTTCGACGCAAGCTACTGGCCCTATGCCCTGTCGCCGACCGCGCAGCTATGGGCACTGACCGGCGTGGTCGCCCTGGTGATCACCTTCACGGGTCCGGGACGCTACTCCGCGGACACCTCCCGCCGCTGGGCGACCCGTCCGCTGGCCTCGGCATGGGTCTTCGCACTGATCGGACTGGGCGGTGCCGCGGGACTGTGGCTCGCCGTCGGCGGCGGTAACCCGTTCTGACCTGAGACCGGGTGAGGGCCCGCCTCACCCCATCATCGCCAGGCGGGCTGCGATGGCGATCATCAGCACACCGATCCCGAGGTTGATCCACCGCCACACGGAGGCCTTCGACAGCGGTCGGCTGAGCAGCCGGGCGCCGTAGCCGACAGTGATGAAGAAGAGTATGGACCCGACCAGGGCTCCGGCGGTGAAGACCCACTTGCCGGCATCACCGTACTGGTTGGACATCGAACCGAAGACGAGGATTCCGTCGACCCAGGCCGCCGGGTTGAGGAACGTCACCGCCAAGGCAGTGGGTAGGGCAGCGAGGGCGGGAAGGCGGGTCGTCGCCCGGGTGCGCAGGGGGACGCGTGTGCGGGTGGCAACGCCGGTACCGTTGCCGGACGCACCTGCCCCGACTACAGGGGCAGACTCAGTTCCACACTCAGTTCCGGGGGAGTGGAGCACCACGGTGTCTCGGGCGTCATGCGGGGAGGGATTCCCGCTGGAGGTGTCGATCGGCGTGGGGTTACGCACGTCGCGCAGGCAGCTGCTGGCGAACCACAGCAGGTAGGCCACCCCGCCCCAGCGTAGGACGTCCAGCAGCAGTGGCATCTTCTCGACGACCACGGACACTCCGGCGGTGCCGAGGGGCAGCAGGAGCAGGTCGCCGATGATGAACACGGTGACGACCAGGCCGACACCCCAGCGTCGCACGCCCTGTTTGAGCAGGACGACGTTCTGGGGTCCGATGCTGGCGATGACGGTCAGCTGGAACAGCAGGCCGGTCAGGGCGACATTCAACTGGGAGGCGAGAGTAGCGGTCAACACGCTGACGAGCCTAAGGAGCACCCGTAATGAAGCCAAACAAGCAGAACTGAACTGACGTAAGATCATCTTCATGATTCCTCGTCACCTCGATACCCTCCTGCTCGTCGTCGATGAGGGGAGTTTCGATGCCGCAGCCTCCCGCCTGGGCGTCAGCCCCTCGGCGGTGAGTCAGCGGATCAAGGCACTGGAATCAGACGTCGGCCGGGTGGTCGTCCGGCGAGGAACCCCGGTCGGGGTCACCGAGGCCGGCGAGGTGCTCGTCCAGGCCGCCCGCCGCATGCGTCTGCTGGAACAGGAGACCGAGGACCGGCTGCGAAGACGCATCAGTGAGCGCCCCGTGACCGTCGGGGTCAACGCGGACTCGCTGGGCACGTGGTTCCGTCCGGTGTTGCGGACCATCGCCGAGCGCGGCGGGATCTCGCTGCGGCTCACCGTGGAGGATGAGCAGCACTCCCTGGAGATGCTGCGTCGGGGTGATTGCATGGGTGTGGTCACCGCCTCCGCCGACCCGGTCTCCGGATGTGAGGTCGAACCGCTCGGGGTTCTGCGGTACTGGCCGGTCGGCTCCCCGGCACTTGCCGAGCAACTGGGCACAGGCAACACAGACGACACAGACGGCACAGACGGCACAGCCGGATGGGGATCCCTGCCGCTGCTCATCATCGGTGAGCATGACCGGATGACCGACGACATCCTCGACCTGCACGGCATCACCCCGGACCCGGGTCGCCGGGTTTCCCGGATCCCCAGCTTCGAAGGGCTCAACGACGCCGTCGTCGCAGGTCTGGGCTGGACGGTGGTCCCGGTTCCCTCGGCCTCCGCGTTCGTGGACGCCGGCACCATGGTCCGGCTCAGCGACGACGTCCACGAGGTGCCGCTGTACTGGCAGCGGTGGCGGCTGGAATCCGACACCCTGGAGGCACTGACCGATGCAATCCACGCCGCGGCTGCGGTGGGGCTGGGTTAACTGGAGGACGTGGCCAGTGCTCGTCCGGTGGCGGTATCCGTCCCCGCAACCTCGGCTGGCGTCCCGTCGGCGATGATGCGTCCACCGTCGGCACCCGCACCGGGACCTAAGTCGATCACCCGGTCGGCCTGGGCGACAACCCGCAGGTCATGCTCGACGACCACGACGGAATCCCCGGCGTCCACCAGGCGGTGCAGTTCGGTGACCAGCAGATCCACGTCTGCTGGGTGCAGTCCGGTCGTCGGTTCGTCCAACAGGTGCACCGTCGGGGTACGTCGCCGCGTCCTACTGGAGCGCTGCAGCTCGGTGGCCAGCTTGATGCGCTGCGCCTCGCCGCCGGAGAGCTCCGGGGCACCCTGGCCCAACCGCAGGTAGTCCAGTCCGACCGCATGCAACGCCTGCAGGGCAGCGGCAATCTGCGGCTCGTCGGCGAAGACGTCCCCGGCCTCGGCGACGGTGAGGTCCAGAATGTCGGCCACCGTGTAGCCGTGCCAGGTGACCTGGAGGGTTTCGGCGTTGTACCGGGCGCCGTGGCAGTCCGGGCAGGTGGTGTAACTGCCCGGCAGGAACACCAGCTCCACCTCGATCGTGCCTTCCCCGTTGCAGGTCGGGCAGCGTCCTTCGGTGACGTTGTAGGAGAACCGCGACACCGTCCAGCCGCGCTTCCGCGCCTCCCCGGTGGACGCGAAGAGTTTGCGCACCCGGTCGAACAGACCGGTGTAGGTCGCCAGCGTGGAGCGCGGCGTGCGACCGATGGGCTGCTGGGTGATCAGCAGGGTGCGCAGCCCCTCATCCTCCAGGAGCGAGGGGAGTACCTGTGAGACCAACGTCGACTTGCCTGACCCGGAGACCCCGCTGACCACCGTGAACTGGCCGAGCCCGACGGTGGTGTCGATGTCGAGGGTGCGCTCGGTGGTGCGGACCGGCACCTGCGAGGTGGCCGTCCGCGGGGCATCTACATTCCCGGTCAGGGTGGGGAAGGACGCGGCGAGCGCCCTGCCGGTGGGGGTGTCCTGGCCCGCCAACCCCGTCTGCTGTCCTGCCACCGGACCCGACCACAGCACCTGACCGCCGTGCTCGCCGGCACCGGGGCCGACATCGATCACCCAATCGGCGCCTGCGACCAAGGACATGTCATGCTCCACGAGGATCACACTGTTGCCGGCGTCGACGAAACGACGCATCAGGTCCCGCACCGCGGTGCGCTCGGTCGGGTGCAGTCCCGCCGACGGTTCATCGAGGACGTACACGACCCCGAACAGGCCGGAGTGCAGTTGGGACGCCAACCGCAGTCGCTGCATCTCCCCGGCGGACAGGGTCCGAGCGGGGCGGTCCAGACTCAGATGGCCCAGGCCGAGATCGATCGCGGCAGTGAGCGTCGGGACGACCTGGTCCAGCAGCAGGCGCTCGGCCTCGGCGGTGGAGTCGAGTGGCGCAGTTTCGGGCGCGGTATCCGGTGTAGCACCCGGCCCACGGTTCACGACCGTGAGCACCTCGTCCAAGGAGAGCGCATTGAGTTCGTCGACCGCGAACCCGCGGTAGGTCACCGCCAGGGCGTCACTGGTGAGCCGGCGGCCCTGGCAGTCCGGGCAGGTGGACTCCTCCATGAAGGACAACACGCGGTTGCGCGTGGTGTCCGACCCGGTGGAGGCCAGCGTCTCGCGAAGGTACACCGCCACTGACCGCCACGTTCCGTCGTAGGTGCGCTGGATCTGGTGGGCGCCACGCACCGGGTGGACGGTGACCACCGGCTTGTCCTCGGTGAACAGGATCCAGTCCCGGTCCTCCCGGGACAACTGCGACCAGGGCACGTCGGTGTCGTAGCCGAGGGTGACCAGGATGTCGTGGAAATTCTTGCCCAGCCACGCGCCGGGCCAGGCGGCGATGGCTCCGTCGTCTATCGACAGTGAAGCGTCCGGCACCATCGATGCTTCGGTGGGGGCGTGGACGGTGCCGGTGCCCTGGCACGTCGGGCACATGCCGGCGGCGGTGTTGGGGGAGAAGTGGTCGGAATCCAGGCGTCCGACCCGGTCCACCAGAGCATCCGGGTACTCACCGCACCGGGAGAACAACAGACGCACCGAGTTCGACACCGTGGAGAAGGTGCCTACTGTCGAGCGGGCACCGCCGGCAGAGCGGGCCTGCTCGAGTGCGACACTCGGCGGCAGTCCCTCGACGCGGGCGACCTTCGGGTCGACCGCCCCGGCGATCAGTCGGCGGGCGAAGGGGGCGACGGACTCCAGGTACCGGCGTTGTGCCTCACCGTGGATCGTCCCGAACGCCAGGGAGGACTTGCCGGATCCGGAGACGCCGGTGATCGCCACCAGGCAGTCCCGCGGCAGTTCGACATCCACGTGACGGAGATTGCGCAGGTGGGCGTCGTGGACGCGGATCATTCCGGAGTCAGGGTGCGTGCTGTCGACCATGGCCGTCCAGTCTAACCGGTGACGCCTGGGCCGGAGCAGGTGACCGTCCTACCTGCTGAGTCGACGGTAGGCCCTCGCCGACAGCGGGACGAAGACCGCCAGCAGGACCAGGGGCCAGATCACCGCCGCGAGGACGGCATGGTCGGCGAGCAGGCCACCGGTGTAGCCAGTCGGGTTGCCGAAGAGTTCACGGACTGCGGTGGCGGTCGCCGAGATCGGGTTCCAGGTGGCGACCGGTTCCAGCCAGGACGGCATGAACTCCGGGGAGACGAATGCCGCCGACAGGAAGCCGACCGGCCAGACGAGGACCTGGACCAACATGCCCGCGCCTTCGTTGCGGCCGATGGTCAGTCCCAGGTAGATGCCGATCCACAGCACCGCCATCCGGAACCAGAGCAGGAGGACGACTGCCAGCAGGGCCTCGGCGGGTGACCCGGTGATTCGCCAGCCGAGCAACAGACCACCGACGATCAGGACAGTCAACTCGACCGTCGAGGTGATCATGTCCGCACCGACCCGGCCGAAAGCGACGGAGGTGTCGCCGATGGGCAGGGAACGGAAGCGGTCGGTGATCCCCTTCTTCGCGTCATTGGCCATGGCCGTGGTCGTGGCCTCGACCCCGAACATCATGGACAGGGCCATCATGCCGGGCAGCAGGAAGTGGATGTAGTCCCCGCCGCCGGGCAGGTCGATGGACCCGCCGAAGAGCAGGGCGAACATCAGCAACAGCATGATCGTGAACATGATGCCGAAGATGGGTGTCAGCGGTTGGCGCGCCCAGTGCTGCAGTTCGCGGCGAGTGAGGATGAGTCCGCTGCGCAGGCTGTTCGTGGATTGAGTGGGCTGAGTGGGCTGAGTGGGCTGAGTGGGGTGAGTGGGGTGAGTGGGGTGAGTGGGTGCAGTGGTGGTCATGCTGTCTCCTTCTCGGGCCGGTCCTGGTGTGATCGGTCCGGGTGTGCGGTGACGGCGAGGAAGACCTCGTCGAGGGTGGGACGCCGCAGTGCGATGTCGCTGGGAGGGATGCCGACGACGTCGAGTGCGCGCACGGTGTCAGTGAGATCGGTGGCCCCGCGTGGCGCGGGGACGCTGATGAACGTGCTCTCCGGTGTGACCGTGAGGTCGTCCTCGGTGACATCGGCCCCGGACCGGGTGCCGTTCAGGGCGGCGAGGATATCGGCCGGTGCAACGTCCGGGCCGAATGTGAGGTCGATCCGGTCGCCGCCGAGTGCGCCCTTGAGTTCTTCCGGGGTGCCTTCGGCAATCACACGGCCGTCTTTCATGATCGAGATCCGGTCGGCGAGGCGGTCGGCCTCCTCAAGGTACTGGGTGGTCAGCAGGACGGTGGTTCCCTCGGACGCGGCGCGGGTGATCGCGTCCCAGACGTCCAGGCGTCCCTGCGGGTCGAGGCCGGTGGTGGGCTCGTCGAGGAACAGGACGTCCGGATTCCGGATCAGTGACACGGCGATGTCGAGGCGGCGCCGCATGCCTCCGGAGTAGCCGGATGCCGGACGATCGGCGGCCTCGGTGAGGGAGAACAGCTTCAGCAGTTCGGTGGCTCGCCGGGCGGCGTCCTTGCGGGACAGGCCGAGCAGCCGGGCGAACATCACCAGGTTCTGGTGTCCGCTGAGGATCTCGTCCACTGCGGCGTCCTGGCCGACCAACCCGATCCGCTGACGGACCGACGTGCCGTCGGAGACGTCGATCCCGGAGACCCGGGCGGTGCCACCGTCGTGACTGGTGAGGGTGGTCAGGATCCCGACGGCGGTGGACTTCCCGGCGCCGTTGGGCCCGAGGAGGCCATGGATCGTCCCTGGTGCGACGGTGAGGGTGAAGCCGTCGAGTGCGCGCTTGTCGGCGTAGGTTTTGACGAGGTCGAGGGCATGAAGGGCAGGGGGTGGTGCAGCATTCATCCAAAACTCCTAACAGCGTTCGGACTTGAAGGGCTTTTCAACGTACACCGTTCGGAGTATGGTGTCAACCATGGCTGAGAACTCCACTGACCGCATGCTCCGGCTGCTCTGGCGCCACCAGTTGGGCGAGGAGTCCGGTGCGCGCGGACCGAGGAAAAAATGGACCCTCGACGAGGTCGTCGACACCGCCATCGCCGAGGCCGACGGGGCGGGGCTGGACGGACTGGCGGACCTGTCGGGGCTGTCCATCCGCCGGCTCGCCGAGAAGCTCGGTACCTCGGCGGCCACGCTGTACACCTACATCCCAGGCCGGGACGAACTGCTGGGCCTCATGGTCGACCAGGTGATGGGGCGGGTTGATCTACCGACGTTCGAGGACGCCGCCGACAGCGTCGGGGACGCCGAAACCTCCGACGGCTGGCGCGATCGGCTGCGCACCGTCTCGCAGGTGACCTGGGATGAGATCCACGACCACCCCTGGTTGATCGGTGCGCAGAGCCACCGCCCGATGATCGGGCCGAACATCTCCGCCCGCTACGAATGGCAGCTCACTGCCCTGGAGGGCTGCGGGCTCGACGACATCGCCATGGACCACACCATCAGCCTGGTCACCGCCCATGCCACGGCCAGTGCCCAGGCCGACCTCGACGCCGAACGGCTGGCGCAGACCTCCGGGATCAGCGATGCGCAGTGGTGGGAGGTCAACGGGCCGGTACTTGCCGAGGTCATGCCGGAGGGCAGCTACCCGATCTCCGGGCGGGTGGGCAGTGCCGTCGGCGAGAAGTACCAGGCGATCACCGACCAGAAGGCTGTCTACGCCTTCGGCCTGGCGACGATCCTCGACGGTGTGGAGCGGCGGAGGGACAGTACCCCGTCCTGACTCCGTCATGGCTCTGCCCCGGGGCCTGCCCGCGGGACATGGCTAGGCTGGCACCATGGATCTTGGAATTGCAGGGCGTTGGGCCGTGGTGGGAGCTTCGAGCAAGGGGCTGGGCTTCGGGTGCGCGGCAGCGCTCGCGAACGAGGGGGTGAATCTCGTCGTCAATGCCCGGGGGAGTGATGCCCTCGCTGAGGCAGCGGTGCAGCTACGACGCACCGGTGTGGAGGTCCGCGAGGTCGTCGGATCGGTGACGGAACCCGAGGTACGCGCTGAACTGCTGGACGCCGCACCACAGATCGACATCCTGGTCACCAACGCCGGGGGACCGCCGACCGGGGACTTCCGCGACTGGGACGAGGACACCTGGCTCGCCGCGATCCGCCAGAACATGCTCACCCCCGTCGAACTGATCAAGGCCACCGTGGACGGCATGGCCGGGCGTGGCTTCGGCCGGGTCGTCAACATCACCTCGGCGGCGGTGAAGGCCCCGATCGCGAAGCTCGGCCTGTCCAACGGCGCACGCAGCGGATTGACCGGCTTCATTGCTGGTGTGGCCCGCCAACCGCAGCTCGCGTCGTCCAATGTAACCATCAACAATCTGTTGCCTGGCAGGTTCGCCACCGCACGGCTGACCGAGACCGGTGACGGCACGATGCCGGAGCCCACCGGGATCCCGACCGGACGCTTCGGCGACCCCGCCGAGTTCGGGGCGACGTGCGCTTTCCTGTGTTCGAGCCAGGCGTCCTACATCACCGGTCAGAACGTCCTGATAGACGGAGGCGCCTACCCAGGTACGTTCTGAACTGATTCTGGCTGGGGATTTCAGTCCTGTACGTGGACGGCCAGCTGGGCGAGAATGCTGATCTTCCAGCCGCTACCTATTCCTTTGTGCGCCCTGAGCTGTATCGGATCGTCCAGGTCGAATCCTGAGTGTTCGACGAAAACCCGCGTGCCTTGCCCTTCAGGTATGAGTTTCCAGGTCACGACGGTGTCCAGAGGTGGGTTCTTCCAGGTGTAGCGGATGAGCTCCTGCGGAACGACTTCCAGAACCGTGCATTTCGTTGTGCCCCGGTTGCCCATGTCAATGCTGAACTCGTGCCCTACCTCAGGTTGAAAGTCGGACGACATGAACTACTGACTGAGCTCCTCCGGGTCGGTCAGTGCCTCCCAGATTCGGTTGCTCGGGCAGGGGATGAACTCGTCCGCTTCGATTGCATGGCGGTGTGGCGTTGTCATCAGTTCTTCTCCAGGTGGTTGCGAAGATCCTTCAGGGTGCCGCGCCAGAACTTCTCGTACGGGCTGAGCCAGTCAGAGACAGGCTCCAGTTGCCGTGCATTCAAAGGTGCCATGTCGAAGTGAGCGGCCAGTGAGTTGACCGACTGGGGTTCGTGGAGGAGGAGGTCCAGTAGCTGACGTCGACCCCCGGAGATGCACGAAAGCCCTGTAGGGGTGGACCTACAGGGCATGTGCGGAAAGGGTGGAGGACTAGTCGTCCTCGAGGACGCGCACCGCGCCCTTGTCGGCACTGGCGGCCATCGTGGCGTAGGCGCGCAGGGCCTTGGTCACCTTGCGCTGGCGGGTGGCCGGCTTCCAGGGCTTGTCCGACGCGTTCATCTCGGCGCGACGGGCCTCGATCTCCTCGTCCGGGATGTCCAGGTTCAGCTGGCGGTTGTGCACGTCGATGGTGACGGTGTCACCGTCGCGCACCAGACCGATCACACCACCGTCGGCGGCCTCCGGGGAGATGTGGCCGACCGAGATGCCCGAGGAACCGCCGGAGAAGCGGCCGTCGGTGATCAGGGCGCACTTCTTGCCCAGGCCGGAGCCCTTGAGGAAGGCGGTCGGGTGCAGCATCTCCTGCATACCCGGACCACCGGACGGGCCCTCGTAGCGCACCACGATGACATTGCCCGGCTGGACCTTCTTCTTCAGGATGACGTCCACGGCCTCCTCCTGGGACTCCACGACCAGGGCCGGTCCCGAGAAGTGCCACAGCTCCTCGTCGATACCGGCGGACTTGATGACCGCACCGTCGGGGGAGATATTGCCGCGTAGGATCACCAGGCCACCGTCGACGGTGAAGGCGTGCTCCACGGAGTGGATGCAGCCCTTCTCCGCGTCGGTGTCGAGCTCGTCCCACACATTGTCGGTGGAGAACGGCGTGGTGGTTCGCACGCCACCCGGGGCGGCGTGGAAGAGGTCGATCGCCTCCTGGTTCGGCGACTCAGCCCGGATGTCCCAGGCCTCGAGCCACTCCGACAGCGTCCTCGAGTGCACGGTGTGCACGTCTTCATTAAGCTTGCCACCGCGCCACAGCTCGCCGAGGATGCGGGGGATGCCACCGGCACGGTGGACATCCTCCATGTGGTAGTCGGAGTTCGGCGAGACCTTCGACAGGCAGGGCACGGACTTCGACAGGTCGTCGATGTCCTGCAGGTCGAAGTCCACGCCACCCTCCTGGGCGGCGGCGAGGATGTGCAGCACGGTGTTGGTCGAGCCACCCATGGCCATGTCCAGCGCCATGGCGTTCTGGAAGGCCTCCTTGGTGGCGATCGACCGGGGCAGCACCGAGGTGTCGCCCTCGCCGTAGTAGCGCTTGCACAGGTCGACGATGGTGCGTCCGGCCTCGCTGAACAGCTCGCGGCGGAATGCGTGGGTGGCCAGGGTCGAGCCGTTGCCCGGCAGGGACAGGCCGAGGGCCTCGGTGAGGCAGTTCATCGAGTTGGCGGTGAACATGCCGGAGCAGGAACCGCAGGTCGGGCAGGCGGCCTGCTCCACGGTCAGCAGGCCCTGCTGGGTGACCTGCTCGTTGGCGGAGGCGGAGATCGAGTGGATCAGGTCGGTGGGGGCGTGGGCGACACCGTCGACGACCACGGCCTTACCGGCCTCCATCGGGCCACCGGAGACGAAGACCACCGGGATGTTCAGACGCATGGCGGCGTTGAGCATGCCCGGGGTGATCTTGTCGCAGTTGGAGATGCAGACGATGGCATCGGCCTGGTGGGCGTTGACCATGTACTCCACCGAGTCGGAGATGATCTCACGGCTCGGCAGGGAGTACAGCATGCCGGAGTGCCCCATGGCGATGCCGTCGTCCACGGCGATGGTGTTGAACTCGCGGGCGACACCACCGGCCTCCTTCACGGCCTCGGCGACGATCTCGCCGACGTCCTTGAGGTGAACGTGGCCGGGGACGAACTGGGTGTAGGAGTTCGCGATCGCGATGATCGGCTTGTCGAAGTCACTGTCGCTCATTCCGGTGGCACGCCACAGCGAGCGCGCTCCGGCGGCGTTCCGTCCCTGGGTGGTCACCGATGACCGGAAGGGGATCTGGTTCATGGTCTCGTCCTACGTCCTCTCGTTCGGACCGTTGTGTGCGCCCCCGGCGGGATCAATGGTGGCCGGGGCGACGCCGTGCTGCCCGGTCCGCGGGGCAGTATGTCGTCGAAATCTGTGTCGTGCTCAGGGTCTTACTCGGTGTCGTGCAGTGTGGGGCAAAGCGGTAACTTACACCGTGCCGGGGCACCCGGGCGAGTGGTCAGCTCTCCCGTGTGTCAGCGGGGCCGTCACCGGCCCCGCTGCCGCTCTCTCCGTTGTCGCTGGTGTCCTGTCCGTCGCGCTCCCGCTGTCGGCGGGCAAGTTCCTCGCGGGCCATGTAGCTGGCACGGCGGCTGGATTCGTAGTCGGCGTATTCCTCTTCGTCCATCAGGACGGCGTCCCCGCTGTCACGATGGACGACCCGGACGCTCTCGTCGATGGTCTCCAGGGTCGGGGTCACCGGGTCGGGGATCCTCCTGTCAGTCACGTCAGCCAGGGTCACCAGCGAATTGAAACTAACTCCCGGGAGGGGGAAGGTGCTGTCGTCGTGGTCAACGGCGAGGCCTTTGCCTCCTCGGGTGAATCGTATCGCCTTGAAGTCCTCCCAGGCCAATGACCTGGTGGGACGGAAAAGGTAGCGGGCGGTCATGCCCTGCTCAGTGAAGGTGGTACGGCACCGCAGGGTCCAGATGATGAACACCAGCGGCAGGAGCGGGAGCCAGAAGAACACCTTCGGCGAGTAGGCGACTCCAATGAGGCTCAGGGCGAACATCAGGGCGGCGGCGATCAGGTGTGCCTGGTCGACTCTGACGGTGTGCGGCAGGGTCGGCGATCCCGTGGAACTCATGGTGGTCCATTTAATCAGGTCATCGGACGCTCCGACTACTCCGGTACCGGGTAGCCGGGGTTCGGGGTCACCGGGGCCACCGGGGGAGTCAGGAGACGGTGAGGGCCTGCGGGCCGTCGGTTGCTCCGTCGCCTGTGTCGCCTGTATTGCCTGTGTTGCCGGTGCCGTTGGCTCCAGCAGCTCCCGAAGCGGTGTCGCCGGTGTTCCCTGAGTTGCCTGAGTTGCCGGAGCCATCGGAGCCGTCGTCCTGGGGGCCGATGCCGGTTCCAGTCCCGCGGTCGTCGGAGGTACTGCCGGATCCGTCATTGTTGCCGGTGGTGTCGGTGTCGTCGGAGCCGGTGGAACCGGAATCAGAGTCGGTGTTCGCGCCGTCCCGCTGCTGGGCGGGGCTGTCGGTGCCCTCATCCACCGGGTCGGTGGTCTCCTGCTCGGCCGGAGCCTCCTCGGTGGGGGTAGATGTCTCCTCGGTGACCGAGGTGGTGTCCCCGGTGCTGCGGTAGCGGTCCGGTGACAGCCAACCAGCCGAACCGTCCTCGGGGTTGGTGGAGAACAGGGCGAGGAGGCCGACGACGGCCAGCGCGAGGAACAGGGCGAGGGTGCTGGGGCGGAAGCGTCCACCCAGGCTAAGCACGTTCTTTGTCTTCGAGTCGTACGGCCCGTCGAGGGCTGTGCCATTCGGGTGGTTCTCGTGATGGGTGTCGTCGTCGGTGCCGGAGTCGGCGTCAGAGTCGCCGTCGGACGCTGCTGCGGTCGCTTCGGCACCACCGGTGGTGGCTGACATCACAACCGTTTCATCGGTGGATGTGTCGGTGCTCTCGGCGCCGTCGAGTTCCTCCGCCTGATCAGTGTGGGGATCGCCGCCGGCGGTGGCGGCGTTGACGAGTTTCTGTGTGTCACTGGAGGCGTCGAAGGCGGAGGTGTCGTCAGGCTTCTGTCCGGATTCCGGGGCAGATTCCCGGCCAGATTCCCGGGCAGATTCCTGGGCGGCAGCCCGGGCGGACACCGCCCCGGCCAGTGGCAGGCCGGCCTCCAGCACGCTGCTGGTCTCGCCGGGTGACTGGTAGCGGTCCCAGAAGGTGTTGATGATGTTGGTGCGGATCGCCCGCTCCACCGCCCACTGCAGGGCGGGACTGGTGGCGACGTTGATCTCCATGCCGACCGTCCACGGCAGTCCGGCCGCGGTCGGGGCTGTGATGCTGCGGGCCGGAAGGATGGTGATTTCGCCGCGGATGTCATCGGCTACTCCGGCGGCGTCCACCGCGTCGTGGGCAGACTCCGAGACCTTGTCCACCAGGTCCGTCATTGACTCGCCCTTGGTCAAGGGGAGGTCGATCTGGACGACTGCCCGGGCCCACTGCTTGGAGTAGTTGATCGTCACCGTGGCCTTGCTGTTGGGCACGGTGACCAGCTCGCCGTTGAAGGTGCGGATCTGGGTGGTGCGCAGGGTCAGCTTCACGACGGTGCCCATCAGGGCATCGCCGGTGTCGTCGAAGGTGATGATGTCGCCGACGCCGTAGTGACGCTCCGAGATGATGAAGAAGCCGTTGAGGAAGTCGCCGATGATGTTCTGCGCACCGAAACCGACGGCCGCGGAGACCACGGTGGCTGGCACGGCGGCGCCCAAGGGCGGTACACCCAGGTTCGACAACGCCACGAGGATGAGGATGAAGTAGGCGACGATCTCGAGGATGTAGACCAGGGCGCCGACCAGGGCAAGACTGGCCTTGCCGGACTCCTCATCCTCCTCGAATCGTTGACTGACCCACCGGGACGCCTGTCGGCCGAGGCGGGGGATCAGGATGCCGATGATCAGCAGCGCGGAGAGGGGGAGTCCGTGCGCGATGACCCACTCCCACACCCGGAACAAGAAGTAGCTGAAATCCATGGCGCCGACGATAGCCCCGCCGGATTGGGATTCGCTGAAAAAGGGGGATCGACTCCACCTCGCGTCCATTCTGTGGGACTGGGGGTATCAGCGGGTGGGAAAAATCTTCGCATTTTCGTTGACCGGTGCCGGACCGTCGGCTAGTATCACCTGTCATGACGACGTTCCTGATTCTTGTATCCGCCGGGCGCTAGAGCCCCTGCGGTCACCTCGCGGAACTTATCTGGCGCCCCCGCCCCGGCCTGCACCGGGTAGCGGGGGCGTAGTTGGTTCACAAGGAATCTGGAACAGTCGGCCATCCACAACACATGACCATCTAAAGGAGTGCACGGACGGTGAACGACACCTCTCGCCCACACCCCAGTCCCGCCACGCTTGCTGCGTCCGGCCGCGGTAAGCGTCCCGAACGCATCAACGGTGCCCAGGCGGTAGTCCGTTCCCTCGAGGAACTGGGGACTGACGTCGTCTTCGGTCTTCCCGGCGGAGCGGTGCTGCCTCTCTACGAAGCCCTCTACGGCTCCGAGAAGCTCAACCACATCCTGGTTCGCCACGAGCAGGGTGCCGGCCACGCCGCCACCGGCTTCGCCCAGGTCTCCGGTGAGGTCGGCGTCTGCATCGCCACCTCCGGCCCCGGTGCGACCAACCTGGTCACCCCGCTGGCCGACGCCAACATGGACTCCGTGCCGGTCGTGGCCATCACCGGCCAGGTCGGTTCCCACCTGCTGGGCACCGACGGCTTCCAGGAGGCCGACATCCGCGGCATCACCATGCCGATCACCAAGCACAGTTTCATGGTGACCCGTCCCGAGGAGATCCCCGCGGCCATCGCCGAGGCCTTCCACGTCGCCAGTACCGGACGCCCCGGTGCCGTGCTCGTCGACATCCCCAAGGACGTCCAGAACGCCGAACTGGACTTCGTCTGGCCGCCGACCTACCGCCTGCCGGGTTACCACCCGGTCACCACCCCGCACTCCCGCCAGATCGAGGAGGCCGCGCGCCTGCTCGCCGAGGCCAAGCAGCCGGTCATCTACGCCGGCGGTGGCGTGATCAAGGCCAACGCCAATGCCGAACTGCTGGCCTTCGCCGAGCAGACCGGCATTCCGGTGACCACCACCCTGATGGCACTCGGTGCTTTCCCCGAGTCTCACCCGCAGCACCTGGGCATGCCCGGGATGCACGGCACCGTCCCCGCAGTCGCCGCTCTGCAGAAGTCGGACCTGATCCTGGCCCTCGGTGCCCGTTTCGATGACCGTGTCACCGGTGACGTGGACTCCTTCGCCCCCGGTGCCAAGGTCATCCACGCGGACATCGACCCGGCAGAGATCGGCAAGATCCGCGACGTCAAGGTTCCGATCGTCGGCGACGCCCGTGAGGTGCTGAGTGCGCTGAGCCGCACCATGACCGACCTGAACCTGGGGAAGCCGGACACCGAGAAGTGGACCGAGTACCTCAACGGGCTCAAGGAGGACTTCCCGCCCGGCTACGACGAGCCGGACGACGGCAAGCTCGCCCCCCAGTTCGTCCTGGAGAAGATCACCGAGGCTGCCGGCCCCGACGCCGTGTATGTCGCCGGCGTGGGCCAGCACCAGATGTGGGCCGCACAGTTCCTCAAGTTCGAGAAGCCGCGCACCTGGCTGAACTCCGGTGGCCTGGGCACCATGGGCTACTCCGTGCCTGCCGCGATGGGCGCGAAGGCTGCCGCGCCGGACACCGAGGTCTGGGCCGTCGACGGTGACGGCTGCTTCCAGATGACCAACCAGGAACTGGTCACCTGTGCCGTCGAGGGGCTGCCGATCAAGATCGCCCTGATCAACAACGGCAACCTGGGCATGGTCCGCCAGTGGCAGACCCTGTTCTTCGACGGTCACTACTCCCACACCAACCTCAAGCCGGGCGAGCGCTACCTCCCCGACTTCGTCGGGCTGGCCGAGTCCATGGGCTGTGCCGGCTTCCGCGTCACCGAGAAAGACGACGTCGAAGAGGTCATCGCCAAGGCCCGCGAGATCAACGACCGACCGGTCGTCATCGACTTTATCGTCGGTGAGGATGCCCAGGTGTGGCCGATGATCGCCGCCGGTGCGTCCAACGACGAGGTGCAGTACGCCCGCGACCTGCGTCCGCTGTTCGACGAGGAGAACTCGGCGGCCGAGAAACCCAGCGAGATCCACCAGACGATCAAGGAAGGCGAGCAGAACTGATGTCTCAAGTCCACACCCTGAGCGTCCTGTGTGAGGACGTCGACGGTATCGCATCGCGGATCACCGGCATGTTCACCCGCCGTGCGTTCAGCATCATCTCCATCGCCTCGGGACGCACCGAGGTTGCCGGAGTCAACCGCTTCACCATCCAGGTGGAGGGCGAGGACCACGTGATCGAGCAGATCACCAAGCAGCTCAACAAGCTGATCCCGGTGATCAAGGTCTCCCGCCACGATCCGGACTCCATCGTCTGCCGTGGTCTGATGCTGGTCAAGGTCAGCGCCGACAACTCCAACCGCACGCAGGTCGTCGAGGCCGTGAAGCTGTTCCGCGCCCACGTTGTCGACGTCGGGCCGGAGTCGTTGGTCATCGAGGCCACCGGTACCCCCTCCAAGCTCCAGGCGCTGCTGGAGGTCCTGGAGCCCTTCGGCATCCGCGAGCTGGTGGAGTCCAGCGTCACCGCGGTCAGTCGTGGCCAGAAGGCCATGTACCCGGCGAAGCTCTGACCCCGCTCTCGATGGCGTGTGGCCACCGCGCCACACACCATCCACCCTTTGGGACGCCCATCTCACGACCTGAAATTCATTCCTGTTAGCATTGTGTTCAGAGAGAACTCTGCAGCACCCTTCCACTGAAAGGCACACCAACCATGGCAATTGACGTTTTCTACGACGACGACGCTGACCTGTCGATCATCCAGGGCCGCAAGGTCGCCGTCCTGGGCTACGGCTCCCAGGGCCACGCCCACGCCCAGAACCTGCGCGACTCCGGTGTCGAGGTCGTCATCGGCCTGCGCGAGGGTTCCAAGTCCGCCGTCAAGGCCGAGGAGGCCGGCTTCAAGGTCCTGTCCAACGCCGAGGCAACCAAGTGGGCCGACGTCGTCATGATCCTGGTTCCGGACACCACCCAGGCCACCGTCTACGCCGAGGACATCGCCCCGAACCTCGAGGACGGCAACGCCATCTTCTTCGGCCACGGTCTGAACATCCACTTCAAGCTCATCGAGCCGGCCGCGAACGTCACCGTCGCCATGGTTGCCCCGAAGGGCCCGGGCCACCTGGTCCGCCGCCAGTTCGTCGACGGCAAGGGCGTGCCCTGCCTCATCGCCGTGGAGCAGGACCCGAAGGGCGAGGGTCGCGACCTGGCCCTGTCCTACGCCGCCGCCATCGGTGGTGCCCGCGCCGGCGTCATCCCGACCACCTTCGAGGCCGAGACCGTCACCGACCTCTTCGGTGAGCAGGCAGTGCTCTGCGGTGGCACCGAGGAGCTCGTCAAGACCGGCTTCGAGGTCCTGGTCGAGGCCGGCTACGAGCCCGAGATGGCCTACTTCGAGTGCCTGCACGAGCTCAAGCTGATCGTTGACCTGATGTTCGAGGGCGGTATCGCCAACATGAACTACTCGGTCTCCGACACCGCCGAGTTCGGTGGCTACCTCTCCGGCCCGCGCGTCGTCGACGCCGACACTAAGTCCCGCATGAAGGACATCCTGACCGACATCCAGGACGGCACCTTCACCAAGCGTCTCATCGCCAACGTCGAGGGCGGCAACAAGGAGCTCGAGGGGCTGCGCGCCGACTTCGCCGAGCACCCGATCGAGGTCACCGGCACCAAGCTGCGCGACCTGATGAGCTGGGTCAAGAACCCGCTCGACGCCACCGCGTAGCCTGACCAGCTAAGACCCGGTATCCGGCACCACACGCAGGTGCCGTGATCCCGCAGAAATCCCGCGCCCGATTGCCGCGGAGATTGCATCCCGCATCCCCGCGCAGCTCCGGTCGAGGACATGGGTGTACACGTTCAGCGTCATCGCTGCGCTACTGTGCCCCATGACCGCAGACACTTCATGGATCGGCCGGCCGGCGGTGATCAAGCCCGACGCAAAGAAGTGCCGCAGCGCATGGAAGTGCACCCGCTCCGCATCAGCCGCCACCGCGACACGCTTCACAGCCACCGCCACCCGCGACGATCGGAGCGCCTGGCCCTCGCCCCCACTGAAGATCCAATCAGTGGGGGCTTTGCCATCCATCAAGCGCCGCAGGACCGGGTCTAGGACGTGTCTCCTAAAGAGGCCAGCCAGGCAACAATCGTCGACAGCACCGCAGCTGCCCGGTACACAACCGCCAGCTTGTCGTACCGGGTCGCCAACCCTCGCCACTGCTTGACCTTGCTGAACGCCCGCTCGACCACATTGCAACCCTTATAGGCCTGCGCATCGAACGCCGGCGGCCTGCCACCGGCAGAGCCCTTGCTCTTCCGGCCGCGAACCTGGTCGGACTTCTCTGGAATGACTGCCTTGATCCCCCGACCGCGCAGGTAGTCCCTGGTTCCCCTCGACGGGTAAGCCCGGTCAGCGATCACCGCATCCGGGGTGGTGCGTGGCCTACCTCCACCGACCCGTGGCACACGAAGGTCCTCGATGACCTCACGCAGCACCGCCCCGTCATTGCGTTGCCCACCGGTGACGACCAGTGACAGTGGTCGGCCAGCCCCGTCGACACCGACATGGATCTTGGTCGACA
>DWVP01000017.1 GCA_019120175.1 Candidatus Corynebacterium faecigallinarum
TGACGTAGACAACGACACAACAGTGCGGATTGTTTTGGTTGACGATGGGACAATGGGGAAATGACACAGCGAATCACCGTCATCGGCGCCGGAGTCATCGGACTGACCTGCGCACATGAACTTGCCGAGGCCGGCCACGAGGTCACGGTCGTCGCAGACCGGGGCCCTGGCGACACGGTCTCCAGCCTCGCTGGCGGCCTGTGGTTCCCCTACCGTTCGGAGAAATCCGAGCTCGCGGACCATCTGCTGGAGCGTTCCCTGATTCGGTTCACCGAGCTCGCCGAACTGGCCGAGCAGGCGGAGGCGTCCGGAGAGGCCAGGGATGAGATCGACTTCGATGATGACGTCCCGCCGGTGATCATGACCCGCGGCACGGTACGCGAGCGCCTGGACCCGCCGGACCACGACTGGATCGCCCCGGTGGTCAACGTCCTGGGTGACGATTCTGTCGAGCTGGTGCCCGGTGGGGTGGCCGCGACGCTGCCGATGATCAACTCACCCGCCTACCTCGCCTGGATGATGGACGCCTGCCGCGTCGCCGGGGTTGCCTTCACGTGGCGCACCGTGGAGTCGTTGGACGCGCTGGTCACCGAAGCCGGGCCGACGGAGCGTCCTGATGCGGTGGTGCTCTGCACCGGCATCCGTGGTGGCGAACTGCTCGGCGGCGATGATCAGGTCACCCCGATCCGTGGCCAGGTGATCCTGATGGCCAACGGCGAGGGCGAGAACAAGCTGACCGAGTGGATCACCGACACCGACGACGTCGAGGCGCAGGTCTACGTGCTGCCGCGCGGCGAGGACGTGGTGGTCGGCGGGATCTCCGAGGTCGGCTCCTGGGACGACCAGCCGAACGTGGAGACCGCCGAGGTGATCCTGGACCGCGCAGAAGCACTGGTCCCGGAGTTGAAGGAACTGCCGATCCTCGGTCATGGCGCGGGGCTGCGTCCGGGACGCACGGCGATCCGGCTGGGACAGTTGACCGATGACGAGGTGCCCGGCGGACTGCCGGACGGCGTGCCGGTCATCGCCGCCTACGGCCACGGCGGCGCCGGTGTGACCCTGTCGTGGGGCACCGCCGAGCGCGTGGCGGAGCTGGTCGGGGCGCTCTAGCGGGACGTGTCTCCAGCGTCCCTGGTCATCCGCTTCTCCATGTTCCGGGTGATGACCTTGTCGTCGTATTCCGGGACGAAGGTGGAGCAGACGACACCGGTGATGAAGGCGACCGGCGCGGACAGGGCGAGGGCCAGCGCCACCGTCTGACTGCCGCCGACGAGCACCGGCAGGTTGGTGACGATGATCGTGCAGGCGGTGGCCAGTCCGAGGAAGGCCAGGACGGGGGCGATGGTCTTCTTCCACGCGGAGAGCTTCAGCTCGGGGCGAGAGCGGAAGTAGACGATCACGGCCACCGACACCATGAGCATCAGGATGACGATGGTGAAGGTCGCCAGGCCTGAGAACCAGGTGAAGATCTCGGCCACCGGATCCATGCCGATGATCGCGCAGACCACGGTGAGAATGGCGATGGTGCTGGTCTGGACGATGGACGACATGTGCGGTGAGCGGTAGGTCAGGTGCACGGCGCGCAGCTTCCGCGGCAGGCCACGCTTGTGGGAGATGGCGTGCTGGTAGCGGGTCAGCACATTGTGGAAGGACAGCACGCAGGCGAAGAGGCTGGTCAGCAGCAGGACCTCGACCACCGGGCCGGCCCAGGTGCCGAGGTAGTTCTCGGCGGTGGTGGCGATCATGCCGTCCGGGTCACTGGTCGCGGCGTCCAGCACGGAATCGGTACCCCACGCCTGGACAATGGCCCAGCCGGAGACGGTGTAGAAGAGGCCGATGATGGCCACGGAGATGTAGGTCGCGCGCGGGATGGTGCGGTCCGGGTCGCGGGCCTCGGAGCGGAACACGGTGGTGGACTCGAAGCCGATGAAACCGGCCATGGCCATCATCAGGCCGACGCCCATGGAACCGGAGAAGATGTTCTCGGGGAGGAAGGGATCGGCGTTGAGCCCGTCGGCGCCGCCGCGTCCTGCGACGACCATGTCGATGACCACGACGATGGCGATCTCGGCGATGAGCAGCACGCCCAGTGCCTTCGAGCTCAGCTCGATGCTGCGGTAGCCGAGGTAGCCGACGACTGCGGCGGTGGCCAGGGAGAACGCCCACCAGGGGATGCTGACCAGCGGTTCGACGAGCAGCGAGAGCTGGGCGCCGAGGAAGCCGTAGACGGCGAACTGGATGGCGGTGTAGGTCAGCAGGGCGAGGTAGGCGGTGCCCATGCCGAGGCGTCGGCCGAAGGCGGTCTCCACGTAGGAGTAGAAGGCGCCGGGTTCGTCGATGAACTTCGACATGGTGGTCAGGCCGACGGAGAAGAGGATAAGGATGGCCGCGCCCACGGCGTACATCGTGGGGTAGCCGGCACCGTTGCCGGTGGCCATGCCGATCGGCAGGGCGCCGCCGATGACGGTAAGTGGGGCGGCCGCGGCGATGACCATGAAGACGATGGAGGACGTGGTCAGCGTGCCGCTGGACAGGTTCGTGGCGGAGTCAGTGGGTGCGGCGGCTGTCTTGTCTGTCGTCGCTGGTGAGGTGTGCTGGGACATGAGGGAGGGACCTTTCAGGCACTGTGCGTAGCGAGGGTGTCGGCGGTGTCGGCGTTGACGACGCGGCTGATGTTGGTGACGTGGTTGTCCTTCGGGGTGCGCGGTGCGTCCGCGGTCGGGTAGTCGAAGGAGGCGGGACGCAACGGCGACTCACCGGTCACCGCGAGCTCGGCACTGATACGCCCGTATATGGGTGCGAACTTCATCCCGTTGCCGCTCATGCCGGTGGCGATGGTGACCGCACCGTCCGACCCGGGCACGGTGGAGAGGATCGGGGCATGGTCGGCGGTGAAACCGTCGTGGTGCAGCGTCATGCGCACCGGGTCATCGAGAATCCCGTCGAAGAAGGCGGAGGAACGCTCGGCGAAGACCTTCGTGAGGACCTCGGGGAGCACGCCGGTGCGCAGGTCCTCCAGGCCGTCGGGCGTGGGGGCTGCGCCGCTGAAGTCGCCGTGGGAGATCTTCACGCTGTAGCCGTCGAGGCTGGGGGCGCCGTAGCAGTGCCACACCGTGCCGTCGGACGTGGTGATGTCGCGCATGAAGATGGGCAGGTTCTCCGGCAGGAAGTCGGTGATCTGCAGCGGGAGGTACCAGGTCAGTGGGATGGTGTGCACCGTGACGTGCTCGGCGAGATCCGGGTACAGGTCGGCAGCCCAGGAGCCGTTGGTCACGATGACCTTGCCGGCGGTGACCTCGACCGGCCCGTCGGTACCCTCCACACGGATCACGGTGGTGCCGCCCTGCCCCTCCCCCGGTTCCACGGCGACGACCCGGGTGTCGTCCCACAGGGTGGCGCCGGCGTCGAGGGCGAGCTGCTGGGTGGTGGCGACGGCGAGTTCGGG
>DWVP01000018.1 GCA_019120175.1 Candidatus Corynebacterium faecigallinarum
GAGTGGCGAGAGACCGGAGTGCGGCCGGCCACGCCGGAAGGTATCCCGCCCATCATGATGTCGATGGGGAAGAAGTGGGAGCGAACGGGGAAGGTGTGCCACCCGTTCTATGAGGTGAACTGACCGCGTAACAGGGTGTCCCGGAGTGATTCGGGGTGCCCGATTATTTGGTTAGGTTACCGCCCCTGAGGTATGCCCGTAGCGGCGCTGTAACGGGCCGTGGGGCGACTTTCGGGGGCCTATGGTCATTCCCCCCCGTTTTATGGAAGTAGCTTGCTCATACGGAGCGTGAACGCCAACCGGAGGGCGATAGGCACCGAGGAGGGAAGGGTGGCCAGGGTGTCCTAAGTTTCGGGGTGTTCTACTTCCATTCGATTTGTACGGACTCGGGTCTGAACTTCGGCCCTGGGGGTGACTTGATTAGTGTGACGGTGGCTAGTGTGTCGATGATGGTGGCGCGGTTGTCTGCTGGCATTTGGTCCCAGTGTGCGCGCATGTCGTCGGCGGTTGTGAGTGCTGCCAGTGGGTTGCTGGTGCGGTGTCGTGCTAGCTCCCGGTCTATGGTGTCGATGCGTTCAGCTATCTCGCGTTTGCTTTGTGCGAGTTCTATTTCTGTGATCGTGTCGTCGATGAACAGGCTGGTGAGTCGGTCGCGCTTGTGGGTTAGCCTGCGGCGTTCGGCGTGTAGTCGTTCGATGTGTTGCGTGTCGTCGTCGTGTTGTTGTGGTTGTACGCGTTCGCGTGCGAGGTATGCGCAGATGATGGTGCTGATGTAGTCGTCCAGCGGTCCTGCCTGTCGTCTGGTCTTGTGGCACTCCATGCATACGTATGTTGCTGTCCTTTTCGGGTCTTCGCCGTCTTTGCGTTTCTTTCCGTTCGGTCCGGTTCGTAGTGGACTACCGCATTTACCGCAGCGGTACACGCCTGCGCCTTGCCAGTTGCGTGTGCGTCCTTGGTGTTTGCTGTTGCCTTTGTCGTCTCCCCTGCGTCTGTCTAGTTCGTCCTGTAGTGCGTGCCAGTCGTCGAGGGTGATGAGTGGTTCCCAGTTCCCTGTGCCGACTACCTCGCCCTGGTGTGTAATGAGTCCGGCGATGGTCGGTGCGCGTAGTGCGTTGCGGATGGTGACGGCGCGTATCTTTGCTCCGCTTGGTGTGCGTGTGGTGAGCGTGTTGGTTAGTCCCATGATGGTGTCGCCTCGGAGTACGCGGCGGGTGGCTTCCCGGACTATGGGGGCACGTTCGGGGTCGGGGATGATCCGGGGGGAGTCTGGGTTGGGGTCGGGGTTGCGCATGTAGCCGAGGGGGTATCTTCCGCCAGACCACCGGCCTTGTTCGCGGAGGCGGGCCTTCGATAGTTTCACGCGCTCGGAGGTGTGCTCAATTTCGTGTGTGGCGACATCTACGAGGATGCGTGCGTTCATGCGGCCGGAGGCGGTGGTGAGGTCTACTTCTCCCCCTCCGTTGACTGCGTAGAGGGTGGTGCGTGTTTCTTGTGCGAGGGTGAGCCAGGGTTCTAAGTCGCGTGAGGTGCGGTATAGGCGGTCGCTGTGCCAGACGATGACGCGTGAGCCTGGGTGTTGTTGGAGGCGGTCGCGTAGCTGCTGATAGGCGGGGCGGTGCTTGTGGTATGCGCTGATGTCGTTGTCGGTGAACACTTCCGTCACGGGGGTTAGGTCGTGTTGTTGTGCGTACTGTTCGCAGGTGTGTTGTTGTCGTTCTACGCCTGCTTTGCGGCCGGTGGGGTCGCTGCTGATGCGGCAGTAGATGTAGGTGTGCATGTGTGTAGGTTATCTGGGTGTGGGTGGTGGGATGAATTAGTTAGTGTGTGGGTGTTGACATTCACCAGGTGGTCGTGGTCGCAGCGGTCGGCCCGGACGCAGCAGCCGGGGAATCGGCACCGTCCGTCCCTCCCCTCGATCAGTGCCCGCTGCACCGTGGTGAAACGGTAGGACGCTGTCGCCGGAACCTCGGCACGTTCCGGCAGGTTCCGGACCTGCTCGGCGATCCCGGCCAGCGTGGCCGCGGTCGTCGGTGAGACCCACCCGATTCCGGTGAGGTATCCGCCGGCACCTTCCTGGGTGTACATGTTGACGGTCACGGAGAGTTGCTCCATGCGTCCGCCGAGGATGCCGAGGACAACCTCGCCCCGACATTCGCTCATCGTCGGGGCCGCAGCCGGCGCATCCCCGTCCGGCACTGCGGCGTCCTGCGTGGCGTGCTCCCGCCGCCAGTCCAGTGCAGCGTCGCTGATCGACGACCACAAGGACTCGGCGATGACCTCGGTGCCGCAATCCAGGACGAACTTCGTCCCCTGACGGGTCAACCGTACTTCCTCTGCTTCGCGCTCCTCGGTCTGCGCCACCACCAGCGGGGCGACCGCCACCAGCGCCTCATCGGCGACATCGGACAAGGCTGTGATCGCAGTGATGTTGGTCCGGTCCACCCAGTCACGAATCGCCGTAGCCACTGCGGCATCGAGGACGTCCAGGAGAACATCTGTGGCCGGGTCGGAGGTCCGGAGTGCCCTGGCGTGGCGGTTCACCCGGCTCCACAGGGTGTCGAGGTGGTCCACGGAGTAACGGCCGTCCGCCCGGAACGTGGCGAAGAGGTCCGGCATCCGTTCGGCGATCTCGGCGGCGTGGACGTAGCGGTGCGACTCGGCGGTACGTCGCCGGCGCATCACCTCCGCGGATGACAGACGGTGATCTGCCGGCACCCCGGCGAGGAACTCCACCAGTTCCAGCTCTGCACGGTTGATCCTCCCCGAGAACTGCAACGCCAACCCGGCCCGTTCACGACGGGTCAGTGGGGTTGCCACCTCGCCACCTGCCTGGGGTGATGGTACGACGTTCATGGGTTCTCCTGCCGTCAGAGTATTTACGATCACATTGTCGAATGGTGCACTTCGTACACTAACAACTGCACTGGACAGCAATATTTCGCCCAGGTTGCTGACAGGAACGTATGTTATAAATTGGATGTTCAGCCGCGACGGTCAGGACAATCCGCAGGTCATCGACGTCCGTCCAGGGCGAAATCTGACGCAAGATCCGGGTTCCGACGGTGGACAGACATCCCGGTAGGGTGTGGAGGTAGCCTGCAGCGCCCGCCCAAGATCGGAGCCCCCGAAGATGAAGCGCCCCCTCGCCGTGCTTGCCGGATCCACACTTGTACTCGGACTCAGTGCCTGCGGATTCGATGAGACGGTGTTCAGCTCCTCCGCCGAGGAGAGCGAGACCAACGCCCGGGCGGTCTCCGTGCCCTCCAGCGCCGACCTGTACCGCATCGGCGCCACCGGCCCCGACGAACTGAACGAGGACGCCGAGGAAGGCGACCCCCTGCGCTTCATCGATCCGTCGCTGATCACCGACGAGGGGACACTCAAACGACGGATGACCCCCACCGAAGCCCAGGCACTCGGAGTACTCTCGAAGATCAACGACGAGCTCAGTGCCGAAGGGGTCAGGATCCTCGATGTCGCCAGCATCCGGGTGTACCTCACCGACGGGCCGGACGGTGCGGACTACGAGGGGTGGCAGCGTGCGTACCGCACCTTCTTCGCCAACGTCGACCCCGATTCCGGGGAGAGCCTGATCACCCCCAGCGCGCTGACGGTCACGAAGGACCCTGAAAGCTCCGACACTGAGACCACCTCCCCCACCTCGGCCCCGGCGACCAGCGAGCCCGCGGAGCCGTCCGAATCCGCTGAACCCACCGAAACTACTGCGACCACCACGTCCTCGTCGCCACTGCCCGGCGAGGACAACCCCACCAAACCCACGGTGCTCACCATCGGGGTCGCCGACCAGCCCGTCGACGGCTGGCTGGTGCAGGTCGAGGTGGACGCCTACACCGAGTCGGACGACTAGAACAGGACGACTAGCGGCGTCCCCACTCGCCGTCGGCGTCGGCCGGAGCGTCCGAAACGCCCTGCAGCGACACCGTCACAGTGTCCGCCGCCTGGCTCGCCCGCTCACGGGCGATCTCGACGTTCTCCGCGGTGGAGAACGCCACACCCATGCGGCGACGCTCGTGGCTGACCGGCTTGCCGAAGATCCGCACCTCGGTCTCCGGCACCGCCAGCGCCTGGGACAGGCCGGAGTACGCGGGGAACTCGGCGCCGGCGGAGGCGTCCTCACTGCTCTCCACCCCACCGTAGATCACCGCGGAGGCACCCGGGGAGATCAGCGTGGTGTCGATCGGCAGACCCAGGATCGCCCGGGCGTGCAGGTCGAACTCGCTGAAGCGCTGGGATCCCATGGTCACCATGCCGGTGTCGTGCGGGCGGGGGCTGACCTCGGAGAAGTACACGTCGTCACCCTTGATGAACAGTTCCACACCGAAGACGCCGCGTCCTCCCAGCGCGCTGGTGATGCGGGCGGCGACGGAGCGGGCGGCCTCGTGGGCGGCCTGGGTCATCTGGGCCGGTTGCCAGGACTCCACGTAGTCGCCGCGGTCCTGGCGGTGACCGATCGGCTCGCAGAACCAGGTGACGTCCTCACCGGTCCCCGGATCCAGCGACCGCACGGTCAGCAGAGTGATCTCGTAGTCGAAGGGCACGAACTGCTCGATGATCACGCGCTGGTTCGCCACCCGCGCGCCACTCATGGCGTAGTCCCAGGAGGCCTGCAGATCGTCCTCGGAACGCACATAGGACTGGCCCTTGCCCGAGGAGCTCATCACCGGCTTGACCACGCACGGCATGCCGACCTGCTCGACACCGGCGGTGAACTCCTCGTAGGTGGAGGCGAAGACGTGGCGGGAGTTCGGCAGGCCGAGCTCCTTGTCCGCCAGGTTGCGGATGCCTTCACGGTTCATGGTCAGGCGGGTGGCGCGGGCGGTGGGGATGACCGTGGCCACACCCTCGTCCTCGACCTCCTGCAGCGCATCGGTGGCCAGCGCCTCGATCTCCGGCACCACGAAGTCGGGGCCGACCTCCTCGATCAGGGCGCGGATCGCGGCTCGGTCGGTCATGTCGAGGGTGTAGGCGGCGTGGGCGACATGGTGGGCGGGGGCGCCCTGGTAGCGGTCCCCGGCATGGACCTCCACCCCGTAGCGCTGCAGCGCGATGGTGACTTCGCGTCCGAGCTCGCCGGATCCGAGCAGGAGGACCTTGGTCGCGTTGGGGGCGAGTGGCGTTCCGATGACGTCAGGCGTGTACATGCCTGGAAACGCTACCAGGCGAATCACCAGGTGGGGTTGTCGGTGTCCACCCCCTGTGCCGCGGCGTTGGCGCGGATCAGGTCGACGAGGAAGTCGGTGTGGTCCTCACCGTCGACGGTCCAGTTGACACGGAAGCGGGCATCGGCGAGGTACATGTCGGACAGGATCACCTGCCGGTCGTGGGTGATCTCGTACCAGTACGACAGCGAGGCGCGTTGCCGCTCGGCCAGGGCGTTGCCCTCCTCCGAACCAGGTAGGACGCCGCGCTGGTGCGCGTCGGCGAGGGCACGGGCGAAGCGGTCGCCCTCCTCCCGGATGTTCTTCCAGTCGGCCTCACCCATCTTCGACATGGCATCCTGCCCCTGCCGCCATTCCTCGGTGTCGCCCCAGCGTTCCTCGGCCTCGCGCTGGTAGTCGGGGTCCCAGTCGGGCCCGAGGATCTCCCGGACCCTCCGGGGTGGCACCGGGCCGGTGTAGACACCACTGTCGGCCTCGGCGATCAGGGCGTCCACCGCGGCGAGCATGCGCTCGACCCCCTTGCGCCGGTCGATGAGCATCTCGCGCTGGCGCAGCAGGTGGGTGCGCTCATCGGAACCGGTGGCGTCGAGCAGCTCGGCGATCTCGGCGAGCGGGACGCCGGACTCGCGGTAGACGAGGATGCGTTGGCCGCGGGCGAGATCCTCTTCGGTGTAGATGCGGTAGTCGGACCAGGTGCGGGTCTCCGGGACGAGCAGTTCTTTGGCGTCCCAGTGGTGCAGGGTGCGGACGGTGACGCCGAGGAAGTCGGCGGCCTGGCTGACGGTGAATTCGGTGTTCATGAACCAGATACTCCTCCCTGACGCTGCGTGAGGGTCAAGCCAACTGCACCGCGGCATCGCTGACCGCGGCGGCGAAGGTGACGTTGTGGCAGGACCAGAGGACGGCCGGGAGGCCCTCGTCCCACAGCGGCTCGACACCGGCCGCGCGCAGGGCGGCGTGGTACTCCCCCGCCGCATAGCCGCGCATGACGCGTGCGAGCCAGGCGTAGCCCTCGGCGTCCAACCCGACGGTCGGTTCGTCGAGGATCAGCAGGCCGGGCCCGCGGACCAGGGCTGCGGCGACGGCGAGCATGCGTCGCGGCGAGCTGGGGACGTCCAAGGGGTGGACGTCCCGCCACTTCTCCAGGCCGACCCAGACCAGCGCGGCCTCGGCGTGGGCGGCGTCGGTGCCGACGGCGAGTTCACGCAGTGCGGTGCGTTTCGAGAACGCCGCGTCCATCCCGGTCGGCGCCCAACCGGTCGTCGGGGCGTCCAGCTCGCCCTGGTTGTCGAGCAGACCGAGGGTGGCCAGCATCAGGGTGGTCTTGCCGGATCCGTTCGGCCCGGCGAGGTGGGTGACCTGCCCGCCGGCAGCTCGCATGGTCACTGGGCCGGCGGTGAAGAGGCCGCGGGTGACGGTCACCGCATCCATGGTCAGGACGCTCCCCTGACCGGGTACCGGGGCATGGTCGACCTGGGGTGCCGGGGCTGCGGCGGGAGTGCCGTCGAGGGTGAGTTCCGCGGCGGCATCGTCAGCCAGCGCGGTGCGCACCCGGTCGTAGACGGTGACGTCCCCGTCGAAACGGTTGAGGGTGGTGCGCAGGATCTCCACGGCCGCGGCGTCCAACCCGTCGGTCGGACAGTCCAGGACCAGCGCGCCGGGGTCACGCAGCAGGGCTGAGGCGATGGCCACCCGGCGCGTCTGCCCTGTGGACAGGCGTGAGGGTTCCCGCTCGGCGACGGCCCGCAGATCCCAGACATCGAGTGCCGCCTCGATGCGGGACGCCATGGTCTCCGGGTCAACGCCCTGCTGCTCCATGCCGAAGGCGAGTTCCTGGACAACGGTGGAGCGCAGCAGGGAGAGGTGGGAGGAGGCGTCGTTACCGACCCAGGCGGCGCCGGAGGTTTCGGCGGTGGCCCAGGCGTGCTCGGACAGGCCTGCCCCGGAGGCCGCCCAGTAGAAGCGGTCGATCATGCAGGTGACGCTACCAGGGGCATCGTTCATGTCCGAGCCGCCTTATAGAGTGCGAGACGGTGCGGTCGATCATGGCCGCCCTCCTCGCTGCGCGAAGGAGGTGGTTGTCTTGGTTGATTCACCCTCGGATGGTTCAGGTAGGAGCCTGAACCGAAGAGGCCGGGCACGTTGGTGCTCGGGCAGCCCTGGCGGTGAACCAACACCGCTGGGGTTGTTCCTTGTCTACTTTGCACAGCACATGCGACACCGTCACCCGGCATGCTGCGCGGCCCACAACCGGGCGTACTGACCGCCAGACTCCAGCAACTGCTCGTGGGTACCGTCCTCGATGATCCGCCCGTGTTCCATGACGATGATCCGGTCGCAGGCCGCGGCCTGGCTCAGGCGGTGGGCGATGACCACACCGGAGCGTCCCTGCAGGACGGCGGCAGCGGCGTCGTCCAGCACATGGGCGTGTGCCGAACCTGCTTCGGCCGTGGCTTCGTCGAGGATCGCCAGGTCCGGGTCGGCGAGCAGCACCCGCACCAGGGCGATGTGCTGGGAATCCGCGGTGGTCAGCGCATAGCCCTGGGGACCGAGATCGGTGTCCAGGCCGTCGGGCAGTTGCGCGAGCAGATCCTCGGCACCCGCAGCGGTGGCCGCGGCGATGATCTGCCCGTCCGTGACATCGGTGGTGCCCAGTGCGAGATTGTCGCGCAGGGTGGCGGCGAAGACGTGGGGCTCCTGGCTGATCAGCGCGGTTTTCGCTGGAGCGGTCACCTCGCCGCTGTCCGCGGTGTGCACCCCAGCCAGCAGGGAGGCGACCGTGGTCTTGCCGGCACCGGTGGTGCCGACGACCGCCAGGTGCTCGCCGGGTGCGATGTGCACCGTGACGTCGTGGAGGACCTGTGGGCCGTCGGTGTAGGAGAAACTGACGTCGGTGAGTCCGGCCGCGTCGCTGACTGCGGGCCCGGGGCGTCCTGCGTCCAGTGCAAGGTCGGTGACCCCCACGATCCGGCTCAGCGATGCGGTGGCCAGCTGCAGAGTGTCGATGACGCTCATCAGTGCCCGTATCGGCCCCTGCAGCCGCAGGAAGAACAGCACCGCCGTGGTCGCCGCACCCACGGTGACCGCAGCGCCGTCCACCAGCACGAAGCCGATGACCAGCACCACGGTGACGGCGACGGCGAAGGCGGCGTCGATCCGCCAGTTGAACATCGAGACCACGGTGCGGGCGCGTAGTGACCAGCCGGCGACTGCCCAGGAGGCACGTCCGATGCGCTGCTGGTGCAGGTCGTCCAGCCCGAAAGCGGTGACGGTGTCGATGCCGCGCAGCGAGGAGAGGACGTGGTGCGCGCGGGTGCCGAAAGCGATGCGTTGGGCGGCGTACATCGGCGGCGCGAGACGCAGGTACCAGCGCAGCGCCAGCCAGTACACCGGCAGCATCACCACCAGAATCAGCCCGAACCTCCAGTCCAGGGCGCTCATCCCGGCCACGGTCAGCAGCACGGTGAACACCGTCGAGGACAGCACCGGCACGACCTGTTGCAGTGCCCTGGACACCTGGGCGACGTCGTCGCTGGCCCGGCTGATCAGGTCGCCGGTGCCGCTGCGTTCCACGCGCTGCTGCGGCAACCGCAGTGCGGTGGCCACGAGGTGTTCGCGGATCCCGGCGAGCACGCGTTCGCAGCAGTAGTTCGCGAAGAGCACGCCCACGATCTGCAGTGCCCCGCCGACGACGATGGAGCCGATGATCGCCACGGCGTAACCCCACAGCGGCCAACCGTCGTCGTCGCCGGTGATGTCGTCGACGACCCGGCCGAGGGTGGCCGGGGCGATCAGTTCGATGCCGGCGGCGACGGCGGCGATGATCGCGGAGACCACGAGCATCCAGCGTCGGCCGGTGAGTTCCTGCCACAGCACCCGGGCGGTGCGTGGGCCGGTGGCGGTGGGTAGGCGGTCGCCGATGTCGGTGTCGGTGTCGGTGTCGGTGTTCGTTTTCACAGCGTCACCACCCGGTCGCAGGAATTCAGCAGGGTGGCAGATTCGGTGACGATGAGGGTGGTGCGTCCGGCACGCATGCCGGCGATGCCCTCGGCGATGTGGTGTTCGGTGATGGCGTCGACGGCTGTGGTCGGGTCGTGCAGCACCAGGACCGGCGCCTCGACGGCCAGGGCCCGGGCCAGGGCGATGCGTTGGCGTTGCCCACCGGAGAGCCGGGTGCCGGATTCGCCGACGCGGCTGTCCGCACCGTCCGGCAGGGCGGTGAGGATGTCCGTGCAGGACGCCGCGACCAGTGCGTGCTGCATCGCCGCGGGGCTCGCGGCCGAGGGGGCGAGATTGTCGGTGACGGTGCCGTCGAAGATGTCGGCGGCGTGTGGGGTGACCAGGACGCTGCGCCGGTACAGCTCCAGCGGAACATCTGCTGCGGTGACCGTCTGCCCGTCGCCGTGCAGGACGACTCCCTCGTCACCGGAGGCAAGGTGGGCGACGAACTCGCGGGCCGGGGCGCCGGAGGCGCGGATGCCGACGCGTTCGCCGGGGTTCACGGTGATGTCGACGGCGGTGATTCCGAGATCGGCTGGTGGCTGCGCGTCACTGTGGCGCGGCGGGACGTCGTACGGCGTGTTCAGCAGGTCGAGGACCCGGGAGGCCGAGGCGACACCCGTGGCCCACACTGCGCCGATGGACCGCGGCAGTCCGGCGAGTGGGCCCATCATGAACTGGGTGACACCGACGACGGCGATGAGTTCACCGACGCTCAACTGGCCGTCCAATGCCATCGCGGTGGCACCGACGGCCAGGCCGGCGACGAGGCAGCCGGAGACCACGTTCATCGAGGCGAAGTAGATCCCACGGGAGTTCTGCAACGTCAGTGCACCCTGCAGTGCCTCCTGGCTGACGGTGATGTAGCGGGCGGTGGAGTTCTCCTCGGCGCGTAGCCCCTTGATGGTGCGGTAGCCGGTGATCAGGTCGGCGGCCTGGCCGGTGGCGGCGGCGACCCGGGCCTGTTGTTGTTTGTTGCGG
The DNA here is from genome assembly GCA_019120175.1 of Candidatus Corynebacterium faecigallinarum. Lineage (GTDB taxonomy): Bacteria > Actinomycetota > Actinomycetes > Mycobacteriales > Mycobacteriaceae > Corynebacterium > Corynebacterium faecigallinarum. The sequence goes on from DWVP01000018.1 coordinate 10,161, forward strand.
CGTTGCATGGGGCGCCCGGCCACGGCCATGATCCACATCATCAACGGGGCGCCGATGAGCACGGCCAGTCCCAGTGGCCAGGCGATGGTGAACAGGACGACTCCACCGGCGGTGATGGCGACGAGTTCGCCGACGGGGTACACGCCGAGCTGCATGGTGGCGCAGACGCGGAAGACATCGCCGGTGGCGACGGCCAGCTGTGCACCACCCAGGGTGCGGTTCTTCATGCCGGCCGGGTGCAGCAGGCGTTCGGTGACGGTCATGCGCAGGCGGTGCTGGACGGTCTGCATGCCGTACATGCCGCAGCGTGAACCGTAGCGGGTGGTCATGGAATTCACGACGACCAGCGCGATCACTGCGGCACACCAGAGGACGAGCTGGCCGGAGTTGCCGGTGGCGATACCGGAGTCGACCGCGGTACCGGCAGCGACGGGCAGTAACGCTCCGGCGACCTGACTGAGCCCCAGCAGGAACGCTGCGGGGATGGTGAATCGGCGGGCGGCGAAGATGATGCGCCAGATGAACTGGACCGGGGTGGTGTCCGCGTCGTAGTCGACCGGGTTGCGGGACGGCGGGGTCGGTGAGGCCTGGAAGAACAGCGGCCAGCGGATACCGAAGAGGTGGCTGCGTAGCGCTTCGCCGTCGGCGGCGGGAACAACTCCCGGGCGGTGCTGCGGTCGTGGCATTGACTGATGTTCCTCCTGACGACCCCGTCAGTGAGGTCTCCCTGCAAGCTTGCCATGCCGTTCGGACAGGAAGTTGTCCGCAGCGGTCGGTGCTTGAACGGAATACAGCATCGCCGTCCGTGTCCAGCCCGGTCGCGATAGAAAGAACCTCGCCGCCACGGTCCTGATCGGCATCACAGTGGCAAGCGAGGTTGTAGATATCGCAACCGACATCCTCGGATGGTTCAGGTAGGAGCCTGAACCGAAGAGGCCGGGCACGTTGGCGCTCGGGCAGCCCTGGCAGTGTTGGAAGCACTTCCGGGGCTGTTTTATGTGCAGTACCTTCAACCAAGGTCGAAAGGTCTGACACCCATGACAGTACACGGCTCGACGGACACTTTCACTGGTCACGCATGCACGGCACCGACGTCCTCGACACCGAGAGCCTTCACCAGGTCGACGACGTCCTCCGCGGACGACGCAGACCGCAGCAATTCGCGGAAATCGTCCTTCATCAGGGCCCGGGCAAGCTTCGCGAGGATCTTGAGGTGCTGTTCACCCGCATCCTCCGGTACCGCGATGAGGAACACGAGGTCGACCGGTTCATCGTCCGGAGCGTCCCACTCCACCGGCGTCTGCAACCGGGCGAAAGCGAGTGTCGGGACACTCACGGCACCGCTGCGGGCGTGTGGGATGGCCACACCGTTGCCCACCGCGGTGGTGGACTGTTCCTCGCGTGCCAAGGCTGCGTCGACGACGGGGCTGACGTCGAGACGTCCCTGCTTCTCCGCCTGTCCAGCGAGCGCACGGATCACCGCGTCCCGGTCGGTGGCGGTACTGGTCAGCACCACGGTATCGGCGTCGATGAGGTCGGACGGCGTGTCCTTACCGTGGTCGTTGCCGTTGTCACTGCCTTTACCGCCGACCGTCACCGCCATCAGCAGCAGCGACACCGCCGAGGTGACCACCACACCGACGACCAGGGCAAGGAAGAACCAGGCGATGCCCTCGACCGCGCCGAGGACGGCGACGATCGGCCCGCCGTGCATCACATTGTCCTTCACCCCGAACAGGCCGGCCAGCGCACCAGCGACCGCGCCACCGATGACATTGGCCGGGATGATCTGCAGCGGACGCGCGACCGCCAACGGGATCGCGCCCTCCGAGATACCGAAGAAGCCCATGAACAGACCGGCTATACCGGAGTCCCGCTCCGACTTGTTGAACCGGTGGCGGGCGACCAGTGTGGTCACCCCGGCGGCCAGCGGCGGCACGGCAATGGCCGCGGCCGCCATGCCCATCGGGGCAGCGTTTCCGGTGGCGATCAGACCCCCGGCGAACAGGAACGCCGTCTTGTTCAGCGGGCCGCCCATGTCGAAGGCGATCATCGCGCCGATGATCGCACCGAGCAGCAGCACCGAGGAACCCTGCAGTCCCTCCAGCCAATCCGTCATCGCCTCGAAGAGGTTGGCGATCGGCAGGCCGAGCAGGTAGATGAACAGCGCACCGACGATGAGGGTGGTCAGCACCGGAATGACGATGATCGGCCAGATCGGCTGGATGTACTTGTGCACCGGGATCTTGCGGATCGCCAGGGCGATGTAGCCGGAGAGAATACCGGTGATGATACCGCCGATGAACCCGGCGTCCGCCTCCGATCCGTACAGGTCACCGGTGACGGCGACCAGGCCGGTGATGAAGCCCGGTGCCAGGCCCGGTCTATCGGCGATGGCCATGGCGATGTAGCCGGACAACACCGGCACCATCAGGGAGAACGCCAGCCCGCCGAGCTGGTTCACGGTGTCCCAGAAGGAGCCCTCGGGGATCACCAGGCCCTCGGCACTCGGCTCACCGCCGATCGACAGGGCGACGGCGATCATCAGCCCGCCGGTGACCACGAACGGGATCATGTGGGAGACGCCGTTCATCAGCGCACGGTAGAGGTCGTCGCCGAACCTGCGCAGGAACGGGCGGTCGTCGTGGGACGCCGTGTCGGACGCAGCGTCCGACATACCGCCCGCTTCGTCGCCGGCCGCGACAGGCGCGCTCAACGCCTTCTCCAGCAGCTCAGCCGGCTTCTTGATCCCGTCGTCCACCCCGGTTGAGACCAACGGTTTCCCGACGAAGCGGGAGGTGTCGATCGCCATGTCGGCGGCGATCACGACGGCGGCAGCGTCCTGAATCTCTTTGTCGGTGAAGGCATTCTCCACACCGATGGAGCCGTGGGTCTCCACGCGGACGCGCACGCCCGCCTTCTCGGCGGCGGCCTCCAGGTTCTCGGCGGCCATGTAGGTGTGCGCGATGCCGGTCGGGCAGGCGGTGACCGCCAGGACCAGCGGCTGTTCCGGTGTGCTCATGACTGTTCGCTACTCGAAGCGCAGTTCCTTGGGCACCGACTTCAGGGCGGTGGAGACCGGGCAATTCTCCTTGGCCCAGCGGGCCTTCTCCCGGAAGTCCTCGGCACTCATACCGGGCACGTCCCCGCTGATGGTGAGTGTGATGCCGGTGATCCCTCCCCTGGACGGGTCGAAGGTCACCGCGGCGCGGGCATCCAGTGTGGTGGCGGGGTGACCGTCCTCGGCCAGCCCGTTGGACAACTGCATCGTGTAGCAGGACGCGAGCGCGGCACCGAGCAGCTCCTCGGGGTTGGTCGTCCCGGCACCGGCCTCGGTGCGGGCCTTCCAGCTGGTGTCGAAGGTGGCGACCTTGGAGGTCTCCAGGGTGGCGCTGCCTGACCCCTCGAACAGGCTTCCTTCCCAGTGGGCGCTTGCTTCGCTGACGGATGGCTTCGGCATGGTGATTCCTTTCATTCGTGGTGGATGTGTGGTGGGATTCAGCGTACGCGCGGTGCGGGACTCGGTCGCTAGGCTTGCAGGCATGAAGATCGCTGCCTTTGACTTCGACGGCACCATCCTCTTCGACGACGGCATCGCCGAAGACACGCTGGCCGCCATCCACGACTGGCAGGCCGCCGGGAACCTCGCCGTCGCCGCCACCGGCAAGTCCCTCTCCGCCACACAATTCGCCCTGCGGGACTACGACCTGAGCTTCGACTACTCCGCGGTCTTCACCGGTGCTGTGCTGACCGACCAGCGGTGGGACGTCCTGCACCGTTCGACCCTGGACCCGGCGATGGTGCGCCGGATCGTGGAGCACCTCTCCAGCATCGACGGCATCTCCGTCTACGGCACCATGCTCGGTGGCCGGGACGTTCGGTTCAGCTCGACGATCAACAATGAGCCGCCCACCTCGGTCCTCACCGACTTCCTGGACATGGACATCGCCGAGATCGACACGCTCACCGGCGCCCAATTCGTCGGCGTGCCGGTGCGGATTCCCGACAACGAGGAGTTGCGCGATCGGATCCACCGGGAGATCAGCGCGTCATACGAGGTGGGGTGCGTGGTGAACCAGAACTTCGTCGACGTGCTGCCCGTCGGTGCGTCCAAAGGCGCGGCGTTGGACTGGCTTGTCGACCACCTGGCACTGCCGCGCGAGGACGTGGAGCTGATCAGCTTCGGCGACTCCTGGAACGACCTGTCAATGCACGCGGTGGCTGACCGGGCGTTCTCCTTCCCCTGGTCGCCGGATGCAGTGAAGGAGGCCACCGGGGAGGTCATCGGGTCGGTGGCGGAGGTCCTGCCGAGACTCTAGCGTTGCCGTGCGTCGACGAGTTCCTGCCCACTGACCAGGCCGGGGAGGTCTCTGCCTTGCTGCGTCACGAACACGAGGACGATGCACACCACCGCGAACAGCCACGACACCCACCCGATGCCCGGGACGAGCTGTACGGAGACGGGCACGGACACGCTGACCAAGGTGAACCCGAGCCAGTCGCAGAGCATCGCGAGAAGACGTCCTCCGCGGGTGACAGGGCGCGGTTCACCTGCGTCCTGGGGGGGCGCCATACCCCGGTGCCGACGAGGTACGACCAGATCGCCCAGAAGTAGATCAGCGCCGCGGCCCACAGCAGCGTCCTGCCCGCCCCCAGGTCGACCACGACGACGGTAACTCAGCGTCACAAAGGGAATGAACAGCACCGCACTCGCCGCCACACCGATCAGAACCGCCATCAACGCGGGGAAGACACTGTCGGACATGCGGTGATTCTAACGCGATCGAACAGAGCGGCGTCCTACACCACCGCAGCAAGGACGAGCACCGCGACGACTCCGGCGATCATCAGCCAGCGACACACCTGCTGGACCAGGGAATCCGGCACCGGCAGCAGCAGCGTGCGCGGGCCCGGTTCACCGATGCCGGTGCGCTGCAGGGGCCGGGCGCGCTGGGCGGCATCGTCGATCAGGCCGACGACCAGCGGAAGGACGGTCGCGCCACGGGAACGCCAGGTGTCGACGTCCACCCCGCGGGACGCCTGGACCTGCCGGATCGTCCGCCACCGCTGCTGCGCCATCGGCAGCAGACGCACCACCGTGCCGACCATGTAGACCAATGGCGCCGGGACGGACAACTGCAACCGACGCATCAGCGCGTCCGCGTCGACGAAACTGCCCACCACCAGTCCGGCGCAGGTCATCGCCATGAAGCGCAGGCCCAGGCCGGTGGCGACCGCCGCACCGTCGGAGGTGATCGGAATCAGGAACCGGGCGACCTCCACATCACCGAAGGGCACGTAGATCAGCAGATACGACAGGAACGCCGGCACTGACAGGACCAGCCCGGCGATGAGTGCACGGCGGTGGCGGCGTCCGACGAAAGCCAGGAGTACGGCAAGGGCGATGAAGGCGGTCGAGACCCACACGTCGTGCAGGACCATCACCGTGATGATCGCGCACGCCGCAGCGGTGAGCGGGGTCAGTGGGCTCATACTCGGTCGGGCGCGGCTTTCCGGTCCAGAGAACGCTCAGCGTCATCCGGTGCGAAGGTGCGGCGCGAACGTTCCGGCAGCGAGCGGGCGACCACCCACACCACGAGGAAGACGATGAGCTTGTCCAGCGGGTCGGAGGTCCACGACTGCAGGAACACCGCGGTGGTCTGCGAGGCACCGAGGCCCTGGTAGAAGCTGACGAGCAGACCGGTGCCGGTGCCGGCGGTACCGCCGAAGATGAACGAGGCGACAGGGGCGGAGACCAGCGCCGAGAAGAAACCGAGTACCAGGGCAGCGAGGGCGACCTTCCACCAGGAGGACTCGAAGAGCTTGCGCACCAGGCCCGCGGCCAGACCCAACAGGGCGTAGCCTGCGGCGAAGCAGATGATGGTCGGGTTGAACGTGCCCCACACCATCGCCGAGAGACCGCCGGTGGCCAGGCCAGCGGCTGGTCCGGCGAGCACACCGACGAGCACGGTACCGAAGGAGTCGAGGTACAGCGGCAGCGGCAGGCCCATGGTGCCCACGACCTGACCGACCACGATATTCAGCACCAGGGCGACCGGCATCAGCGCCAGGGTGCGCACCGGCAAGGTGGGGATCACCGCGATCAGCGCCATGATGGTGGGGACCAGGAATCCGACCAGGGCGATGGTGGTGGACGCCGAATCGGCCATGGAGGTGAAGTCGGAGTCGTCAGGCTGGTTGAGGACGAGGTAGAGCCAGGTCACCACGTAGATGACGACGGCGATCGAGACGAGAGCGATACGCAGGGACTGTGACAGCGGACGCAACGAGGGCTCCTGGGGCAGGTGGAATGGCCCACGCGCTCCCGTATGTCACCTCGGGGATGCGCAGGGCGGTGACCTGTCACATTGTGCCGAGTCGACGCGCCAGGGGCAAGACAGGCGGGTAGCGTCTGCGGCATGACCTTTCCTGCCGAGTCCTACGAGGTGTCCTTCGGGACACTGTGTTCCGGGACGGTCGCGCGGACGCGGAAGCGGGTGCCGCTGGCGGCGACCTACCGGGCCTCAGCGCTTGAGTTGCCGCTGGGGTCGGGGACCTTCGATGTGGTCACCGCGAACTTCCTGGTCAACAATCTCCCCGATCCGAGACGCGGCATGGCCGAGATCGCGCGCGTGCTGCGTCCGGGCGGTCGCGCCGCGGTGACGATCTGGCCTACCAGGTCGCTGCCCTGGGACTGGGAGGTCACACCGTCGGACCTGTGGCGGGGCGTGTCCGGTGGCGTGGGAACTGCTGGTCGGGCTTTCCTGGCACAGACTGCTGACGTGCAAGAACGAGCTGAACGGGAATTCTTCGACAGGGCCGGGGACGACACGCTCTCGTTCGCGATGACGGCCGCCTATGTGGTGGCTAAATATGTGGTGGCTGAACGCCGGGGGTGAACTGGAATCACACGAACCGCTTGACAGACCAAGCGGTCTACTGGTTACCTAGTGCCCGAAGCAGTCGACGAGAGTCGAGTTTGACCTCCTGGAGCCCCGGACGAGGTCGAACCTGCAGGACACACCCACACATGTGAGCCGTCCTGTAGCGTGCGGACCCGCCCGCCACACCTGTGGCCTGCGCCGTCCACGTCCCGGGGCTTTTGTGTGCCCGGGGAGGGACAATCCGCGCGTGACGTCTCGCACCGACGGCGAGAACCGTACATCCACACGTGAAGGATCATTCGTGAACGCACAGATCAACGCCACCGTCGCCGGGGTTCCGCGCATCGGCCCGAAGCGCGAGCTCAAGAAGGCCCTGGAGACCTACTGGAAGGACGCGACCACCGGCCGCAACCTCGCCACCGTCGCCACCCAGCTGGTCAACCAGCAGGCCGACCGTCTCACCGGTGAGGGCCTGGACTCCGTCCCGACCATCGGCCGTAGCTTCTACGACTCGATGCTCGACACCTCCGCCCTGCTGGGCGCTCTGCCGGCCCGCGTGGCCGACATCGACGACCACGGCAACGACGGACTGCCCGCCTTCGTCGACCGTCTCTTCGCCGCCGCCCGCGGCACCGCCGAGCTCCCGGCCTCCGCAATGACCAAGTGGTTCGACACCAACTACCACTACATCGTCCCCGAGCTCGCCGCCGACACCGAGTTCCGCCTCGACGACGCCGCCCTGCTCGCCGACCTGGGCGACCAGCTCACCCGTGGCACCGCGGCACGTCCGGTCCTCATCGGCCCGCTCACCTACCTGGCCCTGGCCCGCACCACCGACGGTTCGGACGCGCTGACCCACCTCGAGGAGGTCTTCGAGGCCTACGCCCGCCTGCTGCCGCGGATCGCCGAGCGCGGCGCCGACTGGGTCCAGTTCGACGAGCCCTACCTGGTCACCGACGTCGACAAGGACTCCGACCGCAAGGCCGACCTGCTGGCCCGCACCCGCGCCGGCTACGAGAAGCTCGCTGCCGCCACCGACCTGAACCTGCTGGTCCAGACCTACTTCGGCGACGGCGACCTGGCCATCAAGACCCTCACCGGCACCGGCATCGCCGCCTTCGGTGTCGACCTGGTCACCGGCCGCACCGACGAGCGTCAGTCCGACGAGACCAACATCGCCGACGCTGACCTGCTGCCGTCCTGGAACGGTTCCGAGCAGCTGCTCGCCGGCGTCGTCGACGGCCGCAACATCTGGCGCACCGACCTGGCCCGCGCCCTGGAGACCCTCAAGGCCCTCGCAGCCCGCGGCCCGGTCGGTGTCTCCACCAGCTCCTCGCTACTGCACGTCCCCTACTCCCTCGCCCAGGAGACCAGCCTCGACGACGACTCCGAGCTGCGTAGCTGGCTCGCCTTCGGCGCCGAGAAGGTCGCCGAGGTCGCCGTCCTGTCCCGCGCCCTGCGTGGTGAGGAGAAGGAGGGTGACGCCGAGGCTGTCGCCGAGGCCGAGGCCGCCGTGGCGTCCCGCAAGAACTCCGAGCGCACCCGCAACGCCGCGCTGCGCGAGCGCACCGGTGCCATCACCGAGGCCGACCGCCACCGCAACCCCTTCGACCAGCGTCGTGAGGTCCAGGAGCGCGAGCTGGACCTGCCGCCGCTGCCGACCACCACCATCGGCTCCTTCCCGCAGACCGCCGAGATCCGTGCCGCCCGTGCCAAGCTGCGCACCGGCGAGTTCTCGGACACGCAGTACCACGACGCGATGGTCGCCGAGATCAAGGACGTCATCGAGCGTCAGGAGGCCCTGGGCCTCGACGTGCTCGTCCACGGTGAGCCCGAGCGCAACGACATGGTGCAGTACTTCTCCGAGCAGCTCGAGGGCTACCACTCCACCGACCTGGCGTGGGTCCAGTCCTACGGCTCCCGCTGCGTGCGTCCCCCGATCCTGTTCGGTGACGTCACCCGCCCGAAGGCCATGACCGTCGAGTGGTTCAAGACCGCACAGTCCTTCACCGACAAGATCGTCAAGGGCATGCTCACCGGTCCGGTGACCATGCTGGCCTGGGCCTTCGTCCGTGACGACCAGCCGCTCGGCGAGACCGCCGACCAGGTCGCCCTGGCCCTGCGCGACGAGATCGACGACCTGGTGGACGCCGGCGCGAAGATCGTCCAGGTCGATGAGGCCGCCCTGCGTGAGCTGCTGCCGCTGCGCGCCGCCCAGCAGCCGTACTACCTGCAGTGGTCCGTCGGCTCCTTCCGCCTGGCCACCGCCGGCGTCGAGGACGTCACCCAGATCCACACCCACATGTGCTACTCCGAGTTCAACGAGCTCATCGGCACCATCGCGGACCTGGACGGCGACGTCACCTCCATCGAGGCCTCCCGTAACGGCATGCAGGTGCTGCACGCCCTGAAGGACTCCGGCTTCGAGCTGGCCGTCGGCCCGGGCGTCTGGGACATCCACTCCCCGCGCGTGCCGGACCAGGCCGAGGTCGACAAGCAGCTCGCCGACGCCCTCGAGGCCGTCCCGGCACGCCAGCTGTGGGTCAACCCGGACTGCGGTCTGAAGACCCGTGGCTGGGAGGAGACCACCGCCGCGCTGAAGGTGCTCGTCGCCGCGGCCGAGAAGGCTCGCGCCACCGTGAACGCCTGATTCTTCCCGCGTATGAGGAAAGCCCCACCTCGGTGGGGCTTTTTGCGTGGGGGCGACTAGGCGAATCGGGGGCGACGGCCCCAGATCATGGTCATCTCCATGGTGCCGGGGTGATCGCCGTGGCCACGGTGGCCGCGGTGTCCGTGGTGGCCGCGACCGTAACCGCCGCGCTCGCCGCGTCCGCCGCCACGACCTCCCCTGCCATCACGGTCCGGGAACTTCGCACGCAGGGACGCGCCGACCCTGTCGAGCATAACGGCCAGCTGCTCCTGCTCCTCGTCGCTGAGGACGTCGAAGGGGTCGTCCGTCTCGGGAGTCTCGGCAGTGGCCACGCGACCGTCCTCGGTGATCTCGACGATCACCGTCCTGCGGTCACCGTCGTCCCGTCGTCGTTCGACCAGTCCGGCGGACTCCAGCTTGCCGAGCAGCTCGCTGAGCGACTGCGGCCGTACGCCGAGCATGTCCGCGGCCATGGAGGACGGGGACACACTGATCGTCTTCCCCGAGGGCGGCAACTTCACCCAAGGTCGACGCCTCGCACGGATCAAGCAACTCACCGAGGACGGCGCCGATGACCACGCAGAGATGGCGGCGGGAATGACGAATGTGCTGGCTCCCCGCCCCGGCGGTCTGTTCGCCGCCATCGACGCGCGGCCCGATGCCGGCGTGGTGTTCGTCGCACACACCGGCCTCGACAAGTTCGAGTCATTGGGTGAGATATGGAAGGCCCTGCCGATCGAGAAAACGCTCCACGTCAAGGGCTGGTACGTGCCCCCGAAGAACATCCCGGCCACCTACACGGACCGGGTCGACTGGCTGTACCACTGGTGGCGGAAAATCGATGCCTGGATCGAGGCCGACCTGCACTGATTGTGTTCCTTGTCAGGAGCCAGGCATGCCGGAGCCACGGGGTCTCCGCGAGCTGCAGTCTCAGCTCGGTTCCTGGTCGTCGTCGACCGCGGCGTCCACCGCCCTGGCAACGCGCACCGTGCGTTCGACGAGAATGCGCAGGACGCTGGCGTCCACCTTCGACAGTCGCGTGACGTGCAGACATCCGGTCGTTGCCCGGTGCGGCCCAAGCTCCCCGAGCAGCTTCGGGTACTTCTCCTGGAAACCGCCGCCCAGGTAGACGGTGTGCTGCCGGGCGTTCGTCGCGAAGGCCGCCAGGGGTACAGTGCCGCCGTGACCGGACTCGTAGCGGTAGCGTCCGATTCCGAAACCGATGATCCGGCCGGCCCACACCACCGGCTCCTCTCCCGTGACCTCCCGCATCATAGCGACCAGGTCGTCAGCCTCCGCGCGGCGCGGACCGGTCACCCGGTCGAGCACCTCGGTGTACGGCATGTCAGAGGGGGACATTGCGGGAGTCTTTGCGGACATGATCGTCAGCGCCCTGCGAGGGTGGCCAGGTCGTCGCCGATCAGACGCTGGGTGGTCCATTCGTCCTGCGGGACAGCACCGATGGAGCGGTAGAAGGCGATGGACGGCTCGTTCCAGTCCAGCACCGTCCACTCCAGGCGGCTGTAGCCGCGTTCGACGCAGATCGCAGCGAGCGCGGACAGCAGCGCGGTGCCATAGCCGGAGCCGCGGAAGCGCTCATAGACGTAGAGGTCCTCGAGCCAGATGCCGTGGCGTCCGGTCCAGGTGGAGTAGGACAGGAACCACAGGGCGATGCCGCGGACCTGTTCGTCCTTCACCACGACATGGGCGAAGGCCTGCGGATTCTCCCCGAAGAGAGTCCCGGCAAGCATCTCCTCGGTGTTCTCCACCGCGTCCGGTTCCTTCTCGTACACGGCGAGGGCACGGATGCAGTCCAGGATGCCGGGGACATCGGACGGGCGGGCAGGACGCACCACGGCACCGTCGGGGAAGGGGCTCAGTTCAGTCATGCAGGTGATGATACGCGCGGCGCGAGCGGACCAAGGTAGCCGCGTGGTCCCGGAGATAGTCCCTCAGGCCGGGCAGGGTGAACTCTATCCATCCGGGGCCTGCTGCCCTGATCACCTCGGCATCAAGGAGTCGTTGCCGGTACACCGAAATGTAGTTCTTCCGTACGCCCATCCGCTCAGCGATGTCCGTCCTGACGGTCATCTTCATCCTGTCCGCGGTCACCGGCATCAAACGCGGCATCATGCTGCTGAGCAACATCAACATGGGCCTGGTGGTCGGACTGGCACTGTTCGTGCTGATCACCGGCCCGACGCTGTTCTTGCTCGATCTGCTGCCGACCTCGATCTACGCCTTCTTCGAGAACCTGCTGGCCATGCTGGAAGTCAACGCCAGCCAGGGTGAGGTGAAGTCCGAGTTCGTCACCGCCTGGACCATGCTCTTCTGGGCATGGTGGATCTCCTGGTCGCCGTTCGTCGGCATGTTCATCGCCAAGATCTCCAAGGGCTGCACCATCCGCCAGTTCGTGACCGTGGTGGTGCTCGTCCCGTCCCTGATCTCCGTGGCCTGGTACGTGATCTTCTTCGTCACCGCCGAGGACTCCGCGACGGTCGTGATGGGGTCGATGTCCCAGTCCGGACGCGCCGCCCCCACCAAGCCGGTGACCATCGTATGGGGTGCCGCACTGGGCCTGATCGCCATCTTCCTGCTGCTCGCCGGCGGGGAGAACGCGCTGTCGGGACTGCAGTCGATCATGGTCGCCTGCTCGCTACCGTTCGCCCTGATCATCATCGGGATGATGGTCTCCTGGGCGAAAAACCTCGGCAATATTCCGTCGACGATCCGCCGGGCCTACACCCGTACCGCCCTGACCAGGGGTGTCCGCCGCGGTATCGACGAGCACGGCGATGACTTCGTCTTCGGTGTGGCGGAGGTGCCGGCCGAGGAGGGGGCCCGCGCGAACTTCGACAGTGACGACCCCGCACTGACCGAGTGGTACACCGATGCTGTGGAGGACGCGGAGGACGCAGAGACCGAGGACACCGAGGGTGCTGCGGAGAGCGCAGCCGCCACCGACGCCTCCGACACCTCCGAGCAGAAATAACCACGCCCAGAGGTACGCGCTAGGGGGTGAGAGCGTACCTCTGGGCGTGGGGATTTCCTACGGGGACGTGGGGGCGGGGCGCAGGGTCCGCGCTAGGAACTGACCGGCACGTCCCGCAGGTTCTTACGCAGGATCTTGCCCGTGCCGGACTTCGGGATCTCGTCGATGATCTCCACCAGGCGGACCTTCTTGTACGGTGCGACCCGCTCGGCGACCCACTCCATCAGGACCTCGGTGTCCACGGCGACCGGCGCGCCGTCCTCCCCAGCCTGCGGAACCACGAACGCCCGCGGGATCTCTTCGCCGTCCTCAGCGCGCAGGTAACCCACGACCGCGGCGTCGGCGATGGACTCGTGGGTGATCAGCAGCGCCTCCAGCTCGGCCGGGGCAACCTGGTAACCCTTGTACTTGATGAGCTCCTTCGCCCGGTCGATGACGTAGACGTTGCCCTCGTAGTCATACTCCACGATATCGCCGGTGCGCAGCCAGCCGTCACGCAGCAGCGTGATCTCGGTGGCCTCCTCGTTGTTGTGGTAGCCCAGCATGACCTGTGGCCCACGGACCCACATCTCACCGGAGTCCGACCGCTCCCCCTCGTTGCCCGGGGGCAGGATCTCGGCGAAGTCCGGGTCGCGCAGGTCAACCACCTTGCATTCGGTGTTCGCCACCGGCAGGCCGATGGATGCCAACGGAGTCTCACCGCGGGAGCTGATGTGGGTCACCGGGGAGGCCTCGGTCATGCCGAAACCCTGCAACACCTTCACCCCGAGGCGGTTCTGCACTGCCTCGGCGAGCTTGTCGTCGAGTGCGGCGGCACCGGACAGCACGGTGGTCAGATGGTCGATCTCGTACTCGTCGACCAGCGGGTGGTTCGCCAGCACGACGGCGATCGGCGGGGCGACGAAGGTGAAGTCGATCTGGTGCTTCTGGTGCAGTTCCAGGAAGGTCGGGAGATCGAAGGAGGGCATGGTGACCATGTGCGTGCGGTTGAACAGTGTGGTGTTGAGCAGCACGTTCATACCGTAGATGTGGAAGAACGGCAGCACGCACATGATCACCGAGTCGCGGGTCTGACCGTTCTCGAGCAGCTGCGGGCCACACTGGACGATGTTGGACACCAGGTTGCGGTGGCTCAGCTGCACACCCTTCGGCACGCCGGTGGTGCCGGAGGAGTACGGCAGGACGGCGATGTGGGTCGCCGGATCGAAGCTGACCTCCGGGGCAGGGCTGGCCTCCTTCAGCAGGGCCTGCAGGCCGGTCGCCGGGTCGACGAGGTCGATGATCCGATCATCCGACAGGCCGGCCTTGCGGGCACCCTCGAAGCCGGCGTTGCCGAGCAGGCTGACGGTGAAGACCAGCGAGGCACCGGAATTCGCGACCTGCTTGGCGACGTCCTCGGCGGTACCCAGGGAGCCGACGGTGGTGACGGTGGCACCGGCCCGCAGGATGCCGTGGAAGGCGACGGCGAAGACGTGGGTGTTCGGGCAGTGCAGGGCGACGACGTCGCCGACGCCGACACCGCGGGACGCCAGCGCCCCGGCGAAGAGGTCGACCTGCTGGCGCAGTTCACCGTAGCTGACCACGGCTCCGGTGGCGGAGTCGGTGATCGCGGTGCGCTGGTTCTCCTCGGCAGTGAGGCTCCCGAAGAGCAGGTCGTAGATGCTGACCTCGGGGATCTCGATGGTGGGGCGGGGACTCGCTACGGGCATGCGGTGGGCTCCTGATTCTCGGCGGGCGTGACTGACATCACTTCCGTGACATACCGCAAGATTCTAGTAGGCGCACTACAGATTCGTCCCGGTTTCGGAAACTGAGCAAACACATCAGGAAGGCGAAAACTCCCTGAGGACGTCTTCCGGATCCAGCTCGGTGAGGACACGGGCGTTGGCGGGCAGGCCCCAGTACGGGCCGACAGGGTCTGAGTGTTCACCGCCGCCGACCCAATCCGCGACCGTGGTGCCGCGTAACAGTTCCGACTCGGCCTCGACCTGCACCGTCGCCGGGGCACAGGTGGCGGGCACGGCGTCGAGCAGCACCATCGCGGCGGCCAGGTCATGGATCTGCGCGCAGTAACCGACGCCCACCGACTCGTGGAACTCGAAGTAGAAACGCAGGGCGTCCTGCAGCAACGAGGAGAGCTCGGAGTCGTCCGCGGTCCAGGTCGCCAGGCGCTTCGGGGTCAGGATCACCCGCTCGGTGACATTCAGCGGACAGATCATCGGCGGCGGGGTGCCCGTCGGCCAATGCGACAGTGCATAGGACAGCGCATGCGGATCGACCCAGGTGTTCCACTCAGCGGTAGGCGTGGTGTTGCCCGGGTAGGTGAAGGCCCCGCACATCAGCGTGACCTGTACCCCGGCCAGCACCTCGGGGGCATGCTCGATGGCGTGGGCGAGGTTCGTCGCCGGACCGGCGACAAGCAGGTGGGACGGCTCCGCCCGTCGCCAGGCCTCCACCGCGGCCGCGGCAGTGGGTGTCGCAGCAGAACGGGCCTCCTCGCGCGGCCGCCAGTACCCCAGCCCCTCCGGGCCGTGGGTCTCCGGGGTCGTGGTCAGCGGCAGCACCCGCGGGGTGGCGGCCCCGGCGGTCACCGGAACGTCCGGCACCCCCGCCACGCGCAGTACCTCACGGGAGTTCCGGGCGGCCAATGCCGCGGTGGTGTTGCCGGCCGAGGTGGTGACATGCAGGTCGATACGCCCTGCCCGCTGCTCGGCCGCCAACCACACCAGGGCCAGCGCATCGTCGATGCCGGTGTCGACATCAGCGACCACACTGGTGACGGTCACCGCTGGACCGTTTCCGCGGTGACGTCCTCCCATCCCCGCGACAGGAACCCGGGGTCACCGTCGGCGAATGCGGCGAGGTCGGCCGCGGCGTCCTCCAGATTGGTGGGGTGACGGCGGAAGTGGGTGCGCCGCGAGCGGTATTCGGCGACCCAGCCATTGCCCAGCAACGCCGCCTGCACGAAACGGACATGCTCCAGCGGGGTGCCGGCCAACGGGGACGACTGTTCCGGCAGCCCGGTGTCGATGACGACATACGGGATGCCGTCATCGGAGCGTTCACGGCGGTCCGCGTCGTCGGCGAGCGCAGAGCGGATGCTCTCCTCGTCGACATGCGTGCTGACGGTGCCGACCGAGGAGCGCATCCGCAGCCCCCGGTCGATGCCGGTGGAGTTGACCCACAACATCTCCATGTCGTCGATCATGCACAGGCCCAGGTCGGCAGCCTTGTCCTGCAGGGCTGCGCCGGTGTTGTCCGCCAGGGAGTAGGGCACACCGAAGTGCAGGGTGTCCTGTACCGGTTCCACGGGAAACTCCGAGACCCCCAGGAAACGACCGGCCCCTTCCTCACTGGGATCAGCCCCGCCGAGGTCGCAGTGGTCGTTGACCCATGTGGACAGCTCGGTGATCACCCGGGGAGCGGGACGCCCAGGGTGCGGGTCGCCCGGGGTCTCGTAGAAGGAGGCCGGGTCGGTGGTGGCGCTCATGTCGTCGCCGAGCCCCTCATGGATCTTCTGCGCGTACGACACAAGGTCACCGTCGGGCCGGTAGACACCGCCGGTGGCTGGCAGAAAGAAGAGGAAACCAAGACTCATGACCATAATTGTATGGTCAGACTTGATCACATTGGAGCACGGGGTGTATCACCGGTCACATTTTCGGCATTACCGCAGGTGAGCACTACCCCCACTGCAGTCGCTCGCCCAGTTCCCCCGCGTCCAGGCACAGTCGGCAGGGGATCAACAGGTCCTGACCGTCGCGGGTGAAAGGTACCGCGCGGCGAGCCAGTCCGGCTGAGCGTGAGTCCTCGCCCTCCCCCAGTTCCGGGACGATGAAGACCTTGTGCCCGGCGCGTCCCCGCGTCCTGCCGACCGGGATGACCGGTGCGGCGAGGTCCCAACCGTGGTCCCCGGACGCCAACGCCCGAGCCACGGCACGGGCACCGCGGGGCATGCCGAGGGCACGGGCGATCTCGCCGTAGCCGGTCACCTCGCCGTCGTCGACGAGGTGCAGGACGTCCCCCAGCCTGTGGAGCGGTTCGTCAGTCGAGAACGTCATGCAGCACGATGGTCTCATCGCGCCCCGGGCCGACCCCGATGTAGGAGATGCGGCAGCCGGAGAGCTCCTCGAGGCGACGGACGTAGGCCTGCGCCTTCTCCGGCAGGTCCTCGAAGGTGCGGCAGCCGGAGATGTCCTCGTCCCAGGCGGGCATGGTCTCGTAGATCGGCACCGCGTGGTGCACGTCCGACTGGCTCATCGGCATCTCGTCGTGGCGGACCCCGTCGACGTCGTAGGCCACGCAGATCGGGATCTCACCGATGCCGGTGAGCACGTCGAGCTTGGTGACGAAGAGGTCGGTGAAACCGTTGACCCGGGAGGCGTAACGGGCGATGACCGAGTCGTACCAGCCACACCGGCGCTTACGTCCGGTGTTCACACCGAACTCGCCGCCGGTGGTCTGCAGGTACTCGCCCCACTTGTCGAAGAGCTCGGTGGGGAACGGGCCGGCACCGACACGGGTGGTGTAGGCCTTGATGATGCCCAGCGAGCTGGTGATCTTCGTCGGGCCGATGCCGGAGCCGGTGCAGGCACCGCCGGCGGTGGGGTTGGACGAGGTGACGAAGGGGTAGGTGCCGTGGTCGACGTCGAGCATGGTCGCCTGACCACCCTCCATCAGCACCGACTTACCCTCGTCGAGGGCCTGGTTGAGCTCCAGCTCGGCGTCGATGAGCATCGGCTCCAGCCGCTCGGCGAAGCTGAGGAAGTAGTCGACGATCTCGTCGGCGTCGATGGCCTTGCGGTTGTACAGCTTCACCAGCATCTGGTTCTTCTGGTTCAGCGCACCCTCGACCTTCTGCCGCAGGATCGACTCGTCCAGCAGGTCCTGGGCCCGGATGCCGATGCGGGAGACCTTGTCGGCGTAGGACGGGCCGATGCCGCGGCCGGTGGTGCCGATGGCGCGCTTGCCGAGGAAGCGCTCGGAGACCTTGTCGAGCACCTGGTGGTACGGCGCGACCAGCTGGGCGTTGGCGCTGACCTTCAGGCGGGAGGCGTTGCAGCCGCGGGCCTGAAGGCCGTCGATCTCCTCGAAGAGTGCCTCGAGGTTGACCACGCAGCCGTTGCCGATGACCGGGGTGGCGTTCTCGCTGAGCACGCCGGCGGGAAGGAGCTTGAGCTCGTACTTCTCGCCACCGACGACGACGGTGTGTCCGGCGTTGTTACCGCCGTTGGGCTTGACGACATAGTCGACCCGGCCACCGAGGATGTCGGTGGCCTTGCCCTTGCCTTCGTCGCCCCACTGTGCGCCGACCACGATTATGGCTGTCATTGTGCGTCCGTCACTTTCCGTTCCTGTCTGGACTGACTCTCTAACCAAAAGAACAGTGTAGCCGGTGGACTAAGCTAGGACGTTATGACGACCATAGTGCTTGCCTGTGGCGACCGGGCCCACGACCTCGTGGGCGCCCTGCTGCCCGGGTCGGTGTCCCTGCCCGCCACGCCGGGACGCCGTGACCTGCGCCTGCTCGACGAACTCGCCGCCACGCACCTGCCGCAGGACGATTCCCCCTCGCTGGACGAGATCGCCGCACAGCCGGACGTCCCCCACCAGGGGGCACCGCAGTTCGCCCCGCAACGTCCCGACCGGCCGGTCCGGGTCGTGGTGGTGGGGTCGGACGCGGCCGTTGCCGCGGTGGTCACCCGCCTGATGCGCATCGACGCACTGTGGATCTCGGTCGGCTTCGTGCCGGTGGGGCCGGGGGGTTCCGTGGTGGCGCAGAACTGGCAGCTGGAGGCGTCGGATGAGCCGGACCTGGCCGCATTGAACTTCGCGATGACCGCCCCGGCGCGTCCGACGAGCATCGTGCGTGACGATACCGGGATCGTCACCCTGGGCTCGGCGGAGATCCTCCACCCCGGTTCCGAGCTGGTCGGTGAGGTGATCGTGGACTCCGGGACCCTGTTCATGAACCAGTCCACGGCCCCGTGGGAGGGGAAGGCCGGGGCATTCGGGGTGCGGATGGTGCCGACGGTGGAGGCCCCCGGGCTGGCGGCGACCCGGCTGCTCACCCCCTCGGTCTATGACGAGATCGCGGCCGAGAAGTCGCTGCGGCGTCGACTGTTCCGCCGCAACCTGGACCCCGGCCTGGTGGACCACACCGCGGTGTTGTCCGGCCGGGCGTTGCAGGCCGGCGGGGTCGATCTCACGGTGGTACGTGACGGGGTGGCGCATCCGCGTGCGGTGAAATCGGTGACCTTCTACCGGCACCTGCGCGACGGTCAGTTCGTCCGGCGTTAGGGACTACGTCGGGATCCGGACCATGGAGAGGTGCGGGATACCGCCCTCGTCATACTCCTCGCCGTAGACCTCGAAGCCGTGCTCCTCGTACATGCCGGTGATGTAGGTCTGGGCGTGCAGCACGATGGGCTCGTCGGAGTGCAGTTCCACGGCTCTGGCGATCAGCTGTCCGGCCAGTCCCCGCCCGCGGAACTCCGGGTCGACGACCATGCGTCCCAGCACACGGTGGACTGCGGCGACGCCGGGGACGTTGCGCAGCGGGGGGACCGCCAGCGTCCGGAGGTAGCCCACCACGTCGCGGCCGTTGCGGATGAACACATGGACCGTGCTGGAGTCCGGGTCACGCCAGTCCAGTTCAACATCATCCACACGCTGTTCGCGCAGGAAAACCTCGGTACGCAGGCGGGCGATCGCATAAACCTCGGTGGTGTCGAGGTCATTCCAACGCTTGACGATGATGTCCGAGAGGTCCGGGATGCCGGACTCGGTGGTGGTGGTTGCCATGCCAATACTGTATCTGATCAGCCCGGGTCGCCCTCGGCGTCACTGGCGTCACCCCACACCTCCGGGGGGAACTGCGGCTCCGACACCGTCGGCTGCAGCACCGCCATCGCCGACTCCCGGGACATGCCGCACACCTGCAGGGCATCCACGATGATCGAGCGGCACTGCGCCAGCACCACCGTCCCGGACAGGCCGGCGCCCTCTGCGACGGCCAGACCGGAGCGTCCCGCCAACAACTGCAGCCGACGGGTGATCTCCGGGATCTCCACGAGTTCCTGACGCGTCGCCCGGGTCCCGCCGGAGGCGTACACTGTGCCGAGGTGACCCAGCGCGTCCGATATATCGCGGATCAGCCGTGACAACTCCGGTGGGGGCTCCACGCCGTCCTCCACCATGATCTCGGCGCGGCGGGCCAACACCCGGGAATTGCGCATCACATTGTCCACCGGGACCAGGATGCGGTTCATCGACTTGGAGTACCGCCGGGCGGTCCAGTAGATCGGAGAGAGGCTCATCACCTCATCGCCGCCGCCGGCCGCCGCGATCAGCTCATTGACACTGGCCTGGGTGCCGCGGGCGGTCTCCAGGGCGTCGCCGATGATCTCACCGTCGCGTTCCTCGATGCCCTGGGCGACATCGTCGAGCACCAGTGCGGCCTTGCTGATCAGCCCCGCGATCTCCCGGCGCGCCGCCCGCAGCGGATTGTTCGGGATCACCGCGACCACGATCAACCCCAGGATCCCGCCGACCATGCAGTCGACCATGCGCTCCCAACCGGCCTGGTCCCCCGGTGGGATCAGCGTGGCGACCAGCACCGCCGAACTCGCCGCCTGGTTCGGTACCAGTGGCCCCTTGTCCACGAAGACGGCCAGCATCATCGCCACGAACACCACCACGGTGATCTGCCAACCACCCCCACCGATCTGGGATATCACCAGGTCACCAATGCCGATGCCCACGGTGGCACCGATCAGCAGCTCGAAGCCACGGCGCACCCGTTTCCCACCACCGACACCGAGACTGATCACCGCGGCGATGGGGGCGAAGAAGGGTTGTTCATGGCCGATGAGGTCATGGGCGATGAACCAGGCCAGGCCCGCGGCGATCGCGCACTGCAGGGCGAAGACCGCCGTGCCACGGACACGGGTGAAACGCTCGGCCACCGCCAATCGACGCAGCGACTCCCTCGCGGCACCCACACCGAGCCGCCCGTGCATGCCTGCACGGTCGCGGGCACGGCGGGCGCGTTCGGAGTAGTCGCCGGACTGCTTCTCGGTCATGCTGACCATTCTGGCACGAGCGCCGGACACTACAGGTGAACGTCGGCCCAGATCGCCTGGTGGTCGGAGCCCTCGACCCGCAGGGTTCCGGAATCGCCGCAGGACGCACCGGCGACGAGGATGTGGTCCAGCCGGACGACCGGTACGACCGCCGGCCAGGTCGCCGGACCCATAGCAGAGGCGGCACAGCGTTCCAGGTCCGCACCGTGCACCAACTCGCGGAACTCCGGGTGCGACATCGTGGCGTTGAAGTCGCCGGCGAGGATGACCGAGTGGTCCTGGCTGGTGGACGTGTCATCGACCCAGTCCCGCAGGTCCTCCATCTCCTGCAACCAGCCACCGAGCAGGTCGCGGTGGACGGGGGTGTTGGTGTGCACACCGACGATGGTCGCCTGTGGGTCGGTCGAGGCATCGAGCTCCGCGACGGGCATCTGGTGACGGGTGATGCCGGTGTCCTCCGAGACCTCCCTGGCCTGCCCGTCGCCGACCAGGATCGCCGTGCCCGCCCCCGGGGTACGGCGCAGCACCGGGGAGACCGCGTGCAGGCCCGTGGCGCCCTCCACCATTCCGACCTCCTCGGTGGAGGTCTCGGACAGCACCAGGACGTCCGGCCGCAACTCAGCGACCGCCTCGACGATGCCCTCGTCATCGGCGGCGCTGTAATAGGTGTTCAGGGACATGATCCGCAGCGATGCGGTGTCAGTGCCGACGGTGCCCGCGGGGTCGGTGTCGCGCTGCTGCTCCCGCACCGCCACCGCCATATCGGCCGCAGTGAGGCCCAGCAGGGTGCACAGCACCACCGTGGCAATGCCGACCCGACGCCCCCGCGTCCGTCGGCGCGTCCCACCCCACACCAGGGTCGCCGCACAGCAGCCGGCGGCGAGCACGCCGAGGAAGTACATCGCCTGCGCCGCAGGAAGCAGCGGGGCGACGACGCCCGGCAGCACACCGGTCAGCGGCCACAACGGGGTGGACGCCCACAGCAGGAACAGGACGAGCAGAACCCACCCGCAGCGGCGCAGCACGCGGCGGGAGCGCGGGGACATCCGCGAGGAGAGCAGGGTCATTCGGCGGCGGAGAACTGACAGTGGGCTACTGCCCGATGGCCTCAGCGGCGTCCGGATCACAGTCGTTGACGAGGTTGAGGCAACGGATGTACTCGTCCTCCTCACCGATGGCCTTGGCGACCACGGCGAGCATCATGATCGCCCGCAGTACCCCGCGGTTCGGCTCATGGGCCCACGGCACCGGGCCGGTGCCACGCCAGCCGTTGGAACGCAGGGCGTCCAACCCGCGGTGGTAGCCGGTGCGGGCACACGCATAGGCGGTGACCTGCTCGGCAGGGTCGGTAGCACCGTCAGCGCCGTCTTGCATGTGCAGCTGTGCCAACGCGGCCCACACGCCTGAATCCTTCGGATTCGCCACCGCCAGAGCCTCCAGCTCCGCCTGCGACTCCGAACCGGTCACCGCGGTCGCCAACGAGTCCGGCAGACGCACCGCCGGGTGCTCCGCGCCGAAGAGGTCACGCCCTTTACGAATCTGCTCCGTCATCGTCGCGACCTACTTCGAGACGGTGGTGCCGACGGAGTGCAGGTCGGTGCAGGCCTCGAGGACGCGGGTGGCCATGGCCTCCTCGGCCTTCTTCAGGAAGGAACGCGGGTCGTAGACCTTCTTGTTGCCGACCTCACCGTCGATCTTCAGCACACCGTCGTAGTTGGCGAACATGTGGCCGGCGACCGGGCGGGTGAACGCGTACTGGGTGTCGGTGTCCACGTTCATCTTGATCACGCCGTAGCGCAGGGACTCCTCGATCTTCTCCTTCTCGGAGCCGGAGCCGCCGTGGAAGACGAAGTCGAAGGGCTGGGAGCCCTCGGAGAGGCCCAGCTTCTTCGCGGCGGTCTTCTGGCCCATGTCGAGGACCTCCGGACGCAGCTTCACATTGCCCGGCTTGTAGACACCGTGGACGTTGCCGAAGGTGGCGGCCAGCATGTAGCGGCCGTTCTCACCGGTGCCCAGGGCATCCACCGTCTTCTCGAAGTCCTCCGCCGTGGTGTAGAGGTTCGCGCCGGCCTTCGCCTCGACGCCGTCCTCCTCACCACCGACGACACCGATCTCGACCTCGAGGACGATATTCGCCGCAGCACACTTCGGCAGCAGGTCCTTGGCGATCTCCAGGTTCTCGTCGATCGGGACGGCCGAACCGTCCCACATGTGCGACTGGAACAGCGGATTCTCGCCGGCATCGACCCGCGCCTGCGAGATCTTCAGCAGCGGCCGGACGTAGCTGTCCAGCTTCTCCTTCTGGCAGTGGTCGGTGTGCAGGGCGACGTTGACCCCGTAGTGCTTCGCCGCGTGGTGGGTGAAGTGCGCCAGCGCCTCAGCACCGGCGACCATGTTCTTCACCGCCAGGCCGGAGCCGAACTCCGCACCACCGAGGGAGAACTGGATGATGCCGTCGGACTCGGCGTCGGCGAAGCCCTTCAGGGCGGCGTTGATGGTCTCCGAGGAGGTGCAGTTGATCGCGGGATACGCGAAGCCGCCCTCCTTGGCCTTGTCGAGCATGTCGCGGTAGACGGCGGGTGTTGCAATCGGCATGACGAGTTCCTTTGCGAGTTGGCGTGCGCGCTGTCCCCCCAAGTATGCCGTGGACCGACGCAGTTGTGTGGATGAGGAGCCGTTCGCTCTCGCAAACGGGTGGGACGCTAGCGGTCGGACGCCGCCACCGCCGCCGCTGCCTCCATCAACATCCAGCCGGAGAGCTGCACCGACAGGTCGCGTTCCGGAATCTCCGCCGCCGCCGCCGCCCCCGACAGAGCCGCGCCGACCAGACCACCGGACTGCGGCAGGACCGCGTCCCCACCCCAGGACGCGGGGAACAACGGCAACCCGTCGACCTCCAGACGGTAACGCCACACCGCCTCCGCCGAGCGCAACACCAGCCGACGCGCCGTCCGACGGGTCGTGGCGGTGGCCTTGTCCGCCCCCGGCAGTGACGTCGCCACCAATGCCAGGTACCGCACCAGGATGCCCTTGAACAGACCGCCGTCACCGCCCCCGCCGCGCCAGTCGATGCCGCCGTTGCGGGACGTCATCTGCTCGGCAACGGCACCCACAAGATGCTGGACGCGGGTGATCGCCGGCATGCCGACCTCGCTGACGGCATCCATCGCCACCGCGGCACTGCGACGCTGCGCCCGGGCCAGCTCCAGGGATGCCCCGATCATCACGCCCTGGCAGTAGGCGTGGATGTCGTCGACGGGCTCCGGACCCGACATGGTCATCCGGATGCCGTCCATCACCAGGCCCTCAGGGTTGATCAGCCGGTGGTGGACCCAGTCCGTGAGCTCCTCGGCGAGCTCGAGATTCCCGGTCCGGGCGGCGAGGATCGCCACCGGGCCGTTGGTCGGAACGTTGTAGAACGTCTCCCCTTTCCGCCACGGGATGACGCCGGTCAACGAATCGACACCGCCGAAGATGTCCTCCTCCAACGACGACCGGTAGCGCACCCTGCCGTAGCGGTCGAGGTCCTCGACCCGCTGCAGGGCCAGGGCCAGCCACGTCTTGTCGTCGAAGTACTCGTTGCGGGTCAACTTCCCGAAGTTGCGCAGTCGCATACCGCGGATGGTTCGTCGGATCATGCCAAGACGCAGGCGGGTGCTGCGGCGCAGGGTGGCGTCGACCTGGCAGTCGATGTAGTGGGCCTGCCACCAGTAGTGCCACTGGTAGTAGAACTTGTCCTTCGTCGCCGGGGGCCACGCGACAATGGCCAGGTTCGTCCGGGGGATCGCCCAGAGCCGGCCGCCATGGCGTTCCATGACGGCCTGCTCGGCGAGATCGGCCCGGTGGTCCCAACGTTCCTTCATATGGTTCATTCTGCCTGCAAAAGTGGGAGTCTCGCACCTGTTGGTACCCTAAGGGCATGGATGCGCCTCCCCCGTCTGACAGGCTGCGACTCAGTGATGCCGACCGGATTCACGCGCTGACGTCGCTCGGCGGGCACTACGCGGACGGGCGTCTGGACGATTCAGAGTTCAATGAACGCTCGGCAGGTGTCGCCGATGCACGCACGATAGGTGATCTGCGGGGGTTGTTCGACGATCTCCCGGACGGGGTGCCGTTCGACTCCACCGGGAGTGCGGTGGCTCTCCCGGAGCAGGGGTCCGGGGTGGCGAGGGTGGAGGACCCGGATGCTGCGGAGCTGGAGAGCCTGCGCAGACGGGGGAAGATGATCAACACACTCGACGGGGTGATCCTGGGGGCCACCCTGGTGTCGTACCTGCTGCTGCAGTTCGTCTTCGACGTCACCCACGCCTGGGTGGTGTGGCCGTCGCTGGCCCTGACGCTGACCCTCCCCCGGATGATCCTGAAATACTCCGACGAGGACGAGGAGCTCTACGACGAGCTCCAGGAGACCGAGCAGGAGACCCGGAAAGAGCGGCTGCGTCGGGCCGCCAAGAGGGTGCACGAGCTGGAGCCCCGGGAGGATTCCCAGGAGGACGACCGGTAGTTGCCGGCTCCTGTCACCAGGCATTCCCGAGGTCGGCATGCTGACGGATCCAGGTGTGCATCGCGATGCCCGCGGCGACCCCGGCGTTGATCGACCGGGTCGAACCGAACTGGGCGATGCTCACGGTGAGTGCGGCGGCGTCCTGCGCCACCTCGGTCACCCCGGGACCTTCCTGGCCGAAGAGCAGCAGGCAGTTCTCGGGGAGCTGCGCGGTCTCCAGTGGGACCGAGCCCGGGGTGTTGTCCACCGCCACGACGGTCAGCCCGTGCTCGGCGGCGTAGGCGGTGACCGAGGCGGTGTCCGGGTGGTGCATCAGATGCTGGTAGCGGTCGGTGACCATCGCGCCCCGCCGGTTCCAGCGTTTGCGTCCGACGATGTGGACGGTGTCCACCGCGAAGGCGTTGGCGGTGCGGACCACGGTGCCGATGTTCGAGTCGTTCTCGAAGTTCTCGATGGCGATGTGCAGTCCGTGACGTCGGGAATCGATGTCGGCGACGATCGCCTCGAGCCGCCAGTAACGGTAGCCGTCGACGACGTTGCGTCGGTCGCCGTTCTCCAGCAGCTCCGGGTCGAAATGCTCATCCTCCGGCACCGGCAGGTCCGGGTACTCCTCGGCCCAGGGGCCCACGCCGACGGGGTGGGCGAACCACTCGGTGGGGCCGCGGCCCGACTGTTCGTCGGCGGAGCCGGGCTCGGTCACTTGTCGTCCCCCGCGCCGGTCAACGCCTCGACGATGAGCAACTGGGCGGCGACGTAGGTGGCCATGACCAGGCCGTCCACCACACCGTCCAGGACACGGACGACCTTGTGCTCCCCCTGCAGGAACGCCTGCCGGGCGAGGATCAGACCGTCCGACAGGACGAAGAAGTTGCCGCCGAGACCGACGCCGGTGAGGTCGGCGGCGAGCGGGCCGCGCTCGTCCACCGCACCTTCCGGCAGCTGCTCCGGGTCGGACGCCAGGACCGAGGTTGCGGCCAATGCGGAGCCGTAGCCGATGGCGGCAGGTAGGGCGGCCGGGGCACCGACGGCAGCGGTACCGGCGCCGGACAGCAGTACCGGCACACGCAACGCCAGCGTCGACGTGCGGGGGCGGTGTCCGCGTCGCCACAGCTCGGTGATGTAGGCGACCTGGTTGACGGCAAATGCGGCCGACCCCTTGTTCAGGTTCTTCGCCCGCTGGGCGGCATCGTCGCTGCGTCCCGCCTCACCCATGAGAATGACATCGCCGAGCCACCCGCCGGCGAGCCCCGCCAACACCAACGGGTGCTTGCGCGCTCCCCCGTCGGCGGCCGCAGATGCGGCAAGCAGGGGCATCAAGGTGGGCTTGACCAGGCGGGTGAGCCGGTCACCGCGACGTCCGGCGGCGGCTGCGACGACGGAGGTCGCCCCGGCGGCGAGGTAGGCGTTCCGGAGAGTGCGTCGGATGGTGCTCATCGAGGATGCTCCTGAAGGTCGGGGGTTAGGGGACGTGAGGCTATAAGCCAAAATCCATCACACCTGTTCGCTTGCGACCACGGTTCCAAAAACTCTCTGACCTGTAGATCTCATGATGTGGAAATCGCCGGAGGTGTGATGGATTCAGTTCCGGGTTACGGCCTGGCGAAGTGCGGTCTGGCGAGCCGGGGAGTTACGCCAGGCCGAGGTCGGCGAGGCCCAGCAGGCTGCGGTACTCCACACCCTCGGCCTCGATGACGTCCTTCGCGCCGGTGGCCCGGTCAACCACGGTGGCGACACCGGCGACGACGGCACCGGTCTCACGCACGGCGGCCACCGCGGTCAGCGGGGAGTTACCGGTGGTGGTGGTGTCCTCGACCACCAGCACACGCTTGCCGGTGATGTCCGGGCCCTCGATCCGACGCTGCATGCCGTGCTTCTTGGTCTCCTTACG
Source organism: Candidatus Corynebacterium faecigallinarum (assembly GCA_019120175.1). Lineage (GTDB taxonomy): Bacteria > Actinomycetota > Actinomycetes > Mycobacteriales > Mycobacteriaceae > Corynebacterium > Corynebacterium faecigallinarum. Next base: position 37,166 of record DWVP01000018.1, read on the forward strand.
GACCACGAAGGAATCCACGTCGTCGCCGGCGTGCATTACGGCGGTGGCAACCGGGTCCGCGCCCAGGGTCAGGCCGCCGACGGCGACATAGTCCCAGTCGGCGGTGAGCTCACGAAGCAGCTCGCCGATGAGCTTCGAGGACTCCCGGTGCAGGGTCGCACGGCGCAGGTCCACGTAGTAGTCGGCCTCCTTGCCGGAGGACAGAGTGACCTTGCCGTGCACCACCGACAGTTCGGTGACCAGTTCAGCGAGGCGGGCAAGCTTCTCGGCGTTGACGGTAGGCACACTCATGGCTTCAGCGGGATCCTTTACGGGTTCGATACAGGGGTCGGTCATGTACCCGTGATCTTACGGGGTCGCGGACTCTCAGTGCTGTTCCGGGCCGTTGCTGGTGTCGGTGGTGTCCGGGTCGACGACCTCGGCGTCGACCACGGGGTAGTCCTCGCTGTCGGACGCCCCGGTCTCGCCGTCGCCAGTGTTGTCACGGGCGTGTCGGGCGTCCGGTGCGCGGTGACGGCCGCGCGGAGGGAGCTGGCGCGGGGCACGTTCGGCCTCGCTGCTGTCGGCGGCCGGCTCGTCGAAGATCGTGGCGTGCTGTGCATTGGTGCGGATGACCTTCGGGCCATTGGCGGAACTGCCGCGGGAATGGTCAGGGTCCTCGCCGACGGCCGGGATCGGCGGGGCGTCCTCCACCACATCGCCGACCCCCGGCTCCGACCAGTCGCTGGTGTCGCCCATCGACTGGGTTTCCGAGCGGGTCGGGAAGTCGACCGGGACGCTGGAGCGCTCGACCCGGGGGCGCTCCTGGGAGGTCGGGGTGGCAGTGTCATCGGGATCAGCGGGGTCAGCGTAGTCGGCAGTGTCGGCAGTGTCGGTGTCCGGCACCACCCGCAGGTGGCCGTAGGCACCCTCCGGCAGTTCGGCGACGATCCGGCGGGCACGCGGCCGGGTCTGGTCGGCCGAACTCATGTCCAGCTGTTCGGAGGTCACCCGCGGCGGCAGCACGCGCGACGCCGCCACCAGCCGCACCAGCTGTTTGAGTACGTGGTCCCACACCGGCGGGTCGGACTTGCGGGCCAGGCTCAACGCCACCCAGGAACCGGCGAAGCCGATGATGCTGGCCACCCCTCCCAGGGCAGCCAGTGCGGTCTCCGCCCGGGCGTCCAACATCCGGTCCAGTGCCCGGTTGTCCGTGGAGTAGCTGGTGAACGGCGGCCGGTCGCACAGCTCCGACCGTCGCATCCCGGAGGGGACGTCCGAGCCCGTCGACAGGTGGACGGTGACCGGGGAGAAGGCGTCCCGACGCATCGCCACGACGGTCACCCCGTGAACCTCGGCGACATGAAACTGGTGGCCGTCGACGAATCCGGAGACCAGGTCACGAGCCGATGATGCCGTTTCAGAGGAACCGAGCTGTCCGATCAGGCTGACCGGCCACTCGCTGGGCAGGTAACGGTCTTCCTTGGCGTACTCGTAGCCGTGCGACTGCGCCCACTGGCGCCGCGACCGTCGTCCGGCGAACAACCCGCTGGACTCGTGGGATGTGGTGGTCTCGGGCGCGTTCTTGGGGGTGTCCGGCACTACCTCGGTCGGCTCGGTCGGCTCGGTCGAGGTCGGCACCGGTTCTGCGGGGCCAGCAGGGGAAGTCGTATCGTCGGACGCTGCGGGAACTGCAGGGTCGGCAGGCTGAGCAGGTTCCGCCGACAGAGGGGTCTCGGCGGGCTCCTCCGACGTGGACGCCTCATCCGCGACAGGCGACTCCGGTGTCGGAGCTGAGGCGGTGTCGCTGACGTCATCACCGACGGAGTCGGCAGTAGCCGCGGCAGGCGTCACCGGTGTCACCGGTGTAGCTGCCGCCCCACCCCAGCCACTGTGTGCCGGAACGTCCCCTGCTCCCCGGGCCGGTCTCTCCCCCGTGGACTCACCCGCGCTCGTGCCCGTGCGCTGATCCATGCCGCGGCTCTGCGCCGCACGCCAGAACAGGCTCGCGGCGACGATCAGCAGCACGAGCCCGACGACGAGGGCGACAAGAGCGGTAGGCATCAGCAACCAGCTTAATCGAGGGGCCGGACACGAACCCTGGCATGCCGTGCCCCGGCGGGTCGCGGGGCCCCTGAATGCACAGCAGGCACAGTATGCGCTGCGCTACTGGTTGGCAGCGCCGTAGGCCTCATGGTCCATCAGCTCGCCGACCTCGGTGACGGTGACCTCGTAGAGCCAGCCGGCCTCGTAGGGGTCGTCGTTGATGACACCGGCGTTGTCCTCGAGGTCCTCGTTGACCGCGGTGATCTCGCCGGAAACCGGGGCGTAGATGTCGGAGACCGACTTGGTGGACTCGACCTCGCCATAGGGCTCGCCGTGCTCGATCTCGGTACCGACCTCGGGCAGTTCGACGAAGACGATCTCGCCCAGGGCCTCGGCGGCGACGTGGGTGATGCCGACCCGGACGGTGTCACCCGGGTTGATCTCGGTGGAGTTCACCCACTCGTGCTCCTCGGAGTACAGGCGGTCGGTGGGAAGTGCAGTCATGGTTCTTCTCCTGAAGTAGCAGTGCAGTGGATACAGTCTAGTGGTCGGACTAGTCTGCCGGACTAGTTCTCGCGCTTGTAGAACGGCAGGGGAACGACGGTGTACGGGAAGGCCTTGCCACGGATGTCCACGACGACCTGTGAACCCTCGGTAGCCGCCCCGCCGTCGCCGACAGCGTCGGTGGTCACGTAGCCCATCGCGACCGGGTGGCCCAGCGTCGGCGAGAGGGCACCGGAGGTCACCTCACCGAGGCGGTTGCCTTCGGCGTCCTGGATCTCGTAGCCGGAACGGGCCGCACGACGGCCCTCACCGACCAGGCCGACGAGCACCTGGGAGGTGCCCTTCTCCTTGGCCTTGACGATGGCGTCGCGTCCAACGAAAGCGTCCTTGGACTTCGTGGCGGCCAAGATGCCCAGCCCGGCGTCGACCGGGGTGAGCTCGCGGGACAGCTCATTGCCGTAGAGCGGCATGCCGGCCTCCAGGCGCAGCGTGTCACGGGCGGCCAAACCGCAGGGTCGGATGTCGTACTGCTCACCGGCGGCGAGCACGGCGTCCCACACTGCCGTGGGCCCCTCGGTGCCGGCGGCACCGGTGGCCTCGTTGGCGACGAAGATCTCGAAGCCGTCCTCACCGGTGTAGCCGGTGCGGGCGATGATCGCCGGCACACCGGCGATGGTGCCGGTGAACGCGGCGTAGTAGCCCACGCCCTCGATAGCGGCGGACACGGAATTGTCCGGGTTGTCCGGGTTGTCCGGGTCGTCCGGGGAGGACGCACCGGACGCTTCCGGGGCATCCGTCACGGTCTCGACGATCTCCCCCATCACCGCGGCGGCCTTCGGGCCCTGCACGGCGATCAGCGAGACATCGTCGGTCTGGTTGACCAGGGTGACGTCGAAGTCGGTGGCGCGTTCCACCATCGCCTCGTACACGGCGGGGGCGTTGCCGGCGTTCGGGATGACCAGGTATTCCGGATCCGCCTCGGGGCCCTCCGGGCTGTTGAGCACGTAGGTGATCAGGTCGTCGATGATGCCGCCGTCCTCGGTGCAGATCATCGAGTACTTCGCCTTTCCGACCTTCACCGCCGACAGCCGGGAGACCAGGGCATGGTCCAGGTACGCCGCGGCGTCCGGACCGGTGACCAGCACCTCGCCCATGTGGGAGAGGTCGAAGACGCCGACGGCCTCGCGAACCGCGCGGTGCTCCTCGAGCTCCTTGTCGTACTTCAGCGGCATGTCCCAGCCGCCGAAGTCGGTGAACTTCGCGCCGAGGGTCTCGTGGACCGGGTGCAGTGCGGTGTGCTTGATGTTCTCGGACATGGTTCAGTCCTCACTCTCGGAGCTGTCGGCGGTGATGTCGAAGGCGTCCAGCGGCGGGCAGGAGCACATCAGGTTGCGGTCGCCGTAGGCGTCGTCGATACGGCGCACCGTCGGGAAGTACTTGTCGCGGCGCAACGTGTCGACCGGGAAAGCAGCCTTGGTGCGGCTGAAGTGACCGCCGGAGACCGCGGTGTCGAAGTCGTCGCGGACCACAGACTCGGCGGTGAACGGTGCGTGGCGCAGGACGGAGTCCTCCGCGGCGACATCCCCGGCGATGACCTCGTCGATCTCGGCACGGATGGTGCGCATCGCGGCGATGAAGCGGTCCAGCTCGCCCTTGTCCTCCGACTCGGTCGGCTCCACCATGAGGGTGCCGGTGACCGGGAAGGCCAGGGTCGGGGCGTGGAAACCGAAGTCCATCAGACGCTTGGTGACGTCCGCGGCGGTGATGCCGGACTGCTTGGTCAGCTCGCGCAGGTCCAGGATGCACTCGTGGGCGACCAGGCCGTTGTCCCCGGTGTAGAGCGTCGGGAAGCTGTCGGCCAGCTGGTTCGAGATGTAGTTGGCGTTGACCAGGGCCATGCGGGACGCCTCGGCGAGGCCGTCGTCGCCCATCATCGCGATGTAGGTCCAGGAGATCGGCAGCACGCCGGCGGAACCCTGGCCAGCCTGGGAGACCGGGAAACCCTTCTCGTCCGAGGCATCCTCCCACGGATCCGTCGGCAGGTACTCGACGAGGTGCTCGCCGACGCACACCGGGCCGACACCCGGGCCACCGCCACCGTGCGGGATGGTGAAGGTCTTGTGCAGGTTCAGGTGGCTGACGTCGCCGCCGAACTCGCCGGGCTGGGCCAGGCCGACCAGGGCGTTGAGGTTCGCCCCGTCGATGTAGACCTGGCCGCCGGTGGCGTGGACCTTCTCGCAGACCTCGCGAACGTGCTCCTCGAACACACCGTGGGTCGAGGGATAGGTGATCATGATGCCGGCGATCTGGTCAGCGTACTTCTCGATCTTGGCGTCCAGGTCGGCCAGGTCGATGGAGCCGTCCTCGGCGTTCTTCACACCGACGACACCGAGACCGGCCAGCGCGGCCGAGGCCGCGTTGGTGCCGTGGGCCGAGGCCGGGATCAGCACCAGGGTGCGCTGGTCGTCGCCGTTGGCGAGGTGGTAGCGGCGGATCGCCAGCAGGCCGGCGAACTCGCCCTGAGAGCCGGCGTTCGGCTGGACGGAGACTGCGGCGTAGCCGGTGATCTTCGCCAGGCGCTCCTCCAGGTCCTCGATGAGCTCCAGCCAGCCGGTGGCCTGGTCCTCCGGGACCATCGGGTGGATACCGGCGAACTCCGGCCAGGTGATCGGCTCCATCGACACCGCGGCGTTGAGCTTCATGGTGCAGGAGCCCAGCGGGATCATGGTGCGGTCCAGGGCCAGGTCACGGCCGGCCAGACGGCGCATGTAGCGCATCATCTGGGTCTCCGAGGTGATCGTCCGGAACACCGGGTGGGTGAGGATCTCGTCGGTGCGCAGCAGGTCGGCCAGCGGGCCGTCCTCGGCGGTGAAGGACGCGGTGTCCACAGCAGTGGAGGACGCCGCGTCACCGCCGATGATGCTGATCAGCTCGGCGATGTCGGCGTCGGTGCTGGACTCGCCGACGGAGACGCCGACGTGGGTGTCGTCGACCTCGCGCAGGTTGAAGCCGGCCTCGCAGGCGGCGGCCACGGTGGCTGCAGCGTCGGTGACCTCGACGGTGACCGTGTCGAAGAAACGGTCGTGGGAGATGGTGCGTCCTGCACTCGCCAGGCCCACGGCCAGGGCGGTTGCGCGGCCGTGGATCGCCGAGGCGATCTCGCGCAGGCCCGCCGGGCCGTGCCACACGGCGTAGAAGCTGGCGACGACGGCCAGCAGCGCCTGGGCGGTACAGATGTTGGACGTCGCCTTGTCGCGACGGATGTGCTGCTCACGGGTCTGCAGCGACAGGCGGTAGGCCGGGGCGCCGTCGGCGTCGACGGAGACGCCGACGATGCGGCCGGGCAGCTTGCGCTGGTACTCGGTACGGCAGGACATGAAGGCGGCGTGCGGGCCACCGAAGAACAGCGGGACGCCGAAGCGCTGCGCCGAACCGACGGCGATATCCGCGCCGAGCTCGCCCGGGGAGGTCAGCAGCACCTGGGCCAGCAGGTCGCAGGCCACGGTGACCAGGCCACCGGCGGTGTGGACGGCCTCGATGACCTCACCGAGGTCGTCGCGCAGACCACCGGTGGTGCCCGGGTTGGAGACCACGACACCGATCAGCGGGGCGTCCTGTCCGGCAATGGTATCCGCGGTGATCGCGGCGACCTCGACGGGGATCTCGACGGCGGCGGCGCGGGCGCGGGTGACGTTGATGCTGGACGGGTGCAGGTTCTCGTCGAGCAGGACGACCCCGCCCTTCTTCGCGGCCTTCGCGTTCTGGCGAGCCATCATCTGCACGGCCTCGGCCACGGCGGTGGCCTCGTCCAGCAGGGAGGCACCGGCGATCGGCAGGCCGGTGAGGTCCTGGACCATGGTCTGGAAGTTCAGCAGCGCCTCGAGGCGGCCCTGGGAGATCTCCGGCTGGTACGGGGTGTAGGCGGTGTACCAGCCCGGGTTCTCGACCACGTTGCGGCGGATGACCGCCGGGGTGACGGTGTCGTAGTAGCCGGCACCGATGAGCTGCTTCTTCAGGGTGTTCTTGTCCGCGAAACCGCGGAGGGTGGCCAGGGCCTCGGTCTCGTCGAGGGCGGGTGTCAGGCCGATCGGTGCGTCCTGCGCGATGCTGGCCGGCAGCGCGGCGGCGGCCAGCGCCTCAGTGGTCTCGTAGCCGAGCGACTCGAGGATGGCGGCGGTGTCGGCGGCATTCGGGCCGATGTGCCGGTTCGGGAAGGCGTCGTGGGGGGTTGCCATGTGTCAGGGGGTCTCTTCCTGGGTAAAGACAGCGGACATGTGCTTCAACCCTCCCCACTCTGTCGATGGTGCCTGAGAGCTTTGCTCCTTCGGCGGCCGGGTCACGGACGACGGTGACCAGCTCTTTCCAGAGGTGCCTCGCCACGGTGGTACGGGTGCCTGAGAGTGTCGACGGGGAGGTGTTGCTCCTACGGCGGCCGGTGACTGGTTCCGACCTCTCCCACAGTGGCTACGAGCGGCATATTCAGTTATGACTTGCATGACAGTATAACGGTGGCGGAGTGACGGAGACATCTTTTCGCCGGTAGCAGGTCTGCGACACCCCCGGGCGGTGGCGGGCGCGCATACCTGGGTGTGACGGACTGGACGTTTCACTGGCAGCGTCCTACCCAATCCGTCACGCTTTCCTTCCTGTTGCCACCCCGTAGCGAGGCAAGCAGGGACGACCATGGTCACCCCGGTTTCGGGGAGTGTATTCTCAAACATGGAGCCGCCCTTTCGAGGAAGGGTCGGAAGTGAGCCGCAGGATTACTCGCCGGAGGTGAGGTCTGCGGCTCACGTCATTGAAGTGTGTACAGCGTCATCGGAGAATGTCGACTGGAGTGCCCGAAGCGACATTCTCCGATGACGCTGTACACACTCAGATGACGCAGAGGAGGCTGCAGGCACCGGAGGGTGGATTCTGGCGGGGTGCAATGGGCTGCGCCCACCTCCGCATTCGCATCAGCCGCCGAGAACCACCGCGAAGTAGGCGGGGAGAACCGCCAACGCCCCGGAGAACAGGTGCGACACCACCCCGGTCGGCACCGCGATACCGAGACCCGACTCGACCATCTCGAAGTCGTCGTTCCTCCTCGGACGCCCACACACCACCGCACACCACAGGATGGCGGCGGCGGCCAGGACGGCGAAGACCACCGGGAGGTCCGGACGCCAGAACAGCGCCAGGACCATGGCCCCTACCACCGTCACCGCAGCGAGGAAGGCCAGCCGCCACGGGAGTTCACCCCGGACGTCCAACCGGGTCGCCCGTCACACCGCGGACGCCAGGACGCCCCAGGCGACGACCAGTCCGGTCTGCGCCCACGGCCCCGGTTCCGGACCGAGCGCCACGGCGGCCAGCGCCGTGACCAGGAACAACAGCGGGATGTACAACCGACGTCGCAGCCGGCGCCACATCAGGACGAGGGGGACGGGGCCACGGATCCGGCCGGCCGACACCTTGGTCTTCCGGAGCCATGCCGCGGCGTAGATGTCGGCGGAGAGCTCCGAGTCGTTCAGCACCGAGGACATCGTGAACATCACCCGGGTGGTGCCGTTGTCGAGGATCTCCGGGAGACGGACGCGACGCACTCCCACCAGCAGGCGTGCGCCCATGGCCAGGAGAGCGGCAAACACGACGGCAATCCCTGCGTGAGAGGGCACGGTCCCGTAGCCGAGCACCGCACCGAGGACGCCGAACGTTGCGACCTGCCACCGGGAGAACTCGTCGAGGGAGGGAAAGCGTCCGGTGGGACGCAGCCTCCACTCCCAGACATCGCGTTCCACCGCCCGCAACGGCAGCATCCGCTCGGCGATGAGGACCACCAGGAGCAGAGCGGCCACCGCGGCCGCAATACTCATGGCACTCGCACCACTCACAGCTCCACGGTGCGGTCGGCGCGTCCTGCCAGGTGGGTCGAGTGCGTGGCAACCACGACCGCGGCACCGCCGGCACCGACCTCGACGAGTGCGTCGCCGAGGCGGCGGACCCAGTCCCCGTCCAGGTGCCGTTCCGGTTCATCCAGGACGACCACCTTCGCGGCCGAGGCCAGTTGCAGAGCCAGGTAGGCCCGTTGCCGCTGACCGCTGGAGACGCGACTCGGCAACTCGGACTCGATGTCGGCGACCTCCCACGGCACCACGGAGTCGCGGAGCTCATCGGCGGGGACACCGACGTGGTGGGCGGTCATCTCCAGGTGCTCCCCGATGGTGAGGTCCGGGAAGAAGGACGGATCGGCGAGGAAGGTCACCGCACCGGCCCCCTCCGGTGAGGCGGGATCGACCGCGTCCCCGGCGACCGAGACCCGGACCTCGCCCTCCACCGGTTCGATCTCCCCGGCGATCGTGGACATCAGCGTGGACTTCCCGGCACCGTTCGGGCCGGTCACCACCACGATCTCCCCCGGGGCAACCTCGAGCTGAACGCGACCCCGGGCATGCTTGTGCCCGTAGCCGCAGTCGATGTGGAGCAGAGGAGAATCGGAGAGAGCGGGCATGGGACACAGGCTACCGAAACCCGATTCCGCCACGCGGCGTCCGGCGAACGGGTAACACTGTTGTCATGGCGAAAGCACCCTTCCTCTCCCGATTCCTCACCCCCTCCCTGCCGCTGGTGAGTGCCGGCGACATCGCACTGGTCACCGGGGCGACCTCCGGCATCGGCCAGGCCACCGCCGCCGCGCTGGTCCAGCAGGGTTTCCGGGTGATCGGGACGTCCCGCACCCCCGACTCCGAGAAATCGATGGCGAATGCGCCACGCGGTGTCGAGCTCGTCCCACTGGACCTGGAGGACCCGGCGTCCATCGCCGCGGTGCCGGAGCATCTCGCGGCGCTGGGGGTCGATGCGTCCAACCCGGTGACGGTGCTGGTCAACAACGCCGGCGAATCGCAGAACGGCCCACTGGAGGAACTCCCCCGCGAGGCGCTGCAGCGACTCTTCCAGGTCAACGTGATCGGGCATGTCGAACTCACCGAGCTGCTGCTACCGCAGATGCGTCAGGCCGGACGCGGCCGGGTGGTGTTCGTCGGCTCCATGCTCGGCAGTTTCCCGCTGGCCCACCGCGGCAGCTACGGGGCGTCCAAGGCCGCGATCAAGGCCTTCGCCTTCTCCGCCCGCCGCGAGCTGGCCCCCTTCGGTGTCGGCGTCTCGGTGATGGAACCCGGGGCGATCAACACCGGACTGTCGGAGCGACGCACCATCTACATCGACGACCGGGGCCCCTACGCCGACGAGTTCCACACCATGCTGAAGACGCTCAACGCCAACGAGGCCGACGGGGTCAGCGCCGAGCAGGTCGCCGACGTGCTCCTGCTGGCCGTGACGTCGAAGCGTCCGAAGCCGCTGTACGCCACCGGCTCAAGCTCACAGGTCGCGTTCCCCGCCGCCCGACTGCTGCCGCGTGACACCATGGCCGGCATCATCGCCGCGAAGCACGGGATCTGAGCGGCGCGAGTAGAACAGGTCGCGCCACGGGCTGGCCGACAGCGCCACCACCGCCGCGCCCAGCACACCGGTGAACATCACCGCGCTGGCGACCACGTTGAGCCACAGCACCTGCCCGTGCCCCAGGGCGATCTCCAGCATCAGCACCAGGGCACCGATCGCCCCCGCCCAGCTCAATCCGACGAACACCCGGTTGACCGGGTGACGGGCCGGCCCGAAGTAGCCGCGCACGGTGAGGATGATGCCCGCCAGCAGCAGCAGAAGCTCCACGAAGAAGAAGGCGTAGAAGACCACCTCCAACCACTGCGGGTCGAGCTGCTCGTCCACCCGCGAGACGCCGACGAGCATGAACAAGGCGCACGCCGTGGTGGTGATTCGTCGAAGCATGGTGCCAGTCTAGAACAGGCCCGAGAAGGCTAGGCCCCGTCCACGCGGAACAGGACCTCCCCCGGCCCGCAGGGCTCGCCGGGAACCAGGGCAGGACGCACCGGCGCACCATCGCCGCGTCCCATCACCACCACCGGGACGATGGGGTCGAAACCGAGCCGACCGAGTTCCAGCGGGGCGTAGGTGGTGATGCGCTGACCGACCTCGACGCGCTTGCCCTGCTCGGCGTGGGGTGAGTACCCCTGTCCGTCCAGGTGTGCGGTGTCGATACCGAGATGCACGAGCACCGGTGTCTCATCGTCGGTGAGGATGAGGAACAGGTGCGGCATCAGCCGGGTCAGCGTGCCGGACACCGGGGCACAGACCGTGACGTACTCGACACCGGCGTCAGGGACCACCGCCATCCCGGGGCCGACCGTGCCCGCAGCGAAGAGCGGGTCAGGCACCGATTCCAGTGGTACGACGGTGCCGGCGAGCGGGGTGATGACGTCAAGCGGGTCTCGGGAGCGGACACCGGTATCCATGCCTGCCCCCGGCTGCGCTGCGTCTGCGATTCCGCGGCTTTCCTCCATGGTCACAGACTAGTGAGGTGACGGCGGTAATTCAGGAGTTTCATGCCATTCACTGGATCAGTGAACCATCACAGGCCGACCGGACGGGACCTGTCAAGAGCCCACTGCGACCATCCGCCGACGAAATGCCGGGCCGCGGGCAGCCCCGCATGCTCCATCAAGGCAATGAACAGTGCGGAGTCCACACCGGAACCCGAGTAGATCACCGCCTCGGCGGCGATCGTGTCATCGGTGAGGCCGTGGGCGGCGAGACGCTCGCGCACCACCTCGGACGGTGGGACGCGGCCATCGTCGAGCAGGTCGATGACCGGGATGCTCACCGCGCCCGGGATGTGCCCGGCGCGACGGTCGACCGGCTCACTCTGACCATGGAAGCGGTCGACGGTACGGGCGTCGACCAGCAACGGGATGGTGGACGCCGGGCCGGACACATTACCGGACGCAGCGATCTCGGCGGACAGCGCCGACACCTCGTCGATGGTGGCCACCGCCATGGTCGGTGCCCCACCGGCGAAGGCCTCGAAGGTGCCGCGGCCGCGCAGGCAGCCGATCCCGGTGGCGACGTCTCCCCCGGCGGCCTGCCACCCCACGGTGCCGCCGTCGAGGATCTTCACGTCCGTCACGCCCGCCCAGCGCAGCACCCACCAGCCACGCGCGGCGTGGAGCAGCCCACCGCGGTCGTAGATCCGCACGGGCAGGCCCGGCCGGATCCCCCAGTCGTCGAGGTAACGCTGCAGGATCCGCGGGTTGGGCAGCGGGGCGCGTCCGCCACCGGCTGAGGGGGACCCGGCCAGCATCGTGATCGGGTCGCAGAAGAAGGAGCCTGGGATGTGCCTGGCGACGTAGAGGTTCCAGGCGGTGTCGCCACCGGGCTCCCAGTCCGAGTCGATGATGACCATGCGGTCGCCCCGGGTACTGGCGGCGTACAGGTCTTCCGGGGAGATGAAGGGAGGCTCCGTCTGATGCGGCGTCTGGGTCTGGCTCAGCGTCATGACCGACAGTCTACTGTCTAGAGCCAGCCGCGTTCACGGGCGATGCGCCACGCCTCGAAGCGGGTGGACGCTCCGGTCTTCGTCATCGCCGAGGAGAGGTAGTTGCGGGTGGTCCCTGCCGCCAGATGGACGGTCTGGGCGATCTGCTCCACCGAGCCGCCCTGGCCGGCGACCTCGAGCACCTCGGTCTCCCGGTCGGTCAACGGGGACTCCCCGGCACTGATCGCCGCAGCGGCGAGCTCCGGGTCGAGGTGGCGGCGTCCGGCATGGACGGTGCGCACCGCGGTGGCGAACTCCTCGGCAGAGGACGTCTTCGGAAGGAAGCCCAGCACGCCGTGGGCCAGGGCCCGTTTCAGCTCCCGGGGACGCCCATGACTGGTGACGATGAGCACCGCGAGCCCGTCAGGCAGGCGTCCGGCGGTCTCCACCCCGTCGATCCCGCCAAGCTGCAGGTCCATGACCACGACATCCACCGTCTGACCGGAGTCCGGGTTCTTTGCCACCCAGTCCAGCAGTTCCTCCCCGGAGCCGAGGGTGGCGACCACGTGGAGATCGTCCTGCAGGTCCAGCAGGGTGGACAGGGAACTGGCGACCAGGGACTCGTCGTCGACGACGACGACACTGATGGGGCTCGGGTCGGTGCTCATGGCTGCTCCGGGAGTCTGAGGGTCACACGGAACAGGTTACCGTCGCGTTCGGCGACCAGGGTCGCGCCGAGAGGTTCGACCCGGTGCCGGATGCCGGCAAGGCCGGAGAGTCTGTCGATGCCGGACTCGACACCGTCGTTGAGCATGGTGACGGTGTCGGCGGTGAACGTCAGTGTCACCCACGTGGCGGCGGAATGCCGGACGACATTCGTCGTCCCCTCGCGCACCAGCCACCCCGCCGGCTCCCGCAACGCGGGGGCCAGAGCGTCCGGATCCCCCTCGACGGTGAAACGCACCCCGGCACTGTGCAGCAGATCGCGGGCACCCTGGATCTCCGAGGCCAGCGTGACAGTGCGGTAACCGTCGATGACCTGACGCATCTCCGTGGTGGAATCGCGCACCAGGGACTGCAGTTCGGCGAGCTCATCATCCAACCGGTCGTCGCCGCGGGCGGCCAGTGCACGGGCCAGCTCCGCCTTGATCGACACCGCAGCCAGACGCTGGCCGAGGGTGTCGTGGAGTTCCTGGGCGAACCGCAGCCGCTCCTCACTGACCTGCAGGGCGGACTCGGTCAGGCGGCTGCGTTCCAGCTCCTTGGCGATGTTGACCGTCCAGGCCGACAACGTGGAGGTCGACAGCAGCAACGTGGACCAGAACATCGGCCACCACTGCAGTTCCGACCAGGTGACCACGGCCGTCACGGTGGAGAGCACCAGGGTGATCATCCACCGCCACGGGAACCACGGCAGCACGCACAACGGTGCCAGGGACAATGCCGTGCACAACAGCAGCAACCCGGTCAACGCCCCACGGGCGTCGCCGAGGACATAGAAGGCCATGCCGACGGCCCAGATCGCGGCAACCAGCACCGCAGCACCGGCCAGCAGGCGGCCGTGTTCCGCACGCGGCGACGTGTTGAACTCGGGGCGCAGCTCGGTGATCCACAACCCCATCACCGTCAGGACGATCGTCGGGACGGCGACCAGCAGCAGCTGTGCGCTCGTGATGGTCGGCCCGTCGCCGGAGCGTCCGACCAGTGCCAGGACGATCACGCCGACGCCGCACACCACGACCAGCAACTGCAGCGACAACCTGCTGTAGACGGCAAGCTTCGCACCGGCACCGAGCCCCTGCCAGGTGCGGCGGGGGCGGGTGACGGCGTGGAGCAGCGGGGTGGTCCCTGGGGTGGCCATAGGTTCCATTTAACCGGGGATCAGCGGCGGACGTCCCAGCGGACGTACTTCGCGCCTGTCCAGAGACACACCACGGCCCACACGACCAGGATCAGCATCATCTGCCAGGTCTCGGCGAGCACCTCACCGGAGGAGAGCGGTGCCGCTCCGTCGGCGGAGATCCGGTCCATCATGGTGTTGCCCGCCCACCCGTACTGTGCGAGGTCGAAGATCAACGCGAACGGCGTGCGGTCGACGATCTCGGTGACCGCCTCGGGATACAACTGGCGGAAGAGGCCCATCGAGGCGAACAGCAGCACCATCACCGGCAACGAGGTGATCTGGGCAGCTTCGGCGTTCTTGGTGAAGCCACTGGTGACCAGGGCAAGTCCGGACACCACGGCCAGGCCGAGAAGCACCGCCACAATGATCGGGACCACGTTCACCGGCCCCGGTGCGCCGAGCACCAACAACAGGACGACCATCGCGACGGTGGACACAATGGTCAGAACTGCTCCTGGGACGGACGACGCGGCGAGGATCTCCACGTCGCGCGACTCGCCGGTACGCAGTCGTTTGAGAACGCCCTCGTCACGACGGGTCGTGACCATGGAGAGCACGGAGTAGAACTGCACGTACATCAGAGTGAAGAGCAGGAACCACTCCAACGCCAATGCGGCTGCGTCGACCTTGGAAGCCTCGTCGTTCCCTGACTGGATGAAGTACATCACCAGAGCGAAGGCGATGGGGAAGACCGTCGCGGTAATCAACAGGGTCTTGTTGCGGACGAACTGGAGGGTCTCTGCACCGGCCAGGGCGGTGAACCGCTTGAAGGCCGAGCCGGTGGTCGGACGGTCGGAAGCTGTGGTGTTGGTTGCGGGGGTTGCGGTGGTCATGATGTTCTCTCCTTCTCGGTGATCTACTCGGTATCCTGTTCTCACACCGAGCTCTGCTTGCCTGCGATCTGACTGAAGACCCGTTCCAGGCTGGCGGGGCGCGCACTGAAACTCTCGAAGGCGACGCCGTTGGTGTGCGACCAGTCGAGGAGTCGACGGGTGTCGTCCTGCAGGGCGTTGGTCTCGATCCGCAACTTGGCACCGTCACGGGTCACCTGGGCCCCGGGGAAGGACGGGAAGACGTCCGCGCTGCTGCCGGGCAGCGTCAGGCTGATCTCGGCACCTTCGGTGGCGACGAGGTCGTCGAGGCGTCCCTCCACCGCGATCTCACCGCGGTTCATGATGGCGATCCGGTCGGCGAGCCGCTCGGCCTCCTCCAGGTAGTGGGTGGTGAGGATCATCGTGACCCCGCGGGCCTTCAGTGCGGTGAGCAGGTCCCAGGTCCGGCTGCGGGACTCCGGGTCCAGGCCGGTGGTCGGCTCGTCGAGGATGATGATGCTGGGGGCGTTGAGCAGCGCACACGCCAGGTCGAGGCGTCGCTGCTCGCCACCGGAGAGGGAACCGACGCGCACGTCGGTGCGGTGACTGAGGTCGACGTCGTCGAGGACCTGCTCGATGGACAGAGGACGTGAACAGGTCCCGGCCCACATGCGCATCGTCTCGGCGACGGTGAGCTCCTTGGGCAGTCCGCCGGACTGCAGCATGATGCCTAGTTCAGGACGAATCCGGGCCCGGTCGCCCACCGGGTCGCCGCCGAGGACGGTGACCGTGCCGTTGGTGGGTGGTGCGAGGCCTTCGACGATCTCCAGGAGGGAGGTCTTGCCGGCGCCGTTGGTGCCGAGCAGTCCGTACACCTCGCCGGGGTAGACCTCGAAGGAGACGTCCTTCACGGCGGTGAAGGCGTCCTTCCTGCTCTTCGCCTGGTACGTCCGGGTCAGGTTCTTGACGGTGATGGCCGGGCTGGCTGTGGTGTTCATGTCTCCAGCATGCCGCGGCCCGGCTGACCCGGGTAGGCCCGTCCGTCATCGATGGCCCTTCCCGGTGTCACGGATGAGAGGTGACAGATGTCATGTGCGGCCTCAGTCGCGGCTACTGGTGGATGTAGCCGGGCTGGATCTGCAGCACTCCGTCCGCGGCAAGTTCGTTGAGGAACTGCTCGATGGAGGTCATGTCGACGTCCGGGCCGATGGAGACGGCGAGGAGGTGGCGTCCGAGCCGTTGCACGGTGCAGCCGACGGTGGTGAGCTGGCCGGCGATCCGCTCGCGCATCCCGGGCCACCCGGCGGCCGCGGCTGGATGATCACAGAGCAGGTTGTCGGCGAGCGGCTCATGGGCGTCGTCGATGAGCAGGCGCAGGGTGGACGCACCACCGCGGACGCTGACCCCGTAGAGATGGAGTGCGCCATCACGTTCCTGGCAGTGGACGATGTCCCCCAGGGACAGGCCGGTGGCGAAGCACGGGACGGAGCGCAGGACGAAATGCCAACCGCCGATACTGTGGACCAGCATCTTCTCGGTCGTGGTTCCGGAAGAAGATGAGGTGGCCGGGGCCATCGATGAGCCGGTCACCTCAACGGTGGCGGTGCGGACCATAGCTCCGGTGTACTGCGGAAGGCTCATAGCAACAGACGGTAGGCTAACCTCAGTATCTCAGACAAGATAAAAGGCCGAAGGTGAGCGATGTCACACTGTCGGCCGTGTTGCCCTAGCCCCGGGCACCCCAGCCGCGGTAGTCGATGACCGCCCGCACCCACTCGGGGCGGAGCGCGCCGTACATATGCGGGAACAGCTCACCGGTGCCCGCGTCCTCATGCCGGACCGAGACACCCGCCGCGGCGATCGCCTCGACGTCGAGCTCCAGGACGAGCAGATCGTCCACCTTGCCGTCCACAACGTCACCGTAGAACCGTCCGGCTGTGGCGGTGACCTGCTCGGCGAAGGACGCATGGATGAAGCCGACGCCCTCCAGCGTCATGCCACGGGTCGAGGTGCGGTACTCGCCCTGTGCCAGTGCCTCCTCCCAGTCATCGCGGAGTGCCAGGTGGTAGATGGACGTGCGCGTGGTCATGGGCCGAGGCTAACCGAACCGCGTCACCGCAGCCCTACCGCAGAATAGAACTCCATCGCAGAACAATGCTCCACCGCAGAATAAGGCTACGGAGAGGTCACTTCTGAGCGATGAAAGTGACCTCTCCGTAGCCTCATTTCTTCAGCCGGAGCGCCCGCCTCCTTTACCCAGCAACCGCAGTCACGGGCAGGGGTTCATGGCGCGAGCTGTGTCGCGGCGGGCGCGAGGTCCCGCTGCCCTCGTGGGCGGAAACCGCCCCGAACAGGGGTCCACGGCAAAGCGACCCTACCGCCGGTGCATTCTCCAGGAATACAATCGGCGGCATGAGCACGCTGACCTCGCTATTGACCGAGGACCGGATCACACTCGATGCAGCCGCCGCCGACTGGCGCGCGGCCGTTTCCTTGTCCGGGGACCTCCTGGAACACTCCGGCGCCACCACCGCCGACTACACACAGGCCATGATCGACTCGATCGTCGACAACGGCCCCTATATCGTCGTCGCCCCGGGCTTCGCCTTCGCCCACGCCCGACCCAGCGACGCCGTCCACCACACCGCCCTGAGCTGGGTCCGTCTGACGGAACCGGTGGAGTTCGGCCACGCGAAGAACGACCCGGTCACCCTGGTCGTCGCCCTGGCTGCCACCGATGCCACCACCCACACCACCGCCATGGCCGACCTCGCCAAAGTCGTCGGCAAACGGTCCACCAGGAATGCGTTGGACGAGGCGGCCACCCCGTCGGAGATCCTGGCGATCCTCGACGGACGGTCAGAAAGCGCTGGCTCCGAAAAGTCAGCTGCAGCGTCCAACACTGCGTCCAACACCGCGTCCTACTCGATCGCTGAGGGCGAGAAATACCCCGGCGGCGACTCCCGCAACCACATCCTCACCGTCTGCGGCAATGGACTGGGCACCAGCCTGTTCCTGAAGAACACCACCGAAGACGTGTTGAAACGATGGGGCTGGGACAGTCTCATCTCCGTCGAAGCCACCGACACCATCTCCGCCAAAGGCAAGTCGAAGGACGCCGACCTGATCCTCACCTCCGGCGAAATCGCCAAGACCCTCGGCGACCCCGGCATCCCGGTGTGGGTCGTGGAGAACTTCACCAGCACCCGTGAGATCGACGCCGCCCTGCGCGAGCTCTACGCACTGTAGATAGGAGAACCACCATGGACTGGCTACTGAATATCGCCCAGTTCCTCGTCAACGAGATCCTCGCGGTGCCGGCGTTCCTCATCGGCATCATCACCGCCGTCGGGCTGGCCGCCATGAAACGCTCCGGCGGGCAGATCGCCGGCGGTGCCATCAAGGCCACCCTCGGGTTCCTGCTCATCGGTGCCGGCGCCACCCTGGTCACCGACTCCCTGGAACCTCTCGGCATCATGATCGAGGGCGCGACCGGCATGCACGGCGTGGTCCCCACCAACGAAGCCATCGCCGGCATCGCACAAGAACAATTCGGTTCCCAGGTCGCCTGGCTGATGATCCTCGGATTCGTGGTCAGCCTGCTCCTCGCCCGCTTCACCCCGCTGCGCTACGTCTTCCTCACCGGTCACCACGTGCTCTTCATGGCCACGATGATCACCATCATCCTGGCCACCGCCGACTACGCCAACTGGCTGGTTGTGGTCCTCGGAGCGGTCCTGCTCGGTGTGCTCATGGTGTCGCTCCCCGCCCTGGCGCACCCCTGGACCCGCAAGATCACCGGGGACGACTCGGTCGCCATCGGGCACTTCGGCACCGCCGGATACGTCGCCGCCGGTGCAGTCGGCAAGCTCGTCGGCGGCAAGGGCTCAGCAGCATCGAAGTCCACCGAGGACCTGAAACTGCCGGAGGGTCTCCGCTTCCTGCGCGACTCCATGGTCGCCACCGCCCTGTCGAT
>DWVP01000019.1 GCA_019120175.1 Candidatus Corynebacterium faecigallinarum
GATCTCGGTGGCGGGGACCTGCGCGCTCCGATCGGCTTCGCCCCGGCGCCGGTGTACCTGGACATCCGCGAGTCCGCCAAGGGCGGGATCGGCCCGCACGGGTTGTGCATCGGTGCGACGGGGTCGGGGAAGAGTGAGCTGCTCAAGGCGGTGGTCACCAGCTTCGCCCACCAGCATTCGGCCGAGGAACTCAACTTCGTGCTCATCGACTTCAAAGGCGGGGCGGCGTTCACCGGCCTGGAGCGGTTGCCGCACACCAGTGCGGTGATCACCAACCTGTCCGAGGAGGCGGTGCTGGTAGACCGGATGCAGGACTCCCTGCTCGGGGAGATGCACCGTCGGCAGGAGAAGTTGCACGCCGCCGGTGTGGCGACCGCCGCCGACTACAACCGGGCATTTCCCGGGGAGATGCCGGCGTTGTTCATCATCGTCGACGAGTTCTCCGAGCTGCTGCACGCCCGGCCCGAGTTCGCCGAGGTCTTTGCCGCGATCGGCCGGCTGGGCCGCAGCCTGCAGATGCATCTGCTGCTGGCCAGCCAGCGGTTGGAGGAAGGGCGGCTGCGCGGTCTGGAGTCGCACCTGTCGTACCGGATCGCGTTGCGGACGTTTTCGGCGGTGGAGTCGCGCCAGCTGATCGGCTCGACGGCGGCGTTCGACCTGCCCGCCTCCCCGGGCGCGGCGATTTTGTCATCGACAAGTCAGGTCCGTTTCCAGTCCGCCTATGTGTCCGGCCCGGAGGTGCCCCGCGACCAGCGTCTGGTCTGTGAGCTGGGCGTGGAGCCGGAGTCGGCGGGGACCACGATGGACCTGGTCATCGATGCGTTGTCCGGGCCGAACAAGCACCCAATCTGGTTGGATCCGCTGCCGGAGACGCTGGCGGCCAGTGCGGTGATGGGCGACGCGACGGGCCCCGACGTCCCGCTGACGGTGCCCCTGGGGTTGGAGGATCTGCCGTTCGACGGGGTACAGCGTCGCTTCGTGCTGGATTTGCGACGCCGCCACTGGGCGGTGGTCGGCCAGCCGGGTACGGGCAAGACGATGCTGCTACGATCCCTGGTGCTCGGGCTGGCGTTGTCCTCGCCGCAGGTGGCGGTGTACGTGGTGGATCCCGGTGGGTCTCTGGCGCATCTTCAACGGTTGCCGCAGGTGGCGTGCGTGGCGGGCCCGGAGCTGCTGCCCCGGATCCTCGATGAGCTCGAGGAGGAGGGACCGGGGGAGACCGGTGGGGACGTCCCGGCGCACCGTGTGCTCATCGTCGACGGGGTGGAGTCCCTCGGCGAGGAGGACCGCCGGTTGGCGACGTTCACGGCCGGCGCCCTGGAGCGTGGGGTGCACGTGGTCGTCACCTCCCAGCGGTGGACGTTCCGGCCCAGCCTGCGTGACCTGCTCACCGGGTCGGTGGAGTTGCGGATGAACCCGGTGGACTCGAACTTCCGGGACGCCCAGCGCAGCCTGCCGGATCTGCCGGGACGCGGGGTGTCGCCGCAGGGTAAGCACCTGCAGATCGTGGTCTCCGGGGCGCAGGACATCGAGCACGCACGCCGGGTCAGTGTGGACCGCGGTGAGGAGGACCGGACGCTTCGGGTGCTTCCGGAGTTCTGCACCATTGATGCCCTGGAGCGCGGCGGTACCAGCGCAGTGGCGCTCGGTATCGGAGGCCCGCGCCTGTCCACGGTGTGGTGGAATTCGGCGGCGTTGCCGCACCTGACGGTGGTGGGGCAGTCCAGGGCAGGGGCGACGACGGCTCTGCGGACCGTGATCGCTGCGGTGGGGCGCACCGAGAACGCACTGCTGGTCTCGGATGCGCGCCGGGGACTGCTCGGAGAAGCCGGGTACGTCTCACCGGCGGGGTTCACCGACCGGATACGTGAGTGGGTGACGGTGCTGACCGGACGGATCCCGGGCGACGGGGTGACCCCGGAGATGCTACGCAACCGCAGTTGGTGGAGTGGCCCGGAGCTGTATGTGGTGGTTGATGACCTGGACCATTCCGTGGAGCTGGCCGCCGCAGTGGACCTGCTGGTCCCGCTGCTGCCCCATGCGGCCGACATCGGGCTGCACCTGGTGCTGGCACGTCGGAGTGCGGGGATGGCCCGTAATGCGTTCAGCCCGTTGATGCAGGGTACCCGGGACCAGTCGGCGTGGCTGGTGTTGTCGGCGCCGAGAGAGGACGGCCCGGTGGCCGGGCAGGTGCTGTGTCCCCGCGAGCCGGGTCGCGGCCTGCTGGTGCAGGGAAGCGCGGTGGAGTTGCAGGTGGCGGTTGCCCCGGTGGCAGGGGCAGCAGCTGAGGTCGAATCCGAGTCTGATACGAGCGTGGAGGTGACCGTATGAGTGCGATGCTGACCGATGCCGTGGCATTGTCGGAGTCGGGAGTGCTGGTCAACGGACTGTCAGCGACTGACCTGCTGAGCGGATTCCAGGTCACCGGTGAAGAGACGGTGGAAGCGGCCGAACCGGAGGAGGCGGGCCCGTCGCCGGACTTCCGTGGGTCAGGTGTGCTACTGCGTCGGCTGGAGGCGGTGCGGGAACTGGTCGCCGAGGTGTTGGACGCCCGTGCCGAGGACCCGGAGCTCACCAGTGCGAACCCTGCCGTACCGCGGACGGTCTTCCCCTGGGGCATCGGGATCGCAACTTCCGATGTGGTGGTCGTCGGCCCGGACAAGGACGTCACCGCTGCCTACCTACGGATGGTGGGCCTGCGGGCCCGGACGGTGGATGCCACGGAGTCGCTGCGGATCGCCGGTGAGTTGGCTGCGGCACGCTCCGCGGTCACCGACGGGGTGTTGGAGGACCCAGAGTCTGAACCGGATCAGGCACCGGCACCGGAGCCTGATCTGGACTCGGACGGTGGCCCGCGTGCTGGCGTCGACGTCGATTCTGCCGTCGACCAGGTTGCTCGGCGTACGTCCCCGCGTCCCGGGGTCGTCGCTGTAGTGGGTGTGGCCATCGTCGGTGTCGCCGCCGTGGCCGTCGCGGGCATGGTCGTCCTGCCCACTGGAGGCACGGCTGATGCGGTCGATGCTGCTGACAGCGCGATGCAGAGCTCGGCGCTATCGGCACAGCAGTCCCCACCGGTACAGCCGGATCCTGCTGACCCGGCAGACCAATGGCGTGACCTGACCCTTGAATCGGGACATCCCCGGCCCCAGGTGACGGTCGCCGTCGACGTCCCCGGCTGGCAGGTCACCGACAGTTCCGAACAGCGGGAGATCTGGACGTCCGACGATGCGGGCATGAGGGTGCTGACTGCGGCGGCGCCGACACCGGTCGGCACCCAGGCGGAGTTGGATGCCGCGATGCTCACCGCCCTCGAGGATGCTGTAGGCGACGGAGATGACGGAACTCTTGTGGTCACCGCACACGCGCCGGTGGACTACGAGGAGAACTTCCCGGAGTCCACCACGCAGTGGCGGGTGCGGCTTATCGACGGTCACCAGGTCTCGATCGGTTGCCAGTACCGCGACCCCACTGCGGCACGGTTGGCGGCCTGTGACCGGTTCACCGCGACGGCACGGGTCGATTCACCGTGAGGTGCGGACAGCGTCCTCCCGGCCGAACCGCTTGAGCTGGGTGACATGCTCCGGGGTCAGCTCGTCGAGGGTGTTGACCTGCAGCAGCTTCATGGTGCGCACGATCTGGGAGCGCAGGATCTCGATGGTGCGGTCCACGCCCTCCCGGCCGCCGGCCATCAGGCCGTAGAGGTAGGCCCGGCCGATCAGGGTGAAGTCGGCGCCCAGGGCGATGGCGGCCACGATGTCGGCACCGTTCATGATTCCGGTGTCGATGATGACCTCCATGTCGTCGCCGACCTCGCGGGCGACCTGGGGCAGCAGCTCGAAGGGCACGGGGGCGCGGTCGAGCTGGCGTCCGCCGTGGTTCGACAGCACGACGGAGTCCACACCGAGCTCGCCGAGGGTCACGGCGTCCTCCAGGGTCTGCACACCCTTCACCGAGATCTTGCCCGGCCACATCTCCCGGATGACCTTCAGGTCCTCGTAGTTGATGGTCGGGTCCATCGCCGAGTCGAGCAGCTCACCGACGGTGCCGCCGGTCGAGGACAGGGAGGCGAACTCCAGCGGCGGGGTGGTCAGGAAGTCGACCCACCACCACGGCCGCGGGATGGCGTCCAGAATGGTCTTGGCGGTGAGCTGCGGTGGGATGGAGAAACCGTGGCGGGTGTCGCGCATCCGGTTGCCGGCGACCGGGGCGTCCACGGTGAAGAAGAGGGTGTCGAAGCCGGCGGCCGCCGCCCGCTCCACTAGTCCGTAGGAGATGTCACGGTCCTTCATCACGTAGAGCTGGAACCAGTTGCGGCCGTTGGGGTTGGTGGCCTTGACGTCCTCGATGGAGGTGGTGCCCAGGGTGGAGAGGCTGAACGGGATCCCGGCGGCGGCAGCTGCCCCGGCACCGGCGACCTCACCCTCGGTCTGCATCAGGCGGGTGAACCCGGTGGGGGCGATGCCGAAGGGCAGGGCGGAGGTGCCGCCGTGGATCTGGGCGGTGGTGTCGGTGGCGGAGGCGTCCTTGAGGATCGACGGGTGGAACTCGATGTCCTCGAAGGCCTGGCGGGCACGAGCCATGGAGATCTCGCCCTCGGCACCGCCGTCGGTGTAGTCGAAGGCGGACGCCGGGGTGCGGCGCTTGGCGATCTTGCGCAGGTCGTAGATGGTCAGGGCGGATTCCAGGCGACGCTTCTTCGCATTGAGCTCGGGCTTCTTGAACTGCATCAGCTCGAAGATCTCGGAGGGGTGGGGGAGTTGGCGCTTGACCATGACGGTCTCCTTGTCTGTGGTTGGTTGAGGTTGGTTGTCGTCGGTGTTGGTTTGCTGTGGTCGGACCACAGGAGGTCTGTGGTGCCGAGGGTACTCGTGTCAGCCGGCTCCGCTAGGGCAGCATCCAGTCGAAGACGGTGGCCTGCAGGCCGTTGATCAGGCACAGGGCGGCGAGCATGCCCAGGCTCCAGAACATCACCTTGCGCAGGATCTCGGATTCCCGGCCGGCCAGTCCCACGGCGGTGGCGACGATGGTGAGGTTCTGTGGGCTGACCAGTTTCGCGACCACACCGCCGGAGGTGTTGGACGCCACCATGAGTGCCGGGTCCAGGTCGGCCTGGATGGCCGCGGTCTGCTGCAGAGTGGCGAACAGGGCGTTAGCGCTGGTGTCCGAACCGGTCACCGCCGTGCCCAGCCAGCCCAGGACCGGTGCGAAGAAGGCGAAGGCCGCACCCGCCCCGGCGATCCAGAAGCCGATGGTGATGGTCTGCCCCGACTGGTTCATCACATAGGCCAGTGACAGCACCGCGGCGACGGTGAGGATGGAGAACCGCATCTTCACCAGGTTCTCCCAGTACGCCAGCACGGCGACCTTCGGAGAGACGCGGTAGATGATGGCGACGAGGATGCCGGTGAACAGCAGCAGCGTTCCCGGTGAGGACAGCCAGGTGAAGTTGAACACCGTGGAGGTCGAGACGTCCCCGTCGGCGGTGAGGACATTGCCGTGCAGGCCGGGCCACTCGATCGCGACATCCGTGCCGTCGAGGAAGTCCTTGACCGGTGCCCAGAGTTTGGCGACCGAGAATACGACGATGACCAGCAGGTAGGGGACGAGTGCCATGAAGGTGCGCCACGGGGTCAGGGTGCGTGTGGAGGTGTCACCGGCGCCGGCGGCGCCAGCGGCGGTCTCGGTTCCGGCGACGTCCTGGACGTCGCCCTCCTGCTCCTCGAGGTGGCGTTCGGCCAGCAACTTCTCGCGGGCCTCGGCGGTGCCTCGCGGTTGCCAGAAGCGCAGCATGATCACGGCGGCGGCCAGGCCCGACAGGGCCGAGATGATGTCGGTGAGCTCGACGGAGATGTAGTTGGCGGAGATGAACTGCGTGACGGAGAAGACGGCACCGATGACCAGTGCGATCGGCCAACACTGCTTCACTCCCCGTTTGCCGTCGACGAGAAGGCAGAGGAACAGCGGGACCACCAGGGCGATGAACGGTGTCTGGCGTCCGACGATGGCACCGATGTGCTCATAGTCGATGCCGGTCAGCGCCCCGGCGGTGATGATCGGTGTGGCGATCGCGCCGAAGGCCACCGGGGCGGTGTTGGCGACCAGCACAGCGACCGCTGCACGCATCCGGGAGAACCCGATTGCCAGCAGCATCACGCCGGTGATGGCCAGGGGGGCGCCGAAACCGGCCAGCGCCTCGAGCATGCCGCCGAAGCAGAAGGCGACGAGGATGGCCTGGACCCGGGGATCGTCCGAGATGCGGTCGATGACGGCGCGGAGATCGAGGAAGCGTCCGGAACGCACCGTGAGTTCGTAGAACCAGATGGCGGTGACCACGATCCACATGATCGGGAACAGTCCGAAGATGGCGCCCTGGGTCGCGGACAGCCCGGCGAGGCCGACGGGCATGTCGTAGATGAGGATGGCGATGACCAGTGAGACGCCGAGCGCTGCCAGGCCGGCCCAGTGGGCTTTCCATCGAAGCAGACCCAGTGCCACGAAGACGGTGACCAGCGGCAGTAGGGCGACCAGTGCCGAGAGGAGAAGATTGTCGGCAACCGGGGCGAGGTCGGGTTGGTACAGGGAGTTCATCGTATGTCTGTCCACCTTGCGGGGGGTGTGGGGTGGGCTGTGGCGTCGGCATCCGGGATAGTGACCTGCGCCACTGATGTGGTCAGACCACATACTAGATCACGGAAAGTTTCACCGTCAAGACTTTGTTCTGAGTGCGGGAAGATTGCCCGCAGCTGGTGCGGTGAGGACTCTGCGACGGTGTGGACGTACCACGAGTCAGCGCGGAGACAGCGTGGAGACAGCGCGGAGACAGTTCAGAGACAGTGCAGGGGGACTGTGGGAACACCGGGCGGGGACCGTTCGACGTGGTACAAACAAGACCATGACCCAGCAGGACGATCAGCCCACAGGGCAGACTCCAGAGCAGACTCCGGGGCAGCCCGCCACGCCCCGGGTCCGTGCTCATCAGATGGTGGCGAACACCATCGAGAACCGGATCCTGGCCGGTGAGCTCCATGTCGGTGACCTGCTCCCCCCGGAACGGGCACTGTCGGAACAACTGAACGTCAGCCGGGCCGCGGTGCGTGAGGCGATCCGGGTGTTGGAGGGGCAGGGTGTCGTGGAGTCCAACGTCGGCTCCGGGGAGAAGGCCGGTACCTTCATCGCTGCGATGCCGTCGGAGGCACTGTCACGATTCCTGCGGCTGCACGTCGCCCTGTCGAACTTCAGTCTCGACGAGGTGGTCCGCACCCGGTCGATCCTGGAGGTCGAGAGTGCCCGGCTCGCCGCCGTCGTCCGCGACCCCGAAGCGCTGGCCAAGATGCGTCAGGCCGTCGAGGAGATGGATGACCCCACGGTGAGCCGTGAGGTGTTCAACGACACCGACACTCGCTTCCACATCGCCCTGGCCCACGGCTCCGGCAACCGACTCTTCGCTGACATGACCCAGGCGATCCGTGAGTCGCTGCGGGTGCCGACCCTGCGCGGTTTCCAGGTGAATCAGGACTGGGAATCACTGGCCGACACCCTGCGTGCACAGCACAAGGGCATTCTTCAGGCGGTGGTGGACGGTGATGCCGAGGAGGCTGGACGGCGGATGGCGGAGCATGTCGAGACCGCCTACCGGCGTGTGTTCGGCTGAGCGGACCCACGGGCAGGTTTCCGGGACAGGTTTTCGGGCGGGGAACCTTTCGGGGTGCTGGTGGCGTCTCTCTGACCGTGGTGCGTCCCGACCGGCGGGAGGCACACTGACACCCGTGAAAAGGGGAGGGACCCATGAGTTTCAGAACGACGACCGAGGTCATGCAGGCAACCGCAGGGCGGGTCGACAACGTCAACGACCAGGTGCAGGGCGAGCTCAACCGGTTGCGCGGCACCGTCGACGGGCTGCGCGGGGCGTGGCAGGGGGATGCGCAGTTGTCCTTCCACGCGCTGATGGAGCGCTGGAACGAGTCGGCCACCGAACTGCGGGCGGCCCTGCACGGTATCTCCGAGAACATCCGCGGCAACGCACGCGGCTTCCAGCAGGTCGAGGACGAGAACGTCGCCGCCTTCCGATGAACCGGCCACCAGGTCGGCAGCTGACCAGCACAACCCACATGAACATGACAGGACGGTAGACCGTTGATCCAGTACAATTTCGCGCAGATCGCGCAGGCGTCTGCAGACATCCATGCCACCAACCGCACCATTGACGGGCTCTTCGACCAGCTCAAATCGGACATCGCCCCGATGGTCGCCGAATGGGAGGGCGAGAGTGCCTCCGCCTACAAGGTCGCCCAGCAGCGATGGGACACCGCCGCCCTGGAGATGAACCAGGTGCTCCAGTCCATCGCCCGGGCGGTCGACGATGCCAATGCCCGCATGAGTCAGATCAACACCAGCGCCGCCAACAGCTGGGCCTGACCCCCGGGCCGTTGCCACCGCCGCCACCGTCGTCCCCCGTCGGTGGCGGCCTTTTGGTACTCGGGGGCACTTCCGGTAACCTCGTTCAGGTTGCGATCATCCATGTTGTCCTGCCCTGGACGACACGGCTGATCGGCCCGCAGGTCCCCACCGGCCGCTGCGGGCGCCGTTCCTGGTTTCCACCGTGTTCTCCACGGAGTTTTCCACAGTGTTCCCAGGGACCACGGTCTCCCGGCTGGCAGTTCCATGAAGACCTAGAGGAGTCGTCAATGACTACTTTCCACCCGAAGAGCGGTGACATCACCCGTAAGTGGTACGTCATCGACGCCACGGACGTGGTTCTGGGTCGTCTGGCCACCCACGCAGCTGACCTGCTGCGCGGCAAGGGCAAGGCGATCTACGCACCCAACGTCGACTGTGGTGACAACGTCATCATCATCAACGCGGACAAGGTTCACATCTCGTCCAACAAGCGGGACCGCGAGTTCCGTTACCGCCACTCCGGTTACCCGGGCGGCCTGAAGACCCTCTCCCTGGGCCGCTCCATGGAGCTGCACCCGGAGCGCGTCGTGGCTGAGTCCATCACCGGCATGATGCCGCACAACAAGCTCAACCGCGAGTCCGCTAAGAAGCTGCGCGTCTACGCCGGCTCCGAGCACCCCTACGCGGCCCAGAAGCCTGAGGCCTACGAGATCAAGAAGGTGGACCAGTGACCGATAACGAGAACTACACCGCAGAGGCCGCTGACGCCGCTGATGTCGAGAACTTCGCTGCCACCGACGCCGTGAACGAGGAGTTCGTCGCCAGCATCGGTGACTCCGTCGCCGAGGGCACCGAAACCGAGGGTGACGACGCCGTCGCCGCCGCTCCGGTCCTGTACGACGGCCCGATCCAGACCGTCGGTCGCCGCAAGGAGGCCGTCGTCCGTATCCGCATGGTGCAGGGCTCCGGCCAGTTCACCTGCAACGGTCGCACCCTGGAGGACTACTTCCCCAACAAGCTGCACCAGCAGCTGATCAAGGCTCCGCTCGTTCTGCTCGAGCGCGAGAACCAGTTCGACTTCCAGGTCAACCTCAAGGGCGGTGGCCCGTCCGGTCAGGCCGGTGCGATGCGTCTCGCCATCTCCCGTGCGCTGAACAAGTACAACCCCGAGGAGCGCTCCGCCCTGAAGAAGGCCGGCTTCCTCACCCGTGACGCCCGCGCGGTCGAGCGCAAGAAGGCCGGTCTGCACAAGGCCCGTCGCGCCCCGCAGTACTCCAAGCGCTGATCGTGTCGGGGCACTTGTGCCCCGACCCTGTCAGCCCCTGGTGGTCTGGTCCGGTTCTCGAACCGGACGCATCGCCGCCCCATCCCGCACTTTCCGTGCGGGGTGGGGCGGTTTCTTTGTTCGGACTGCCGGTTGGTGCCGACGTCATCGGAGATTGCATACCGTCATCGCAGATTGTCGATAATTGGCATAAAAGTGACATAGTTCGATGACGCTGTGCACGTTCCGATGACGCAGTTCTGCCGACAGGCAGATCACACCATCCCCGAACCCTCTCCCGGAGCGCCACGACCACTAGACTGGTTCCCCATGAGCAGACTTTTCGGAACTGACGGTGTGCGTGGTCTGGCGAACAAGGCCCTCACGGCACCGATGGCGTTGCGGCTGGGGGCCGCCGCCGCACGCGTCCTGACGGAGACGGGCCAGAGCTCGCGGCGTCCTACCGCGGTCATCGGCCGTGACCCGCGCGTCTCCGGTGAGATGTTGGCCAACGCTTTGTCGGCGGGCATGGCCTCGCAGGGGGTGGACGTCCTGAACGTCGGCGTGCTGCCGACCCCGGCCGTCGCCTTCCTCACCGACGACTACGGTGCCGACATGGGCGTGATGATCTCCGCCTCGCACAACCCGATGCCCGACAACGGCATCAAGTTCTTCGCCGCCGGTGGCCACAAGCTCGATGACACCGTCGAGGACGAGATCGAGTCCGCGATGCTGGACCGGACCGAGACCGGCCCGAGCGGTGCGGCGATCGGCCGGATCATCGAGGAGTCCGGCGACGCCCTGGAGCGCTACCTCTTCCACCTGCAGGACGCTGTCCCCCGCCCGCTGGACGGCATCCGTGTCGTCGTCGACTGTGCCAATGGTGCGGCCAGCAGTGCCGCCCCTATGGCCTACCAGGCCGCCGGTGCCGAGGTCGTGGCGATCCACAACACCCCGAACTCCTTCAACATCAACGACAACTGCGGCTCCACCCACATCAACGTGGTCCGCGACGCCGTCCTGGAGCATCATGCCGACCTGGGCCTGGCCCACGACGGTGATGCCGACCGCTGTCTCGCGGTAGATTCCGAGGGCAATGTCATCGACGGCGACCAGATCATGGCGATCCTCGCCGTGGCGATGAAGGAGGCCGGGGAGTTGCGCAAGAACACCCTGGTTGCGACGGTGATGTCGAACCTGGGCCTGACTTTGGCGATGAAGGAGCAGGGTATCGAGCTGCGGCGCACGAAGGTCGGTGACCGCTATGTGCTGGCCGACCTCAACGCCCACGACCTCGCGCTCGGTGGCGAGCAGTCCGGCCACATCGTCATCCCCTCGCACGGCACCACCGGCGACGGCACGCTGACCGGACTGTCGTTGATGGCGCGGATGGCCGAGACCGGTCAGACCCTCCGCGACCTCGCAGGGGTGATGACGGTGCTGCCGCAGACTCTCATCAACGTGCCGGTGGAGGACAAGGAGCGCATCCACACCTCCCAGGCGGTCAAGGACGCCATCGACGAGGCGGAGGCGGAGCTGGGGGAGACCGGACGGGTGCTGCTGCGCCCCAGTGGTACCGAGCAGGTCTACCGCGTGATGGTCGAGGCGGTTACCTCGGCAGAGGCCAAGCGGGTCGCAGGAAAGCTCTCCGGGGTGGTCATCGCCGAGGGGTAGCGAATCCCGCATCCCGGGGAACCTTTGGGTGGGGTGGTGGCGTCTGTCAGTCATGAGGCGCCCGGGCGGGCCGTGATGGCCCGCCTCTTTTTCGCGGTGAGTGCTCGTGCGACGACCGGTCGTGCGGACGCGGGGTGCAACGCATGGACAAGGGGAGGTTCGGCCGTGCCAGGTTTTGGGCAGGACGCAGGCAGACTCAGCGTGGATCCAGTCGCAGCGGGGGAGGTGCTGGACGATGCCGCCGGGCAGCTGGCCCGCCGGTTGGACGCACTGACGGCGGCACCGCCTCGCCTGGAGGCGTCCCGCTACGGGCCGGGCCTGGCCGACCGGGCGGCCCAGCTGGTCGAGTTGGTGAACCGCGCCCACCGGGTACGGCTGTCCCATACACAACGACTCCGCGACGGGGTGCAGGTGGCCCGCGAGACCGTCCGCAGCGTGCAGGGCACCGACGCGGTCTCGGCAGCCAGCCTGGGCACCGGGCAGTCGACAGGTGAGGGGAGCCGGTCATGAGGACAAGTGTTGCCAACCAGCAACGGATGACCACCGCAGTCCGAGACCTCGAGAGTACCGCCGGGATGGTCCAGGCGGCCGGTCCGATGATTGCTCCGGTGCTGAAACCTATCCTCTGGAGCGTGCTCGGGTTCTTCACCGGTTTCGGGGACGGAGATTCCGGGGCCGGGTCAGGGGGCGGTCGAGGAAAAGGCGGGCTGATCGGGAAACTCCTCAGTTTCATCCGGGATACAACGACCAGCGTTCTTGGTGGTCTCGCCGGGGCGATGATCGGTGACCGGCTGACTGGTGCTGCCGAGGAGAGCGACAACCACGAACAGGACGTGGCTGATGCCGAGGACTCCCTGGACTGGGGAGATGAGCTGTTCGACGACATCCAGCAGCAGTGCGCGGATGCCGTGGAGTCCTGTGTCTCAACCGCAGTACCGATGGCGCAGGCACTGATTGCCGCGGCTGCGGCGGCAGGGGAGCTGCAGGGTACCCAGCTGCGGATGCTGGCCGCCCAGCTACTCAGCACCGCTGGTGAATCGGTCTGCACCATGGTCGAGGGACGCAATGAGAGCCTCAGCGAGTGTATGGACTTCATGATCCAGCGGTGCACTCCTGCTGCTCAGGAGGGCAACTGCAGTGTCCCCCTTGCCGATGCCCCGGCACCGGCGGTCACCGCGGCGGCCAGTGAGGCCGCCGAGGTGCCGCCGTCCTCCGGTGTGGTGGAAACAGCACCTGCGGGCATGGCTGCCCCGGCAGTGTCAGCTCCGGCAGTGTCGGCCGCAGCCGGGTCCGCTGCGACGGCAACAGTGCCACCCGTGATCTCGGGGCAGGTCCCCGCAGCGCCGAACATCCTCACGCAGGCGGCATCGCTCGGTGCCGGACTGGCGGCCGCAGCCGGGGCCGGAGTGGTGCCGTCCGGCCCACCGCCGGCACCCACTCTGCCCACCCTGCCCACCCTGCCCACACTGCCCACACTGCCCGACATCGTCGGGAATGTGCAGCAGGCTGTGGACACGGCCATCACCACCGCGGTGGAGACCGTCACCCAGGTGGTGACCCCGGTGACCGGCGACTGTCCCGTACCGCCTGTCGAGTGTGAACCTGCAGCCTGCGAACCGGCTGAGAGCGTACCGGAGGACTGTGACACCGATGGCGACACCGATGACGAACTCGGAGACGACCCGCCACCCGAGGTCATTCCTGCCGGTGAGGAGTCGCCGGAGAATACCGAGGACGCTGGCGTCGACAAGTCCGCCGTCGACAAGACAGGTTTCGACAAGAGCGGCTTCGACAAGAGCGGCCTCCTGCCGGACGCGGCGGTTGACCACGCCAGTCACCCTGTCGAACCCGATCCGCCCGCCCCGACCTCCATCGTTGACGTCGACGCCGCCCCGTCCGGGGAGGCCGATGGCACCGACGAGGCGGAGGGGACCGCAGCTTCGCGGGAGAGCGTCCCGTCCCACCCGGGCTGGAGCCCGGAGGTGTGGTCGACGGAGAAGGCAGGGGAGTCGCCCGATACCGCACCCGAGGTGACTGTGGAACGGAGTGATCAGTGGTGACGAGCGCAGGAGAACAGCACTACGAGGCTCAGATGGAGCGCTACCTGGCGACGGTGGAGACCGCCACCGCAGAGTTCCGGGACGCGATGAAGAAAGCGCAGGAGCAGGTGCGGGAGTTCGCCGAGTCCGACCTCGGGAAGAAGGTTCTCGAGTCACTCACCGAGGAACAGCAGGCAGCGGTGCTGGGCCAGTCCAACGACGGCGACACCGACACCGACACCGGCTACCGTCCTGCGCCTGGCTCAACCGGATCGGGCGGAGTCCGGCGTACCGGCATCTTCGACTAGAACAGCAGTTTCGCCATGGCGTATTCGTCGTGGGGCTGCCCGTCGATCATCAATGTCGAACGCAACGTCCCCTCGGCCGTAAAGCCGGCCTTGCGGTAGAGCGCCACCGCGGGATCGTTCACCGTCACCACCGTCAGCTCCAGGACGCCGAACCCCTCATTGCCGTCGTCACGGCGTTCCCCCGGTTCGAAAAGCATGTAGGACGTCGCATCGTCCAACGCGAACAGCAATCGACGGAATGCCGCGCCATCCGACGCAACCAACGGTCGGAATGACGCGGCAGTACCCATCAGCCCCGGGTCAGAGCTTCTTCAGTGCCCGCTCACCGGCGGCCAGCGGGTCGACGAACTCCGGCAGACCCTCGATGAGCTCACCGCGTGTGGACAGCGTCGTGCCCTTGATCTCGAGCTCCGGGTCGCGGAATGGCGCGTACTTCTTGTCGTCCTCCGCGAGGATGAAACCGACGGTCAACGCACGGATGCGATCCTGCACGGCGAACTCCATGCCGCTGCTGGAGACGGCGAACTTTCGCATCAGCTTCTCGTGGAAACCGTCGGAGGTGGCCTTGTCCACCGAGCGGTACACCACGTCGCCACGCCAGTAGGCGGCCACGCGCTCGGGTTCGCCCTTCTCGAAACCGGTGGTGCGGCCCGGGCTCAGCACCAGGCCGGGTGCCGAGACATGCGTGGCGGCGTCGTAGCAGCTTGGTGCGGTGTCCGCCGGGTGGATCGCAACGACGCCGGCGAGCGTGGGGGTGTCGGTGTACTTGCGACGCGACTCCGTGGACGCCTCGCGTCCGGTCGCGGCGAGGACGGCGGCACCGGCACCCATACCGTGCCCGGCGAGGAAAAGCTTCGACGGGTCGACGGTGATGTTGCCGGCGCCCAGCCGCACACCGGAAAGGATCTGCAGGCAGGACTCCAGGTCGGAGGCGAAACCACGGTGGTTCGGCAGTGCGCCACGCTCGGTGTCGGGCGCGGCGACGGCGATACCCCAGCTGGCCAGATGGCGCAGCGTGGCGTGGTATCCGTCGACACCGATCTGCCAGTCGTGGCCGAAGGCCACACCGGGGATCGCGGTGCCTTCCGCGGGGGCGTAGACGCGTCCCGGGATGCCGGCGAAGTCGAGGTCGCCGACGAGGACCCGGTGGGGACCGCGCTTTTCCAGACTGGGGATGAGGTTCTTGACGTTGACAGCCACGGTGCACAGCCTAGTGGATGGCGCGTCTGCGGTGGGGGACTCACGGAGAACTCGTGTGTGGCAGTAGTGTTGTCAGACATGTGTGGAATCGTTGGTTACGTCGGAGATGAGTCAAGTAGCACCGGTGCTCTCGGCATCGGTCTGGACGCCCTTGCCCGTATGGAGTACCGGGGTTATGACTCCGCCGGTATCGCAGTCGTCGGTTCCGACGGGCTGCACGTGGAGAAGAAGGCCGGCAAGCTGGCGAACCTGCTGGATACCCTGGATGCCGACGGTCGGGACCGGTTCACCGGTTCGACCTGCATCGGACACACCCGCTGGGCGACCCACGGGCGCCCCAACGACGTCAACGCCCACCCGCACGTCTCCTACGACGGCAAGGTGGCCATCGTCCACAACGGCATCATCGAGAACTTCGCCCCGCTGCGCGCCGAGGTCGAGGCCGCCGGTGTCGAGTTGTCCAGCGAGACCGACTCCGAGGTCGCCGCGCACCTGGTGTCCCTCGCGTACAACGGTGGGCCCACCGCCGGAGACTTCGAGGCCTCCGCCATGGCCGTCCTGCGTCGCCTGGAGGGTGCCTTCACCCTGCTGTTCACCCATGTCGACCAGCCCGGCACGATCGTCGCCGGACGTCGCTCCACCCCACTGATCGTCGGCGTCGGTGAGAACGAGATGTTCCTCGGCTCCGACGTCGCCGCCTTCATCGCGCACACCCGCCAGGCCGTCGAACTCGGCCAGGACAACGTCGTGGTCATCACCAAGGACGGCTACAAGGTCATGGACTTCGACGGCACCGCCGCCGAAGGTCGACCCTTCACCATCGACTGGGACCTGGAGGCCGCGGAGAAGGGCGGCTTCGACTCCTTCATGATGAAGGAGATCTTCGAGCAGCCCGCCGCGATCCGCGACACCCTGGCCGGGCACTTCGTCGACGGCCGCGTCGTCCTCGACGAGCAGCGCCTGTCGGACGACGACCTGCGCCAGATCGAGAAGGTCTTCGTCGTCGCCTGCGGTTCGGCCTACCACTCCGGCCTGCTGGCGAAGTACGCCATCGAGCACTGGGTGCGTATCCCGGTGGAGATCGAGGTCGCCAGCGAGTTCCGCTACCGCGACCCGGTGCTGGACCGGCAGACCCTGGTCGTCGCCGTCTCCCAGTCCGGGGAGACCGCCGACACCCTGGAGGCCGTCCGCCACGCCAAGACCCAGGGTGCCCGCGTCCTGGCGGTGTGCAACACCAACGGTTCCCAGATCCCGCGTGAGTCCGATGCGGTGCTCTACACCCACGCCGGCCCGGAGATCGGTGTGGCCTCCACCAAGGCTTTCCTGGCGCAGGTGGCGGCGAACTACATCGTCGGCCTGGCACTGGCTCAGGCCCGCGGCACGAAGTACCGGGACGAGATCGAGTCCATCTTCGAGCAGCTGGACGCCATCCCTGCCAAGATCGAGCAGGTCCTGGAGCTGCAGGAGCAGGTCCACGCCCTGGCCGAGGAACTCGGCCCGATTCCCACCATGCTCTTCCTGGGGCGTCACGTCGGCTACCCGGTCGCACTGGAGGGCGCGCTGAAGCTCAAGGAGCTGGCCTACATCCACGCCGAGGGGTTCCCCGCCGGTGAGCTCAAACACGGTCCCATTGCCCTGATCGAGGACGATCTGCCGGTCGTCGTCGTGGTGCCGTCCCCGCGCGGCCGCGAGATCCTGCACTCCAAGATCGTCACCAACATCCAGGAGATCCGCGCCCGCGGCGCCAAGACCATCGTCATCGCCGAGGAGGGCGATGAGGCGGTCAAGCCCTACGCCAACCACCTGCTGCAGATCCCGGAGTCGGCGACCCTGCTGCAGCCGCTGCTGTCGACCGTCCCGCTGCAGTTCCTGTCCGCGGAGATCGCCCGCCAGTGCGGCAACGGTGACATCGACAAGCCGCGTAACCTCGCCAAGTCCGTCACCGTGGAGTGATCTGACGATGTCTGACACGCCTGGCACTTCTGGTACTTCTGGCACAGTGGCCCCGGGCCACGAGTTGGCCGAGATCATCACCGATCTCGGTGCCATCGAGCACAACGTGGCCACCCTGGTGCACGTCGCTGCCCCGGCCGGGGTGATGGCGGTGGTCAAGGCCGACGGCTACAACCACGGCATGGTGGACGTCGCCCGTGCCGCCCTCGCCGGTGGTGCCGCCGCTCTCGGGGTCGCCACCCTCGGCGAGGCCATCGCGCTGCGTGGTCAGGGTGTGGACGCACCGCTGACCGCCTGGATGTGGCTGGCAGACCCGGCACTCGAGGAACTGCGCCCGGCCGTGGAGCTGGACATCACCCTCGGCATCCCCTCGCTGGAGCACCTGCGGGCCGCTGTCCAGGTGTCCCGTACCGCGCTGGCCGACGGTGCGCACGCACCGCTGCGGGTCGGCCTGATGGTCGACACCGGGCTGTCCCGCTCCGGCATCTCGCCACACGATTGGTCAACCGCGGTCACCGAAGCCGCCCGTGCCGCCGCCGACGGCCTGCTGGAGGTTCGTGGCGCCTACTCACATCTGACCAGTGCAGACGACCCGTCCAACCCGGTCACCGACCTGCAGGCGGAGCGTTTCGACGCCGCCATCGCCGACTGCCGGGCCGCCGGCCTTGAGATGCCCGTCAACCACATCGCGAACACTCCGGCGACGCTGACCCGTCCCGACCTGCGTCATGAACTCGTCCGGCCCGGTGTGAGCGTCTACGGGGTCTACGCCGTGGACCCGGCGGCGATCCCGGCGCCGGTACGCGAGCAGTTCGGTGGTGATATCCAGCTGCGCGAGTCGATGACGGTGCGCGCCAGGGTGGTCACCACCCGTGTGGTACCCGCCGGGGAGGGCGTCAGCTACGGACACCTGTGGCGTGCCGAGCGTGACACCCGCACTGCGGTGGTGGCGTTGGGTTACGCCGACGGGATTCCGCGCAACCTCTCGGGACGCTTCGGCGTGACGATCAACGGGGACTTCTTCCCGCAGATCGGACGGGTGTGCATGGACCAGTTCGTCGTCGACCTCGGCCCGGTCGATACCGACACAGGTGCCGACGCCGAGAATCCGGGCGCGCAGGTCCGCCCCGGTGACTGGGCGGTGATCTTCGGTGAGGGAGGACCCTCCGTCGAGGAGATCGCCGTCGCCGGTGACACCATCGCCTACGAGATCCTGACCCTGCCCCGCGGCCGGGTCGCCCGCCGTACCGTCGGGGGAGCAACGGTATGACCGACGAGGTAGCGCGGCCGTGCCAGGCATTCGTGGCCCCGTCCGGCGAGTGTCGTCTCGACTCGGCTGAGGAGATGCGGGCGGCCGGAGAGTCCCTCGGTGGACTGCTCACCGCCGGTGACGTCGTGGTGCTCACCGGTGCACTGGGGGCAGGGAAAACCACGCTCACCCAGGGGATCGCCGCCGGGCTGGGGGTACGGGGACGGACCCAGTCTCCGACGTTCACCATCGTCCGCGAGCACAAGGCAGGGGTTCCGGGGCGCCCGGGACTGTTGCACATGGACGCCTACCGGCTGCTTGGTGAGGGCGTGCACGATGCCGCCGAATTGCCCCGTGAACTGGTGCTGGACACTCTGGAGTCGCTGGATCTCGATGCTGACCTGGCCGACCGGGTCCTCGTCGCCGAGTGGGGACGTGGCGTGGTGGAGTCCCTGGCCACCGCGGGGTCGCGGGTGCTGGACGTGGACATCGACCGGGGGGCGGGGCTCGACACCGAAATCACCCCCGAAGAAGAGCCCCGGGTTCTGCAATGGCGCTGGTCACAAGCTTAGGTCTCTGATACTACGGAGACTGGTCACCCCCGCTACCCCCGGTGCTTGGTGTAGATGAAGCATCAATGACACAATGGGTGACGGATCACCGTGAGGGGTGTATCCAGAGGCCCCGTCGTAATTGGAGAGTGCGACGGGGCTTCGCCTATGTCCGGGGACTTTCTGAGGGGGACTAGGATTGTGCCCCATGCACGTTCTCGCGGTCGACACTTCCACCTCCTTCGTCGTCGCCGGGGTGGTCGAACTCCCCAGCGGCACTGATGACACGAACTCCGCTTCATCCGGCTCCTTCGGCATGGCCCTGCTGTCGGAGACCACAGAGCTCAACCCCCGTGGTCACATGGAGGTGCTCACCCCGAACATCCTCGCCGCCCTGTCCAGTGCCGGACTGGCACCGGCGGACCTCGACGCGGTCGTGGTCGGCACCGGTCCTGGGCCGTTCACCGGACTGCGGGTCGGCATGGCCACCGGTGCGGCCTTCGGCGACGCCCTCGGAATCCCGGTGCACGGCGTGCCCAGCCATGTGGCCACCGCTGCAGCGCAGGAGAGTGCCGCTACCGCCGAGCACCCGGTACTGGTGCTCAGCGATGCCCGCCGTCGCGAGTGGTACGTCACCACCGTCCCCGGTGAGCCGACGGTCGCCCCTCCGGCGGAGATCATCGAATCCCACCCGCAGGCGCAGGTGCTGGCGTCCAGGGAAACCGCGGTTGCGGCCGCCGAGGTACCCGGTTGGGAGATCCTCGACGCCGATGCTCGCCCGACCCCGGTCGGCCTGGTCCGTGCTGCCTTGTCCCTGCACGGTGGGGCAGCGGGGCTTGCAATGGACGGCGAGCCGCTGCGCGCGCTCTACCTGCGGCGTCCGGACGCCATCGCCCCGAAGCCCAAGCCGATCTCCGGGGCGCTGGACTTCAGCAACGTCGATCGGGACGAGCCTGCCGAGGCGGCGGTCGAGGTGCCGACCGAGACGCCGACCGTCGGCCCGCTGACGCCGGAGGCCGCCACCCGCTGTGCCGAGATCGAGACGGAGCTCTTCGCCGGCGACTCGCCCTGGCCGGTTGCCGGATTCACCTCCGAGATCGTCGCATCGCACACCCGCTTCATCGGACTGGTCACCGGGGCGGGCACTGACCAGGAGGAGTTGGTCGGCTACGCCGGGTTGGCGAAGAACGGTCCGGCGAACGACCCGGAGTTCGAGATCCACACCATCGGCATCGACGCCGCCCACCAGGGTCGGGGTTGGTCCCGGCTGCTGATGGACCCGCTGATGGAACTCGCCGATGCCGATGACGGACCCGTCTACCTCGAGGTCCGCACAGACAATGAGCCGGCGATCGGACTGTACCGTTCCTACGGCTTCGAGATCGTTGGTACCCGACGCAACTACTACCGGCCCTCCGGTGCGGACGCCTACACGATGGTGCGTCCGGCACGCTCCGTCCGTCAGGATGCCGCCGGGCAGAACCAGGCTGAGGCTCAGGCTGAGCCCCAGCTCCCGACGCAGACCGCCGACCGCCCGCTGTTCGTCATGGGCGTGGAGAGTTCCTGCGACGAGACTGGTGTGGGCGTGGTCGAACTGCACGCCGACGGCACGGTCACACAGGTGTCGAACCGGGTGGCGTCCTCCATGGAGCAGCACGCCCGCTTCGGCGGCGTGGTTCCCGAGATCGCCTCGCGGGCACACCTGGAGGCCATGGGTCCGACCATGCGGGCGGCACTCGCCGACCTCGCTGAGGTGTCCGGGGCGTCCGGGCCGTCTCGTCCGGACGCCGTCGCCGCCACCGTCGGCCCGGGCCTGGCCGGGGCACTGTTGGTCGGCGCGGCGGCGGCGAAGGCCTATGCCGCGGCCTGGGGTGTGCCCTTCTACGGGGTCAACCACCTCGGCGGCCACGTCGCCGTCGGCACCCTCGACGGGCAGGGTGCAGATGACGGTACTGGCGACCTGGACCACGCCATTGCCCTGCTGGTCAGCGGCGGCCACACGCAGATCCTCGAGGTCAACGGGGTGGGTCGTCCGATGAAGGAGCTGGGTTCCACCCTGGACGACGCCGCCGGCGAGGCCTACGACAAGGTTGCCCGGCTGCTCGGCCTGGGCTACCCCGGTGGCCCGGTGATCGACCGCCTGGCCGCCCAGGGTGATCCGACGGCGGTGAAGTTCCCCCGCGGACTGAGCCGCGCCCACGACCCGGCCTACGACTTCTCCTTCTCCGGGCTCAAGACCGCCGTCGCCCGGTTCGTCGAGACCACCGAACGCCAGGGCGCCACCATCCCGGTGGAGGACGTCTGTGCGTCCTTCCAGGAGGCGGTGGTGGATGTGTTGACCGCCAAGGCGGTGAGAGCCTGCACCGACACCGGGGCGGACGTCCTGCTGCTCGGTGGGGGCGTGTCGGCGAACCGTCGGCTGCGCGCCCTGGCCGCTCAGCGCTGCGCTGCGGCCGGGGTGTCGCTGGTGGTCCCGGCGTTGCCGTTGTGCACCGACAACGGCGTGATGATCGCGACCTTGGCGGCCCGGTTGATCGACGCCGGGGCCGACGCCAGCCCGCTAGCCGTGGCCACGGATCCGTCGATGGACGTCGAGGTCCCGCTGTTGGCAGACGCGGCGGTTGAGGGCTAGCACTTGGCAGGGTAGAGTGCCAGGTGGTTGTGTGACACACAGTTGTTCACCCGCGACGACGGCTGTGCAGGATATACCAACCGGAACACAAGACAATTCCGATCACTGCATGAACGCATACACGGAGGTATTCAACGTGGCTAACGTGAACATCAAGCCGCTCGAGGACCGCGTCCTCGTCCAGATCGTCGAGGCCGAGACCACCACCGCATCCGGTCTGGTCATCCCGGACTCCGCCAAGGAGAAGCCGCAGGAGGCCACCGTCGTCGCCGTCGGCCCGGGCCGCTGGCACGACGATGACGACCGCATCCCGATGGACGTCGCCGTCGGCGACACCGTCATCTTCTCCCGCTACGGCGGCACCGAGCTCAAGTACGACGGCCAGGAGTACCTGCTGCTCAACCAGCGCGACATCCTCGCTGTCGTCGCCGACTCCGCCGACAACCAGGAGTAGATCACCGCATGTCAAAACTCATCGCATTCGACGAGGAGGCCCGTCAGGGTCTCCAGCGCGGTGTGGACACGCTGGCTGACTCGGTGCGCGTCACCCTGGGGCCCAAGGGCCGCAACGTCGTCCTCGACAAGGCCTTCGGTGGCCCTGTCGTCACCAACGACGGTGTGACCATCGCCCGCGACATCGATCTCGAGGACCCCTTCGAGAACCTCGGTGCCCAGCTGGTGAAGTCCGTCGCCGTGAAGACCAACGACATCGCCGGTGACGGCACCACCACCGCCACCCTGCTGGCCCAGGCCCTGATCAACGAGGGCATGCGTACCGTCGCCGCCGGCGCGAACCCGATCGCCGTCAACAACGGCATCACCGCCGCTGCCGACAAGGCCCTGGAGCTGCTCGCCGAGCGTGCCGTCCCGGTCGCCGACAGTGCCGCCATCGCCAGCGTCGCCACCGTGTCCTCGCGTGACGAGGGCATCGGTGCCAAGGTCGCCGAGGCCATGGACACCGTCGGTAAGGACGGAGTCCTCACCGTCGAGGAGTCCCAGTCGCTGGCCGACGAACTCGTCGTCACCGAGGGAGTCTCCTTCGACAAGGGCTACCTGTCGCCCTACTTCGTCACCGAGGAGGAGTCCGCCCAGGCCATCCTGGAGAACCCGGCCATCCTGCTGGTGCGCGAGAAGATCAGCTCCCTGCCCGACTTCCTGCCCGTCCTGGAGCAGGTCGCCAAGGCCGGCAAGGAACTGTTCATCGTGGCTGAGGACGTCGACGGCGAGCCGCTGCAGATGCTCGTCGTCAACTCCATCCGCAAGTCCATCAAGGCCGTCGCGGTGAAGTCCCCGTACTTCGGCGACCGCCGCAAGGCCTTCATGGACGACCTCGCCGTCGTCACCGGTGGCACCGTGGTGGACAAGGAGCTCGGGGGTAACCTCTCCGAGGTCTCCCTGGACTCCCTCGGTTCCGCCCGCCGCATCACCGTCACCAAGGACGAGACCGTCATCGTCGACGGTGCCGGTTCCGTCGAGGACCTGGAGGCCCGCCGCGTTCAGATCCGCAACGACATCGAGCGCACCGACTCCACCTGGGACCGGGAGAAGCTCGAGGAGCGTCTGGCCAAGCTGTCCGGAGGTGTCGCCGTCATCCGTGCCGGTGGCGCCACCGAGACCGAGGTCAACGAGCGCAAGCTGCGCATCGAGGACGCCATCAACGCCGCCCGCGCGGCCGCCCAGGAAGGCGTGATCGCCGGTGGCGGTACCGTCCTGGTCCAGATCGCCAAGGAGCTCGACGTCTTCGCCGAGGGTTTCGACGGCGATCAGGCCGTGGGCGTCAAGGCCCTGGCACGCGCACTGCGCCGTCCGGCCTACTGGATCGCCGACAACGCCGGCCTCGACGGTGCCGTCGTGGTCTCCCGCATCGCCGACCTGCCCGACGGCCACGGCTACAATGCCGCGACCGGCGAGTACGGTGACCTGCTGGCGCAGGGCATCCTGGACCCGGTGAAGGTCACCCACTCCGCGATCGTCAACGCCGCCTCCGTGGCGCGGATGGTGCTGACCACCGAGACCGCCATCGTGGACAAGCCCGCCGAGGCTCCGGCCGCCGACGGACACGGACACCACCACTAGGTTTCGGCTCATCCGGCACCGGCCACCCGGCCCGCCGACCGCGAACACCCGCTTCCCTCCCCCCCCCGTCACTGACGGGGCCGGGGGGGGGAGCGGGTGTTTTTCTGGCTGGGCTGTCGTCGGTCAGGACGCCAGGCGGCGAGGGACGGCCCGGGGTGCCCGCGTGCGCTCGTCGATGGCGGCGGCGCGTTCGGACTCACCCATACCGCCCCAGATCCCGTACACCTCCCGTGACCTCAGGGCGTGGTCCCGGCACTGGGCCAGCACGGGACATTCCGCGCAGATCGCTTTCGCGCGGTGCTCACGCATGGCACGGGCCCGGCCACGTTCCCCGTCCGGGTGGAAGAAGACGGCGGACTCGGCTCCGCGGCATGCTCCGTGGAGCTGCCAGTCCCAGAACGTGGAGGCGGGACCGGGGAGTTGGCTCGGCTGCGGCATGGACGTGTTCTCCTGAACTGACATCAACTGTCACGGGGGTATATCAACTGCTGTGACTCCAGGTTCCTCCCCGGACATGAACGGCAGGTTGCCGGGTCCTTGTCAGTACGTGACATTGTGCGGATACCCGGGGCAGGACGCCGACAGCACCTGGATCGGGCGTCCATTGTGGTAATTTCGGCACGTGCCTGCACCCCAGTGCGGCAGTATCGGCGGCAATGTAAGGATCATGACAGTTTCTGAGGACCTGGGCGATGAGTTGTCCCGTCTCGTCCCGCCGGCGGTGGACGGTGACGAGCGGGCGGTCCAACGCATCATCGACCTTATCCATCCTGCCGTCGTCCGCTACTGCCGGTCCCGTGTGCCGTCCACCCGCTACCCCACGCCGGAGGACCTCGCGCAGGAGATCTCCCTGGCGGTCGCCCGTGCGATCCCCGGGTACCAGGACCAGGGCAAGCCGTTCATGGCCTTCGTCTACCGCATCGCCGCGAACAAGATCGTCGACGCCCGTCGATCGCAGTCGCGCGACCCTTCGCTGCCGACCGAAACCGTCCCGGATCTGGAAGTGAGCAGGGACACGCCCGAATCCATCGCTTTAGAGGTGAACGCCTGTAACGACGTGGTCGAGCTGCTCGATACTCTCAGTGACAAGGCCCGGCAGATCGTGACCCTCAGGGTCTTCGGAGGCTACAGTGCCGAGGAAACTGCGGAGATCGTCGGTTCGACCGCCGGGGCTGTCCGGGTCGCCCAGTTCCGGGCCCTGGCGAAGATGCGGGAGACCTTGGACAATCGTCGCCAAGCACACTGATGTGCCGACAATGCTCCCAAGGCTCTGTAGAAGTAAGAATGACTCAAGGACGTAAATGATGGACAAGCACATCCATGATGCGGCAGATGTCGACGCCACGCGTCGTGCTGACGAGTTCCTTGACGTCATTGCGGCCGGGGGGACTCCGCAGACCGACGATGAGCTGCTGTTGCTGCTCGCCGCCGCCCGAAGCCAGGCGGACAAGAACATTCCGGACGCTCCGGTGGTCGCCGGTGCTGACGGTGCTGCCGCTGGCGCCGCCGCGGCACCGCACCCCGGTGACGAACTTGCCGTACGCCGCCGTCGTCGGCTGCGTGTCGGCGGTGCTGCCGCGGCAGGCGGCCTGTCGCTGACCTCCCTGATCGTCGGTGGCGGCGTCGCCGCCGCGCTGGTCGTCGGCGGCCTCACGGTCGGCTCGATCATCACCTCGGACAACAGTGGGCAGGACGACTCCCAGGTCGTCGCCGAGAGCGGCACCGAGGACGACACCGTCCCGGATCCCACCAGGGAGACCGGTACCCGCGAGGATGACGAGGACGTTCCGCCGCCCGAGGAGGTGCCGGAGGAGGACGTCAACCCCAACCAGGACGACGACTCCATGGTCCTGGCTGAGCCGGAGACCCCGCCGGAGCAGGAGCCCCGTGCGACGGAAGGCTCCACGGACACCACCGAGGATCAGGGCGGCCAGGGCGGCCAGGGCGGCGAGGCCGCTCCGCAGCACGAGACCGCACCGGGTGAGAACCCCGGTGGGGAAGGTATGGCACCCGACGTTGAGGTGCACACCCTCCGCGGCCCGGGTCAGACAATGGCAGGTGCGGAACAGGGCGGGGCACAGTCCTCGACCCCCTCGTCCTCTTCGGCCTCGCCCACCCCGGCCCCGCAGGGCAGGGTCGGGTCGGCCGTCGAGACCGAGCCCGCCCCGGAACGATGACCCGCCGCTGAGTCAGCTCAGCGACGCCAACGGAAGGTACGCGGTGC
This sequence comes from Candidatus Corynebacterium faecigallinarum, assembly GCA_019120175.1. Lineage (GTDB taxonomy): Bacteria > Actinomycetota > Actinomycetes > Mycobacteriales > Mycobacteriaceae > Corynebacterium > Corynebacterium faecigallinarum. The sequence continues at coordinate 25,568 of DWVP01000019.1, forward strand.
CCGGGCCAGCCAGTCGGCGGCGTCGGCGTAGCCTGCGCAGTAGTCCCAGGAGACGTAGAAGTCCGGGTCGGGGGCGGCACCGGGCTCATGCACCGGCACCGGCTCGCCATTGAGCATCGTCGCCAGGTTGGACACCAGGATCGGCCAGTCGTAGTAGTGCAACTCGTGGCAGTCCTCGCAGGTCATTTCAACACCGAGCACGCCCCGCGGTTCCAGCAACTCGCGGAAGCGGCGTACATTGGCTAGGTCCTCCCGCAGCGCCATGCGCTCCTCGTCGGACAAGGGCTCGTCGTAGCCTTCGTCCTCCATCAGTTCCGCCGGATCCACCGGGTCATCGGCGAAGGGGTCCGGGGGCATCTGGGAATCATCGAAGTTCACGTCCCATACCGTACCCGCTGTGGTCGCGCAGGGGAACCACTCGGCTATCCTGTGGGGAGACCCTCGAATCAGACGACAGCTCTTCAAGAATGCAGGAGGCGGGACCGAACATGACCGATGCCCAACGTGTGACCACTGGTGGCGATGACCCGAGGAAGGTGGAACTCGTCGGGCTGACCTTCGACGACGTCCTGCTGCTGCCCGGGGCGTCCGACGTGGTCCCCTCCGAAGTGACCACGAAGACCCAGCTGACCCGGAACATCACCCTCAACGTCCCCGTCATCTCCGCGGCGATGGACACCGTCACCGAGGCGCGGATGGCAATCGGCATGGCCCGCCAGGGCGGTATGGGCGTGCTGCACCGCAACCTGTCTATCGAGGACCAGGCCGAGCAGGTGGAGATCGTCAAGCGCAGCGAGGCCGGCATGGTCACCGACCCGGTGACCTGCTCCCCGGAGATGACCATCGGCGAGGTCGACGAGATGTGCGCCCGGTTCCGCATCTCCGGCCTGCCGGTCGTCGACGCCAACGGTGTCCTGGTCGGTATCTGCACCAACCGCGACATGCGCTTCGAGGAGGACTTCTCGGCCAAGGTCGCCGACGTCATGACCCCGATGCCGCTGGTCACTGTCGAGAAGGGCGTCTCCGCCGAGGCCGCCCTGCGTCTGCTGCGCGAGCACAAGGTCGAGAAGCTGCCCATCGTCGACGGGGCCGGCAAGCTCACCGGCCTGATCACGGTGAAGGACTTCGCCAAGCGTGAGAAGTTCCCGAACGCCGCCAAGGACGGCTCCGGCCGCCTGCTCGTCGGCGCCTCCATCGGTACCGGCGAGGACTCCTTCCGCCGCGCCGGCGCGCTGATCGACGCCGGGGTGGACGCCCTGGTCGTCGACACCGCCCACGCCCACAACACCGGTGTGCTGGAGATGGTCTCCCGGATCAAGGGCGAGTTCGGCGACAAGGTCGACATCATCGGCGGCAACCTGGCCACCCGTGAAGCCTCCCAGGCCATGGTCGACGCCGGTGCCGACGGCATCAAGGTCGGCATCGGCCCGGGCTCCATCTGCACCACCCGCGTGGTCGCCGGTGTCGGCGCCCCGCAGATCACCGCCATCCTCGAGGCTTCCGTTCCCGCCCGCAAGGCCGGCGTCCCGATCATCGCCGACGGCGGCATGCAGTACTCCGGTGACATCGCCAAGGCGCTCGCCGCCGGTGCGTCCTCCGTGATGCTGGGTTCCCTGCTCGCCGGCACCGCCGAGGCCCCCGGTGAGATCACCGTGGTCAACGGCAAGCAGTACAAGATGTACCGCGGCATGGGTTCACTCGGCGCGATGAAGGGCCGTGGCCTGCACGGTGAGCAGCGTTCCTTCTCCAAGGACCGCTACTTCCAGGCCGACGTCACCAACGAGGAGAAGCTGGTGCCCGAGGGCATCGAGGGGCGTATCCCCTTCCGTGGCAGTGTCGAGACCATCATCTACCAGATGGTCGGTGGCCTGCGTGCGGCCATGGGCTACACCGGTTCGTCCACCGTCGCCCACCTCAACGACGCCCACTTCGTCCAGATCACCGGTGCCGGCCTGCGGGAGTCCCACCCGCACGACATCCAGATGACCGTCGAAGCTCCGAACTACTACCAGCGTTAGGACGTGACAGGCATGCAGGACCAGGTGAACATCGGGATGGGACGCGCGGCGCGCCGCGTCTTCGGCTTCGACCAGATCGACATCGTCCCTTCGCGGCGGACCCGTTCGTCCCACGACGTCGACACCACGTGGAAGATCGACGCCTACCGTTTCGACATCCCGATCATGGCGCACCCGTCGGATGCCGTGGTGACCCCCGAGTTCGCCGTGGAGTTCGGCCGCCTGGGTGGTCTGCCGGTGATCAACGCCGAGGGACTGTGGGGACGTCACCGCGATCTGGACGCCGCGCTGGAGAAGGTCCGCACCGCCGCCGGTGCCGGTGACCCGCTGGGGCTGCCAGGTGCCGACGGTGACGACTTCGCCGCGCAGCGCGTCCTGCAGGAACTGCACTCCGCCCCGCTGGACACCGGCCTGCTGGTCGAGCGTCTGGCCGAGGTCCGCGACTCCGGGGTGACCTTCGGTGTCCGGGTCTCGCCGCAGCGGGCACGTGAGCTGGCCCCGGCACTGATCGCCTCCGGGATCGACCTGCTGGTCATCCAGGGAACCCTGGTCTCCGCCGAGCACGTGTACTCCGACGGTGAGCCGCTGAACCTCAAGGAGTTCATCGGCTCACTGGACGTCCCGGTCATCGCCGGTGGTGTGGTGGACTACACCACCGCGATGCACCTGATGCGTACCGGTGCCGCCGGTGTGATCGTCGGCGCCGGTGCCACGACCAACGCCCAGGCGCTCGGTATCGACGTGCCGATGGCCACCGCCGTCGCCGATGCCGCCGCCGCCCGCCTGGACTACCTCGACGAGACCGGCGGACGCTATGTCCACGTCATCGCCGACTCGCACCTGTCGGTCTCCGGTGACATCGCCAAGGCGATCGCCTGCGGTGCGGACGCGGTCGCCCTGGGCGCCCCGCTGGCGCTGGCGGAAGTGGCCGGTGGGCGCGGCCACTACTGGCCTGCGGTGGCCGCCCACCCGAGCCTGCCGCGTGGCGAGGCGGAGGCGGTGTTCGGCGTGCTCGGCACCCGCAGTACCGTCCCGCTGGAGAAGTTGCTCTTCGGCCCGACGGATAACCCCTACGGTGAGGAGAACCTCGTCGGCGGGCTGCGCCGGTCGATGGCCAAGTGCGGTTACACCGACCTGAAGAGCTTCCAGAAGGTTCCGCTGGCGGTGCGTTAGGATGCGCGCCGCGCCCACCGCTCTCCCCGCCGGCGATGTCAGAAGGGTGGGATGAATCGTCGGTTTCCGAGAGGGATAACGACGATTCATCCCACCCTTCTGACGTGCTTGAGGGAGATGCTCGCGTGAGGCAGGACACCTCAGGCGGTGTCCGCCTTGTCCCCGTCTGCGTTCCCGTCCGTGTACCCGGTCCGATTGCTCTCGTCCTGTTGCGGTCGGCTGTGCCGTAGTTCCTCGACGAGCTCGTCGAAGAAGTGCCGGACGTACGTCCAGCGTTCGGACGTGACGTTCATCAACTGGGGCAGTTCCTCGAGGGCATCGTGCTGGGCTCGCTGCTGGCGGTGCTCGGCGAGCTCCTCGCGGATCATGCGCAGGGACTCTTCAGCGTCGACGATGATCCGCTCGAGTTGGTCCTCGACCGGGTCGGTGTAGTCGTCGGGGGTGGTGTGGTCTGTCATGGCGGGTCTCTCCCCTAGAGAAGCACGGTCAGCAGGATGAGCAGCGCCGGCAGCACCAGGAACATGCCGATGACCCAGATGGCCACATAGAGCTTGTTCTCCGCACCGAGCCTGGCCAGCGTGGTTGCACCCCACGGCGGGATCCACCGCAGGAACGGCAGCCCGTAGATCACGAGCAGGGCGAAGACGTTGTAGAGCACGTGGATGAAAGCGGCCTGCAGGGCGAGCTGCGCCTCGGCGCCGGAGAAGGCGAAGGCGGCGATCAGGGCGGTCAGGGTGGTGCCCACGTTGGCACCCAGGGTGAAGGGGTAGACCTGCTTGATGCTGAAGGTTCCGGACCCGGCCAGCGGGACGATCAGGGAGGTGGTGGTGGAGGAGGACTGCACCATCACGGTGATCAGGGTGCCGGAGGTGATGCCGGAGACCGGGCCGCGTCCGATGGCGGTGTGCAGCACCTGCTTGGCGCGTCCGACCATGACGATCTTGAGCAGCTTGCCGATCATGTTGATCACACTGAGGATCAGGCCGATGCCCAGCAGGATCATCGCGATGCCGTCGAAGGGCGTGGGCAGGGGACTCAGTGCGCTGGTCATCAGGTCACCCAGCGGGTCGGTCAGGGTGGTGACCCCGGTGCCGAGGCCGCCGAAGACGGCGGCGAGCGGTCCGCCGTCGCTGCCGACGAGATGCTCGGACATCCAGGCGGAGGACTTCTCCACCAGACCGAAGGTGAGCTCCAGGGGCAGGAAGATGATGACGGCGAGCAGGTTGTAGAAGTCGTGGATGGAGGCGGCGGCGAAGGCGCGGCGGAAGGACTCCTTGTCGCGCACCATGCCGAGGCTGACCAGGGTGCTTGTCACGGTGGTTCCGACGTTGGCGCCCATCAGCATGGGGATGGCGGTGGCCATCGGCAGTCCGCCGGCGACCAGTCCGACGATGATGGAGGTCACCGTGGAGGAGGACTGGATCAGCGCGGTGGCCAGCAGGCCGATCATCAGGGCGACCAGCGGGTTGGAGGCGAAGGCGAAGAGTTCCTCGGCCTGACCACCGGTGGCCGCCTTGAAGCCGTCGCCGACCACGGCGACCGCGGTGATCAGGATGTAGATCCCGACGGTGACGGAGATCCAGTTCGCCCACTGCAGGGCTTTGCCGGTGATGCCGAAACGTTCCAGCGGACTCCGGGGCGGTGCATCCTTGGCGTCTGCGGTCGCTGCGGCGTCGGCGGTTCCTGTGGTGTCGGCGATGTCTGCAGCGTCCTGTATGTCAGCGGTGGCGGAAGCGTCGGTTGCCTCGGTGGCCTCGGTGGTGCTGTCCTGGCTGGTTTTAGCCGGCACGGACCGTCTCCATTCGTTGTCGGGGTCTTCCATCATCGAACTGTGTCGAAACGTGAATCCGTCGTGACAGTGTATGGTCTTCACCGCGAAACACCACAGTCACAGGGTGAACAGAAAGTGAACATTCGGGATCGCCCTGTTCACGCGGGTGGGCGATCTCCCGGATGGGATGGCGGACGGTGTTCGGTAGGATGGGCCACGTGACCCAGCAGCAGCAGTCCGGCGCATCGGCCGGCAGTCCCAGTCAAACTCCCCGCCCCGTGCTGGTCGTTGACTTCGGAGCACAGTACGCCCAGCTCATCGCACGTCGTGTGCGTGAGGCCCGGTTGTACTCCGAGGTCATCCCGCACACGATGACCGCCGAGGAGGTCGCCGCGAAGAACCCGGCGGCGCTGATCCTCTCCGGTGGCCCGTCGTCGGTCTACGCCGACGGCGCCCCGGCCCTGCAGGGTGGCCTGCTGGAGCTCGGCGTCCCGGTCTTCGGTATCTGCTACGGCTTCCAGGCCATGACCCACGCCCTCGGCGGCACGGTCTCGCAGACCGGCGACCGCGAGTACGGCCGTACCGACGTCACCGTCGACGGCGGCTCGCTCCACGTCGGCTTCGAGACCACCCACAAGGTGTGGATGAGCCACGGCGACGCTGTCTCCGCCGCCCCCGAGGGCTTCGATGTCACCGCGCGCTCCGCCGGTGCCCCCGTCGCCGCCTTCGAGTGTGCCGCCAAGCAGATGGCCGGTGTGCAGTACCACCCGGAGGTCCTGCATTCCCCGCACGGCCAGGAGGTGCTGACCCGCTTCCTGTACGATATCGCCGGTCTGGAGCCCACCTGGACCGCCGGTAACATCGCCGAGCAGCTCATCGAGGCTGTGCGCGAGCAGGTCGGTCCGGAAGGACGCGCGATCTGCGGCCTGTCCGGCGGTGTGGACTCCGCCGTCGCCGCCGCCATCGTGCAGCGCGCCATCGGCGATCGTCTGACCTGTGTCTTCGTCGACCACGGTCTGCTGCGCCAGGGGGAGCGCGAGCAGGTCGAGACCGACTTCGTCGCCGCCACCGGTGCGAAGCTGATCACCGTCGACGAGCGTGCGGCTTTCCTGGACAAGTTGGCCGGGGTCTCCGATCCCGAAGCGAAGCGCAAGGCCATCGGTGCGGAGTTCATCCGTTCCTTCGAGCGTGCCGTCGCCGGTGTCCTGGAGGACGCCCCGGAGGGCTCCAGTGTCGACTTCCTGGTCCAGGGCACCCTGTACCCGGATGTCGTGGAGTCCGGTGGCGGTTCCGGCACCGCGAACATCAAGAGCCACCACAATGTCGGCGGTCTGCCGGACGACGTGGAGTTCACCCTCGTCGAGCCGCTGCGTCTGCTGTTCAAGGACGAGGTCCGTGCAGTCGGTCGCGAGCTCGGCCTGCCCGAGGTCATCGTCGGCCGTCAGCCGTTCCCGGGTCCGGGCCTGGGCATCCGGATCATCGGTGAGGTCACCGCGGAGCGTCTGGAGATCCTGCGTGCTGCCGACGCCATCGCCCGCGAGGAGCTCACCGCCGCCGGCCTGGACAACACCATCTGGCAGTGCCCGGTCGTGCTGCTGGCCGACGTCCGCTCCGTCGGTGTCCAGGGCGACGGCCGCACCTACGGTCACCCGGTGGTGCTGCGTCCCGTCTCCAGTGAGGACGCCATGACCGCCGACTGGACCCGCGTGCCCTACGAGACCCTCGAGCTGATCTCGACCCGCATCACCAACGAGGTCGCCGAGGTTAACCGCGTCGTGCTCGACGTGACGAGCAAGCCCCCGGGAACCATCGAGTGGGAGTGACGCATCGGTCGGCCTTGTGGCCGGTCTGATGCATGAACAGCGCCCCGTCGAGGATGATCCTCGGCGGGGCGCCGTTGTCTTTCCGGGTTGTCTTTCCGGGTGCTACTTCCGTGCTTTCGCCGCGACGATCTCCTCGAGCTCGCGGGTGCCGTCCAGCCTCGGGGTGACCTGCCAGATGTAGGCACCGGCGACGATCCAGACCAGGACGGCGATGGCCCAGTTGTCGATCTGGAACGGGGGGAGCAGCATCAGTGCGAGCCACACGGGGAACAGTGGGACGATTTGCTTGACCCGGGTGGTGTAGCGCTGGCCGTTGGCCTCCACGGCGGCCCTGACGTCGCGCCGGTAGGGGTGGCTGAAGAGCCAGGCCAGACCGGCGCCGAGGAATACCACCATCAGGGCGACCCGGATGCCGGTGGGCAGGGGGGTGGCGAGCGCGCCGACCCCGACACCCATCAGTGCCGCGGCACCGGCGCGGACCGGACGTGGGGTCTCCGGTGTGGGGTTGACTGCGGGGGATTCCTTCTTCGCGCTGGTGGACATGGCTGACCAGTCTAGCCGGGGAGAACTGTTTGACGGTCACTATGGGGAAGCCTACGATCGACGTACTAAGAACGCATGTTCGAATTATGAACGTTGCTGTCCGGTGGTCGTTGTAGTGTGACCGGCAGGATCGGCACGATGGAAGGAGGTGGTTGGTGATGGGAGCGGTGCGGTCGGCTGGTGATGTCAGTGACATTGTCGCTACCACTGGAACGGGTGTGCGGGAGAAGAAGGATGTGGTCGCGGAGCTGCGCGGGCGGATCGCCCGGATCGGCGGCGCGGTTCCGACTGCCGCTCCGGCAGCACCTGCCCCCGCGTCTGAGCCGGCTTCTCCCAGTACCGGTGTCGAGTCTGCCACCGGCTCTTTCGCCAGCACTGTCGCGGTCCCCGGATGGCTGGGTCAGCACCTGGTCAGTGGGGGACTGCCCCGGGGTGCAGTCACTGTGGCACAGGACTGTCCGGCCGCCCTCGTTGACCTGCTCGCCGTGCTCACCGCCACCGGAGGGTGTGCGGCGGTGGTCGGACATCCGCGACTGGCGTTGGCCGCGGTGGCGGCCGCCGGTGGGGACCTGGACCGACTGGTGGTGGTCCCGGACCCCGCCCCGCACGCCACCGCGGTGCTCGGCACCCTGGTGGACGGACTCGACCTGGTGCTCTACCGGCCACCGCAGGCGGTCGCACCCACGGCGGCACGGCCGGTGGAGGCACGGCTGCGGCGCGGTGACTGCGCCCTGCTGGTCTGCGGCGACCAGCAGTCGTGGCCGACCGCCCGGCTGCATCTGCAATGGCAGACCGGGGAGGTCACCGGCCTGGGACGTGGATCCGGCCGGGTGCGTGAGGTGACCGTCGCCGGGAAACTGTGGGGTCAGGGTCAGCCGCCGCAGACCTTCACCGCAGCCGTCGGTGGTGCGGACAGTACCGCTACCGCACCCCTCAGCACCGTGCCACAGGAGCGTGCGCTGTGAGTCGGGTGCTGGCGCTGTGGTTCCCGGACTGGCCGGTGTATGTCGTCGCCCGTCGTCGGGGCTGGGATCTGCTCGCCCCGGCGGCAGTGGTGGACAACCACCGGATCCACGCCGCCAATGCCGCGGCCCGTGGTGCCGGGGTGCGTCCGGGGATGAAGGAACGCCATGCCCTGGGTACCTGTCCGGCCCTGCAGGTCGGTGAGGTCGAGGAGGGCGCCGAGGCTACCGCCCACGAGGAGGTCCTCACCGCCCTGGAACAGGTCGCCGCCGGGGTCGAGACATTGCGACCCGGGCTGCTCGCCTTCCCCGCAGCACCACTGGCCCGCTACTACGGCGCGGAGGAACGGGCCGGCGAGCTGCTGGTGGATGCCGCCGCGCAGGCCGGGGTGGACTGCCTGGCCGGTGCCGCCGATGACCTGGTCACCGCCGTCTGGGCCGCACGGCAGGGGCGCAGCATCGGCCCCGGGGCCTCGGCGGCATACCTGGCCGGACTGCCGTTGCGCATCCTCGTCGCCGAGCCGTCGCTGGGGTGCCCGAAGGAGATGGTGGATGTCCTGTCACAGCTGGGCATCCGCACCCTGGCGGACTTCACCGCCCTGCCGCGCCGGGATGTCGCCGGACGTTTCGGTGCCGAGGCGGTCTACTGGCACCGGATCGCCGCCGGCGAACCGGAGCGTCCGGTGTCGTCGGCGCGGATCGCCGCCCCGATGGAGGCCCGGGTGGAGCCGGACGACCCGGTGGCCGACACCGCCGCCGCGGCCTTCCTGGCACGTCAGGCGGCCGTCCGGCTGCACGGGATGCTCGCGGATGCCGGGCAGGTGTGCCTGCGACTGGCGGTGCGCGCCCACCTCGACCCGCCACCGGGGTACGAGGGGCCGTTGAGCGTGGAACGGGTCTGGCGGTGCCGGGAGCCACTGACCGAGGAGGACACCGCCCAACGGGTGCGGTGGCAGCTCGACGGGTGGCTGACCCGCGTCCGCGGCAGCCGCGCCGACACGGACACAGAGACCGGTGCAGACACGGATTCCCCCGACGGTGTCGGCGGGATCCGGGCGATCGAGCTGGTGCCGGTGGAGTGCCTGCCCGCAGGGGAGATCGTCGACGCCCTGTGGGGCGGACCCGATGCCGGGATCCGTGCCGCCCGCGCCGCCGCTGCCCGGGCCCAGGCGTTGATCGGTACCCAGGGTGTGCTGCGTCCGGTGCACCGCGGCGGACGTGGTGTCGCCGGACGGGTCGTCGCCGTGCCCTACGGGGAGAGCGACCCGGAACAGGTCACCGCATTACTCACCCGGGACTGGGCCGGGGAACTCCCCGCCCCGTTGCCTGCCCTCGTCGGGGCACCGGAACATGCTGCAGCAGAACGGGACACGCCGCGTCCCAACCACCCGGCCGCCGGCGTCCACCTGCTGGATGCCGACGGGGCCCCGGTGTGGGTGACCGGGCGGGCGCTGATGAGTGCGCTGCCGGAAGCGATGCGGTGGGGTAACCGCACCCACCGCATCACCGGCTGGGCCGGCCCCTGGCCGGTCGACGAACAGTGGTGGACACCCTCCCCACGTCGCTACGCCCGGCTGCAGGTCTCCACCGACGAGCCCGCCGCCTACCTGCTGGTGTGCCGGGGCAAGGCCTGGCGTATCGAGGCGACCTACTGACGGGGCCGAGAAGTGTGTTTCTGACTTCCCGGAGTAATGTCGATCGTGGAGAAACAAGTGAAAAATAAGGGAATATCCCGATGTACACCCTCACCGCACGCCGCTGCCTGGCACTGATCGGAAGTGCCGTCCTCACCGCCGGACTGTTCATAGGCTCGACCATCGCCGAACCACGGTCGGGTTCATCAGCCGACCTGTCCTCAGCAGCATCCTCGTCATTTCCGGAAAGCTCGATCATCACACCGGAGCATGATGACGGCCGATGGTTGGGAAGCTGGAATGCCTCAATGGCACTTCCCGGTGGGGCAGGCACGGTCTCCGGCGACGGATTCGTCGACACCACACTGCTCCAGTCCGTGCACCTGTCGATCGGTGGGAAGTCCCTCCGCGTGCGTCTGGCAAACACCTACGGCACCGGGCCGCTGGACGTGGGGGCCGTCACCGTCGCAGGAGGTACGCCGGTGACCTTCCATGGCTCAGAGCAGGTCACCATTCCCGCCGGTGCCGAGTGGATCTCGGACGTGGTACCCATCCAGGTTGAAGCGAACTCCGACCTCGACGTGCGCATCTACCTGCCAGGCCCCACCGGGCCCGCGACAACGCACCCGTTGGGGATGGCCACGTCCTACCGTGCGGACGGCAACCAGACGGTCGGGGACGAGAGTGCCTTCGCCCCTCTTGATGAGGCGCGCTATTTCCTCGGTGGGGTCGACGTGACATCCACCGCCAAGAGCTCGACCGTGTTCTTCGGCGATTCCATCACCGACGGTCACTCCTCCACGGTGGACGCCAACCTGCGGTACCCGGATCAGGTCGCCGACCGTCTCCTGCAACGTCCGGCCGAGCTGCAGTGCGGGGTGCTGAACTCCGGTATCAGCGGAAACAGACTTCTTGAGGACGCTGGTACCCACGGTGTCTCCGCGATGACACGCTTCGACAGGGACGTCCTCGCCCGGCAGGGTGTGGGCACCGTGGTGCTGCTCGAGGGGATCAACGACATCGGGCGGACCCAGAGTGAGGTGTCCGTTGTCGAATTGATCGCACTCCATCAGCAGCTCGTCGACCGGGCCCGCGACCACGGGCTCCGCATCGTCGGAGCGACGCTCACCCCGTACCGCGGCGCCAGTTACTTCACCGAGAATGGTGAGAGGACCCGACAGGCGCTCAACGAGTGGATCCGTACGTCCGGGACCTACGATGACGTGATCGACTTCGACGAGGTCATCCGTGGTCCCGGGAACCCGGAGATCGTCAACCCGCCTTTCGATCCTGGTGACCACCTCCATCCGAATGACGCGGGATACGCCGCCATGGCGGACGCCGTGGACCTTGATGCGATCTGCTGAGGTCCAAGTACCGGAGCTTCGGTTCAGGGACGCCCACGAACTAGAATGGGACCATGCCCACCACCAGGAACCCCCGGTCGGGAATGTGCTCCGACCTCACCAGCGAACCACTGCCCGGTACCGCGAAGACCGGCGGGCTCACCCTGGCACTGGAAAACCCCGGCGGGTGGGGGAGAGACATCCTCGACGGTGAGGCCCTGGGCAAGGAACTCACCGGCACGATCGGCCGCTGGCTGAAGAAGAACCGCGCCCAGCTGCAGTTCATCCGCCGACCCGGTAGGGAAGGACAGGTCGCCCGCGACACCGCCACCCTGTTCATCGCCCGTCCCGGTGATCCGGACAACCCCGGTACCCCGGCGACGCTGGAGCGCATGGAGATCGCAGGGGCCGAAGCGCTGACCGACGTCGACCTGTCCACACCGGGCCACACCCCCGGTGCCGAACCGGTCACCGACCCCCTGCTGCTGGTCTGCACCCATGGCAAGCGCGACCTGTGCTGCGCGGTCAAGGGGCGTCCCCTCGCTGCCGAACTGGCGGCGACGTACCCGGGCATGGTGTGGGAGTCCTCGCACACCAAGGGCCACCGCTTCGCCCCGTCGATGATCCTGCTGCCGTGGAACTACTCCTTCGGCACCCTGTCCGCCGTCCAGACCGGTGCCATGCTGCAGGACGCCGCCGCCGGACGACTGCACGTCACCGGCAACCGGGGTCGCGGCACCCTCGGCGCCCAGGAGCAGATCGCTGAACTGGCCGTCGCCGACTACCTGGCCGGGGCAGGGGAGACCGTGGCGATGTCCGAGTTGACGGTGCGTCGGGCCGACAGCGCACCTGCACCTGCAGCAGCCGAGGACACCCCGGAAGCGGCGCCCGCCCCGGACCCCGCCGCAGCGGCAGCCGACTACGCCGCCGTTGCCGCCTCCGTCGACGCCGATCTGCGCCGCCGCGCCGGGGAACTGATGACCCAGCGCATGGAGATGAAGATCACCGGACGCTACGAGGAACTCAAGGAGCTGAAACGCCAGGGACACTTCCAGCCGGTCCACGAGTACCAGCAGGCGGTGAAACAGGCGGCGTCCGAACGCGGTGTGTACGGCAAGTACAGCAAGTACAACGAACGCCGCGACAAGCACAAGAACAAGCACGGCGACCACAAGCACGACAAACGTCAGCGCATGAATCCGACGTTCCTGGTCAGCGACGGTGACCGGTCCTGGACCGTCACCCTGGAACGCTCCACCGGGCACCCGGTCGTGTCATCCTGCGGGGACAAGCAGAAGACCGGCACCAGTTGGGTCGCCGGCGATGTCCGTCCTGTCAGCCCGGTCAGCCCCGGTCACGAGTGAATGATGTCGACCACCAGACGCGACGGTGAGGACAGCAGGCTCACCGAGTAATCGGCGGAGGCGTCCTTCACCCCGACCATGATCCGCCGGGAACCGTTGTTGGCCCCGTCGACGTCCACGGAGGTGACCTCCGTGTTCGCGGCATTGCTGACCCGGGGTGACTCCTCCGGGGATCCGGACGGTTTCAGCCCGCGCACCGTGATTTCCAGGCCGCCGTCCGACTCGTCCGGGGTCACCTTCCAGCCGGGGGAGCCGGAGCCATCGAGCTCGACGACGATCCGGTCGAAATCGTCGTGGGTGCCGGCGCGCACCTCGGTGATGGACAGCTCGGCGCCCTCGGACGGCAGGACGTCCTTCGGCTGGGCGCCGGTCAAGGGGTCGGATTCGTCGGAGGACCGGGGTGCGGGGCGGGAGAGTTCGGCGCCCGGTGCGTGCCCCGTTGCGGTGGACTGCACCTCGGAACCGATGCGTCCGGACATGAGTTCCGGGCCGTCCTCACCGTCCCCGGCATCACTACAGGCGACCAGTGCGGCACAGAGACACCCGCCCGCCACGACGCTGGCGACGATGCTCGATGTCGTGGTTCGGCGGGTGTTCAGGGGAGTTCTCACGGAGCAAAAGAATACCCCGCAGCGGTGCTGGAGGCACCACTGTCTGGAAGATCGTTAGCGTATTGTTACCAGGCTGCGAGGGATCCTTCGGGTGTCCATCCGTTGGGGGCGGAGATGCCGCTGGAGTTCTCGGGGAGTTCCTGGCCGGTAGCCGGTGCGGCGGCGAGACCGGCGGTGAGGGCGGCGGCAGCGAGGCCGACACCGAGGCGTCGGGTGGTGCGGGACATGATGGTTTTCTCCTGAAACGATTGAGAGTGTGTCCGCCCACCGACCGTACGGAGGGGCCACCACTTTTGCCGCCGAATGCAGGAAACCCCGCCAGGTCGGTGGGAGCGACCTGACGGGGTTGCCTGCCGGAAGTAGGTGGCACGCGGGATGCGTCAGTGGCGCATGACCTTCTTCGCCAGCCAGTTACCGAACAGCTGCGCTGCCTGGACGATGATGATGATCGTGACCAGGGCGACGTAGATGACGTTGTTGTCGTAGGCGCGGTAGCCGTACTGGATCGCGAAGTCACCCAGACCGCCGGCGCCGATGTAGCCGGCCATGGCGGACATGTCGATGATGGCGATGAACATGAACGTCGCACCCAGGATCAGCGGGCCGAGGGCCTCCGGAATGATCACCGTGAAGATGATCCGTAGCGGGGAGGCGCCCATGGAGCGTGCCGCCTCGATGACACCGGGGTCGATGGCCACCAGGTTCTGCTCCACGATGCGCGCGGCACCGAAGGACGCGGCGATGATGATCGCGAACGTCGCGGCGTTGATGCCCAGGATCGACCCGGTCACGATCTTGGTCAGCGGTCCCAGGGCCGTGAGCAGGATGATGAACGGGATCGGTCGGACGATGTTCACCAGCAGGTTGATGACCCAGAACACCGGACGGTTGGCGAGCACGCCGCCACCGCGGGTGGTGTACAGCAGGACGCCGAGCACCAGACCCACCAGCCAGCCGAGAGCCAGACCCCAGATCGCCATGTACAGCGTCTGGCCGATGGCGTCCTGGTAGATCGGGCTCAGGAACTCCCAGTTGGTGTCCTTGGCGAGGAGAAGGGTATCGGTTGCCGTGGTTGTGGCGCTCATCGGATCTCCTCGATCTCGGTCGTGGCGGACAGGGACTGGTAGAAGTTCTCCACGGCGTCCTCACCGGCGGCATCCGTGGCGGTCATCCGCACGGTGAGTCGGCCGAAGGAGTGGGACTGCAGCGTGGTCACACCACCGTGGACGATGTTCACACTGACCCCGGCCCGCTCCACCTCGGAGATGGCGTGGAAGAAGCCCGCGCCCTCCTTCATGGTGACGGTGAAGAGGCGTCCTTCCTGGCTGTGCAGTGCCTCGGCCTCGACCAGGTCGGGAGTGTTGCGCAGGGAGGTGGCGACGAAGTTCGCCGCGGTGTCCGTCTTCGGGGTCGAGAAGACCTCGTAGACGCTGCCCTGTTCGACGACCTTGCCGTTCTCCATGACGACGACGGCATCGGCGATGGTGCGCACGACCTCCATCTCGTGGGTGATCACCACGATGGTGATGCCGAACTCCTCGTTGACCTTGCGCAGCAGCTCCAGCACCTCACGGGTGGTGGTGGGGTCCAGTGCGGAGGTCGCCTCGTCGGCCAGCAGCAGTGAGGGGTTGGTGGCCAGTGCCCGGGCGATGCCCACGCGCTGTTTCTGCCCACCGGAGAGCTGCTCGGGGTAGGAACGTCCCTTGTCGGACAGCCCGACGAAGTCGAGAAGCTCTTTGACCCGGGCCTCGCGCTCGGTCTTGGGAATGCCCTGGAGCTTCAGCGGGTAGGCGATGTTGCCGGCGACGGTGCGGGAGGTCAGCAGGTTGAACTGCTGGAAGATCATGCCGATGTTGCGACGGATGCTGCGCAGCTGCCGCTCGGGCAGCGGGACGATGTCCCGGCCGTCGAGCAGGATCTGCCCGCTGGTCGGGGTGTCCAGGCCGTTGATCTGCCTGACCAGGGTCGACTTACCGGCACCGGAGTAGCCGATGATGCCGACGATGGAGCCGGACGGGATGGTAATGGAGACATCGTCGAGGGCGGTGACCTGGCTCTTTCCCTGGCTGAAGATCTTTCCGACGTTCCGGAACTCGACTTCGGTGCCGTTACTCATCCGAGTCGTCCGGGGAATCCTGCTCGCGGATCTTCTGTTCGGTGTCGGCGAGGATCTCCTCGAGCTCGTCGGCGGAGAACTCGGCCTTCACCGCGGTGCCGGAGGTGTCATTGGCGACGGCCTCCTGGACCTTGTCGGTGTGCCAGAGCTCGACCAGCTTCTGGAAGTCCTCGTTGTCCTTGTTCTCCTCGGTGGTCACCCACACGTTGATGTAGGGGAGGGAGGACTCGTCGTCCGGGTTGTCCTTGTAGACGGCGTCGTTGGCGTTCACGCCGGCGGACTCGAGGAAGTTGTTGTTGATCACGGCGACCTGACCGTCGTTGTAGGCGATGGCGGTCTGCGGCGCCTCGACCGCGATGACCTCGACGTCGGAGGCGTCCTGGTCGATGTCGGCGGGGGTCGGGGTCAGCAGGTCGTCCTGACGCAGGGTGACCAGGCCAGCGGCGGCGAGCACCTTGATGGCGCGGCCCTGGTTGGTGGTGTCGTTGGGGATGACGACCTCACCGACCTCGGCGATGTCCTCGACCGACTCGGCATCCTTGGAGTAGACGCCCATCGGGAAGGTCTGTGAGGAGCCGAAGGGGACCAGTCCGTAACCGGCGTTGACGTTCTCTTCGGCGAGGAACTGGATGTGCTGGAACTGGTTGACGTCCAGTTCGCCGGCGTCGAGGGCCCGGTTGGGCTGCACGTAGTCGGTGAAGGAGACGACGTCGATGTCGATGCCCTCCTCCTCGGCGACCTCGGCGAAGACCTGCCACTGGCTCTTGTCGGCCTCGGTCGAGCCGATGCGGATGGGGCCGTCGCCCTCGCTGTCGTTGTCGTCGTCCGCGCAGGCGGCGAGGCTGGCGGCGGTGGCGACGGCGACGACGCCGGCGGTGGCGCGGCGGGCAACCTTGCTGAAGAGGTGCTTGGTCATGGTGTCCTCCTGAGGACGTCAAGGGTCGTGATGGGGCCGGTTGTCTCTACTCCCCGGGTTTCGGGGTAATGGTAGTAGGAATACCGCAGAATGAACCGCTCTGTCTAGTTGGCGGGGTGAGGGGTTCGTGGTTTACCGGCCTGGGTGTCCGCGCTAGTATCGAACACATGTTCTCTAACGGTGGTGCGCTCAGCTGGTCGCGCCTGGAACGTATCCTCTCCGGGGTCGACACCGGCACCCTGCACGCCGTCGGCGTCGGCGAGGGTGGTCGCGAGACCAGGTGGCAGGACGCGCCGGACAGGTCGGACGCACCGGCAGTTCCGGACGCGCCGGCCCCCACCGTCCCCTTCGCCGAGCTCCACGCCGCGGGTTCCTACAACTTCCTGCGCGGCGCCAGCGAGCCGGAGGAGTACGTCGCCGCGGCGTCCGATCTAGGCTTGGGCGCCATCGCCGTGCTCGACCGGGACGGCCTCTACGGGGCCGCCCGACTGGCCACCGCCGTTGCCGAGGCGCAGGCGGATTCCGGTCATGTACCAGCCACCGTCTTCGGTGCCGAGCTCTCCGTCGACGGTGTCGACCAGCCCCCGTTGACCGTCCTGTGCCGGGGGCAGGAGGGCTACCGACGGCTCTCCCGTGTCATCACCGCCGCGCGGATGAAAGACAACACCAAGGACGCTGCGTCCTATCCGCCTCTGGCCGAAATCGCCGACGCCGCAGCCGGTACCTGGTACGTCCTGGTCGACCACCACCGCACCAGCGCCGCCACCGACATCAACCACGTCACCGACATCCTCACAGCCTTCGGCTCCGAGAACTGCCTGGTGGAACTCTCGCTGACCGCCAGTCCCGCCGATGTCGACCGCAACGGAAAACTTCACGACCTGGCGCAGCGGCACGGTCTCACCGAGATCGTCACCACCGCCGCAACCTGCGCGACCCCGACCCAGTCGCGACTGGCCGCGGCGAAGGCTGCGCTGCACGAGCGGCAGGACGTCACCACCGCCGCCCCTCGCACCCACCCGCTCGGCGGGGCCTGGCTACGCTCCGGCGACGAGATGGTGGCCTTGGCCGGCGACTGCGACTGGCTGCGCTCTGCCATCGATACCAGCGTGGCCGTCGCCGCTGAGTGCGCCTTCACCCTGAACCTCGTCGCCCCGAACCTGCCGCACGCTGACGTGCCGGACGGCCACACCGAGATGTCCTGGCTGCGCGAGCTGACCCGCCGCGGTGCCGAGGAGCGCTATGGTCCCCGCCCGCAGAACCCCCGCGCCTGGGAGGTCATCGAGCATGAACTGGAGATCATCGAAGGCCTCGGCTTCCCCGGCTACTTCCTCATCGTCCACGACATCGTCGACTTCTGCCGCCGCAGCACCATCTTCTGCCAGGGCCGCGGCTCGGCGGCGAACTCCGCGGTCTGTTACGCACTCGGCATCACCAACGTGGATGCCGTGGCGTCCGACCTCCTGTTCGAACGCTTTCTCTCCCCGGAGCGCGACGGCCCACCCGACATCGACCTCGACATCGAGTCGACCCGACGCGAAGAGGCCATCCAATACGTCTATCAGCGCTATGGACGTGATAATGCCGCACAGGTCGCCAACGTCATCACCTACCGGCGCAAAGGTGCGCTGCGCGACGCCGCCCGCGCCCTCGGCCACGACCCGGGACGCGTCGACGCCTGGTCCCGCCGGCTCGAGGACCCGCCGGAACCGGTGGTCACCCTGGCGGCCATGCTCGAGGGACAACCCCGCCACCTCGGCATCCACTCCGGCGGCATGGTCATCTGCGA
Organism: Candidatus Corynebacterium faecigallinarum; assembly: GCA_019120175.1. Lineage (GTDB taxonomy): Bacteria > Actinomycetota > Actinomycetes > Mycobacteriales > Mycobacteriaceae > Corynebacterium > Corynebacterium faecigallinarum. The sequence continues at coordinate 43,634 of DWVP01000019.1, forward strand.
CCGCGCGATCGCCGACGTGGTGCCGACCGAATGGGCGCGGATGGAGAACCGCTCGGTGGTGCAGTGGGACAAGGACGACTGTGCGGCGGTCGGGTTGGTGAAGTTCGACCTGCTGGGCCTCGGCATGCTCGAGGCCCTGCACCACTGTGTGGACCTGGTGGAGCAGACCACGGGCACCCGCACCGAACTGTGGCAGATCCCGGCCGAGGACCCGGCGGTCTACGAGATGCTGAGCGCCGCCGACGCCGTCGGGGTGTTCCAGGTCGAGTCCCGCGCCCAGCTCGCCACCCTGCCCCGGCTGAAACCCCGCACCTTCTACGACCTGGTGGTGGAGGTCGCGCTGATCCGCCCTGGCCCGATCCAGGGCGGCTCGGTGCACCCCTACATCCGCCGACGCAACGGCGAGGAGGAGGTCACCTACGAACACCCCTGCCTGGAACCGGTATTGTCCCGGACCCTCGGGATCCCGCTGTTCCAGGAGCAGCTGATGCAGATGGCCGTCGCCGTCGCCGGTTTCGCCCCCGGTGAGGCGGACACGCTGCGCCGGGCGATGGGCTCGAAGCGCTCCCCGGAGAAGATGGAGCGGATGCGTACCAGGTTCCTGGACGGTGCCCGTGACCTGCACGGGATCTCCACTGAGGTGGCCGAGCGGCTGTGGGACAAGGTCGTGGCCTTCGCCTCCTACGGCTTCCCGGAGTCCCACGCGCAGTCCTTCGCCTCCCTGGTGTACTTCTCCGCCTGGTTCAAGTGCCACTACCCGGCGGAATTCTGCGTGGCGCTGCTGCGCGCCCAGCCGATGGGCTTCTACTCACCGCAGTCCTTGGTCTCCGACGCCCGACGCCACGGGGTGACGATCCTGCCGGTGGACGTCAACGCCTCCGGCGTTGAGGCGGAGGTGCAGGACGGTGCGATCCGTCTCGGTCTCGCCTCGGTCAAGGGGTTGGGGGAGGACACCGCGACCGACCTCGTTGCCGCACGTGCTCGGATTGGCGCGGATCACCCACACCGTTTCACCAGCATCGCCGAGCTCTCCCGGGAGGCCGGCGTGAGTGTGGCCCAGGTGGAGGCGTTGGCCCGGGCCGGTGCCTGCGACTCACTCGGGGTGAGCCGACGCCAGGCCATGTGGGCGGCAGGCATCGCGGCGACCGAACGCCCCGGGATGCTGCCGGGGACCTCCTCGCCGTCCACCCCGGCACTGCCCGGCATGAGTTCCTTCGAACTCGCCGCCGCGGACATCAGTGCCACAGGGGTGACCTCCGACGGACACCCGGTGCGTCTGCTGCGCGAGCGATTGGACGCCGTGCCGGGGCCGTTCCCGGTCGTCCCGGCGTCCGGCCTGAGGACGGTGGAGGACGGACGCCGGATCCGGGTCGCCGGCGTGGTGACCCACCGGCAACGTCCGATGACCGCCGGCGGGGTGACCTTCCTCGGCATGGAGGACGAGACGGGCCTGGTCAACGTGCTGGTCTCCCCGGGGCTGTGGAGGGCGCGGCGCAAGGTCGCCACCACCGCCCGGATGCTGGTCGTCCGGGGCATCGTCCAGAACGGCAGCGGCGCGGTCACCGTCGTCGCCGACCAGCTGGAACCGTTGGAGCCGGAGGCCGCGTTGGCGGGTGCGTCCCGCGACTTCCGGTGAATTACACCGCGGCCGAGATTCACACTGCGGCGTGCCGGTGCCAGCTGCCGAAGTCCTCCGCCACCGTCGCCGCGAGTTCCCGGTAGGCCCGGAACGTCTTCGGGTGCAGCCGGTCCAGGTCGACCACCCCGCCCTCGGAGAGGTGCCGGTCGAAGGGGATGCCGCGCACCGCCCGCGTCCTGGCGGAGAAGTGCGAGGTCAACACTTCCGGATCCACCGCCGCCTGACCCGGGTGCGCACCGGAGACCACGACTACTGCATTAGCGACCAGGTCACCGTGGCCGTGGTGGTCCAGCCAGTCCAGTGTCGCCTCGGCCGAGCGGGCCCCGTCCAATGCCGGTGAGGTGACCAGCACCAGCATGTGTGCCAGGTCGAGTACTCCGGACATGGCGCTGTGCATCAGGCCGGTACCGCAGTCGGTGAGGATGATGTTGTAGTGGTGCTGCAGGATGTCGACGGTGCGCCGGTAGTCGTCCTCACTGAAGGCCTCCGACACCGCCGGGTCGCGGTCGGAGCCGATGACCTCCAGACGGCTGGCCGCCTGGCTGGTGCATGAGCGGACCTGTGGGTAGCGGGATGCGTCCGGCAGACCCAGCAGGTCACGCACGGTCGGGATGTCCGCACCCAGTCCCACATCTGAGTCGTCGATCACTCGACGGGCCAGCGTGCCGAGATCCGGGTTGGCGTCCACCGCGATGACCCGGTCGCCGCGCAATGAGGCGAACATGCCGCCCAGCGCCACGGTGGAGGTCGTCTTGCCCACGCCGCCCTTCAGACTGAGCACCGCGATCCGGTAGTCACCGCGCAAGGGAGCGCAGATACGTTCGCGGACCTGGCGTTCGGCGGCCTGAACGGTGGATTCGCCCGGGTTGACGCGTCCTCCGGTGGCGCGGTGCACGAGTCGGCGCCACCCCGAGGGCGGTGAGGCATCGACCGCGCCGATCATCGTCGAGGCGTCGAGATGTGTGGTGTGTCCTGGTTCGACAGGAAAAGTGGTGGTCACGAGTGTCCCCCTGGTCGGCTGCATGATTCAACCGGGTGTGGTGCTGCAGTAGATGATGTGCTGTCCCCCGGCCCATGCCTGACTGTACCGGCTGTGTCGCGACCGCAGGCAGGTTTGTCGTGTTCGCCCCTGAAATAATCGGAAAAGACCACACCCCGCGCACGGTTCCGGCGAAAGGAACGTGCGCGGGGCTCGAGGCCTACTGCTGGGGAGCAGGGGAGAGGCGTCTAGAACTTGCCGCAGTTGCTCGGGGCGGGCTTGTCGTTGAACCGGTCGACGAGGTAGTTCATCGCCGGCCCGGCCTGGGTGAGCATCGGCACGGCGTGGTTGATCACGAAGCCGGGCAGCACCTCCGGCAGCGGGTCGGTGTTGAACTGGACGGTGGCACCGGCCTCGCAGTAGCGGGCGGCGGTGTCACGGGCCTGCTGCCACGGGATGGTGTCGTCGTGCTTGCCGTTGACCATCAGCATCGGGGCATTGAGGTTCTTGTACCTGTTTGCCAGCTTGTAGCTGTCCAGCACCTCGCTGAGACGCTCGTCGGAGCGGGCGATCTCACCGAAGGACCGGCCGTCCTTGGTCATGGTGCGGGTGTCGGTGAAGGCCCAGCGTCCCACGGCATCGCCGATGCAGCGGTCCTTGGTGTCGGCCATGAACTGCTTGCCCTTGTCGTTGAAGTACTCGTCCTGGAGCCCTGCCAGGTCAGAGTGCCGCTCCAGGGCACCGTTGAGGGCGAAGCCGATCACACCGGTGATGGCGTGGTCGTCCACGTAGTCGACGACCTCGATCAGGTCAGCCGGCGGGGCGCCGGCGAAGGTGCCCTTGACGTTGAGCTCCGGGGCGTAGGAGGACGCCTGCTCGGCGGCGGCGGCCGAGGCGCCACCACCCTGGGAGTAGCCGAAGAAACCGATCGGGGAGTCCTCCGGCAGGCCCAGGTGGGACAGGGCGGCGCGGGCACCGTCGAGGGCGGCGGTGCCCTCCTCGAGGTGGTTGACGTAGGTGTGCTGGCCCGGGGTACCCAGGCCGATGAGGTCGACGACGACCACGTTCATGCCCAGCGCACTGGCCGCGGCGTGGAAGGGGTACTCGTAGTTGAGGTTGATGGCGCCGTTGCCGTCGTCGAAGCCGTAGAGCTGGTAGGACGACCGGGACGGTGCGCAGATGTCACCGGCGCCGCGGGTACCCGGGGTGGCGACCAGGGTCGGGGCCGGGCCCTTGCCCTGCCACTTACCCGTGGGCTTGAGCACCGCACCACTGGTGGCGACCTGCTCGCCGTGCTCGTTGGTGGTGGTGTAGAGGATCCGCTCGGCACTGCCCGGGCCACCGTTGGACTCGAGGTTCAGCAGGTTCGGGGCGTCCTGGCTACGGATCACCGTGCCCTCGCCCTCCGGCAGGGTCTCCGGCGGGACGTAGAAGGGGTTGGAACCGTCGGCGTTCGACTCGCCGGAGAACGGCGGGACGTCGATACCGGGCAGGACGGACTCACCGGACAGCACGCTGCCGGAGGCGTCGGGAGAGGGAGAGTCAGGGGTGTCGTCAGCGACGGCGACACCGGCGGATGTGATGGCGAGGGCGGAGGTGGCGGTGAACGTCAACACAGCCTGTGACATGCGGGTCTTGAACGTCTTCATGGGAGGTACGGTATCCGACGAAAATCTGTTGTGTTGTGAAAGTAGGATATTTCCCGGTATCCTGCCGCCAAGTGCGTGGCAAAATTGATTCCACCTGCGCAGACAAGTAGAAATGGTGGAGTGCAAGAGACTCCTGATCACCGCCCGGCCCATCGGTCGACCACCCCTGTGCCGGCCCCGCGCCCGCAGGGGGATACAGGCGAGATCACCGAATGGCCCGACAGCTCCATGTGGGCCGAGGCACCGGTGCCCGCCGAGGAGCAGCGGCAACTGTGGAACCGCGAGAACTGGACCGGTGGTTCCGGTGTCTCCCGCTGGTTCTCCCGCCCCTTCCCGCGCGCCTCGGCCGCCCGACGGGCCGGCCGGTCAGTCACCTTCCTGGTCGCGACGCTGATGGTCGGGGCCCTGGTCTGGGTCGGCCACACGCCAGCCGGTGAGAACAGTGAGGCATTGGAGGCCTACCGCGAGCAGACGCTGCAGCAGAACGCGGAGGCCGCCGCCGCAGCGTCCGAGGGGGCGGGCAATATCGTCCCCACCGCCGTCGAGGCGGAGCTGGGAAAGGGGCCGAAGATCGACGGCCCGGCCCCGGGGAAGAGCACCTCGATCACCCTGCGGTCCGGCGACCGCAACCGCAAGGGCGTCCTGTCGTTGCCGGAGGGCTACACCAAGGAGCAGTCCTACCCGGTGCTGCTGGCCTACCCCGGCTACAAGGAGTCGGCGCAGAGCATGTACAAGTACACCGGCTTCGACAAGCTTCCCGCGATCGTGGTCTACATGCAGGGCGTGAGCGAATCCTGGGAGGGCGCGCCCTACTCGAAGACGAAGGACGGTGAGGACGTCCGCTTCACCATGGACATGCTCGCCGCACTGAACACGACCTACAACGTGGACCGTTCCCGGATCTACGCCGCCGGCATGTCCAATGGCGGCGGGATGGTCGCCAAGCTGGCCTGCCGCAAGCCGGATGTCTTCGCCGCGGTCTCCGCGGTCTCCGGCGCCTACTACAAGGGCACCCGGACCAACTGTGTGCAGGACACCCACCGGGCCCCGTCGATCCTGGAGATCCACGGTGCCGAGGACGAGACGATCAGCTACTCCGGTGGTAAGCGCCACGGCGGTACCTACCTGGGCGCCCGTGAACTGATGGACCAGTTCGTCGCCCGCAACGGGTGCCAGCCCACCCCGGTGACCACGGCCCTGGCAGGTGACGTCCAGCGTCAGCAGTGGCCGATGTGCACCGCCGGTACCTCGGTGGTGCACCTGCGGGTCGGCGACGGTGGACACCGCTGGCCGGGTGACGCCTCCGGGACCTCCGGTGCGGCGTCCAGCTCGGCGGAGTCGACGTCCTACTCGTTGAACGCCACCACCGAGGTCTGGGACTTCCTCTCGAACCACCGGCTGACCTAGCTGGTTCTAGCGGGCCAGCGCCCCCATCGGGTCCCACGCCGGCAGGACGTGTGGGGTGACCCGTCCCTCGTCCGCGGCGGTCAGCACGTCCCGGTAGGTGCCGGGCAGCCGGTCACGGTGCACGGCGATCTCGAAGACGTACTCGTCGAACCAGTTGTCGTTCATGGTCCAGAACCCCTTGTCGGCGGCCTTCGGCCCCCAGGAGTTCTCCACGCGCCACTTCACCGGACGGCCGTCCTCGTCGACGTCGACCCCGGTGAACACCATCGCGTGGGTCATCTGGGATTCGCCGGTGAGAAGCCGCTGCTGCTTGTCCAGCTCCAGGTCCACCCCGTAGAAACCCTCGTAGTCGTGCAGGTGGGCGTCCCACACCCCGGTCTCGCGGAAGGACTGTGCGGCGGTGTCACAGCCGAACCACACCGGCTGGCCATCCTGCAGGGAGGACAGCACGGCGTCCTTGATGACGTCGATCGGCGCGTTGAGGTAGGTGACCGGCTCGGCACCGCCCTCACCGATGACGTTGCCGAGGTACTCCACGGTGAACAGTTCGCCGTAGGGGGAGGTCTCGCGCGGGTCGTTGACCACGCACACGTGCTCGCCGAGATCGTCGGGCAGGTGTGCGGCGGCGAACTCGAGCGGGGTGACGGTGCCGACGCGGTGGAAGGTGTCGTCGGAGTCGCGGTACTGCCAGGTGAAGCTCTCCGGCGGGGTGCCGAGGTGCACGGTGAGGATGCGGTGCACGTCGGCGAGGGTGTCGCGGTGGGCCGAACTTTCACCGGCGCGGATCCGGGCGGCGCCGGCGCGCAGGGAGGTGGCCAGGTCACGGTTCATCGCCCGGGTGTCGGAGGACGACCTGGTCTCCGGCATCGCGTACTTCGGCACGGCGCCGTACTTGGCCACCAGGTCGACGAACATGGTCCACTGTCCGCCGTCCTCGATGGGGTCGGCGAGCAGCTTCTGGACGGTCCGGTCGGAGATGTCGCGGTCGGCGAGCTCCACCATGGCGTTGAGGAAGAAGTTGGCCTTCTCCAGCTTGTCCCAGAAGTGCAGGTAGGTCTGGGAGAGCTCCAGGTCCTTGATCCCGGTCTGGTCCATCACCGATCCGCGCAGGGTGTTGAGCCCGGCGAAGATCCAGCAGCGCCCGGAGCGCTTCTGGTCGGCGACGGCCCAGGAGTCGATCTTGACGGAGGTGCTGGTGTCGGTGCTGTTCAGGACGTCCCGGTCGAGGGTCACGGTCTCTACGTCCGCTGCGGTGGCGGCGTTACGGGCCTGGCGGAAGGACGGGTCGGTGCGCAGCGTGTCGGACAGTCCGGTGAGATAGCCGGCATCGACGCCGGGGGTGGTGTCGGTAGTTGTCACAGTGTTGTCAGTAGTCACGGTGTTGGTCGTAGTCACAGTCATCAGGCCATCGCATCCCAGATCGGAAGGGCAGTGGACTCGCCGGCGTCGAGTGCGGCGAGGGCGTCGGTGAGGTCGGTGTTGAGCTCGGTGGTCAGCTCGGGGGCCTCGAGCAGTCGGCGGGGGACGACAACCTGGAAGACGTTGTCGCCGAACCAGTTGTCCGCCATGGTGCCGAAGCCCTTGCCTGCCAGTTCGGCGTGCTCGCCGTGGCTCTTGGTGCCCCAGGAGTTCTCGACGCGCCAGGTGGTTCCGGTGTCTCCGCCGGTGTCGTAGCCGGTGAACACCATGCCGTGGGTCAGCCGGGATTCGGCGGTGTCCATCTGCTCGGCCTTGGTGGTGGCCGAGTCGGTGCCGTAGAGCGCGTCGAGTTCCAGCAGGTCGGAGTGCCAGACCCCGGTCTTGGCGACGAACTGGCGGTTGACGTCGCAGGCGAACCACACCGGCTCCCCGGCGTCCAGCGAGGTGCGGGTGATGGTGCGCAGGTCGTCGATGTCTGCGGTGACGTAGCTGAAGTCGGCCGTGCCCCACATGTTGTTCTCGTGGGTGATGTGGAAGGCACGTCCGGTCTCGTGGCGCGGGTCGTGGACGACCGAGACATAGGTGTCGAGGTTGTCGGGGAGTACCCGGGCGGCGAACTCCTGCGGTGTCAGGGTGCCTTCGTCGTGGAAGGTCCCGTCCTTGTCGCGGTAGCGCCAGGCGAATTCGGTGGGCGGCAGGCCGAGGTGCACGGCGATGACCCGGTGGGCGTCGGCGAGCGTCTCGGCGATGATGCTCTCGGTATCGGTTGCAGCATCGGCCCCGGCATCGGCAGTGTTCTCGCGCAGGCGGAGCGCACCTCGGCGCAGCACGGTGCGCAGCCGGCCGTCGAGCTGGCTGGTGCGTCCGGATGCGAAGGTCTCCGGCATGGCGTACTTCGGCACCACGCCGTACTTGGCCACCAGGTTGGTGAAGTAGTTCCACTGGCCGCCGTCGGATGCCGCCTGGTCGAGCAGGGCGGAGACCGTCCGGTCATCCAGGTCGGTCACCCCCTCGGCGAACAGCTCGGCCAGGGAGCGCAGCACATGGTTGGACTTCTCCACCTTGTCGTAGAACTGCAGGTAGGTGTGCGAGAACTCGAACCCGTCGCTGCTCTTCATCCCGAGGTCGTCGGCGATCCGGTGGCGGAAGACGTTGTAGGCGGCGAACATCCAGCAGCGTCCCGACTGCTTCTGATCGCTGACCCCCAGGGAGTCGAGCTTGACCTCGGTCGTCGGGTTCACGGCGATCACGGCGTCCCGGTTCAGGGCTACGGCGTTGACGTCCGCGGCGGTGACGGCGTTGCGGGCGAGTCGCAGCGCGGGGTCATCGGCCGGGGAGGTGAATGCCTCCGCGGGTGGTAACGGTGTTGTGGTCATGGTGACCGTTATACGCGTTCATCAGAACGGGACCTCCCCTGGGGCATTCGGTTCGGACGCTGCGGTGGGTGCGGACGCTTCGGGTGCAGCGGCGGTGCGGGCCTCGAGTAGAGCGCGGCGGAGGGCGAGGTGTCGTCCGGCGGTGCTGATGTTGTGGTCCCGGGTCGCCCGGTACCGGCGGGATGCCTGCTCCGCGAAGGTCGTCCGGGCGTAACCGGCGAGCGGGCCGGTCGGCTCGGTGACGTAGGTGTGTCCGTCGTCGATGCTGCTCCACATCACCGCCCCGTCGACGGCGCGGGTGACGTCCTGCCAGCCGAGGGTCTTGATCTGGTGGTGTCGTCGGCAGACCGGGTGCAGGTTGTGGGTATCGGTGGGTCCACCCTTCGCCGGGTCCTGGTGGTCGTAGCGGTGGATATGGTCGAGGTCGCACTTGGCGGACGGCACCTTGCACCCGGGGAAGGTGCAGGTCTCGTAGCAGGCGGTGACGAAGTCGCGGATCTGCCTGGTGGGGGTGTAGGCCTCGGTCGCATCATGTCCGGGGATCCGCAGGTGGGTGACCCGGTCCATGAAGGTCTCGGTGGCGACCTTGTCGAGCCAGTGCCCGGAGTCCGTGGCGGCGATGTCGCTGTCGATCTCCCGGTAGATGTTGAGGGTGACCTCGACATCGGCGGTGCCCCGGGCAAGGTGCATCAGGGCCTTGGCGCGGCTGCAGCGCGCGCTGGCGCATACCGCATCGAGGATCGCGATGAACTCCGCGGCTTCGGCGGCCGGCAGGGTAGCGGTGATCACCGTTGAGGTCGGATCATAGGTGTCGACGGATACGCGCCGGGTGTAGGAGTCAGCTGCGGCGGCAGCGGCGTCGGTGCCGGCCTCGTCAGCCAGTGCGGCTGCTGCTACCTCGGCGGCGAGCTCGATGGCGTCCTGCTCGGCCTGACGTTCGGGGTCCAGCACCGGAGCAGGTTCCTGCTGATCGGGATCGGTGTCCGCTGTGTCGTCCGTGTCAGCGTCCGCGTCCGGGGCATCATCGCCGTCCGCGAGTACCGCACTGCCTGACATCTCGGATGGGCGCAGAGGTGCCACGGGTGGTTCGGTGTGGTCGACGGGGCGGGCCAGGGCGTCGATCTGGTGCAGGGATTTGAGGACGCGGTTGAACAGGGTCCGGGGCGAGTGAATCGCCTGCGCCTTCCGGCGAGGGGTGAGCACCTCGATCAGTGCGTCCTGCGCGGCCTCGGTGTCGTCAGGGTGCAGGCCGTCGACACTGCGGGCGAGTTGCCGCAGGTGGTCGATGCTGAGCATCCCCAATGACAGGTGTTGCTCGAGTCGTGGCATGCGCTGGCACAGCAGGCCGATGCTGCTGTAGATCTCCGCACGTGCCCTGGTCACCCCGAGAGCCGCCTGGATCGAGGAGAAATGGGCGACGACATCGTCCCCGGGCTCCGGCGTGCAGGCTACGGCGATGGTGATCAAGGCCTTGTTGGACTCCACCGTCGCCCGGGCGGCAGGGGTGGTTGAGCGAAGCAGGACCCAGTACGGGCTGGGCGACTCCCAGGTCACCAGTTGGGTGATATGGAAGACCTCGACTTTCCGGGGCCGACCGGATTCTCCTGGGGAGCGACCGTGGGGCGGGAACACCGGTGGGGGAGTTGGCGGTGGTGGAAGTGGTGGTGAGATCATGTCGTACACACTATCCAATGGATCGGACAGCAAATGCGCACAATGTGGAATCATCGCACATATGTACGTTCTGAAACTGTATCGTTGTGACGGCCCGGTGACGGCCTGGTGACGGCCCGCTACCCTTGATATCCATGACAGGTTCCCACACAGGTTCCCATGAGACTGCCCAGCGGTTCATCGACTTCATCGACGCCTCACCGTCCAGCTACCACGCTGCCGCCACGGTGGCTGCCGCACTGGATGCCGCCGGTTTCCACCGTCAGGACGAGGCCGACAGATGGGACGCCTCCCCAGGCGGCCACTACATCGTGCGCGGCGGGGCGGTGCTGGCCTGGCGGATCCCCGAGGGTGTCCGGGAGCAGGACTCCGGTGCGACGGCGGCTTTCCGCATCATCGGCTCCCACACCGATTCGCCGGGACTGAAGCTCAAGCCGGTCGGGGACATCACCGGACCCGGTGGTTGGCGGCAGGCCGGGGTGGAGATCTACGGTGGGCCGATCCTGGCGTCCTGGCTCGACCGAGAACTGCGGCTCGCCGGACGCGTCGTCGTCGACACCGGGGACGGAATTGCCGAGAAACTCGTGGCCACCGGACCAGTACTGCGTGTCCCTCACCTGGCGATCCACCTGGACCGGGCGGTCAACACCGAGCTGAAACTCGACCGGCAGAACCACATGCAGCCGGTGTTCGCCATCGGTGAGTCCGCCCCCACCATCGCCGAGGTCATCGCGGACGCTGTAGACGGTACGGACGGTGCAGACTCGGGAGAGATCCACGCCGAAAGCATCCTCGCCCACGACCTGATTACCGTCGACACCCAGCGCGGCGAGATCTTCGGTGCGCAGGACGACTTCATCGCCGCCGGACGCATGGACAACCTCTCCAGCGTCTTCACCTCGCTCGAGGCCTTCCTCGCCGCCGAGCCGGCCGAGAACACCATCCCCGTGCTCGCCGCCTTCGACCATGAGGAGGTCGGAAGCTCGACCACCAGCGGTGCCGCCGGACCGATCCTGGAGGACGTCCTCACCCGCACCGCCGCCGCCCTCGGGGCCGACGCTGACGGCACCCGGGCGATGTTCGCCAGGTCGTCCTGCGTCTCCGCCGATGCCGCGCACTCGGTGCACCCCAACTTCGCCGGACGCCACGACGCCGCGAACCGTCCGGTGATCAACGGCGGACCGGTGCTGAAGGTCAACGCCAACCAGCGTTACGCCACCGACGCGCCGACCGCCGCGGCATGGCGGGCGGCGTGCCGGGAGGCCGGCGCGCCTGACCAGGTCTTCGCCGGCAACAACGACGTGCCCTGCGGTTCCACGATCGGGCCGATCACCGCGACGCGGCTGGGGATCCCCACCGTGGACGTCGGTATCCCGCTGCTGTCGATGCACTCGGCCCGGGAGATGGCCGGGGTGCGGGACGTCGCGTGGTTCACCGACGTGCTGCGGACCTGGTGGGAGCGGTAATGGAGGACGAGAACAAGGAGCCGACCTGCCACATCCTCTTCGACCAGCCGGTGATCCCGGGAAACACCGGCAACTCCATCCGGTTGTGCGCCGGTACCGGGGCGACCCTGCACCTCGCCGAGCCGTTGGGCTTCAACTTCGACGACAAGCATGTGCGTCGGGCCGGGCTGGACTACCACGAGCTGGCGGAGGTGCACGTGCACCCGTCGCTGGACGCTGCGCTGGGGGAACTCTGTGGTGGCGGCAGCGGGGAAGGCGGCAGGCGCGTATTCGCCTTCACCGCGGCCGCCGAGACCTGGTACTCCGACATCGACTACCGGCCGGGGGACGTCCTGCTCTTCGGCACCGAACCCACCGGACTGTCGGACGAGGCACTGGCAGACCCACGGATCACCGCCCAGGTGCGCATCCCCATGCTGCCCGGACGGCGCAGTATGAACCTGGCGAACTGTGCCGCCGTCGCCGCCTACGAGGCGTGGCGGCAGGCAGGGTTCCCCGGCGGGGTGTGACGCGGGGTGTGATGCGGGATGTGCCGGAGGATAGGATGGGTGGCGTGACTGCGACAACGCTTGACGGCAAACTGTACCGCGACGAGATCGTCGAGGATCTCACCCGCCGCGTGGCGGCGCTCAAGGACAAGGGTGTGACCCCCGGACTGGCGACCGTGCTGGTCGGTGATGACCCGGCATCCCACTCCTACGTGAAGATGAAGCACCGCGACTGCGAGCAGATCGGGGTGAACAGCATCCGTCGCGACCTGTCGGCGGACGTCACCCAGGAGGAGCTCAACGCGGTGATCGACGAGCTCAACGCAGACCCGGAGTGCACCGGCTACATCGTGCAGCTGCCGCTGCCGAAGCACTTCGACGAGAACGCGGTGCTCGAGCGCATCGACCCGGCGAAGGATGCCGACGGTCTGCACCCGGTCAACCTCGGCAAGCTGGTGCTCATGGAGCCCGCGCCGCTGCCCTGCACCCCCAACGGTGCGCTGTCGCTGCTGCGCCACTACAACGTGGAACTCAACGGGGCGAAGGCCGTGGTCATCGGCCGTGGCGTGACCGTGGGACGTCCGATCGGCCTGATGCTCACCCGACGCTCCGAGAACGCCACTGTGGTGCTGTGTCACACCGGCACCAAGGACCTTGCGGCGGAGACCCGCGATGCAGACATCATCATCGCCGCCGCAGGTCAACCGCATATGCTCACCGCCGACATGGTCAAGCCCGGCGCCGCGGTGCTGGATGTCGGGGTTTCCCGGGTCGACGGCAAGCTCGCCGGTGACGTCGCCCCGGACGTGTGGGACGTCGCCGGTCACGTCTCGCCGAACCCGGGCGGTGTGGGCCCGCTGACCCGGGCGTTCCTGATCCACAACGTGGTCGAGCGTGCGGAGATGCTCGCAGGAGTGGACCAGGTGTGAGTGGGGCAGGCGTCGGTGGGGCGGACCCGGCTGAGCTGGTCGAGCTGACCCGCGAGGAGCGGACTGTGCTGCTGCGCAACCCACACGACCGCTATGTGCGGAGCTCGCCGCTCAGCCAGAAGCTGCAGATGGTGCTGGTGATCGGCTTCGTGCTGGTCATGATTATCGGTCTGGCCTTCCTGGTGGCTGACCGGTGGCGTCGCGGGACGGTCACCATCGGCTCGGCGATGCTGTTTCTCGGCCTGCTGCGTTGGCTCGTCGACGGGGAGATCCTGGGGGTCCTGTCGGTGCGCTCGCGTCGGTTCGACTCGGCGTTCTGCGTGACCGTGGGCTCGGTGATGCTCGCCGTGGCGATGTCGGTCGACCCGCTGGGGAGCTGACTTATGGCCGATCTACCGGAGATCATGCAGGTGTCGGACGCCCCGCTGACCACCCTGCCGGGGTGGCAGCGGACCTTCGCCGAGGGGGAACTGACCCTGGGGTATTCACCGGTCACGCCGGACGGGGACCTGGAACGGCAGGTCACGCTCACACAGGCCGCGGAGAAGGCCGGGTTCGCCGCAGTCTGGTGCCGTGACATCCCGCTGAATGTGGAGACCTTCGGTGACGTCGGCCAGATTCACGACCCGTTCATGTACCTGACCTGGCTGGCGGCGCATACGTCCACCATCGCGCTGGGAACGGCGGCGGTCGTGCTGCCGCTGGCGCACCCACTGCTGCTGGCGAAGCGTTCGGCGGGGCTGGACCGGCTCAGTGACGGACGCTTCCTCATGGGGGTGGCCTCCGGTGACCGGCCGGAGGAGTTCGCCGCCTTCGGCATGGACAAGGGCGAGCGCGGGGAGGTCTTCCGGGAGAACCTGGAGGTGCTGAAGAAGGGCTGGACCTCGCAGATGCGTCCGGTGCGCTGGTCGCGCGGACGCATGGGCGGCGCGGAGGTCGTGCCGAAACCCTCGGCGTCCGGCGTGCCGCTGTTGACGGTGGGGTCCTGCCTGCAGACCACCGAATTCAACGCCGCCCACTCCGACGGCTGGCTGACCTACCACCGCAACCTCCAGGCGCAGAAGGTGGCGGTGGAGAAATGGCGGGCGACCTGCGAGGAGCAGGGACTGGAATTCAAGCCGGTGGGGGAGTCGCTGTGGATCGACCTGGCGGAGGATCCGTCGTACCCGGCGGAGGGTCGTGACTTCGGGTTCAAGATCGGACGCGAGGCCCTGCTGGAGCTGTTGGCGTCACAGAAAGAACTGGGGCTGAACCACATCATGATCAGCCTTCGGCACGGGGACCGGCCGGTGGAGGAGGCGCTGGCGGAGCTCGCCGAGTACGTCGTGCCGGAATTTCCGGCGCTGTAGTTTCCGGCGCTGTAGTTCCCGGCGCCGGGGTAGCGGCACGAGCCTTCGATTCACCGTGAATCGAAGGATGTGGGGTGGGGGCGAGGGGCGGCTACTCTCACTTCTCGACAGTAGACAGAGCGGTCTGTAGGTTGCGGACCGCACACGAGAGGAAGTGCACGTGGCATTCAGACCCAGCCTGGGGGCGGTACTCGCCGGCATCGGTTTCGTCGCCGTCGCCGGCGTGTTCGTGGCACCCGGCGGCACCATCGACGACCCGGACACCGCGGACGCGTCCTCCGGCGATCACCGCCTCAACCTGGTGGCCTACGCCGTGCCGAAGCCCGGCTTCGAGAAGCTCATTCACGGTTTCCGTGAGACCGACGAGGGCGCGGACACCGGCTTCGCCGAATCCTACGGCGCCTCCGGCGACCAGGCCCGCAAGGTTGCCCGTCACATGCCCACCGACCTGGTGAACTTTTCGGTCGAGCCGGACATCACCCGGCTCGTCGACAGCGGTCAGGTGCGCGAGGACTGGAAGGACGACGTCCCCGGTGACGAGTCGGGGGTGTCCGTCCCCTTCGGTTCGGTCGTCGCCTTCGTTACCCGCGAAGGAAACCCGGAGGGACTGGAGAGCTGGGACGACCTGCTTGAACCCGGAGTCGAGGTCATCAGCCCGAACCCGGCGAGTTCCGGTTCGGCGAAGTGGAACCTGCTGGCCCCCTACGCCAGCTGGTTCTTCCAGGCGCTGGGTGACGGGGACGGCGCCGACTACAGTGCGTCCGACATCGAGAATGCGCACGAGGAGTCCTACGAGGCCGCCCACGAGGAAGCCCTGGCGAAGGTCACCCAGCTGGTCGGCGAGCATTTCACCGTCCGGCCGAAGTCCGGGCGGGAGGCCACCTCGGCCTTCGAAGCCGGCCAGGGCGACGTCCTGCTGTCCTACGAGAACGAGGCCATCGAGCTGGACCGCACCGGCGGACGTATCGACTACACCGTGCCGGACGACACTTTCCGCATCGAGAACCCCGTCGCCGTCGTCGACACCTCCGACGACCCGGACGGGGACCTGGCCAAGGCCACCGAGTTCCGGGACTACCTGTTCACCCCGGAGGCGGAGAAGCTGTGGGCGTCCGCCGGATTCCGACCGACCCCCGACCTCTTCGGCAACTCCACCGAGGTGATCGACACCCTGCCGGACGAGGAGAAGAACGCCTTCCGCGAGACCGACACGGTGTACACCATCGACCAGTTGGCCGAGGCGTTCACCGTCCTCGACCCGTCGCTCGAGGGTGAGGACGCCTGGGACATCGTCGACAACGTCCTGTTCAACCGCGCCGAGCCGGGCAGCGGCGAGGACGACGGTGCCATCACGACCATCTACAAGGCGGTGTGAGATGGCGACCGCCCTCACGAGGCAGAACAACAGCAGACTCAGTATGGGCACCGCGGTGCTGTGGTTGTCGGTCATCGTGCTGCTGCCCCTGATCGCCCTGACCACGGAAGCATTCTCCGGCGGGTTGTCCGGCTTCTGGGAGGCCGTCACCTCCGACGGGGCGGTGGACGCGCTGCGGGTGACGGTGACCGTGTCCCTGATCGTCGCAGTCCTCAACGCGGTGACCGGCACGTTGATCGCCTGGGTTCTCGTCCGGGACGACTTCCCCGGCAAGCGCATCGTCGACGCGGTCATCGACCTGCCGTTCGCCCTGCCGACCATCGTCGCTTCCCTGGTGCTGCTGAGCATCTACGGGCCGGACAGCCCCATCGGCATCACCCTCAACGCCACCCAGCCCGCCCTGGTCATCGCCCTGGCGTTCGTGACCCTGCCGTTCGTGGTGCGCGCGGTGCAGCCGGTGCTCATCGAGCTCGACAAGGACGTCGAGGAGGCCGCGGCGTCGCTCGGGGCGTCCAACACCACGATCTTCCGGCGGATCATCCTGCCGGCCCTGTGGCCTGCGGTGCTTCCCGGTACCGGCCTGGTGTTCGCCCGCGCCATCGGCGAGTACGGCTCCGTGGTGCTCATCGGCGGCAACATCCCCGGGGACACCCAGGTCGCCTCCCAGTACATCCAGGAGCAGATCGAGTCGGACGTTCCATCGGCGGCGGCGGCAGTGTCCATTGCGCTGCTGGCCATCACGTTCATCGTCCTGCTGGCCCTGCGATTGGTCGGGGAACGTGCGACATCCGGCAAGAAGAAGGAGCAGGACGCATGACCCCCTCCAAAGGCAGTGTGCTGACACTGCGCACCATCGCCCTGGCCTACCTCGCCGTGCTGGTCGCACTGCCGGTCGGCACCATCCTGTGGCGCACCTTCGAGCCGGGGCTCGGCCAGTTCGTCGAGTGGATCACCACTCCGGCGGCGATCTCCGCGCTGCAGACCTCACTGATCATCGTGATCATCACCGTGCCGCTCAACGTGGTCTTCGGCATCGTCGTCGCCCTCGGACTGGTGCGGGGGCGCTTCCCCGGCAAGTCGATCGTCCAGGCGATCGTGGACCTGCCGTTCGCGGTGTCCCCGGTGATCGTCGGTGTCGCACTGATCATGCTGTGGGGCACCGACGGCTGGTTCGGCGGGGTGGAGAACCTCGGCTTCCGTGTGGTCTTCGGACTGCCCGGCATGGTGCTGGCCACCGTGTTCGTGACCCTGCCCTTCATCGTGCGTGAGGTTGAACCGGTGCTGCGTGAGATCGGCACCGAACAGGAACAGGCCGCGGCCACCCTGGGAGCGAACCGCTGGCAGATATTCCGGCGGATCACCCTGCCGTCGATCCGGTGGGGTCTGTCCTACGGCATCGTGCTCACCGTCGCGCGCGCCCTCGGTGAATTCGGTGCGGTGATCATGGTCGCCTCCGGCTTCGCCGGCGGTGGGCAGACCCTGACCCTGCTCGTGCATTCCCGCTACCTCGACGACAACAACGTCTACGGCGCCTACTCCGCGGCGACACTGCTGATGATCGTCTCCGTCATCGTGCTCGTCATCATGACCCTCGTCCAGAAGAAGCAAGAGGTAACCAAGTGACCATCTCCGTCTCCCACGCCGTGAAGACCTACGGCTCCTCCCCAGTCTTCACCGCACTCGACGATGTCTCGCTCACCATCCCCGAAGGCTCCCTGACCGCGCTGCTGGGCCCGTCCGGCTCCGGCAAATCGACCCTGCTGCGCACCATAGCCGGGCTGGAGCAGCCCGACTCCGGCACCGTGGTCATCAACGACCGCGACGTCACCCGGCTCAGCCCGCAAGACCGCGGTATCGGTTTCGTCTTCCAGCACTACGCCGCCTTCAAGCACATGACCGTGCGCGACAACGTGGCCTTCGGGCTGAGCGTGCGCAAGCGTCCTAAACCGGAGATCACGACGCGCATCGATGAGCTCCTCGAGATCGTCGGACTGTCCGGTTACCAGGGGCGTTACCCCGCGCAACTGTCCGGTGGCCAGCGGCAGCGCATGGCGCTGGCCCGTGCCCTGGCGCCGAATCCCGGCGTCCTGCTGCTCGACGAACCCTTCGGTGCGTTGGACGCGAAGGTCCGTGAGGACCTGCGCACCTGGTTGCGCCACATGCACGAGGAGTTCACCGTGACCACCGTGCTGGTCACCCACGACCAGGAGGAGGCGCTCGACGTCGCCGACCGTATCGCCGTGATGGGGGAGGGGCGCATCGAGCAGGCCGGGGCCCCTCCGGAACTCTACGACCGGCCGGCGACGCCGTTCGTGCAGTCCTTCCTGGGGCACGTGACCACGCTGGACGGGAGGACGGTGCGTCCGCACGACATCAGGTTGGGACGCAACGCCACCCCGGCGGTCCCCGGCAACGAGATCCCCGCCACCGAGGTGCGCGAGGCCGTGGTGGAGCGGGTCGCGGTGCTCGGCTTCGAGGTGCGTGTGGAGTTGAGGGACGCCACCAACGGTGAGCACTTCACCGCGCAGATCACCCGTGGTGACGCCCGGGCGTTGGGTCTGTCGGACACCAGTGCCGGTGAGACCGTGTACGCCCGGGCGACGGAGGTCGTCGCTGCGGGGTAGTTACCGCTGGGCGAGCAGCGCGGCCTTGGTGAGGAACTTGTCCAGCACGATGGTCAGCTGACGGGTCTCGGTGAGGAAACCGTCGTGGCCGGTGGGGGAGGTGATCTTCGACAGGCCGATGAAGTCGCCGAGATTGCGCGACAGGTGCTCCTGCTGGTGGTACGGGTACAGGATGTCGGTGTCCACACCGGCGACCATGGTCGGCACCTGGGAGGATCCGAGGACGGCGTTCATGCCGCCGCGGCCGCGTCCCACGTCGTGCCGGTTCAGGGCGTCGGTGAGGATCACGTAGCTGCCGGCGTCGAACCTCGCCTGCAGCTTCTCCGCCTGACGGTCCAGGTAGCTCTCCACCGCGAAACGTTCGGTGGGGCTGGGGTAGGGGCCGTAGGGGTCCTCGCCCGGCTGCGGCTCGGTGCTGAAGCGCTCGTCGAGCTCCAGCTCACCACGGTAGGTCAGGTGGGCGATACGTCGGGCCTGGCCGAGGCCGTGGGAGGGGATGTGACCGGAACCGTGGTAGTCGCCGTCCTGCCAGCACGGGTCGGCGGTGATGAAGCGGATCTGGGCGGACTGGATGCCGATCTGCCAGGCGGCGGCACGGGCAGACACCGCGATCGGCAGGGCGGCCTCGACCACCTCGGGGAACATGAACGTCCACTCCAGCACCCGGGCACCACCCATCGACGCGCCGATGACACCGCGGATCCGGTCGACACCGAGCACGTCCACCAGCAACTGCTTCTCCGCGGTGACGAGGTCGCGGATCGACAGGGCGGGGAAGCGTGAGCCCCAGTACCCGCCGGCGGGGTGGGTGGAGGACGGCCCGGTGGATCCCTGGCAGCCGCCCAGGCAGTTCGCGCAGAGCACCAGGTAGCGTGTCGTGTCCAGGGCGAGTCCGGGCCCGATCATCCCGGCCCACCATTCGGCGGCGTTGCCGTCGGCGGTCAGGGCATGCTCGACGAGGATGACCGGACGCAGGACCGTCTCCTCGACGGGCCCTTCGTACCAGGCGAACAGGCGCAGTTCGGCACCGGGAACCGGCACCCCTGCCTCGGTGGTGAAGTCACCGATGGGCAGGATCACCGAGTCGGCGGACGCGGGGAGCTTGGCGGGGTCGATGGCCACGGAGGTCTCCTGTGCTGTTCTGGGGTGGGGCGTGCTGCGGGTGGGTCAGCTGATGGCGTCGAAGCCGAGCTTGAGGTCGGCGAGGATGTCGGAGACGTCCTCGATACCGACCGACAGGCGCACCGTCGCCAGGTTCACTCCCGCACGCTCCAGGCCGTGCTGGTCGGACTGGGAGTGGGTGGTGGTCGCCGGGTGGACGACCAGGGAACGGACGTCACCAACGTTGGCGAGGTTGGAGTGCAGCTTCAGGGCGTCGATGAACGCCCAGGCCTTTTCGCGGGCCTCGTCCGACCAGGCGTCGTCGACGGCCAGGTCGAAGGAGAGCACGGAGCCGGTGTACTCGATGCCCAGCTTCTCCTTGACGGCGAACCAGGGGGAGTCCGGCAGGCCGGCGTAGTTGACCTTCGCCACGGCCGGGTTGGTGGCCAGGGACTCGGCGACGATATTGGCGTTCTCGTTGTGCTTCTGCACGCGCAGCGCCAGGGTGTCCAGGCCCTGGATGGCGACCCAGGCGTTGAACGGGGACAGGGCGGCGCCGGTGTCGCGCAGCAGACCGGCGCGGGCCTTCAGGCCGAAGGCCGGGGCACCCAGGTCGGCGTACTTCAGGCCGTGGTAGGCGGGGTCCGGGGTGACGAAGCCGGGGAAGACCGGCTGGCCATCCTTCTCCACGGTCCAGTCGAAGGAGCCGCCGTCGATGAGGATGCCGCCGAGGCCGGAGCCGTTGCCGGTGTAGAACTTCGTCAGCGAGGCCACGACGATGTCGGCACCGAGATCCAGGGGGCGCACGAGGGCGGCGGTGGCGATGGTGTTGTCGACGATCAGCGGGACGTTGTTCTTGTGTGCCAGCTCCGCGACGGCCGGAATGTCGAGGACATCGGCCTGCGGGTTGGCGAAGGTCTCGCCGAAGAAGGCCTTGGTGTTCGGCTTCACCGCGTCCTGCCAGGCCTGGGGGTTGTCGGCGTCCTCGACGAAGGTCACGTCGATGCCGAGGCGGGGCAGGGTGACACCGAAGAGGGTCTCGGTGCCGCCGTAGAGACGGGCGGAGGTGACGATGTGGTCGCCGGCGCTGGCGAGGTTGAGGATCGCGGCGGTCTCGGCGGCCTGGCCGGAGGCGAAGGCGACGGCGTGGACGCCGCCCTCCAGGGCGAGCAGCCGGTTCTCCAGTGCCTCCTGGGTGGGGTTGGTCAGCCGGCCGTAGATCGGGCCGAGGTCTTCTAGGGCGAAGCGCTGCTTTGCGTGCTCGGCGGAGTCGAAGACGTAGGAGGTGGTGAGGTAGATCGGCTGGTTGCGGGCCCCGGTGTCGGAATCGACGGTCTGCCCGGCGTGGATCGCGCGGGAGGCGAAGCCCCAGTTGCCGGCGTCGGAGTTGTCGTACTTGGTTGCCATGTGGGTGGGTACCTTCCGTGTGTGGTGTGTTGTGCAGGCTAGTTGTGCTGTGGAACACGATAGCGCACCTGCCGGACATGACAAACAGCTCGGTCTACTTTAAGCAAAATTCCCTGGTGGGGAACTCGATGGAAGAAGACCGAGCTGTTCAGTTGTTGTTGAAGGGGCTGGCGTCCTACATCTTCTCGGCGCCGCGGCGGTGACGTTGCGGTCGAGTGTGGCGGTCATTGTGATCGCGTCCTTTCTGCGCGGTAGTGGTGCGGGTGTCTAGCGGTATCCGCCGGCGCGGATGCGGGCGAACATGTCGTGGGGGTCGCCGGAGTCAGTGAGGCGGCCGTCGACCATGAGGTGGGCGGTGGTGGCGTCGAGGTGCTCCAGGATGAAGCCGGTGTGGGTGATGACCAGGCCGGCTCGGGCGCGGCCGTCGTCGGTGGGGGCGGAGAGCAGATCGCTGACAGCTTGTTCGACCACGCTGACCTGCTCCAGGTCCACGCCGGACTCCGGCTCGTCGAAGAGGCAGAGCGAGGGGCCTGCAGGGCGAGCTTCATGACCTCGAAGCGCTTGGCCTCGCCGCCGGAGAATCCGACGTTGACGTCGCGTTCGCCGAGGTGGCCCAGGCCGAGGGCATCCTCGGCGGCGCCGAGCCGGTCGGACGCGCCGATGGCATGGGCGAGCTTGGCGACGGACACCCCGGCGAGCGCGGGGGGACGCTGGAAAGCCAGACCGATACCGGCCTGGCCGCGTTCCTCGATCTCCATGTCGGTGATGTCCACACCCCGCAACGAGGCGGTTCCGGCGGTGATGCGGAACGGGTGCAGTCCCATGATTCCGGCGAGCAACGTGGATTTCCCGGAGCCGTTCGGGCCGAGCAGGATGTGGCGTTCGCCGTCATCGATGGTCAGGTTGATGGCCCGGCAGATGACGGTCTCGGTCCCGGTGGTCTCGTCCACGGCGGCGATGTCCACGCTGCGGAGTTCGAGGAGGGGGACGGCGGTGATGTCTGTGGCGTTCATGGTGACTGTCCCGAGCTTCGTTGGTCCGTGGGCCGGGACAGGTGGAGCGGGCCGCCGCCCCGGGGAGCTTCTGTGGTGGAGCTTCACCCCTGAACTTACTTTTGCTTGCTTCCGTTCTGAATGGTCCGGAGCGGTGAGGATGGGCAATCTACCCCTGAACTCTACCCACCCTAAGTCGGTCCTGCACAGACACCACCGCCCCGTGTGCCGACTCAGCGGCGCACGGGGCGGTGGTGGAGGTGGTGGAGCGGGGCCTACTTCTCGTGGCGGGACGCCAGGCCGTCGATCACGGCGTTGAAGGTGGCGGACGGGCGCATGACCTTCGTGGTCTTCTCCTCGTCCAGCCAGTAGTAGCCGCCGAGGTCGGCGGAGGAGCCCTGACCGCCGCGCATCTCCTTCTTGACGGTCTCGTACTTCTCCTCCAGCTCCTGGGCGACCGGCGCGAAGATCTCGGCGAGCTCCGGATCGTCGGTCTGCTTGGAGAGGTTGAGGGCCCAGTAGCGGGCCAGCCAGTAGTGGCTGCCGCGGTTGTCGATCTCACCGACGACGCGGGCAGGGGAGAGGTCCTCGTTGAGGATCCGCTCGGTGGCGGCATCCAGTGCGTCGGCCAGGATCGGGGTCCGGGGGTTGTTGTCGGTCTCAGCGAGCTTGCGCAGCGACTCGGCCAGTGCGAGGAACTCACCCAGGGAATCCCAGCGCAGGTAGTCCTCCTCGATGAGCTGCTGGACGTGCTTCGGTGCGGATCCGCCGGCACCGGTCTCGAACAGCCCGCCGCCGGCGATCAGCGGCACGATGGAGAGCATCTTGGCGCTGGTGCCCAGTTCCATGATCGGGAAGAGGTCGGTGAGGTAGTCACGCAGGACGTTGCCGGACACGGAGATGGTGTCCTCGCCGGCGCGGATGCGGTCGACCGAGAGCTGGCACGCCTCGACGGGGGAGAGGATGCGCAGGTCCAGGCCCTCGGTGTCACCGACGAGCTCGGAGTCCTTGAGGTACTCCTCGACCTTCGCGGTCATGTTGCGGTCGTGGGCACGCTCCGGGTCGAGCCAGAAGACGGCCGGTGCCCCGGTGTCGCGGGCGCGGCTGACGGCCAGCTTCACCCAGTCACGGATCGCCACGTCCTTGGCCTGGCAGGCGCGCCAGATGTCGCCGGGGGCGACGGTGTGAGACATCAGCACCTCGCCGGAGGAGTCGACGACCTCGACGGTGCCCTCGGACTCGATCTTGAAGGTCTTGTCGTGGGAGCCGTACTCCTCGGCCTTCTGGGCCATCAGACCGACGTTCGGGACGGTGCCCAGGGTCGTCGGGTCGAAGGCGCCGTTCTTCCGGCAGTCCTCGATGACCGTCTGAAACACCCCGGCGTAGGAGGAGTCCGGGATGACCGCGAGGGCGTCCTGCTCCTGGTCGTTCTTGTTCCACATGTGTCCGCCGCTGCGGATCATGGCGGGCATGGAGGCGTCGACGATGATGTCGGAGGGGACGTGCAGGCCGGTGATGCCCTTGTGGGAGTTGACCATGGCCAGGTCGGGGCCGTCCTCCAGGCCCTTGTCGAAGGCCGCGCGGATCTCGGACGCCAGGTCGGTGCCGATCTCGTCGGCGTAGTCCTCGAGCCCGGAGTAGATGGCGGCGAGGCCGTTCTCGCCGTTGAGTCCCTTGGAGAACAGCGTGTCGCCGTACTTCTCGAAGACGTCGGAGAAGTAGGAACGCACCACGTGGCCGAAGATGATCGGGTCGGAGACCTTCATCATCGTGGCCTTGAGGTGTGCGGAGAACAGGACGCCCTCCTCCTTCGCGCGGGCGACCTGGTCCTTCAGGAAGGCGTCGAGGTCCCGGGCGCGCAGGACGGTGGCGTCGACGATCTCCTTGTCCAGGACCTTCAGCCCGTCCTTCAGGACGGTGGTCTCCCCGTCTGCACCGACGAGTCGGATGGTGAGGGTGTCGTCGCCGTCGATGATGACGGACTGCTCATTGTGGCGGAAGTCGCCGTCGGACATCGTGGCGACGTTGGTCTTCGAGTCGGCGGCCCACTCACCCATGTGGTGCGGGTGCTTCCGGGCGAAGTTCTTGACGGCCTTCGGGGCACGACGGTCGGAGTTGCCTTCACGCAGGACCGGGTTCACGGCGGACCCCTTGACGGAGTCGTAACGGGCGCGGGCGTCCTTCTCCTCGTCCGTGGACGGCTCGTCCGGGTAGTCCGGCAGGTCGTAACCGTGCTCCTGGAGCTCGCGGACGGCAGCCTTGAGCTGGGGGACCGACGCGGAGATATTCGGGAGCTTGATGATGTTCGCGTCCGGCTTCTTGGTCAGCTCGCCGAGCTCCGCGAGCGCATCGTGGACACGCTGTCCCTCGGGCAGGACGTCGTTGAACGAGGAGAGGATACGCGCTGCCAGGGAGATGTCCCGGGTTTCGACGGCGACGCCGGTGGTGGAGGCGAACGCCTCGATAACGGGCTTCAACGAGTATGTCGCGAGTAGCGGGGCTTCGTCAGTGCGGGTGTAGATGATCTTGGCCATGGGCCGGTGTCTCCCTCTTCAGTAGTCAGTGCAGCGTCGCGTCGAGCGTCCCCTCGTGAGGGCCGTAGACGGGCGCACCTGCGATTATTCGTCTCATTCTCTGGTGATGCCTTCGTGTGGAAGGGTGCCGCTCGGGCGTCTACTATCGCGATAATACGGCAATGCCGGTTGCTCTGACGGTCGCGGGGCGGCGGGTACCCTACACCCGGGGATAGACCGTTATCCGGATATCAGTGAAATCTTCCGGGGAAATTGTCGGTGGGACCGGGAATACATCTGAATCGATACCGGTTGGCCTTTCCTGTGGCACGTGCCGACCTGACGAGGAGTACACCGTGACCGAATCGACCATTGCAACCACCACACGACTGCAACGCCTGGCGGACCTCCCCCGTCCGTCCCGCCGGCCCAGCCGTCGCCCGCTACCCCGGCAGACGGAGATGGGCCGTCGTCGGCGTCCGATCGCCATCCTCATGCTCGCCCTCGGTGGCTTCGGCATCGGGACGACCGAGTTCGTGGCGATGGGGTTGCTCAACTACATCGCCGACGACTTCTCTATCAGTGAGGCCACCGCCGGCCACGTGATCACCGCCTACGCCCTCGGCGTGGTGGTTGGCGCTCCCGTGATCACGGCGTTCACCGGGGCGATGCCCCGGCGGCGGCTCGTCCTGATCCTCATGGGCGCCTTCACCGTGGGTAACGCCCTCAGTGTGCTGGCCGGCTCCTACGGACTGCTGATGTTGTCCCGGTTCATCGCCGGTATCCCCCACGGCGCCTACTTCGCCGCCGCCGCACTGATCGCCGCGTCCATGGCGGACGCCGGACAGCGGGGGCGTGCCGTCGCGCAGGTCTCCATGGGACTGTCGGTGGCGACGGTGGCCGGCGTGCCCGCTGCCCAGTGGGTCGGCCAGACGCTGGGCTGGAATGCGGCTTTCGCCGTGGTCGCCCTGATCGGCCTGGTCACCCTGATCGGCCTGTGGTACTCGCTGCCGCACATGACCCAGATGCCTGCCACCCGTCCGATGACGGAACTCAGCGCACTGGTCAACCCCCAGGTAATGCTCACGTTGCTGCTCGGCACCGTCGGCTTCGGCGGCATGTTCTGTGTCTACACCTACATCTCCTGGACGATGACCGAGCGCGCCGGTTTCCCGGAGGGCCTCATGTGGCTGGTCCTCATGGTCTACGGCATCGGCATGGTCGCCGGAACCTTCGTCGGCGGTCGGCTGGCCGACATCAACGTGGAGGGGTCCATCTTCGGCGCCCTGGTCGCCATGGTGGTGGTGCTCGGCGCGTTCTACTTCACCAGTACCAGTGCACCGCTGGCGATCGTGAACTTCGGTCTGGTCGCGATGTCCGGCTCGGTGATGACGATCAACCTGCAGACCCGGTTGATGGACGTCGCCGGGAAGGCGCAGAATCTCGCGGCGTCGATGAACCACTCGGCGTTGAACCTGGCGAACGCCGCCGGTGCTGCGGTCGGCGGTGCCGTGATCAGCGCGGGCTACTCGTACTCGGCACCGGCGCTGGCAGGCGTGGGCATGGCACTGTGCGGCATCGTGGTGTTCATCCCGACGTACCTGCTTCGGCGCAGGAGCGAGGCGCGCCGCTAGTCTGGACCGCATGACTGTCACTGTCGCCACCGTCAACGTCAACGGCATCCGTGCCGCAGCCAAGGTCCGCAACGAGGACAACCACGGGATCCTGCCGTGGTTGGAGAGCACCCCGGCGGACGTGGTGCTGCTGCAGGAGGTGCGTGCCACCCCCGACCAGACCGAGAAGGCACTGGCTCCGGCCCTGGAAGCCGGGTGGAACCTGGTGCAGGCCGAGGCCGCGGCCAAGGGGCGCGCGGGTGTGGCGATCCTGTCGCGTCACGGCATCGAGGACGTCCAGGTCGGATTCGGGGAGGGATTCAGCACCGAGTTCGACGACGCCGGCCGTTACATCGAGGCGTCCACCGCCGGACTCCGGGTCGCGAGCGTCTACCTGCCGTCCGGGGCCGAGGGCACGGCCAAACAGGACGAGAAGTTCCGGTTCCTCGACATCTTCGGGCCGTACCTCGACCAGCAGGCCGGGGTGCACGAGCAGATGGTCGTCGGGGGAGACTGGAACATCTGCCACCGGCGCCAGGACCTGAAGAACTGGCGTCCGAACCGGAAGAAGTCGGGGTACCTGCCGGCGGAGCGGGCGTTCATGGATTCGGTGTTCGGTACCTTCCCCGACGAGTCCACGCAGATCGGCGACCCGACGGACGCCGGTCGTACCGGCAACCCCGGTGGGACGCCGTCGGATTTCTTCGGCGCGGTGGACTACACACCCGGTGACGTGGCTGCCCGGCGGTTGGACGACGGCGCGACGGGGGAGCCCCGGTGGTTCGACGCGCTGCGCCGGCTGCACCCGGACGAGGACGGTCCCTACTCCTGGTGGACGTGGCGCGGCAAGGCCTTCGACACCGGCGCCGGGTGGCGTATCGACTACCAGGCGGCGACATCGGCGTTGATGGAGCGTGTGGAGTCCGCGTGGGTGGACCGGGCCGAGCACTACGACCTGCGCTGGAGCGACCATTCGCCGGTGCTGGTCACGTACCGCTGACAGAGCGCCCCGACCAGTCCCGCAGTTGCCAGCGTGACGTGCAGGACCAGCAGGACGAGGAGTGCCACGCTGACCCCGTCCAACCAGGCGGCACCGGTACTGACGGACAGTTGGTGGGTGCCCAGACTGCAGGTGCCGACGGGGAAGGTCGCGGACCACCATGCCGGGCTGTAGGTCGCCGCAGACACGGCGGGGGAGGTCCGTAGCAGAGTCCCCCAATGGTTCCAGAGGCCCCACAGTGCGGCGGGGACACCGACGGCGAGCATGACGACGGCATACGTCCGGCCTGCGTCGGTGAGGGTGGTCCCGTCGGTGAGCAGCAGGGCCGCCGTGCTGCTCTGGCCGACGATGCCGAGGGGGATCCACGTCGTCGCCGCGGCAGGAGGTTCCGGGCGCCGTCCTGCGGTGAGGTAGATGAGGAGGAAGGCGGGGACACCGGTGACCAGGGAAGCAGCGAAGCAGAGCACGCCGGGGAGCGGGTGTCCGAGCTGGGCGGCGTTGGTCGCCGCCACCATCGGGGTGACCAGGGGCAGAGTCGCGGGAAACGTACGTGGCAGCGTACCCCGGACGAGTCTCGCAGCCTGAGGGGTGAAGACGACGACGGAGGCGACCGTCCCGACGACCCAGGTGACCTTGTGGACACCGACGAGGCCGAGGGTGCTGTCGGCCGCCGATCCGAGAGCGAGGACCCCCATGGTGACCATCGACCAGGGAGGGAGGTCCGTCGCCAGCCAACTCCGTCCACCGGTGACGAGGACCAGCAGGATGATGCCGGCCAGGACGGTCACGACGCCACCGGCGGGCGTCCCCACGTGTGTCCCCGTCATCGACGCGGTGATGGAGGTGCCCATCAGCGCACCTGCCCAGGCGGGGCCGGGTGGCGGGAGTTCGGTGGTGGTGTCCATGAGTCCTGACCGTAGACGGCTGTCGTCGTGGACCGGGATAACGGAGCAGGTGGAAAGGGGTACAGTGACTGTATGTATCCTCACGTTCCGCAGGTCGACCAACTCGCCACGCTCGTGGCCGTGGACGAGCGCCGCAGTATCGCCGCGGCGGCACGTGACCTGGGGCTGAGCCAGCAGACGGTGAGTGCGCGGGTGGCCGCGGCGGAGAAGATACTCGGGGTCGCGGTCTTCCGGCGGGGAGTGGGGGGATCAGAGCCGACCGAGCGGGGGCGGGTCGTGTTGACGGCGGCCCGGGACCTGCTCAGCGCCGCGGGAGAGTTCTCCCGCGCTGTCACGACGGCGACACAACCGGATGCGGTCCGTCCGCTGCCCGTCGCCGTCTCCAATACGATCGCGGAACTGTACTTCCCCTCCTGGGCGGCGCGGTTCCACCGGGAGAACCCGACGGTCCGTCTGCAGCTGCGCTCCCGCAACAGCACCGAGGTGTGCGACGCCGTGGCGGGCGGGGAGTGTGTGCTCGGATTCGTCGAAGGGGCCGAGGTGTCCCACGGCCTGGCGTCCGACGTGGTGGGGGTCGACGACCTGATCCTGGTGGTTCCGCCGACGCACCCGTGGGCGGGCTCCGAGGTGGACGCCGGACAGCTGCGGCGAACCCCGCTGGTCACCCGCGAGCGGGGGTCCGGAAGCCGCGAGATCGTGGAGGCCACCCTGGGGACGATCGCCGAACCGGCGGGGGAGTTCGGGTCGTTGTCGGCCCAGCGGGCGGCAGTGACCGGGATGGGCGAGCCGACGGTCATCGCGGCGCGCGCGGTGGAGACGCAGGTGTCGTCCGGCGACCTCGTGCGTGTCCCCGTGAAGGGGGTGACGTTCCGCCGGCTGCTGCGCGCGGTGTATCCCCGGGGCCGTCCGCTGGGGGTGAGCGACCCGGATGCCGAGGCACTGCTCCGGATCGCCAAACTGCCCGGGTAACATGACGTCCCATGAGTGATGAAGCACAGATCAAGCGCGTCCTGTCAGGCATACAGCCCACGGCGGACTCCTACCACCTCGGCAACTACCTGGGTGCGGTCAAGCAGTGGATCGACCTGCAGGACGGCTACGACGCCTTCTACTTCATCCCCAACCTGCACGCCATCACCGTCGATCAGGACCCGACCGAGCTGCGCGACCGCACCCTCGCCGGTGTCGCGCAGCTGCTGGCCCTGGGCATCGACCCGGAGAAGTCCACGATCTTCGTGCAGTCCCAGGTGCCGCAGCACGCCGAGCTGGCCTGGGTGCTGACCTGCCTGACCGGTTTCGGTGAGGCGTCCCGCATGACCCAGTTCAAGGACAAGTCCGCCAAGCGTGGTGCCGACCGCACCTCCGCCGGACTGTTCATGTATCCGATGCTCATGGCGGCGGACATCCTGCTCTACCGTCCGCAGCTGGTGCCGGTGGGCGAGGACCAGCGTCAGCACCTGGAGCTGACCCGTAACCTCGCCGAACGCTTCAACGCGCGCTTCGGTGAGACCTTCACCGTCCCCGACGGTTTCATTCCGGCAGGGTCGGCGAAGATCTACGACCTGCAGGACCCGACGGCGAAGATGAGCAAGTCGGGGGAGAACCCCAAGGGCCTGGTCAACCTGCTGGACGAGCCGAAGACCTCCGCCAAGCGCATCAAGTCGGCGGTGACCGACAACGACGGCGAGATCCGCTACGACAAGGAGAACAAGCCCGGAGTCTCCAATCTGCTGGTGATCCAGTCTGCGCTGACCGGACGCAGCGTCGAGGACATCGTGACCGACTACCAGGCCGCCGGCGCGCAGTATGGTGCGCTGAAGGTGGACACCGCCGACGCCCTGCAGGCGTTCACCACCCCGTTGAAAGCGAAGTACGATGAGTACATGGCCGACCCGGCCGAGCTGCGGCGTGTCCTGGACAGGGGTGCGGAGAAGGCCTCCGTCGTCGCCGAGTCCGTGGTGGCCGACGTGTACGAGAAGATGGGCCTGCTGAGGTAGGCGAGAGCTGAGGTGGGAGAAAGATGACCAGGAACCGAGTTACCCTTCCCGTCGCCGCGACGGCGTTGTTGGCTGCGGTCTCGGTGGCTGGCGCCGCCCAGGCCCAGGCGCAGTCACTTGATGCGCCGGGGCGCACGCAGATCTCCGTGGACCACGCCCATTCCAGTGCCCACCTCGGCACCGCGAACGAGAATGAGCCGCGCTACAGCCTGTCGCTGACCAAGTTGCTCATCGCCGACTATGTCTTCGCCCACGGCTCGGCCGCCGACAAGGCCAAGGCGTCCCAGATGATCCGCACCTCGGACGACGGGCTGGCCACCGAACTGGCAGGGAAATACCCCAACGCCATCCGCGCCACCGCGAACCAGTACAACCTGAATTCCGCGGTCCCGGCAGACACCTGGGGGAACTGGAAGTTCTCCAGCAACGACTGGTCGCGCTACCTCTCAGCGAAGCTGCGCGAGGACCCGACCGGTACCGGGCCGCTGCTGTCGGCGATGCGGCAGTCGACCACCGTCGCCGCCGACGGCTACAACCAGCGCTTCGGCGTGGCGCTGCTGCCGGGCGTGGACGGGTGGAAGTCGGGCTGGTCGGACGACCGGTCGACCTACCACGCCTCGGTCGGCTTCGGCGGCGGCTGGACGGTCGCGGTGCAGACCAGCGGCAACCGTGGGGCGTTGAACCAGGACCTCACGGGTGCCCTGGACCGGGTCGGACCGTCGACTCCCGACGCCGTGCCGGGGATGACCAATTGGCCGGCCCGGGCTGTCGCCCAGGGTGCGGTGGACGATGTCACCGCCTGGGTGAACCAGGTCGCGCCGGGCGTGCGCGTCCAGTCGCCGTCGATGGGTGCGGTTCCGCAGTACATTCCGCTGCCGGACGTCGTCGCCAGTGCACTGCCGAGTTCCTAAGGGGCTGTCGAGCTCCCAGGTGCTGTCGAGCTCTCCCCGAGGAGGAGGCGGGGAGGAGACAGCGGGCGCGCAGAGGGGCCACGCAGGGGGAACGGTGGTACCTGTAGTGGGTGTTACGGGGGTAGCTGATACGGGGCGGGGTGTGGTTTCCTTCGGGTTCCCTACGGGGTCGGGCACCCGGATGGGGGTGATCGAAAGTTCGTTACCTGTTCGTTTTCATCGCATTCGGTCGTGCCACCTCCGGGGGTCTCGGTAGCGTGCTGTGAAGGCGGACGGGATCAGACCGATCCCGCCGATTTACGTCTGTCACCAGTCAAGACGTGATTCCATCGTCCTCTATGGACCTCCATCGACCTTGGGAAAGAGAAACATTACCAAGCGCATCTACCGGACCGCCGCCGTCGGCCAGTCCAGTTTCACCCCCGGCAAGGACACCCTGCCCGGGAACTCCGTCGAGACGGAAAAGGCGGATGACACCGGCACCACCGACGAGTCGGACGTCTCCGCGGACCGCACCATCGACGTCCTCGTCCTGTGCACCGGTGAGGCTGAAGAAGGAGAAGGTAGCGAGGAAGACATCCTCGACGCCATCGACTCCGGGCTCGAGGGAATGAACAAGGCGCTGGAGCGCAGCGACATCGAGGGACAGGTCACCCTGGCCCACGCCGAGAAGATCGACTTCCAGGAGACCGACGACCAGGGCGAGGCCATGACCTGGGCCCGCGAGAGCGACGAGGTCGCCGATCTGTGCGAGGAGCACAGTGCAGACCTGATCTCCGTGGTCGTCTCCGGTCAGGCCGGCATCGCCCAGTTCCCGATCCCCACCGAGGACACCGATGACATGGCCTTCAGCGTTGTCGGTGCCGACGACGGCGACCGTCCGTCCAACCTGAAGAAACTCTTCGACGAGACCATCCCGATCGTCGCCGCCTACCGCTAGGCGGTGAAGCGCACCGCTCGTCGGAACAGCGGCAGGAGATCTGTGAGAGTGACGGTCACGCACCGGCGTCTTGCACTACGGTAGAACGGCACACCCTCATAGATTCTTGACGTTACCCCGAGGAGTCCCTCCGATGGCTCGCACAACGACCGCTGCCGATCCCGACAAGCTCGACGATCACGGCATCGAACGGTCCACAGACGATGCACCCGGCGCCATTGACGCCTACCGCGACAAATGGCCGTGGTTCGACCACGTCATGCGGATGAATGAACGCTACGGCGACCAGGGCGGCAACCACTTCGCCGCCGGCATCACCTACTTCTCCGTGCTGTCCATCTTCCCGCTGGTGATGCTGATCTTCGCCACCGTGGCCATGGTGCTCGCCGGTAACGAGGAGTTGATGAACGACATCGCCGACTCGGTCACCGAATCGGCCGGCGATGACCTCGGCGCCACCATCAACGACATCATCGACGGTGCCATCGACCAACGTGGCAGCGTGTTCGGTATCGGTCTTGTTCTGGCCCTGTGGACCGGTCTGGGCTGGATGGCCAACCTGCGACTCGGGGTCTCCGAGATGTGGAAGGTCGACGGCAAGGCGGCGAACTTCATCACCGGCAAGATCAGCGACCTGATCGGCCTGATCGGCCTGCTGCTCGCCCTGGTCGTCGCCTTCGGTGTCACCGCCATCGGTGGTGGTGGATTCACCCGGGGCCTGCTCGACGCCATCGGACTGGGCGATATCCCGGGCATCCGCTTCCTCACCTGGCTCGTGGCCCTGGTGGTGGCGTTGGTGGCGAACTGGATCGTCTTCTTCTGGCTGATGATGTTCTTGCCACGCACCCACGTGCCGCGCGCCGCGGCCGCCCGGGCGGCGGTCATCGGTGCGATCGCCTTCGAGGTCATCAAGCAGTTCGCCACCCTGCTGTTCTCCAACGCCCTGTCCAGCCCGGCGGCGGCCGCCTTCGGTCCGATCATCGGAATCATGGTGATGCTGTACCTGATCTGGCGCATCGTGCTGTACGTCGCGGCCTGGACCGCCACCACCCCGGAGGCACTGGCGCAGATGGTGCCGGACGCTCCGCCGCCCGCGGTCATCCGCGTGCGCCAGGAGGTGCGCCCGGGTTCCCGCCAAGTCAGCCGCGCCGGACTGGTGGGTGTCGGTACCGCCGCCGGTGCCGCGGCCGTCGGCCTCATCGGCCGGGCGTTCCGCCGCAAGTAGGAACGGGAGGGCTCCGGGGATCAGCCGCGGCGCCGGAACTTGGCCCCGGCGAACGCGGCCGCGCCCAGCAGGACCGCGATCAGGACCACCGCCACGACCACCCGGACGTCCACCCCGTCGGGGGACGCTGTGGAGTCGGGGTCCGCAGCACCGTCGACTGTGTCTGCGCTGTCTGCGCTCTCTGCCTGGGCGGCTGCGTCGGGGTCAGCGGCATCGTCCTGCGATACAGCGACGAGTTCGCCGACGCTGGCATCGTCGGGGGTGTCGAAGCCGGCGTCCAACAACTTCTCGGCCTGCTCGTACGGGCGACCGCCGGCGATGGTGGAGTTCAACAACACCACGCCGAGACGTCGACCGTCCCGCTCCGCGCCCACCGCGAAGGTGTGCCGGGCATTGTCGGTGAACCCGGTCTTGCCGCCGACCGTGCCCGGGTAGGAGAACAACAGCGGATTGTCGCTGGAGAGCTCGAAACCCTCGAAGTCGTCGAACCCGGGGAAGTCCATCGACTCGGTGCCCAGCAGGTCCAGGGCCGTCTCGTTCTGGAACACCGCCTGGTAGATCAACGACATGTCATAGGCGGTGGTCTGCACCCCGGGACCGTCCAACCCGTGCACCGTCATCACCCGGGTGGACGTGGCCCCGAGCGAGTCGGCGAGGTCCTGCATCTTGATGACCGTCTCGTCCTGCCCGCCCATGGCTTCGGCGAGGGCGATCGCCGCATCATTGCCCGAGCGCATCACCAGGCCCAACAGCAACTGCTTCGCGGTGTACCGGCCGCCGGTGCCGATGCCCACCCGCGAACCGTCGACATTCGCCGCCTCGTCACTCACCGGGATGTTCTGCTGCAGATCCAGCTCATCGATGGCGGTGAGCAGCAGCAGAGCCTTGATGATCGACGCCGGACGGTACAGCCCGTAAGGGTCCTTCGCCGCGAGCACCTCACCGGAGTCGATGTCGAAGACGCTGAAAGCGCCCAGGCTAAGATCCTCCGGAATCGTCATCCCCGAGGCGGCGACCTCCCCGCAGGTGTCGAGGTCCGCGCCGCCGGGACCGGGCAACTCCACCGGCACCGGGGTGGGGGCGTCCTGGCCTCGGGCGGGCAGGGCGTCCGCATCGAAAGCCGGTGGGAGCTCCTGGGCAAAGGGGCAGTCGTCGGTGTCGAGGAAGGGATCGTCCGGCATGGGCGCGCCGATGTCGGGGGTCAGCGGCAGCCAGTCGTCCTTGTCGACGCCGTTGCGTCCCACCTCGGCAGAGGCCGGGGCGGCGAGCATCAACGACGCGGCGAGAAGTAGCGAGCCGACGCGGCGGCGGGGGTGTGAGGAGAGAAACATCAGGAAAACCACTCTAGTCGCGGGCCGTGCAACATTCGGTAACGTGGCTCGCTATCCTGGATCACCATGAGCGACAGCGACTTCGAGACCACCTCAACCGTCGACCCTGCGGTGGTGAAGCGCCTGCCCAAGGTGGCGCTCCACGACCACCTGGACGGCGGACTGCGTCCCCAGACCATCATCGACATCGCCGCCGAGACCGGCTACGACGGCCTGCCCACCACCGACGCCGCCGAACTGGAGAAGTGGTTCTTCGACTCGGCCAACTCCGGTGACCTGCCGACCTACCTCACCACCTTCGACCACACCACCGCCGTGATGCAGACCGTCGACTCCCTGGTCCGCGTCACCCGCGAGGCCGTCGAGGATCTCGCCGCCGACGGCGTCTGCTACGCCGAACTGCGCTATGCCCCCGAGCAGCACCAGGCCAAGGGCCTGACCCTGCAGCAGGTCGTCGACGCCACCGTGCAGGGCGTCAAGGAAGGCGAGCATGCCGTCGCCGCGTCAGGCGGACGCATCCACGCCCGCCTGCTGCTCTGCGCCATGCGCCACGCCGACCGGGCCACCGAGATCGCCCAGCTCACCGTCGACAACTACGGGGCACATAGCCCGGGTGAGGGCTACGTGGTCGGCTTCGACATCGCCGGGGCCGAGGACGGTTTCCCGCCGTCGAACCACGTCGAGGCCTTCCGTATCCTGCGGGAGAACCTGGTGCCGGTGACCGTGCACGCCGGTGAAGCCGCCGGGGTGGAGTCCATCGCCGACGGGCTGCGGCAGGGTGCGGTGCGCATCGGCCACGGCGTGCGCATCTACGAGGACTTCGAGGCCACCATGAACGGCATCGAGCTGGGCCCGGTCGCCACGTTCGTCCGCGACCGACAGATCCCGCTGGAGATCTGCCCGACCTCCAACACCCAGACCGGTGTGTGCGAGACGGTCGCCGAGCACCCCTTCAACCTGCTCTACGAACTGGGCTTCGCCTGCACCGTCAACACCGACAACCGGCTGGTGTCCGGCTGCACCATGAGCAGCGAGTTCGAGGCGCTGGCCGAGGCCTTCGGTATGGAGTACTGGCAGTTCCTGGAGATGACCACCAACGCCCTGGACAACGCCTTCTGCGATCAGCCGCTGCGCGAGACGCTGGAGCGCGAGGTCATTTACCCGGCCTACGCCGAGCTCGGCGATACCCTGGGCGCGGCTGCTGGCGACGGCGAGGGGGCCGCTGGTGGGCTGGGGCAGCTCCACGGTGAGGGGGAGCACGGTCACGAGCACGGGCAGGGCTTCGGCACTGAAGAGGTCGAGCTGTCCATGGAGAACCTGCGTGCCGAGCTGGAGGCACTGGGGCTGAGCCTCGACGAGGGCGAGGATGAGGAAGGCGCTGACGGTACTGATGGTGCTGATGGCGAGGACGGCACCGAGAAGTAGTTCCTCCCCGTTATCGCCCTCTGGTCGGTTCCATGACCGGCCGCCGTCGAAGGGCGTTCTGAAATAAGGCTACGGAGAGGTCACTTTTAGCCCCTGTCCGTGACCTCTCCGTAGCCTTATTTCT
This sequence comes from Candidatus Corynebacterium faecigallinarum, assembly GCA_019120175.1. Lineage (GTDB taxonomy): Bacteria > Actinomycetota > Actinomycetes > Mycobacteriales > Mycobacteriaceae > Corynebacterium > Corynebacterium faecigallinarum. The sequence goes on from DWVP01000019.1 coordinate 79,492, forward strand.
CGTCGGCACTGTCAACGGCACTGTTAACCGCTCCGCCAGACGCACCGTCAACCGCTCTGCCAGCCGTACTGTCGACGCGGAGAACGGCCTCGGCCCGGGAGACAGCGTCCTGCATGTCCTCCATCATCCGGCCGACCGTGGCCATCAGCGCCGCATCCACCCGCACGGCCTCCCACCCCAGGGCACGCAGTCGCTGGTATACCGGGAGCGGCATCTACCGGGAGGTTCACCTGCTCACCGGACCGGCGGTCCACATCGAGCCGACATGGCCGCGCGTCACGACCGATGGTGACGTGGTCACCGTCAGGACGAAGGTCACGAACACGACCGATGCCGACACCACCGCCGAGGTGGCGGGAGTGGTCACTGGCCCGCAGAGTGACGAGCACCCGTTGGCGGCGCAGACCGTCGACATTCCGAGGTGTGGTGAAGCGATCATCGACCACGAGCTGCGCATCGACGGGGCACAGCACTGGTCACCGGCACACCCGCACTTCCATGAGGCCCGGGTCGTGGTCGGTCCTGCCGACACAGGTCACGGTGAGGCTGACAAGACGGACGAAGCCACAGCACGCTTCGGCATCCGCGACCTCAGCGTGACGGTCGACGGGCTGTCCATCGACGGTGAAGACCACATGTTGCGCGGAGCCTGCATCCGCCCCGACAACGGCATGCTGGGTGCGGCGACGTTCCGGGACGCCGGGACCCGCCGGGTGCGCATCCTCAAGGAGGCGGGCTTCAACGCCATCCGCAGCGCGCACAACCCGGCCTCGCGGGCGTTGCTCGACGCCTGTCGAGGCCGGGCTGAGGTGGAACAAGACCGTCGCCGACAAGGTCCGGGCGCTGGACCCCACCCGGCCGGTCACCAACTGCATCAACGGCCTTCTGAACCTGGCGGCTGACGCTGACGAAGACAAGGTCCAGGCGAAGGCGGCGAAGACCAGGGAGAGCGGGAAGCAGGCATCCAACCGCGGTGTGATTCTGCTGATGAACATGGTCATGGGTGCGATGTCGCGTCTGATGACCTGGATCGTCCCGAAACCGATCATCGACCGGAAGACGAGGGACGCCTACGCCCAGCTTGAGGTGGCCGGCTACAACCACACGGGCGTCCGTATGGTCGCCGACCATGAGCTCCATCCCGGGCGTGTGATGGTCTGCAGTGAGGAAACCCCGAAACTGTTCATGCAGACCTGGCGCGATACCCAGGATGCGCCGTGGGCGCTGGGGAACGTCGTGTGGACCGGCTGGGACTATCTCGGTGAAGGCGCTGTCGCCGCCGCGCGGTACAACGACCATCCCCGCATGTTCGCCCCGTTCCCGGCGCTCACCGCGGGAACCCCGGTCATCGACATCACCGGGCACCGTCAGCCACAGTCCTACGCCTACGAGATCGGGTGGGGTCTGCGCGACGACCCCTATATCGCGGTGCGTCCCCTCACCCATGTGGGCGAGAAGATGGTCGCCTCGAACTGGCGGATGAGTGATTCAGTGCGCAGCTGGACCTGGCCGGGGCATGAGGGTGTGGGCGCGACGGTCGAGGTCTACGCACAGGTGGGGGCCACCGTTGAGTTGAGTCTGGACGGGGCGGTCGTCGGACGTGCCACCGCCGGTGACGATCTCTGCGCCCGTTTCACGCTGCCTTATGCACCCGGGGTCCTGGAGGCCCGTACGGAGACAGGTGTGGACCGGCTCGCCACCGAGCCTGACCAGACTCTGGGCCTCGACTCTGACCGGGACGTCCTGCGTCCCAATGGTCAGGACCTCGCCTTCGTCGAGGTCAGCAGCCCCGGAGTCGACCGTGACATCCGGGTCACCGTCGACGGTGCGGGCAGCCTGCAGGGATTCGGCTCCGGCAACCCGATCACCACCCAGGGTTATACGACGGGTGTCCGCTCGACGTTCCACGGACGTGCCGTCGCCGTGGTCCGGGCAGGTGTCGTTCCCGGAGAGATCCGGGTCACCGCGACAGCAACCGGGGGAGAGGTGGCCACGACGGTGATCACCGTGGAGGAGAGTCAGTAGTCCGGCTCGTCGATCTGCTTGGTGGGTCGGAACTGGAACTCGACGTCACTGCCGTCCACCTCGGTTGCGACGACCTCGATCTCCACCCATTCGTCCTCGACGCGCATGGCGCAGGTCTGTTCGGCGTCCTCCTCGGCCTCCAGGTCACCCTCGCAGCGCACCTCGTCCGGCTCTTCCCCTGCCTCCGCAGAGATCTCTTCATGGATCTTGTCCTCCAGGTCGCCCTTGCTCACGCTGCCGCCGAAGAGTGAACAGCCGGACACGAGCAGGGTTCCGGCGAGAGCGGCGGAGGCGGCGGGGAGTAGACGGCGTCGCATGGTGACGTTCCTTTCCTAGGGTAACTCTACTGTAAAACACAGGTTCGGGGCTGTGCAGGAAATCTCCCCGCTCACTCCGTGCCGGTCACTCCCGGCCAGTAGTGGGAGTCCGGCACCGCGCGGGCGCCGAAGATCGCCTGGCCCACCCGCACGCAGGTCGAGCCCTCCTCCACGGCGATCTCGTAGTCGCCGGACATGCCCATCGACAGCTTGCCGCCGCCTGTGCCGACTGTGCCGCCCAGCAGTTCCGGGGTGGACACCATGATCCGGTCGCGCAACTCCCGCAACCGCACGAAACAGGCCCGCACCAACTCAGTGTCGTCACTGAATACCGCCAGGGTCATCAGTCCGCGGACGTGCAGCCGGGGGAACTCGGTGAGCTGGGTGAGGAAGTCGGCGACGTCGTCGGGTGACAGCCCGTACTTCTGTGGTTCGTCGGACGTGTGACCTGGACGTAGACGTCCAGCTCGCGGTCGGCGGTCTCCAGGCGTCGCTGCAGGGCGGACGCGGCGCGCAGGTTGTCCAGCGCCTGGAATTCGGCGGCGTGGGCGGCGACGTCGCGGGCCTTGTTCGTCTGCAGGTGCCCGATGACCACCCAGTCGACATCCAGGTCCGCGAGGTTCGTGGACTTCCGGGTGGCCTCCTGCACCTTGTTCTCGCCGAGGCGGGTGCAGCCAGCCTCGGCGGCGAGACGGATCCGGTCCTCCGGGACGGTCTTGCTCACCGGAAGCAGCTCGATCTCGGCCGGGTCCCGACCGGCGCGGACTGCGGCGGCGTCGATGCGTGTGCGGACCGTGGAAAGGTTCTTCCGGAACTCCTCGACTGTGCCGGCGGTGAGGTAGGTGGAGGCGGTGGCGGTGGTCTGCTGTTCTGGAGCCATGATCTGGAGTCTAACGGGTTTCTCCCTGCTGACGACGTGATCCGTGACCTGTCCTGGGGAAGTTTGGTCCGGTACATGGGCCTGTCGGCACAGGCTCGATGACTACCCGATGAGCCAGGACCACCAGGAGCTGCGGCTGCGTTCGCCTGGTTCGCGGACGCGGATGGTGATGTCCCCGCCGTAGCTGCGTCCTTGCAGGACGACGGTGGGGGAGGACGGTCCGATGTTTCGTCCTGGGGCCTCGGTGACGTCCGAGAGGATCCCGGTCATCCGGTTGTCGACCCGTATGCCGGGCGGCACCGTGAGGTTGATGGTGCCCAGGTAGGAGGTGACGATGATGGTGGTGACCGGGGCGGAGAGGGTGGCCTGCCTCAGGTCGAGGTTGATGTCGGAGGCGACCAGCGTATGTGTCTCACGCTCGGCCAAATGGTAGCCGCCGGCCCGGGTGATCTCGTTGAACCAGATGACGTCGACCAGGTCGGAGAACTCGGCCAGGTCGATGCGTCCCTGGCCGACGGCGAGGGTGAGGTCGTCGTTGAGTTGCTGACGGCGGGAGTCGTCGATCCGGTCGGGGAGTTCTGTCATGACTCCAGGTTTCGTCGGTGGGACGGTGGCCGGTACTGGTTCAGCCCTCGGTGAGCCAGCTCCAGAAACTCTGCTTCTCGCCAGGTTCGGCGACCCGGACCCGCAGGTCACCGAAGGTCGAGCGTCCGGTGAGTACCACCGTCGGAGCGTCCGGGTAGTTCGGGGCCGGCCCGCCCTCACGCTGCGTCACCTTGACGTCCCCGAACGGAAGTGTCATCTGGTTGACCACCTGCACACCCGGAGGAACGGTGAGCTTCACACTGCCGAAGACCAGACTGACCTGCAGCACGGTGGTGGATGCGGTCAGCGAGGCCTCCCGCAGATCCAGTGTCAGGTCGCCGAAGACCAGGCTGTAGCCCTGCCGTTCGCCGAGCTGCATGGTGCTCGTGAGTTCGATGTCGCCGAACCAGGATGACTGGGTCGGCACATGATCATGCGGGACGACGGTGGTGGCCTCGAAGTTGCTGATGGCCGCGGAGAAGGAGCTGATACTGCCCTTGGGCTTCTTCGCTGGAGGGTTGTCCGTTCCGGATTCTGGTGACGGGCCGGCCTTCTCGGCGAGACGGTCGATCTCGGCGTCATCGGGGGTGGCCGATTTTCCGGCGATGAGCTGCTCGAGGCGGGCGAAGCGGTCGACATCGGTGACCGACCACACGGCGTCGGTGATCGTGGAGAACTCGCTGAGGTCGATCCGACCCTGACCGACGGCGAGGGTGAGTTTCTCGTTGAGGTCCTGGCGGCGGGCATCGTCGATGCGGGCGGGCAGCGGGTTGCCGGGGTCGCTGGCGTTACTGGGGTCGGACGGGCCTGTCGGTTCCGGGGTGGTCATATCGTCGAGGATACTGTGTGGTCCGGACAGGACGTGGCGTCAGGTGTCGGTGTCCTACCGCAGGTGGCGAATGCTGTACCGATCAACTTGATCGGTACACAAACGATGAATATGCAGGTCAGATGGCTTGACTTAATCGCTTCAGAGGCCTTGACTGGCACCTTGTGATGTTCAAGAAGACGCTCAAGACTGTTGCCGCCACGGTGACGGCAGCCCTCGCGGTATCCCTCGCCGCCTGCTCGTCCACCGGTGGTGCGCCACGCGGAAACGGTGACGGGGAAGGCGGCGGCACCGTCGACACCCCCCGCTACACCGTCTCCATGGTCAGCCACGGAGCCCCCGGCGACACCTTCTGGGACCTGGTGCGCAAGGGTGCGGAGGACGCCGCGCAGAAGAACAACATCGAACTTCGCTACGCCTCCGACCCGCAGGCCCCGAACCAGGCGTCCCTGGTGCAGTCCGCCATCGACTCCGACGTCGACGGCATCGCGGTGACCATGCCCAACGCCAGTGCGATCGGCCCGGTCGCCCAGAAAGCCGTCGACGCCGGCATCCCCGTCGTCGGCCTCAACGCCGGTATGGACGAGTACCAGGACTACGGTCTCACCGGTTTCTTCGGCCAGGAGGAGGGCGTGGCCGGTGAGCGCGCCGGGGAACGTCTCGAGGACGAGGGTGCAGACAAGGTGCTCTGCGTCATCCACGAGCAGGGCAACTCCTCCCAGGAGGCCCGGTGCGACGGCATCCGTAAGGGACTGGGCAGCGGCAGCGTCGAGATCCTCTACGTCAACGGCCAGGACCTCACCTCGGTGAGCTCCACGGTGCAGTCCAAGCTCACCCAGGACCGGGACATCGACTGGGTCATGGGCCTGGTCACCCCGGTGTCCCTCGTCGCCGCCGACGCGGCCGACTCCGCCGGTGTCGACATCCAGGTCGGCACCTTCGACACCAACTCCGAGCTGGTGCCCGCCATCCGGGACGGCCGGGTCAGCTTCGCCGTCGACCAGCAGCCCTACCTGCAGGGCTACATGGCGGTCGACTCGCTGTGGCTGGCCAAGCGCAACGGCACCACTGTCGGCGGCGGACGTCCTGTCTACAGTGGGCCCAGCTTCGTCGACGCCGACAACATCGACACCATCGCCGATGCCACGAAGGAGGGACTGCGATGAGTAGCCCGGCCACCGTCCCCGCCGCGGACACCGAGCCGCCACGGACCCGCCAGGGACTCGACAAGCTGCTGCACCGTCCGGAGCTCGCCAGCCTGATCGGCACCATCGGCGTGTTCGTACTGTTCATGATCGTCGCCCCGAGCTTCCGTTCCATGGACGCTTTCGCCACGGTGCTCTACACGTCCTCCACCTTGGGGATCATCGCCCTGGCCGTCGGCCTGCTGATGATCGGCGACGAGTTCGACCTGTCCACCGGTGTGGCGGTGACGACCACCGCGCTGGCGGCCACCATGCTGGCCTACAACTTCCACCTGCAGACCTGGGTCGGCTCCCTGCTCGCCCTGGCGATCGCGCTGGCCATCGGCTTCTTCAACGGGTTCATGGTCACCCGTACCGGCATACCCAGTTTCCTCATCACCCTGGCGACCTTCCTCATGCTGCAGGGGCTGAACCTGGCGATCACCAAACTGGTCAACGACCAGGTCGCCACCCCGGTCATCTCCGACATGCAGGGCTACGAGTTCTGCCGGATGATCTTCGCCGGCTCGGTCGACATCTTCGGGGTCACCGTGAAGGTCACCGTCTTCTGGTGGATCCTCTTCGTCGCCGTGGCCACCTGGGTGCTGTTCAAGACACGCTTCGGCAACTGGATCTTCGCCGTCGGCGGGGACAAGGAGGCCGCCCGCGCCGTCGGTGTCCCGGTCGACCGGGTGAAGATCATCCTGTTCATGACCGTCGCAGCGTCCTGCTGGTTCGTCGGTCAGCACAACCTCTACGAGTTCGACTCCATCCAGGCCGGGCAGGGTGTGGGCAATGAGTTCCTCTACATCATCGCCGCAGTCGTCGGCGGCTGCGCGATGACCGGTGGTAAGGGCACCGCGATCGGCACGGCACTCGGCGCGCTGATCTACGGCATGACCAACCAGGGCATCGTCTACGCCGGCTGGAACCCGGACTGGCTCAAGTTCTTCCTCGGTGCCGTCCTGCTGATGGCTGTGCTGGCGAACAACTCCTTCTCGAAGTTCTCGGAGGCCAAGAAATGAGCGCCGACATGAGTGCCGACATGAGCGGAGACACGACGGACGCACCGGTGATCGAGCTGCGCGGGGTGGGCAAGAGCTACGGGTCCTTCCGCGCCCTCGACGACATCTCCCTGTCGGTGCGGCAGGGCCATGTGACCTGCGTGCTCGGCGACAACGGCGCCGGCAAGTCCACGCTGATCAAGACCCTGGCCGGACTGCACAAACCCACCGACGGGGAGATCCTCGTCGACGGCGAACCGGTGGAGTTCGCCAACCCGCGGGACGCCCTGGACCACGGCATCGCCACGGTCTACCAGGACCTTGCGGTGGTCGGGCAGATGCCGGTGTGGCGCAACTTCTTCCTCGGCCAGGAACTGACCGGACGCTTCGGTCGGATGAGGGAGACCGAGATGCGCGAGATCACCCGGGAGCGGCTCACCCGCATGGGCGTTGACCTGCCGGACGTCGGGGTACCCATCGCCTCGCTCTCCGGTGGGCAGCGTCAGGTCGTCGCCATCGCCCGCGCGGTGTACTTCGGGGCCCGGGTGCTGATCCTGGACGAGCCGACCGCCGCCCTGGGTGTGAAGCAGTCCGGGATGGTGCTGCGGTTCATCGCCGCCGCCCGGGACGACGGCATCGGTGTCATCCTCATCACCCACAATCCGCACCACGCCCACATGGTCGGGGACCACTTCATCCTGCTCAACATGGGCCGTGAGGTGCTCGACGCCACCCGGGAGGAGGTCACCCTGGAGGAGCTGACGATGCAGATGGCCGGGGGTGGCGAACTTGATTCTCTGGCGCATGAGCTCGAACGGTAGGAGTATGAGCCCATGACGTTTCCTGGCCAGATCCTGATCGACGACCTCATCGGCAACCGTGTCGCGCTGAATCCGGGGCAGCGGATCACCCTGGGGCGTGCCGCGCAGTTCCCGCTGGCCGCCGACGATGAGTTCATGCACCGGATGTTCCTGCAGTTCTGGGACGCCGATGGCACCTGGATGGTCACCAACCTGGGCACCCGGATCACCGCCAGCATCGAGCCCCGGGCGGAGAACTCCTTCAGCCAGCTGCGTCTGGGACCCGGGGCGACCCTGCCGCTGCCGTTGGGTGAGTCCTCGATGGTCTTCGCCACCTCGTTGACCACCTATGAGCTGGCGTTGACCGTCGCGGCGACGCTGCGTCCCCCCAGCGGAGGCAGCGCCCCCGTCGGTTCCACCATGACCACAGGTGACTTCATCCCCAACGCCGAGCAGTCGGCACTGCTGCGTGCGCTGGCGTGGCCGCTGGTGAAGCGTCCGGGCAGTGATCTGTCGGACGTCCCCTCGGTCAAGGAGCTGGAGGAGTCCCTCGGCTGGACACAGAAGAAGGTCAACACCAAGATCGACTACATCTGTAAGTCGCTGGAGGCCAGCGGTGTGCCGGGGTTCTCCGCGAAAAACGGCAATGCGCCGACCCGGCGCCTGGCACTGGCCAGGTATGCTCAGGAAAACTACTGGTCTCTGTAGTCGGAAGGTCCGCACGTGGGCAATAATGAGTGGGGGTCGCCTACCCCGCGCAATAATCCGTGGCTGCCGGACGAGACGGCCGTGCAGCCCGTCCCGGACGCTGCTGCGGCCGCTGGAACCCCTGGCGGGGCACCGCAGCGTTCCGGCGGTGGCCGCGGCCCGATCATCACCGTCGCCCTCATCGCCGTGGTGGTTCTGGTCATTGTGGCCGTGGTCATCTGGGGGATGTTCGGACGCGACGGTGACTCGGACTCCAGCAGCTCCGACGGGGCCGGCGACGTCACCTTCGTCCCGGTGCCCGAGTCCGGTGCCGCCGACACGGATGACGAGGACGACACAGATGAGTCGTCGACCTCCTCGGCGTCGCCCTCGGAGCGTCCTGACGACGACAACGACGATGACGACAATGACGACAACGACGAGGACCGGTTCGGCGGCAGCGGCGACCTCAACGGCGACCGGGTGACCGCCCAGGGGTTCCCGAACACCCCACGTGCCGCCAACGGCGTCCCCGCCGCCCAGTGTAACGGCGACGACACCTGGATCTTCGCCGGCACCAACGGCGACGACCGGGCGGTGATCTGCCAGGTCGGTGAGCGGGGTGACTACTACTACCGCGGCTACTACAACGAGGGTGCCGCCGAGCACGACATCGACATGGACCGCGTCGGCAGCGGGTACTGGGTGACCGAGAAGGTCGGGTCGCTGCGCATCGAGATCACCTCCGACGGCGTCCAGGTGCTGCGGGAGGACGGCAGTGAGCGCTCCGGGCGCGACTTCACCTGGAGCGCGGACAACTCATGACGGTTCCCGACGGACAAGCCCAGCTCGCCGAGCTTCTCGAGGAGAAGCACAACCTCTCCCAGCTCAGCCTCATCGGCCATGGCGGGATGGGGCACGTCTACCGGGCTTTCGACAATGCGCTGCACCGGTGGGTCGCGGTGAAGGTGATCCGTCCGGAAGCGGTCTCCACCGACGACGCCTTCAAGCGGTTCGCCGCCGAGATGCGCACCCTGGCCGGCATCCGGCATTCCGCGGTGATGAACATCCACTATTCCGGACGCAGCAGCGACGCCGACGGCTCGTCGACCTACTTCGTCATGGACTACGTGCCCGGCGGTGACCTGGAGAAGGCGATCACCGACCGACGGGCCAGCGAAAACCGCTTCACCGTCGCCGAGGTGGACTCTGTCCTGCGGCCGGTGGCGCAGGCACTGGACTACCTGCACCACCGGCAGTCCCCGGTGATCCACCGCGATCTCAAGCCGGCGAATATCCTGCTGCCGGAGGACCCGGGGACCACCTCGGTGCTCACCGACTTCGGTATCAGCATCGCCGGTGAGGACACCCGGATGACCTCCACCGGACTGGTGATCGGCACCGAGAAGTACATGGCGCCGGAGATTTTCTCGGTGGCCAGCACCTGGGGTGCGCACAAGGTCGACTACAGTCCGGCGACCGACCGTTACGCCCTGGCGCTGATCGCCGTGGAGATGCTCACCCTCACAGCCTTCCGCGACACGATGAGCCAGCGGGCCTGGCGGGGTGAGCGGACCCTGCCGGCGTTGACCGTCGGCAACCTGGCGACGCAGGACGCACAGGTCCCCGGTGTGGCCGAGCGGGTCACCGAGGTCTTCGGCGTCGCCCTGAACAATGATCCGGGCAGCCGGTACACCAGCGCGGTCGCCTTCCTGGATGCCCTGGTTGCAGCGGTGTCCCCGGCGGGCCCGCCGGCGCAGCACACCGCGGCGGCCCCGCGTCCGACAGTGCAGCAGACCAGGGTGGCGCCGGTGTCACCGCCGCAGCGTCCGACACCACAGGCGCCACCGGCACAGTCGCGGCGTCGTACCGGACGCAGCGTCGGCATCCTGGTCACCATCGTCCTGCTGATCGCCGGTACCGGGCTGCTGGGCGTGCTCGGTTACCAGCAGGTGCTGTACCCGGGGTGGGACTCCCGGGACGCCAGGATGGTCGAGGCGTTCCCCGATCTCCTGCCGGAGCGACAGAAGCAGGACGGCTGGCGGTCGATGAGCTGTTCGGGGCGCGAACCGTCCGGCGACGAGACTGCCCGGGTGGTCTGCGCGGATTCCTCGCTGACGATGGTGGTCGTGGACTTCGGCGACAGTGACACGCGGGCCCGTTACGTCTCAGGTGAGGGCACGCCGATGGACTACAACGGTTGTGTCATCGATGTCGAGACCGACGGCGACAACATCATGGTCTTTCCCTGGGACAGCGACAAGACCCGCTACGCGATGATCCTGGCCGGCCTTGACGTTGATACGGCGGACGAGCCCACTGATGTGGTGCAGAACATGCCGGTCTGCTGATACACCGGCATTCCCCGGTTTGGCATTCTCCGGTTTGTCCCCATGTGCAGCGGCCCTCGAATGTATTAAGGTGCCGGTGAGTCCATCTCACACAAAACCACACCGATTCACCAATACGAGCCACCAACTACGAGGGATGCACCAATGGCCAACTACGACCTGTACACCGAACTCCACCTCGACAAGGACATGCCGCCGAGCGGCATCTCCGAGATCCTGGCGGGACGCATCGCCGATCTGAGGACTCAGGGGTACAGGCCGGAGTCACCGGAGATGGACCAGTTGGAGACCGCCCAGGCCATCCTCGGTGACCCGTACAAGCGCGACATCTACGAGGCCGCGCTCTACAACGGGCCGGACGACGTGGTCAACATCCGCTGGCTCCATGACCTCGCCGACGCCAAGACCCCGGTGTCCACGGTGAGCGAGCAGGTGTCTGCGGAGCCCGTGGAACCAGAGGGACGGGTGGACTCCGGGGCAGCGGACAGCGTAGGACGCCACGGTGCCGGCTACGGTGCTGGTTACGGGGTCGGCCCCGACACTGGTTATGAGGCGACGCCGGTCGCGTCGGAGACTCCCTCCGCCGCTCCGACACGTCAGCAGGCTTACCCGGGGTACGAACCGCTGACCTCGGAAGGCCCCTCTGCTCCGGACACGGACGCGGATGCTGACGCTGATGAGCCGTCGTCGAGCACGACCTCGATCATCTCCCCGGTGCCGGACGATGCCGATGGTTCTGCTGACTCTGCGGATTCTGCGGGGTCCTATGACCCCGCTTTCTCGGCCGCCCCGATCCCCGACAATGGGACGCCTGAGGCTGAGGGTGGGGCAGTGGCGGCAGACAGCGATAACGCTGCTGACGCCACTGACGCCACGGACTCTGCTGCCGAGGCAGGCGAGGCAGAGCAATCCGATGCGGCTGAGGCAGTGGTTCCCGCTGGTGGCCGTGGTTCCACCTCGAGCGCCTGGTTGGCCGCGGCTCCGGCGGCAGCTCCGAACTACTCCGCACCACACCAGGAGTCGGCCGGAGGTTTCGGCCAGTCGTCGCAGAAGTCCGGCGGAGCAGGACTCGACACCAGCAAGTGGGCGCTCAACGGCCGCCGACGCAGTGAATCCAAGGTCTACGTCGCGATCCTCGCGGTGCTTGCCCTGAGCATGCTCTACCCGCTGATCGCCACCATGGCCGCCTCCGACACCTCGATGGCACTGTTCCGGGCGACGCTGTTCACCCTCGCCTTCACCGTTGCAGTGGTCAGTGTCAACGAGGTCATCTGGGGCGTCCGGAAGATCGTCGCCCCCGATGCGCCGGCCCCGGTCGACGCTGCCGGTGCATCGGCTACTCCGGCCGCCGACGAGGAGGTCAGGGATTCGACGGTGTAGCTGCTCGAGTGAACAGAATTAACGGCCGGGAACCAGGGGTTCCCGGCCGTTTGTGCTGGCCACGGGGTTGATCGGCAATGTCGCCGCGCGGGGCGGTTGCTGCGAGATACTTCAGTGGAAGATAGGATTATGCGCAACTGACGTTTGCGAGAGAGACACCGGAAGGTCGTTGAGGCAATGAACAACAGCTCCTGGGGTAACGGGAACAACTGGGGTGGGGATCCTGACAGGCAGGGTCGGCCGCAGGGTCAGGAGCCGTGGCAGGGCGGGGCGTACCCGCCCGGTCAACCCGGATACCAGCAGCAGGGTTACCCGGGGCAGCAGGGCTACCCGTACCCGCAGGGCTACCCCGGGCAGCCAAATGAGCAGGACCAGAAGAAGTCGAACACCGGTGTCATCGTCAGTGTGATCGCCGCACTGGTGGTCCTGATCGGTGCTGGTGGTGCCGGACTGTGGTTCCTCACCAAGGACGACTCCGATGCCGACGACTCCTCCGATTCCGTCGCCTTCGTCCCCAGCGAGTCGGAGGACCGGGACACCGGCGATGACGACACCGATGTAGGCCGCAGTGGTCTGGAGGACCGTCTGCTCGACGAGGACACCTCGTCGGATGATACGGGCGAATCCTCCGGTCTACCGTCGAACCTGAAGTACCCGGGCTTCGAGAACAGTGACGCCCTGTGCGATGGCGATGACACGTGGGTGTACGCCGGGACTGGCGGCGGATCGGACGCAGTGGTCTGCCTCGACGAGGCGGACGACAGCTACTACATGCGGGCAGATTTTGAGAGTGGAACGGCCCAGGGGCCGGTTGATGAAGATGCCTGGTTCGACATCGACGAGGGTGTCTATACCGTCGACGTCGACGGCGGGACCATCGAGGTTCTCGGCGGCCTCATCTATTTTTCGGACTCCGACGGGGACACCGAGACCCTCGCCCACTTCGACACCTACTACGTGTCCGACGGGGATGACCGGTGGCGCGAGGGAAGCTAACTAGAACTTGGTGAAACGCTCGGTCAACTTGGTCTCCAGCTGACCCCAGCCCTCGGATTCCTCGTCGAAGGGGGCGCTCGGGGTGCCCTGCGACGGGGAGCCGAGGATGTAGGCGATGTAGTCCTGCAGACGCGGGTAGGCCAGCAGAACCTTGTTCACCCCGTCATCCTTCGCCCAGTCGGCGGCGTCGGCAAGCAACTCATAGGCCCGGGAGAGCTGGTCGGTGTCCACCGAATCGATACCGGTGGAGATGTCGTCGCGCAGTCCGGTGAAGCCGTAGACGTTGGACTGGTGCACGGTCACCTCCAGCTCACCGGCGTTGGCGAGGGTGACCAGGTCGCCCCAGGTCTCCATCTCCGCCAGGTCGTGGTCCTTCGCGTCGATCATCCAGCGGACCATGGACCGCGATGACGGGAAGGTGTGGATCTCGCCGAGCCGTCCGAGGAACACCGGCTGACGGTCACCGATGTAGCACCGCAGCGTGTAGACGGTGGTGCCGTCGATGGTGATGCGGATCGGGTCGATGCCGGCAGTTCCCCAGGGCGTGGAGTCGTAGGGGTCGGCATCGTCTGCATCGGCACCGGACGCAGCGTCTGAGTCTGAGTCGGAGCCGGAGTCCTTGCCGGCTTCCCTCCCGGAACCGTTGTCGTCGGTGTTCTTCGACGCCTCTGCCGCAGCTTCCGCAGCGTCCTGCTCAGCCTTCGCGACTGCGTCGATGCGTTCCTGGGCGGCGGCCACCGCATCGGCGTCCACCTCCGGGGTGACGATGTTCTCGTCGACAGCATCGACCAGGTCAGCCCAGTTGTCCACCACGGTGTAGCCGATGCTGGACCACTCGTTCAGCCCGTTCTCCCCCGCGTAGTGGTCGGGTCCACGGGACACGTTCGCCAGCAGGGAGTAGGCATGGAACCACCGGTTGACACGCTGGATACCGCAGACGGTGCCGAAGGAGCGCAGCACCTTGAAGGCGTTGGAGACCGTCCGGGTGTTCTCGAAGGACGCCCGGCCGGCGAGGTTGTTCGGCAGCTCGACGAAACTGACCTTCCCCGCGGCCTTCGGGGTTACCTTGGACTCGGCCCCCTCGAGGAAAGCCTGCCACCGCGGGTGGTCGACCAGGTCGTGGTTGCTGCTGGACTCGATATGGGCGAGGAGTTCAGCGGGGGAGGAGAAGCCGAAGACACCGGTGTCGTCACCGAGAAACGCCTGCCACTCCTCACCCCGGGAGACCCACCCTGGGGCCCACAGCGTGTAGAACGTGCCGGCGGTAGTCTCGAGTTCGAGGGTGACGATTCCGTTGTCTGCCATGACCGACGATTCTAGCCGTACGGTGCCCGTTGGTCGATGACCGGATCGCCGTTGTGTGTCACTGCTCACCAGCGGGCTCGTGGGTGAACAATTCGGCGGTGAGAACCGGCGGCACAGTGGGTGGCGGATCGCCGAGAAACTGCTGGACGTTGTACTCGGCGACTGGTGGGGCGGAGGTGATCCGGGCCAGGCCGGAGCGGCGGATGCCAGGGGACATGTCGAGGTTCTCCTCGTCGGATTCGGGGCCGGTATTCGGGGCCGGATTCGGGGTCGGTATTCGGCAGTGCCCGGAGTCAGCCGGTGGGGCGGTAGAAGCCGAGGAAGTTCATGCCGATGTTGTCGGTACGGATCGAGCTGATCTGGACCGGATCTCCGGCCTCGATCATCTGTCCATCCCCGGTGACCATGGCGACATGGCCGTCCCACACGACCAGGTCCCCGGGGGCGAGCTGGTCGGCAGGTACCTGGGTGCCCACGGCCTGTTGGTCGGCGGTGCGGGGGATGTCCACCCCGGCCTGGCCGTAGGCCCACTGGGTGAGTCCGCTGCAGTCAAGGCCCACCCCGGGCGTGGTCCCGCCCCACGCATACGGCGTGCCCAGGGCACTGGTGGCAGCGGTGACCGCGGCGGCGGCCTCCGGGGTCGGGGCGCCGATGACCTCGGTGGCGCTGTCGCTGGCGGTGCCGGTGTCGCTGACCTGCTGTGCGATGGATCCCGACGCTGGCCCGGAGTCTGGCCCTGCGTCCGGTATCAGGGACAGTGCCGACGGTGAACCGGGGAGCGGCGGAGGGGCAGGAAGCGCCGCCCCGATTTGTTCGACCCGCCCGGTCAACCCACCGAGCTCGGCACCCAGGGCGTCCAGCCGGGCATGTGCCCGGACCAGGTGGCCACCGGCGATCTGGACGGCCACCGCCGGAGTTGCCGGGGAGAACGGGGCGGCCGCCACGGCGGGCACCAGGTCACGTAGGCAGTCGGCGGCGATACCGGCGATGTCGGCCGCCGCCCGTTCCACCGCCACCGTCGCCTCGGCAGCCACCTCCTCCAGTTCACCGGACTGGGACAACAGGGCAGCAGCGTTGCGTCCGGCATCACCCAGCGCCCCGACGGCGGCGGTGCCGGCCGAGCCACGCAGGGCGGTGTCCACCAAGGTCGGGGCATTGTCGATGAGCAGTCCGGTCAGCTCCGCCTGATCGGCGGACAACAGCGCGGTCAGCGGATGGCTCCCCGGTGATGCGGCGGTGGGCGCCAGGGCACGGACCGGTTCAAGCAGTGCAAGGAGATCGGTCATCACAGGGCCCCGGTGCCCATGCCGGCGAAGCGTGCTGCCGCGGCGTCCTCACCACGACGCAGTGCGGTAGCGGTGCTGGACAAGGACTCGGCGCTGGAGCGGTAGAAGCCACTGAACCCGGACATCACCGTGGCCTGTTCGCCACGAACCCGGGCCATGGCGGCGGTGAAAGCGGCCGCCTGCGGAACCGGGGCGAGAAGGGTGGCGGGTTCACCGGACGCACCGGGGCCACCGGAGCCACCAGGCCCACCGGGGCCGGTCGGGGCGCCGAGCCGGTCGGCGATTCCGGCGAGGTGGGTGGCGGCGGAGGCCAGGGACTCCGGGTCAGCAGTGAGCATGCCACACTGCTGTGGCTGGGGAGATGCAGTAGTCGGTGTCATGCCCGGAGAGACGCCACGGCAGGCCCTGAAGGTTCCCCGAGGTTCCCTGAGGTTCCCCGACAAGCGCGAACGTAGGGGATTGCCCCGGCGTCGACTACCGTGGAGAGCCATGGAGATCATCGAAGTCGACCACCCGCTCGCAGCGTCCCGCCTGACCATCATGCGCGATGCCCGCACCGACAACGTCGCATTCCGGACAGCCCTGGCGGACCTGGGAGCCATGCTGGTCTACGAGGCCGCCAGGGACCTCCCGGTGGAGGAGTTTTCCGTGGAGACCCCCGTCGCCACGGCCACCGGCCACCGGCTGACGAACCCGCCGATCATCGTGCCGATCATCCGTGCCGGGCTGGGGATGATCGACCCCGCCTTGTCGATGATCCCGGACGCACAGGTCGGCTTCCTGGGGATGGCCCGTGACGAGGAGACCCACGAGCCGGTCCCGTATCTTGAGGCGTTGCCGGAGGACCTGACCGGACGCACCGTCTTCCTCGTCGACCCGATGCTCGCCACCGGCGGCTCGCTGCTGCACGCACTGCGCCTGCTGTCGGCCCGCGGGGCGACCGACATCATCGTGGTGTGCATGGTCTCGGCTGTGCCCGGCGTGGAGACGGTGCGTGACTCCGGTTACCCGGTGGCGCGCCTGGTCACCGCCACCATCGACCCCGAGTTGGACGAGGCGGCCTACATCGTCCCCGGCCTCGGCGACGCCGGCGACCGGCTGTACGGTCCGCGCAACATCGACCTCGACGGGCTCTGACGGGTTCTGATCCTGCCGCGTCAGCGGTAGTTGTTCGGGTTGCGCAGGGAGATGGTGGACTCACCTTCGTACGTGTCGTCGTCGGCCTCGATCTCGACGACGATGGTCAGATCGACCTCCTGGCCCTGGGCGGGCAGCGGACTGCGGTCGAACCATTCGTAGGCGTCGGAGCTTTCACCTTCGCTGATGGAGCTCTCGCAGTCCTGGGTACGGTACTGGGCGATCTCGGTGCCGTCCTCGCTGGTGTAGGTGACCTTGGTCGAGCAGTTACGCAGCTCCTCGGAGGGCGACCACCCCACGCTGGGCAGCTTGGTCAGGCTGTCGCGTTCCGAGTAGTCGGCGGTCATTTCGTAGGTGGTCTGGCCGGTCTTGATGATGGTGTTCGAGTAGCTGGACTTGTCCGGTGCGGTGACCGAGATCTCGACGTCCCCGGAGGAGGACGGTTCGACTGCCTTGTCGTCTGCATCGTTGTCATCGTCATCGGCGTCGTCATCTGCGTCGGCGGACTCAGACGCAGACTCAGCGGCCGATGCGGACGCTGAGGTGGTGTCGTCCTGCTCCACGGCGGTCTCCTGCTCGGTGAAGACGGGGTCGGTGCCGGTGTCGGTGGAGTCGTCACCGTCGTCACCGCAGGCGGTCAGTGCCAGGGCGGTGGACAGGGCGGCGGCGACGGCGAGGGAACGGGCGGCGGGACGAATCATGGTGGGAACCTCATGAAGGATGGTTTGGCTATGACGGGGGTTACTGTAACCCATGCCACGCACACCAAAGGCGGAGTTCGGGGAGAACTCCTCGTGAGAACTTCTCAGGAGAACTCCCGGATGCCCTGTGAACTCGCTCAGTCCGTCAGTGAGCGGACCTGCGCCACCAGTGACGACAGGGCGTCCTCCACCGTGGTGGCATCAGCACCGGCACCGGCGGCGACCTGCAGGTAGAACTTCGCCTTCGGCTCCGTGCCGGACGGCCTGGCGATCAGCCGGTGCTCCAACCCGTCGGTGGACCACCGCAGCCGGAGCCCGGAGGAGATGTCCTCGACCTCGGAACCGGCGAACTCCGCCGGCGGCCGGGCAGCCCACCCCGCCACCAGGTCCGTCGCTGCGGCAGGGGAGTCACACCGCACCGACACCTGGGCGGTGCGCACGACCCCGTAGGTGTCGTCGACGCGGTGCAGCTGCTCGAGCAGGCTGGTGCCCTGTGCCTTGAGTTCCGCGGCCCATGTCGCGGCGACCAGCGCGGTGGCGATGCCGTCTTTGTCCGCCACGATCGAGGGGAAGGGACACGTCCCGATCGCCTCCTCGTAGGCGAAGGCCAGTTCACCAGGGGCATCGTCGGCGGCGCGGGCAAGGTTCTTGAAACCGGTCGCGGTCTCCCGGTAATCCCAGCCGCGCGCGTCGGCGATGCGGCCGAGCAGACTGGAGGACACCACCGTCGTCGCCACGACCGGGGCGGGGGACTCCGCGCCCGGGGCATGCTCATTGACGACGCGGGTGGCCAGGAGCGGGCCCGTCTCGTCGCCGCGCAGCATCCGGAAGCCCTGCGGGGCGCGCGGGTCCGGGATGCCGAGCATGCACCGGTCAGCGTCCGGATCCAGGGCGATCAGCAGGTCAGGACGCTCTGCTGCGTCCCCGGCCGCGGTAGCGGTGTCGATCAGCAGGTCCGTGGCACCGGGCTCCTCCGGATTCGGGAAGTCGACCGTGGGGAACTCCGGGTCCGGCCAGCGCTGCGCGACGACCGTCGACGGCCGACGGAAACCTGCCTTGCGGAAGGTCTCCTCCAGGGCGTAGCCGCCGACCCCGTGCAAGGCGGTGTAGACCACGTGCAGGTCACGACGGGCGGCGAGGACGTGGCCGTCACCGGAGGCCAGCGGTGCGGTGACCGCCGAGACATAGCCCTCCACCGCGCCGAGGTCCAGGGACACCGTCGTGGACCGGGGCACCTCCGCGGCGGGCGGCTGGGCGGCGATGAGCGCCTCGATCTCCCGGTCGGCAGGACTGACCAGCTGGGAACCTCCGGCGAGGTAGAGCTTGTAGCCGTTGTCGGTGCGGGGGTTGTGGCTGGCGGTGATCTGCACCCCGGCGTCCAGGCCACGGTGGCGCACCACCCACGCCAGCACCGGCGTGGGGGCCGGGTGGGCGATGAGCGTGACGTCGAAGCCGGCACCGGCGAAGGTCTCCGCCGCAGCCCGGGCCATCGCGTGCGAACCGTAGCGGGAGTCGTAGCCGACGGCGACGCTCAACTGACCGTCATGATCACCCTCATGATCGCAGTTCTTCGTCAGCCAGTCGGCGATTCCACCGGTGGCGCGGGTGACCGTGGATACGTTCATCTTGTCCTCGCCCGGGCCGAAAGGGGCCCGCAGGCCGGCTGTCCCGAAACTCAACTGGATGCTCATGCCTGCTCCTTGGTGGTGTCGGTGGTGGTGTCGCTGGTGGTGTCGGTGTTCATCTCGGTGATCAGTTCACCGAGCAGGGTGCCCATGTCCGTTGCCGCCGCGGCTCCGGCGGCCAGGACCTCCTCGTGGTTCAACGGCTCACCGGTGATCCCGGCGGCCAGGTTCGTCACCAGGGAGATCCCGAGCACCTCGACGCCGGCGGCGCGGGCGGCGATCGTCTCGTAGACCGTTGACATGCCGACCAGCCCCGCCCCCATGGTGCGCAGCATGTGGATCTCCGCCGGGGTCTCGTACTGCGGTCCCGGCATCATCGCGTACACCGCCTCGCGCATCCCCGGACGCAGGCGTCCGACCATGTGGCGCAACCTCGGCGAGTAGGCGTCCACCAGGTTCACGAAATCGGCGCCGACCAGCGGGGTGCGCGCGGTCATGTTCAGGTGGTCGCTGATCAGCACCGGCTCGCCGACGCTCATGCCCTCGGCCAGCCCGCCGGCGGCATTGGTCAGCACCACCGTGGATACCCCGGCGGCCGCGGCGGTGCGGACCGCATGCGCGGTCCGCCACAGGGCGTGGCCCTCGTAGGCGTGGGTGCGTCCCAACAGGACGAGGACATTCAGCCCACCGATCCGCAGACTCCGGACCGTCCCGCCGTGGCCCTCGGCGGTCGGGGGAAGGAAACCGGGCAGGTCCGACATGGGGAACTCAGTGAACTCCGTCAGGCCGTCCGGCCCGTCTGCCCCTTTCACCCCGTCCCTAGAACACAGGACATCGGCGGCAGGACGCCACCCCGAGCCCAGGACAACAGCCACGTCATGGTGGTCACGTCCGGTGCGTTCAGCCAGTTCGGCGGCAGCGCGGTCCGCCAGTTCCGCCACGGAAAAGTCAGCGTCAGTCATGGTTCCCAGCATAGGCCAGCGAGGGTGGCGGGCTGGCCGAACCCGTCAGGGTGGGAGCGGGACAGGCACCGGGGTAGGAGTCTGGGGCACAAGGTGGCTAGTATGAACTGGCAATGAACTGCATGGTCTAGATGGTGAGGAGCACCGCCCACAGTGAGCACTCTCGGTTCCGCCGACACCGGCCCGGTGGCTGACGCCGTCGCGTCCTGGATCGTCGACAACCACGACCGGGTCATCGGCTGGCGGCGCTACCTGCATTCCCACCCCGAACTGTCCCACAAGGAGTTCGGGACCACCGAGTTCCTCGTCGAGACCCTCACCGAGGCCGGCCTGGAGCCGGTGCGGCTGCCGGGTACCGGCGTGATCGTCGACATCGGTGAACCCGACCCGGCCACCCCCTTGATCGCCTTCCGCGCCGACATCGACGCCCTGCCGCTGACCGAGGTCACCGGACTGGACTTCGCCTCCACCACCCCCGGGGTGATGCACGCCTGCGGTCACGACATCCACACCACCGTGGTGCTCGGCCTGGCTTGCGCGCTGGCCGACCTGCACCGTGACGGTGGGCTGGACCAGCGCGTCCGGTGTATCTTCCAGCCCGCCGAGGAGGTGCTCGACGGCGGTGCCACCGATGTCATCCGCGCCGGTGCCCTCGACGGGGTCAGCCACATCTTCGCCGTGCACGCCGAGCCCAAGCTGCGGGCCGGCCAGATCGGTGTGAAGACCGGGGCGATCACCTCGGCCACCGATGTCGTGGAACTGGTGGTGCGCGGGCCCGGTGGTCACACCAGCCGTCCGCACCTCACCGCCGACGTGATCTTCGCGGTCGGCCAGCTGATCACCCAGCTGCCCGGTCTCCTGTCCCGCCGGGTCGATCCGCGTACCGGTACCGTGCTGACCTTCGGTGCGGTCAACGGCGGCTCCGCCTTCAACGCCATCCCGCAGCAGGCCACGCTGCTGGGTACCTTGCGTACCGGCAGCCCCACGGTATGGCGCACGCTGGACACGCTGTTCCCGGAGCTGGTGGAGCAGGTCCTCGCGCCTACCGGTGCCACGGCCGAGATTCGCTACACCAAGGGTGTTCCGCCGGTGACCAACGACGACGCCTGTACCGCGCTCATGGCCCAGGCCGTCAAGGACGTGGACCCCTACGCACTGCAGGAGGCCCCGCAGTCCTCCGGCGGCGAGGACTTCAGCTGGTACCTGGAGCACGTCCCCGGTGCCATGGCCCGGCTGGGTGCCTGGACCGGCGAGGGGGAGAAGCCAGACCTGCACCAGCCGAATATCGTGCTGGACGAGGCCTGCATCCCGGTGGGCGTGCGGCTGTTCGCCGGAGTGGTGGAGCAGTTCGGACGCGTCGAGGCCGACGCGTTGCAGATCTAGTAACGCGGCGCTGGTTCTACGGCGCTGCCGCTCGACTCAGTCGTCGTCGGACTTACTGTGCTTGCCACTGCCGCCGCGGCCACCGCGGTTGGTGAACATGTTGCCGGCGCCCTTCACCGCACGCTGTGCCAGGTCCCAGGCCTCCGTGCCCATCTCCGACTGTTTCTGCCGACGTTGTGCCTTACGCTCCTCGTTCGCGATCTGCTCGGCATGCGCCTTCTCCTCCAGCTCCAGCTGATGCTCACGGCGTAGTTGCTTGACCCGCGCACGCTCCAAGGCCTCGGGGGAGGGGGCGTGCCAGGACTCGGGGCCGATCTTGACCACGTACAACAGGATCGCCACCGCCGGGATGATGAGCAGCAACAGCGGGCCCGCCACCGAGGAGCTGAATATCCCGGCCCCGGCGATCGCCGCGATGGTGGTCAGCCCCATGATTCCGGCCCGCGGGCGGGCACCTCGGCGGTGCTGCTCGGCCAGTTCCTGGGCGGAGTAGACCGCCAGCTCCGTGCTGGTCCCACCGGTGTTGCCGGACAGTCGCGCCTGTTGGTCGGGCAGGGTGGGCAGATCGATGAACAGGACGTCCAACTGGTCGCGGGTGGTTGCCGCCGCGGCGTCCCGGCAGCGGTCGTCGTATTCGGTCAGCGTGATCCTGCCGTCGGCGAAGTGCACGGCCAACAGAGACAGCGCGCCCTCGCGCTCGGCGTCGCCGACCCGGACGCCCGGGGTGGACGCCGCGGAGGACGACGCGGAGGACGACGGGGTGGACGAGGCGGCGGAGCTACGGGACGACTCGGGGTGCGACGTAGAGAAGTCCCTGTGCTTGGAGGGATCGTAGGGGACGCGTGCCATGCCCCCAGTCTAGAGCACGGCTCGGACAGCACTGCGCTCCAAGCGGCTTCTCAGGCCCAGTCGAGCGTCCGACCGACCGCCTTGTTCCACAGGGCGAAGGCGGTGTCACGGTCGGCGGCGGCGACATCCGGCAGGTAGCTGTGCTCCTCCTGCCACAGGGCGCGGATCTCCTCGACCCCGGAGAAGAACCCCACCGCCAGTCCGGCGGCGTAGGCCGCACCCAACGCCGTGGTCTCGGTGACCTTCGGCACGGTGACCGGCACACCCAGCTGGTCGGACTGGAACTGCATCAGCAGCGAGTTGACCACCATGCCACCGTCGGCGCGCAGTCGGGTCAGCGGCACCCCGGTGTCGGCGTTCATCGCCTCGACGACCTCCCGGGTCTGGAAGGCGGTCGCCTCCAGCGCAGCACGCGCGATATGCGCCTTGGTGACGTAGCGGGTCAGCCCGGCGATCACGCCACGGGCCTCCGGCTCCCACCGGGGTGCGAGCAGACCGGAGAACGCCGGGACGACCACGCATCCACCGTTGTCCTCCACACTGCGGGCCAGGGCTTCGATCTGTGAGGAGTCGTCGATCAGCCCGAGGTTGTCGCGCAGCCACTGCACCAGCGAGCCGGTGACCGCCACCGAGCCCTCGACGGCGTACACCGCCGGCTCATCGCCCAACCGGTAGGCGATGGTGGTGATCAGTCCGTGCTCCGAAGGCTTGGGTTCGGTGCCGGTGTTCATCAGCAGGAAGTTCCCGGTGCCGTAGGTGCACTTCGCCTCGCCGGGTTCGGTACAGGCCTGGCCGAAGGTGGCGGCCTGTTGGTCGCCGAGGATGCCGGCGATCGGCACCCCGTGCACCGGCCCGGACCGCTCCACCTTGCCGAGAACCTCCGAGGAACTGACGATCTCGGGCAGCAGCGACATCGGCACACCCATCGCCTCGCACAGCTCCGGGTCCCACTGCTGGGTCCGCAGGTCCATCAGCATCGTGCGGGAGGCATTGGTGACGTCGGTGACGTGCCGGGCCTGGCCCCGCCGACCACCCGACGGTCCCCGTCCCCGACGGGAACTACGGGTCAGTTCCCACACCACCCAGGTGTCCATGGTGCCGAAGGCCAGTTCACCGCGCTCGGCGCGCTCGCGCACCCCCTCGACGTTGTCGAGGATCCAGCGGATCTTCGGCCCGGCGAAGTAGGTCGACACAGGCAGTCCGGTGCGCTTACGGAACATGTCGCCGTGCTCGGCGTCGAGCTGCTCACAGAACTCACCGGTGCGGGTGTCCTGCCAGACGATGGCGTTGTACACCGGCTCGCCGGTGTCCCGGTCCCAGATCACCGTGGTCTCGCGCTGGTTGGTGATCCCAAGTGCGGCGATGTCCTCGGTACCGATGTCCGCCCGGGCGACACAGTCTCCGATGACCCGTCGGGTGTTGCGACGGATCTCCTCGGGGTCATGCTCCACCCACCCCGGCTGGGTGAAGATCTGCCGGTGCTCCAGCTGACTGGACTCGGTGATCGCCCCGGACGCGTCGAAGACGATCGCTCGGGAAGACGTGGTGCCCTGGTCGACGGCCAGGACGTAGCCCTGGTCGCGGCGCCGGTGCCAGGGCTGTCCGGTGGGGCGGAAGAGGTGGCTCAGGCGGTCGACCATGGTGGGGGACTCCCTTTGACTCTGCTAGCTAGGGTCAGACGATCTTCAGCATCGGCTGGGACTTGGTGACACCGTCGCCGGCGGCAACGGCCAGGTCGGCCACGGTACCGGCCTTGTGAGCCTTCACTGAGTTCTCCATCTTCATCGCCTCGATGACCAGCAGCGGGTCACCCTCGGCGACCTCGGCTCCCTCGGTGACCAACACGGTCACCACGGTGCCCTGCATCGGTGCCACGGCCGTGTCACCGGAGACCTTGACCTCGCGGCGTCCCGACGAACGCCGACCGCTGCGGCTGCGCCCTGCCCCGGTGCCGACCAGGTCACCCGGGACGGTGACCTCCACCCGGCGACCGTCGACCTCCACCGCGATACGCCGCGGCGGCACTGCAGCACCAGCGGCGTCGGCACCGGCACCGGCGACACCGTCGGACGGGTCCGTCCACGGCTCCAACTGGTTGTCCCACTCCTCCTCGATCCACCGGGTGTAGACCTCCAGCGAGTCACCGGTGAAGGCCGGCTCATCGAGGACGGCACGGTGGAAGGGGATCACGGTGGGCAGGCCCTCGACGACGTACTCGTCCAGGGCGCGACGGGCGCGGGCCAACACCTGGTCCCGGTCTTCGCCGGTGACGATGAGCTTGGCGAGCATCGAGTCGAACTGACCGCCGATCACGGTGCCGGCCTCTGTACCGGAATCCACGCGCACACCCGGGCCGGCCGGCTCGCGGTAGGCGGTGACGGTGCCGGGGTGGGGCATGAAGTTCGCCGCGGCGTCCTCCCCGTTGATCCGGAACTCGATGGAGTGGCCGCGGATCTCCGGGTCGGTGGTGCGGGAGAGCTCGAGACCCTCGGCGATGCGGAACTGCTCACGCACCAGGTCCCAGCCGCTGACCTCCTCGGTCACCGGATGCTCGACCTGCAGGCGGGTGTTGACCTCGAGGAAGGAGATCAGGCCGTCCGACCCGACGAGGTACTCCACGGTACCGGCACCGTGGTAGCCGGCCTCCCGCATGATCGCCTTGGCCGACTCGCGCAGGCGGGCGTCCTGATCTTCGGTGAGGAACGGCGCGGGGGCCTCCTCGACCAGCTTCTGGAAACGACGCTGTAGCGAGCAGTCCCGGGTGGAGGGGACCACGTAATTGCCGTGGGTGTCTGCGAGTACCTGGCACTCCACGTGGCGGGCCCGGTCGAGGTACCGCTCCACGAAGCACTCGCCACGACCGAAAGCTTTCTCGGCCTCACGGGTCGCGGAGGCGAAGAGCTCGGGGATCTCCTCGATGGTGTGGGCGACCTTCATACCGCGTCCGCCACCGCCGAAGGCGGCCTTCACCGCGACGGGCAGGCCGTGCTCTTCGGCGAAGGCGATGATCTCCTCGGCGTCGGCGACCGGCTCAGGGGTGCCCGGCACCATCGGGGCGTCGACCTTCTCCGCGTAGTGGCGTGCGGTGACCTTGTCACCCAGCTCACGGATCGCCGAGGGCGGTGGGCCGATCCAGGTCAGTCCGGCGTCGATGACGGCCTGGGCGAAGTCGGCGTTCTCGGAGAGGAATCCGTAGCCCGGGTGCACCGCATCGGCCCCGGAGCGCGTCGCGGCGTCGATGACCTTGGCGATGTCGAGGTAGGAGTCGGCGGAGGTGGTGCCGCCGAGGGCGAAGGCCTCGTCCGCCATCCGCACGAAGGGGGCGGTGGCGTCCGGCTCGGCGTAGACGGCCACCGAGGCGATACCCTCGTCGCGGGCAGCCCGGATGACCCGGACGGCGATCTCGCCACGGTTCGCGACGAGCACCTTCGACAATTTCCGGACCTCTACCGGCACATCCACTCCTCGTTATCTTTCATCTGCAGTCAGAAGCAAAACACTGACGTTACTATTCCACAGCGACTGTTCCAACACAGGTGTTGCGTGGTGTCAGGCACCGGTGTCGATCGGCATACGGACCATGTTTCCCCACTCCAGCCAGGAACCGTCGTAGGCGCGCACATTCCCCCACCCCAGAAGGTGGTGCAGAACGAACCACAGGTGGGACGCCCGGGCACCCGAGTGGCAGTAGGGCACCGTGGTGACCGCCGGATCCAGGGAGGAGAAGGTCTCCTCCAGTTGGGGCCGGGACTGGAACCGGTGGTTGGGCAGCAGCGCCGCCCGCGGCGGGAAGTTCACCGCACCGGGAATATGACCGGTGCGGCTGGTGGCCTCCGCCGGGGCGACGCCGATGAAGTCCTCGGCGTCCCGCATGTCGACCAGCTGGAGCCGGTCGGAGAGGTTGGCGCGGATCTCGTCGACGAAGATGCGGTGGTTGGTGTCGTCCCGCTCGACGACCGGGTAGCCGGTGGTGGGGGACGGCGGGGCATCGTAGGACGTCTCGCGTTCGTCCTGCATCCAGGCGTCACGGCCACCGTCGAGCAGCCGGACGTCCGGATGCCCGAAAAGCTCGAACACCCACAGGGTGTAGGTGGCCCACAGGTTCGAGTCGTTGCCGTACACCACCACGGTGTCGTCCCGGGTGATGCCCTTGCTGTCCATCAGTGCGGCGAAGGCCTCACCGTCGAGGAAGTCGCGGGTCACCGGATCGCCGAGGTCCTCGTGCAGGTCGATTCGGATGGCGGTGGGCAGGTGGCCGATGTTGTAGAGGATCGGATCGGAGTCCGACTCCACCACCTTCAGCCCTGGGCCTCCCAGCTTCGCGCCGAGCCAGGAGCTGGTGACCAGCTTCTCCGGGTGGGCGTACTGGTGCAGCTGCGGGTTGGGGTCACGTTCGATTCCCACGGGTGAGGGCACCGCCTTTCATGTCGATACCTTGTAGTGTAACCGCCCCGGCGGTGTGGCTCATGCTCGTTCGGGGTTTTTGGGGACGCCCAGGGGGATGCCCGGTCCAGCCCCCGGTCAGGCTCGAATTAGCCTGCGGCGTTCCAGAAGTCGGAGACATTCCGTCCGGCACCGGTGATCGCCTGGCGTACCAGGGGCAGTGACAGTCCGATCACGCTGGAAGGGTCCCCCTCGATCCGGTCGATGAACCAGCCGCCCAGGGCTTCCAGGGTGAATGCGCCGGCGCAGGCCAGCGGCTCCCCGGTCTCGGCGTAGGCGCGGATGTCGGTGTCGGTGGCCTCGGCGAAGTGGACGACCGTCTCGCTGACCGCGGTCTCCACCGGGGTGAACCCGGTCGTGCCGGTGTCTGGATCGACCATGACGTTCGTGAAGGCGTGTCCGGTGATCAGGCTCGCCGTGCGGCCCCGCTGCTGCTGCCACCGGGCCACGGTCTTCTCCACGGTGTGTGGCTTTCCCTGCAGCTGGCCGTCGAGCAGCAGCATCGAGTCACCGGCGACGACCAGGGAACCGGACGGGATATCCCCGGCGAACTGCTCGCTCACCGCCGCACACTTCGCCGCGGCCAGGTGGGCGACGACCTGGGCAGGGGAGGGGTCGGGGTGCCGGGCGTGCAGCTCGGCGGTGGCGGCGTCTTCGTCGACCCCGGGGACCAGCACCAGCGGTTCGATGCCGCCGGAACGCAGTACCGACAGTCGGGACGGGGAGGAGGACGCCAGGACGATGCGGGGTGCCGACTCAGCCGACCCAGCTGACTCAGCCACGGAAGCCCGTCGGGTTGAAGTTGCTCACTCCACGCAGGGACTCCGCCGGGGTGCCCCACAGACCTTTGGCGTGGGTGCGGGCGGACCGGCGGGCGGTCTCCCGGGCCTCGGTGGTGTTGGCGGTGGCGGCCGCTGCGGCGGCAGCGGACTCGGCGACGATGGTCGACAGTGCCTGGCTGATCGCCTCGGTCTCGACCTCGTCGACGGTGCCCTTGACGACCGTGATCGCTGTGACGGGCACGGTGGGCGACTGCTGGGGCTGGGTCATGGTGTGCTCCTTCTCCCGGGTCCGGTTACAGCGCCGGGTTGCCGTGCTTGCGGGCCGGGCTGTCGACGACCTTGCGCTCCAGTAGCCCCAGTCCGTCGGCGACCTGACGGCGGGTGTCGTTCGGGGCGATGACCGCGTCGACGTAACCCCGCTCGGCGGCGGCGTAGGGGTTGACCTGGGTGCGCTCGATCTCCTCGGTGAACTCGGCGGTCAGCGCGGCGACGTCCTTCTTCCGGCGCTTGGCCTTCGCCAGGGCGTCGGCGTGGACCAGTGCGACGGTGTTCTCCGCGTCGGCGTGGGAGATCTGCGCGCTCGGCCAGGCGAAGACCAGGTCAGCGCCGATGTTCTTGGAGCCCAGCGCGATGTAGGACGTCCCGAAGGCCTTGCGCGTCACCACGGTGATCATTCCCACCGTTGCCTCGGCGACGGCGTACAGCAACACCGAGGAGCGACGCAGCAGCCCGTTGTGCTCCTCCGCCGTGCCGGGGAGGAAACCGGGGGAGTCGACGAGGAACAGCAGCGGGATATTGAAGGCGTCGCAGGTACGGACGAACCGGGCAGCCTTCTCGGACGCTGCGGTGTCCAGCGCACCGGCCAGCACCAGCGGCTGGGTGGCGATGACACCGACGGCGCGTCCCTCGACCCGGGCGAAGGCGGTGATGACGTTGCCGGCGAACTCCGGCTGCAGCTCCAGCAGGCTGCCCGGGTCGACGATCCTGGTGATGGCCTCGGTCATGTCGTAGCCGGCCAGCGGGGAGTCGGGGACCAGGGTGTCCAGGGCAGTGGCGGCGGTGGCGGCAGAATCGGCGGACTCGGCAGGCACCTCCGGCACCACCGAGCGGTTGTTCGACGGCAGGTGGGCCAGGGCGTCCCGTACGAAACCGAGGGCCTGGGTGTCGTCGGCAGCGGTGTGGTGCGAGGTGCCGGTGCGTCCGGCGTGCACGGCGGCGGAACCCAGCTCCTCGGCGCTGACAGCCTCGCCGACGACGCGCTCGGTCGTCGCCGCGTCAGTGAGGTACAGCGAGGCGCCTTCGACCATGACCACGATATCGGCCAGGACCGGCTGGTGGGCCTCGGTGCCCGCCGTCGGACCGGCGATCACGGAGATCTGCGGCACCACACCGGAGAGCTCGGCGCGCAGCTTGTACAGCCGGGCGGCCATGCCGAGGGAGACGACCCCCTCGCCGACGCGGGCACCGGTGGAGTCATGGATGCCGACCAGCGGGACGCCCGAGCGTCCGGCCAGCTCCATGACCTTGGTCAGCTTCTCGGCGTGCACCTCGCCGACGGTGCCGTCGAAGACCGTGCCGTCCTGCGAGAACACGCAGACCTGGCGACCGTCGACGGTGCCGTACCCGGTGACCACGCCGTCGGAGACAGGGCGGGACCGGTCCAGATTGTAGAAGGTGGAGCGGTGCCGGGCCAGGGCGTCGATCTCGACGAAGGAACCCGGGTCCAGCAGCTGCTCGACACGCTCCCGGGCGGTGAGCCGGCCGGCCTCGTGCACGGCGGCGACGGCACCCTCCCCGGCCGGGGCAGCGGTCTCCGCCAGACGCTGACGGAGATCCTCGAGCTTGCCTGCGGTCGTCGCTGTGTCGGCCGGGTTGGGCACGGAGGTCGGTGAAGTCATACACAACAGTGTAGAAGCATTGGTGCCGAAGGGCGTTACTCTGGTCAACATGAATGCAGCAACACCCGCGCACCCGTCCCGCCACCCGCTGGACGCCGACGCCGTACTCGAGCGGATCCAGGACCGGGTCCACCTCCGGGGAGCTGCCGGTACCGGCGTCGCGCCGGGGTCCCTGGAGTGGGTGGCGAGCACCGGATCGACCAACACCGACCTCGCCGACGCGTGGCGCTCGGGCGCGTCTCCGGTCGACCGGACGGTGCGTCTCGCCGATGAACAGGTCACCGCCCGCGGTCGGCTGGGACGCGCCTGGTCCGCCCCGGCGGGCGCCCAGGTCATCTTCAGCGTGCTGCTGCGTCCCGACCCCGGCCAGATCACCCCGGAGGCGTTCGGGGAACTACCGCTGCTGGTCGGCGTGGCCATCGCCGAGGCTGCCCGCGAGTTCGGGGTGCCTGCGGTGCTGAAGTGGCCCAATGACGTCGTCGTGCTCGACGACGACTCCCGTTTCGGTTACCGCAAGCTCGCCGGCATCCTCGTCGAGGCGGCCAGTGTCGAGCCCGCGGTGATCATCGCCGGCATCGGCCTGAACGTCTCGCTGACCGATGAGGACTTCGCGGACGCCGGGATCCCGGACCGCAGCGCCACCTCGATGATCACCGCCGGGGCCACGCTCCCCGACACCGGTGCCCGGGCCGACGTCGCCGCCGCCGAGATCACCCACCTGCTCGCCGCCGACGCGGCCTGGCGTGGACAGGGGGCGGACCTGGAGGCACTGCGGCGACGCTACCGGGAGCTCTCCGCGACCCTGGGTACCCGGGTGCGTGCCGAACTGCCCGACGGCACCCAGCTCACCGGTACCGCCGTGGATCTCGGCGAGCACGGGGAGCTGGTGATCGACACCGGTGCCGGACAGCGCCGCACCGTCACCGCCGGTGACGTCGTCCACCTGCGACCCACCGGAGAATGACCTGACGATGCCGAAGATCCGATTCGACCCCGACGAGGAGGTCCTCGCCGAGCTCAGTCCGTCCCGGAAATCCACCGTGTTCCCGGTGCTGGAGTTCGTCGTGATCACCGGAGTGGTGTGGCTGGGAGTCGGCCTGGTGGACTCCTACCTCGCCGACCTGGCACGACAGTGGTTGGGGTATGTGCCCGAGTCGATCGCCAGCGTGCCGGACCTGGTTGGTGAACAGGACGCCGGGGCGGCGACAGCCGCACTGTGGGGGCGACGGGCACTGCTGGTGGCCTGGGTGTGGCTGAGCTGGCGCCGGTGCCTGCGCCACCTGCTGTTCCGCTCCCGGTCCCGGATGATCCTCACCGACCGACGGCTGGTCACCGCCACCGGGCACATGCGCAGCCAGATCGGCGAGGTGCCGTTATCGCATATCGTCGACGTCCGCCACCAGGGGTCGGACGTCGAGGTCTACCTGCGCGGCGGCGGTCGTCCGCTGGTGCTGCGCGACGTTCCGTCCACCCGGAAGTTCGTGAAACTGCTGCGATCCCGCATCCCGGTCCACCTGCCCAGAACGCTGTACTGAACCGCTATACTGGGCAGTCGTGACTGACGAGAAGAACAGCCCAGAGAACAGCAGCCGACCGGACCGTTCGCTGGCCCGACCGGAGGCACACGCCCCGGACATGCCACTGGTCACCGTGATCGGCGACGGTCAGCTGGCACGGATGATGCAGCAGGCCGGTATCGAGTTGGGCCTGACCGTCCGGCTCCTGGCCGGCTCCGGGGGGTCCTCGGCCGCTCAGGCCACCGCCGACGTCTGGTTGGGTCAGTACACCGAGGAGCAGGTCGTCCGGGAGATCTCGACAGGTGCCGACGCCGTCACCTTCGATCACGAGCATGTGCCGAACGCCTACCTCGAGGCGCTGATCGACGAAGGCGTCAACGTCCAGCCGCAGCCCTCGGCGCTGATCAACGCGCAGGACAAGCTGGTGATGCGCAAGAAGATGCGCGAGATCGGCGCCCCGGTGCCGCCCTTCGCCGCCATAGAGGCCGTCGACGATGCCACAGGGTTCTTCGACGCCACCGACGGAGCCATCTGCCTCAAGGCCCGCCGCGGTGGCTACGACGGCAAGGGCGTGTGGTTCCCGGCCACCCGTGAAGAGACCGTAACCCTGGTCGCCGACCTGCTGGAGCAGGGTGTGCCGCTGATGGCGGAGCAGAAGGTCCGCCTGGTCCGCGAACTCTCCGCCATGGTCGCCCGCACCCCCTCCGGACAGGTCGAGGCATGGCCCGTGGTGGAGTCGGTGCAGGCCGACGGCATCTGCTACCTCGCTGTGGCACCGGCACCGGTCGCCACCGAAGGCCAGCGACGTATCGTCGAGCAGGCCGGGCTGCTGGCCCGCCAGGTCGCCACCGATCTGGGGGTCACCGGTGTGCTGGCCGTGGAACTCTTCGAGACCGAGGACGAGGCCGGCCAGCCGGAGATCATCGTCAACGAGCTGGCGATGCGTCCGCACAACACCGGCCACTGGACCCAGGACGGCTGCGTGACCAGCCAGTTCGAGCAGCACCTGCGGGCTGTGCTGGACCGTCCGCTGGGATCCACCGCCCCCACCGCCTCGACGACGGTGATGGCCAACGTCCTGGGCGATGACACCGCCGACCCTGAGATGCCGATGCCGCAGCGCATGGACGAGGTCTGGCGACGGTTCCCGACCGCCAAGATCCACCTCTACGGCAAGGACTGGCGGCCGCGTCGCAAGATCGGTCACGTCAACATGTCGCTGCCGTTGGGCGCCCCGGCCGAGGGGCAGGCAGGCGCCGAGGCAGTCGAGGCCCTGCGCCGCGACGCCCGGCTCGCATCCGATTTCCTGGTCAGTGCCCGCTGGACCGACGGCTGGCCTGCGTAACTCTCTGGCGGTC
Organism: Candidatus Corynebacterium faecigallinarum; assembly: GCA_019120175.1. Lineage (GTDB taxonomy): Bacteria > Actinomycetota > Actinomycetes > Mycobacteriales > Mycobacteriaceae > Corynebacterium > Corynebacterium faecigallinarum. The sequence continues at coordinate 111,776 of DWVP01000019.1, forward strand.
AGCAGGTAAGGTCTTCCGGGACACGTACTGACGCAACACGACGCAACACAAGGGACACCACCGTGACTTCCACACCTGACCAGCAGCCCACCCCGCTCGTGGGGATCGTGATGGGATCGGACTCCGACTGGCCCACCGTCGAGCCCGCCGCCCAGGTGCTCGCCGAGTTCAGCGTGCCGATGGAGATCGGTGTGGTGTCCGCCCACCGCACGCCCGAGCGGATGCTGGACTACGCCCGCGAGGCCCACACCCGGGGCGTGAAGGTCATCATCGCCTGCGCCGGTGGCGCCGCCCACCTGCCGGGCATGGTCGCCGCGGCCACCCCGCTGCCGGTCATCGGCATCCCGCGGGCACTGAAGAACCTCGACGGCCTCGACTCGCTGCTCTCCATCGTCCAGATGCCTGCCGGGGTACCGACGGCGACGGTGTCCATCGATGGTGCGAAAAACGCCGGCCTGCTGGCCGTGCGTACCCTGGCCGTCGCCGACGACCGACTCATGGAGGCCATGGTCGCCTACCAGGAGAACATGAAGAACGAGGTGCTGGAGAAGGACCGTCGTCTCCAGGCCAACCTCATGGGTGAGTAGCGGGACCACACGCGCATGACCGGCCTGCTCCTCGTCGCACTGCTGCTCCTGGTGACCCTCGGCGTCACCGCCTGGAGCGTGAAGACCCGTCCCCGGTGGACGGGCAACGGTCTCCTGGTGATGGCCGTGGCCGAACTGCTGTGGATCTGGCTGCTGGTCGCCGCCCACGGTGGCGAGTACCCGGGGCCGATGTGGCTGACCTGGGGGATCTGCCATGTATTGGTTGTCGGTGCCGGTGTTCTCACCGCGCGGTGGATGGGTGACTCCCTGCCCGGCGCCGACGGACGCGGCTGGTTCCATCTGAGTACCGTCATCGCCGCCGCGCTGGCACTCTCCATCGGCGCGGGATGGGTGGTGACGGTCTTCCAGGCCCGCAGCAGGTGGGGTGCCGGGGTGGACGACACCCTCATCGTGCTGACCTTCCTGGGAACGCTCGGGGTGCTGGTGTGGGCCATGGCGCTGGTCGGCATGCTGTGGTTCCTGCGCCATATCCGCCGTGGTCGGCTGCGGCTCCCCAGTGACCCAGGCTCGGTCGATGCGGTGGTGGTGCTCGGCGCCGGACTGGTCGGTGAGGAGGTCAGTGATCTACTTGCCGCCCGGTGTGACCGGGGAGCAGCGGCCTGGCGGGACGTGGAGAAAGCCCGTGGTGCCGGTGCCGCGAGGCAGGTGCCGCTGATCGTCAGCGGGGGACAGGGGCCGGACGAGGCCTGCCCGGAGGCGTACGCCATGCGTCGTTACTACGCTCGCCGCGGATTTCCCCGGGACATGGTGGTGACCGAGGCGGAGTCCATCGACACCATCGAGAACCTGCACTTCAGCCTGTATATCCTGGCCGAACGCAATGTGGAACACCCCAGGATCCTGGTGTGTACCTCCGACTTCCACGTGACGCGGACCGAGCGGGTCGTGAGGATGATGCAGCAGAGCGGCAGCGTGCATTCCTTCGACGCGGAGGTACTCGGTGCACCGACACCGAAAAAGGTACTCCTGGCGTCCTATCTGCGCGAGTTCGTCGCCCTGACGATCTACCGGCTGTTCGGCCGGGCCTGACAGGGTCCCAGAAGCGTCCCAGAAGCGTCCGGACCCGCCGCCGCCGGAGAAACCGCAGCTGAAGGACACATTCGTCGAGGACGAGGACGAGGACGACGCGGCACTCTGTCCGGCTTTCACGTCGGCGGTGTGCCGGGAGTTCACGATGACGAACGGGATGTAGTTCCCGTGGCCGTAGGAGCGCACCGTATCGGCGAACCGGTCCATGAAGTCCGGGCCTCCAGGTCCTGCTTCGGCTCGTTGACCGTGGCCTCGACCTCGACAAGACTATTCTGCAGGGCCTCGTACTTCGTCTTCACCTCCGCCTCGGCGAGATCCTCGGCCAGCTCGGTGAGCTCCTCACGTCGTACGGTGGAGTCACCGTGCTCCATGGTGAACAGCCGGTCGATGTTGTCCTCCGCGGCGTCCATCTGCTCGACCGCTTCGTAGGCGTCGGCGACGGTGCCGGCGTGGGTGCGGGACTCCTTGTCCTCCGAGGAGGTGGTCAACCCGGTGTCGGAGACCTTGAAGTCGACGCTGAGGAAGTTCTTCTTGCACTTTTCCCCCTGGCGGCGCCGTTCGGCGTCGGCGATGGGGGAGGTCAGGGAGTTGGCGCGGACGTCGACGCGAGGCGCGATGGGAGCCGAAGCGTTACGGATGTCAGATTCGTGGGATGGATCGTAGTGATCTCGTGGGAAAACCAGCAGATGATCCCACCTTTCTGACGACAGCCCGTGCACCACCCCTCCGGAAGCCGGCTGCGAGCCCACTGAGGTACGGACCGGACGAACCATGGCGGATGCGCCGGTTCGCTGTCAGCGGAACGTCCAGATGTCGCGCTCGGGTTCGCGTGCTCAGTCGTAGGTGCGCCAGCGCCGCCACACCAGCCACGTGGCGATGAGGAGGCCGGCGAGCAGCAGGGACGGCCACACGTCCGGATCGTCCTTCAGGACATTCCACACCGCCTGGACCAGCGCCAGCACGGTGAAGAACCCCAGGAACCCGAGGATCGATTCGAGCACTGTCTTGCGGCGCCGGGTCTCGGAGTGGTCCGGGGTCGGGCCCGCCTGGTGGTTCAGGCCACTCACTTCACGCCACCTGCCGTCAGACCGGAGACGATACGACGTTGGAAGACCAGCACCATGATCACCAGCGGGATGGTCACCAGCGCACCGGCGGCCATCGTCGCGGCATAGGGGTACTGGAAGGCGCTGGCGCCGGTGAAGCGGGCGATCGCCACCGTCACCGGCTCCGTCGACGTGGTGGAGAGCTGCTTGGCCAGCATGAACTCATTCCAGGTGGCGATGAACGCCAGGATGGCGGTGGTGAACAGGGCCGGGGCGGCCAGCGGCAGGATGACCTTGCGGAACGCCAGACCGCGGGACGCACCGTCCACCCGGGCGGCCTCCTCGAGTTTCCACGGCAGTTCCCGGAAGAAGGACGTCAGCGTGTAGACCGTCAGGGGCAGGACGAAGGAGATGTTCGGGATGATCATCGCCTGGTAGGTGCCGATCCAGCCGATGTTGCTGAACAGCTGAAACAGTGGGGTGACCAGGGCGATGCCCGGGAACATCGAGGCGGCCAGGATGATGCCGGTGACGAATCCCTTGCCGCGGAAGTCCACCCGGGCCAGGGCGTAGGCGGTGAACACGCCGACGAGCAGGGCGATGGCGGTGGTGGCGAAGCCGATGATCAGGCTGTTGCCGATCGCGCGCAGGAAGTTGTTGCCCGCGTCGGTGGCCATCGCCTCCCGGAAGTTCTCCAGCGTGAGGTGACTGGGGAAGGGGTTGGTGGAGAAGGTGTGCGCTTTGTCGCGGAAGGCGGTGACGACCATCCAGTAGAACGGGGCCAGGGCCCACACCAGGATGATGATCACGGCGGCGTAGTTGCTGATGTAACTGCGGATGCTGGTCTTCATCGCCGGTCCCTTTCAGTCTCGCCGATCGCTCCGTTGCTGCCGGACGCTCCGGTCGACGCACCCGTCGCGGCGGGTGCATCCGGTACGTCCGGTGGTGCGTCCTGTCCCGACGGGTGTTTCGGCGACCGTAGTGACGGCAGCCGGTCGCGCAGACTGCTACGTTGCGCCTTCGGCATGTTCTGGTTCCCCGCGACGTCCGCACCCAGGTATTTCACCATAATGAAGGCGATGACGAAGACCATCAGGAAGATCAGGGTGGACACCGCCGAGGCGGAGTTGAAGTTGCCCGAGCGGGTGTCGGTGATGACCAGCTGGCTGATGACCGCCGTCGGGGAGTTGGTGGACTCGCTGATCATGATGACCGGGAGGTCGTACATGCGCAGCGCGTCGAGGGTGCGGAACAGGATCGCCACCATCAGTGCCGGCTTGATCAGCGGCAGGGTGATGCGGGTGAACTGCTGCCACTTCGATGCCCCGTCGACCCGGGCGGCCTCGTACACGCCGCCGGGGACCATCTGTAGACCGGCGAGGATCAGCAGCGCCATGAACGGAGCGGTCTTCCACACGTCGGCGATGATCACGGCGAAGCGGGCGGCCCACGGGTCGGTCGTCCAGGCAATGTCCAGGCCGAGCGTGGAGTTGATGATGCCGTTGGGGGCGAAGATGAACTGCCACAGCTTCGCGGTCACCGCCGTGGGGATCGCCCACGGGATCAGGACGGCGGCACGCAGCAGGCTGCGACCCCAGAAGGACTTCGACATGGTGATCGCCATCCACAGGCCCAGGACGGTCTCCAGGGCCACGGTGATGACTACGAAGAACATGGTGACGCCCACCGCCGGCCAGAAGTCCGTCGCCAGGTTGCCGGGCGCACAGGTGGTGGCCTCCCCGGTGGCGGACATGCACCGGTTGGTCAGCCAGTAGAGGTAGTGGTCCAGTCCGGCGAAGCCACCGTCGACGAACATGCCGGTGTCCGGGTCGAGGTGCCGGTCGGCCTGGAACGACAGGTAGAGGGCGCGTACCACCGGGTAGCCGATGACCACCGCCAGCAGGGCGAGACTGGGTCCTACCAGCCAGAGGGCACGCAGGTCACGCTTCTTCTTCGGCGGCCAGGCGCGCGCGGAGCTGTCCGTGGCGGCACTGCCGGGGTGGGGTGAGGTGTCAGTCACAAGGAAGACCTTATCGGTAATGCACTACGCCCGACAGCCTGGAGCAGGCTGACGGGCGTGAGGGCGTGGAGAGCGGGACTAACTGACGTTGCCGATCGCGGACGCCATGTCGTCGGTCGCTGACTCGACGCTCTTACCGCCGGTGATGGCGGCGTAGGCGTTGTCCTGGATGGCCTTGGACAGCTCGTCGTAGTTCGGGGACGCCGGGCGCGGCACGGCGTTCTCCAGCGACTCCTGCAGGGCCGGCAGGTACGGGAACTCCTCGATGAGGTCCTCGTCCTCGTAGATGGAGGACAGCACCGGCGGGAAGGACGCCTCAGCGAAGGAACGCTGGTTGTCCTCGTTGATGATGAACTCCATGAAGTCCAGGGCGGTCGCCTTGTTCTCCGAGTTGGTGTTGATGGCGTTGTTGTAGCCACCCAGGGTGGAGACACCCACCCCGTCCTTGCCGACCAGCGGCTGGACCTCGACCTTGCCGGCGATGGCGGAACCCTCGGCCTCGGCCTCGGTGTACATGTACGGCCAGTTGATCGCCATGGCGTTCTGGCCCTGGGTGAAGGCCAGGTTGGTCTCCTCCTCGGTCGCGCCGGTGGAGGAGCGGGAGATGGTGCCGTCCTCGTAGGCGTCGACCAAGGCCTGCAGGCCCTCGCGGGACTCGTCGGAGGTCACGTTGACCTCGCCCTCGTCGTCGACGATGCCGCCGCCCCATCCGGACATGAAGCCGGCGGTGGACACGGTCAGGCCCTCGTACTGCTTGAGCTGGGTGATCAGGCAGTCGTTGTTGTCGGCGGTGACGTCCTCACAGGTCGAGATGACGTCGTCCCAGGTCTCCGCCTCGTCCGGCGCCATGTCCGTGTTGCGGTAGAGCAGCTGGCCGTTGGTGTTCTGCGGCAGCGCGTAGAGGGTGTCGTTGTAGGTTGCGGATTCCACGGTGGGTTCCAGCAGGTCGGAGGTGTCGACCTCCAGGTCGTCGGTGAGCGGGTCGATCCAACCGTTGGCGGCGAACTCACCGGTCCAGACCACGTCGAGTGCCATGACGTCGATGTCGGACTGACCGGCCTGCAGGGACTGCACGAGGGTCTCACGCTGGGCGTCCGCCTCACCGGCGAGCTCCTGCAGGGTCACCTCCTCGTCCGGGTTCTCCTCGTTCCACTTGTCGATGATCGGACGCAGCTTGTCCGTGTCGTTCTTGCCCATGGCGAACGTGATCGGGCCGCGGCCCTCGGTGTTCGTGGGGGTGGCGTCGCCACCGTCGTCGTCGGAGGAACAGGACGCCAGCCCGGCGCCCAGGCCGACAGCGGCGAGCGTCGCCAGGATCTTCTTTGAGAGGTGGGCCATGGCCGGACCTTTCTGATTCGGTACACCAGGTACGTGGACAGGTGGGACGCGCACCGGGTGAACCGGGTGTGCGTGATCCTTGCGTCGAGTGTAGTAACTCAGCGGCCCCCGTGTCCCACTTTCGGGGGCAACCGGGGTCATCCCACGCGCTGACCGGACTCCTGGTCGAAGAAGTGCACCCGGGCGGAGGGGGAGAGGGTGAACTCCACCCCACCCCCGATGCCGGGGAGGGAGTCCGGGTCATCGTGGGTGCGGGCGGTGACCTGGCCGACGGCGGTCTGGGCGTAGATGTTGGCGTCCGCGCCGAGTTCCTCGACCAGGGTCACCTCGCCGTGCAGGCCGCTTCCGGCATTGACGTCGGTCGCAGCGGCCAGCAGGTGTTCCGGACGCACGCCCACCAGCAGCGTGCCGGCCACCCCCGCCGGACGCTCCACCCCCAGTCCGGGGACCTCGGACGCGTCGGCCGGCAGTTCCATCAGGTTCATCGCCGGGGACCCGATGAACCCGGCGACGAAGGAGTTCACCGGATTGTTGTAGAGCTCCGACGGGCTGTCGACCTGTTGCAGCTCGCCGTCCTTCAGCACCGCCACCCGGTCACCCATGGTCATCGCCTCGACCTGGTCGTGGGTGACGTACACGGTGGTGACGCCCAGGTCGTGCTGCAGTTTCACGATCTGCGCACGGGTCTGCACGCGGAGTTTCGCGTCCAGGTTCGACAGCGGCTCGTCCATGAGGAACACCTGCGGTTCCCGCACGATCGCCCGGCCCATCGCCACACGCTGACGCTGGCCACCGGAGAGGTCCTTCGGCTTTCGGTCCAGGTAGTCGCCCAGGTCCAGCAGGTCGGCGGCGTGGTTGACGCGCTCCTCGATCTCGGCCTTGGGGCGCTTGGCGATGGTCAGGGCGAAGCCCATGTTCTCCCGCACCGACATGTGCGGGTACAGCGCGTAGTCCTGGAAGACCATCGCGATGTCCCGGTCGCCCGGCTCGACACCGGTGACGTTGCGGCCACCGATGGAGATCGACCCGGCGCTGGTGGGCTCCAGTCCTGCCAGGGAGCGCAGGATGGTGGACTTACCGCAGCCCGACGGACCGACCAGCACGAGGAACTCGCCGTCACCGATGGTGAGGTTGAGGTTTGGGACGGTGGGGGAGGAGGCACCCGGGTAGCGGATGTCCACGTTCTCGAAGACGACGTCAGCCATGGTGGGGAATCATACCGCAGGACGATGGGGCGCAGGCGGCGACTTCCGTAGGATGAACGTCCGTGAGTACCCGATCCGTGTCTCCCCGGACCTCGCCGGCGACAAGTGCGACGTCCACCCGGTTCTGGCGCGACCGTGGTTTCTGGCTGCAGCTGGTGATCCAGTGCGCCGTGTTCCTCTTCTTCGGGATCACCGACGTGTCCAATGCCTTCTACGTCAGTGAAACCCTTCCTGCGGTGATCCTGACGGTCGGCTACACCCTGGTGTTCGTCGGTCTGCTGGTGCAGCGCTGGCGTCCCGAAGTCGGGTTGGCGGTCGTGGCGGTGGGGATGGTCCTCGCAGCAGCGGGGAGGTCCGGGATCTACTTCCTGGCCTACCTGGTGGTCTGTTACGAATCGTGGTTCATTTCCGCGTTCATCCGGCAGCGACGTGGCATGTGGCTGGCCCTGCTGTTGACCGGATCCGTGGTGTCCGTGGTGGTCTTCGTGCTGACGGAGGTCTACGGGGTGCAGCCGGCGGACGCGCTGGAGTCCGCCGGAATGGGGGAGACGGGGTTCATTCTGGTCGTCCTGGTTCTCGTCGCGGTGCTGTCGATCGGACTGTTCTGGCAGCTGGGCATGACCACCCGTCGCCAGCAGGAACGCATGGAGAACCTGGCGACCCGGGTGGAACTCGCCGCGGCCGCCGAGCGCACCCGGATCGCCCGGGAGATGCACGATATCGTCGCCCATTCGCTGACCGCTGTGATCGCCCAGGCTGATGGCGGACGCTACGCCGGACGCAAAGACCCGCCGAAGGCCATCGAGGCCCTCGACACGATCAGCAGCACCGGGCGGGACGCCCTGACGCAGATGCGCCAACTGCTCAGCGTCCTGCGGGACGACTCCGGAACCCCCGCACGCGGTACCGATACCCCACCCGGCCTTGCCGGTGTGCCTGCCCTGGTGCAGGATGCCGAGCGCGCCGGGCTGCGTGTGGACTACCGGGTGCTGGGCAACCCGGTGGAGGTGGATGTGGCGGTGGGCCTCAGTGTGTTCCGCACGGTCCAGGAGTCGCTGACCAACGTGCTGAAGCATGCCGGGCCGACCACCTGCCGGTTGCAGTTGGACTGGAACGTCCCCGGAAAGCTGCGGATCACCGTGGACAATGCCCCGGGCAGCAGCCTGGTCGGCGAAGATCTGTCCACGGACGGACGAGGTCAGGGACTGGTGGGGCTGCGGGAACGCGCCGGGATCCACGGTGGTACGGCAGACTGGGGAGGATCGGACATCTACGTCGGCGGTTGGCGCGTCGATGTGACAGTGGAGGTGTGAGTGCAGTGGGCGCTGTAGGCGAGCCCCGGAGTGGGACGGTCACGGTCGGACTGGCCGATGACCAGCAACTGGTCCGGGCAGGGTTCGCGATGGTGCTGGACTCCCAGGACGATGTCGAGGTGGTCTGGCAGGCTGCTGACGGGGTGGAGGCGGTGGAACTGGCTGGTTCGCAGCCGGTGGACGTCATCTTCATGGACGTGCAGATGCCGAACCTGGACGGTATCGCCGCGACCCGGGAGGTTCTCGAATCCGGTGTGGCCGGACCCGGTGGCGAACCGACCCGGGTGGTGGTGCTCACCACCTTCGACAACGATGAGTACGTGATGAACTCCATCGCCGCCGGGGCCAGCGGTTTCCTGCTCAAGGACACCGACCCGGAGGATCTCATCGACGCGGTGCGCACGGTGGGGGAGGCCTCTGCGGTGATCTCGCCGAAGGCGACGGCGCGGCTGCTGCGGCAGGTGCGGGGCGGCGCGTCCCACCTTGGTGTGGAGGCCAGCGGCGGATCTGGTGCAGACACCCCGGACGAGGACGACGACCTCGGGCTGGTCGACCCGCTGACTCCGCGGGAGCGGGAGATTCTGGTGCTGGTCGCCCGTGGTTACTCCAACCCGGAGATCGCCCGGCAGCTTTTCGTCTCGCTGCCGACGGTGAAGACGCATGTTGGACGGATCCTGGCGAAGACCGGCTCGCGGGACCGGGTGCACGCTGTGCTCTTCGCCGTCCGCCACGGGTTGGTGGACGCCTCCCGCGCCCTCGAGGACTAACGGGTCATACCGCGGTATGACCGTGGGCAATCAACCCGCGGGCCGATGATCGTGGCGTCCTGACCGACGATCATGGACACCATGATCACAGTTGAGTCCCTCTCGAAGAACTACGGCAAACACCAAGCCGTCTCCGACCTCTCCTTCCACGTCCCTGATGCCGCAGTCACCGGCTTCCTCGGGCCGAACGGTTCAGGCAAGTCCACCACGATGCGTTGCATCCTCGGCCTCGACAGCCCTACCGCAGGCCAGGCACTGTTCGACGGTGAGCCGTTCGCCACCGCCCACGACAAGCCCTCCCTTGCCGGCGCACTGCTGGAAGCCACCTGGTTCACCCCGGGACGAAGCGGCCGTTCCCACCTGCGGGTGCTCGCCCGTGGTGCCGGCATCCCCGACTCCCGGGTGGAGAAGTGCCTGGAGATCGTCGGACTGACCGCAGCCGGTGACAAGCGCGTCGGCGGCTACTCCCTCGGCATGAAGCAGCGGCTGGGCCTTGCCGGGGCACTGCTCGGCGACCCGAAGCACCTCATCCTCGATGAACCGGTCAACGGGCTGGACCCCGAGGGTGTCAGCTGGATGCGCCGGACGATCCGTGCCCTCGCCGCCGAGGGCCGTTCGGTTCTGGTCTCCTCGCACCTGCTCTCCGAGATGCAGCTGACCGCCGACCGTCTGGTCGTCATCGGCAAGGGCCGGATGATCGGCGAGCATTCCATGGCGGAGTTCCTCGCCGGCGGATCCCGGGTGCTTGTCGAGACCGCGGACCAGGCGTCCGGGGGAACCCTCGGTGCCGCACTGCGCGGAGCCGGCTTCGAGGTCGCAGACGGTACTGCGGACGCTGCGGCAGCGCAGCGTCCTGAACTCGTCGTCGCCATCCCGGACGGTTCCGGGGAAGCCGACGTCCGCCGCGCAGTCGCCGAGATCGCCCTGACCGCCGGAGTGCCCGTGACCGGGCTCAAGACCCAGGCAGATGACCTGGAGTCCCGCTTCCTCGCGGCCACCTCGTCCGCCCAGGAGTACCGCACCGACGATGTGTCCGCCGATCTCACCGCCGAAAGGAACTAGGACGATGACCGCTTTCCTCAACTCCCTGCGCTCGGAGACCACCAAGGTCCTGTCGGTGCGCTCCACCCTGATCTACGCGATCCTGCTCACCGGCTCCCTCTTCGGCCCGGTGACGCTGGTGATGTGGTTCTCCGCCGAGTCGGACCCGGTCGCCTCGTGGTCGAGCCTCAACAGCGGGGCGATGATCTTCCAGCTGATCGCCATCGTCTTCGCCGCGGCAACCACCGCCGGCGACATCCGCAACCACATGCACGCCCAGGCATTCCTCACCCAGCGTTCCCGGTCACTGTGGTTGCTCTCGAAGGTCATCGTGACCACGGTGTTCACCACCGTGCTGTACCTGCTCGGCGTCGGGCTGGCCATGCTGTCGGCGATCCTCTTCGGCGGTGGGCTGGACCTCGTGGGAAGCGAGGTCGCCAACCTCACCGCGAACCTGTTCGCCTCCGTGGCCTTCGCGGCGATGACCGTGGGCTTGGCGTGTGTCGTGCGCAGCCAGGTCGGTGCGGTGGCACTGCCCATCGCCTGGCTGATGGTCATTGATGGCATGATCGGCTCGTTTGCACAGACCTACGACTGGCTGCGGCCCATCGCCGCCGTCAGCCCTGGCCAGCGACAGATGCAGCTGGTCTACGGTGAGGACGTCTACGGCCTGGACCTCAACATCAGTGCCGTGATGTGCGTGGTGATCATCCTCGGCTGGTTCGTGGCACTGACCGCCGGAGGCCTGTGGCGTGACCGTCGCGCCGATGTCCGGTAGCTCAGGTAGGTTGGCTGTCATGGGCGAGAATCTGACGTTTTCCATCGGGGACTCCGGGCGCTCCCTCGAGCTCCCCTCACACTGGCAGTCCCTGGAGACACTTCCGGAGGACACACCAGGCACCGTCGCCTTCGGTTACCGTTCGGCCGGTAGCTACGCGGTGGTGACCCTGGGGCCGCTGGACGGGCAGATGATGCCGGTGGACCGCGACGAGGTGGTCGAGGGGGTCCAGCCGGCGTTGGACGAGGCCGGTGCCACCCTCGTCGAAGCTGATGCGGGGGAGACCCCCGGCGGTGATCTGGCGGTCTACACCATCGTGGAGTCGGATGCTGAGGACGCTCAAGACACCGAGGACACGGAGGACACCGAGGACACGGAGGCCACCGAGGACACCGGAGATTCGGAGGACACCGAGGCTGGTGCCGAGGACGGCGTCCAGTTCAGCCTGACGCTCAACCTCGCGATCGACAACGGGGAGTACCTGCAACCCTTCCTGGTGCAGGGTTACTTCACCAGCACCGGGGACGACGAGCAGGCGCTTGACCAGGCCCGCGACATTGCCGGGCGGGTCATCACCGCCTGAGACGCTGCGCCGGCCCAGCCCGGTTCAGACCACCGTGCCGCGTTCCGTGGCTGCGATCTCGGCGAGTCGTTCGGCGGTGTCATCGGTGCTGACCACCACCGACCCGCCGGTGAACAGTGGCAGCAGGCAGTCGACCAGACCGTCGGTGTCCGACCAGGCGCCACCGACCGCCCGGACCGTGTCGCCCGAGCCGACGCTGCCACCGTGACGCTCCACGGCCCGCGCCCGCAGGTCAGTCCCGCTCACCGTCGCACCCGACGCATCGACCAGCAGGACGGCGTCCTCCCCGGTCTCCGGTCCGGCGTAGCGGTCACCCTGCACCCGCAGTTCCGGGGACAGGTCCATGATACCGAAGGGGACGTCCCCGCCGGCCTCGCCGACGCCGCGTCCGAAAGGATCGGTGGACAGCAACAGCACCTCCCCGCCGAAGTCAGGGTGGGCGTCGGCATCGGTGGTCAGCAGTGTGGCTGCCGCGTCGAAAGCGGGCGAGTCCGGCGAACACACCGCCACCCCGGCCCGCCAACAGCCCAACACCAGTACCGCGGGCATCCAGTCCGCCGGGGCGTCCACGGCGACGACGTCCCCGGGGCCCAGCCCCAGTTCCCCGACCATGAGGTTGCCGCCCTTCGCCGCCCAGTTCGCCACCGTCTCGGCGGACAGCTCCATACGTCCAGCATCGGTGTAGGTGGTCAACCGGGGGGAGGCGGCGTCGGACGCCAGCAGCGGGGCCATGAGATCCATGCCCTGGAGTTTATCTGCTCGGTTCGTCCACCCGGCACTAGGCGGGGACGACCGCGGTCGGATCGCCCAACGTCGGCCCCAGGATCACCAGGACCACGAACACCACCACCGTCACCGCAACCATGACCGTCAGCGCCCGGTGCCAGTGCCGGGACCACCCGGGGCGGGAGGAGAACCAGGTGGCGATCCACGCGCCGACACCCGCACCGGCCACGTTGCAGATCACGTCGGTGGAATCACTGCGACCCAGGGAGAAGATGTACTGGGTGACCTCGATACCCAGGCTGAACAACAAAGCGACCCCCAGCACGACCGGCGCCCGTCGCACCACGATCATCAGCATGATGCCGAGGGGGACGAACAGTGCCAGATTACCCAGGATGTCGAAGACCGCGCTGAAGGTCGAGTTCGCGTCCTGGATGATCTGGAACGGCACCAGACGCAGTTCCTGGTGGCGCTGATTCTCCGGCTTCCACAACAGTCCGATGGTGTAGAAGGACTTCAGCAGGGTCAGCGCGATGACCACCCCGGTGTAACCGACCAACGTCAGGTTCACCCAGGACCTCCACGGTGCAGCGAGAGGGTGTGGGGTAGCGGTCAGGGGCTGCGTCATGCGTACAGAGCTTAGTGCCCGTAGCGTGGAAACATGACCACACACCATCACAATACGCTGGGAGAATACCAGCGTTCCCTGGCATTCACCGCCGACGAGATCCGTGCCGCCGAAGCCCCCTTGTTGGACGCGCAGACCCGCGAGGACGAGCTCATGCAGTCCGCCGCCAGTGCGGTCGCCGCGGCAGCACGGGTGATGCTCGCCCGCGAACCGTTCTTCACCGGAGCATCTCGGGTGCTGCTGGCCGTGGGCGCCGGGGGCAACGGTGGCGATGCACTGTACGCCGGTGAATCGCTGGCCGAGGACGGGTGGGACGTCGATGCGGTCCTGCTCGGCACCGACCGGGACACCGGGGAGCTCAGGGTGCACCAGCCGGCGTTGGATGCCTTCACCCGGGCCGGCGGTACCGTCATCGAACTGGACGAGGTGTGGCCGCAGGGGTCACGATTCCGGCTGGTCGTCGACGGTGTAGTGGGGCTCGGCGGGGCCGGCGGGCTGGACCCGGTGGCGGCGACATTGTTCGCTTTTGCCGGAATGCGGTTCATCCCGGTGCTTGCCGTGGACGTGCCGTCCGGCATCGAGGCCGACACCGGGGCGACACCGGAACCGGTCGTGGTGGACTCCCCGCGCGATCCGGCGGGGCAGTCGGTCCTGGACAACGACCGCGCACCCGGTCATGTCATCGCGGATATGACGGTGACCTTCGGCAGTCTGCGACGGGCACACGCGGTGAACGCCTACTGCGGGCAGGTCGTCCTCGCCGACCCGACGTTGGACGACGGCCGGAGCATAGCCCAGGAGCTCTGGAAACTCCGCGAGGAGACCACGCTCAAGGTGCGGGCGTCGATCGCCGCGCCGGCCAGTCCGTACCGTGACGGGACGCCCGCGGTCGGCACCCTGGACCTCGGCGGGCCGTGGGACCTGGGGGACAGCGGACTGGTCCCGGTGCCGACCACGCATGTGGGGGTGGCCCGGGAACCGGGCCCCTACGACGACAAGTACACCCAGGGTGTGGTGGGGGTGTGTGCGGGCTCGGAGACCTATCCGGGGGCAGCGGTGCTGGCCGCCACGGGCGCGGTGCGGACCACCAGCGCGATGGTGCGCTACATCGGTGGTGGGGCCCCGGAAGTCCTGCGGGCCACCCCTGAGGTCATCTGGGCACCGGACCTGTCCCGGTGCGGCCGGGTCCAGGCCTGGGTCGTGGGCCCCGGGCGGGGGACCGGGGATGAGGCCGTGGCGGAGCTGACCGAACTGCTGGGACGCGAGGAGGCGCTGCTCATCGACGCCGACGCGATCACCGTGCTCGCCGAACACCCCGCGCTGCTGGACGTCCTGATTGCCCGGGAGTCCTCCACGCTGCTCACCCCGCATGCCGGGGAGTTCCGGCGGTTGGCGGCGACAGTGTCCACGGGGGCAGGGACGTCTGCGGCCCGGGACGTGGACATCCCGGATCCGGACGCCGACCGTATCGGTGCCGCCGTGGCCATGGCCCGCGGACTGCAGTGCGGGGTGCTGCTCAAGGGCCGGCACACCGTGGTGGTCGAGCGTCCGGTCGTGGGGGAGGAGGGCCACGAGCAGACCGTGTCGGTGTACTGCATCGACGCAGGTACCTCATGGGGCGCGACGCCCGGGTCCGGTGACGTGCTGTCCGGCCTGGCCGGGGCATTGATGGCGCAGTCGGTCGCCCAGCTCGGCAACGCCGACCATGTGGCGGACGAAGCGGCGGCGCTGCATGCGCGGGCGGCAGCGGTCGCGGCACAGCAGGCTGCCGGTGGTGACCGGTTCATCGGGGGAGACGGTGCCGGTGTCCCGGTGTCTGCGTCCCAGATTGCCGACGCCATCCCCCGCGCGTGGGCTGTCTCGGGTCGGGCCCGGCCGGTACGCCAGTACCTCCGCTTCCCGTGGGACTGAGCCGGCTAGTTCACGCAGAGGGGTCCGTCGCCACCGGCGTCGATGCTCTCGGGCTGCGAGCTGGACGTCTCCTCTGAGGTCTCCGAGCCACCGACATGGTCGCCGGAGTTGCCGAGGACATCCTCGCCGGTGGCGTCGGTGCCGGGGGTTCCGACATTATCGCCGGAGTCCCCTGAGCCGGCGTTGTCCCCTGAACCGCTGGAGTCGCCGGAGCCGCCGCCGATGGCCTCGAGCGGCTCGTCCACGCCGGAATCCGAGGTGCCGGGGCCGTCGTAGGTGCCGGAGAGGGTGACGTTGATCTGACCGGCCGGCAGTGACGAGTCCTCGACGACCTTGAGCCCACCGAGCTGCTTGGCGAGACCGCGGGCAGCCGGGTCGTTGGGATCGGCGACGTTGACCTGGCTCTCGGAGACACCGGTCTCCGCAGCATTGCCGACCTCTCCGACGGCGTAGCCTGCCCCGGCGACCAGGTCGCCGACGCGGGCGGCCAGTCCGCCGACCTCGCTGGCGTTGTAGACACCGACGACCGAGCCTGCCGGGTCGTACTCACCGATGTCTTCCCAGGACTCGCCGGAGTCCTCCCCGGAGTCCGAGTCGGAGTCGTCTGAATCGTTCGAACCGCCGCTCTCCCCGACCAGGTCATCGAAGAAGGCGTGGACCTGGTTCTTGTCGACGGTGACCACGGATTCGCCGGCGTCACCGGTGCCGTCGATGCTGGTCACCGGGATGGTCTCGAAGGTGACATTGCCTCCGGCCAGGTTCTGCATCTGGGTGGCCAGACCCATCACGTCCCACCCCTCGTCGAGCACCACGGAGCTCGCGATGGCCGAACGCAGGTCGCTCAACTTTGAAGGACTGGTCAGGGTGGAGGTGCTGAGCACCTTGTTGGCCAAGCTGGCCATGTAGACCTGCTGGCGGGTGATCCGGTCCAGGTCGCCGCGTGGCAGATCGTAGCGCTGGCGCACGAAACTCAGCGCGTCCTGTCCGTCGAGGGTCTGTTGACCGGCCGGGAACTTCGCACCCGAGTTGGGCTCATCGACGGCATTGTTGAGACACACGTCCACGCCGCCGACGGCGTTGGTGAGGTTGACGAAGCCGAGCAGGCCGACTTCGGCGTAGTGGTCGACGGTGATGCCGGTGACATCGGCGACACTCGTGACCAGAGCCTCCCGGCCCGCCTGCGAGGACTCCTTCTCGATGTCCTGTTCATTAGACTGAGCCCCGGCAGCCGCTGCTTCTTCCTCGAGCTCCTTGGTCTTGTAGTACTTCGTCTGCCCGTAGACGGCGTTGAGCTTCACGTTGCCGAGGTCAGAACCGCCGTCGACGTAGGTGTCACGGGGAATCGATACCGCGGTGGCCGAGGAGCCGTCGTTGGGCACGCGGATCAGGATGATGGTGTCGGTGCTGGTGGTGTCCTCTTCACCGGCCCGCAGCATGTCGATCTCGGACTGGGTGAGTTCCTTGCCGTGGGCGTCGGTGCGGGAGTCGATGCCGACCAGGAGGATGTCGGTGGCACCGTCCTTCTGGTCGCCGAGGTTGAGGCCACCGGCCTGGCTCAGGTCGGAGCCG
Organism: Candidatus Corynebacterium faecigallinarum; assembly: GCA_019120175.1. GTDB lineage: Bacteria > Actinomycetota > Actinomycetes > Mycobacteriales > Mycobacteriaceae > Corynebacterium > Corynebacterium faecigallinarum. The sequence goes on from DWVP01000019.1 coordinate 128,338, forward strand.
ATGTTGCCGAAGGAGAAGTGGCCGTACGTGCCGCCGATGAGCATGACGGCGGAGACGGCGGCGAGGACTCCCTTGACCGGGCCGGACCCGAGCTGGCGGGTCCGGGTCTTCTTTCCGGGACGCCCGCGCCTCGATGAGGCAGCAGTGGCGGATGTGGCGGTTGCGGCACGGCCTGACGCCGAGTGGCCCGAGCCTTCCCGTCCGGAGGTCGAGCGCTGAGCGGCGGCACGTCGAGCCGCCCGCTCCTGCCGAGCGCGCCGTTCTTCGGGCGTCTCGTAGGACTTACGGGCTTCGCGTGCGTCACGGCTGTGGCGCCTGTGGCGACTGTGGCGACCATGGGAGTCGCCGCGGGAGCCTCCGTTATCGCTCATCTCTCACCTTTCGGGACTTTCGGGCAGGTTCAGGCGTTACCGGTTAACAGTTCTAGCATTAGAAGAGTGTCGGGCACGTCAGTGAACCGGATGAATGGGGCAACATTACCGTGAGGGATGTAGCCTGCGCACTATCGCGTGCGTCACCCGAGAGGAGAAGAACGGTGAAAGTTCTGGTGACCGGGGCAACCGGGCAAGTTGGCCGGGAACTGGTGTCATGTGGCGCACAACCGGTCACCCGAGCCGACCTGGATCTCACGGCAGCCGGAACGTCCGACTTCGCCGCCGCGGCCCGCGACCTGCTCGCCGGGGTGGACGTGCTGGTCAACTGTGGTGCCTGGACCGATGTCGACGGAGCGGAGGACGACACCAACGCCGTGCAGGTCGAGACGGTCAACACCGTCGCGCCCGGTGAGCTCGCGGACATCGCCGCCGGGGCGGGCGTGCGGTTCATCCACGTGTCCACGGACTACGTCTTCTCGGGTGCTCCGCCGGTGGAGGACGGCTCACCCCGCCCGTGGTGCATCGATGACCCGGTTGCCCCGGCGAACATCTACGGTCGGACGAAGGCCGCCGGGGAGGTCGACGTCCTCGTCGCCGGAGGAACCGTGGTGCGTACCTCCTGGGTCTGGTCGGGTCCGCACGCACCGGGGCGCGACTTCGTGGCGACCATGGCAGCGTTGGCAGACCGGGGTGTCGATCCGTCGGTGGTCGACGACCAGGTGGGACGCCCCACCTACGCTGCGGACCTGGCGGCGGGTCTGTGGCAGCTCGCCGAGGTGCTGCACAGCGGAGGCACGGGCCACTCCGGGCAGGCAGGGCGGGCAGGGCAGGGGAGCGTCCTGCACTTCCAGAACTCCGGCGAACCGGTGAGCTGGTGCGGCCTGGCACGGGAGGTGTTCGCGGCGACAGGGCATGATCCGGCACGTGTGGCGTCCTGCACCACCGCCGACTGGCCCACCCCGGCGGCGCGCCCACCGTGGTCCGTCCTGGACTTGGGGCCCTGGGAACGCACTATGGGTGTGGTTCCTCCTGCGTGGCAGGACGGGCTGGCGCGCGGTCTCGCGATAGAATGATCCGCTGTGAAGCCGAATGCCCCGAGTGCCCCGATCGCCATCGTCACCGTCACCTACTCGCCGGGGGAGTACCTCACCCGGTTCCTCGACTCCGTGCCCGCCGCATCCTCCGCTGGCGCGGTGGTGGTGATGGCTGACAACGGGTCGACCGATGGTGCCCCGGAGGCCGCCACCGCTGAGCGCGAGGGTGTGGAGCTGTTGCACACCGGCGGCAACATCGGCTACGGCGCGGGGATGAACGCCGGGGTCGAGGCGTTGCGGGACCGTCGGGCCGCCGGTGAGATCGACGGCGAGTTCGTGCTGATCTCGAATCCGGACGTGGTCTTCGACCCCGGCTCGATCGACGAGATGGTCGCCGCCGCCCGGCGTCATCCCACCGCCGGGGCCGTCGGTCCACTGATCCGTGAGGTCGACGGGTCGGTGTACCCCTCGGCCCGGTCGATCCCCACCCTGGGGGCGGGCATCGGGCACGCCCTGCTGGCCCCGGTGTGGAAGAACAACCCCTTCACCCGCCGCTACCTGGCGGACTCGGTGATGGACACCGAACGCACCTCCGGCTGGCTGTCCGGCTCCTGCCAGTTGCTGCGCTGGGAGGCCTTCGACGCGGTGGGTGGATTCGACGAGCGCTACTTCATGTACATGGAGGACGTCGACCTGGGCGACCGGCTGGCACGGGCCGGCTGGCAGAACATCTTCACCCCCGCCGCCGAGATCACCCACGCCAAGGGGCACTCGGCGGGCAAGCACCCGGAGATCACGCTGCCGGCCCACCACGACAGCGCCTACCGCTTCCAGGCGGACCGGCTGACGGCATGGTGGCAGGCTCCGGTGCGGTGGGTGCTGTGGGCGGGGCTGAAGGCCCGGGGGAAGGTCGCGGTGGCCCTTGCGCAGCGGGCGCGCCGCTGACTGCGGAAGCCCGGTGGGTCCGATAACCTGCCATGTGTGAACACTGATCGAGCTGATAACAATTCCCCTCACCAGCACGACGTGCCGAGCGCACAGGCCGACCTCGCGGCCGGGACAGACGCGGTCATCCTTGTCGGAGGCAAGGGCACGCGTCTGCGTCCACTGACCAATACGATCCCCAAGCCGATGCTCTCGGTGGCCGGGTACCCGTTCCTGATGCACCTGCTGGCCCGGATCAAGGCCGCCGGGATGACCCACGTCGTGCTGGGGACGTCCTTCAAGGCCGAGGTCTTCGAGGAACATTTCGGTGACGGCTCCGAGATGGGCCTGGAGATCGAGTACGTTGTCGAGGACTCTCCCCTCGGCACCGGCGGCGGAATCCGCAATGTGCTGCCCCGGCTGCGCCACGACCGGGCGATGGTCTTCAACGGTGACATCCTCGGTGGCACCGATCTGGGCTCGGTGCTGCAGACCCACGTGGACAATGACGCGGACGTGACCCTCCATCTCCTCCGCGTCGCCGACCCACGGGCGTTCGGTTGCGTACCCACCGCCGCGGACGGCCGGGTCGAGGCATTCCTGGAGAAGGCCGAGGATCCGCCGACCGACCAGATCAACGCCGGTTGTTATGTCTTCCAACGCGAGATCATCGAGTCGATCCCGGCGAACCAGGTCGTGTCGGTGGAGCGGGATGTGTTCCCGGAGGTCCTGTCGACGGGTAAGCGAATGTACGGCCATGTCGACCAGGCCTACTGGCGGGACCTGGGAACCCCGGACGACTTCGTGCGGGGTTCCAGTGACCTGGTTCGTGGCATTGCGCCGTCGCCGTTGTTGGCGGGACGCAACGGTGAGGCGTTGGTGGATGAGTCCGCGGCGGTCGCCGGCGGCGCCCTGTTGTTGGGCGGCACGGTGATCGGACGCGGCGCGGAGATCGGGGCCGGGGCCCGGGTCGACACCTCGGTGATCTTCGACGGGGTGCAGATCGAGGCCGGTGCCACGGTGGAACGGTGTGTGGTCGCCGCCGGTGCCCGGATCGGTGCACGTGCCCATCTGATCGACACGGTCGTGGGCGAGGGTGCGGTGGTCGGGGCCCGGTGTGAACTCCAGGGTGGTGCGCGGGTCTGGCCCGGAGTCGACCTGCCCGACGGTGGTCTGCGCTACTCCAGTGATATCTGAGGTCCCAGGGGGACTGCAGGGGGCGGTGACCTGAGATTTTTTTCGGGCGAAGTCGATATCTTGTGTCTGACCCGCCGAAAGTCACGATGGCGGCCCACATGTTGTGGCCAGTGCGTCCTACCTTGCGACATGTGGTGTCTGGCAGGATGCTGTGAATGTGCTGTAGGGCACGCAATATGTGGCAGATGTGACTGATGTGACTCAAGTTGTGGAACTGATCTGTCGAAAGGTTGACGGCATGGAATTACCCGTGTGTAATCTCTGGTGTGTAAGGGGTCATGGCACCCTGGTAAACCATTTCAACGATCAAGCACTTCAGCGACTGAGCATCCCAGCGAGTACGCGGCACGCAGTGAGGAGACACCGGTGGACAAACCGACGGACGCCTTTCGTGGCCCCTTCTCCGACGGCTCCGCGGCCATCGACGGCAACGTGGAACAGCAGGGTAATGAGCTGCCCGATCTGCTGCGCGGCGACATCGACGACTATGAACCGGCGGCTTTCTCGGACCTGACCGGCGACTTCGACCTGCTCTTCGACGCGATCGAGCAGGACTGGCAGGAGCAGGCGCTGTGCGCGCAGACCGACCCTGAGGCATTCTTCCCGGAGAAGGGTGGCTCTACCCGCGAGGCCAAGCGTATCTGCAAGGCCTGCGGGGTCCGCGACGAGTGCCTGGAGTACGCACTCGAGCACGATGAGCGGTTCGGTATCTGGGGAGGGCTCTCCGAGCGCGAACGTCGTCGTCTGAAGAAGCGGCTGGCGTAGCTCGACCAGAGAAGGTCTCCCCAGTCGGGGAGGCCTTCAGTTGTGTCTGCTCCCTGTGGCCGCCAAGGTGCTGAGCCGTCACGATGCTCAGTCGCCCCGTGATCCTGCAGCAAATGTTCTACGGGTCTCACAAATGCTCGATCCATGCCACGAAAAGTCGAAAAGTGAGACCCGGAAAGTGAGACCCGGAAAGTGAGACCCGTAGGAATAATCTTCCACGGACGAGCTGCCGTGGAGGCCTCGCCGGGCTCAGGGACTTTCCGGTGTCACAGGTCCTTGGCGGCACCGGGGTCGACCATCTCGGGGGAGATGTTGAGGTAGGTCGCCACCAACCTGGCGATGATGAAACGCAGCCACTGTTCGGTGTCCAACCGGTCGGCGGAGCGGACCTCGACCGGCCGACGAAAGATGATCAACCGGGGTCGGGTCGGGGCCCCGGTCTCGTCGACCCCGGCGGGCACCAGCCTGCCCAGGGGGACCGCGCCATCGGCGGCGACCTCGTCCGACCAGTAGGACGTCGCGGAGTCCAGGCGCATCCGCGGCACCAGATCCACCGCGATGTCCAGTGCGTCCAACCGCTCCCCGAACCGGTCCAGTACCGGGGCGTAGGTGTCCAGCACTGCGGCGTCGAACTTCTCGGCGCGTGTCGCGTAGCGCGGCAGTCGCGGCATCAACACGCCGCGCAGACCACGTCCCCGGGTATCCCGGGCAAGAGCGCGTGGGGAGCCCTGCACCGGGGGACGTGACGTGGAGTTCATGGTGCCGAGTCTATCCCCCGTCCACCGGTGTTCCCGGATTCGACAGGCGGGGGAGTCACCGTCCGGCACCCTGGCGGTGGCCGGGATAGGATGGACGCCGTGACTGACTTTCGACGATGCTCCAGGCCCGGTTGCGGCGCCCCTGCGATTGCCACCCTGCGCTACGACTACGCGGCACGCATGGCCACCATCAACCAGCTTGAGCGCGGTGACGACCCGCACAGCTGGGATTTGTGCGAGCGACACCTCTCCCGACAGACCGTCCCCGAAGGATGGGGTCTGGACTGGGAGGAGGGGGTCGGCACCGTCACCGAAACGAATCCAGCGCACCCCGACCAGGCCGCGATGCCCGGTGTTCCCGGCATCGCGGACTCCTCCTACCTGGCCGAGGACGACTTCACCGACGAGGAGATGCAGGCCCTCGCCGCAGCATTGGAGTCACCGTCGATCCGCGACGGTGACGATGATGCACCGCTCACGTCCGCACCCCTGCACCCGGTCTCCCGGGTCGTGCGCCGTGCGGACATCCCGCAGCCTTCCGGTCATCACCCCTCACGGCGGAACCTGCCGGGCCGAGCACCACAGCGCCACCTGCGTGCTGTGCAAGACACAGGTGAACGGTGACCGCCGTCTCACCTCTGACGAATGACTGATTCAACGGACCAGGAGTAAGGACATGACAGACCAGAACACTCGGACCCCGGAGGCGATAGCCTCCGTCATTAAGGCGTATGACGTACGTGGAGTGGTGGGCGACGGTATCGACGCCGACCTCGTCCGCGACATCGGTGCGGCCTTCGGCCTGCTCATGCGCAACGAGGGTGCCTCCACCGTGGTCGTCGGCCACGACATGCGTGACAGCTCCCCGGGACTGTCGGCGGCCTTCGCCGAAGGTGTCAACAGCCAGGGGCTGGACACCGTCTCGCTGGGGCTCACCTCCACCGACGAGCTCTACTTCGCCTCCGGTACCGCAGACTGCCCCGGAGCGATGTTCACCGCCTCCCACAACCCGGCGAAGTACAACGGCATCAAGCTGTGCCGCTCCGGTGCCCGGCCGGTCGGCCAGGAGACCGGGCTGGCCGAGATCTCCGCCATGCTCGTCGACGGTGTGCCCGCCTACGACGGTGCCGCCGGCACCGGTACGGAGAAGGACGTGCTGGCGGATTACGCGGCATTCCTGCACGGCCTCGTCGACCTGGACATCCGTCCGCTGACCGTGGCCGTCGACGCCGGCAACGGCATGGGCGGCCTCACCGTCCCCGCCGTGCTCGGTGAGGACTCGGGCGTGCCGGTGACCGTCAAGCCGCTGTATTTCGAGCTCGACGGCACCTTCCCCAACCACGAAGCTAACCCGCTGGCCCCGGAGAACATCGTGGACCTGCAGAAGTTCACCGTGGAGCAGGGTGCGGACCTGGGTGTGGCCTTCGACGGCGATGCCGACCGGTGCTTCATCGTCGACGAACTCGGGGAGCCGGTGCCGCCTTCGGCGATCTGCGGCATCATCGCCGAGCGTTACCTGGCCGACAACCCGGGCGCGACGATCATCCACAACCTGATCACCTCCAAGGCGGTCGCCGAGATCGTCCGGGAGAACGGCGGCACCCCGGTGCGTACCCGGGTGGGCCACTCCTTCATCAAGTCGCGGATGGCCGAGGAGAACGCCGTCTTCGGCGGCGAGCACTCCGCCCACTACTACTTCTCCGACTTCTTCAACGCGGACTCCGGCATGCTCGCCGCCCTGCATGTGCTCGCACTGTTGGGTACCCAGGACAAGCCACTGTCGGAGCTGAAGCAGGCCTACAGTCGCTACGAGGCGTCCGGGGAGATCAACTCCCAGGTCGACGACCAGGCGGGCCGTACCGCCGCCGTCGTCGAGGCCTTCGCCGACGAGTCGGGGTCCACCGACGATCTGGACGGTGTGACCGTGGAACTGACCGATGGTTCCTGGTTCAACATCCGGGCGTCCAACACCGAGCCGCTGCTGCGGCTGAACGTGGAGGCGGCCACCGATGAGCGGGTGTCCGCGATCGTGGACAAGGCGTTGGGGGTCATTCGGGGCTAGTAGAGGAGATTCTGAACTTCTATGCGACCCGACCCGACGACCTACGCTGCTGACTCTCCCAGCAGACTCTCCGATGACACCGAAAGGACAGGTGTGAGCGTCCACCGGATCGAAGGCAGGATCCGTACCTATGTCTGGGGTTCCCGGACCGCACTTGCGGAGTTGACCGGCCGACCCGTTCCCACCGCCCACCCCGAGGCCGAACTGTGGTTCGGCGCCCACCCAGGTGCCCCCTGCGATCTCGTCGACACCGGTGAGACCCTGGAGCAGCGCATCACCGAGGACCCGGTGGGGCAGCTCGGTCATGCCGCCGGCGCGAACCGCCTGCCGTTCCTGCTCAAACTGCTGGCCGCTGACCGCGCGCTGAGCCTTCAGGCCCATCCCACACTGGAGCAGGCCAGGATTGGTTATGCGCGGGAGAACGCCGCCGGCATTGCCCTGGACTCCGCCCAGCGCAACTACAAGGACGACAACCACAAACCCGAACTCATCGTCGCCCTGACACCGTTCGAGGCACTGGCCGGATTCCGTCCGGTCGAACGCACCCAGAAGCTCTTCGCAGCACTTCTGGAGGCCGGTGCCACCGAGCTAGACCGCTACTCCTCCCTGCTGGAACTCGGCAGGGACGCAGCTGTGCAGCCTGATGACTCTTCCGGCGCCGAACTTCTCCGCGTCTTGGTGACCACGTGGATCACCGTGCCCGCGGCCCGGCGAGAGATACTGCTTTCCTCGGTGCTGGGAGCATGCCACGTACTGACGGCCGACAGTGGGACGCCGTCATGGATGTCCGATGCGGCGGCTGCCGCCCTGGACCTCAGCGAGCAGTACCCCGGGGATCCCGGGGTCTTGATATCGCTGCTGCTCAACCATGTGGTACTCGCACCGGGGGAGGCGATTTTCCTCTCCGCCGGGAAGCTGCACGCCTACCTGAAGGGCACCGGCGTGGAGATCATGGCCAACTCCGACAACGTGCTGCGCGGGGGACTGACCTCCAAACACATCGACGTGCCGGAGTTGATGAAGGTCATGGATTTCTCGGCGTCGGAGAACCAGGTGAGGACCGCACGTGCCGACGGCACCTATGACATTCCGGTGCCGGAGTTCGGCCTGCGCGTCCTACCGGACGGCGGGTCGGTTGACCTGGAGGGGCCGGCGATCGTGCTGGTCACGGATGGGGACTGCACGGTGTCCGGACAGCATGTCGACGGCGAGACCGTGCTGCGTTCCGGTCAGGCCGCCTGGGTACCGGCCGATGCCGACCGTGTGATCGCCACCGGCACCGGCAAGTTCTTCATCGCCATGGTGGGCACCCCGGAGGCCGCAGGCGAGTCGGTGGACTGAGCCGCCCCGACCAGCGACCAACTACTCGGGGCTCGGCCCCGTGGTGTCGGTGACGGTGGGGCTCTCGGCGGCCTCGTCGTCGTTACCGGTGGAGTCGGTGTCAGCGGTGTCCCCAGTGTTGCCGGTGCGACCGGGCTCGGTCGGCTTCATGCCGGCCGAGGAGGTTTCGACGTCACCGGCGGGGTTCGCCGGCTCAGAGGAGTTTCCCGGGGAGGAACCAGGGGTGCTCTGCCCGTCTTCCTCGGTCTCCGTGTTCGCGGTGTTCTCCGCGTCATCCTCATCCGGTGCGCCGGACGGATCGGGCTCACCGGGAACGGTCGGGAGGTCAGGGATCGTCGGCAGCAGTTCAGTCAGCCACGGGCGCTCGTCGGAGGGCAGGTTGGGCGACTCCGGATCCGCGCCTTCCGCGCCATCACCTTCTCCTTGGACACCGGTGGCGTTACCCTCGGTGCCCTCGGCTCCCTGGTCGCCGTCGAAACCGTCGCCGAAGCCGGGGTTGTCCTCGTAGGAACCCTGGCCGTCGTACCAGGTATTGGGGGCGAGGTACTGGTCCTGCGTGGTGGTGGCACCCTGCTCACTGACGTCGCCGTCGTTCTCGGGCTCGTCCCCGGTCTCCGGTACAGCCGGACGGGACGACGGGTCCCCACTTCTGTCGTCGGGGGCAGCGGACGGGAGAGACGTCTCGTGCGTGCTCTCCTGGACCTGGGTGGAGCGCCCTTCCTCCTCATTGGCGACCGACTGCCAGGTCACGACACCGACAACGGTGGCGGCGGCGAGGCCGGCTACGACGAAGGATCCCAGGGCGCGTCGACTGCGGGCGGCGCGGGCTCGTTCGGCGCGCAGGAGTGACTCGTGGTGTGCGGTGGAGGAACGCTCGTCAGGCGTACCGTCGCCGGGTCGTTCCGGCGTGACTTCGTAGTCCACGAAAGCCCTCCTTCCTCTGGTGTTCTCATGGCGCCCATGGTGTAAAAGACCGGCGCGAAAGGTCACGATATGGTTACGATTCAGTTGAACCCTAGCACTAGTTCTTAACGCATGTGAACCCCGCAGTGTTACGTGTTTCCTGTGAGCCTGAGATATACGGTGTGGTCGGGGCCACTTTTGAATGGTGTTCCGTGAACTGCTTACCGCTGGGGGTGTTCGAATCGCCAGCCGTTACAGTGTCCGGTGATTGCGTGTCGATCGAGACATTTTCGTGACCTCAAGTGGTTGGTCTGTTGCTGTTGCCGACCATCCGTCTATCCTCAGGGGTGCGACAGCGTCGACGATGATGAGGGAGACAGACCATGAGCAGCTGGGACACCACCGTGTTCACCGACGAGTCCAATGCCGAGTTCCTGGATGAGTGCGATGACCTGGAAGGTGCCGATCTGGTGCAGGCCCTGGTCGACGCCACCACGATTGCCCTGAATGGGGAGCGGCCCGACGACGGGGAGGACGCCGACCCCGACTTCGCCAACGGACTGTGCGCGGCCACCATCGGCGCTATCTGGGCCGGCGCGCCGTTCGCTTCCGCCTCGACCGCTGATGACCACCCTTATATCCGAGAGGGCATCGGACAGTGCCCCGATGCCCTGCAGGAGGTGGCCCTTCAGCTGCTCGAACGGGAGCTCGAGGAGGGCCCGGAGGACGCCCCCGATCGCCTGGAGACCTTCGTCGAGGCGTTGAGCTGAGTCGAGTCGGGGCCGTAAGTCGGTTCCTGTCAGGGGGAGGGGATAAGGTGTGTGTCAGGCACTAGAGACCACAGCAGTTACAGAACCTGTAGTACACCTGTGGCGACACCGAACGTGACGAGGAGTTCACACCCCATGGCAGATATCGCAGACCTGGCAGTCGACTCGACGGGAAGTCTGGAGTACAAGGTCCGGGACCTGTCGCTCGCTGAGGCTGGTCGTCACCAGATCCGTCTCGCGGAGTACGAGATGCCGGGCCTGATGGAGCTGCGCCGTGAGTACGGCGAAGAGCAGCCGCTGGCCGGCGCGAGGATCGCCGGCTCGATCCACATGACCGTCCAGACCGCGGTCCTGATCGAGACCCTCACCGCG
>DWVP01000020.1 GCA_019120175.1 Candidatus Corynebacterium faecigallinarum
CGCGTCTCGAAGACATTGACTCGACGCTGCTGCGGCGCTGTTCGAATGGGATCGTAAAGTTCAACTTCGGCCACTTATCTTGAACCATCTCATCCCACGTCGCGTAGCCCAGCGCCTCCCAGGCCCTACCCTCATAGAGCTGGATCAGCTTCTCATAGAGCTGCACGTCGATTGCTCGTATCTTATCGCTCAGCTCTCGGACTCCCTCGATGGTGGTGGGAATGGTGAACTTCGCGGGTGGCTCAATTTGAGCCGGGGGTGCCACATACTTGGACACCGTGTTCCGAGACAAGCCGGTAGCCTCCGCAACGGCACGTTGGGACAGTCCAGCATCTACCAGCGCGGCGCACAGCTCTACCCGGTCACCCTTCACCCTCGGCAGGGCGATACGACCGTCGAACTCCGCACGGCAGTATTCACCCCACGTCCGGTAGCCGAGAGTGATGTGGTCTCGATTCTCGAAAGCTTCGGTGATCTCCTGGAGTAGGTCAGCCGCTTTAGCGCGGATGCGCTCGGCACGGTCGCGGGCTGTAGTGGTTGCGATGTCGGTCATGCGGACTCCTCGGTGGGCCAGTAGTTCACTGGTAGATCATAGTCTGGGAGTGCGTAGGGGATTGGCTCGTTCACATTGATCATCTTGATCTCCTTCGAATCTGTGGCACCGCGTCCGGGTGCCGTGAAATGTTTGAACCGGCGGTACATCATCTCGACCAGCGCCGGGGCCTAACTCCCTCCCACAACCAAGGGGAGGTGATCCCGCTCTAACCGGGGACGGCACCGGCAACCAACCGGCCACCCCATAAACCCGGGGTCCAGGCCCCGTTACCGGGGATAGTGTCCATCTTGCCAACTACACTGGTCAGCTCGCCGCACACCGATCCGACCAGCGACGGGCCGACCAGTGTGGGGAACGGGATCGCGTTGTGCCGGACCCACCACCAACTGAAGACCTTGGGGGTATGGCGAGTGACCAGCCCGGATGATGCAGTCACCCTGCACTGGGCAGGGCCAGGGAAGATCACCGCCACCACCACAGCTGCCGGCCCCCTGTCACCGGCGCACCTCGGGGCCCCGGCCTGACGAGGCAGACCCCCCATCCCCGGTCCTCGATAAAGCAGCGGAGCCGGGCTACAGGTGCGCGCCGACGGACTGACAGGTCTCGCTACCGCAATGCGCGGTGGCGGGCGACGCGGCGCAGGAGTCGCACAGCAGGACCATCTCGCGGCAGTCCTCGTTCACACAGTTGTGGAAGGTGTTCGTCGCCTCGCCGCAGTGCACGCAGTGGCCGAGCTGTGCGGCGTCCTCACTGAACTCCATGTGCATCCGCTTGTCGAAGACATACAGCGAGCCCTCCCACAGGCCCTTGTCACCGAACTGCTCGCCATAGCGGACGATACCGCCGTCGATCTGGTACACCTCGTTGAACCCACGGTTGCGCATCAGGGCGCTGAGCACCTCGCAACGGATGCCGCCGGTGCAGTAGGTGACCACCGGACGGTCCTTGAGATCGTCGTACTTGCCGGAGTCGATCTCGGTGATGAAGTCATGCGTGGTCGTCACATCCGGCACCACGGCGTTCCGGAACTTCCCGATCTGCGCCTCCATCGCATTGCGACCGTCGAAGAACACGACCTCCTCACCAACCTCCGCCCGCTCCTCGACAAGCTCATTGACCTGCTGCGGGCTCAGATGCGTGCCACCGCCGACGACACCGTCCACGTCGACGGCAAGCTCCTCGGGGGCCCCGAAGCTCACGATCTCTTCGCGGGCCTTCACCGACAGTTTCGGGAAGTCCTCGGCGGAGCCGGCCGACCACTTGAACTCCATGTCCTTGAACCCCGGAAACTCGCGGGTGCGGCGGATGTAGAGCTTCACGCTGTCCAGGGGACCGCCGACGGTGCCGTTGATCCCGTGTGGGCTGATGATGATGCGCCCGCGCAACCCGAGCGACTCGCACAAGGTGCGCTGCCACAGCATCACCGCAACCGGATCGGCGATCGGGGTGAACTGGTAGTAGAGGAGGATGCGTGTCTCGGAGTTGGTTCCTTTGGTTCCCACGCAGGTCACTCTATCGGCGACCGGCCACGGGATGGAAAACCGGCGGCCCCCGTACCCTGGGACAGGTGGACGAGCTTTCTGCTGTGGCTTCTGAACCTGCCGTGCCGTTGATTCTCGAGCATCTCGACACCCATGATCCCGGCGGAGTGCGTGGGGTGTATCTGTACGGGTCAGCGGTGACGTCCGGTCTCACGGTCCACAGTGATGTTGACCTGCTCGTCATCGTTCGGAGGAGCTTGAACCAGGCGGAACGACACCAGTTGTCTGCGCTGTTGCTGCAGGTCTCGGGATGGTCGGGCCATGCCGATGATCCGGCGGTGTCGTCGCGACGTCCGGTCGAGTTGACGGTGCTCGTGGAACACGGCAGTCCCCGTCGGATCGACTACCAGTACGGCGAATGGCTCCGCGCGGAGATCGCCGCCGGGGCTCTGTCTCGCCCGGTCAGCGACCCTGATGCGGTGGTGCTCCGTGCAACGGCACTGGATGCGTCACGTACGTTACGCGGTCCGCACCCGGATCAACTGCTGGAACCGGTGTCAGCGTCGGAGTTGCGGGCCGCGATGATGGGCGCATTGCCGGACGTCCTGGCCGGTGTCGACGGCGATGAACGCAATGCGCTGTTGACGTTGGCGCGGATCCTGGTCACCGTCCGGACCGGACGGATCGTCTCGAAGCACGTGGCGGCAGCACAGGCGGGGGAGTGGGTTCCTGGGGTGGCCGGCCCCCTTGACCAGGCGAGACGGGAGCATCTCGGCGAAGACGGGCACTCGACGCAGGACGCACGGTCGGCTACCGCTCTGTTGGCCGACGCAATTCGTGATGAATACTCCCAGGGGCGTCCGGGCAGAGAAAAAGGCACCGCTGCCATGGGTGGCAGCGGTGCCGGTTGACGCGGGCTCGCCGGCGAGGGGTGCCCCTAGTCCAGGGTGACGCGCATTTCCTGGTGCTCGATACCCTCGGCGGTGAAGGGCTCGTCGATCGCCTCGAAGCCATAATTCTTGTAGAAGGGCATCAGGTAGGTCTGTGCTTCGATCTTGACCTCGGTCTTCTGCACGTTCGGGTCCAGTGCGGCAGCTCGGCCCTTGATGACCTCGAAGGCGTCGTCCACCAGCTGGCTGGCGATGCCGAAGCCGCGGAAGTCGGGGTGGACGCACAGGCGACCGATGTGCTGCTGCTCGGGCGGGCCGAAGACTCGCACGGTGCCGACCAGTCGCAGCGGCGAGCCAGGGTCGGCGTTTCCCCACGGGTAGTCCGGGCCGGAACCGGGGTGGACGTAGGCCATGACATGGTGGGTGCCGGGCTCGGCGTCGGTGTCGTCGATCTCGGCGAAGCAGCCCCGCTGCTCGTTGACGAATACGTCGACGCGCAGTTTGTAGAGAGCGTGAACCTGCTGGGGCTGCATCGCGAGGAGCTGCTTGCCGGTGACGTGAACAGTCGGTCCGGTGACGGTGGTGTCTGTTGCGTCTGTCATGGGTTCAGGATAGTCGGACAGGGTGGGCTATGTGAGTGGAACAGTGAACTGTCGGCCACGTTTCCGGAACAATCCGGTGCTGCCGAAGGTCTCGTCCTGGTCACATAGTTGTTTCGTGTGTTGCGACCTGTAGGAGGTCACGCAGTCGGGACGAGGGGATGGTGGGTGACAATGGAAAGACCGGCGTTATTGTCAGGCTCATCCAAGGTAGGATGTATATGGGATATCAATTTTGATAGGTGAAGCTTGGGAGTGGATCATGAACCGTGATGTTCGGCGTGCCCTCAGGAGTGCTGCGGCGATGACGGGTACCGTCCTGATGCTCACCTCGTGTGGGTCCGACGGCGGTACCGCCAGTACCGAGAGCACGGACAGCGCCGCGGAGCCGACCGCCGACCCGTATTGCACGGTCGCCGAGGAGCTGGACGTCGCGGATTTCGAGGACGACGTGGTGACTGGTGCGGACCGCCATCTCACCGGCGATTTCGAGTTCGCGCTGGTGGACATCACCGGTGACGGGGAGGACGAATTGCTGGTCCGGGCGGTCGGCAACCACATCAGCGCCACCCAGGTCTTCGCTGCCGGTGAGGACGGTGACGAGCTCACCCGGATCGACCGGAACTTCTACGCCGGGGCAGCATCCGCCGGTGGCTTCCGGGCGGAGTTGCATGCGGCCTCGGACGGATCCGGGTTGCTGAGCTCCGAAGGCCAGTCGGGGACCGGGCAGTACACCACCGAGAAGTGGACGGTCGACGGCTCGGAGATGGTGGAGACCGGCGACGGGTGGGACTTCCGCCTGGACCAGAAGCCCGATGACCTGGAGTCTCTGCAGGCCGAGATCGAGTGGGGGAGTGTCGGGGACGTCTGTGTCGACGGCGAGCAGTCGGACGGGACGTCCGACAGCAGCAACGGCGCCCCGAACCCGACCAGGGGGAGTTCTGCGTCCGGCCCGGCACCGGACCGGGGCTCCTCCCCGGAGCCGTCCGACGGCGAGTTCGCCCTCACCGGGACTGTCGTCGAGATGACCGCCGGTGAACTCATGGAGGGTGGGCGCACGCCCAATGGTGAACCGACGAGCGACATCTATGTCGTGCTGCAGCTGGACAGTCCGACGCCGGTGAGCGCGCAGCAGTCCGGCAGCCCTGGGCAGACCAGGGATGAGACGGTCTCCGAGATCAGCCTGGCGACCCCCTATGGTTCGCTGAGCTCGATCAACTGGGACAACTATATCGGTGAGCAGGTCACCGTGGACGCCACTGCCGACGGGCTGATGTTCCCCTCGGACACCGGCCTACCGCTGGGTATGGTGCGGCTGACGGAGGGGACGGTGGAGTGACGACATAGACGGAGAGGTCACTCCAGGTGCTCTGGAGTGACCTCTCCGTCTATGTCGATGCGGCGCGGGGCCTTAAGCCTTCACGCGGGCCTCGCCGGAGGAGTAGCGGACCATCTCGTCGTGCTCGCGGACCTTCTTGCGCTCACGGCCCTCGGCCTCACCGAGCGCGCGTTCGTGGGCGTCGAGGTTGTACCAGCCCTCCCAGGTCGAGTAGTCGACACCGCGGGAGTGCAGCAGCTCGATCACGCCGTCCTCGGAGGGGTCCTCCGGGGAGAAACCGATGCCGTTGTCGTGGTCGGCGACCAGGTTGGCGACGGCCTCGTTCGCATCGCCCTTGGTGTTGCCGATCAGGCCGACCGGGCCACGGCGGATCCAGCCCGTGGCGTAGACACCGGGCAGGGTCTCACGCAGCTCGGCCTCTGGGTCGGCGGAGCCCGGGACGCCGGCGATGCCGTCGGCGGTGGGGCCCTCGGTCAGGACGCGGCCACCCACGTTGGGGATGACGTTCTCCTTGCCGTCCCACGGGATGTCGGCCTGCTCGTCGGACTTGTAGCCGACCGCGCGGTAGACCTGGCCGACGTTCCACTCGGTGAGCTCGCCGGTGTTGGTGACACCACCATTGCCGTCGAGCTCGGTCCGCTCGGTGACCAGGCCGGTGACCTTGCCGTTGGCGTCGTGCTTGACCTCGACCGGGGACTCGAAGAAGTGCAGGTAGAGCTTGTGCGGTGCGTCCTTCGGCTCGGCGACGGCGTAGTTCTCCAGGATGGTGCACACCTGGTCGGTGATCTTGGAGTTGTGCCGGGCGGCCTCGGAACCCTCGTCGTAGTCGATGTCCTCGGGGTTGACTATGACCTCGATGGTGTCGGAGTGGTTGAGCTCCTTGAGTTCCAGCGGGGTGAACTTCGCCTGGGCCGGGCCGCGGCGTCCGAAGACGTGGACTTCCTTGGCCTTGTTGGTCTTCAGTGACTCGTAGACGTTGTCCGGGATCTCGGTGACCAGCAGCTCGTCGGCGGTCTTGGCGAGGACGCGGGCGATGTCCAGGCCGACGTTGCCGACGCCGATGACGGCGATGGACTCGGAATCGACGTTCCAGGCCTCGTCGAAGTGCGGGTTGGCGTCGTAGAAACCGACGAACTTTCCGGCACCGAAGGTGTGCTCACCGCCGGGGATGTTGAGGTCGCGGTCATCGGTGGCGCCGGTGGCGTAGATGACGGCGTCGTAGTGCTTCTTCAGGTCCTCGAGGGTGATGTCCACACCGACGTTGATGTTGCCGAGCAGGCGGATCTGCGGCTTGTCCAGCACCTTGTGCAGCGCCTTGATGATGCCCTTGATGCGCGGGTGGTCGGGGGCGACACCGTAGCGGATCAGGCCGAAGGGGGCGGCCATCTTCTCGTAGATATCGATGGAGACGTCCTTGCCCGACTTCATCAGGGCATCCGAGGCGTAGATGCCGGCCGGGCCGGATCCGATGACGGCGACGCGGAGCGGTCGGTTGTCAGACATGAATGCTGGGTCCTTTTCGGTGTTACGTGGGCGGATATCTCACCATGTTAGCCTCCCCTACTGTCGAACTGAAGAGCTCGGGAGGGCAGACGGGGTTCCGCGCTGACGGAAGCAGACTATAGACCACTCGGTCTGTCTACTGCAAGGATTTACCGGGGGGACTGCTGTGACCTCGTGCTTTGCGGGTGAGTGCTGCCTACGTTGTGTCCGCGGACAGATCGGTCTAGTCTAGTGCGACGAGAACGGAACAGACTGAGTTGTCTGTACCCCACACTGCATGACCCACTGCGCGACCCCCAGAGAAGAGGACCTGATGACTACGGCGACCGAGGCGGCGACTGACATGACGCCCACCGCTCTTCAGGACGCCCAGGCTGCGGTGCAGAAGGCCGCAAGCGAGAAGGAGGATGCCGCCATCGCCGCACGTAAGGCGACGGAGGCATCCAAGGCGGACCCTGACAATGACGCCCTCGCGGACGAGGCGCGTCTCGCGAAGAACGCGCAGCGCCGCACCTCCCGCGCGCTCAAGAAGGCGCAGGACGCACTGACTGAGCTGGAGGGCACCGAGCCACAGTCCGAGCTGGAGCAGGCGCAGGCGGAGTACGCGAAGCTCGAGGTCGAGCAGGGCAAGCTCGTCGCCGCACTGAAGGAGGCGGAGGCTGCCACCGTCGCCGACCCGGACAACAAGGACCTGTTCTCCGCAGCGCGTAAGGTCCGCTGGGACGAGATGAAGGCCGGCAAGGCGCTCAAGCGCGCAGCCGCGAAGGTCGAGGAGCTCGGCGGGTCCACTGAGCAGGCTGAGCAGGCTGAACAGGCTGAGCAGACTGAGCAGCCTGAGCAGCCTGAGCAGAACGAAGCGCAGCCGGCTGAGGAGCCCCAGCCCGTCGCCGAGGCTGCACCCGCCGCCCCCGCGGGAATCCCGACGGTCGCCGAGGCCGAGCGACTGGTGGCGGAGGCAGAGAAGGCCGCTGTCGAGGCCGAGACCGCGACTTCCGCAGACCCGGACGACAAGAAGCTCGCCGCGACCGCACGTCGCGCCCGCTCGGCAGTGCGCAAAGCCAACCGTGCGCTGAAGAAGGCAGTCAAGGCTGCCGAGGAGAACGGTGATGACGGTGTCGCCGCAGCAGATGGTGCAGATAGCACCGACGGAGCTGCGGAGAACGCGGAGAACGCGGAGAAAACTGCCTCACCTGAAGAGACTGCCGCCACCGGCGGAGCCAGCCTGCAGGAGGCGGTGTCCCTGGTGCAGGCAGGATCATCCGTCCTCACCGTCGCCGCCGACGCCGCGGAGCGCGCCGCCGCAGCGCCCGGTAATGTCGAAATGGCCGCCGCCGCGACCGCCGTGCGCGCCGCGCAACAGCAGGCCGCCGAGGCGCTCCGGGCGTCCCAGATCGCCAACGGCGACACCCCGACCGAGGCTGAGAGCGAGCCGGAGGTCGCGGAGCCCGCGCCCGAGGACCCCAGTGTCATCGCCGCCCGCGAGGCACTCGCCGCAGCCGAAGCCGAGCAGGCCGAATTCGCCGAGGCCACCAAGCAGGCCGAGGCCGCCACCGACGCCGACCCGGACAACAAGGACCTGTTCTCCGCCGCACGCAAAGCCCGCTGGAATGAGCTGAAGGCCGGCAAGGCCGTCAGCAAGGCCGCCAAGGCACTCGACCAGGCCATCGCCGATGCCCCGCCGGCACCGAAGGTGCTCACCGAGGAGGAGAAGGCCGACCGCAAGGCGCCGAAGCCCGTGGGCCAGTGGCTCATCGACGGCAAGGACCCGCTGAACAACGACGAGCGCATCAAGCAGGAGGACGCCGGCCTCGCCGTCGCCGACCGCGTGCGCGAGATCTACGCCAAGCAGGGCTTCGACTCGATCCCCGCCGAGGACCTCGCCCCCCGCTTCAAGTGGATCGGCTTGTACACCCAGCGCCGTCAGGACATGGACGGTGAGCAGACCAGCCTGCTGACCAACGCCGAGTTGCAGGACCGCTACTTCATGATGCGTGTCCGTCTCGACGGTGGGGTGATGAGCAGCGAGCAGATGCGCGTCATCGGCGGCATCTCCTCCGACTTCGCCCGCGGCACCGCCGACTTCACCGACCGCCAGAATATCCAGCTGCACTGGATCCGTATCGAGGACGTCCCGGAGATCTGGGACCGTCTGGCCTCCGTCGGCCTGGACACCTTCTTCGGCTGCGGTGACGTCCCGCGCGTGGTGCTGGGGTCCCCGGTCGCCGGTATCTCCAAGGACGAGATCATCGACGCCACCCCGGCGATCAAGGAGATCAAGCAGAACTGGCTGACCCGCGACGAGTTCTGCAACCTGCCGCGTAAGTTCAAGTCCGCCATCTCCGGCAACCGGCGTCAGGACGTCACCCACGAGATCCAGGACATCTCCTTCATCGGCTCCGAGCACCCGGAGCACGGTCCCGGTTTCGACCTCTGGGTCGGCGGCGGCCTGTCCACCAACCCGATGTTCGCCCAGCGTCTCGGCGCCTGGGTGCCCCTCGACAAGGTGCCCGAGGTGTGGGCCGGCGTGGTCCGGATCTTCCGCGACTACGGTTACCGCAAGCTGCGTAACCGTGCCCGGCTGAAGTTCCTCGTCGCCGACTGGGGCATCGAGAAGTTCCGCCGCATCCTCGAGGAGGACTACCTCGGCTACAAGCTCGCCGACGGTCCCGAGCCGGAGGTCAACCCCGGCTACCGCGACCACGTCGGTGTGCACGAGCAGCGCGACGGTCGGTTCTACGTCGGTGTGAAGCCGACCGTGGGTCACACCGAGGGTGACCAGCTGCAGCGTCTGGCCGACATCGCAGAGAAGCACGGCATCACCGACCTGCGCACCACCCCGGACAAGGAGCTGCTGTTCCTCAACGTGGAGTCGGAAAAGATCGACGACCTGCTGAAGGATCTGGAGGCCGAGCACCTGTCGGCCAAGCCGTCGTCCTTCCGACGCGACATCATCTCCTGCACCGGCCTTGAGTTCTGCAAGCTCGCCCTGGTCACCACCAAGCAGCGTGCGATCACCCTGGCCGACCAGCTGGAGGAGCGTCTCGGGGACCTGGACGTCCCGCTGAAGATCAGCCTCAACGGCTGCCCGAACTCCTGCGCCCGTACCCAGGTCGCCGATATCGGCCTGAAGGGACAGATCGTCACCGACGACAACGGCAACCGGGTCGAGGGCTTCCAGGTCCACCTGGGCGGTGCTGTCGGCATGCACCCGGACTGGGGCAAGAAGCTGCGCGGTCACAAGGTGACCTCCGCCGAACTGGACGACTACGTCGTGCGGGTCGTGGAGCACTACAAGGAGCAGCGCGCCGAGGGTGAGCAGTTCCGCGACTGGGTGTTGCGTGCCGACGAGGCCGTGCTGCAGTAGCGGTAACAGAAGGTACCGATGGACAGCGCCAACGACCGTATCCCCGGACCGACCGCACACCACAACCCCAGGAGGGCCACCGTCATGAACTGCCCGTACTGCACCTCGGAGAATCTCTTCCCCGACTTCGAGACCGACAACGCCTGGCAGTGCCGGGACTGCCGCCGGGTGTTCTCGGTGAAACTGCACGGTCACCTCGACCGGGGCGTGGACCGCGGCGCCGACTGAGCGTATTCGCAGGTTAGGGTACACTTCCGGTAGGGTGGCGCCTTATGGCGTCCACCATTCGATCGGGGTTGCTGCGCACCTCCCCCTCAAAACTTCCCGACCCGCACGACCGGCGCTGGTTGCTGAAGTTGGCTTTCGCTCAACGCCCGTGGCAGTTCATCGCCATGGCGGGGATGGCGTTCGGCTTCATCTGTAATGCGACGACCTCGATCGTGGTCGGACGCGCCATCGACGAGGCGGTGGCCACCGGGGAACTGGACCGCCTGGTGCTCTGGTCGTTGGTGCTCGTGGCCTTGTTCGCCGTCAACGGCGTCTGCGTCTGGTTCGCCCGACGCTACATGGAACTGACCATGCAGCAGCTCAGTCACGACCTGCGCACCACGGTCACCGACCGGATCCAGGACCCGCGCGGCATCGCCGGCCGGGAACGTACGGCCGGTGGCCTGCTGTCCATCGCCAGCACGGACTCGAACAAGGCCGCCGAGATCGTGGTGATGACCGTCTTCCCGGTCGCCGAGGTCGCCTCGATCGTCTACGTCGCCGTCGTGGTGCTGTCGATCCACTGGCAGCTCGGACTGGGCGTGCTCCTCGGCGCTCCGCTGGTGGTCGCGTTGTCGGTGCGGGCGGCCCGGCCGCTGCGCGACCGCTCCCGTGATCGCCAGCAGGCCCTGGCCGAGGCTGCCGCCGTCGCCGCCGATGCGGTGCAGGGCCTGCGCATCATCAAGGGGTTGGGTGTGGTCCGCACCATGCGTCAGCGCTACCAGGGCTATTCCTCGCGCGCCTTCGACGCCACGGTGCGGGCGAACGCCGCCGAGGCGCGGTTGACGATGATCACCGAGTCCGTCGGCGCGATCTACGTCGTCGCCATCGGTGTGAGTGCCGGCTGGATCGCCCTGCACGACGGGCTGACCATCGGTGAGCTGATCACCATCGTCGGCCTGTCGCAGTTCGTCGTCATGCCGATGACGATGCTCGGCAAGAACTTCGCCACCCGCGTGGCGAACGCCGCGGCGTCCGGTCACCGCGTCGTCGAGGTACTCACCGCCGAGGTCGCGTACCCGGAGGAGGCGTCGGACGCGGCGACGGACGCCGTGCTCGCCCACATCCCCTCCGGCGTCACCGTGGTCCACGGACCGGCCGGGGAGCTGGCCGATGCAATGCGCCGGCTGCCGAGGCACCGTGTCGTGGTCGCCCCGCATGCCGCCGATCTTTTCGACGGTCCGCTGCGTGACAACGTCCATCCGGACTCCCGGGTGGCGGCTGCCGCACTCGAGGTGGCGGACTGCTCCGACATCCCCGGCGGGCCGGACCGGTCGGTAGGGGAGGGGGGACGCCGTCTGTCCGGCGGTCAACGTCAGCGCGTGGCGCTGGCCCGTGCGGTCGCGGCCGACCCGGAACTGCTGGTGCTCATCGACCCCACCACCGCGGTGGACTCGGTCACCGAGCAGCACATCGCCGAGCGCCTCAGTGCGCTCTACAACGACGGCAGTGGACGAAGGGTCATCGTCATCAGTGACGCCCCGGCCTGGCAGGTGGCCGCCGCCTCGGAGACCACCGCAGCCGAACTCCTGGACCTCGTGAGTGAGCGGGTGAGCCGATGAGAGCCGCTGGACTGGCACCGATCAACACCGCGTCCGACGGTGGCGAACCGATCCGGACCTTCCCCCTGGCGACCTGGGCCCAGGCGCGACGTGAGATCGCCGCCCAGGCACGGCGGCTGCCCCAGGCACGCCGCCAGGCGCTCATGGCGGTGCTCCTGCTGGCGGTGGGTGCCTGGTGCACCGTGACCATCCCGAGGCTGCTCGGCCGGATCGTGGATATCGTCAGCGGAAGCGGGACGGAGACCGACCTGTGGGGCACCGCCGGGCTGATGGTGGTCGTCGCCATCGTCGCCGGTGTCTGCAATGGTTCGGGCTACTTCCTGCTGGCCCGCTTGTCGGAACGGCTGATCGCGAACCTGCGCGAGGACATGGTCGGCACCGCCCTGGGGCTGCCGATGCACGAGGTGGAGGGCGCCGGTACCGGTGACGTGGTCTCCCGCTCCACCGACGATGTCGCCCAGG
The DNA here is from genome assembly GCA_019120175.1 of Candidatus Corynebacterium faecigallinarum. Taxonomy (GTDB): domain Bacteria; phylum Actinomycetota; class Actinomycetes; order Mycobacteriales; family Mycobacteriaceae; genus Corynebacterium; species Corynebacterium faecigallinarum. The sequence goes on from DWVP01000020.1 coordinate 12,024, forward strand.
TGTCCTCGGCGATCATGGAGGCCCTGCCGATCCTGTCGGGCGCGGTGTTCGTCATCGCTGCCACGGGGGTGAGCCTGCTCACCGTGGACTGGCGGTTCCTGCTGGTCGTGGTGCTGGTGTCGCCGGTGTACTGGCTCGCTGCGCGGTCCTACCTGCGCAAGGCCCCGACGCTGTACGCCGCCGAGCGGGCGTCGATGGGCATGCGTGCCCGCCGGGTGCTGGAGGCGATCCACGGTCGGGCGACGGTGCGGGCCTTCCGCATGGAGGACGAGATGCATGACCGCGTCGGCCAGGCGTCCCGCGATGTGGTGGTCAACGCGGTCAACGCCAACCGGGTGATGGTGCGGCTGCTGAACTGGATGCTCATCGCTGAACTGGTCATGCTCCTCACCGCAGTGGTCCTGGGCTTCTTCCTGGTCGATGCCGGGGCGATCGGGGTCGGTTCAGTCACCGCCGCGACGTTGATGCTGATCCGAGTGCGTGGCCCGCTGCAGCAGGTGATGCGCATCCTCGATGTGGCCCAGTCGGGCTATGCCTCGCTGGCCCGCATCGTCGGTGTGACGGTGGACCCGCCGCGTCCGGTGCAGGACGCCGGGGCACCGGCACCGGTGGGTGCCGTCGAGCTGCGCGGGGTCGACTTCCGCTACGGCGCGGAGTCCTGGGCGGTGCAGGACGTCTCCTTCACCATCGAGCCGGGGCGCACGGTGGCGCTGGTCGGGGCGTCCGGTGCCGGTAAGACGACGGTGGCCACGCTGCTCGCGGGCTTGCGTGAACCGACGAGTGGCGCGGTGACCGTCGACGGGGTTCCGGTGACCGCGCTCTCTGATGATGAGCGGGCGGCCCGGTTGGCGCTGGTGTCGCAGGAGGTTCACACCTTCTCCGGGACGCTGCGCGATGACCTGGCTCTCGCCGCCCCGGACGCCGGGGACGAGTCGCTGGTCGAGGCGCTGCGTGCGGTGGGCGCGGGGGCGTGGTTCGCCCGGTTGCCGGACGGACTGGGCACCGTCGTCGGTGCCCGCGGACTGATCCCGGACCCGGTGGTGGCCCAGCAGATCGCCCTGGCCCGGGTGCTGCTGCGCGACCCGAAGGTCGTCGTGCTGGACGAGGCGACGGCGGAGGCTGGGTCGTCCGGTGCGGCGGCGCTGGAGGACGCGGCGGCACGGCTGACCGCGGGACGTACTGCGTTGACCGTGGCGCACCGGCTGGACCAGGCACGTCTGGCCGACGAGATCCTGGTGATGGAGGACGGCCGGATCGTGGAGCGGGGTTCCCACGATGGTCTGGTGGCCTCGCAGGGTCGCTATGCACGACTGTGGGCGGTCTGGTCGCAGGGGCGCTGAACCCCGCTGTACAGACCCCTCGGTCTACTAGTTTTCACGTCGTCTACCTGCTGTCACAAATGGGACTTGTGACGGTATCAGGAAACTCGGTTGCCGGGGCCGGACAGACTGGTCTAGTCTGGTGCGGCACGGCACAGACCGACCGGTCTGTCGCACCCCAGGCAAGCGAGAAGAGCAGGTATGACGAACACAGGACCGGCCGCCGGCTTCACGGCACTCACCGGTTTGGTCGGCGTCACCCGCGCCGATGACCAGCGGGAGCCGGCTGACCTCCGGGACCCGGAGGTCAGCCCGTCCGACGCCCCGACGACCACCACCCACCTCACCGAGGAGCAGACCGCCGCCCACCAGGCACTGGTGGACGAGTGGAATGACAAGCTCGAAGGCGCGACCGCCGAGGAGATCCTGGAGTGGGTCAACGAGCACACCACCGGCACCGTGGCAGTGACGCTGTCCATGCAGGACACCGTGCTCGCCGAACTGGCCCAGGACCGGGTCGAGGAGGCCGAGCTGGTCTTCCTCGACACCGGCTACCACTTCGCCGAGACCCTCGATGTCGCCCGTGACGTGCAGCAGCGCTACAGCCTGCCGCTGCGCACCGTGGAGCCGGTCTACTCGGTGGCGAAGCAGGACGAGGTCTACGGCCGCGACCTGTACCAGTCCAACCCCACCGCCTGCTGCCGCATGCGCAAGGTCGAGCCGCTGGCCCGGATGCTCAACCCCTACGAAGCCTGGATCTCCGGCGTCAAGCGGGTCGACAACGAAATGCGCAAGAACACCCCGATCCTCGACGTCGACCGCACCGGCCGGCTGAAGATCAACCCCATCGCCGCGTGGACCGACCAGGATGTCCAGGACTACATCGAGTCCCACGACCTGATCGTGCATCCGCTGACGACGCAGGGCTACCCCTCGATCGGTTGCGAGACCTGCACCCTCCCCGTCGCCCCCGGCGAGGATCCCCGTTCCGGCCGCTGGGCCAACTCCACCAAGACAGAATGCGGACTTCACCTGTGACTACTGCCTTTGATGCCACCGAAACCAAACTAAGCCCCCACCTCGCCAGTCTCGAGGCCGAGGCCATGGAGATCCTGCGCGAGGTCGCCGGCCAGTTCGAGCGTCCCGCCCTGCTGTTCTCCGGCGGCAAGGACTCCGTCGTCGTTCTGGAGTGCGCCAAGCGTGCCTTCGCCCCGGCCCCGGTGCCCTTCGAGCTGGTCCACGTCGACACCGGCCACAACTTCCCGGAGGTCATCGAGTTCCGCGACCGGATCGCCGAGGACCCGCGGATCACGCTGCACGTCGCCGCCGTCCAGGACTGGATCGACTCCGGAGCCATCCAGGAGCGTCCCGACGGCACCCGCAACCCGCTGCAGACCGTCCCGCTCGTCGAGACGATCCAGAACCGCAACTACGACGCCGTCCTCGGCGGCGCCCGCCGCGACGAGGAGAAGGCCCGGGCCAAGGAGCGCGTCTTCTCCGTGCGCGACTCCTTCGGCGGCTGGAACCCGCGGCGTCAGCGTCCGGAACTGTGGGGTCTGTACAACGGCCGCCACCAGGCCGGCGAGAACATCCGCGTCTTCCCGATCTCCAACTGGACCGAGGCCGACATCTGGGACTACATCAAGGCCCGCAACGTCGAGATCCCGGACATCTACTACTCCCACGACCGCGAGGTCTTCAACCGCGGCGGCATGTGGCTGACCGCCGGTGACTGGGGCGGCCCGAAGGAGGGCGAGACGGTCGAGACCAGGACCGTGCGCTACCGCACCGTCGGCGACATGTCCTGCACCGGTGCCGTCCTCTCGGACGCCGCGACGATCGACGACGTCATCGACGAGATCCGCCTGTCCACCACCACCGAACGTGGCGCCACCCGTGCCGACGACAAACTCTCCGAGTCCTCCATGGAGGACCGCAAGAAGGAAGGCTACTTCTGATGACCGCCGCCACCCTGGAAAACACCGAGGTCGCCGTGACAGACCTTCCCACGCTGCGCCTGTGCACCGCCGGATCCGTCGACGACGGCAAGTCCACCTTCGTCGGACGACTGCTGCACGACACCAAGTCCATCCTCGCCGACCAGTACGAGGCCGTGGAGCGCGTCTCCGCCGCCAAGGGACTGGAGAACCCCGACCTGTCGCTGCTGGTCGACGGCCTGCGCGCCGAGCGGGAGCAGGGCATCACCATCGACGTGGCCTACCGCTACTTCGCCACCGACAAGCGCTCCTTCATCCTCGCCGACTGCCCCGGACACGTGCAGTACACCCGCAACACGGTCACCGGCCTGTCGACCTCCGACCTGGTGATCGTGCTGATCGACGCCCGCAACGGTGTCATCGAGCAGACCAAGCGCCACCTCACCGTGGCCGCGATGATGCGCACCGCGCACGTCGTCGTGGCGGTCAACAAGATCGACGCCGTCGACTTCGACGAGGGCATCTTCCGGTCCATCTCCTCCGACGTGCACGCCCTGGCCGCCGAGCTGGGACTGCCGAAGGTGGACGTGGTGCCGACCTCCGCACTGCTCGGCGACAACGTCGTCACCGCCTCGGCCAACACCCCCTGGTACTCCGGCCCGACCGTGCTGGACATCCTGGAGAAGGCCCGTCCGTCCCGGATCAACGCCGGCACCGTCCGCGGCCTGCGCTTCCCGGTGCAGTTCGTCATCCGCGACCACGCCACCGACTACCGTGGCTACGCCGGACGCCTGACGTCCGGATCGGTCTCCGTCGGTGACACCGTCACCGTCGGCGGCGCCGACGGACGCACCACCACCGTGGCCGGCATCGACGGCCCCGGCGGCGAGCAGACCACCGCCGAACGCGGCGAGTCCGTCACGCTGCGCCTGGCCGACGACATCGACATCGCCCGCGGCGACCTCATCGCCACCGCCACCGAGGACGACAGCATCCCGGAGGCGTCCAACCAGGTCACCGGACTCGTCTTCCAGCTCTCCGAGACCCCGGTGAAGCTGCGCGGCAATGTGCTGCTGCGCTACGGTGCCGCCACCGTGCGCGCCCGGGTCGACGAGATCGTGCGCCGCGTGCACATCCTCGATGCGGACGAGACAGCAGACCTCGGCTCCGAGCTGGCCCTCAACGACATCGCCGAGGTGCGGATCACCGTCGCCGAGCCGCTGCCGTTCGAGGCCTACCGCCGTGGCGGCCGCGTCGGTTCCTTCCTGCTGATCAACCCCGGCTCCGGTGACACCCTTACCGCCGGCCTGGTCACCGAGAGCAACTGAGGAACCTGGGTCGATGGCCGACATGCTTCCTGTCGTGTGTTTGGCCCACGGCTCCCGTCACCCGCAGGCCGATGCGGCGGTCTCCCGGATCGCCGCGGCGGTCGAGGATCTCAGCGGACGCCGCGCCGTGGCGTCCCACCTGGACTTCTCCCCGCTGACCCTGACCGAGGTCACCCGACTGCTCGGGGTGTCCGGGCATGAGGCGGCCGTGGTCGTCCCCCTGCTGTTCACCGATGCCTTCCACCTGCGGCAGGACGTCCCGGACGCCCTGGAACAGGCCAGCGAGGCCAGCGGGGTGCAGCTGCACCTCGCCGCTCCGGTGGGCCTCGGTGAGGACCTCGCCGAGGTCATCGCCGGGCGGGTCGGGGACACCGACCACCTGGTGCTCTACTCCGTGGGGTCGACGGTCCCCGGGGCCAATGACACCGTCGCGGCACTGGCCGCACGGGTCGGGGAGCTCCTCGGGGTTCCCGGCCACGCCGTCGTCGCCACCGGTGGCGACGGCACCGGGACGGACGCCCTGCTCGCCCACTGCCGGTCGGTGGGGGACGTCGCCGTCCAGCCACTGTTCTTCTCACCGGGCACCCTGTGGGACCTGGCTGTCCGGGCACTGTCCGGCGAGCCGGGGGTGCAGCTCGGAGAACCACTGGGGGAGGACGTCGCCCCGCTCGTCGTCACACGGGTGAATGACACTGTAACCGACCGAGAGAGATAGAGGAGTAGGCGTGCAACTGCTGATGTTCGCATTCGCCGGCCTGGCGGCACAGCTGGTCGACGGTGCACTGGGTATGGCCTTCGGCGTCACCGCCACCACCATGCTCATCCTCTCCGGCATGGCGCCGGCCTACGCCAGTGCCGCAGTGCACTTCGCCGAGGTCGGCACCACGCTGTTCTCCGGGCTGGCCCACTGGCGCCTCAACAACGTCCACTGGCCGACCGTCATCTTCCTCGGCATTCCGGGTGCCGTCGGTGCCTTCGCCGGCGCGACGGTCCTGTCCGGTCTGTCCGCCGAGTCCGCCGAGCCGGTGGTGTCGCTGCTGCTGCTCCTGCTGGGCGGCTACGTCCTGGTCCGTAGCGTCCTGGTGCCGTGGGGACGGTCCTCCACAGGCTCCACCGAGGACACCCCGCCGGCCGGGAACGGTCGACGCTCCCGGGTCGGTCTGGTCGCCCTGGGACTGGGCGGCGGTTTCCTCGACGCCTCCGGTGGCGGCGGCTGGGGGCCGGTCACCACATCGACGCTGATGAGTGTGGGACGCAGTCAGCCGCGCAAGATCATCGGCACGGTGAACACCGCCGAGTTCCTGGTGGCCGTCTCCGCCTCCGCCGGGTTCATCGTCGGGCTCGAGGCCGTGCACGACTCGTGGCAGCCGGTGCTGGGCCTGCTGATCGGCGGCGTGATCGCGGCCCCGATCGCCGCCTGGGTGGTCACCAAGATCCGCCCCGACATCCTCGGCGGTCTGGTCGGCGCGCTGCTGGTGTTGCTCAACGGACTACGGGTCTCCGCCTCGATGGGGTGGATCGGCGTCGCGATCGCCGCCACCGTGGCCGGGCTGTGCATCACCGTGGTGCTGCGGTCGCTGGGCCGGACACGTCGTGCTGCGGCTGTCGTGGAGCCGGCGCCCACCGACGCCGACGATGACCCGGATCATCCACGGGTAGTTATCCGCACAGATACTCTCTGAGAGGGGAGCGTCGGGGAAACCACCCCCGGCGTAGTGGGGTAGGACACAATATTGGGGGTAGTGAGACTCGGCGAACAGGCCATCGTTGGGCACTGGTTGCTTTTCACGGCACAATAGGTCGGTGTAGGTAGCGCACAAGATTCCGTCGCAACGGTCTCCATGGCGATGAGCCAGATGGTCAACAAGATGTGACCAATCACACGTGGGTGTCACGGTTAGCGGCGGAACAGTCGAGTTATGAAGGAGAGACCGTGACTGTTCGAGCAGTGCTCAGTCCGATCGCGACCGGGGCAGGACGCCGAGACGATCTCATCGCCCACCTGTCGGGATCAGTGACCGACATCTTCGACACCCTGCGTCCCTCGGCGCCGGATTTCGGAGCCGCACTGGGGACCGCCCTCACCACTGACGGCGGTGTCCTCATCGGCACCGGTGAGCCGATGTTCGACTCACGGCTCGCCGCAGCCGCCGGAGTGGGGCACTTCCTCGTCGCCGGTGGGGAGCAGGACCACCTCCAGCTGCAGCAGGTCTCCGGCCAGCTCGTGCGGTCCGGCCGGACCCCGCGCGGCATCAGCGTGCTGGACCACCCGGACGCATCGTCCTCCGCCCTGGAAGCCGAAGGCACCGCCGTGCCCTTCGTCGCCGTCACCGCATGTCTGGACGCCGAGCCCGGCACCCCGGTCATCGGCCCGGAGTCCTTCGAGCGCAACCTGATCATCCAGGCCCGCGCTGCCAAGGCCCACATCGTCCTGCCGGAGGGCGACGACGACCGCATCCTCGAGGCCGCCGACCAGCTGTTGGCCGCCCGGGTCTGCGACCTGACCATCCTCGGCGACCCCGCCACGATGGCCGCCCGCGCCCACGAGCTCGGCCTCGACCTCAGCTCGGCCACGCTGACCGACCCGACCAAGGGGTCCGACCTGGAGCGCTTCGCCGAGGAGTTCGCCGAGCTGCGCAAGGCCAAGGGTGTCTCGCTCGACGAGGCCCGCGAGACGATGAAGGACATCTCGTACTACGCCACGATGATGATCCACCTCGGCATGGCCGACGGCATGGTCTCCGGTGCCGCCCACACCACCGCGCACACCATCAAGCCCAGCTTCCAGATCATCAAGACCTCGCCGGACGCCTCCATCGTCTCCTCGATCTTCCTCATGGTCATGGACGGCGTGCTGTGGGCATTCGGTGACTGTGCGGTCAACCCGAACCCGACCCCGGAGCAGCTTGCCGAGATCGCCGTGGTCTCCGCCAAGACCGCCGCCCAGTTCGGCATCGAGCCCAAGGTCGCCATGCTGTCCTACTCCACCGGTGCCTCCGGTGCCGGTGAGGATGTCGAGGCCGTCGCCGAAGGTGTGAAGATCGCCCAGGAATCCGCTCCCGACCTGGAGATCGATGGCCCGCTGCAGTTCGACGCCGCCGTCGTCGAGTCCGTCGGCCAGAAGAAGATGCCGGAGTCCGAGGTCGCCGGCAAGGCCACCGTCTTCGTCTTCCCGGACCTCAACGCCGGAAACATCACCTACAAGGCCGTGCAGCGCACCGCCGACGCCTTGGCCGTCGGCCCGATCCTGCAGGGACTGAACAAGCCCGTCAACGACCTGTCCCGAGGAGCCACCGTCCCGGACATCGTCAACACCGTCGCCATCACCGCCATCCAGGCCGGAAACTAGCCCGAAAGGCCCTCAGAAGCTCATGACCAAGTATGTTCTCGTCCTCAATTCCGGTTCCTCCTCCATCAAGTTCCAAGTCATCGACCTGAACGCCGATGCGATGGAAGGGCCGTTCCTCTCCGGTCTCGTCGAGCAGATCGGCGAGAGCCGCGGACACATCAAGCTGATCACCGAAGACCAGACCATCGAGGACCGTCGTCCCATCCTCAGCCACTCCGTGGGCCTTGAGCGTGCCTTCGGCATGATGTCCCTGCTGGGTGTCGGCCCGCAGGACCTCGACATCTCCGCGGTGGGGCACCGTGTGGTCCACGGTGGATCCCACTTCTCCGAGCCGGTGATCATCACCGACAAGGTCGTCGACGAGATCCGTGGTCTGGTGCCGCTGGCCCCACTGCACAACCCGGCGAACATCGACGGCATCGAGAACGCCCGCGCCCTGCTGCCAGATGTGGAGCACGTCGCTGTCTTCGACACCGCCTTCTTCCACGGGCTGCCGGAGTACGCGTCCCGCTACGGCCTCAACCGTGAGGTCGCCGACCAGTACAACATCCGTCGCTACGGCTTCCACGGCACCAGCCACGAGTACGTCTCCGGACTGGTCCCCAAGCTGGTCAACAAGGATGCCGAGGACATCAACCACATCACCCTCCACCTGGGCAACGGTGCCTCCATGGCCGCGGTGCGTGGCGGTAAGCCGGTGGACACCACCATGGGTCTGACTCCGCTGGAGGGTCTGGTCATGGGTACCCGTACCGGTGACATCGACGCCGGTATCATCTTCCACCTCTACCGCGAGGGCAAGATGACCATCGACGAGATCGATACGCTGTTCAACAAACGCTCGGGTCTCAAGGGCCTCGCCGGTGCCAATGACTTCCGCCTGATCCAGGAACTGATCAACGAGGGCGACGACAACGCGCAGGAGGCCTACGACATCTACGTCCACCGCGTGCGTCGCTACGTCGGTGCCTTCATGCTGCAGCTCGGTTCCCTGGATGCCGTCGTGTTCACCGCCGGCGTCGGCGAGAACCACGTCGGTATCCGCCGCGACACGATGGCTGACCTGGAGAACTTCGGGATCAAGATCGACGAGTCTCGCAACAACAACGATGAGGGCGTTGAAGGGCCCCGCGTGATCTCCACCGACGACTCCGCCGTCAAGGTCCTGGTGATCCCGACCAACGAGGAGCTGGCCATCGCCCGCGCCGCTGATCACCTGTCCCAGGCCTGATCAGTCCCGGTTCTCGAGCTCCCGCACCCGTCGGCGTAGTTCCCGTTCCGCCTCCCAGCGTGCGGTGACGTCCCGCAGGATCGCCCCGACACCCTCCACCGTGCCGTTGGCGTCCTTGAGTAGGACGATCGAGAACTCCAGTGAGATCCGTTGCCCGTCCCTGGTCATACCAGGGGCGGTCAACGGATCTGTGCCGTAGTTGGTGACCCCGGTGTCCATGACCCTGTCCCAGCCGGTCCAGTGCCGTCCCCGGAGTTTCTCCGGGATGATCAGGTCCAGTGACTGGCCGAGCGCCTCGGACTCCGGGTAGCCGAACATGTCTTCGGCGGCTGCATTCCACAGTGTGACCTTCCCCGAGCGGTCGGCGACGATGACCGCGTCGAGGGTGGACTCCTCGATGACCCTGGCGGCGAGTGCCGTCCGTTCTGACGTTCCGGTAGTGTTTGGCATATGCCAAACACTACCACGATGATCGCCGGAGACTCGGCCGAGAGTATCGCCGACTCCGTCCGGGAACTCGTCGATCGTGGAGACCTGGCCCCGGGCCAGCAACTGCCCTCGGTCCGGGCACTTTCCGGTGAGCTCGGCGTGCACCGGAACACCGTCGTCTCCGCCTACCGGCGACTCGCCACCACCGGGACGGTCTCCACCCGCGGCCGCGCCGGCACCGCCGTCACCGGTGCTACCCCCATGTCGGAGGAGGGCAGTGCGGGTGGAGGAACCCTCCGGGACATCGGTCACGGCAATCCGGGGGCCACCTGGTTGCCCGACCCCAGGGACGCCTTCGCACTGTTGGCGACGATGGACCAGCCGGCTGTCCTGTACGGCGGCGACTCCCTGGACGAAGAGGTGGAGCGCTGGGCGCGCCGGTGGATCTCGGCAGATCACGCACGAGACTTCGGGGTCGTGCTCACCGCCGGGGCGGTTGACGCGGTGGAACGGCTGCTGGCACAGTCATTGACCCGCGGGGACGGCGTGGCCCTGGAGGACCCCTGCTTTCTCACCAGCATCAACTCGGTCCGGCTGGCCGGCTACCGCCCCGTACCGGTGCCGGTGGACGCTGAGGGGATGACCCCGGACGGGTTACGGACCGCGCTGCAGGCCGGGGTTCGTGCGGTGGTGTGCACGCCCCGGGCGCACAACCCCACCGGTGCCAGCCTGACCGCCGGGCGCGCCGCCGAGCTCCGTGAGGTCCTGCAGGCCCACCCCCACGTCCTGGTGGTGGAGGACGACCATTTCTCGCGATTGTCCACCAGTGACTACCACAGCATCATCGGTGAGGGGCACCGGCGTTGGGCGCTGGTCCGGTCGGTCTCCAAGTTCCTCGGACCCGACCTCCGGCTGGCGGTGGTCGCAGCCGACGATGACACGGTGGGTCGGCTACGACGACGTCTCAGTGCAGGGACGACGTGGGTGAGCCACATCCTGCAGCGCATCGTGACCGTCATGCTGGATGACGGCACCACCGCAGACCGTATCCGTCAGGCACGGGAGTACTACGCCAGGCGGAATGCGGACGTCGTCCGGATGTTTGCCGGGACGCCGGTCGTCGCCGCCCCCGGTGACGGGCTCAACGTGTGGCTCACCCTGCCGGTCCCGGCACAGGGGGCTGCAGCACGACTGGCGGCACGGGGATGGCGCGTGCGGACCGGTGAGCAGTTCGCGCTGACCGGGACGGGTGAGGATCGGCATCTGAGACTGACCGTCCACGATCTGGACGACGCTGACCTGCAGGTACTGGCCGAGGATACTCTGGCTGTGGTAGCCATGGGATCATGAACACCATGCGAAAACTCGGCCTCATCGGAGGAACCGGACCGGAGTCCACCCAGCTGTACTACCGGGCCCTGACCACCGGGGTTCAGCAGCGGTGCGGGGAGGAGGTGCTCCCCGAACTGACGATCGAGTCGCTCAGCGTCTTCGAGGTCTTCCGCCATCTCGGCGCGAACGACACCGACGGGCTCACCGACTACTTCGCTGCCGCAGTGGACAACCTTGTCGCCGCCGGCGCACGGGTGGTCAGCCTGAGTGCGATCACCCCGCACCTCATTTTCGACCGGCTGGTGGAGCGCTCCCCGGTCCCGCTGGTCAGTGCCGTGGAGGCGGTACGGGACGAGGCCGCCGACAGGAACGCCACCCGGGTGCTGCTCCTGGGCACGGGGTTCACGATGTCACCGGAGACCAACGACTTCTTCCTCCGGCCGTTCACCGAGGCAGGTATCGAGGTGGTCATTCCGACGGCGCCCGACCGCGAGGAGATCCAGCACCGGATCGCCACCGAACTTGAACTCGGGTTGGCCACCGACGAGACCAGGGACCGGTTCGTGGACATCATCACCGAAATCCACCGGGAGCAACCACTGGACCAGGTTGTCCTTGGATGCACCGAGCTGCCCATGGTGCTCGACGACGAGGTGTCCCCGGTGCCCTGCCTCGACACCGTCGGTATCCACACCCGTGCCCTGGTCGAGGCGATGTTGACGGATCCGACGACTACTGCCCCCGTCGGAAGGTCGAGCTGAACCGCGCCCGGTACTCGGACGGGGTGATGTGAAGATGCCGGTCGAACGCCCGACGCAGTCTTTCGTCACTGCCTAAGCCTGCCCCGCCGGCCGCCGCGGTGACGGTCTGCCCGTCGAGGATCAGCTGTTGGGCCGTTGACATCCGGAACTGTTCGAGCCAGCGGGACGGGGTGGTCCCCAGTTCCTCGCGGAACAGTCTTCCCAGGTGGCGTGTGTTCACGGCGGCGTCGGAGGCCATCGTGGACGTGGAGGACGTCCGTCTCGACGCGTATCCGGAGATAGCGCCGGGCCATGTCGCGGGCGTTGCGCCAGTGTGTGGTGACCCGTCGACCGTCGAGCAAGACCAGTTCGGCCAGCAGGAATGCTCCGGTGCACACACTGGCGATCCGTCGGGGATGCCCGGAGAGGACTGCCGTGGCCTCGGCAACCTCGTTCGCACTGTCCCTGGAGTACGCCGAGAAGATGAACCGGGAAGCTGCCCGGAACCGTGAGTACCTCGTCACCCGCCCACTGCAGATCTCCAACTCGCCGGAGGTCATCCGGCGCATGGGGCTGATCGCGTCGAACGGTATGATCGAGGCCGACATCTACGGCAACATCAACTCCACCCATGTCAGCGGTACCCGACTCATGAACGGGATCGGTGGCTCGGATGACTTCACCCGGAATGCCTTCGCCTCGACGTTCATCTCCCCGTCGGTGGCGAAGGACGGTGCGATCTCCGCGGTGGTCCCCTTCGCCTCACACATCGACCACACCGAACATGACGCCATGGTCGTGATCACCGAGGACGGCTACGCGGACCTGCGTGGACTGGCACCGCGGGACCGGGTGGCGAAGATGATCTCGGTCGCCCACCCGGACTACCGGCCCCTGTTGGAGGAGTACTACCAGCGGGCCGCGACCAACAGCCATCTCCACACCCCGCACGACCTGCCCACCGCTTTCTCCTTCCACGGCAACCTCGCCGAGCGGGGATCCATGAAGGCCACTGGTTAGAACCCCGTCAGAACTCCGTCAGAGCTTTGTCAGAACCAGGTCCGGGGACGGATCTTGTTCGCCATATCGACCAGCCGGAACCGGTGGTTGGTGAACGGGGACTGACGGGCGATCTCCCGCAGTCCCTGCTCCAGTCCGGCGCGTAGGCCACTCTCGCTGAACTCCACGTCGAACAGTGGAGGGGAGGACTTTCTGACGGCCGGGTCACCGTCGGGGCGCGACCGCAGCCAGTCGAGGGCCGCCGCCAGTACAGCGAGCCTGACCTGCAGGATCCGTGGTTCGTTCGTCGGCATGATCTCCAGGCGGCGGGCGGCGCGACGTAACCGGGCCTCATTGACAGTCGACTGGTCCGACACCAGTATCAGCACCGTGGTCAGACGTGCCGTCTGGTGGTGGCGGGAGGACTGCGGAACCCGGTCCAGGGCCGAGATCGCCGCGTCCACCAGACCCTCGGCGTGCAACTGCCGGGCCAGGCCGAAAGCCGCCGAGACCGTCGTCGGGTTGGTCGTCCACACCAGGCCGTAGAGACGGATCGTGTGGAACCGCAACGCCACCGGGTCCTTGGTCACGTGCGTCCACCCGGGTACCTCGCTGTAGTCGGTGCCCTGTTTGCCCCGCGGGTACGTCAGTGCCAGCGAAGCCTTCTGCACGTTCGTGTCGAGCAGGCGGGTGTAGTTCACCCCCTGGTGCTGCAGCAGCAACTCATCGGTGGCGGCCAGGGCGAGTTTCGGGGCAGGCTCGCCGGGGAGGGTGTTGAGCACCTCGTTGAAGCTCTCCTGTGCGGAAGAGAAATCTCCGTTCAGCAGGTTGGACACCCCGGAGAGCCAGAGGTGCCGCCAATCGCTGCGTAGGCTGTCGTCCATGTTCTGCAGCGTCAGCCCCGCCTCGGTGGTCATGCCCAGGTCGAGCTGGGCGCGCACGATGGTCAACGGGATCTCGGTGGAGCGGGACATGTCCGGCTGGTTCAGGGCGGCCCTCAGGGTGTCGAGCATTTCACCGGGCTCGGTCAGGCTCGCCGCCGACAGCAGAGAGGCGCCGGGATCATTCGGATCGGTCAGCGGGATGGGCAGCGCCGAGACGACCTCCGGGGAGGTGATCTCCACCGAGCGCTCGATGCCGTCGATCAACTTGTCGGTGGGGAACAGCAGGTGCTTGGTGCCGTAGGTGGATCGCTGGGCGGTGAAGCGGGTGTCGAGGTGTGCGTACTGGCGGCCGTCCCGGATGGCCAGCACCTCCCGCAGTACCCCGGTCAGCTGGTTGGCCATGGTGCCGGCGGAGGAGAACCGCTTCTCCGGGTCCTCGTGGGTGGCCCGCAGCAGCAGACGGTAGAGCGAGAGGTACTTCCGGAAGATCGGTTCGTCGTCCGGGGTGGGCAGTCCCTCGTCGTAGACCCCGTCGGTGACCGGGAGTTTCACGATGAGGCTGGCGAGAGTGCGTCCCACGGTGAAGATGTCGCTGGCGATGGTGGGGCCGGTACGGGAGATCTCCGGGGCCTGGAAACCCCGGGTGCCGTAGATGTGGCCGAAGGCGCCGATGCCGGATACCGCACCCAGGTCGATCAGTTTGGTCTGGTCCTCGGTGATGATGATGTTGTCGGGCTTCAGGTCGTTGTAGACCACGCCGCGGGAGTGCAGGTAGTCCAACGCCGGCAGGATCTCCAGGAGGTAGCCGATGGCGGTGTCGACCGGCAGTGTGTTGCCGGGTTGGCGCATACGGCGGTGGCGCAACGACGGCCCGCCGACGTACTCCATGATGATGAATCCGCCGGGGCTGCGGGTGTCGTCGATGAAGTTGAAGATCTTGACGATCCCGGGGTGGGTGATGTCGGCGAGGAAGGCGCGTTCGGAGTCGGCGATGGCACGTTCGTGCGCGGTGTTGGTCTCCATCATGCCCTTGAGCACGACCCACCGGTCGGAGACGTTGTGGTCGATGGCGAGGTAGATCCAGCCCATGCCGCCGTGTGCGATCGGCCCCAGCACCTCGTACTGGGCGGCGACGATGTCGCCGGGGTGGAGGACAGGACGCTCCGTTCCCCCGGCGACGGCCTTCTCCACCTCCTCGTCGTCGATGACGGCGTCCGGCGGGTTCGTCGGCGGTATGAACGGCAGACGCACCATGCCGCCGGCGACCTCGGCACCGGCGCGGGACGTGCCGCGCCGCCGGCGGAAGGTGGAGAGAGCCTCGCGACGGCTGCGTTCCCCCGAGTCCTCCTGGGCCTGGTTCAACGTCGGGGTCGGGTTGGTGGCCCCGTCCCCGTCGTCCGCGAAGGGGTCGAACGGTGTGGCCTGGGTGGCGGCGCTGTCGCCGGTGTCCTGGTCTTCGTCGTCGGCGAAGGGGTCGAAGAAGGTGGCTTCCGTCTCGGTCCCGGTCTCGTCACGGGAGGTCGGGTCACTGTTCATTGTTGTCCTCCTCGATCTCGGCTTCCGATTCGGCGGCGGAGTCCGCGGCATCCTGCAGTGCCTGGTGGCGCAGCGCGGCCAGCTCCCGGGTGTCATCGGCGGTGCGGTACTTCATGTCCGGCGCGCTGCCGTCGCCGAGGTAGTCCTGCATCCACTGCTGGTAGAGCCGGTCCCACGTCCCGTCGGAGCGGATCCGTTCCATGGTGGAGTTGACCTGGCGCACCAGTGAGGACGAATCGCGTTGCTGGGGAAGCGCGGCGGCCACCGCGTACTGGGAGGCGTCGGTCGCGGTCCCGACAATCTCGGTGTACGGGTCCTGCGACTGCAGCCCGGAGAGGATCGCCGAGTCGGAGAAGATGGCGTCCACCTGCTGTCGCTGCATCGCCAACAGGCAGTCCGACCAGGTCTGGGTGGTCAGGATGTCGCCATGGGAGTCGAGGCGGCGTAGCTCCAGCAGGTTGGTGGAGTCCACGGTCACGCAGACCGTCCGGTCCGTCAGGTCAGCCTCGCTGTGGATCCCGGAATTCCGCATCACCAGGATGCGCGGATAGGTCGTGAGGTAGGGGACGGAGAACTCCACCTCGGTCTGCCGGTCCCGGGTGACGGTCATGGTGCGTAGCACCAGATCCACCGTGCCCTCGGCCAGGGCGTTCTCCCGGCCCGTGCCTTCCACGAAGCGGAACTCGACCCGGTCCGGGTCGCCGAAGATGTCGCGGGCGATCTCACGGGCCAGGTCGACCTCGAAACCTGCCATGTTCTTGGTGACCGGGTCGCGGAAGCCCAGGCGGTTCAGCGACTGGGCGACGCCGACGACCAGACGGCCACGTTCGATGATCTCAGGCACCCGACGGTTCGGCGATACCTCCTCGCCGGTGTCGGGACTGCGGTTGGGACGCAGCGAGCCGAAGGGCTCGCCGGAGTCCTTCGGCAGGACGTCCCCGCCGGCATCGGCAGTGGCGGGGATGAGAGTGGACCCGTTCGGCAGCGCCAGGGACGGTTCCGGCGGCTCCGGCCACTCCTGCAGGTCGAGGCCCTCGGAGGCGCAGGACACCAGGGCCAGGGACGCGGCCAGTGCAGTCGTGAGCGCCAGCGCGGCGCGGAGCGGGTGCAGGTTCACAGGTACTCCTGGAGACGGGGGCGGGTGCCCTGGATGACGCACAGTGCCGAGACCAGGCCCAGCAGTATCACGATGGACGTCACCTGCTGTGCCGCGGCCCGGGAGTCGGACAGGTACTCGCGCAACTGCTCACGGGTGTCGTCGATCAGGGTGCGCAGGTTACCGTCCAGCGCCTGGTAGGACTCGGTCACCGTCGGGGGTGCGGAGGTGCCGGAGCCGTCGTTGGCGACGGTCGGGCTGTCACCGACGGTCGCCCGGATCGCCGCAGCGTAGTCACCTTCGCGTACCAGTGACAGCATGTCCGCGTGGGCGCTGTCCCAGGAACGCAGGTTCTCCCGGGCCTCGTCGACGGCGTCGCGGTCACTGATGGACGGGCGTAGTTGCTCCAACGCCGCGTCGATCGAGGCGATCTGGTCGGAGAACGAGGAACGGTCGCTGTCGTTGTAGTCGCGCTGGACCAGGCCCAATGCTTCGGAGGTCCGGGTCTGCTGCACCTCGATACGCAGCGTGGTGAGCGCCTCCAGGGGCTGGGTGGTGCCGTCGAGACCGCGGGAACCGTTGGTCCAGGTGTTCAGCGCGGACCCGCCGGCCCACAACATCGCGATGGTCATCAGCACGGTGGCGGCGAGGTAGCCGGGGTTGATCCGGCGGTTGGTCTGTGCGGCCAGGTAGAACTGCGCGATGATCAGCAGCACCACCGCGGCGACCAGGCCGGAGAGGGCGAACCAGTTGGGCTGGGTCAGGGCGATCTGCTGGCGTCCCACCTCCGAACTGGTGCGGGTGTGCAGCTCGCCGGCGGCCGGGAGGATGTCGTCCTGCATCATCGAACTGGCCTGGGTGATATAGGCCCCGCCGACCGGTAGTCCCTGGCGGTTGTTCACCCCGGCCTCGGTGATCAGGCTGGTGTACCTCGGCAGCTTCTCCTGGATCTCCAGGATCAGTTCCATCTCGCGGGAGGACGGGTCGTCGATCCCGGCGGCGGCCCGGACCACCGCCCGTGAGGCGGTGTCCAGGGCCTCCCGGTAGGACGACTGGTAGTCGGCCGCGCCCGCGGCGTCCTCCACGAAGCCGGTGGTGGCGACCGAATCGGCCACCGAGAGGGAGTTGTAGAGGTCCTGGGCGGCGAAGGACACCGGCTCGGTACGGTTGACCAGGGTGTTGAGGTCTCCCTGCTGGTTCGTGGCCTGGCCGGCCATCGCCCCGCCGGCGGCGATGATGGCCAACACCAGCAGTGCGGAGACGGCCGTCATCAGACCGGGGGTGGTGGAGATGAAACGCTGGATCCGGCGGGGGATCTCCAGGGCCGGGCTGAACACCCCCATCGGGCCGGGGCTGGCGCGCCGCTGCAGGGCATCGTCCATCCACCGGTCGGAGTCGGTGCGCCGTTCACCGGAGCCCGCGGCTGGACGTGTCGCACTATCCCCACTGGTCACCGACGCGGAAATCGCACCATCCGGGGCCGGGTCAGCGGCCCCGTCCAAGGAGTCGGTTTCCGGAGCGGGCATGACTGCAATCCTACAGTTGCAGTCACGATGATGTGTCACCGAAACCTCACGTGGACTCTGTGGCACCATAGGAAGAATGATTGATGTCCAATCCCTGACTAAGCGGTACGGATCCGCCACCGTCGTCGACGACCTGAACTTCACCGTCGAACCCGGGATCGTCACCGGCTTCCTCGGGCCGAACGGTGCCGGGAAGTCGACGACGATGCGTATGATCGTCGGCCTCGACCGCGCCACCGCCGGGACGGCGACGATCGACGGCAAACGCTACGACGAGTACGCCAAGCCGTTGCACAAGGTCGGGACCCTGCTCGACGCGAAGTGGACCCACCCCAACCGCACCGCGGCCAACCACCTGAAGTGGCTGGCCGCGGCGAACGGTATCGCCGCGACGCGGGTCGACGAGGTTCTCGATCTCGTCGGCCTGACGGAGGTCGCAGGTAAGAAAGCCGGCAACTTCTCACTCGGTATGGGCCAACGTCTCGGCCTGGCCGTCGCCCTGCTGGGCGACCCGGAGGTGCTGATCCTCGACGAGCCGGTCAACGGCCTGGACCCGGAGGGTATCCGGTGGGTCCGTGACTTCGTCCGCCACCTCGCCGGTGAGGGACGTACGGTGTTGATCAGCTCGCACCTGCTCAGTGAGATGGCCCAGACCGCCGACCACCTGGTGGTCATCGGCCGGGGAAAGTTGGTCGCGAACACCTCCACCCACGACTTCATCAAGAATGCGTCCACGGCGACCACGGTGGTGCGGACCCCGCACCGTGATGAGTTAAAGGATGCCCTGACGGAGCAGGACATCGTGTTCACCGAGTCCACCGACGGGGACGGTCGTCAGATCCTGGTCATGGAGGACACCGAGCCCGACACCGTCGGCGAGATCGCCTTCAGCTACGGGCTGATGCTGCGCGAGCTCAGCGAGAAGCGTGCCTCGCTGGAGGACGCCTTCATGCGTATGACCGGCCACGCGGTGGACTACCATGCCACCCTGGGGGACATTCAGGACGTCCCGGGCCAGGGCCCGGTGTCGGATCCGGGACCGGCCCCGGTTCCGCCGGCAGGCAACGCCAGTGACGAGGGGGAGAAGTAATGCTGTTGAACACCATCCGCTCCGAGTGGTTGAAGATCCGCTCCACCAAGTCCGTCTACTGGACCACCGTCCTCGTCGCGGTCATAGTCTGGGGACTCGGCGCCATCATGGCCTGGGCCAGCGGTTTCAGTCTGCAGACGGCGCTCGACGACGGCGAGATGGACGTCGTCGCCAGCATGGTGGAGACCATGAGTGTCTCCGGGGCGATCTTCGCGTTCCCGGTGTTCGGTCTGATGATCATCCTCATCCAGGCCGTCCTGCTGGTCACCGGTGAGTACGGCAACGGGACCGCGAAATCCAATGTCCTGGCCGCGCCGAAACGCTGGCAGCTCCCGGTGGCCAAGTGGATCGTCTACGGACTGATCGCTGCGGTGGTCACGGTGATTGTCTCGGTGGTCAGCGTGTACCTGTACAAGTGGGTCGCCGGGTTGCAGATCGAGGACACCTCGGTGCTGGACGGGATGTCGATGTCCGCCGACGACGCCTGGAACGTGGTCGCCCGGATGACCCTGTTCTCCGTGCTGGGTGTCGGTCTGGCGATCGGTGCGGCCTACCTGCTGCGGCACACGGCCGGGGCGATGGCCGTCGTCCTGCTGTGGAGCCTGGTGCTCGAGGACCTGGTGAACTTTATCCCGAAGGTCAGCGACGAGATCTACCCCTACATGCCCTTCCTGAACATGCGCAGTGCCGTCAACCTCAACGACGTCAACAATGCGGCCTGGGGCCAGGGCGGGTCGATGATCTACTTTGCCGCGATCGCCCTGGTGGTGTTCCTCGCCGGGCTGGTGGCACTGCGCCGTCGGGACGCCTGAACCGGAGTCGGTAAGCTGACGGGATCATGTCACAGAACCCGTCCCCACGCTCGTCACAGAAGGCCACCATGCCGCTGGCGATGCTGGCCGGTATCGCCCTGTTGTCCACCGGAGGTCCCTTCGGCACGGACATGTACCTGCCGTCGCTACCGGAGATCACCGACGAGCTGGACACCACCGCGTCGCTGACCCAGCTGACCATCACCGCCTACATGGTGGGGATGGCCGCCGGCCAGCTGGTCATCGGACCGCTGTCGGACCGGCTGGGACGAAACCGCCTGCTTGTCGGTGCGACCGTCGTCGGTCTGGTCTCCTCGGTGCTCTGTGCACTGGCCCCGTCGATCGGGATCTTCATCGTGATCCGCTTCTTCCAGGGGGCTGCCGGTGGTGCGGGGGTGACCCTGGGTCGGGCGATGATCGCCGACCGGGTGCAGGGGGCGGCGGCCGCGGCGGCATTGTCGACGATGATGATGTTCACCTCGATGGCACCGATCATCGCCCCGGTCGTCGGCGGTGTGGTCGCCGGACTGGCAGGCTGGCGGGCGGTCTTCTGGACGCTGGCCGCCATTGCGCTGCTCCAGGTGGTCGTGGCACTCGCCCTGCCGGAGACCCACGCACCGGAGAAGCGGGCCACCGGCTCGATCCTCACCGTCTACCGGCGGATGGGTGGCCTGTTCCTGATCGGCCCGTACATGGGGCATCTGGTGGCCTTCGCCGTCGGCTTCGGCGTGATGTTCTCCTTCGTGTCCGGGTCCTCCTTCGTGATGCAGGAACAGTTCGGCCTCGGTCCGACGGCCTTCAGCCTGGTCTTCGCCGGCAATGCGGTCGCCCTGGTACTGGCGAACATGGTCAACGTCCGGATCGTGGGACGGATCGGGGCACCGCGGATGCAGATCGTGGGACAGACCTTGCTGGTCACCGGAGCGTTCGGCCTGCTGATCGTGGCACTGACCGTGCATTCCCTGCCGCTGGTGATCATCCTGACCTTCGTCGCGACGGTCGGCTCCGGATTCAACATGGGCAACACCACCGCGCAGGCGATGGACCTGGCCCCGGGGCGCGCCGGGGCGGCATCCGCTCTGCTGGGTGCCGCGCAGTTCCTCATGGCCGGCGCGGTCGCACCGGTGGTGGGACTGGGGGAGGACGGTCTGCTGACCATGGCCACGGTGATGGCGGTGTGTGCGTCGGTGGCGGCGGTCGCCGGCGTCGTGGGACGCCGGGGTGCCGCGCGGCGGGCCACGGTACTGCAGCGCGGTTAGCTACGGCTGCGCTGGATGTCCTCGATGAGACTCTCGGCGGCGATCGACAGGTTGCGCAGGGCGGGGACACCGCGTCGCAGCTTGGCGAGGTCGCGGCCGTCCATTCGCTTGGCGGCCCGGGCGATGAGCATCGCCCATTCGTCGGTGACGGAGTTCAGCATCTCGATGCCGTCGTCGGAGAGGTAGAGGTCCTGGGCCCGGCGGTCCTGGTCGTTTGCCTGGCGCACGACGAGGCCGGAGTTGATCAGGCGACGCACCGTGGCGGAGACGTTCGAGGCGCGCAGGAACCGCAGCCGGGCGATGTCGGAGACACCGCAGCCCGGGTGCTGGGCGATGAAGTGCAGCACCTCGATCTCGGACTGGGAGACCGAGAGCTTGTGGTTGGGCCGGTCCATGAGCCGACGCAGTGCGGAGAGGAAGTCGTAGACGGCGGTGGCGATCTCGGCCACGTCGATCTCGGGGAGGATCTCCGGGGCGCGGTGGCCGCGGATCTGGTCGTGGAGTGCGTCCCCCATGAAATCGGTGTCCTCGACGGTGCCTGAACCGTCCCGGGAATCCCTGCTGTCCTGGATGTCACTGGCCATGGTGGGCTCCTTCTCTCCTGTGATGGTCGTCGGGGTCGAGCACGTGCGCGGTAGTTTCTTCAGGCTATGTGTTTATGACATTGTATGCCACCTACTGCAGTGCCGAGGTAAGGCGGGCGACATTCTCCAGATATCGTCGCCACATCGGCCGGCTGTTCCACTGGTCGGTGGTCAATTCGGTGCACTCGGCGCGGTAGTCGGCGGCCAGATCGTGCAGGGCACTGATCACGTCACCCTTTTCGACCATCAGCGTGACCTCGTAGTTCAGCTCGAAGGAGCGGATGTCCATATTGGACGACCCCATCACCGCGACCTCGTCATCGGCGATCATGAACTTGGTGTGCAGCACCGCCGGGTAGGGGTACTGGAAGATACGGACACCGGCGCGTTGCAGTTCGGAGTAGTACGAGGACTGGGCGAAGTCGACCAGGGCCTGGTCGGCCTTCTCCGAGACGTACAGTTCGACCTCCACACCGCGGTAGGACGCCGTGGTCACCGCGTCCATCAGTGCCTCCTCCGGCACGAAGTAGGGGCTGACGATGACCAGCCGCTCTTTCGCGTGGTGCGCGAGTGAGACGAACAGCCGCAGGTTGGGTTCGGTGGTGTACCCCGGGCCGGAGGGGATGACCTGCATGACCTCGGCGCCGGGGGTGTCGTCCCACGGGGTGTCCTCGCTGGCGAGCCAGTCGGCGGCCTGGGTGGGGGAGAGCAGGGCGAGCTCCTCCTTGGACTCGGTGAACCAGTCGACGGCGAAGACCGCGTCGAGGCTCAACACGATCGGTCCGCTGACCTGCACCATGATGTCCACCCAGTGCCGTCCCTTCCGCTGGTTCGCGGACTTGAGGTAGCTGGAGTCGATCATGTTCTGACTGCCCATGAAGCCGATGCGTCCGTCGACGACCAGGATCTTGCGGTGGTTGCGCAGGTCGGGTCGCCGGAAACGCCATTTCAGCGGCTGCAACGGCAGCATCAGCTTCCAGTCCACACCGATGTCGGTGAGACGTTTGCCGAGCGTGCGGTAACCCGGGTACTTCCAGCTGCCGACCTGGTCGAACATCAGACGGACCTTCACCCCGCGGGCGACGGCGCGTTCCAGGGCGGAGAAGAAGACGTCGGTGGAGTCGTCCCAGGCGGTGATGTAGATCTGGACGTTGACGTAGTTCTCGGCGGTGTCCACCGCCTCGGCCATCTTCCGCAGGCTCTCCTGGTAGTCGGAGTGCAGGGCGACGAAGTCGCCGGTGGCCGCGGGCATGGCGGTGAGACGGCGGTTCAGCATGATCATGCTGGCGACCTCGTCGTTGAGCGTGTGGCCCTCGGGGATGGCGGGTTCGTCCTGGCTGACCGTGCGGATCAGTTCATTGGCCTGGTTCTGGATGCGGTGGCGTCGCCGGTTGATGTACGGCGATCCCATCAGCAGGAACAGGACGATGCCGACCATCGGGATGAGGAAGATGGCAAGCAGCCAGGCCATCGCACTGGTGGGTTTGCGCTGGGAGGGCACGTAGCCCAGGGCCACGATGCGCAGCAGCATGTCGAAGGCGATCACCCCCCACTGCCACCAGGTGAGGTCCGCGGAGAGGTAGTGGCCGACCAGGGGGAAGGCGAGCCACTCCGGGGTGATGAAGGACCAGAACTCCGACCAGCTCATGCGGTGTAGTCCACGATCACCGGCGCATGGTCGGAGGCCCCCTTGCCCTTACGCTCGTCGGCGTCGGTCCAGGCACGACCGGCAGTCATCCCACGGCTGAACTGCAGGTCGATCCGGATGCCATGGTTACGTTGGAAGCGCATCGCCTGGTAGTCCCAGTAGGAGTAGGTGCCGGAGAGTCCCGCGGTGGCCTCGGTCATTCCGGCGTCGGTGACGAGCCGTTCGAGTGCGGCACGTTCCCGCGGGGTGACGTGGGTCTTGCCGTCGAAGAAGGACCGGTCCCACACATCGGCGTCGGTGGGGATGATGTTGAAGTCGCCGACGACGACGGTGGGCTCCGTGCCCTCCCGCAGCGAAGACACCAGTGCGTCGAGGAAGTCGAGCTTGTAGGTGTAGTGCCGGTCGGAGATCTCGCGGCCGTTGGGGACGTACAGGCTCCACACCCGCACCCCGCCGCACACCGCGCTGAGGGCGCGGGCCTCCTCGGTCGGTTCGGCCGCCGGGTCCTTGTCGAAACCGGGCTGGCCGAAGCTGGTGCTCATGTCCTCTAACCCGATGCGGGAGAGGACCGCGACCCCGTTCCAGGCGCTGAACCCATGGTGGGCCTGTTCGTAGCCCATGTCGGAGAAGTCGGGGAACTGTTCGTCGGTGCACTTGGTCTCCTGGAGACACAGCACGTCCACGTCCGAGCGCTCCAGGAAGTCCCGGATACGTTGCTCACGGTTGCGGGAGGAGTTCACGTTCCAGGTGGCGATGCGCATGACCTACAGCATATCGGTTTCCTGATTGCGCAGGGTCATGCACCGGTGCCGGTGGTGCTCGGAGAAGCCCAGCGAGTGGTAGAGGGCGCGTCCGGCGGTATTCGACGTGATGACCTGCAGGTAGCTGCGGGACGCCCCGTGGTCGCGTCCCCAGTGCAACATCGCGGTGACCATGTAGCGCCCCAAGCCTTTCCGGCGCCAGTCGGCGGCGACCTCGACGGCGGAGAAACCGAGGTAGTCGTGGGTTCCGCCGCGGGTCACGGTGCCGCGGGTGACAGCGACGAGTTCACCGTCGACGGTGATCCGGGCGAAGCCGAGGGTGCCGTCGATGCGTCCGGCCAGTAGCCGCAGGGCGTGCTCGGGCAGCGGTTCACCGCGGAAGTGGTACAGGCTGAGCCAGTCGTCGTCGGGTTCCCCGGCGATGGAGAACTCCACCGAGCGTCCGGCCAGGGCCGGGATGTCGGGGAGTTCGGGCAGGTCGTCGTCGAGGTCGCGGGTCATCACGATGATCTCCGGGCCGTGCTCCCCCTCGAGCTGCTCGGCGGGACGCGCGACCCGGTCGGGCACGAGCAGGCGCACCGGCAGGTCGTGGCGGGCGTAGAAGTCGCGGATGGCGACCATCGGCACCGGGGTGGTGCCGGTGGAGGGGCCCAGCGGGACCGCGGAGTTGGACCGTTCGGTGATGCCGTCACCGGCGCGCAGCAGCCAGCCGTCGACGGTCTCGTTGGCGATACCGGGGAAGGCGGCGGCGGTGGCCTGCTCCACCGCCCGGATGTCGGAGGTGCGGACCGGGCGGGAGGCCAGGGTCTTGAGCACCACCACCTGGTCGGCGGGGATCTCGTGGGAGTCGCCGTGCTTGTCGACGAGGACCAGCGGATCGACTGAGGTGATCACCCCGATGACGTCGCTGACCAGCGGGCGGCCGGTGGTGGGGTTGATCACTGTCTGACCGTCCTGAACGACGAGGCGACGCACCGTGGCGCGGGAGCCGACCCGCACGCTCACCGGGTCGGTGTGGCGGGAGACCGGGAAGGCCAGGCCGGGGTGGGACACCGCACCGGCATGTGCGCCGGACCAGGATGTGTCAGGGGTGTCAGGCACTGTTATCCGCCATGGCCGAAGGGGTCGGGGTCCTCGCCCGGGAGCCAGGTGTTGCCGGCGGTGGTCCAGCCCTCATGCTTCACGGTCTTCTTCGCTGCCCGCTTGTTCCGGCCGACGAGGGTGTCGATGTAGAGGAAACCGTCGAGGTGACCGGTCTCGTGCTGCAGGCAGCGGGCGAAGAAACCGTAGCCCTCCACGCTGACCGGCTCGCCGTTCTCGTCGACACCGGTCACCCGGGCCCAGTCGGCGCGTCCGGTGGGGAAGTCGTAGCCGGGCACGGAGAGGCAGCCCTCGACGTCGTCCTCCGGGTCCGGCATGGTGCCGGGGATCTCGGAGGTCTCCAGCACCGGGTTGATCACGCAACCCTTACGCATCGGGCCCCCCTGGGCCTCGATGTCGGCCTCCGACTTACGCTCGCCCCCGGCGTCCTCGATGTCGGGGCAGTCGTAGATGAACAGACGCTTGGCCACCCCGACCTGGTTGGCGGCGAGGCCGACACCGTTGGCGGCATCGAGGGTCTCGTACATGTCGGCGATCAGGGTGTTCAACTCCACGGAGCCGATCTCGGCCGGGTCGACCGGTTCGGTGGGGTTGTGCAGGACGGGATCGCCACAGATGACGATGGGCATGACGGACATGCCCATCAGGATAGTCGCTGACGGTGCGGCGTCACACGTGCAGGTCGGACTTCTCCACGGACTTCGGGACCAGCCAGACGGCCACGCCGGAGATCACGGCCATCGCGGCGAGGTAGATGCCGATCGTCCAGGAGTTGCCGGTCTCGTCCAGCAGCAGCTGCGCGATCATCGGTGCGAAGGCACCACCGAGGATCGACCCCAGCGCGTAGCCGATGGAGGTGCCGGAGTAGCGCACCTTCGCCGGGAACATCTCGGCGTACAGGGCCGACTGCGGGGCGTAGGACGGTGCGAGGCCGACGGTCAGCACGACCACGACCAGGACCAGCCACAGCAGCTCACCCTTGTCGACGAAGAACCACATGGGGATCGCCCAGACCGCGATGATGGCGTAGCCGATCATGAAGGTCTCGCGGCGTCCGATCTTGTCGGAGATCTTGCCGGACCACAGGGTCAGCACCAGCCAGGAGACACCACCGATCAGGGTGGCGATCAGGGTGTCCGAGCGATCCATGCCCACGGCGTCGCTGCTGGAGTAGGAGGAGAAGAAGGCGATGATCATGTAGCCGGCGGCGTTGTTGCCGGCGAAGATGAACGCGGCGAGCAGCACGCGGCGCCAGTGGTGGCGGAAGAGGTCACTCAGCGGGGTGGACGCCTCCTTGGCGCGTTCCTGCATCTGGGTGTAGACCGGGGACTCCTCGACGGCACGGCGGACAATGTACCCGACGACGATCAGCACGATCGAGGACAGGAAGGGGATACGCCAGCCCCAGGCCTGGAAGGTGTCCTCGTCCATGTTGGTGGTCAGCAGGTACATGAACGACGTCGCCAGGATCAGGCCCAGCGGCACGCCGATCTGCGGGTAGGAGCCGAACAGGCCGCGCTTCTCGACCGGGGCGTGCTCGACCGCCATCAGGGCGGCGCCGCCCCACTCGCCACCGGCGGAGAGGCCCTGCATGATGCGCATCAGGATCAGCAGGACGGGTGCGGCGACACCGATGGTCTCGTAGGTCGGCAGCAGGCCAATCAGTGCGGTGGCCAGGCCCATGCCGAACAGTGTGGCGACAAGGACGGACTTGCGTCCGTATTTGTCGCCGAGGTGGCCGGCGATGACCGCGCCGAGCGGGCGGAACAGGAAACTGATGCCGATGGTGGCCCAGGAGATCACCTGGGCGAGGGTGGACTCGCTGCCCAGCGGTTCGAAGAACAGCGGGGCGAAGACGAAGGCGGCGGCCTGGGCGTAGATGAAGAAGTCGTACCACTCGATGGTGGTGCCGACCAGGGTGCCGGCAAGGACCCGTTTCTGTTCGCGGGTCTGCTTGCCGTTCGGGGGACTCTGCCGCTCATTGGTGGCTGTGGTCATTGTTTCTCCGGAAAAAGTCAGTGGTCGCGCCGGTGGAGCGACATCGTGTCGGGCACACGTACTGTACGCAATCGGTGGCGGCGGTGGGGAGTTTTCGATGCATTCTGGTGCCGGATAGAGTGAATCTCCATGACGGACACCGGGGAGAGTACGGACTCGCTCAGCGAGCGCGAGCACGAGATGCTCAGTTTCGAGTCACTGTGGTGGCGTGATGAGGGGGCGAAGGCCGAGGAGATCCGCCGCCGTTTCCAGGTCACTCCGGTGCGTTACTACCAGCAACTCAATGCGTTGATTGCCCGGCCGGAGGCGTTGGACGTGGATCCGGTGCTGGTGAAGACATTACTGAGACGTCGGGATACGTGAAGGCGGTGTCGGTCTGGTGTGACTGGTGTGACACAAGTTAAGCTTGCACCGTGACTGATCAGAACGGACCTGTCTACGACCCGAACCCGAACACCTCCTACGACGAGGACTTCGCCATCGGTGCTGCCGCTGGAGCGGGGGACGCCGGGCTCACCCCCGAGATGGAGAAGGAGAAGCCGGCCGGCGGGGCTCCGCTGCGCGGACTCGCGATGATCCTCACCGCGGTGGCGGTCGTCCTGATTGCCTGGGGCGTCTTCTCCTTCGTCGGCGACGACGGTGACGATGACGGAAGCGACGTCGACTCGGGCACGGTCGCCGGGGAGCAGGACGGCACGAATGGCTCGGACGGCAGCGGTGCCGACTCCGACGACGCGAACCGCGACGGGGATGGAACATCCGGCTCCGACAGCGCTGACAGTGACAGCGCTGACAGTGACAGCGCTGACAGCGCTGACAGCGCTGACAGTGACACTGGTGACGCTGACGACGCGAACCGCGACGGCGACGGCGGCACTGACGGCAACTCGGACGGGAGCGGCGCGAACATCGACCGCGGTGAGACCGCGGTGACCGTGCTGAACAACGGCCCGAGCAACGGCGGCCCGATCGCCACCGACGCCGCCGACCGCCTGCGCGAGGATAACTGGAGCAACATCGGCTTCGGTAACCTGCAGGGACGGGTGACCGGGGTCAGCGAAGAGACCCGCGTATACTACCCCGAGGGCAATGCCCAGGCGCAGGCCGCTGCCGAGCAGATCGGACGGGACCTCGGGATCCCGGTGGCTTCCGGAAACAACGACTACTACGACCGCTTCGGCGAGGCCGACGTCCGCAACGGTCCGGACGCGACGAATGTCGTCATCGTCCTGACCGGTCCGCTCGCCTAGAAGCGGGGGTCTGGTATCGGGGCAAGGGTTCCGGGGTCGATGCAGTAACATTCCCCCCATGGAATTTCCGTCCTCCGCCCCGACGGTCGGTATCGAATGGGAGGTGGCCCTGGTCGACCCGGAGACCAGGGACCTCACCCCTGCCGCCGCCGCGCTCGTCGATGCCCTTGACGAGCGGTTTCCGGGCCACCGGATCACCCGCGAGTTCCTCGCGAACACCGTCGAGATGGTCACCGGGGTCCACGAGACCATCCCCGGCGCCGTCGAGGACCTGCGCGAACAGCTCACCCAGATCCTCGCGGTCGCCGATGACCTGGGGGTGAACGTCTTCTCGGCGGGCACCCATCCGTTCGCCCACTGGGGTGACCAGATCCTCAGCGAGAAATCGTCCTACCAGGAGATCATCCAGCGCACCCAGTACTGGGGCCGCCAGATGCTGATCTGGGGCATCCACGTGCATGTCGGGGTCGGCGGCAGGGACCGGGTGTGGCCGATCATCAACGCGGTGATGACGCAGTACCCGCATGTGCTGGCACTGTCGGCGTCCTCCCCGGCGTGGGAGGGCCTGGACACCGGCTACGCCTCGAACCGCACACTGCTGTACCAGCAGCTGCCGACCGCCGGTATGCCCTACCAGTTCGCTGACTGGGACGAGTGGGAGGCGTTCAACGTCGACCAGGACCGTTCCGGGGTGATCAACCACACCGGCTCGATGCACTTCGACGTGCGTCCCTCGAAGTACGGCACGGTGGAGGTCCGCTTCGCCGATGCCACGATGGAGGTCTGGGAGGTCGGCGCGATCGCCGCCTTCATCCACTGCCTGGTGGTGCACTATGAGCGTGAGTGGCAGGCCGGACGCGACCTGCCCACCCTGCAGCACTGGCATGTGGCGGAGAACAAGTGGCGGGCGGCCCGGTACGGGTTGGAGGCGTTGATCATCACCGACCGGGACACCACCGAGCGGTGGGTCACCGAGGACATCGCCGACTGGCTGGAGCGGCTCGCCCCGCTCGCCGAGGAGCTGGGCTGTTCGGCTGAGTTGGCTGACGTGCGCCGCATCATGGAACGCGGCGGGGACTACGCCCTGCAGCGTGCGGCGGCCCGGGAGGCTGGGGCGGCACTGGAGCCGGGGGTGCGTACCCGCGGTGACGTCGGTGCCGAGGAGGGCTTCACCCAGCCGGACGCATGGATCGCTGCAGTGGACCTGACGGTCGACTCACTGCGGCGATCGGTGTAGGTGGAGCGTCGTTAGCCGTGCAGGCGTCCGGCGGCGGACGCCAGGGCGTTGGCGATCGAGAGATCACGGTCGGCGCCGAAGCCGACGGCCCAGATCTTCTTCGTCTCGTGCTGGGCGAAGATGAAGGTGACCGTCGCCTCGAAGATGTCGTACTGGTGGAACTCCAGGACCTCGACCCGGCGGCCGTGGTCTGCCAGGATCTGGGTCATGGCCGAGGATGCGCCCATCGCCGTGATCGAGACGCGGGTACCGGTGTTGCCGCGCAGGCCGGTGATGCTCAGCTCGTAGGACTTGCGGCCGGCCGCCCGGCGGGTCGCGGTCATCGACTCGACCCGTAGGGCGGAGGGGGCGTAGGTGGCGATGAACTTCCGCCACTCCATGCCCCGGGCCTCCTGGCGCATGCCGGTGGGAAGGCGCTTGCCGAAGCGGGCGCGGAAGGGGTCCTCGGAGAAGACCCGGGTGCGCTGGCGGCGCTTCTCGATCCGGGTGGGGTTGCCCTCCCGGTAGGTGACGGCAGTGGACCGGCGCAGGCCGGGCTGGTCGGTGTAGGTCGGGGCATTCCGCGTGGGGCCGGCCTCTTCGGGGCGCGCAAAGCGGATCATCGTGGTGGTGGGCATCCGGTTGTCCTGTGACTCGAACATGAGTGGGTCTTTCCCTTGTGCTGGTTGGTCGTCGGGGGATGTGGACCGACGCAACCGCCGCGAATAGCGCGACTTACCCCGAGGTGGAGGGGTCAGTCCGCTCCTCCACCGGGGTGGGCTACTCGCTTAAGGGTGCTGATCATGGAGATGATGTTAGTTGTGTCACTACTTTTTATCAAGCCGGGAGAGGAAGAGGAGCTCAGCGACACCGATGTCTCTGATCTCATCTGGTGAGACCGACTCGTCCGCAGAGTGGATACGGCAGGAGGGTTCCTCGATGCCGAACAGGGCCAACTCCGCCTCCGGGTAGTGCGACAGCAGTGCATTGCACAGCGGGATGGAGCCGCCGGAACCGATCTCGGCGGTCTCGGACGCGCCGTAGGCGTCCGCCAGGGCCTGCGACAGGATGCCCAGGGCCGGGCCGGAGGTGTCCGCGGAGAACGGGGAGGCCAGCGAGTTGCGCTCGATCTCCAGCTTCGCATTGTGCGGGACGTGGGACTCGAGGTGGGCCACCAGGGCGTCCTGCGCAGTCGCCGGGTCCATTCCCGGCGGCACCCGCAGGCTGACCACGGCACCGGCCTCGGCGACCACGGCGTTGACCGAGTCGGCCACCGACAGTGAGTCCAGGCCGGTCACCGTGATCGACGGGCGGGTGATCGTCAGGTCATTGGGGTTCAGGCCCTGGGCGGCACCCAGGACGTCCACCCCGTCGAGCACACCGGCGTCGGTGCGGAAGGTGGCCTCGTCGGGGCCGCGTCCCTCCCAGGTCTCCTCGGAGGCGAGCCCGTCGACGGCGACGAGGCCGTTGTCGTCGTGCAGGGTGGCGAGCAGCTTGATCAGCGACAGCAGGGCGTCCGGGGCCGCACCGCCGAACTGGCCGGAGTGCATCGGCTGCTCCAGGGTGCGCAGTCGCACGGTCACCGGGGCGGAACCGCGCAGGGCGGTGCACACGGCCGGGACGCCGAGGGTGTCGTTGCCGGAGTCGGCGATGAGGAAGGTGTCGGCGGCGAAGAGCTCCGGGTCGGACGCCAGCAGGTCCTCCAGGCCGTAGCCGCCGCGCTCCTCGGAGCCCTCGACAACCACGCGGATTCCCACGCTGTGCAACGCCTCGGCGCTGGCGGCCGGGAGGGAGTCGTCCTGCAGCAGCTCGTTGATCGCCCGCAGCACGGCGAGGTGCATGACCACGTGCCCCTTGCAGTCGGCCGCGCCGCGGCCGTACCAGCGGCCGTCGCGTTCGGTGAGCTCCCAGGGGGAGGACGTCCAGTTGTGGACGTCGGACGCCGGCTGCACGTCGTAGTGGGAGTACAGCAGGATGGTCGGCCAGCCCGGGGCGGCCTCGCGCACACCGATCACCGACACCGATCCATCGGAGGTGGTGTGCTCCTCGACCGGGATGCCGGCGTCCCGGAAGTGTTCGGTGACCCAGCGGGCGGCACCGGCGTTGTCTTCCTCCAGGCCGGGGGTGGAGTGGATGGACTGGAAGGCGACGAGCTCGGTCAGAGCCTGTCGCAGCCAGGGGAGTTGTGCGGCGACGGCGTCATGGGCGGCGGCGGTGGCCAGGTGAATGTTCTCGGTCATGGGAACCAGCCTAGCCCGACCGTCTTTCCTTGCACTCGGGGCCGGAGACTGCTAGAAAATGGTGTTAGCACTTGCTCTCGCAGAGTGCCAGCAAAACGAGAACGAAACCCACTCAGATGCAGTGAGGGTGGACGATGCGACATGCGTCCTCCCGTGCCGTCGCGGGCGCTGGGTCTGAACCTCAACGTGTCGCTTGTATCTCAACACGTAAGGATCAACAGCCACATGGCAAAGATGATTGC
Organism: Candidatus Corynebacterium faecigallinarum; assembly: GCA_019120175.1. GTDB lineage: Bacteria > Actinomycetota > Actinomycetes > Mycobacteriales > Mycobacteriaceae > Corynebacterium > Corynebacterium faecigallinarum. The sequence continues at coordinate 43,931 of DWVP01000020.1, forward strand.
ATTCGACGAGGAAGCTCGCCGCGGTCTGGAGAAGGGTCTGAACACCCTCGCCGACGCGGTGAAGGTCACCCTCGGCCCCAAGGGCCGCAACGTTGTGCTGGAGCGCCAGTGGGGCGCCCCGCTGATCACCAACGACGGCGTAACCATCGCCCGGGAAGTCGACCTCGAGGACCCCTACGAGAAGATCGGCGCCGAGCTCGTCAAGGAGGTCGCCAAGAAGACCGACGACGTCGCCGGTGACGGCACCACCACCGCCACCGTCCTGGCCCACTCCCTGGTCAAGGAAGGCCTGCGCAACCTGGCCGCCGGTTCCAACCCGATGGGCATCAAGCGCGGCATCCAGGCCGGCGTCGAGAAGGTCACCGAGGCACTGCTGGCCGGTGCCAAGGAGATCGAGACCCGTGAGCAGATCGCCGCAACCGCCGGCATCTCCGCGGCCGACGAGAAGATCGGTGAGCTGATCGCCGAGGCCATGTACGCCGTCGGCGACGGTGAGCTCAACAAGGACGGTGTCATCACCGTCGAGGAGTCCAACGCCTTCGGCGTCAACCTCGAGACCACCGAGGGCATGCGCTTCGACAAGGGCTACCTCTCCGCCTACTTCGCCACCGACGTCGAGCGTGGCGAGGCCGTCCTGGAGGACCCCTACATCCTCCTGGTATCCTCCAAGATCTCCAACGTCAAGGACCTGCTGCCGCTGCTGGAGAAGATCATGCAGTCCGGCAAGCCGCTGCTGATCATCGCCGAGGACATCGAGGGTGAGGCACTGTCCACCCTGGTCGTCAACAAGATCCGCGGCACCTTCAAGTCCGTCGCCGTCAAGGCACCGGGCTTCGGTGACCGTCGTAAGGCACAGCTGCAGGACATCGCCATCCTCACCGGCGGCCAGGTCATCGCCGAGGAGGTCGGCCTGTCCCTGGAGACCGCCGACATCCCGCTGCTGGGTACCGCCCGCAAGGTCGTCGTCACCAAGGACGACACCACCATCGTCGACGGTGCCGGCTCCGCCGAGCAGCTCGAGGGCCGCGTGCGCCAGATCAAGCAGGAGATCGAGAACGCCGACTCCGACTACGACAAGGAGAAGCTGCAGGAGCGCCTGGCCAAGCTGGCCGGCGGTGTCGCAGTGCTCCAGGTCGGTGCGGCCACCGAGGTCGAACTCAAGGAGCGCAAGCACCGCATCGAAGATGCCGTGCGTAACGCCCGTGCCGCTGCCGAAGAGGGCATCGTCGCCGGTGGTGGCGCTGCACTGCTGCAGGTCGCCAGCGTTCTCGACGACAACCTCGGTCTGGAGGGTGACGAGGCCACCGGTGTGCAGATCGTGCGCGCCGCCCTGTCCTCGCCGCTGAAGCAGATCGCCACCAACGCCGGCCTGGAGCCGGGCGTCGTCGCCGCCAAGGTCACCGGCCTCGAGGCCGGTCACGGTCTCAACGCCGCCACCGGTGAGTACGTCGACCTGCTCGCCGCCGGCATCTCCGACCCGGTGAAGGTGACCCGTTCCGCACTGCAGAACGCCGCCTCCATCGCCAGCCTCTTCCTGACCACCGAGGCTGTCGTCGCCGACAAGCCGGAGCCCGCCGCTGCTGCCCCGGGTGCCGATGAGATGGCCGGAATGGGCGGTATGGGCGGCTTCTAGTCCGTCTGTCGTATACCCCCATATGCGGCCCCTTGAACCCGCCACAGTCACGGTGAACGCCGTTTCCTGTGGTGGGTTTTCCGTATGGCGCGGGCATACCACGAAGCTTTCAATCAGTTCACTGAGCAGTGATGATCGGAGTGGATCGGTGCTCTTCCTTCCGGCGGTCGACGGTTCCCCGGGGAAAAGGATCGCGAACTGCTGTTGCGGAATCCCCGACAGTTGGTAGGTTCAGGAAAAGGTCCGGATGTCCCGGGCCGTACATGAACTTCAGGAGAGAACATCATGGATATCGACGCGATCACCGAACTGCTCGGCAACCTGTCCACCTTCTTCGGCGGCTTCTCTGACGTCTTCAGTGGCCTCGGCGACATCTTCACCGGCGGCGCTGCACTGTCCTCCGAGTAGGAGTACAGCACTGTCCCCGCGGGGACCTGAGATGAGCCCGGCTTCGGCCGGGCTTTTCTTGTGTCCGGTCGCAACCGGGGGTGGCCCTGTTTTCTTTCCGGTGAACGTCGATGGTTGCTCAACTAGAGTAGGGGTATGGGAAATGAGGAGTTCCACATCGTCGACCTGGCGGCGACCGAAGGCTATATCGTCGATGATTCGGACGAGGACGACCCCGTTCTGGTCACCCCGGACGGTCACCGGGTGGACACCTGGCGGGACAGCTACCCGTACCCGGAGCGGATGGGCCGCGAGGAGTACGAGACGATCAAGCGGTCCCTGCAGATCGAGCTGCTGAAGTGGCAGAACTGGACCAAGGAGACCGGCCAGAAGCACATCATCCTGTTCGAGGGCCGTGACGCCGCCGGTAAGGGTGGCACCATCAAGCGGTTCAACGAGCACCTCAACCCGCGTGGTGCGCGCACCGTCGCCCTGGAGAAGCCGAGCCCCCGCGAGTCGACGTCCTGGTACTTCCAGCGCTACATCGAGAACTTCCCCTGTGCCGGTGAGATCGTCTTCTTCGACCGCTCCTGGTACAACCGCTCCGGTGTGGAGCGGGTCATGGGCTTCTGCACAGATGACCAGCACTCGGAGTTCCTGCGGGAGGTACCGATGCTGGAGAACATGATCATGGGCTCCGGTATCAGCCTGACCAAGCTGTGGTTCTCGGTGACACAGAAGGAACAGCGGACCCGTTTCGCCATCCGCCAGGTGGACCCGGTGCGTCAGTGGAAGCTCTCGCCGATGGACCTGGCGTCCCTGGACAAGTGGGACGACTACACCCGGGCGAAGGAAGAGCAGTTCCGCTACACCGACACCAATGAGTCGCCCTGGATCACCATCAAGTCGAATGACAAGAAGCGCGCACGGCTCAACGCCATGCGCTACGTGCTCAGCAAGTTCGACTACACCGGCAAGGACTACGACGTGGTCGGGGAGCCGGACCCGAAGATCGTCAAGCGCGGTCGCGACCAGATCGGCGACTAGTCCCGGCGGTGGTCGTCGATGCCATCGACCTCGCTGTCCTCCTCGGCGGCGATGATCGACTTCGCCAGCTTCTTCAGGTGCTTGAGCTGCTTGGACGTCGACTCGTCCAGGGCGGAGTCCTCAGCCAGTTGAACGATGGGGGTCAGTGTGGCCTGGGCCTTCGCACCCTTCTTCGTCACCGAGATGATCTGCCGCCGCCGGTCCTTGGCGTCCTTCTCCCGCTTGGCCAGCCCGCGCTTCTCCAGGGCGTCCACCAGACGCACCATGTCGGAGCGGTCGACACCGATGATCTCGCCGAGCTCGGCCTGGCTGGCGGCGTCCCCGTCGACCAGGTAGGTCAGCACCCAGTACTCCCGGAGATTGAAGTCCTTGGCGGACAGTGCAGCCTCCACGTGGGTGCGGGTACGGCGTCGAAGTCGTTCCAGCTGGAACGACGGCGACTTCAGGAGACCCTGCGGGAGGTTCACGGTGGTTTCAGCCATAGTCACATTCTATCGTCTCAGGGGTTGGGAAGACGAACTATGGGTGAACCCCGCTAACCGCGGTGGTTAGCCTTCGGTCCCGATGATCGGCAGGCCGGCGTCGCGCCAGCCGATGGTGCCGCTGCCGACGTTGATCGCGTCGATGCCGTTCATCTCCAGCCAGGTGCAGGCCTTCGCGCTACGGCCGCCGGAGAGACAGATCAGGTAGATGTCCTTGTCGAAGTCGAACTCGCCGTAGCGGCTCTGGAGTTCGGAGAGGGGCAGGTTGGTCGCGCCCTCGGCGTGCCACTGGTTGAACTCGTCCGGCTCGCGGATGTCGATGAGCTGGGCACCCTGGGGGACCTCGGTGGGCTTGACGGTCTCGAAATCACTCATGGTGCCCCAGTGTACGCAGGAGGTCGGTCAGTAGCCGGAGGCCCGGGGTATGGAGGAAGAACTGAGTCTGGACGGTCGTGAGCTCTAAGGGAGTCGTATGTTCGTCCTGGGAATGTCGGAAGTCGGCTGCAAAGGTGCGTCAAACGGCTGACATGACTGCTCGAGGGGTGCAGGGTGGGGAACGTCAACATCGCCAACCTCTCCGAACTTTCCGAAAAGGACGTCCCCATCGCCATGAAGCTTTCATCCCGCCATGCCCTGTCAGGCCGATTCTCCCGCTCCGCCACCGCCACCGGACTGGTTGCCGCCACGGTGGCAGGCCTCTGCATCGGTGCCGGTGCCGCCCCGGCGACTGCCGCGCCGCTCGTGCCGGACACCAAGAACGTGATCTCCGACAACCGGGTCATCGCCGATCACGAGCGGGTGCGCCCCGTCGCCAGCCACGCCGTGCTGGCCAATGACCGCCGGGTGCCGATCGTTGTCCTCGGCGCGCGGCTGAACGAGGACTGCAAGACCCCGGAGGTGCTCGACGACCGCCTCAACGGTGCCGCTGAACTCGCCCGGATCCACCGGGGCAACCCCGTCGTGGTCACCGGCGGAACCACCCAACCGGACTGCCCCTCGGAGGCCAAGGCCATGGAGAAGGGGTTGCGCCTGCGCGGGGTCAGCAACCCGATCGTCGTCGAGGAGAAGTCCGGCAGCACCCTGGACAATGTCGCCAACACCTCCGACTACATCCACAGCAACGGCGGGGTCGCGGTGATCGTGACCTCTGACCCGCACTACTCCCGGGCCCTGTCGAACTACCGGGACAAGGGGATCGAGGCTGTCGCCTACGTGGAGGGTGAAGGCTAGGACTCTGCCTCCTCCTCGGCGTCCTCCTCGGCGTCCTCCTCGGCGTCCTCCTCGGCGACGTCTGTGAGAGCGTCGGCGACGTCACCGATCACCGGCGTGTTCTCCAGGTCAGCGTCCTCGATGAATTCCAGGATCTGCTCGGCGGCGTCGCGACCGAGGAATGCCACGATCTGTGCGGCCAGGAACTGGCTGCCGGCGATCGAGGGGTGGGCGTTCATGTTGAACCCGGGGGTCGTGTAGTCGCGGTTGCCGGAGACATAACGATCGGCGTCCGGTGCGCAGGTGGAGTTGCCGAGCATGGTCATGTCGCGGATGTCGATGAACTGGACGTTGGCCTGCTTCGCGGCTTCCTTCTGGTTGGCCTGGGTGGCCGCCTCGTAGTTGGCGGTGGTGCGGTCGACGTTGCCGGTCGGACGGTTCGGCAGCACATTGGTCGAACAGAACACCCCGTTTGCGTCGGTGGTGGCCAGGCGTCCCAGCAGCACGATCTGCGCCTTCGGGGCTGCCGAGCGGACCTTTTCGACACCTGCGACGAGATTCTCCACGACCTTGGCGTCCGACACCCCACGACGCTTGTCGTTCATGCCCGCGGCGAGGACTACCAACGAGGTGTCGTTGACGTGGCCGGCGGCGATCGCCTGGTCGATGCGACCCAGCATCTGGCTGGTAGTGTGCGCATTGCACGCCCAGTTCTGGACCGGGCGTCCCGTGGCGACGCCCAGCATGGCAGGCCACGCGTCCGGTGCGGTCAGGCAGCCGGCCTGGCGCGGGTACTGGGCAGCGAGGACGGGGTAGTCGTTCACCAGCCAGTGAGAGTTCGCGGTGAAGGAGTCGCCGAAGGCCACCACATTGTTCTCGGTGCTGTCCGAGTACGGCGAGGCGCCGGGGAAGATGGTGCGCAGGGTGGGGATGTTTGCGACGCCCTCGAGGCTGGACGTCGAGCCGCTGGCATTGTTGGTAGGAGCCAGGTCGTCCGCGGTTGCTGCTGGGACGACGGACACCGCGAGCGTCGTCGCGAGCGCGAGCGTGATCCCGGTACGACGGGCAGGCAAGGACCTGAAAAGCATGGTGGAACGACGGATGATGCGCACGGCGAAGGTCTCCTGGTTGAAAAATCGTGATGGGGACGTGACGGGGTAGGGAAGGATGCGGAGACTGCCCTTGCGCGTGTGAGGTCGTCGGTTCTCGGTGTCTCAAGCGGTGCGTGCGTCGGTGTCGCGAAGGTCATGCCCCCTGGGGCATGGTGGTGAGTGTACTTCACATGTCAGGGTTTTTCGCCATTTTGAACTGTCCCCGAGATAAGCAACTGTCGCCCTGGGGACACCACGGCGACACTGTGTGAGGCATGATCATCACCATGGAGGTGACCTCACCCGTGCCCGAGAGGCCTGCCGACCCCGCCGATCTGGGCCGCGGCGTCCTGACACGGAGCGCACCGCGTCCACCGGCATGGCCGTGAGCGTGGACGGACACGCTGCCGACGCAACCGATGCGACAGGGGAGATGGGTGCGCAACTCTCGGGCGGGCAACGTCAACGCCTCGCACTGGCGCGGGCCCTGGGTGCGGATGCCCCGGTGCTCGTCCTGCACGATCCGACTACCGCGGTGGACTCGGTGACCGAGCAGGCCATCGCCTCCCGGATCGCCGGGGTGCGTACCGGATGCACCACGGTGCTGGTGGCGTCCTCACCGGCGCTGCTGGGCGCCTGCGACCGGGTCGTCGACGTCCGAGACGGACATGAAGCACCGGCCTGCCGATCGCGTCCGGCCGGGACACCTGGCGGGTGTTCAAGAAACTGGGACGTCGCCACGTCCCGGTGCTGATCGCGGTATTCGTCCTGGGCATGGTCAGTGCCGCCAGCGGTCTGGTCATCCCGATCGTCATCGGACAGCTGGTCGACGCCGTGCAGGAGGGCACGGCCACGGTCGCCACCATCTGGTGGACCGGCGGACTGATGTTCGCCGCGGCGATGGTCGGGGCGCTGGGCACCGCGGCGACGACCGTGCTCGCCGGCCAGGTGTACAACACGGTGCTCGCCGAACTGCGGGAGGACGTCGTCGCCGAGATCACCAAGGCCGTCCCGGTGGTGATCCCCGTGTTCACCAGCGTCGCCTTCGGGATCATCACCACGGTGGTGGGGATGGTCAGCCTGGACTGGCGCTACGGCGTGGCCCTGCTCGTGCTCATCCCCCTCTACGTGCTGAGCCTGCGCTGGTACCTGGGTGTCGGTCCGCGGGTCTACCGTGCCGAGCGCACCGCGATGAGTGGTCGGGCACAGCAGATCATGGAGTCCCAACGCGGCTACCCGACCGTGGTCGGCCTGGATCTCGCCGCCGTCCGTCAACAGAAGGTGCTGGACACGTCGTGGGGGGGGTGGTCGGTCACAGTCTGAAGGCACGCACCGTGGGCAACATGTTCTTCGGCCGACTGCATTTCGGGGAGTTCCTCGGCCTGTCGGTGATCCTGCTCGTGGGGTTCTTCCTCATCGACGCGGGAATCTCCACGGTGGGTGTGGCGACCTCGGCGATGCTGCTGGCGATCCGCCTGTTCGGCCCGGTCAACCAGCTGAGGCAGGTCTTCGACGACCTGCAGTCCGCACTGACCTCGCTGGACCGGATGGTGGGGGTGACGCTCACCCCGGTCGCAGATGACTCGGACGATGAGGTGACCACTGGTGCAGCCGCGGTGGAGAACGTCACCCACCGTTATGCGCCGGACGCCGATCCCGCGTTGGTGGACGTGAACTTCGCGGCGGCCAACGGTGAGCGGGTGGCGGTGGTCGGCGCCTCCGGTGCAGGAAAGACGACGCTGGCGTCGATCATCGCCGGAATCCACCGGCCGACATCCGGGACGGTGGCGCGTCCGGAACGCACCGCGGTGATCTCCCAGGAGTCCCATGTTTTCACCGGCACGCTGTACGAGAACCTGACGATGGCGGCACCGTCGGCATCGCAGGAGGAGGTGGCCGAGGCCCTGGACCGGGTCGGGGCGTCCCACATCGTCGACCTGCTGCCGGACGGACCGTCGACCGTGCTGGGCTCCGGGGGCCACGAGCTGACCGCTGCACAGGCCCAGCAGGTCGCGTCGAGGGTCATCTCACGGATGTCGATGAACTCCACACCGGTGCGCTCGGCGACGTTGCGCTGGATGTCCTGGACGGCAGTTTCGCGGGCGGCGGTGTCCTCGGCGAGCAGGCCGGGCCAGGCGTCCAGGGCGATGTGGCAGCCGCTCTGCTGTGGGTAGTCCTCGGCGGAGGATTCGATGTTGTTCGCCACGGAATGCGTGTTTGTGGTGAAGGAGTCCCCGAAGGTGACGAGGTTGTCGGTGGTGTCCTCGGAGTAGGGGTTGGACGGGTTGAGTGCGGCGGAGCCGGGAGCATTCGCCGAGCCCTGGCCGGACGAGCCGGACAGTGCAGAGCTGCCGGTGCTGCCTGAGCTACTGCCCTGCGCGACGGAGACACCGGCAGTGACGGCGGTGAGGGTGAGCACGCAGACGGAAGTGAACGTGACGCGGATGAGGGACCGGGGTGAGGGGTGCATGGCGCGTCCTGGGGGAGTGGGGAGAGATTTCAGTGATCGACCTTAACCCGGGCCATTCGTCGGTGCTGGACATCGCGCCGGAACGCAAGAACCCCGCAGACTCCGTGAGTCGGCGGGGTTGGTGTGTGTCAGCGTCGAAACTACTTGTGGCGCTCCACGGCCTCGGCCAGGATGCGCTCGGCCTCGGCCCTGTCGCCCCAGCCGGAACCGTTGACTTCCTTGCCCGGCTCCAGGTCCTTGTAGTGGACGAAGAAGTGCTCGATCTCGTCCTTGACGTCCTGGGCGATGTCGCCGATGTCCTGGAACTTCTCGTAACGGACGTCATCGACGACGCAGAGCAGCTTGTCGTCGCCGCCGGCCTCGTCGGTCATCTTGAAGACACCGACCGGGCGGGCCTCGACGATGACACCCGGGAACACGGACTCCGGCAGGATCACCATGGCGTCCAGCGGGTCGCCGTCCTCGCCGAGGGTGTGGTCGATGAAGCCGTAATCGGCCGGGTACGCCATCGGGGTGAAGAGGTAACGGTCGAGGTAGACCTTGCCGGTCTCGTGGTCGATCTCGTACTTGTTGCGGGAACCCTTGGGGATTTCAACGGTGACTTCGATGCTCATGGCAGCAGAGTTTACCTTGCGGGCTCCGCGGTTGCGGCGATGGCTGCGAGGGTCTGGGCGATTCCCTGCTCCATCTCAGCTTCGAAGGTGTCGTTGCCGCCGAGAAAGGCGGCGACCAGGCCCCGGGACAGGGCACTCGTGTTGCCCTTGACGATGCGGGACTCGGTGAGGGTGGTGGTGCCGTCACCGTTGTCGGTGAGTTCGTAACGCCAGTGGCTGCGGTTCAGCGGGATGCGCCATTCCAGCAGTTCATTGGGGGTCCACTGGGTGACCTTGGACCAGGTCGGCCAGAACAGCGGTCCGCGCTTGTTGAGGTTGATGGTGGTGGTGCCGGTACCGGGCTCACCGCCGAGGACGAGCATCTTCTTGCACTGTGGGCTGCGCTCGCCCATGCCCTTCAGGTCGGACGCGACGGCCCAGACCTGTGCGGGGCTGGCGTTGATGGTGCGGGATGCGGTGATGAGTTCTTTCGCCATGGAATGGAGCATACGTTCCAGGTGGGGGTCGTCGCAGCGATTCGGCGGAGGTCGGCGTGCAGAGACCTTTAGCGTTGACCTGGGTAATATTCTGGGCAGAATTGCGCGTAAAAAGTGAGGCGGATGGTATGGAAACCAACGCCAGGGACATGATCAGCATGAGCGAGTTCTCTCGGAACCCGTCGGCTGTCGTCAATGACCTTCCGGTGCACGGGCACAGGGTGATCGTGCGGAACAATCAGCCTGTCGGTGTGCTGATGTCAATGGAGGAAGCGGACCGGTTCACGATCGTCTGGGTCATCGCGCAACGGAGTGATGATGAGTGCTACGAACTTGCCTACTCCTGGATTCCTGCGATCGGTTCATCGGGGCACCCCGATCGGATCCGCTCCCTGCTCGACAACGCTTTCGGCAGGAGTTCGGGCGACTGACTCCGGGGTTCGCGCCTACAGTGGCCGACATGACGGCGGACAGATCAGGCGAACAGGACGTTGGCACCCACTTCTACGAACCCGGGGTCGGCACCGGGCTGCCCCATTCGCCGTTCAACGCGATCATCGCGCCGAGACCCATCGGGTGGATATCCAGTCGCTCGGCGGACGGCGTGCTCAATCTGGCGCCCTTCAGTTTCTTCAACGCCTTCAACTACGACCCGCCGATCGTCGGGTTCGCCAGCAACGGGCCGAAGGACAGCCTCCATAACGCCGGGAGTACCGGAGAGTTCTGCTGGAACCTGGTGACCAAGGAACTCGCCCCGGCGATGAACGCCACATCCGCTGTCGTCCCGCCCGAGGTGGATGAATTCGACATCTCGGGGCTGACACCTGCGGCCTCGAGGATCATCGGGGTGCCGCACGTGGCGGAGTCGCCGGTCGTGTTCGAATGCCGCACCACCCAGGTCGTCCCGCTCCAGACCCAGACCGGTCATGTGACTGCGACAAGCATGGTCTTCGGTGAAGTCGTCGGCGTCCACATCGACCAGTCGCTGCTGGTTGACGGTATCTACCAGACGTCGCTGGCGGATCCGGTGCTGCGCGCCGGTGGCCCGTCGGACTACTTCACGCTCGCCGAGGAGAACCGGTTCCAGATGGAACGTCCGGAGACGCAGTGAAGGCCGGGGATGCGGGATTCCTGATCCGCGAGGCGACGGTGGACGATGCCCAGGGGATCGCTTCCGTTCATGTGACCGCGTGGCAGGAGACCTACGGACCCCTGCTGCCGGAGGGGGCCTTAAACGACCTGGATGTCGATGCCCGCGCCTCGCGGTGGGCGGAGATTATCGGCGGTGGGAAGACGATTCTGGTGGCGGAGGACGCGCCGGTGATCGTCGCGTGGGCGACCGAGGGAACCGGCCGAGACGACGATGTCCCGGTGGCTCGTGAACTCGAGGGTATCTACGCACTGACCCGGGTCCACGGCTCCGGGGTGGGCCAGCAACTACTGGATGCTTCGATCGGTGACGAGCCCGCCTACCTGTGGATACCGGACGGCAACGATCGAGCTGAGGCGTTCTACCGTCGCAATGGTTTCCGTCGCGACGGTGCCGAGCGCGAGCATCTCCTGGCCGGGCACCCACGGACCACTGTGCGCATGGTGCGGGGGAGCTGAACGCAGGCACCTTGTGCCGGCCTTCCGGTCATCACCCCGACAGGCCGCACACCGTGTCCACCCCGTCCGATACTCTAAGGTGGTTCGCCGACACCATGATGAAAGGCCCTGATGCCACGATGAGCACGAAAGCCTCGCGACGCTGGAGCTACGGTGGATCTGTCGCGGCTTTTGCCGTCGTGGTGGCGCTCATCATCGTGGTTGCGCTGATCCTGGACAACCGCAACCCCTACAACATCGCCGACGCCGAGCCGCCCGCCCCGGCCACGCCGGTACTGGAACCCGCAGTGTCCGGTGGGGATGCGCCTGACGTGGACGACGAACTCCGGGAGGTGGCGTCCGACCCCGATCTGGGCACCCTGTCCGGCCACGTCACCGACATCGCCACCGGCGAGGAGGTGTGGTCGACCCGCGCCGACCGGATGCTGGTGCCGGCCTCGGCGACGAAGCTGGCCACCGCGGCCGCTGCACTGACCACCCTGCCCGCCGACCAGCGAGTGTCGACCCGGGTACTGCCCGGCGAGACCGAGGGGCAGATCGTGGTCAAGGGCGAGGGGGACATCACCCTGGAGCGCACCGCCGGGTCAGGTACCTTCACCAACCCGGCGGCGTTGGACGAGCTCGCCGCCCAGGTCACCGATGCGCTCGACGACGCCGGCATCACCGAGGTCACCGAGGTCATCGTCGACAACTCGGTGCGCGAAGGGGACCTATTCAACAGTGGCTGGTCGCGCGACGACATCGGGGCAGGCAACGTCGCCCCGCTGTCCTCGGTGATGCTGGACGCCGGACGGCTCGACCCGTCCGACGCTTATTCGCCGCGGTCGAGCGCACCGGCCCAGGACGTCGCCACCGGCCTGGCCGAGGCGCTCGGATTCCCCGATGCCACGGTGACGGTCTCCGACAAGAAGGTCTCCACCGCCTCAGATGCCGATGACCTCGGCGAGGTGCAGTCTGCCCCACTGACCACCCGGGTGCGCGATATGCTGCTGAACAGCGACAACCTGCTGGCCGAGGCGATCGGCCGCGAAATCGCCGAGGCCGCCGGTGAGCCCACGACCTTCGACGGGGCGACGACCGCCACCCTGGAGGCCTTGGACGAGACCGGTCTCGACGTCTCAGAGGTGGTGCTGGGCGACAATTCCGGGATGAGTCGGAAGAACCGGCTGTCCGCACGGATCCTCGACGGGATCATCGCCTCGGCCGCGTCCGACACCGAGCTTCGCGGCATCCTCGACGGACTGCCGGTCGCCAACGGCAGCGGCACCCTGGTCGACCGCTACGACTCAGCGTCCGGAGCCACGAACGGTGCCGGATGGGTGCGGGCGAAGACCGGCACCCTCGACGGGGTGAACTCCCTGGCAGGCACGGTCACGACCGAGACTGGACGCACCTTGAGCTTCGCCTTCCTGTCCCATGGTTCAGACATGGATGCCGGGCGAGCGGCCCTGGACCGGCTCGCCGCTGCGCTGCGCACCGTCGAGTAGGGCAGAGGAACGCAGTTGGTCGCCACACCGCACACGCTGTCGGTCCGCCGGAGCCTGCGGACCTTCCTGGACCAGGTGGGCCTGACCGCTGGTGACGCGGTGGTCTGCGGAGTCTCCGGGGGAGGGGACTCGGTGGCACTGGCCGCAGCCTGCGTGGCCGCCGGGCTGGATGTCACGACCGTCACCGTCGACCACGGCCTGCAGGACGGCTCCGCCTCCGTCGCCGCGCGTACTGCCGCGCTGTGTACCGATCTCGGGGCCCACGCCTGCACCGTGCCGGTGACGGTCGAGGGGAGTGGGGAGGCCCCCGCCCGCTCGGCCCGGTACGCCGCGCTGGGTGAGGTCGCGGCAGGACGTCCCGTCCTGGTCGCCCACACCGCCGACGACGATGCCGAAGGCCTGCTGCTGTCCCTGGCCCGAGGGTCCGGTACTGGCAGTCTCGCCGGACTGAGGGCAGTCACCCACGACCACCCGGTGGTCGCCGCCGGGGCAGCGTGGCTGGGTCGGCCACTGTTGGGCGTCGCCCGCGCCGACACCCAGGGCAGCTGCGCTGAACTGGGGTTACCGGTGTGGCATGACCCGCACAACGAGTCCCCGGAGATCATCCGCTCCCGGGTGCGCCACGAACTGTTGCCGCTGGCCCAGGAGATCCTGGGCGGCCATGTGGACTCCAACCTGGCCCGCTCGGCCCGGCTGCTGCGCGAGGACGCCGATGAGCTGGACGCCCAGGCCGCCCGGATTCTGGAGCAGGCCAGGGGGCGTATCAACAGGGCAGCGGTCGGTGTCCCACCGGGGCTGCAGGTTTCTGTCTTGGAGTCGGCGCCGGCACCGCTGCGCCGCCGGGTGATCAGGCAGTGGCTCGCGGAGACGGCCGGACCACTGACGTCCCGGCACCTGGACATGGTGGACGCACTGGTCACCGACTGGCACGGCCAGGGGCCGGTGGCGGTGCCCTGGCCGCCACAACCGGCGGACAATAAGCTGTCCGAGGCACCCTCTACAATGGGGACGACCCGCCGACTGGTGGTGCGCCGCCGTCGGACGGACACCGGAAGCCAGCTGGAACTCGACCGGACCGCAGGAGTCTCGTGATGATCAGCAAGAAAACCGACGTTCCCGACAACTGCTACGGCGATGACGTAGAGGCGGTGCTCGTCGACCACGAGACACTGCACGCCCGGATCGCCGAGATGGCCCGCGCCGCCAGCGACCGCTACCGGGACGAGGACGAGGACACGATCCTGGTCTGCGTGCTGAAGGGGGCGACTTACTTCATCGCGGACTTCGCCCGGGCCATGGACATCCCCACCCAGATGGAGTTCATGGTGGTGTCGTCCTACGGCAGCTCCGCTCACTCCAGTGGCACGGTGGAGATCATCATGGACCTGAAGCGCGACATCCGCGGGCGCAACGTCATCATCCTGGAGGACATCATCGAGTCCGGCATCACCCTGTCCTGGCTCGTGTCGGACCTGGCGGCACGGGGGCCGAAGAACCTCGAGGTCATCACGCTGCTGCGCAAGCCGGAGGCTGTGCAGAAGCAGGTGGACGCCTCCGAGGTCGGCTTCGAGATCCCCAATGACTTCGTCGTCGGCTACGGCCTGGATTACGCCGAGCGCTACCGGGATCTTCCCTGGGTGGGGACGTTGCGTCCCAGCGTCTACAGTTAGACCGGCGGGTGCTGTGGGATCCATAGTGTCCCACATGGCCACCGCCGCTCCCGCCCCACGTCCGTCTCCTTCGATACGCTAGAGAGATTATGAACAAAAAGAGGGTCCTGAGGATTGCCGCCATCGTGGCCGCACTCCTCGTCGCGTTCTACGCTTTCAGCGTCCTCACCGACTCCACCCGTGGTTACGACAACGTCGACACCTCGGTGGCACTGGAACAGATCGACGACCAGAACGTCGCCGAGGTGCAGATCAACGATCGTGAGCAGCAGCTGCAGATGGCGCTGCGCGACGAGATCAGCGTCGACGGCAAAGACGGCATCGACCAGATCATCGCCCAGTATCCGGCGCGGGCCGCGGACACCATCTTCGACCGGGTCGAGGCCGCAGACCCGGACAAGTACACCACCAACGTCACCGAGGACAGCTTCCTCGGTTCGCTGTTGGTCATGCTGCTGCCGGTCCTGCTGATCGGTGCGCTGCTGCTGTTCTTCCTCACCCGGATGCAGGGCGGCCCCGGCGGGGCGCTGGGGATCGGCAAGTCGAAGGCCAAGGAACTCAACGTCGACAACCCGGACACCACCTTCGACGATGTCGCCGGTGCGGACGAGGCTGTCGAGGAGCTCGACGAGATCCGCGACTTCCTGCAGAACCCGGACCGCTACGAGGAAGTCGGTGCGAAGATCCCGCGCGGTGTGCTGCTCTACGGCCCACCCGGTACCGGTAAGACCCTGCTGGCCCGCGCCGTCGCCGGTGAGGCCGGGGTGCCCTTCTACACGATCTCCGGTTCCGACTTCGTGGAGATGTTCGTCGGTGTCGGTGCCTCCCGGGTGCGTGACCTGTTCAAGACGGCCAAGGAAAACAGCCCCTGCATCATCTTCGTCGACGAGATCGACGCGGTCGGACGTCAGCGTGGCGCCGGTATGGGCGGCGGCCACGATGAGCGCGAGCAGACCCTCAACCAGCTGCTGGTGGAGATGGACGGGTTCAGCGACCGCGAGAACGTCATCCTCATGGCCGCGACCAACCGCCCCGACATCCTCGACCCGGCGCTGCTGCGCCCGGGCCGTTTCGACCGGCAGATCCCGGTGACCAACCCGGACATCGCCGGCCGTGAGCAGATCCTGCGGGTGCACTCCAAGGGCAAGCCGTTGGCCGACGACGTCGACCTGAACTCCCTGGCCAAGCGCACCGTGGGCATGTCCGGTGCCGACCTGGCGAACGTGCTCAACGAAGCGGCGCTGCTGACCGCACGGGTGGACGGCAACGTGATCACCGGCGATGCCCTGGAGGAGGCGACCGACCGGGTGATCGGTGGTCCGCGCCGCAGCGGCAAGATCATCTCCGAGCACGAGAAGAAGGTCACCGCCTACCACGAGGGCGGCCACACCCTGGCCGCCTGGGGCATCAAGGACATCGAGCGGGTCTACAAGGTCACCATCCTCGCTCGCGGTAAGACCGGTGGCCACGCCATGGCCGTGCCGGAGGACGACAAGGGCATGTACAACCGGGCGGAACTCTTCGCCCGCCTGGTGTTCGCCATGGGTGGCCGCGCCGCCGAGGAACTGATCTTCGGCTCACCGACCACCGGTGCCTCCGCCGACATCGAGCAGGCCACCAAGACCGCCCGCGCAATGGTCACCGAGTACGGCATGAGCCCGCAACTCGGTGCGGTGAAGTACGGCGAGGAACAGGGCGACCCGTTCGTCGGACGGGGCGGTTCCGGCACCCTCGCCTACTCCCCGGCGGTGGCTGCCACCATCGACGAGCAGGTCCGCACGCTCATCGAGAAGGCGCACGGCATCGCCTACCGCACGCTGCGCGACAACCGTGAGTACCTCGACACCCTGGCCGAGAAGCTGCTCGAGAAGGAGACGCTGCGTCGGCCGGACCTGGAGGCGATTTTCTCCGACCTGGAGCCGGTGGAGGTCACCGACATCTTCGAGAACCAGGACGCCGACTTCCCGCAGGACGACCGGGAACCGGTCAAGACCCCGACCGAGCTGGCCCGCGAGCGTGGCGAGGAACCACCGGCACGCAACGACTTCTTCTCCGCGGCCCGCCGCGCCCGCATGGAGCGCCGCCGCAAGGAGAAGGACGCCAACCTGCGGGGGAACGACCCGGCTGCCCCGGTGGAACCGTCGGTGGTCCCGTCGGATGCCCCGTCATCAACTGACCCCGGGTCCTCCGGATCGGTCGGCCGCTGGAGCGGCCGGTCCACCACCACCGACCATCTCTGGGGCGGTCAAGATGATGCCGACGCCGGTCACCGTCACCCCGGTGAGATCAGTTACGGCGACGGCAGTGCCACCGACTCGCCGGAGTCGCGGCGTCCGGAGCAGCGTGGCTTCCGCCTGCCGGACAATGAGCAGCCGGAGCACCCGTGGCCGAGCGAGAACAGCCCGACGCGTAACCTGGGTCGTTCCGAGGGAAATGACGCCGGTGGCAGACACCACCGACGTGACGATGAAAGAGAACAGGACCACAGTGACCGAAACGACTGACGCCACCGGCGACGCCGCCGTCAACGTGTCGACCGGGGCAGTCTTCGACCAGCAGCGGGCCGAGGCCGCGGTGCGTGAACTGCTCATCGCCGTCGGTGAGGACCCGGACCGGGAAGGACTCCAGGAGACTCCCGCCCGGGTGGCCCGGGCCTACCGCGAATCCTTCGACGGGCTCTTCCGCGACCCCGCAGACGTCCTCGCCAAAACCTTCAACGAGGACCACCGCGAACTGGTGCTGGTCAAAGACATCCCGATCTACTCCACCTGCGAGCACCACCTCGTGCCCTTCTACGGTCACGCCCACATCGGCTACATCCCCGGAGACACCGGCACGGTCACCGGCCTGTCGAAGCTGGCCCGGCTGGCCGACGGTTACGCCAAGCGACCCCAGGTCCAGGAACGTCTGACCAGCCAGATCGCCGATGCCGTTGCGGAGCACCTCGAAGCACAGGCCGTCATCGTCGTCATCGAGGCCGAGCACCTGTGTATGGCGATGCGTGGCATCCGCAAGCCCGGGGCATCCACGGTGACCTCCGCGGTACGCGGCGGATTCCGCAATGACGCCCGCTCCCGTGCCGAGGCATTGAGCCTGATCCGGGACCACTGATGCCCGACAGGACCCCCGAACGGAGCTCGGACCGAACCCTCGTGATGGGCATCCTCAACGTCACCGAGGACTCCTTCTCCGACGGCGGCGAATGGATCGACCCGCAGCGTGCGGTCGACCACGCCCGCGCAATGATCGCCGACGGGGCCGACATCATCGACGTCGGCGGTGAGTCGACCCGCCCCGGCGCCGTCCGGGTTGACGCCGAGGTCGAGGCCGCCCGCGTCGTACCGGTGATCCAGGCGCTGGCCGCCGAGGATATCGCGGTCAGTGTGGACACCATGCGCGCCACCACGGCAGCAGCGGCCGTGGCGGCCGGGGCAACCATCGTCAACGACGTCTCCGGTGGCCTGGCAGACCCTGACATGGACCGGGTGGTCGCCGAAGCCAACCAGGACCGTGCGGTGGACTACTGCCTG
This sequence comes from Candidatus Corynebacterium faecigallinarum, assembly GCA_019120175.1. Lineage (GTDB taxonomy): Bacteria > Actinomycetota > Actinomycetes > Mycobacteriales > Mycobacteriaceae > Corynebacterium > Corynebacterium faecigallinarum. Next base: position 61,635 of record DWVP01000020.1, read on the forward strand.
ATGCACTGGCGCGCCGAACGGTTCGAGTCCGCCGCCGGCCGGGCAGACCACACCGGAGGGGTACTCGCCGACGTCACCGGGCACCTGGTGGACCTGGCCGACCGGGCCCAGCGTGCCGGGGTGCCCGGCGACCGGATCATCCTGGACCCCGGTCTCGGCTTCGCCAAGGATCCCGCCGACAACTGGTCCCTGCTGCGCGGCCTCGGCGACGTCACCGCACTGGGCCACCGGGTGCTCGTCGGCGCCAGCCGGAAGCGGTTCCTCACCGCACTGCGTCCGGCAGCCGACGGGGCACCCGCTGCCGCAGATTCCGCGGCCGTCGACCAGGCGACCGCCGCAGTCACCGCACTGGTCGCCGCGTCCGGAGCGTGGGCGGTCCGGGTGCATGACATCGCATCGAACCGGGTGGCGGCGGACGTCGCCCACGCCGTGGCCACCGGCCGCGGCCCCGCATTACCCGAAGGATGGAGGGCACGTCGTGGCTGACCGCATCGAACTGGACGGGCTGGAGGTCTACGGCTACCACGGCGTATACGACTTCGAGAAGGAGGCCGGGCAGAAATTCATCGTCGATCTGGTGGTCTGGACCGACTTCACCGTCGCCGTCGCCGAAGACGACATCAACGCCACGATCTCCTATGTCGACCTCGCCGACATCGCGGTCGATGTCGTCTCCGGTCCGAGCCTGGACCTCATCGAGACCGTGTCGGCGACGATCGCCGACCGGATCAACGCCCTGGACGGCATACTCGCCGTCGAAGTGACCGTCCACAAGCCCGATGCGCCGATCCACCATCCGTTCTCCGACGTGCGGGTCGTGGCCCGCCGGTCGCGCAAGACCCCCACACCCCGGTCATGACCCGCCCACGCCGAGCCGTCCTGGCCTTCGGTTCGAATCTCGCCGGTCCATTGTCCGGGCCAGAGGAGCAGATCCGTGTCGCCGCCGCCGCCCTGGCCGACCGCACCGGGGTGACCCCGGTCGCCGCCAGCGCCATGTACGCCACCGCGCCGTGGGGTGTGACCGACCAGGCGGAGTTCCGCAACAGTGTGCTCATCGTGGACACCACGCTCAGTCCCCTGGAGTTGCTGCACACCGGTCAGACGCTGGAGCAGGACGCCCGCCGCGTCCGCGAGCGCCACTGGGGGCCACGCACCCTCGACATCGACCTGGTGCACATCGAGGGCGAGACCAGCGACACCGACGAACTACGGTTGCCGCATCCATGGGCGCACGAGCGGGCGTTCGTCCTGGTGCCGTGGTTGGACGCCGACCCCCACGCCGCACTGTCCGGGCGCGCCGTCACCGAGTGGCTCGCCGAGTTGGGCCCTGATGCCGCCACGGCGGGAATCCGGGCGCTGCCTGAGGTTGAGTGGGCACCGTAGCATGGGTGGCATGACGCCCCGACGGGACAATCGCACCGGTCCTGGTCCGGCCCTGTCCACGACCAGTATCGGCCTGCTGCTGCTCGCCGCCGCCGGTGCCGTACTGGTCGGCCTGGCCGGAAGCTGGATGTTCTACGGTGACCTCCCGCCGGTGAAAGTGAGCGGGTCGGTGGCGATGTGGGTGTTCGCCGCGCTGGCGGTCGTGCTCGCGGTGGTCGTGAAACACCGGGTGGAGGACGGACGGATCGGCCAGGACTCCTCGCAGCTCTCCCCGGTATTCGTCGCCCGCTGTGCGGTTCTCGGCATGGCCACGGCATGGATCGGGGCGGTCGTCGGTGGTCTGTACGGCGGGGTCACGATCTACGTACTGCTGCGGCACAGTGACTTGCTCGCGGCCCAACAGGACACCCCGGGGGCGGTGACGTGCCTGGTGGCAGGGGCGGCCATGGCGGCGTCCGGGGTGTGGCTGGAACGCAGTTGTCTGGTGCCGCCCGGCGGGGCCGACCCAGACAACGGCACAGGCGATGTACTGTTGACCCCATGAGTTCTGCGTATGTGCCCGACGACTCGCACCGGCTTCCCGACCCGTCGAGCCGGAGCGCCTCCCGCACGCCCGGCGGCGGCCTGAAGATTCTGATGTACCTGGTGTTCGTCCTGGCTCTGGCGGCGACGATCATCATGTTCTTCGTCGACTCCGAGGTCTGGCTCACCGTGGCCGTCATCACCTCGCTGTGGGCGGCGTTCTTCGGGGCGATCCTGGTGTCCCGGTACTCCGGTATCCTCAGCGAGGAAACCAGCCGCCGGAAGGAGCTGGAGCGCCGCCACCGCGCCGAGATCGACTACGAGCGTGCCGAGGCTCAGCGTCGTGAGGGCGAGCTGGAGCGTGACTACAACACGCGGCTGGCCACCCAGCGTGACGAGACCCTCGAGGCGATCCGCAAGGAGCTCGAGGTCATGCGGGAGCAGCTCACCGATCTCTCCGGTGCGCCGTGGACCGATGAACAGGTGTCACTGAAGGCACGCGCAGAACGAATCATCGAACTGGAACGCAGCACCGTGCGCTCGTCCTCGTACTCGAGCTCGAGTTCGTCCCCGGAGCACAGAGCCGCCACAGACCAGGCGACCGAGCAGGTCGGGAAGTCCGAGCCGCAGGAGCGGACCGGTTCCCGCAAGGGCGCCTTCGCCACCGGGACATTCGCCGCGGTGCGCTGGTCGGGCTCCGACAACCAGGAGACCACCCAGATCCCGATGGTCGTCGATACCCGTGGCATCGACGAGGACACCACGCAGCAGGGTGAGCAGGCTCAGCCCGCTGAGCCGACTGAGCCTGAAGCGCCCGCTGAGTCCGCTGGGCAGTTCGGCCGTCCGACGCCGCAGGCCGAAGCACCGGAGACTCCGGAAACTCCGGAGGCACCGCAGCCGACGCCGCAGCCGGCACCGGAGCAGCCTGAGACCTCGGGTCGTCGCCGCGCGGCCGAGCAGCCGGAGGAGGCCCACGGCCGCCGCCGCGCCGACGAGCATTCCGGCGGCGTCACCGTCGCCGAGCTGATGGCCCAGATGAAGAAGAACGCCAAGTCGTGACATCGTCCCCCGGGGCCCACCCCTCCGACCGACAGGAACCCCGCCTGTCGGTCGGAGTCATTTCCGCCGGGGCCGTCGGCACCGCGGTCGCCGAATCGCTGCAGCGCGCCGGCCACCACATTCACGGCATCGTCGCCCGCTCGGAAGCCTCCCGCGCCCGCGCCGAGGACCGACTGCCCGGAGTCCCGGTGACCACCGTCGCCGACGCCGCCCAGGCAGCACTGGTCGTCCTGGCGGTCCCCGACCCGCAACTGCCCGCGGTGGTCGAGCAGGTTGCCACGACGGTGCGGGCCGGACAGATCGTCCTGCACACCGCCGGTGCGCTGGGATGTGACGTCCTGCAACCGATCACCGACACCGGGGCACTGCCGCTGGCGCTGCACCCGGCGATGACCTTCCTCAACCGCCCGGAGGACACCGACAACCTGCAGGGCTGCGCCTGGGGTGTCACCACCGACTCGGAGACCGGCACGGCCGTCGCCGAGCTACTGGTCAGCTCCCTCGGTGGGGTGCCGGTGGCCGTCCCGGAGGACGCCCGGACGCTCTACCATGCGGCCATGGTCCACGGCGCCAACCATGTCGTCACCCAGGTCAGCGAGGCGCTGTCGATCCTCGACCGGGTGCTGGGGGACCCGTCGGTGCAGAATCCGGAGTCGGCACTGCTGTTGCGGCGGATCCTGCCGACGGCGGTGGACGCTGCGTTGGCCTCCCGGATGAGCGCGCTGACCGGACCGACCGCCCGTGACGACGCGGCGACGGTGCTGCGTCATCTCACTGCGCTGGACGCGGCGGACGTCTGTGACAACACCAGTACCTCCGGCGGATCCGGCCTCGCGGAGGCGTACCGGCAGGACGCCGAGCGCACCGCCCGTGCCGTCGGATCGCTCGATGTGGAACGTGCCGTGCGCCTCGTCAGGCATTCAGGCACAGGATCAGGCGCCGACTAGAGATTGTGGTACCGGGAGGACTATCCTGTAATACCTGTTCCACCCACTCATACCCACAAAGGAGCGTCGCCGGTGAGTTTCACCCCGGGCCAGGCCACCGTCTACACCGAGACCGAGACGATCGGCGAACTCACCCGCGCGATGCGTAAGGCCGGTCGTCCGGTCGTTCTCGTTCCCACCATGGGCGCGCTGCACGAAGGCCACCTGTCGCTGGTGCGCGCCGCACAGTCCGTCCCACGGGCCCTGGTTGTGGTGTCGATCTTCGTCAACCCGCTGCAGTTCGCCGAAGGCGAGGATCTGGACGCCTACCCGCGCACCCTCGAGGCCGACGTGGAGAAGCTGCGCTCGGTCGGTGTGGACGCCGTGTTCGCCCCGACCCCGCGCGAGATGTACCCCAACGGGCCGCGCACCACGGTGAACCCCGGCCCGGCCGGTGAGATCCTGGAGGGCACGGAGCGTCCCACCCACTTCGCCGGGGTGCTCACCGTCGTGGCGAAGCTGCTCACGATCACCAACGCCAGCCACGCGTTCTTCGGCGAGAAGGACTACCAGCAGCTGGTGCTGATCCAGCAGATGGTCACCGACCTGAACCTGGGTGTCGTCGTCCACGGCGTGCCGGTGGTCCGGGAATCCGACGGGCTGGCGAAGTCCTCGCGCAACATCTACCTCTCCGACGACGAGCGGCAGCTGGCATTGACCCTGTCGGCCGCACTGCTCGCCGGGGCGCACGTCGCCGAGGACGGGGCGGACGCGGTGCTGGACACCGCCCGCGCGATCCTGGACGCTGCCGAGGGTATCGAGCTGGACTACCTCGCGCTGCGCGGCCTGGACCTGGGGGAGGCTCCTGAGGTGGGGAACGCACGCCTGCTGGTCGCCGCACGGGTCGGTGCCACCCGACTGATCGACAATGTCGGGGTGCCGGTGGGAGTGGGCTTCCGCAACATCGAAGCCGCCGAGGCAGAAGCAGAAGCAGAAGCAGCGGCAGAAGCCGAGGCAGAAGCCGAGGCTGAAGCCGCCGGTTCCGCCGATGCCGACACACTGATCAAGACCGAAGGGTAGTGTTTCTCTCGTGATTCGCACCATGATGAAGTCCAAGATCCATCGGGCGACCGTCACGCAGGCCGACCTGCACTACGTCGGGTCCTGCACCATCGACGCGGACCTGATGGAGGCCGCCGACATCCTCGAGGGCGAGCAGATCGACATCGTCGATGTCGACAACGGCGCCCGCCTGACCACCTATGCCATCACCGGGGAGCGCGGTTCCGGGATGATCTCGATCAACGGCGCTGCCGCGCACCTGGTCCACCCCGGTGACCTGGTGATCCTCATCAGCTACGGCCAGTACAGCTCCGAAGAGCTCAAGGACTACAACCCGCGGGTCGTCTTCGTCGACGCCGCCAACCGTCAGGTCACGCTGAGCTCCGATCCGGCGGACGTCCCGGTGGGATCCGGCCTGCTCAACCCGCGCTTCCCGGTCTGAGCACCCTTCCCGCCGGACAGGTGCCCAGGCTAGAGTGGGCGTCCATATGTGGATCGCAACTCTGGAACTTGACCTGCTGCTCGGCGATGTCCATTCGCTGAAGCAGAAACGATCGGTGGTCCGGCCGTTGGTGTCGGAGATCCGACGCCGCCATGACGTCTCGGTGGCCGAGGTCGGCCACCGGGACGTGCACCGCCGGACGATCATCGGGGCTTCGGTGGTCAGTGGGGACCGGTCGCACGCCGTCGAGGTGATGGAGGCCGTGGAACGTATGGTGGCCTCCCGCCCGGAGGTGCAGCTGCTCTCGGCGCGGCCGCGGTGCTACTCCTCCGAGGACCTGGAGATGTAGCTGGAGGGGGTGACCGGGCGGTGCGTCGACGAGAATGTGACGGAGATCAAACTGCGACCGGGTCCCTCGAACGACGCCACTGGTGAAGCGGCGGTAAAGGTACCCTGATCTTCTGACGGGGTCCATCTTTTATGGGGTATTTCAGATGTACCTTTTCCTGATCCGGCACTAGCGTGGGGTTCATGCACCTCACGAAGTTCACCGATCTGGGACTCCGGTCGCTGATGATCCTCGGGGACACCGGGGCAGCCGGCGCCACCGATCCGGCGCAGCGACGCACCATCGGAGAGCTCGCCGTCCAGACGAACGCGCCAGCGTCCCACGTGAAGAAGGTCGTGGCACGACTGACCGGCCTGGGCATCCTGGAATCCGTCCGGGGCCGTAGCGGTGGGGTGTATCTCGCGGACGGAGGACGGTCGACCAACGTCGGCGTCCTCATCCGTGAACTGGAGGGGCACCAGGAGGTCGTCGACTGTGACGGCGACGCCCCCTGCCCGCTGGCCGGACGTGGCTGCCAGCTGCGCCACATGCTCGCCGACGCCCAGGAGCGGTTCTTCGCCATCTTCGACGGTGTCACCCTGGGCGAGCTCATCGACCAGACCCCGCCCGCCGGGTCGGCACGGTCCCAGGGTCCGGTGCCCATCGGACTGCCGGCACCGGCCCCCGCCACACGCTGACCGACCACACCCCACACTGCACACAGCATCCAAGGAGAGCCCCATGTTCACCACCGAATCCACCCTCCCCGGCGCCGCCCGCCGCGCCCACCTCACTCCGGAGCACGAGGAGACCATCAAGGCCACCCTCCCCGTCGTTGGCGCGAACATCGGCACCATCGCCAAGAACTTCTACGCCAGGATGTTTACCGCCCACCCGGAGCTGCTGCGCGACACCTTCAACCGCGGCAACCAGGCTGCCGGTGAGCAGCAGAAGGCCCTGGCCGCCTCTGTCGCCACCTTCGCCACCATGCTCGTCGACCCGAACGGACCCGACCCGGTCGAGATGCTTTCCCGGATCGCCCACAAGCACGTCTCGCTGGGTATCACCGCCGACCAGTACGACATCGTCCACACCCACCTCTTCGCCGCGATCGGCGAGGTGCTCGGCGACGCAGTGACCCCCGAGGTCGCCGCCGCCTGGGACGAGGTCTACTGGCTGATGGCCAAGGTGCTCATCGGGGAGGAGGACCACCTCTACGCCACCGCGTCCGTCACCCCGGGTGATGTCTTCCGTGACGCCTACCTGGTCAGCTCCACCGTCCTGACCGCCGGCGACGCCGGCGTCACCGAGTTCACCTTCGAGGTGCCCGGGGACCGCGGGGCCTACACCGCCACCCGGCCCGGCCAGTACACCTCCCTCGGCGCCACCCTCGCCGACGGTGCCCGCCAGCTCCGCCAGTACTCCCTGGTCGACTGGGACGACAAGGGCTTCACCATCGCCGTACAGCGGGACGGGGAGGTGTCGAGTTACCTGCTGGACACCCTGAAGGTCGGCGAGCGGGTGGACGCCACCCTGCCCGCCGGTGACCTCGTCCTCGTCGAGGACGGATCCCCGGTCGTGCTCGTCAGCTCCGGAATCGGTTCGACCCCGATGACCGGCATGCTCTCCACCCTGGTGGCGCTCGGCGGCACTGATGTCACGGTCATCCACGCCGACGACAATGAGGCGTCCTATGCCCAGCGCTCGGTGACCGACGGCTACGTCCACGCCCTGCGCGACGCCGGGACCCCGGTGCGCAATGTGGTGCGGTACCGCGACAAGGGTGAGGGGGTTGACCTGGTCGCCATCGCCGAGGAATCCGGCATCCCCTACGGTGCGAACTGGTACCTGTGCGGCGGCAACAACTTCCTGCAGGACATCCGCGGTCAGCTGGCCGAGCACGCCGGCGTGCTGCAGCCGGCCGCGCTGCACTTCGAGCTGTTCAGCCCGAACGACTGGCTCGTCGAGCACCAGGTCACCGTCGCCTCCTGACCCCTGCCCCCGTCGCTGCCCCGACGCTGCCTCCTGCGGCAGGGTCGGGGTAGTACCCTGAGTCAGCATGACCGAACCACTGCACCCGCTGAGTTGGCCCCTGCCCTCGGCGGACATCGTCGGCGACCTGCCGGACGGCACACAGCTGCGGCTGCGAGCCCCGGTGAAGGCAGACATCCCCGGCATGGTGATTTCCTGTCGCGACGCCTCCACCCGGGAATTCACCCATATGCCGGAGAACTACACCGCGGCGGACGCCGAGGGTTTCCTGCGGGCGATGATGCACTCGCCAACGACGATGCTGTGGATCCTCGACAATCCGGACGAGCCCGGTACCTTCGGCGGCACCCTGGAGGTCCGTCTGGTCGACCGGTCGGCCTACTGTGTGGAACTCGGCTACACCACCGCACCGCATCTGCGTGGTCGTGGTCTGATGAGCGCGGTGGTCGCGGCCGTCACCGAATTCCTCTTCGACTACCGGGTCCACCGGGTGCAGTTGAAGGCGAACCCGGTGAACGTGGCGTCCTGCCGGGTCGCCGAGCGCGCCGGGTTCACCAGGGAGGGGACGCTGCGGGATGCTGAATTACTGCACGGACGCTTCAACGACCTGGCGATCTACTCCCGGGTGATGACCGACTGAAATCAGTGACCGAGATGCCGCGCGGTCCCGGCGACGCGGGGGTCGGGATCGGCAGCGAGTCGGGTCAGTGCCTCGTGCGCGGCATCGCCGGGCAGGTCGCCGAGTGTCTGGACGATGCGCAGCCGCTGCTCGACGGTTGCGGCCGGGGTGATGGTGGCGAGCAGCTGATGGACGACTTCGGCGCGGGCTGAGTCGTTTCCGTCGTGCTGTCGGGCAGTCAATCCGGCCAGAGCCTCCGCGGCATCGGTGTCGTGGTCACCCTCGACGACCATCGTGACCAGGGTGTCGGTCAATCTCCCGAGGAGAACAGGGGAGCGGACGCCGCGCCGGGCGAGTGCGAGGGCGGCGGTTGCCCGGGTGTCCGGATGAGTCAGCCGGTCCTCCAGCGCGTCGGTGGCCTGGGGCAGGTCGATGTCGGCGAGCGCTTCGGTGACGCGGTGTCGGCTGGTGGGGTCGGAGGGATCATCCGATTCTCCGGCGGTCAGGGCGTCGACGGCCACGTCCCCACGACGCACGATCGCCCAGCGCAAAGCGCCGGCGGCGTTGAGGTCCGGTTCGTCGAGGTAGCTGGCCACCAGGGAGTGCACCGATGGGGCCGTGGCGTCGCCGTCCAGCGCCACGTCCTGAAGCGCCACGGCCTGACGCTGCCGGGAGGAGCCGTCCCGCAGCGCGGTGAGCAACGTGGTGGTGTGCAGGACGTCGTCCCAACTGTCCGGATCAGAGTCGCCGATGCCGTCGAGATGCTCCAGCAGCTTCTGTTCGGCACGGATCCGCTCGCGGGTCTCCTCGCGCAGCCGGGCGATGACCGCGGTGACGTCGAGGGTGGGGTCTGCCAGGGCGTCCCGTACTTCCGCCAGGCTCATGCCCAGGCAGCGCAGCGCCTCGACGCGCAGGAGTTCGTGCAGGTCGTCCCGGGAGTACTCGCGGTAGTCGGCGGAGGTGCGCGACGACGGGCTGACGAGGCCTATCCGGTCGTAATGCCGGAGCATGCGCACGCTGACCCCGGTCTGCCGGGACACCTCGCCGATGAGCATGGTGCCGATCCTAACGGTCAGCGTCGCGGGTCGTCGTGCGCTACCTCGTACTCTGCGGCATCGAAGCTGAGCTCCGGGTCGCGGAGCAGCAGCAGGGTGGCGCGCGCGTGGGCGGCACGGCGCAGGTCGGATGCACTGGCGTCGCCGCGTCCGAGGTCCTCGAGAACTGGTTGCGCGGCAGCGCCGAGTGCCAGGAAGGCGCGGCTGAGGCTGCGTCGCAGCTCCCGGTCACCGCGTCCCAACTGGGTCGACAGCAGGCCGGCGAGTCCGGCTGCGTCCTGCGACGGGACCACGCCGACGGCGGTGCGCCAGGTGGCGCGGGCGACCTCGTCGTCGGTGCTGGTGGCCAGGGTGGTGAGTAGGTTGTCGTTCGGACCGTCAGTCAGGTCGGACCAGATCGTCGGAGCCTGCTCCGGGTGCGCGGCGGCGATCTTCGAGCAGGTGTGCATCGCCTGGGAGCGGGCCTGCGGGACGTCGGAGCGCAACTCAGTGAGGAGCAGTGGGACTATGGTCTCCGCCGGGTGCCGGGACAGGGCCCAGGTGAGCATGTCCCGGACGAAGAAGTCCGGGTCGACGGAGCACTGGGCGAGCAGGGCGGGGACGTCCTGCGGCGACGGGTCGGTGCCGGCGGCGAGGGCGGCCTGCAGGCGGACGTTCGCGTCGTTGGTGCGGAAAGCTCGGGAAACTCTGGTCAAGCGGTTCATGACCCCCATCCAAAACCCTTACACAGTGACAGGGTCAAGATGTGCGGCAGAATCTGAAGGTCGGCGCACTTTGATTCGCCCTGAATGTGTCGACTAGACAGCTTGGTCTGCTTATGTGTTATGCTCAGTCCCACGATCAAGAAGTTCATCGCGCAGTGCACTGTCGGGATCCACGTGATCCCCGAACTGCCCAGTCCCCGGCTGGCTGTGATGACTGGCAACCGTGTCGCGTACATCGGTGCCCCCGGAGAAGATCGGCCCCACGCCGCACAGAAGACGGTGAGGGGAAACCGCGATTCACAAGGAGCACCATGCGTTCAACGCACTGCACCCTGCACACCCCCGGACACAGCGTCCACTACATCCAGAACCGGCAGATCACCGATTACGCCCGGCATTACCCGGAGCGGTGCCACGCCGTGACGGTAACCGACCTCGGCGCCGGCTGGTTCGAGACCGAGATCGACGGGGAGACCCGCCTCGGCTGGAACCATGACCACGATCTCGTCACCGAGATCGCCCGCGACTCCGTGCTGGGGGAGGTGGTCCACGTCCCCGACTTCGCCGCGCTCGTCCGGTGGGTCGACGGCAACAGCAACGGGAACGCCGGCACCGTCCTGCTCCCCACCTGGGGCAAGGCCGGCTCCTGCGCCGCCGACCGCGCCGCGTCCCGTCAGGAGATGCGCGATGACCGGTAACGACGTCTGTGAACGCGGCAAGTACGGGTGTCCGAGCTACCGCGCCGGGCATACCGCCCACTTCATCCAAGCCCGCCTGACCTCGGAGTACCTCGACCACTTCCCGGAACGATGTCGTTCGGTGGAACTGGAGGACCTCGGTGAGGGACATTTCCGGACGCACATCGACGGGGTCGCCGTGCGAGGGTGGAACCATTCGCCCGAGCAGGTCGCCGAGTTCGCCGGTGAATCCCGTCGCGGGCTGGTCCAGTACGTCCCGTACTCCGGGGTGCTCATCTGTGCGAGGGTCGACGAGAACGGCCAGGTGGTCGCCCGCGCCATCATCAACCCCTTCTGGGAGGGTGGCGAATCACCGAAGACCACTGACGGACTCTTCCGCGGAGTTGACCCAAGGCTGCTCCTGCCGCGGGCAGATGACCAGGAAAGGGAGTGCGACACCGACGCGCCGGGGCACGGTACCACCGGCGGAGTTGCTCCCGGCGACCTGCCGACGGGTGACTTCTCCGGTAAGGATTTCGTCCGGGTCACCTTCGGCTCTGGGGGCGGCGGGCGATATGAGGTGCTTTTCCCGGGTGGGGTTGTGCTGACGGCGCATCACTGCAATGCGGCCTACCTGCCTGTCTTCACCCGGACGGCTCGCGACGAGGAGGTGTACCTCCACCTCGGGACAGGTCTCCTGGTCCGGGGAACCGGTGATCACCGGAAGTATCTCAGCGTCAGCTGGGAGAGGCTGGATGAATGCCCGACATCTGCGTCCCGGAATCAGCGACGGGGTCGGGGCGAGATCTTCCACCGTGGCCTGCTCGACGATCCGGCCGAAGACGGAGACGCCGAGGGCGCCGACTAGACAGAGGCCGTCGCGTCCTGCCTGGTCCCGGGATACCGCGGCCCACCTGCCATGCAGTAGGCTGGATCACCGTGACTGACGCGAAGAACCCCAGCCAGAGCCAGCAGGCGGCCCCCGTAGCGGATGCCGCGAACGACCTTCCCGAGCAGGTCCAGGTCCGCCTCGGCAAGCGTGACCGGCTGATCGCCGAGGGCAATGACCCGTACCCCGTGGAGGTCCCCCGCACCCACGGCCTGGCCGAAATCGTCTCGTCCTACGTCGTCCTGCCGAAGGACGAGGACGAAGCGGCCGCCGTGGAGCGCGTCGACGGCGTGACCTACCTGGAACCCGGCGACGAGACCGACCAGCAGGTCGGCATCGCCGGTCGCGTCATCTTCGTGCGCAACACCGGCAAGCTCGCCTTCGCCCGCATCCAGGACGGCGACGGCACCCAGCTGCAGGCCATGCTGTCGCTCGCCGAGGTCGGCGAGGACGCCCTGGCGGAGTGGAAGGCCATCGTCGACCTCGGCGACATCGTCTTCATCCACGGCCGGGTCGTGGCCTCGAAGCGCGGTGAGCTCTCCGTGATGGCCGACTCCTGGTCCATGGCCTCCAAGTCGCTGCGTCCACTGCCGGTCGCGCACAAGGAGATGAGCGAGGACTCGCGCATCCGCCACCGCTACACCGACCTCATCATGCGCGAACAGGCCCGCACCAACGCCATGACCCGTATCAAGGTCATGCGTGCGCTGCGCAACGCCCTGGAGCGCCGCGGCTTCCTCGAGGTCGAGACTCCGATGCTGCAGACCCTGCACGGCGGTGCCGCCGCACGCCCCTTCGAGACGCACTCCAACGCCCTCGACATCGACCTCTACCTGCGTATCGCCCCGGAGCTCTACCTCAAGCGCTGCGTGGTCGGCGGCATCGACAAGGTCTTCGAGGTCAACCGCAACTTCCGCAATGAGGGCGTGGACTCCTCCCACTCCCCGGAGTTCGCCATGCTGGAGACCTACCAGGCGTACGGCACCTACGACACCGGTGCCCGGCTGACCCGCGAGATCATCCAGGAGATCGCCGAAGAGGTGTTCGGCACCACCACCGTCACCCTGGTCGACGGCACCGAGTACGACCTCGGTGGCGAGTGGCGCACCATGGAGATGTACCCCTCGCTCAACGAGGCTCTGAACGCCAAGTTCCCGGAGCAGGACGCCGTGTCCGAGGTCACCGTCGACAGCACCGTCGAGGAACTCAAGGCGCTGGCCACGGTGATCGGCCTGGATGTCCCGGCCAAGGGTGGTTGGGGTCACGGGAAGCTCGTCGAGGAGATCTGGGAGCTGTTGTGCGAGGACCAGCTCGACGGTCCGGTCTTCGTCCGTGACTTCCCGGTCGAGACCTCCCCGCTGACCCGCCAGCACCGCTCCAAGCGGGGCGTGACCGAGAAGTGGGACCTGTATGTCCGTGGCTTCGAGCTGGCCACCGGCTACTCCGAGCTGGTCGACCCGGTCATCCAGCGTGAACGCTTCGAGGACCAGGCACGTCTGGCCGCCGGTGGTGACGACGAGGCCATGGTGCTCGACGAGGACTTCCTCGCCGCCATGGAGCAGGGCATGCCGCCGACCTCCGGCACCGGTATGGGTATCGACCGTCTGCTGATGGCGCTGACCGGCCTGGGTATCCGCGAGACAGTGCTGTTCCCGATGGTCAAGCCCGAGCGCGAGAACTAGCATTACCCCTGCAGGGCGCCTGTGCTGCAGAACTTCTGCAGCACGGCGGGGGGAGTTTCAGGGGGGTACGTTCCGCTGTGTGCCAGCTGTCAAAGTTCGGGTTTTGTGACGCGGATCATGGCCTGTGGTTATGATAGAAACATCATTATCTGTCCGTCCCAGTCCATGCTGTACGGCTGAAGTACAGCGAAAGGTAGCTGCCAAACCATGAGCGACCGAAGCAAGCGGAACGACTCGACCCCGGGCCTGCACACGATCAAGCGTGACGCCACCGGTGCCGTGATGCGCGCCCTCACCCGGTTCACCGGCTCTGACATCGCCCAGAAGTACGGCCTGAGCGACAAGATCGACCGGGTCGCCTACGAGTCCACCAAGGGTGGCATGCGCACCCTCGGTGCCATCAACCGCCAGTTCAAGAAGTCCAAGGGCTCCGGCAAGCCCGTCCGTCTCGAGACCCAGGGCAGCGAGGGAGACGCCTCCACCGAGCCGAAGAAGCCGGCGAAGGTCGTCTTCGACCTGACTCCCACCGAGGACCAGGAGATGCTCGTCTCCGCCGTCCGCGAGTTCGCCGAGGAGCAGCTCCGCCCCGTCGCCGCCGAGGCCAACGAAGCTGCCGAGACCTCCAAGGAGGTCCTCGACAACGCCGCCGAGCTCGGTATCTCCCTGGTGAGCCTGCCGGAGGAGTTCGAGGGCCTGGCCGCCGAGTCCGCCTCCACCACCTCCGCCCTCGTCGCCGAGGCCCTGGCCTTCGGTGACATGGGCCAGGCCGTCGCCATCCTGGCCCCGGCCGGTGTCGCGACCACCATCACCAACTACGGTGACGACGCCCAGCAGAAGACCTACCTGCCGGAGTTCGCCGGCGAGTCCGTCCCGCAGGCCGCCGTCATCGTCAACGAGTCGCGCCCGCTGTTCGACCCCTTCATCCTGCAGACCACCGCGAAGCGCTCCGGCTCCGACATCATCATCAACGGTGTCAAGACCATGGTCCCCAACGCCGGATCCGCTGAGCTGTTCGTCATCGCCGTCGACCTGGATGGTGTGAACACCTTCGCCATCGTCGAGTCCTCCACCGAGGGCGTCGTCGTCGAGGCTGACCCGTCGATGGGTCTGCGTGCCGCCGGCCTGGGCCGCGTCCTGCTGAAGGACGTCAAGGTCCCCGCCGCCAACCTCCTCGGTGGTGCCGATCTCGAGGACGAGACCCGCGCCGACAACTACACCGAGATCATCCGCCGCGCCCGCCTGGGCTGGGCTGCACTGGCCTCCGGCACCTCCGAGGCCGTCCTGGAGTACGTCAAGCCGTACGTCCTGGAGCGTCAGGCCTTCGGTGAGCCGATCGCCAATCGCCAGTCCGTGGCCTTCATGGTCGCCAACATCCGCATCGAGCTCGACAGCATGCGCCTGATCACCCAGCGTGGCGTGTCCCGCCTCGACCAGGGCCTGTCCTTCAACCGCGAGGCCGGTCTGGCCCGCCGTTTCGCCTCCGACAAGGGGATGCAGATCGGTTCCGACGGCGTCCAGCTGCTCGGTGGCCACGGCTTCACCAAGGAGCACCCGGTCGAGCGGTGGTACCGCGACCTGCGTGCCATCGGTGTCGCCGAAGGCGTCGTCGTCCTTTAAACCCCGCATCTGAATCATCGAAGGAGCATAAGCAATGATCAACCTTGAACTCCCGAAGAAGCTGCGGGGCACCGTCAACCAGGCGCACCAGGCCGCAGCAGAGATCTTCCGGCCCATCTCCCGTAAGTACGACCTCGCCGAGCACGAACGTCCCGTCGAGCTCGACACCATGGCATCCCTCGTCGAGGGTATGTCCGACGGCGGCGGCAACATGGCCGGTGCGGCCGGCGGTCGCAGCGACAAGAAGAAGGACGACGGCAGCATCCGCAACGGCGGAAACATGTCCTCCCTCCTTAACGTCATCGAGACCTGCTGGGGCGACGTCGGACTGACCCTGTCCCTGCCCTACCAGGGCCTCGGCAACGCCGCCGTGGCTGCCGTCGCCACCGACGAGCAGCTCAAGGAGTACGGCAAGGTGTGGGCCGCCATGGCCATCACCGAGCCGCAGTTCGGCTCCGACTCCGCCGCGGTGGCGACCACCGCCAAGGAGGACGGCGACGAGTACGTCCTGAACGGTGAGAAGATCTTCGTCACCGCCGGTGAGCGTTGTGACCACGTCGTCGTGTGGGCCACCCTGGACAAGTCCGCCGGCCGTGCAGCCATCAAGTCCTTCCTGGTCCCGCGCGACACCCCCGGCTTCGAGCTGGTCCGCCTGGAGCACAAGCTGGGCATCCGGTCCTCTGACACAGCCCACTTCATCCTGGACAACGTTCGCATCCCGAAGTCCGCGCTGCTAGGCACCCCGGAGATCGACACCAAGAAGTCCTTCGCCGGCGCGATGGCGACCTTCGACAACACCCGCCCGCTGGTCGCCGGTATGGCCATCGGCGTGGCGCGTGCCTCCCTGGAGAAGCTGCGCGAGATCCTGACCGACGCCGGCATCGAGATCGACTACGACGCCCCGGCCTGGAACCAGACCGCCGCCGCCTCGGAGTACATCCGCCTCGAGTCCGACTGGGAGGCCGCGTACCTGCTGACCCTGAAGGCCGCATGGATGGCCGACAACAAGCAGCCGAACAACAAGGAAGCCTCCGAGTGCAAGGCGAAGGCGGGCCGCATGGCCACCGAGCTGACCCTGCGCGCCGTTGAGCTGGCCGGAACCTTCGGCTACTCCGAGCGCTCCCTCCTCGAGAAGTGGGCCCGCGACTCCAAGATCCTCGACATCTTCGAGGGCACCCAGCAGATCCAGCAGCTGGTCGTCGCACGCCGCGAGCTGAACCTCTCCTCGGCACAGCTGAAGTAGCAGGTAGCTGCAGTCACACGCAGCACGCAGCACGCAGCGGCCCCCGTTCATCACGACCGGGGGCCGCTTTCATGTCTGGGTGTCCCACGCGGCAACGACAATGGATCTCACCCCCGGCGATTTCCGTATCGTGAGAACCCCAGGTCAAGAGCCTGTAGAGTGCGGGAAGAAAACGCTTCGGGTGTGATGCATGACCGGTAGGTACGTGCGCCACAGGGCCGATGCCCGGCACAGAGGAAAGGCCAACGGCCCGGTGGTCACTTTGGACCGCCGGGCCGTTGGCCTGTCGCGCTGTGGCGTTGTGGCACCGTCCTGCAGGTGCTGCAGGCACCGCCGCCTACAAGCTAGGCGACCTCATCTTCCACGCCGGTGTCGATCTTCGGCAGCTCACGCGGGACGATTTTGCCGACGGTGTTGCGGGGCAGTTCATCCATGAACACGAAGTAGCGGGGGACGTTGTGGCGCGCCAGCTTCGCCTTCACCGCTGCCTTGGCACGGTCGTCGAAGCCTTCCTTGTCGGACTCGTCGTTCAGCACGACGTAGCACGCCAGAGCCTGGCCGAAGTCGGGGTCGTCGACACCGTGGACGGCGACCTCGTCGACCTCCGGCATGTCGGAGATGACGTCCTCGGCCTCCTGCGGGTACACGTTCTCGCCACCGGAGACGATCATGTCGTCGCTGCGTCCTGCGAGGTAGAACAGGCCGTCCTCGAAGTAACCCAGGTCGCCGGTGGAGACCAGGCCGCGCAGGTTCTCCTTGTCCACGCCGGGACGGGTGTAGCCCTCGAACAGCAGGTCGTTACCGACGAAGACGCGTCCGACAACGCCCTCGGGGACGTCATTGCCGTCCTCGTCGACGACCTTGAGGATGGTCGCCATCGGTGCCTTGCCTGCGGTGTTCGGGTGCTTGTCGAGCTCCTCCGGGGTCGCGATGGACGCCCAGCTGACCTCGGTCGAACCGTAGAGGTTGTAGAGGACCTTGCCGAACTTCTCGTGGGTCTCGCGGATGACGCGCGGCGGCAGGGCCTCACCGCAGGCCACGATGCTCTTGGTGCCCGGGTCGAAGCCCTCCGGCACGGCCTCGAGCAGGCGGCGCAGCTGGGTGGGCACGATGGCGATGTTCGCCGGACGGTTGTGCTCGATCAGCTTCACGGCGGCCCGCGGGGAGAACTTGCGCTGCAGGATGAACGTCCCACGCAGCGCCAGGCCCAGCTGGATCTGGCAGAAGCCCCACAGGTGGAACATCGGCGCGGAGACGTAGTAACCGCGGTGGTGCTTCAGCGGGATGCGCGACATGATCGACGATGCCGGCATGTAGGTGGTCGGCTCCGGACGGCGCGCGCCCTTGGGGGTGCCGGAGGTTCCGGAGGTCAGGATGATGGTGCGGCCACGACGCGGGCGGGCCGGGATCTTCGACTCGGCCGGGCCGGTGCGCAGCACCTCGGTGAGGGTCGGCCAGTCCGGGTTACGGGTGGCGTGGTCCTCCGACTGCAGGGCGTCAGCGACATTGCTGGCGTACTCGATGTCGTCCAGCTCGGCCTTCTCCTCATCGGTGAGAGGGGCAGCAGCGGAGTCCTGGTTCTCCTCCCAGTTGATGATGACCGGGCACTCGTCGAAGCCCTTGGGAAGCAGGGGGATGAACTCCTCGTCGATGAAGAGCAGGTCGATCTTCTGCTCCTTCATCACCGCACGGGTCTGGGACGCGGAGGCGCCGGTGTTGAACAGGACGATGTCGGTGCCGAGCTGGCCGTGGGCGCACATGGTCATGAGGAAACCACGGTGGTTACGGCTGAGCATGCCGATCCGCTGACGCTCGCGCACGCCGGTGCGGTAGAGGGCCTCGGCGAGCTTGCGGGTCTGGTTGTGCAGCTCGCCGTAGGTGATCGAACCGGCATCGTCGATGACGGCGGTGTGGTGGTAGTCCTGTGCGGCGCCGAGGGCGAGTAGGCCGGCGGGGGTGAAGGACCACTGGACGATGGACTTCAGGGCCTTGCCCATTGCCACCGGGCCCATGGCGCCCAGCACTCCCGACTTGAACAGGGGGAGGGTGCCTTCGGCGAGCTTGGGGAGTTCGCTCAGGGAAATGGTGCGATTCGATCCACTCATGGTGAGCCTTCTTTCGGATGGTCGGTCGGCTGTTGGTTGTCTGTGGTGTCGAGGTGTCCGTGCCGCGACGTCGGATCGTCCTACCGGATAGTGACGGTGGCGACAGGACCGCAGCGTGCGTAACCCAGATTACAGATAAAAATGCGTGTGTTTAGTGAATCACATTATTTGGTGGCAGGGTCCTGCGCACATGGGGTGCACGACGCCCAGGTGGCGGCATCGGGCCGGTGTTCAGACACGTTCATTGGCCCTGTTCGCTGACGGCGTACAGCGTGCCGAGCGACGATGTAAAGGTACTCTCACCTGCAGTTTATATAGTGTTTCGGCGGGTGGGGTCCCCGGGAACAAGTCCGAGGGCCGTCGCGTTGTGCCCAGTGAGTAAACGTGGGGTCGCCGAATCACTAAGGTGGTCTCCACAACCCGGACCTTGAAGTGAGGGAGAGCTAATGTTCGAGAGGTTCACTGACCGTGCACGACGCGTCGTCGTGCTGGCGCAGGAGGAAGCCCGCGCGCTCAATCACAACTACATCGGCACCGAGCACATCCTGCTCGGGCTGATCCACGAAGGTGAGGGAGTAGCCGCCAAGGCGCTGGAGTCCATGGGGATTTCCCTGGAAGCGGTGCGCACCGAGGTCGAGGACATCATCGGCACCGGTGGGCACCCGCCGAGCGGCTACATCCCCTTCACTCCGCGCGCCAAAAAGGTCCTCGAGCTGGCCCTGCGTGAGGCCCTGCAGCTGGGGCACAAGTACATCGGCACCGAGCACATCCTGCTCGGCCTCATCCGCGAGGGTGAGGGGGTGGCCGCACAGGTGCTGGTCAAGCTGGGTGCGGACCTGTCGAGTGTGCGCCAGCAGGTCATCCAGCTGCTGTCCGGCTACGAAGGTTCCGAGCCCGAGGCTGCGCCGGACGAGCCGGCCACTGCCGGTGTCGGCCAGAACAGCGAGCCGGGCCCCGGCGGCAACAAGCCGGGTCAGAAGTCGAACTCCCTGGTCCTGGACCAGTTCGGCCGCAACCTGACCCAGGCCGCCAAGGACGGCAAGCTCGACCCGGTGGTCGGCCGTGAGAAGGAGATCGAGCGCATCATGCAGGTGCTCTCGCGTCGTACCAAGAACAACCCGGTGCTCATCGGTGAGCCCGGTGTCGGTAAGACCGCCGTCGTCGAGGGCCTGGCCCTGGACATCGTCAACGGTAAGGTCCCGGAGACCCTGAAGGACAAGCAGCTCTACTCGCTGGACCTGGGGTCCCTGGTCGCCGGTTCCCGCTACCGCGGTGACTTCGAGGAGCGCCTGAAGAAGGTGCTCAAGGAGATCAACCAGCGCGGTGACATCATCCTGTTCATCGACGAGATCCACACCCTGGTCGGTGCGGGTGCCGCCGAAGGCGCGATCGACGCCGCCAGCATCCTGAAGCCGAAGCTGGCCCGCGGCGAGCTGCAGACCATCGGTGCCACCACCCTGGACGAGTACCGCAAGCACATCGAGAAGGACGCCGCCCTGGAGCGTCGTTTCCAGCCGGTGCAGGTGCCCGAACCCTCCGCCGAACTGACCATCGAGATCCTCAAGGGTCTGCGTGACCGCTATGAGGCGCACCACCGCGTGTCCATCACCGACGGTGCCCTGGCAGCGGCTGCCCGCCTGGCGGACCGGTACATCAACGACCGTTTCCTGCCGGACAAGGCCGTCGACCTCATCGACGAGGCCGGCGCCCGCATGCGCATCAAGCGGATGACCGCCCCGAAGGCCATCCAGGACGTCGACGACAAGATCGCCGAGGTGCGTCGGACCAAGGAAGCCGCGATCGACAACCAGGACTTCGAGAAGGCCGCGTCCCTGCGTGACGACGAGCGCAAGCTCACCGAGGAGCGTGCCGAGAAGGAGAAGCAGTGGCGCGCCGGTGAACTCGACGATGTCGCCGAGGTCGGTGAGGAGCAGATCGCCGAGGTGCTCGGCTCCTGGACCGGAATCCCGGTCGTCCGACTCACCGAGGAGGAGTCCTCCCGCCTGCTGCACATGGAGGATGAGCTGCACAAGCGGATCATCGGCCAGGATGACGCAGTCAAGGCCGTCTCCCGGGCGATCCGTCGTACCCGTGCCGGTCTGAAGGACCCGAAGCGTCCGAGCGGTTCGTTCATCTTCGCCGGACCGTCCGGCGTCGGTAAGACCGAGCTGTCGAAGACGCTGGCCGAGTTCCTCTTCGGTGACGATGACTCGCTCATCCAGATCGACATGGGCGAGTTCCACGACAAGTTCACCGCGTCCCGCCTGTTCGGTGCACCTCCCGGATACGTCGGCTACGACGAGGGCGGCCAGCTGACCGAGAAGGTCCGCCGCAAGCCGTTCTCCGTGGTGCTCTTCGACGAGATCGAGAAGGCGCACAACGAGATCTACAACACCCTGCTGCAGGTCCTGGAGGACGGTCGCCTGACCGACGGCCAGGGACGTGTCGTGGACTTCAAGAACACGGTGCTGATCTTCACCTCGAACCTGGGTACCAGGGACATCTCCAAGGCCGTGGGCATGGGCTTCTCCGGAACCGGTGCCACCGACGAGGAGGGCCAGTACGAGCGGATGAAGACCAAGGTCGACGATGAGCTGAAGAAGCACTTCCGGCCCGAGTTCCTCAACCGTATCGACGACATCGTGGTCTTCCACCAGCTGACCCGCGACCAGATCGTCCAGATGGTCGACCTGCTCACAGGTCGGGTGCGCACCGCGCTGCTGGAGAAGGACATGGACCTGGAGCTGTCGGAGAACGCCAAGCACCTGCTGGCCGTCCGTGGTTTCGACCCGGTGCTCGGTGCCCGTCCGCTGCGTCGTACGATCCAGCGGGAGATCGAGGACCACCTGTCCGAGAAGATCCTGTTCGGCGAGATCGGTGCCGGCGAGATCGTCACCGTCGACGTCGAGAACTGGGACGGCGAAGGCAAGGGCGAGGGCGCGAAGTTCGTCTTCGGTTCCAAGCCGAAGCCGCTGCCGGAGATCGCCGCCGATGACGAGGGTCCGACCGCCGATGAGGCGCAGGACGCCGTGGTCGACGCCGCCACCGACGAGGACACCCTGCCGGAGACGCAGGACGCCGTGGCGGACGCCGCCGGCGAGTCCCGGGAGTAGTTTCCGGTAGGTCCCCGGGGCGTGGTTCCGGGGCACGGCCGCCCCATGGCCCCATGTCAGGAAGGTGGGATCATCTGCCGGTTTTCACGAAGAGAACCAGCAGATGATCCCACCTTTCTGACGTTGTGGTGGGGCGCTCAGCGGGGCAGGCGGTAGGACGACTCGGTTGATTCAGCAGAGCCGTCGATCTTCTCCACCAGGCCGTCGGTCACCAGGGACTCCAGGGCACGGATTCGCTGGGCCGCATCCTCACTGGTGGCGATGAAGTCCGGCGCAGTCACCGTGACGGTCGTGTCTCCCTCGCCGCCACGCAGGATCGCCATGATGCGGCCGCGCACCTGCCGGTCGGTTCCCTCGAACTTCTGCACCCGCTTCTTCGCCGCCGCCGACTCCGCGGCACTGGGCTCCGGGCGTCCCAAGGCCACCCAACGGCACCGGGTGACCACCGGACACTCGGAGCATTTCGGCGACCGGGCGGTGCACACCGTGGCACCCAGTTCCATCAGCGAGGAGCACATCCCCACCGCGACGGACCGGGCGTCCTGGTCATGCCTGGGATTGCGGTAACCGCGGCGCACCAGGGCGGGGTCCTCGTCCACCCACGGCATCAGGTCGGCCACATCCACGAGATCCGCGGCTGCCGCCGGGCCCTGAAGATACTGTCCGCGTGCCAGTCGGCGGTGTACCCGGCGAACATTGGTGTCCACGACCGGGACGGCGCGTCCGAAAGCGAATGCGGCGACCGCGCGGGCGGTGTAGTCACCGATGCCGGGCAGGGCCAGTAGTTCAGCGACGGTGGAGGGGACCGTCCCGTCGTGTCGTTCGACAATGGCCCGTGCACACTCGCGCAAACGTAGTGCACGGCGCGGATAACCCAGGTTCGCCCACGCACGGAGGATCTCGTCGGTGGGGGCGTCGGCCAGGTCGGCCGGGGTGGGCCATGTCTGGAGCCACTGCTCCCACAGGGGAATGACGCGGGCCACCGGGGTCTGCTGCGACATGATCTCGCTGAGCAGGATCGCCCACGCACCGGTGTCAGGTTCCCGCCAGGGCAGGGCACGGGCGTGGTCGTGGTACCAGCCGTTCAGCACCTCGCCCAGGGGGCGGGGGTCGGCGGCAGCGGTGGAGGACGTCGTCGTGGTCATGTCATGGTCCACTGTGCCGTACCGCCTGACGACATCAAAAACGTGTGCCGGGGACTGTGCGGGAGACTGTGCGGGAGACTGTGCTGGAGACCCCGGCCGTGGACTGCCAGGGTAGATAGGTGGCAGAATGGAGCGCATGAGCCACCATTTCACACCGCAGCAGGCACTTGAGGCACTCGTCGAGGGCAATGCTCGTTTCATGTCGGAAGACTCCGACCATCCCCACCAGGACCGTGTTCGGCGCCAGCTGATGACCTCCGGCCAGAAGCCCCACGCTGTGGTGCTGGCCTGTTCCGACTCGCGGGTACCGGTCGAGATCATCTTCGACCAGGGTATCGGCGACCTCTTCGTCATCCGTACCGCTGGAGAGATCACCGACCTGTCGGTACTGGCGTCGATGGAGTTCGCTGTGGTGTCCCTGGGTGTTCCACTGGTGGTCGTGCTGGGCCACGAGAGCTGCGGTGCGGTGGGGGCCGCCCAGAATGCACTGACCACCGGCAGTATGCCGCCGGGGTTCCAGCGGGTGCTGGTGGAGAAGGTGACCCCGTCGTTGTTGGCGGCCCAGGCGTTGGGCGCAGACACCAGCGAGGACTTCGAGAAGCACCACGTGGTCGAGATCGCCAACCACATCGTGGACCGCTCCCCGGGCATCGTGGAGAAGCTGCGCGACGGGGAGTGCGGTGTGGTCGGAATGCGGTACCGCTTGTCGGACGGACTGGCCGAACCCGTTGTCACCTACGGGGTCGACGCTGACGGTGTGGAGAAGACGGACCCCGCGGAGTAGTGCTTCAGTGCTTCCGGATTTCCGGGTGTCATGCCACTGTCGTGGCGTAACTGCTGGTTAGACTTGCAGTTGTGAGCCAGAGCAACAGTTCCCGACAGCTTCCACCGGAGATCTACCGTCGTCGCCGTATTACCGCGGTGCTGGTGGTCGTCGTGGTCGTTGCCGTGCTGTGGTGGGTGGTGAGTTCGCTGGTCGGCGGGGGAGATGACACCGAGACGACTGCGGAGACCACCACCTCCGTTCCGCTGGAGCCGTCGTCGGACGCCTCGGCGGCACCGTCGGAGTCGGAGACGCCGGATCCCTCAGAGTCGGAGGAGCCTGAGGAGACCGAGGCACGCGGCGACGAGGATGACGATGCCGACGCACTGGCGAATCAGTCCACCTGTGGTATCGACGATCTCGAGCTAAGCGTCCGCCCGGGTGAGAACACCTTCCGGGAGGGCCAGCAGCCCAACTTCTTCCTCACCGTCGAGAACCCCACCGGGGCGGAATGCGAGATCGATCTGTCGGAGGAGGAGCTGAAGTTCGAGGTCTTCACCCTCGGCTCCAGCTACGACCGGGTGTGGGGCGACACGGACTGCAACAATCCGACCTCCTCGTCCCGGCTGGAGCTGGAGGCCGGGGACTCCCGGACCTACGAGATGACGGGTTGGTCCCGGACCACGTCGTCGCCGGACTCCTGCGACGACCGTGAGCCGGTCGGCCCGGGTGCCTACATGGTCTACGGGCACATCGGCGACAACACCTCCGAGCCGCAGACGTTCAACCTCGCTTGAGTCCGAGCGCCGCCGCGGCTTCGGTGACGGTGTTCACCGGGATCAGCCGCAGGCCCTTCGGTGGGGTGACCCGGTCGGCCCCACGGGTGGCCTCCGGGACCACGGCGGAGGTGAATCCGAGCCGGGCGGCCTCCGACAGTCGCAGGCGCAGGTCCGGCACCCGGCGCACCTCACCGCCGAGTCCGACCTCGCCGACGGCCACCAGCCCGGTGGGCAGTGGCTTTTCTGCGGCGGTGGAGGCCAGCGCCAGTGCCAGTGCCAGGTCGGCACCCGGTTCGGAGATCTTCATGCCCCCGACGGTGGCGGCGTAGACCTCGTGTTTCATCAGGTCGATCTTGACCCGGCTGGCCAGGACAGCCAGGACGACTGCTACGCGGCTGGCGTCGATACCGGTGACCACCCGACGGGGATTGTGCATGTCGGTTCCCATCGCCAGGGTCTGGATCTCACCGAGCATCGCACGACGCCCGTCCATCAGGACGGTCACCGCGGTACCGGCGACCGGATCGTCCCGGTGGTGCAGGAACAGTCCGGACGGATCAGCGACCTCCCGGATACCCTCGGAGGTCTGCTCGAAGCACCCCACCTCGTCGGTGGCCCCGAAGCGGTTCTTCTGGCCGCGCAGGAAGCGCAGGGCGCTGTGCCGGTCGCCCTCGAAGTTCAGCACCACGTCCACCAGATGCTCCACGGTGCGGGGGCCGGCCACCGCGCCGTCCTTGGTGACATGTCCGACGAGGAACACCGGCAGACCGGTGGACTTCGCCAGGGTCGTGAGAGTGGCAGCCACCGCGCGGGTCTGCGCCACTCCGCCGGCCACGCCCTCCACCCCGGAGGCGTTGAGGGTCTGCAGTGAGTCGACGATGACCAGCTCCGGCTGGACGGCGTCGATCTGCCCCAGGGCGGTCTCCAGGTCATGCTCGGACGCCAGGAAGAGGGTGGGGGAGAGCGCCCCGGTGCGTTCGGCCCGGTGGCGTACCTGGCCGACGGACTCTTCGGCGGTGAGGTAGAGGACGCTGCGGCCCTGGGCAGCCCACCGGTTGGCGACCTCCAGCAGCAGGGTGGATTTACCTGCCCCCGGCTCACCGGCGAGCAACACGGCACTGCCCGGTACGACGCCGCCGCCGAGCACCCGGTCGAGTTCGCCGATGCCGCTGGGCCGGTGGTCGGCCGTCGTCGGGTCGATGTCGGTGACCGCACGCGCCGGTGAGGTGGGTGTCAGCCCACCGGTGTTGACGGTGCGTCCCGCCCCTGTGCCGCCCCCGGACGCGGGCCCTGCCGCAGACAGGGTCACAGCCTCCATCGAGCCCCATTCCTGGCAGGAGGGGCACCGCCCCACCCACTTGGTCACCTGGTGACCACAGGAGGAGCAGCGGAAGGCACCGCGGTTCTTAGATTTCGTCGCCATGGTCGACAACCTTAGCGGTCGGCCCGGACACGAAAATTCTTAGTGGATCGGGGTGCCCTCGGCGTCGCCGTCGATGGCGTCGGTGCCCTGGCGGGTCACACCATCCTGGTGGCGGAAGGTCTTGCCGGACTCGGGGTACCAGGTGGCGATCGGGGCGTTGATCTCGATGGTGTTCTCGCCGGTGAAGTCCTCACCGGAGAACTCGAAGGTCACCACGCGGGAGGAACCGGCGTAGAAGTCCTCGCCGTCGACGACGGTTGCGAGGTACTCGGTGCAGCCCTTGTCGACAGCCTCCGGGTTCATCTCTTCCAGGGCGGCCTCGGCATCGGCGACCAGGCTGCAGTTGGGGCGCAGCGTGGTGGGGGTGTCGAAGTCGATCTCGGCGTCCTGCACGTCGATGCTCTCCAGGGTGATCTCGTTGCCCTGGATGCCGGTGTTGGAGGCGTTGAACTTCAGTGCCACGGAGTTGTCTTCCTGGGCGATCAGGGTGACGTTACGCACGGCGGCATCCCCGAGGTCACCGTTGGTGCCGTTGACCGCGGCGGTCTGGTTGGCGGTCTGGGAGATCTGACCTGCGGAGCAGGCAGTCAGTGCCAGTGCCGCGCAACCGGCGGTGACGGCAAGCGCTCGCCGGGTGGCGGACTTCCGGGTCTTCACAGTGTTGTCCTCCAACGTTCTTCTCCAACTGCTGATTAATCGTCGCTGTCCACACTATCCTGTGCGGGGGTCCGACACCTATTCACCGGCGAGACAGGTCTCGCCGGTCCACCCGATTGGGGCGATCGGCACCAGCGGTGCGGAACGCCGGGTGATGCCGCGGGCGGTGGTGGTGGCGGTGGTGGTATCCTGGGTCGCCATGGAGTTCAATATCGGGGATGTCGTCGTTTACCCCCACCACGGTGCCGCAGTGATCGAAGGGATCGAGCAGCGGGTATTCAAGGGGGAACCGGTCGAATACCTGGTTCTGCGCGTTAACCAGGGTGACCTGCTGGTGCGGGTGCCCGCCGCGAACGCGGAGACCGTCGGCGTGCGAGACGTGGTCGGCGAGGAGGGCCTGCAGAAGGTATTCTCGATGCTGCGCGAAACCGATGTCGAGGAGGCCGGCAACTGGTCCCGCCGCTACAAGGCGAACCAGGAACGACTGGCGTCCGGCAACGTGAACCGGGTCGCCGAGGTGGTTCGTGACCTGTGGCGTCGCGACCAGGACCGTGGCCTGTCCGCCGGTGAGAAGCGCATGCTGGCCAAGGCGCGGCTGGTGCTTGTCGGCGAGCTCGCCCTGGCGGATGGCGTCGACGACGAGAAGGCTGATGCGACGGTGCAGCGGATGGAGGAGACCATCGTCCGGCACCGTGAGGAGGCCGCTGCCAAGCGTGCCGCCGGTGTCACCGACGAGGACGCCCCCCGGTCGATCGACCTGGACGACGAACTCGGCGAAGACGACGAGTAGCGCAGGTAAGGCAGACGGGGACGCGTTAGGACATCTGACGTAGTGTCGGCAGGCGTCGTGACCGTGTACGCGGTGGTCGCCGCCATCGACGACGGTCGGCAACTGGGGGAGGATACGCCGACGGCGTTCGTGGGGATCGCCGGACGAACCATTCTGGAACGATGCCTGGACGGGCTGGCCGCATCGCACGAGGTGGACCGGACCGTGGTCTCGGTGTCGGCTGAGATGCAGGTCGAGGCCGAGGAACTCCTGGCATCGCAGGCTGTCCAGTGGGCGCCGATGACGGTGTCCGTGGTCGTCGGTGGCGTAGAACGTGCTGACTCGGTGCTCGCTGCGCTCGAGTCCATCGAACGTGACGTGGGGGAGCAGGAGTCCCGGGTTCTCGTCGCAGTGCACGACGCGGCCCGGTGCCTGACCCCGCCGGCGGCGATCGCCGGACTGGTCCGCACCGCCTGTGAGGGGGTGGCGAACAACGCCTGGACCGGGGTGGTGCCGGTGGTGCCGGTGCCGGACACGGCCGAGGTGACCGAGGTGGTCAAGGCGGTCGAGGTGGCCTGCGGTGGTGCCGCTGACGGGGCCGAGGTCATCCGGTCCGCCCCGGTCAGTGGTGTGCCTCCCGATGGGGCGCGCGGTGGGCTACGTGCCGCGCAGACCCCGCAGGTCTTCGCCTTCGACCGACTGCTCGCGGCGAACCGGATGCAGCAGGCGCGGGAGGAACTCGATTCAGCACATCCGACCGGCGAGCCGCCCTCTGCACACTCCCCGATCGAGGTGGTCGACGACTCCTCGTTGATGGAGATGGCCGGCGAGACCGTGGTGGTCGTTCCCGGCTTCGACCTGGCCTTCACGATCTCCGGGCCGGCAGACGTGGTGCAGGCGGAACTCCTGGCCACCGGTGAAAACAAGTAGCCCCACCACGGTGAGCGCGGTGGGGTGGGTCGGACTCGCGTCCGACTAGCTTGCGAAGGAGACCGGCAGCTCGGCGACGTCACCGAAACCGGACTGGTGGTCACCGAAGAGCTTCACCACGCAGGAGTCCGTGGTGCAGTCCAGGCTGCCGTCCTCGCTGGTGGCCTTGACATCCAGCTCCACCTCGGCATTGCCCTCGGCATCGAAGTGGTCGGTGGCCCGCTCCTCACCCTCGGCGGCGATCCAGGCGGAGTCCTCGCGGCCACCGGTACAGGTGGGCGGGCCGCCTGCGGCACCCTCGGCAGCGCAGATGCCCAGGTAGTAGCCCTGATCTGTGTCCAGGTCGGTGAGGGTCACGGTGATGGTGTCACCGTCAGCCAGGTCGTCGGTCTTGTCCGCGGAGATGCCGTCGACATCGCCTACGTCATCACCGTCGTCGTCACCGTCGTCGGTGTCATCGGCCTCGTCTGCGTCGTCGTCGGCGGGCTGCTCGACGGCGGTGTCGTCGGCAGCATCGTCATCCGAATCATCGTCATCGCCGCAGGCGGCGACACCGACGGTGAGAACTGCAGCGGCAGCCAGGGCGGCGGCACGACGCACCGGACGCGCGGTGCCGGTGGTGCGGGTGAGGCGAATGCTCATAGGTCAACTCCGTGGTCTCCCAGAACTGTTGTCTCCTGTATGTACTGAGCAGAGCCTACCAAAACATCAGGTATTCACATCCGAATCGTGGACTCCACCGCCCCCAGCCCGTCGACCTCGATACGCACCACGTCACCGTCGGCGAGGAAGCGGTCCGAGCCTGCCCCCACACCCTCCGGAGTGCCCGTGACGATCACATCGCCAGGCTCCAGGGAGGCGAAGTTGGCGATGTAGCGCACCAGCTCCACCGGGGGGAACACCAGGTCGGCGGTGCTGTGCTCCTGGCGCAGCTCGCCATTGACCCAGGTCCGCAACACTGCCCCGGCCTCCACCGGATCGTAGTCGTCGGCCAGGGTCAGCCACGGGCCGAACCCGGATGAGGCATCGAGGTTCTTGCCCTGCAACCACTGCTGCGTCCGGTACTGCCAGTCTCGCTGGGAGAAGTCGTTCATCACCGCATAGCCGGCGATCGCCCCACGCGCCTCCTCGGCGGAGACGTCGTCGCGTCCGCCAGCGACCCGGGTGCCGATGACCACCGCCAGCTCGCCCTCGTAGTCGGCCTTCGCCGACAGGGCGGGAGGCACGGTCACCTCGGCGTACGGCGAGGTCACCGCGGACGGGTACTTCACGAACAAGGTGGGGTGGTCGGGGACCGGGTGGCCCATTTCCACGATGTGCTCGCGGTAGTTCAGGCCGACGCAGAAGATCTTCTCCGGACGCCGCACCACCGGCGACAGTTCGTCCAGCGAGACCGTGATCGGGTCACCGTCGCGACGCAGCCCCGAGTCCACCGCAGGCCGCAGGCCGGTGGCGTTGCCCCGCAGCAGATCGCCGATGCTGCGGCGGTCGGCCACGCGTCCTGACATGGTGTGCGCCTGGTAGTCCACGTCCTCCACCAGTACGGTGCACTTGGCTCCGTTGATCGGTACCGTCGCCAGTTTCATCTTTCATCTCCCAGCTAGACTGTTTGTTGTGACTCTGCGATTCTTCGACACCGCGACCCGTGAACTCCACGACTTCGTCCCCCTGCGCGAGGGACATGCGAGCGTGTACCTGTGTGGCGCGACCGTGCAGTCGATCCCGCACATCGGACACGTGCGCTCGGGTGTGGCGTTCGACGTCCTGCGAAACTGGCTCGAGGCCAAGGGCCTGGACGTGGCGTTCGTGCGCAATGTTACAGACATCGACGACAAGATCCTGACCAAGTCCGCCGAGCACGGCCGCCCCTGGTGGGAATGGGCTGCCACCCACGAGCGTGCGTTCACCCGCGCCTACGACCTGCTGGGCGTGACCCCGCCGTCGATCGAGCCGCGCGCGACCGGACACATCCCGGAGATGATCGCCTACATCCAGCGCATCATCGACAACGGGTTGGCCTACGCCACCGAGGACGGGTCGGTGTACTGCCGTACCGCGAAAGTCCCGCAGTACGGTTTCCTGTCGCACCAGAAGTTGGACGAGCTGGACCAGGGTGAGGATGCCGCCCCGGGTAAAGAGGATCCGCGCGACTTCGCGATGTGGAAGGCCGCCAAGCCCGGCGAGCCCGGCTGGGACACCCCGTGGGGCTACGGACGCCCCGGCTGGCACATCGAGTGCTCGGCAATGTCCCGGAAGTACCTCGGCGAAGCCTTCGACATCCACGCCGGGGGTATGGACCTGCAGTTCCCGCACCACGAGAACGAGGCCGCACAGGCGCACGCCGCCGGGGACGACTTCGCCACCCTGTGGCTGCACAACGGCTGGGTGACGATGTCGGGTGAGAAGATGTCGAAGTCGCTGGGCAATGTGCTCTCCGTGCCCAATGTCCTGACCCTGGTGCGGCCCATCGAGCTGCGCTACTACCTGGGCTCGGCGCACTACCGCTCGATGCTGGAGTACTCCGAGGATGCGCTGCAGGAGGCCGCGGCCGGGTTCCGACGCATCGAGAAGTTCCTGGGACGTGCCGTGGAACTGGCCGGGGAGGTGCCGGTGACCGAGTGGCTGCCGGCCTTCGAGGAGTGCCTGGACAACGATCTCGCCGTGCCACAGGCGCTGGCGGTCATCCACGAAGCCGTGCGCGACGGCAACAAGGCGCTGGACGCCGGGAACCGCGATGAGGTCGTGCGCCTCGCTGGTGAGGTGCGCGCGATGATGGGCGTGCTGGGCGTGGATCCGTTGTCGGAGACCTGGGCGGGTGCCGATTCGCGTGGTCGAGGTCAGGGTATCGGTGCAGCGGAGGGGTCGGACGATGCGCTTGCCGCATTGGACGTCCTGGTCTCCGCCGAGCTCGAGCTGCGTGCCGAGGCCAAGGCCTCGAAGGACTACGCCACAGCCGATGCGGTGCGCGACCGGCTCAAGGCCGCCGGCATCTCGGTGGCTGACTCCTCAGCCGGGGCGACCTGGTCGCTGGGGTAGCGCCCTGGGATATGCGCCCACCTGGTACGCGTGATCGACTGCCTGTCAGAAAGGTGGGACCAATCGCTGTGGCTTAGGGGTGGATCACAGCGATTGTTCCCACCTTTCTGACACCGGGGCGGTAGGCGGGAGGGGGCGGGGAGGAGAGACAGGACGGCCGCCCCGCTATTTCTCCCGCAGGCGGGTGCCCTTCAGCTCCGGCAGCGCCAGCGCAGCCAGCGCGGCGATCGCGAACGCGATGCCGAAGAGGGTGAACAGGATCGGCAGACCACCGAAGACCAGCAGCGGCGGCACGATCAGCGGCGCGATGATCGACGCCAGGCGTCCGAAGCCGGTTGCCGCACCGGTGCCGCGGGCGCGCATGGTGGTGGGGTAGAGCTCCGGCCCGATCGCGTACAGCGCACCCCAGGCGCCCAGGTTGAAGAAGGACAGCAGGCAACCGGCGGCGATGATCTGCCACTCCTGACCGGCCAGCCCGTACAGTCCGGCGGCCACCGCGGAGCCGGCGAGGAACGCCGCCAGCGTGGCACGGCGTCCCCAGCGCTCGATGAGGAACGCCGCCACCGCGTAGCCCGGCAGCTGCGCCAGGGTGATGATCAGCGTGAAGGTGAAGGACTTCACCAGGGAGAAGCCCTGGTCCACCAGGATCGACGGGATCCAGGTGAACGCCCCGTAGTAGCTCAGGTTGATGCAGAACCAGATGGTCCACAGTGCCGCCGTCCGGCGTCGGAGCGGCGCGGCCCAGATGCTGGTCACCGGGGCGGACGCTGCGTCGGAACCCGCGAGGATCGCAGCGTCCTGCTGCTTCTCGTCCAGCACCGGGGCGGCTTCGGACGCCGCATCGGAGCTCTCGGCCTGGAACTTCAGGCGGGTCGGTTCGGACGCCTCGAACTCGGCGACGATCTCCTCGGCCTCCTCGTGGCGGCCCTTCGACTCCAGGAAACGCACCGACTCCGGCAGTTTCATCCGCACGTACAGGGCGTAGAACGCCGGCACCATGCCGAGTGCCAGCGCCCACCGCCAGCCGTTCTCGCCGACCGGTACCACGAAAGCACCGATGACGGCGGCGGCCAGCCAGCCCACCGCCCAGAACGCCTCGAGGATGACCACCATGCGTCCGCGGACCTTGCGAGGGGCGTACTCGGAGATCAGCGTGGAGGCGACCGGCAGCTCAGCGCCGAGGCCGAGGCCCACCACGAAGCGCAGGGCGATGAGGACCGCGAGCCCGCCGGCCAGGGCGGAGGCACCGGTGGCCAGACCGTAGACCAACAACGTGACGGCGAAGATATTGCGGCGTCCGAACCGGTCGGCCAGCAGGCCACCGAAGGTCGCGCCCAGTGCCATGCCCACGAAGCCGGCGGAGGCCAACCAGGAGGTCTCGGTGTGGGTCAGTCCCCAATGGGTGGTCAGCGCGGCCATGATGAAGCCGATCAGACCGACGTCCATCGCGTCCAACGCCCAGCCGATGCCGGATCCGCCGAGCAGCTTCGTATGACGCTTAGTGACCGGCAGGCGGTCGAGGCGCTCGGTGCGGGTCAGCTGGGGAGAGGTGGCCGTACGGGACTGAGGTGTCATGGGAACAGAACTGTACAGCGCAGGGCCACGGTTGTGAACAGGGGGAATCGAGGGGTGAGGGGGTAGGGTGGTGCCCATGGCAGGAAACGACAAGCGCCGCGGCGCAGTACGCAAGACCGAGCGTAAGGGGTCCTCGAAGGGCTCCGGGGGAACACGGCGACGAGGGCTCGAAGGCAAGGGACCGACCCCGAAGGCCGAGGACCGCGTCTACCACGCGAAGCACAAGGCGAAGAAGCAGAAGGAGCGCCGGGACTCCGGACGCCACGACCCGCGTGACCGCGCCGAGCAGCCGGAGCTGGTCGTCGGCCGTAACCCGGTCATCGAGTGCCTCCACGCCAACGCCCCGGCGACCGCGCTCTACGTCGCCGTCGGCACCGGCAACGACGACCGGCTGTCCGAGGCCGTGCACACCTGCGCCGAGCGCGGCATCGCGGTGCTCGAGGTCAGCCGCGACGAGCTGGACCGGATGACCGGCAACGGCATGCACCAGGGCATCGGCCTGCAGGTGCCGCCGTACAAGTACTCCCAGGTCGAGGACCTGATCGATGGTGCGCAGAGTTCCGGACGCCCCGGGATGATCGTCGCTCTCGACAACATCACCGACCCACGTAACCTCGGTGCGGTCATCCGCTCGGTCGCCGCCTTCGGTGGACACGGCGTGATCATCCCGGAGCGTCGCTCAGCCTCGGTGACCGCAGTCGCGTGGCGGACCTCCGCCGGCACCGCCGCCCGGCTGCCCGTCGCCCGGGCCACGAACCTGGTGCGCTCGCTGAAGCAGCTGCAGCAGGCCGGTTACCAGGTCGTGGGCCTGGACGCCGGTGGCCAGCACACCCTGGACACCTACGACGGCACCACCCCTGTGGTGGTCGTCGTCGGTTCCGAGGGCAAGGGATTGTCGCGCCTGGTGGGGGAGACCTGCGACGACATTCTCTCGATCCCGATGACCTCGACCGTCGAGTCGCTGAACGCCTCGGTCGCCGCGGGTGTGGTGCTCAGCGAGTTCGCCCGCCAGCGTCGGGTGCGCGGGTAGGACGCACACCCCTGGGGTTCAGCCCCGGGGAATCGTCTCCGTAGCCGGTGCGTTGGACCCCGGTATGAGTCACAATCTCTTCACTCCCGTCACCCTGCCCACGCCGGACGGTCACGGTCTGGATGTGGGCAACCG
The DNA here is from genome assembly GCA_019120175.1 of Candidatus Corynebacterium faecigallinarum. Taxonomy (GTDB): domain Bacteria; phylum Actinomycetota; class Actinomycetes; order Mycobacteriales; family Mycobacteriaceae; genus Corynebacterium; species Corynebacterium faecigallinarum. Next base: position 95,295 of record DWVP01000020.1, read on the forward strand.
TGCTTTCGTCGCCCCCATGTGCCAGTACGCCGTGGATGCCGCCGACGGTGTGCCCACCGACTGGCACCTGTCCCACCTCGGCGCCCTGGCCGCCGGCGGGTTCGGTGTCGTGGTGGCCGAGGCCACCGGTGTGGAGGCCCGCGGACGGATTTCCCCGCAGGATCTCGGCCTGTGGGAGGACGGACAGGTGACCGCCCATGCCCGGCTCGTCGAGTTCATCCACGGTCAGGGCCGGACGGCGGGAGTGCAACTGGCTCACGCCGGTGGAAAGGCGTCCACCTGGCCGATGCTGCCGGGGTTCTCCAATGCGACGGTGCCGGTCGCCGAGGGTGGCTGGCAGACCGTCAGCGCCGTCGACGGCCCGGTGATGCCGAACCTCGACCCTGCGGTCGGATTGACGGAGGAGGGGATCGCGGAGGTCGTGGCGTCCTTCGTGGACGCGGCGCGCCGGGCGGACGGCGCCGGGTACGACGTGGTGCAGATCCACGCCGCCCACGGGTACCTGATCCACCAGTTCCTCTCCCCGCTGACAAACACCCGCACCGACGGCTACGGCGGGTACTTCACCGGGCGTTCGCGGCTGTTGCGCGAGGTCGTCGCCGCAGTGCGAGAGGTGTGGCCGGACTCGAAGCCGTTGGGCATCCGGGTCTCCGGCACCGACTGGGTCGATGACGGGCTGCAGGTCGGCGAGGTGGCGTCCGTACTGCGGGACCTGGTGGCCGACAGCCAGATCAGCTGGATCGACGTCTCCTCCGGTGGTCTCACCGACGGTTCGACCATTCCGGTGGGCCCCGGTTACCAGGTGCCGTTGGCGGTCGAGGTGACGGACACCCTCGCCGAGGCAGGGCTCGGAGAGGACGCTGCGGTGGTCTCCGCCGTGGGGCTCATCGAGGATGCGGCGCAGGCGGAGACGGTGTTGGCGACCGGGCAGGCCCACGCGGTGTCGATCGGTCGTGCGGCGCTGGTGAACCCGCACTGGGCGGCGCGGGCCGCCGCGGAGCTGCGGGTGCCGCGCGAGGAGGTCCCGCATGCCCCGCAGTTCTTCCGCGCCCGATTCTGACAGCGCCGGACGTGACGTTCGGGGCAGGCAGGTCGATGGAGTGGATAAGAGTGACTTGTCCACCGGTCCGAGGAGGCTGTCATGTTCACCAGTTCCCCGACCCGAAGGTTCGCTGCGGTCGCCGCGACGGTCGTGCTCGGAGTGGGGGTGTCCGGGTGCTCGGGAGGGGATGACGAGGCCCAGGCTTCGGACGCGTCCGGTACGAGCACCGTCACGGTGACCGAGACAGCATCCAACCCTGATCCGAACCCGAACCCTGATCCCGCGCCGCAGCCCTGCACCCTTGGCACCCTCCACGAGTCGACGGGGCTGGAGATGCTCGATGTGATGATGTACTGCGACGGGGCGTGGATGCGCGCCGGGCAAGCTGCCACCGACCACGTCCGCAACCTCTCCTGGACCGGGGAGACGTGGGTCGAGTACGTCGCCGACGGACGCAGCAAACCCACCGGCTACCCCTGCTACTCCTGGGACCGGCTGATCACCGACGGTGTCCCGGAGGCCCTGCGCGACCAGCTCACTGTCTGTACGTGAGTGACTCCGCGTGGCAGTCATCGTGCCCGGCGGGGTCAGGCGGCCCAGCGTGCCCGTCCTGCCGGTCGCGCTGGACGCGGCGGTCGCGGACCCAGCCGATGCATCGGCACACCAGGTAGATCGCGAAGCTGATCGAGGTCACGAAGGGGCTCACCGGCAGCCCGGGCTCCAGTGACAGGATCAGCCCGCCGACGGCGGCGACCACCGCGAAGCAGGCCGACAGGGCCACCGCCACCAACGGGTTCGAGGTCACCCGCACCGCTGCAGCCCCCGGGGTGATAAGCAGGGCGAGCAGCAGCAGGGCGCCGACGATCTGCACACCCTGGGACGCCACCACGCCGATGAGCACGGCAAACACCGCGGCCAGCAGTTTCACCGGCACCCCGGAGGCCGCGGCCATCACCGGGTCGACGGTGGCGAACAGCAGCGGACGCCACAGCCACGCCACCACCGCGACAACCAGTACCGCCAGTACCGCCAGTACTCCGAGCGAGGCTCCCGACACTCCGACGATCTGGCCGGTGAGCAGAGCGTACGCCTCCGAGGTGCGCCCCGGGTAGAGGTAGATGAACAACACGGACAGGCCCATGCCGAAGGCGAGGACCACGCCGACCGTGGCGTCCTGCTCTTTCAACCCCAGCAGGGCGAGGACCACGGCGGCGAGGATCGCCCCGACGATCGCGCCGGTGGTCACACTCACCCCGAGCAACAGGGCGGCGGCGGCACCCATCAGGGCTAGTTCGCCGGTGGCGTGAGCGGCGAAGCTCATCTTCCGCATCACGATCAGCGGGGCGAGTGCCCCGGAGACCACGCCGAGCAACAGCGAGGCCCACACGGCGTGCTGGACGAAGTCGACCTGGAGCAGGTCCCAGGTCACTGAGCTGTTCATCAGACCACCACCAGCCGACCGTTGACCTCGGCGACGGTGACGTCCGTGCCGTAGAGCCGGGACAGCACCGGCCCGGTCATCACCTCGTCCACGGTGCCGGTGACGTGCCCGTCGGGGCCCAGGTAGAGCACCCGGTCGGTGACACCGAGCACCGGGTTGATGCCGTGGGTGACGAAGATGACCGCGGTGTCGTGCTCGCGGCGTCGCCGGTCGAGCAGCTCGACGGTGCGCTGCTGGGAGGCGTAGTCCAGGCTGAGCAGCGGCTCATCGCACAGCAGCAGGTCCGGGTCATTGGCCAGGGCCTGGGCCTGCCGCACGCGCTGTTGCTGGCCGCCGGACAGGGTGCCGACGCGTCGGGACGCCAGGCCGGACGCCCCGACCTCGGCGAGGGCGGCGTCGACGGTGGCGCGTGAGGGACGGCGGTTCCTGACGGTGCCGTGGCCGATGGCGAGGCCGACGAGGTCACGTACCCGGATGGGAAGGTCGGGGTCGAACATGCGCTGCTGGGGGATGAACCCCACCCGGCCGTTGCCGCCGACCTCCACCTGCCCGGCGGAGAGCCGGCGGGTGCCCAGGATCACGTTGAGCAGGGTGGACTTGCCCACCCCGTTGGGGCCGAGCACGGTGAGGAACTCGCCGGGGGCGATGGACAGGTCGAGGTCGCGCCACAGCGGGTCGACGGCGGCGCCGGTGCTGGTGAGGACGCTCATCTAGCCGAGTGCTTCCTCAAGGTCGCTGATCACGGTGTCGACGTAGTCCTCGTAGTCCTGGTCGGCCCCGGGGGTCTCGTTGATGTTGACCACCGGCACGTCGGCGTCCTCGGCGGCGTCGGAGAGGCGGTCGCTGGACTGGGACTGGGACTGGCGGTTGGTGATCAGGGCGTCCACCTCCCCGTCGGTGATGAGGTCGCGGGTGGCCGAGAGGTCGGCGACGGACGGCTCACCCTCGTTGAGGACGGTCCGGGCGAAGCCCTCGGGGGTGATGTCGTGGACCTCGGATCCGTCGAGCAGCAGTCCGGCGACGGATTCGGTGAGGATGACGTGGGCGTGCGGCAGGGCCTGGATCCGTTCGGTGAAGCCGTCGGCCATCTCGGTGACGCCGGTGGCCTCGGCCGGGACGGTGTCGTCGAGGCTGTTCAGGTGGGCGGCGAGGGAGTCGGCGAACCCGGTGATGACACCCATGTCCAGCCAGACGTGGGGGTTGGACTCGCTGGCGAAGATGCTGCTGCCGTGGTCGTGGTCGGCATGGTCGTCATCCCCATGGTCGTGGCCGTCATCCCCGTGATCGTGATCATGCTCGTCGCCGTCACCGTGGTTGTGCCCCTCGGACAGGGGTGCGGCGGTGATGACCTCGGCGTCGTCGCTGGCGTTGTCGGTGAGCCAGTTGTCGTAGCCGGCCCCGTTGCCCACCACCACATCGGCGTCACGGATCGTGGCGATGTCACGGGCGGTTGCCTCGTAGACATGCGGGTCGTCGTCGGCGCCGGACAGGATGGTGTCCACCGTGATGTCCAGCTCGGTGTCGGCAGCGTCCTCGGCATCGTCGACGACCTGTTGGGCGAGGTCGCCCCAGGTGGAGGTGGATGCGACGATGCGGATGTCCCCGTTGTCGGCGGCGGAGTCGTCGGAGCCTCCGGCGCAGGAGGAGAGGCTGAGGGTGAGGGCACCAGCGCCGGCGAGTGCCGCGATGCTACGGGAGTGACGATTCATGCGACCCAATTTAATCTTTGTTGGTAACGGTAGTCAATTGCAGTTGTCGCCCGGGCGGCGGTGGGCTCCCCGCCACCGGCTACCATGGTCGCTGTGAACCGATCCAGCTCTCCCCGTCGACAGAACGCCACCGGCCGGCCGGCCCGCCGCGGCACGCTGGCGTCCATCGCCGCAGAGCTGGGGGTGTCCCGGACCACCGTCTCCAACGCCTACAACCGTCCCGAGCAGCTCTCCGTGGAACTGCGCGAGAAGATCATGCGCACCGCCGAGCGCATGGGCTACGCCGGGCCGGACCCCATGGCCCGCTCGCTGCGCACCCGCCGCGCCGGGGCGATCGGCGTCCTGCTCACCGACGACATGACCTACGCCTTCGAGGACCAGGCCTCCCTGGAGTTCATGTCCGGGGTCTCAGAAGCCTGCGTGGGCATGGACACCTCAATGCTGCTGATCCCCGCCGGTGCGGAGACCAGCGAGGAGGACCGCCCCGCCGCCCTGGTCAACCAGGCGGTCGTCGACGGGTTCATCGTCTACTCCGTCGCCGCCGACGACCCCTTCCTCGCCTCGGTACGGGCCCGGCAGATCCCCACCGTGGTCTGCGACCAGCCGGCGGACGACCAGGGGCTCAACTTCGTCGGCATCGATGATGCCGAGGCCATCCGTCCGGCCGCCCAGGCGCTCGTCGATGCCGGCCACCGCCGCATCGGTGTGCTGTGTATCCGTCTGGACCGCACGCCGAACAATGGTCCTGTGAGCGCTGAACGCCTGCGGAATGCGCAGATGCACGTGCAGAAGGGCCGCGTCACCGGCATTCTGGACGTGCTGGCGGACGCGGGCATCGACCATCCGGACGTGCCTGTGGTGGAACGACACCTCAACAACCCCGAGACCGCGCGGGACGCCGCCGCCGAACTGCTGGAGAACAACCCCGGGCTCACCGCCGTGGTCTGCACGACCGACAGTCAGGCGCTGGGCGTGCTCGACTACGCCGAGATCAACGGACTGGACGTCCCCGGGGACCTGTCGGTGGTGGGCTTCGACGGTATCCCGCGTGCCCGCGCCCGTGGCCTGTCCACCGTGGAGCAGCCCAACCGGGAAAAGGGGTTCACCAGCGGAAACGTCCTCGCCGCCCTGATCGGACGCAATTCCGAGACCACTCGCCGCAGCGAGGCCCGCGGTGCGGCGACGATGCAGTGGGCCGAGCCGGAGCCGCGGATCATCCTGCCGACCCGCTACCTGCCGGGTGCTACCGTCGGCCCCGCGCCGCGCTGAGCTCGGCGAGGAACGCCGCCACCGCCGTCGGATCGGCCAGGTGCCTCTGGGCGAGCGTCTCGCCGTCGCCGACCCGCACGCCGACATCAGGACGCGCCGGGTGGTGGGAGGCGTCCCCGCCCTGGTTCAGGACGGCCTGTGCGGTCTCGTCGGTGACGTCGTCGCCGATGAACAGGACAGCGTCCGGACGGTGGTGTTCGACGTAGGTGCGTAGGTATCCGCCCTTCGTCGCCGCCGACACCGCGACCTCCACGATGTCCTTACCTTCGGTGACCGTGGCCCCGTCGAGTTCGCCGGCGGCAGCGGCGAAATCCGTGTAGGCCTGCTCCGCGGTCCGGCGGTCCGCCGCGCCCCGGATGTGCAGCCCCACCGCGAACGGCTTGTACTCCACCGACAGGCCAGGGTCACGCAGGGCGAAGGATTCGGCGAGCTCACCGAGGGCGCCCAGGAGCGTCCGCTGTGCCTGTGACAGTTCGTCGGACGTACCGAGGGAAGGCTCGGCGGGTTCAGCACCGTGACTGCCCACCAGTCGGATGTCGTCCGGGCCCGGGTCGGCCACCGCGGAGATGTCGGCGACGGGCTGCAGCATGCCGAGGTTGCGTCCGGACAACAGCATGACGGTGGTGCCGGGGTATCCGGCGAGCCGGTCGATGCTCTCCCGGGCGCCCGGGACCATCCGGACGTCCATCGGCTCGGTGGAGAACTCGGCCAGGGTGCCGTCGAAGTCCAGGGCGACCAACAGTTCCGGGGCCCGGGCGAGGTACTCGATGTCTGCGGGGGTGACGGTGCTGACGTTGCGCTTGTCGATCATGGTGACCAGGGTAGTCGGAGTGCCGCGACTCAGTACGTGGCGATGAACTCGACGAAGCGTCGGGTCTGCCAGTCGGAGACCTTGTCGTCGCTGCGGGTCAGCCGCATTTCCTCGTCGCTCGGGGTCGACCAGCGCAGTTCGGCGTCGTCCAGCACCTCGACGAGACGGTCTGCGAGCACTTCGTCGTTGGGCATGCAGGACGTCCCGTCCTGCTCCGAGGAGTCGCGGGCCTCGAGGTCCTCGAAGCGGATCTTCTCACCCTCCAGCCATTCGATCGTCCCGCTCAACGCCATGCACCCGATGCCGCCGGTGAATGACTCGCCGCCGCCCAGGGCGATCCACGACCGCGTCTGGTCGGTCTGCGACAGCCCGGACTCCACCGCGGTGCCGGACTCCTCGGCTGGAGCGTCCTCGATCCGGGTGAGCTGCCAGCGCACGTCGACGAGCTCGGCGGGGGCCTCGGAGCCACAGGCAACGAGTGTGGCCGCCGCGCCGGCGACGGCGACACCCAGGCACGTTCCCCTCAGCGCGCCGGCCCGGCTCATTCGGTCACCACCTGCGGATCGAGGACCTCCAGGAACTTGCGGGCCCACCCGTGGACGTCGTGGGCGGCGACCTCTTCGCTCATCGAGGTCATCCGGGCCCGACGGTCCTCCTCCGGGGCAGTGACCGCCTGCATGATCGCCGCGGCGGTGGACTCCACGTCATAGGGGTTGCACAGGTAGGCCTCGGGAAGCTGGGTGGCGGCACCGGCGAACTCACTGAGCACCAGGGCGCCCGAACCGTCCGAGTGGCTGGCCACATACTCCTTGGCAACCAGGTTCATGCCGTCCTTCAACGGGGTGACCAGCATGACATCGGCTGCCGAATACAGGGCGAGCAGCTGCGCGAAGGGCATGTTCGCATGGGAGTAGTGCACCACCGTGTGACCCAGGCTGCCGTAGGAACCGTTGATCCGGGAGACTGTGCGCTCCACGTCCTCCCGGGTGCGGGCATAGGACTCCAGCCGTTCCCGCGACGGGGTGGCGACCTGGACCAGGCACACGTCGTCCGGGTTGAGGTCACCGCGGGAGAACAGCTGCTCCAACGCCTTGAGGCGCTGCATGATGCCCTTGGTGTAGTCCAGCCGGTCCACCCCGGCGAAGAGGATCTTCGGGGAGCCCACCCGGCGACGTAGGGCCGTCGATGCCGCGATCGTCTCCGGGGAGGAGGCGGTGGCCGTCACTCCCTCCGAGTCGATGGAGATCGGGAAGACACCCACCTTGACCTCGCGGCCGTCAGGAGCGCGTACCGTGCCCGCCACGGCATCCCGTCGCGGCAGCCGGGCACCGCGGATATAGGACACGCCCTCCTCGTCGGTGCCGGCAGCACCGTCGGTACCGCAGGCATCGCCGCTGCCGACCTTGCTGAAGGTGACGTCGGCGCCCAGGGCACGCAGGGTGTACAGGAAGTTCCATGCCGAATCCGGGGTGTGCAGGCCGATCAGGTCCGCACCCAGGGTGCCCTGCAGGATGTCCCAGCGCCACGGCGCCTGACGGAACAGCTCGGGGGCGGGGAACGGGATGTGCAGGAAGAAGCCGATCTTCAGGTCGGGGCGCATCTCACGCAGCATTCCCGGGACCAGGTGCAGCTGGTAGTCCTGGACCCACACCGTCGCCCCCTCGGCGGCGACCCGGGCGGCAGCCTCGGCGAACCGGCGGTTGACCGTGCGGTACGCCCGCCACCAGGAACGGTGGAACTCCGGGTGGACGATCAGGTCGTGGTACAGCGGCCACAGTGTGGCGTTGGCGAAACCCTCGTAGTAGGTGTGGAACTCAGCGGTGGACAGGTTCACCGGCACCAGTGACACCCCGTCGGCCAACTCGGGCAGATCACCGTCGGCGATCTCGTCCTCCGGCGAATCAGCGGCGACCCCGGGCCAACCGACCCATGACCCGTGGCTGGACTTCAGCACCGGCCGCAGCGCGGTGACCAGGCCACCAGGACTCGTCGCCCAGTAACTGTTCCCCTCCGCGTCGGTGGCGGGGTTGACGGGCAGCCGGTTCGCGACCACCACCATGTCACTTCGGTCGTCTGTCGTTCCCGCTGCAGTCGTCGCAGACGCCGCACTCGCCGCAGTAGTCACTGTGACCTCAATCCCTTTCCCGCCGCCGTGGAACTACTCCCCGGTGGTCTTCTTGGTCGCCTTCTTCGCTGTCGTCTTCTTGGCGGTGGTCTTCTTGGCCGGAGCCTTCTTCGTGGTCTTCTTCGTCGCCTTCTTGGTGGCCTTCTTCGCCGGCTTCGGGTTCTTGGCCTCTTCCTCCGCGGCGGCATCGGCGGCGACCTTGCGGTGGATCAGACCCTCCGGCTCGACCCCGAGCATGCACATCAGCGTGGCGGCGTCGAGGAAGTCATTGGCGTAGGTCGCGACGATGCGCTGCGCAGCGATCGCGGTCTCCTTCTCCACGGTGTGCAGAGACTCTGCGCTGGTGGTGTGGTTGTCGGTGACCTTCGGCGGCACGTAGAACTCCCTGGTGTGAATACTGGTCGATATAACAGTCAACTAACTTGCGTAAGCGCCCATTCTAGCCCGTCGGGGCATCTCCTGCAGCGTCCGCCCCGCGATCGGAGTCTGCCTTCCTCCGGCGACGGTTGACGAACGGGTCCGGCAACCACGGGGTGCCGCGTCGGCGCTGCCGACGCACCGTCCAGTGCGCCGGTCCCGCAGGACGCTCAGCGTCGGACCCCGACCCCGACCCGGCGCCCGAGCCCCGACGGCCCCGGGCCCGACGGGCGGGCGGACGACGCAGGTCATTGTGGCGGTACAGGATGCGAGGACGTCGCAGTCGACGGGCCACCCACTCGCCCAGCACCACACCGGCAGCCAGTGACGTCGCCGTGGCCAGGGCGATACCGAGGTTGGAGATACCGAAGACGAACTGGTCGGTGAGCATCGAGTACATGCCCCGGTACAACGCCAGCCCCGGCAGCAGGGGGGTGATACCCACGATCGCGGTGATCTGCGGCGGGATCAGGTACCGACGGGACAGCAGACCACCGGCGAGGCCCACGAACGCTGCGGTGACACCGGCGGAGGTCACCGCACCCAGCCCGATCTCCAGCAGCACCAGCCGGTAGAAGGAGTAGGCGATCAGCGCGGTCACCGTGGCGATGACCAACGCTCGCCGGGCGGTGAAGGATGCCAACGCGAAGAACATCGCGGCACCTACCCCGCCGAGAACCTGGACGGCCGCGCCGCCGAAGTTCCCCTGGGTGGAACTGGTGTCGATCGGAGGCAGGGTCATGCCCAGTTCCGCGGTGAGGATCACTCCGACACCGATGCCGGAGATGATTCCGCCGGTCATCAGCACGGTCTCGTAGAACCGTGCCGAGGAGGTCACCGGGGCGCCGGTCACGCCGTCCTGCAATGCCTGGACCAGCGTCAACCCGGCGAGCATCGCGACGATGCAGGAGGCGATCACCAACGACGGCGATAAGTAGATGTCCAGAGACCGGGCGAAACTGTAGCTCACCGCCGCGGGGATGGTGGCGGTGATCCCGCCGAAGAAGTTCTGGAAGAACAAGGGCAATGATTTCGAGGCCAGCCACACGTTCGTGGCCATGATGATCACCGTGGTGATCGTGGCGATCACCGCCACCAGTGGCTCGCCGCCGAGCATCAGGGCCACCGATCCGGCGAAACCTCCCCAGGAGAGCACCGCCCAGCGGATGCGGTAGGGCGGTGGGCTGGTCTCGATGTCGTCGAGGATGCTGCGGGCCAGCTCCAGTTCGGTGGCACCGTTGACGATCGACCGGACGAGGCGGTCGACCTCGGTGAGCCGCGAGAAGTCCGTGTTCAGTGACCGGACCACCCGGAAGGTGTTGATCGGCGCACTGGTGCCGTTGGATGACGTGTAGATGGTGATCGTGTTCAGGGTGATGTCGACGTGGCAGCCGTACAGACCGTAGGACGACGTGACCGCGCGGATCTGCGCGCGCGTATCGGTGTTGCTCGTGCCCGAGGCCAGCAGCAGGTCACCGATACGTGCCGCGGTGTCCATCACCCGGTGGACCTCGGCATGGTCGGTGAGGTTGACCGGGGCGAGGGGGGACGGCGGAGGCGCGGTGCGGATCGTGTCGATCGTCGACTTGTTGCCGCCGGAGACCAGGTCGTATGCGCGGTTGCGCAGGGAGGTGATGCGGTTGGTGACACGTCCCACGGAGCTGCTCTCACCCTTTCTGTCGACCCGGTCGGCGTTGACCTCTCCTTTGGCGGAGAATGGTCGGCGCCGATGCTTCTCCTGCTCACTCTACGTCACGGGCAGGAGGATTCGATGTGCCCCCGACGCTGCTGGTCCAGCGCGAGCCGGGGGCGTGAGTCCGGGTTGTCCTCCGGGACGGGTGACCCCGTCCTACTCCACGATGACGTGACCGTGTGCACCCAACTCGCCGTGGACCATCTGGTGGTCGACGAAGGTGTATGTCCCGGCCTCGGGGAAGCGGGCCTCTGCGTAACCACCTTGCGCAGCGGCAAGATCAAGGGTCTGCGCGGCACCGGTGTCGTCGGTGGTGTCACCGCCCTCGCCGCCCAGTACCATCGCGCCCTCCTTGTACACCTGGTGAAACTGAGTGCCGACGACATGGAAGCTGGTGCCTTCGTTGGGGCCTGCGGCCAACACCCAGAATCGCACGGTCTCACCTGCATTGATCCGCACCGGGTGGGCGAGATACTGGCCCGGGTAGCCGTTGAAGCGGAAGGCGTCCGGCTCCTTGGCCATGACCTTGTCGGCGTCCGGCCCGTCACCGTCGTCGCCCCAGTACCCCTCGGACTCCACCAGCAGTAGTTCGTGGTCAACCTCCGGTAGATCCGACGGGTCGATGATCACCGCACCATACATACCGGCGGCGATGTGCATCGACATCGGCTCTGTGGCGCAGTGGTACAACCAGATGCCGGAGCGTTCGGCGGTGAAGCGGTATTCCAGGGATTCGCCGGGAGCCAGGTCGCGCATCGGGTCATCGGGGGAGACCATCCCGGCGTGGAAGTCCACCGAGTGGCTCATGGAGCCGTCGTTGACCACGGTGACGATGAACTCGTCACCGACCTTCCCCCGCAGCGTCGGTCCCCGTGGTTGCCCGTTGTATCCCCAGTGTTCCTGCTCCACGCCGGGTGCGGCGTAGCCGGTGAACTCACTGGCACGGAGGGTCACCCGGTGCACATCGGTGTCCGGGGCAGGATCGAGCCTCGGGTCGATGGTGGGGGAGTCGGAGGCGGGGACGCCGCCGGCCACGCCGTGTGCGTGCCCGTCACCACCGTCCTCGGAGGAGGACGCAGCCCCACCGGTCTCCACGGTCAAGGTCATGCCCTGCTGGCGGTGCCCGGCGATACTGCACCAGCCCTCGATGTCACCAGGGACGGTGTCGACCTCCAGGGTCGCCGTTTCCCCGGGGCTGACCCGGCCGGTGTCTTCACCGGTGTCCAGTCGCAGGTCGTGGACCTGCGAGTCCTCGTTGACCAGGGTGATCACCAGCTTGTCACCGGGATCAGCGGTGATGGTGTCGGGTTCGAAGGACATGCCCCTCGCCACGACGGTGACGTCCACGGTTTCTCCGGTGGGGGTGAATGGGGAATCCTGGGAGGATACGCCGACGCCGCTTCCGGTCAGTGCCACACCGACGACGGTGACAAGGGTCGTCACCACCATCGCGGCAGTGGTCTGGCGTCCCAGTCTCCGGGCGTCGGCGGGTTTCTCCGGTGGGGCTGTTGTGTCTGCCCCTGTGTCTGCGGTGTCCGCTGCTGCGTGCTGACTCCGCGTCCTGATCACCGTGACCTGTGCCTTGGCGGCACGGACCATCAACGGCAGGAAGGACACGTAGGCCAGGCCGACCATGACCGAGAGCATCACCTTCAGCCAGGAATCCAGTGGCAACAGCCACAGCGCCAACCCGAGGTTGATCACCGCCCAGCGGAATGCGCCCGCCCGGTCCATCTCCCTCATGCCTGCGGACACCGCCCGTGCCCCACCGCCGATGGTCGATGGCAGCAGCCAGGACATCACACCGATCAACAGCTGCGCACCGAAACCCATCAACAGCGGCAGCGTCAGCGTGGAGATGGTGAATCCTGGACTGCCCGCGCGCACGGTGGCGACCACGAGGGTGCCGATCAGCCACACCACGGCGGCGGCCGCCGACAGTGCCGGATAGCTCAACCGTGCCCGTGGTTCCTTCGCCACAGTCAGCACATTGTGTACCCACGGGACCGCGGCGATGACCCAGCCCAGCGTGACCGCCGCCAGGCCGACCGACGCCACTGCTGACCAGCCGGCCAGGGCGGCGACGGTCGCTACCGTGATCCCTGTGAGCTGCAGGCACAGTGACACACCCGGGTGCGAATGAGGTGACATGCGGGTGCGCCACATCGCCGGGAACAGGGTGACCAGAGTGCCGGACGCCGCCAATCCGAGGAAACCGAGCAGGTTGACCGTCTCGTGGGCGAGCAGTAGCCCGTCGTGGTGGGTATCGCCGACCGGCGAGGCCAGCAGTGCCCCGAAGACAGCGCCGACCGGCAGCAGGCAGGCCGAGGCGACGTAATGGGTTACGGTGATCGCGAAGCGTTGTCCGCGCCCGGCGAGCAGGTCACGTCCCAGCGACACGGCATGCCACGCCACCGCCAGTCCGATCGTTGCCGCCCCGACGGCGGTGACCGGCCACCAGTCGCCGAGTTGGCCGACGATCGTGACCACGATGCCTGCATTGAGCAGGTAGATCCTGAGCAGTTGCGGGCGACGTGCCTCGTCCGGGATCTTGATCTTCAGTAGCCGCTCGGTGAAATGACGGCTCCACACCAGGATCGAGTTCGTGACTGCACCCAGGGTGAACAGGTGTACCAGCAGCCAGCGGCCGTCATCGAGGAAAGGGTGGATGAACGCTGCGATGATGATGGCGGCGAACCACACCTGCACCGGACGGCCGGCCCGCCGGTGCCAGGACGATCTTCCGGAACCCGAAGTGGAGCCGGAGCCTGACCGGGAGCTGGATGTGGAAGGCCGTTCAGTCATGAATCCCATGCTACTCGGCGGAAAACTCGTCCTGCAGTGGGAAAATAGGGTGAAAACGGACCTGTTTTCGTCCTCGGGTTTTACACCGCCACCCACCCCTGTCCCGGGGTGCCGCTGCGGCCGGTAGGGTCTACCTCCTGGCTGAGATCATCGTGCGGGAGACCCGGGAATCCGACATTCCGGCGATTCCCGCGATCTACAATGACGCGGTGGCCAACACCGCGTCCATGCGGCTGCACGCCAAGCTGGGCTTCGAGGAGTGCGGGACGGTGCGTCAGGTCGGCACCAAGTTCGGCCGGTGGCTGGACATGACCCTGATGCAGTTGGTGCTCTGACCCCGGACGGGAGGATTCGATGTGCCCCCGACGCTGCTGGTAGGATCACCTGTCGAATACCGTGGAGCCGTCGTTCCAGTGTGAGCTGGGGGCGTGAGGCCGGGTTTTCCGCTGGAGTGGCGCAATCGGTAGCGCAACGGTCTTGTAAACCGTAGGTTGCGAGTTCAAGTCTCGTCTCCAGCTCAACAAATACGACGAACGCCACGACCCAGAGGATGGGTCGTGGCGTTTGTCGTGAGGGAGGAGAGGCTGGAGAGCTAATAAGAGTGGGGCGGGGCCTAGCTGGAGCCGGGCAGGCCGGGAATCGGAAGGTTCGGCAGGCTCGGCAGTTCCAGGCCGGTGGAACCGATGATCTGGTCGCCGTTGCTGGAGCCGAAGCTGGAGCCCAGGTCCGGGGCGATGGAGGAACCGAGGTTGGCATCGCCGAAGGACGAACCCAGGAACTGGTCGCCGAAGGACGAACCGAGGTTCAGGTCGCCGACGGTGTCAGGGCCGATGTTGATGTTGACCGGGGGCAGGGCCGGGAACCGGAACAGGGGACCGGTGGAGATTTCGAGGTACAGGTCCTTGATCGGACCCGCGACGATCTCCTGGATTTCAAGAATCAGAGACATGGGTGGCTCTCCTTCGAGCGGAATAAGTGCAGGGCACAGCGCCTCGCTGAGTAGAAAGTTAGCCTGATTCCGTCCAAAAGTATGTCCGGGGAAACCAGATACCCCCATAGGGGGTGGGGTATGTAGAACGGGCTGGCCGTTCATCGGCGGCCGTGGGGCCTGCCATCACCTTTTGTCGCTGCGCCCGTGGTGTTGGAAACGTGGGACGAATCGTCGTTCCTGAGGCCGGAAACCAGCAGATGGTCACGCCTATCTGACATGGTGGGTGCGGCGCGGCCGGTAATGTCTGTGACCATGGCTGAGACCACCCCACAGACCACCCCAGAGATCACCGTCCGCGAGACCGTCGAGGCAGACATTCCGGCGATCACCGCGATCTACAACGAGGCCGTCGCCAACACCGTGGCCGTGTGGAACGACGACATCGTCGACGAGGCGAACCGGTTGCAGTGGCTGGCCGAGCACCGCGTGCCCGGGACGGTGGCGCTCACCGCCGTGATGACAGATGACACAGATGACACAGATGACACTGACGTCGAGCAGGTCCTCGGCTACGCCACCTACGGGGACTTCCGCCACTACGACGGTTTCAGGCACACCGTCGAGAACTCCATCTACGTCGACGGCACCCGCCGCGCCGGGGGAGTGGGCACCGCACTGATGGAGGAGCTGATCGTGCGCGCCCGGACCGAGGACAAGCACGTCATGGTCGCCGCGATCGAAGGCTCCAACACCGCCTCACTGAAG
This sequence comes from Candidatus Corynebacterium faecigallinarum, assembly GCA_019120175.1. GTDB lineage: Bacteria > Actinomycetota > Actinomycetes > Mycobacteriales > Mycobacteriaceae > Corynebacterium > Corynebacterium faecigallinarum. The sequence continues at coordinate 110,303 of DWVP01000020.1, forward strand.
CTCCACGCCAAGGTGGGCTTCGAGGAGTGCGGGACGGTGCGTCAGGTCGGCACCAAGTTCGGCCGCTGGCTGGACATGACCTTGGTGCAGCTGATGCTCTGACTCAGAACTGCCCAGCTCAGACCCGCCACTGGGCGGCGTTGCGCCACTCTTTGCCGGTGACGGTCAGGACATGGTCCTTGGCGCCGAGGGTGTGGAGCAGTGCCCCGTTGAATCCCTTAGCCAGGGTGATTGCCTCCTTGAAGTTAGAGCAGGCTCACCATGCCCCATCAGGGTTCCGTTGTGGACCCTTCTTCCTGGTTAGTGCTGTTCACGTCTTTCATGTCCTTCGCGCCACGCACCTTGAGCAACAGCAGCAGGCCGGCCAGCAGCACCACGGCGATGCCGAGGATGCCGTAGCGGTCGTCGCCGGTGGTCGCGGTGAAGATGGCGAAGGCGGCCGGTGCCATCCAGCTGACACTGCGTCCGGTGGTGGCGTACAGGCCGAACATCTGGCCTTCCCGACCGGGCGGGCTGACCCGGGTGAGGTAGGAACGCGAGGCGCTCTGGGCGGGTCCGACGAACAGGCACAGCACCAGGCCGAATATCCAGAACATCAGCGGACCGTCGACGAAGAACAGCACCCCGGCGTCGACGACCAGCAGCACCAGTGACACCATGATCACCGGCTTCGGCCCCCACCGGTCGTCCAGGTAACCGGCCCCCAGCGCGCCGAGTGCGGAGACCACGTTCGCCGCCACGCCGAACAGCAGGACGTCGCCGGCACTCAGCCCGTACACCGACACCGCCAGCACTGCGCCGAAGGTGAACACACCGGCCAGGCCGTCGCGGAAGACCGCCGAGGCGATGAGGAACCACACCGCCGAGCGGTCGGTGTGCCACAGCGTCCTGATGTCGCGGAAGAGACCCAGGTAGGACTCCTTCACCGAGTTGGTCTGCGTCTCCGGGTCCGGGGTGTTCTTCGGCACCTTGCGTAGCACGGGGATGGCGGACACCAGGAACCACACGGCGGCGAGCGCAGCCACCAGGCGCACATTCCAGCCGTCCTCGACCGGGACGTTCAGGAAGCCGCGGGTGTCACCCTCGCCAGCGATGAACCCCAGGTAGCACACCAGCAACAGGACGATCCCACCGAAATAGCCCATCGACCAGCCGAAACCGGAGACCCGTCCCACATTCTCCCGGGTGGAGACCTGCGAGAGCATCGCGAAGTAGCTGACCTCGGCGAACTCGAAGGTCACCGAGGCCACGGCCATGATCACGATACCGGCCCAGAAGTACACCGGCTGATCGTCACCGATGCCCACCAGGGCGAACATCAGTCCGACTGTGATGAACGTCCAGAGACCGACCGAGCGGCGTCGGGTGCCCCGGATGTCCGACCGCCGACCCATGATCGGGGCGATCAGCGCGATACTCACCCCGGCCACCGCCATGGCGATGCCGTACCAGCTGGCCGGGCTGATCCCGCCGCCCGTTTCACCCTCGATGGAGGTGCCGACCGAGTCGGTGAGGTAGACGGAGAAGATGAAGGTGACCAGCACGGCGTTGAATGCCGCCGATCCCCAGTCCCAGAACGCCCACGCCAGGGTGGGGCCGCGGAAGATGCCCTTGGTGGGCTGGGGTGTGGTGGGCTCGGGTGACCTCATGGACACCACAGTATTGCCCCGACGGAACTTTGTCGGTGTAACCCGGCCGTGTCTTCCTGCGGTCAGGACGCCAGGTCGCCGCTGTACAGGTTGAACCGGTCGTCCCGGGTGAATCCGGTCAGCAGCAGCCCGGACTCGCGGGCCATGTCGACCGCCAGCGACGTCGCCGCGGAGACGGCGACCAACCCGGAGAACCCGGCCAGCACCGCCTTCTGCACCAGTTCGAAGGACGCCCGTGAACTCATCACCAGGTACACCGCCCGGTCCGGGTCGGACGCATCGACGTCCCCTGGCAGCCGGTCGTCGAGCATCAGTGCGCCGATGACTTTGTCGGCGGCGTTGTGGCGTCCGACGTCCTCCCGGACGATCAACGGACGCCCGTCGGTGGTGAAGGCGCCGGCCGCGTGGATGCCGCCGGTCTTGCGGAAGGCCTCCTGGGCCTTGCGCAGTGCCTGCGGCATCGCGATGATGCTGGTGGGGGTGGGACGCACCGGCGTCAGCGTGTAGCGCTTCTGCTTCAGCAGGTCGTCGATGCTGCGGGTGCCGCAGACGCCACAAGCAGAGTTCGTGGTCACGGTGCGCACCGGCAGGTAGGGCTGCGCCACAGGCAGAGTCGGGAGGTCTGGGGGAGTCAGGGAGACGTCCAGGGTGTTGTAGGTGTTCTCGTTGTTCGGACCCACCGCACCGGCGCAGTAGCGGGCGGTGGAGACGTCCGAACGGTGCGAGATGACCCCCTCGGCGTGCAGCAGCCCGTGGACCAGCTCGATGTCGTGGCCCGGGGTACGCATGGTGGTGGTCAGGTCGGTGCCGTCCACCCGGATCTGCAACGGTTCCTCCACCGCGAGCCGGTCGGCACGCGTGTCGACCTCCACGGTGGCACCACTTGCGCCGCCTCTGTCCCCGCTGACCCGGACCTTCGTGACCCTGGCCTTGTCAATCAACCGTCCCATGATCAAGGAAGCGTACTACTTCTCCGCCGACGGCATCGGCGGCATGTCCTCGGCGCGGCGCCCTGTCGGCTCCAGGTAGACCGGGGTGGACTTGAACACCGGGGTATTCGAAATCTTCACCGCGTGGTCCAGCGGGATCACCACATTGGCCTCCGGGAAGTAGGTGGTGCAGCCGCCACGGGAGTGGTCGTATTCCACGACGCGGAAGGCCGGGGCGCGGCGCTCGCCGTCCTCCCAGCGGGAGACGATGTCCACGATGTCGCCGTCGCGCAGGCCCTGCTCCGCGGCATCCTGCGGGTTGACGAAGACCACCCGGCGACCGTTACGGATGCCGCGGTAACGGTCGTGCATCCCGTAGACGGTGGAGTTGAACTGGTCGTGGGAGCGCACCGTGTTCATCATCAGCTGACCCTCCGCCAGCTGCACCATATTCGGCTGGTTCACCGTCAGGTGGGCCTTGCCGTCGTCGGTGGGGAAACGACGCTCGCGGGGGCCGTTGGGCAGGTAGAACCCACCGGGGTGCTTGAGCTTCTCGTTGAAGTCCTCGAACCCGGGGATGGTGTTGGCGATGTGGTTGCGGAGCACGTCGTAGTCGTCGATCATCGGCTGCCAGAACGCATCGCCGAAGGTCTCCCGGCCGATGGAGCACAGGATGTCGACCTCGCTCTTCAGGTTCGCCTTGCGGTTCGCCCGACGCTTACCGGTCGAGGCGTGGACCTTGCCGGCGGAGTCCTCGACCGTCACCGACTGCGGGCCGGCCTTCTGGATGTCCATGTCGGTACGCGACCGCACCGGCAGGATCAGCGACTTCTCGCCCGGCCAGGCGTGGGACCCATTCGGCTTGGTGGACAGGTGCACGGTCAGCTCATTGGCCGCCACGCCCTGCTCCAGCACCGAGGTGTCGGACGCCACGCGGATCAGGTTGCCGCCGAGGGAGAGGAAGAACTTCACCTTGCCGTCGCGCATGGCCTGCAGCGAGGCGACGGTATCGTAGCCGTGCTTGCGGGGGACCGGGAAGTTGAACTCCTTCTCGATCGCCGCCAGGAAGCTCTCCGGGGACTTCTCCCAGACGCCCATGGTGCGGTCGCCCTGGACGTTGGAGTGGCCGCGCAGCGGGGCGGTGCCGGAACCCGGCTTGCCGATGCGTCCGGTGAGCAGCAGGGTGTTGGTCATCTCCTGGATGGTGGCGACCGCGTCCTTGTGCTGGGTGACGCCGAGGGTCCAGGTGATGACGGTGGAGTCGGCCTTCTCGATCGCGTCGACGGTGGACAGGACCTGCTCACGGGGGATGCCGTGGGCCAGTGCCAGCTCGTCGTCGTCCAGCTCCGCGAGGTGGGCGGTGAGTTCCTCGAAGCCGGTGGTGTAGTTCTCGATGAACCAGTGGTCGATGACCTTGTCGCGCCGGACGAGTTCCTTGTTGATCGCCAGGAACAGGGCGCGGTCACCGTCGAGACGGACCTGCAGGTAGTCGTCCGAGATCTTCTCCTTGAAGCCCAGGTAGGTCTTCACCGACTGCGGCTCACGGAAGTTCATGAGCCCGGCCTCGGGGATCGGGTTGACCGAGATGATGTGGCCACCGTTGTCCTTGCAACGGGAGAAGGCGGTGAGGGCGCGCGGGTGGTTGGTGCCCGGGTTCTGGCCGACGGAGATGATCAGGTCGGTGGTGTGGAAGTCGTTCATGGTGGCCGACCCCTTGCCCAGCCCCAGGGTGGCGGACAGGGCGGCGCCGGTGGACTCGTGACACATGTTCGAGCAGTCCGGCAGGTTGTTGGTGCCCATGCGACGGGCCAGCAGCTGAATGGCGTAGGCCGACTCATTGGGGGCCTTGCCGGAGGTGTAGAAGACCGCCTCGTCCGGCTCGGTGCGCTGCAGCTGCTCGGCGATGATGCCGATGGCCTTGTCCCAGCTCACCGGACGGTAGTGGTCGTCGCCGGAAGAGCGGTCGTAGAGCAGTGGTTCGGTGATGCGTCCGACCTTGCCCAGCCAGTGGTCGGTCCTCTCCCGCAGCTCGCTGACGGAGTAGTCGGCCCAGAATGCGGCATCGGCCTTCTTCGGGGTCGTCTCCTCGGCAACGGCCTTGGCACCGTTCTCGCAGAATTCGACGATGTTGAGGTCGGCCTGGTCAGGCTCGGGCCAGGCACAGCCGGGGCAGTCGAAGCCCTTGTGCTTGTTGATGGTCAGCAGCGAAGGCGTCGCGTTGTTCGGCAGCGCGTGCCCCATGGCGTGGAGCACCGCCGGGAGACCGGTGGCGGTGTCCTCCAGTTCGGAGACATCCGGGTGGTCGTACCGGTTCGCGATCGGGTTCACCTGGGCGCGGGGTTCTTGCAGGCTGGTCATGCCATCGAGCCTATCCTTGCTCGGTGCGGGGCTGCGAACAGGAAAAGTGCTGTTGTTGACCTGACCACTATCCTGCGCGGCGGTGTCGGCACGGGGTTGTCGGGAAACCGCAGGTTGTGACCTCGGTCATATGGCGGTGTCGTAGGGCCGTTCGGTGATTCCGTCTCCGGACCCGGCCCGAACTAGTCCTGCGCGAGGGTCGTGATGCGCTCGATCAGAGGGGAGAATGCCTCGGAGAAGTTATCTGCGGAGGTGTTTTCCGGGCCTGCGGACTGCGCTGCGGACAGCTTTGCACTCTGTGCGGCAGCCTGTCCTGCTGCGAGGCCGATGAGGAAGGCGGTCACCGGCGCGGCCGGGCGGGACCGGTTGTGCGCCACCGCGGAAGTGAGGTCCAGCACGTCCTTCACGCTCGCACGGACCACCTCCTCCGGCAGGCCGAGTTCCTCGGCGACCTGGGTGAGCCAGGCATGCGCACTGCGCATCGCCTCAGGGGAGTCCTTGCGGTTGGAGCTGCCTGACTTGTCGGTCTGGTCAGTCTGGTCAGTCTGGTCGGACGTGTCGGACGTGTCGGACATGGCGCGGTCCTTTCGCTGGTGGATGGTCCGGACCCCGGGGCGCCCATGTCGGAAACGTGGGATGAATCGCTGGTATGTCGGTCGGAAACCAGCAGATGGTCCCACGTTTCTGACAAGGACAGGCGCGAGGCCGTGACCGTCGAGGATAGTCGAGACTGCCCGGGCGCTACTCCGCCTGGTAGAGCGCTGCGGCGGCGGTGAGCAGCATCTCGCCGGACTGCGGCCCGAAGCTCAGCGCCTGGCTGTCCGGGATCGACAGGATCCGGTGACGTTCGCCGGCGGTGGTCTGTGCGATGCCTGGCTTGGCCAGCAGCCCGTCGAGCCCGCCGGTGGACTCCAGGCCCGCCGACATCATCACGATGACCTCCGGGTTCAGCTCGGCCAGTGCCTCGGCGTTGGCCGGGGACGCTTTGCCGATGCCCTGCTCCTTCGCTGCGTCCACCCCGCCCAGTGACTCGATGAGGTCGGAGGTGCCGTCGCCGGAGCCGAGGATGTAGAAGACCCCGCCGTCGCCGCGGGCGTAGAGGAACGCCATGCGCATCGGATCGCCGGGGGTGGTGTCACCGATCGCCTCGATGGCCTGATCGATCTCATCCTCGGCGCGGGTCGCCAGGGTGTCCCCGACCTCCGACAGACCCACGACAGAGGCCAGGGTGGAGATGTCGTCGCCGACGGTGTCGATGGAGTGGTCGGGGTTGATCTTCACCACGGAGACACCGGAGTCGCGCAGTTGGGAGATGGCCTCATCCGGCCCGATGCTGCCGTCCACGATCACCAGGGACGGGTCGAGGTTGAGCACGGCCTCGGCGTTGATCGAATGCCCGCCCTGGGTCACCACCGGGAGGTCGGACAGTGACGGCTCCATCGAGGAGACGGTGCGTCCGACGATACTGTCCCGCAGGCCCAGGCCGGCGAGGGTGCGGGAGATGGTGCCGTAGATGTCGAGCGGGATGATCCGGCTGACATCGTCGATGGTCACGTCGTGGCCGTCGGCATCGGTGAGTTCCACCGGCAGGTCCGGCTCGGCGTCCCCGGCCCCCTCGGCCGGGGTGACGTCCCCGACGGTCTCCGCGGTGGACGTGCCGGTGATCTCCCTCGGGTCGGAGACATCGGCCTGGTCGGTGAAGGCCGTCAGTGCGGCCTCGAAGGAGGTCTCCTCCGCAGTGCCGGTGGTGCCGGTGTCGTTCTGTGACCCGACACCGCAGGCCGTCAGGCCGGTGGTGGCGACAGTGGCAGACAGCAGGAGACAGGCCAGTGCCCTGGCCGGACGACGAAACATCATGATGATGAAGCTATCACAATGTGAGACGCCGAAGTAAGCTGAGGCTAAGCGGGGGCTTCGAGAGCTTTACGGGTGTGGTTGGCCAGCTCCCGGGCCAGTCGGGGGATCTCACGCTCCCAGGAACGAGCGGCGGAGCCGTCGGCGGAGTCGCTGACCAGTTTGAGCAACTGGACCGGCACCCCGAAGTGTTGGGCGACCATGGCCACGGCGTATCCCTCCATGTCCACCAGGTCAGCGTCCTCGGCCAGGCGGTCGCGTGTGGTGTCGTCGTCGACGAAGGTGTCGCCGGTGGCCAAGGTCACGGACGACCCCGACGACGCGGTGTCGGCCAGCTCGATCGGGGGATACTCGTCAGCCCCGGTCAGTGCGGCAACCGCGGCATGCGAGAAGTCGTGCAGCAGCACCCGGTCCACCCGGTGCAGTCCGGACATCCCCGGACGCAGTGCCCCCGCAGTGCCGATGTTGATGATCGCACTGGGCAGTCCGCCGACCCGTAGGTAGTGGTGCAGACAGTCGGTGAGGGCCAGGGTGGTACGGATCCGCCCGATTCCGGTGAGCAGGACGGGGGAGTCTTCGTCGATACCGGACGCTTCGGACGCCATCGCCACGACGATCAGTGGTTTACCCGGGACGATCTCGCCCCGGTGCAGCCGGCTCTGGTCGGGAAGGTTCTCAGTCACGCTTCCCGATGATACCGGCGAAACCGGATCTTAGGAGACCTGCGTTTCCCCCACCCACTCCAGGTAGTCCTGGGTGATGGTGCCGGTGACGTACTCGCCGGTGAAGCAGCTCAGGTCCAGGCCGTCGAGCGTGGTGTCGGTCTGGCCGTCGAGGATCGCCGCGGCGAGGTCCTCGACTTCCTGGAACACCAGGTGATCGGCGCCGAGCAGTTCGCACATCTCCGGGATGGTGCGTCCGGTGGCGACGAGTTCCTCACGGTTGGGGATGTTGATCCCGTAAACGTGCGGATGGCGGATCGGCGGGGCGGCGGAGGCGAAGGACACCTTGCGCGCCCCGGCGGCCTTCGCCATCGCGATGATCTCGAAGCTGGTGGTACCGCGCACGATCGAGTCATCGATCAACAGGACGTGCTTGCCGGCGAACTCGGTGGACATGGCGTTGAGCTTCTGGCGCACACTCTTCTTGCGCACCGCCTGGCCGGGCATGATGAACGTCCGGCCCACGTAACGGTTCTTGAAGAATCCCTCGCGGTAGGGCAGGTCCAGGGTGCGGGCGACCTCCATCGCCGCAGGACGTGCCGAGTCCGGGATCGGCATGACGACGTCCACGTCCTCGATCGGGACATGCTTGGCGATGGTGCCGGCCAACCGGGCGCCCATGCGCAGTCGCGAGTCGTAGACGCTGATTCCGTTCATCACCGAGTCCGGTCGCGCCAGGTAGACGTACTCGAAGGAGCAGGGTTCCAGGGTGGCGCCGGGGGCGCACTGGCGGGAGTACAGGATGCCATCGGAGCTGATGAACACGGCCTCGCCCGGGGCGATCTCGCGAACGACCTCGTAGTCGGCGTTCTCCAGGACCAGGGACTCCGAGGCCACGACCCATTCGTCGTGGCCGGCGACGGTGGTGCCGTCGGACTGTCCGTTCGGGCCGGTCGGCTCACGGCGACCGAGGACCAGCGGGCGGATGCCGTTGGGGTCGCGGAAGGCCAGCAGGCCGTGGTGGGCGATCAGGGAGATGACGGCGTAGGCGCCCTCGACCCGGTCCTGGGTGGCGGTGACGGCGTCGAAGATGGCGTCGGGGTTCAGGTCGTCCGGCCCGGTGGTGGACTGCAGCTCATTGGCAAGTACGTTGAGCAGCAGTTCGGTATCCGAGGTGGTGTTGAGGTGGCGCCGGTCGCGGTAGCGCATCTCGGAGGTCAACTCGCGGGTGTTGGTGAGGTTGCCGTTGTGCACCAGGGTGATGCCGTAGGGGGAGTTGACGTAGAAGGGCTGTGCCTCCTCCTCACTGGATGCCGCCCCCTTCGTCACATAACGCACATGCCCCAGCCCGGCGGTTCCGAGCAGGGACCGCATGTCCCGCGTACGGAAGGCCTCGCGGACCATACCCTTGGCGCGGAAGAGGTGCATGTGGCCGCCGTCCTCGACCGTGGCCATGCCCGTGGAGTCCTGCCCGCGGTGCTGCAGGAGGAGAAGGGCGTCGTAGATGTCCTGGTTGATCGGGTTGTTACCGACCATGCCGACGATGCCGCACATAGTGTTGGAAATACCTCGCTGAAGTCGCTGAAGTCACTGAGAGTGGATGCAGGGGTAAAGCCTACGCGCATAGTGGGGACGGACCATCATTCGGTCGTGGGAAGGGGCTCGCGGACCGGTGGGGCTCCCGGGGGGGGCGACCGGGTGTGAGGGTGGTGTATGACACTCATTTTGCCTTTATTTGCGCAGGTTGCTAGCGTGGACAGGTCTCGCGGGGGACACCTGTGCCCTCCGATCCCGGGACCGAAGACCACGACGGGCACCGTCAGGTGTGCGTCAATCACGTCCAAGCAAGTTCAAGAACCACTTTGTCACAGGCCCTCCGCCCTTTGCGGCCGCGTCAAGAACACCAGGTAGCGAGCAATCCGGACTATTGAGCCCGGGGAGCGTCGAGTTGCGGGTCAATCAACACGCGGTGACGCCCGGGTGGGTCGGGAACCCTGACGAGAAAGGCTATAGGTCATCCCATGACCATGACTGACCCCATCGCGGACATGCTGTCCCGCGTGCGGAACGCGTCCAACGCGTTCCACGACAGCGTCTCGATGCCGTCCTCCAAGATCAAGGCCAGCATCGCTGAGATCCTGAAGTCCGAGGGCTACATCGCTGACTACGCCGTCGAGGATGCCTCGACCGGCAAGCAGCTCACCCTGGAGCTCAAGTACTCCCAGTCCCGCGAGCGTTCGATCGCCGGACTGCGTCGCGTGTCCAAGCCGGGCCTGCGTGTGTACGCCAAGTCCACCAACCTCCCGAAGGTCCTCGGCGGCCTGGGCGTGGCCATCATCTCCACGTCCCACGGCCTGCTGACCGACCGACAGGCGACCGAGAAGGGCGTGGGTGGGGAAGTCCTCGCCTACGTCTGGTAAAGGAAGAGGAGGCTAAGTACTAATGTCACGTATCGGTAAGGCACCCGTGGCCCTCCCCTCCGGCGTTTCCGTCGCTATCGACGGTCAGAACGTTGAGGTCAAGGGCCCCAAGGGCACCCTCTCCCAGGTCATCCCGGCCCCGATCTCCGTTGCCCAGGAGGACAACGAGATCATCGTGAGCCGTCCGGACGACCACCGCAAGAACCGCTCCCTGCACGGGCTCTCCCGGTCGCTCGTCAACAACATGGTTGTCGGCGTCACCGATGGCTACACCGTGAAGATGGAGATCTTCGGTGTCGGCTACCGCGTCCAGGCCAAGGGCCAGAACCTCGAGTTCTCCCTCGGCTACTCCCACCCGGTCCTCATCGAGGCACCGGAGGGCATCACCTTCGCGGTCGACGGAAACACCAAGTTCTCCATCGCCGGTATCGATAAGCAGCAGGTCGGACAGATCGCCGCCAACATCCGTCGTCTGCGGAAGGACGACCCCTACAAGGGCAAGGGCATCCGCTACGAAGGCGAGCAGATCCGTCGCAAGGTCGGAAAGACGGGTAAGTAGAGATGGCACAGAGCACTGCATCAAACAAGCGTCTGCCGGTGGGCAAGGACATCTCCACCCGCCGCCGCGTCGCGCGTACGCGTCGTCACTACCGTCTGCGCAAGAACATCAGCGGCACCGCCGAGATCCCGCGTCTCGTCGTCCACCGCACCTCCCGTCACATGCACGCCCAGCTCATCGACGACGTCGCCGGCCACACCCTGGCCGCAGCGTCCACGATCGAGCCCGAGGTCCGTGCACTCGACGGTGAGAAGAAGGACCGCGGCGCCCGCGTCGGCGAGCTCATCGCCGAGCGTGCCAAGGCCGCCGGCATCGAGACCGTCGTCTTCGACCGTGGTGGCTACCAGTACCACGGCCGCGTCGCCGCTCTGGCTGACGCTGCACGTGAGGGTGGTCTGAAGTTCTAATGCGTATCGACAACATTTACACCGACGGAAGGAACGCGTGATGTCGGATCGTGATCGTAACGGCGGACGCTCCGCCGATAACAACCGCGACAACCGCGACAACCGCGGCCGCGACAACAAGCGTGACGACCGCCGTGGCGGCCGTCGCGACCAGCAGGACGAGCGCTCGCAGTACCTGGAGCGCGTCGTCACCATCAACCGCGTGTCCAAGGTCGTCAAGGGTGGTCGTCGCTTCAGCTTCACCGCTCTCGTGATCGTGGGCGACGGCCAGGGCATGGTCGGTGTCGGCTACGGCAAGGCCAAGGAAGTTCCGGCCGCGATCCAGAAGGGTGCCGAGGAAGCTCGTAAGAACTTCTTCCGTGTCCCGATGATCGCCGGCACCATCACCCACGAGGTTCAGGGTGAGGACGCCGCCGGTGTCGTCTGGATGAAGCCGGCTGCGCCGGGTACCGGTGTCATCGCCGGTGGCGCCGCCCGCCCGGTCCTGGAGTGCGCTGGCATCCAGGACGTCCTGTCGAAGTCCCTGGGCTCCGACAACGCCATCAACGTCGTCCACGCCACCGTGGACGCCCTCAAGCGGCTGGTCCGCCCCGAAGAGGTTGCTGCCCGCCGTGGCAAGACCGTCGAAGAGGTCACCCCGGCCGCGATGCTGCGCGCACGCGCTGCAGGACAGGGAGCGTGATTTCCATGGCACTGAAGATCACCCAGCTCAAGGGAACCGTCGGAACCATTTCGAAGCAGCGTAACTCGCTGCGCTCGCTTGGCCTGAAGCGCATCGGCCAGTCGGTCGTCCGCGAGGACACTCCGGTTGTCCGCGGACAGATCAACACCGTGCGCCACATGGTCAAGGTCGAGGAAGTTGCAGGGGAGTAGAAAATGAGCGATCCCATCAAGCTCCACGATCTGCGGCCGTCCAAGGGTGCCAACACCGCCAAGACCCGTGTGGGTCGAGGCGAGGCTTCCAAGGGCAAGACCGCCGGTCGCGGTACCAAGGGAACCAAGGCCCGTAAGAACGTGCCGGCGTACTTCGAGGGTGGCCAGATGCCGCTCCAGATGCGCCTGCCGAAGCTGAAGGGCTTCAAGAACCCGGCGAAGGTCGTGTTCCAGGTCGTCAACGTCGACGAGCTGGCCACCGCCTTCCCCAAGGGTGGCGACGTGACCGCTGCTGACATCGTTGCCGCGGGCCTGGTCCGCGCCAACCAGCCGGTCAAGGTCCTCGGCGACGGCGAGATCTCCGTGGCACTCAACGTGTCCGCGCAGAAGTTCTCGAAGTCTGCCAAGGAGAAGATCGAGGCTGCCGGCGGCTCTGTCACCGAGGCCTAGTTCTTCACCGTCCCGACCGTGCCCACGGTCACCACGGACAGACGCCGAACCCCGTTTCCCCGGTCCTGGGGGGAGCGGGGTTCTCGTCATGTCCGGCAAAGTTCTCGTGGGACGGGGCGGCCCGATGTCGGTAGGGCGGGGCGGGACAGGGTGGGACGGTGTCAGATACGTGTGATGAATCGCTGGGATCGGGCCAGAAAACCAGCACACGATCCCACGAATCACACATGTGCCCCGTACACACCCTGCCCGAGCTCGCTTCACACCCTGCCCGAGACTGCCGCTCGCCCCGCCCGCACCCCTCTCAAACCCGGAACAACTCTGCGGCAGAAGGGCCGGAAGTGTAGCCTACCGTTCGAGTGCTGCTATCCTTGTGCAGTTGTCTGTTTCCCGTTTGCGTGGCCGTCCGTCACACGGTCTCTGCCGACGGAACAATCTGACCCACACACTTACCCCCAAGTAGAAACCATCGGCGGGGCCGGCCCCGGGTACCCCACCCGGAACGTGTCCGCTGAACCAGGAGGCAAACGTGACCGCCTTGCTCTCGGCGTTCCGGGATGCTGATCTACGCAAGAAGATCTTCTTCACTCTTGCGATGATCGTGCTGTACCGGATCGGAGCACAGATCCCGACCCCGGGTGTGGACTACGCGGAGGTCACTTCGCAGCTCCGGTCCCTGACCGAAGACGGCCAGAACAGCATGTACACGCTGATCAACCTCTTCTCCGGTGGCGCGCTGCTCCAGCTGTCGGTCTTCGCGATCGGCATCATGCCGTACATCACCGCCTCGATCATCGTGCAGCTGCTGACCGTGGTCATTCCGCGCTTCGAGCAGCTGAAGAAGGAGGGGCAGTCCGGTCAGGCGAAGATGACGGAGTACACCCGCTACCTCACGGTGGCGCTGGCGCTGCTCCAGTCGGCCGGCATCGTGGCGCTGGCTGACCGTCGTCAGCTCCTGGGGCAGGACGTCCGCGTCCTGCACGAGGACGTCGGTATCTTCGGCCTGATCACCATGGTCACCATCATGACCGCCGGTGCCGTGCTGGTGATGTGGTTCGGTGAGCTGATCACCGACCGCGGCGTGGGCAACGGTATGTCATTGCTGATCTTCGCCGGTATCGCCACCCAGGTACCCACGCAGGGCGGTCAGATCCTGAGTAGTTCCGGTGGGTTCGTCTTCGCCGGTGTCGTCGTCGCCGTGCTGATCCTCATCATCGGCGTGATCTTCGTCGAGCAGGGCCAGCGCCGTATCCCGGTGCAGTACGCCAAGCGCATGGTGGGTCGTCGCCAGTACGGGGAGACCTCCACCTACCTGCCGCTGAAGGTCAACCAGGCCGGCGTTATCCCCGTGATCTTCGCCTCGTCGATCCTCACGGTACCGATCCTGATCACCCAGATCATCCAGTCCGGCAACGCCGGCCAGGACGACAACTGGTGGAACCGCAACGTGATGACGGTGCTCTCCGATCCTTCGGACTGGAAGTACATCGTCGGCTTCGGTGCCCTGATCATCTTCTTCTCGTACTTCTACGTGTCGATCCAGTACGACCCGGCCGACCAGGCCGAGAACATGAAGAAGTACGGTGGATTCATCCCGGGCATCCGTCCGGGACGTCCCACCAGTGAGTACCTCTGGTACGTGATGACCCGCCTGCTGCTGGTCGGTTCAGTGTACCTCGCGGTCATCGCCGTCCTGCCGAATGTGGCGATCACCATGGGCCTGGCCGATGATGGGGCAGCCTCAAGTCTTGGTGCGTTCGGTGGTACCGCTATCCTGATTATGGTCTCGGTCGCACTGACCACCGTCAAGCAGATCGAATCACAACTCATGCAAGCCAACTACGAAGGATTTCTCAAATGAGACTCGTTCTCCTCGGCCCTCCCGGTGCGGGCAAGGGCACGCAGGCCGCCATTCTGGCTGACTCCCTGAAGGTGCCGCACATCTCCACGGGTGACCTCTTCCGTGAGAACATCGCCAAGGAGACCGAACTCGGTCGCCAGGCGCAGGAGTACATGGACGCCGGCAAGCTGGTCCCGACGTCGGTGACCGCCGACATGGTGCGCAAGCGCCTGGAGCAGGACGACGCCGTCGACGGCTTCCTGCTGGACGGTTTCCCCCGCACGGTCGAGCAGGCCGGCATCCTGGGTGAGATCCTGAGCGACAAGGACACCGCCCTGGACGGTGTGCTGAACTACCAGGTGTCCGAGGACGTCGTGGTCGAGCGCATGCTGGCCCGTGGCCGCAGCGACGACACCGAGGAGACCATCCGCACCCGCCTGCAGGTCTACCGGGACGAGACCGCCCCGCTGATCGACTTCTACTCCGACATCATCGTCAACGTCGACGCCGAGGGAACCGTCGAGGACATCTCGTGCTCCACCCTCGACGCCCTGGACCGCTAGAGAGCTGCTCCGAGCACCCATGGGTTTCCGTAAGTCACGCAAGATCATCCGGGGCAAGACCCCGGCGGAACTGGACGCCATGCAGGCGGCCGGCGAAATCGTCGGCCGTGCACTGCAGGCCGTCCGGGACGCCGCCGTTCCCGGGGCCACCACCCTGGACCTCGACGAGGTCGCCGAGGACATCATCCGCTCCTCCGGTGCGGTGCCGACGTTCAAGGGCTACGGCGGTTTCCCGGGAAGCGTCTGCTCCTCGGTCAACGATATGATCGTCCACGGAATCCCGGATGCCGCGACCGTCCTGAAGGACGGCGATCTCGTCTCCATCGACTGTGGTGCCACCCTGGACGGTTGGGTCGGTGACTCCGCGTGGACTTTCGGGGTCGGCGGGGACGACGCCCTGTCCGACGACGTCCGCCGGCTCAACCAGGCCACCGAGTTCGTCCTGTACGAGGGTCTGAAAGCGATGGTGCCGGGGAACCGGCTCACCGACGTCTCGTGGGCGCTGGAGGAGGCCACCGGGCGGGCCGCCGACACGTTCGGGGTGCCTCTGTTCATCGTCGACGGTTACGGCGGACACGGCATCGGGCGAGAGATGCACCAGGAGCCCTACCTCGCCAATGAAGGCAAGCCCGGTAAGGGACCGTTCATCGAGGAGGGGTCGACCCTGGCGATCGAGCCGATGCTGGCGCTGGGCACCGCAGACTCCTACGTCCTCGACGACGACTGGGGGGTGAAGACCACCGACGGGTCCTGGGCCTCGCACTGGGAGCACACCGTGGCCGCCACCGCCGACGGCCCCCGGATCCTCACCCCGCGGTACTAGAGGAACGGCCGCAGCACCGCTGCGGAGAGCTGACCCCGGGGACGCCGGTGAAGCCCTGGGTACACCATTTGGTGTGCCCAGGGCTTTTGCCGTACGATTAGCCGTTGGTGTGGAC
The DNA here is from genome assembly GCA_019120175.1 of Candidatus Corynebacterium faecigallinarum. Classification (GTDB taxonomy): domain Bacteria; phylum Actinomycetota; class Actinomycetes; order Mycobacteriales; family Mycobacteriaceae; genus Corynebacterium; species Corynebacterium faecigallinarum. The sequence continues at coordinate 125,805 of DWVP01000020.1, forward strand.
ACAGGCATGCACACGGTTGTGTGCCGGGGTCCGCAGCACAACAAGACCAGACCTAATGGCCTGCCCCTGACGTGGGACGGGCCGGGAAAAGTGGAGGATATGGCTAAAGAAGGCGCCATCGAGGTTGAGGGCAAGATCATCGAGCCCCTGCCGAACGCGATGTTCCGCGTTGAGCTGGACAACGGGCACAAGGTGCTCGCACACATCTCCGGCAAGATGCGTCAGCACTACATCCGTATCCTCCCCGAGGACCGGGTCGTCGTGGAGCTGTCGCCCTACGACCTGACCCGCGGCCGGATCGTCTACCGCTACAAGTAGACACCGGTCGGGCCGTCCCCACGGTCTGGTCGACTGACATGAAGAACGCCTCCACTCATCTCCCCGTCACGCCCTGTCGCTGTAAAGCGCAGTGGAGTTGACGGGAACACCTCCGGCCGCGGCGGCTGGAGCCTGCCGAACTACACCCGGAATTCTCCGGGACAAGATCGGGTTACCGGGACGAGGGTGGAGAAAACCGCCGCTGACAAACCGGAAGGAACTGCCTCATGGCACGCCTTGCTGGTGTTGACCTCCCGCGCGACAAGCGCATGGAAGTTGCACTCACCTACATTTTCGGCATCGGCCCCGCCCGTGCCGGCGAACTGCTGGAGAAGACCGGCATTTCTCCCGACCTGCGGTCCAAGGACCTGACCGACGAGCAGGTTTCCGCTCTCAAGGACGTCATCGAAGCCACCTGGAAGGTCGAGGGTGACCTCCGCCGCGAGATCCAGGCTGACATCCGTCGCAAGATCGAGATCGGCTGCTACCAGGGTCTGCGCCACCGTCGTGGCCTGCCCGTCCGTGGTCAGCGCACCAAGACCAACGCTCGTACCCGTAAGGGCCCGAAGAAGACGATCGCAGGAAAGAAGAAGTAGTCTATGCCTCCCAAAGCACGCGCAGGCGCGCGCCGTACCGGCCGCCGCGTCGTAAAGAAGAACGTGGCGCACGGCGCCGCGTACATCAAGTCCACCTTCAACAACACCATCGTGTCCATCACGGACCCGAAGGGTGCTGTGATTTCCTGGGCATCCTCGGGCCACGTCGGCTTCAAGGGTTCCCGTAAGTCCACCCCCTTCGCCGCCCAGATGGCTGCCGAGTCCGCTGCCCGTAAGGCAATGGAGCACGGCATGAAGAAGGTCGACGTTTTCGTCAAGGGTCCGGGCTCCGGCCGCGAGACCGCCATCCGCTCCCTGTCCACCGCCGGCCTCGAGGTCGGAACGATCTCGGATGTGACCCCCCAGCCGCACAACGGCTGCCGTCCGCCGAAGCGTCGTCGCGTCTAACAAGAAAGGATAGGGATTAGATCATGGCTCGTTATACCGGATCCGCCACCCGTAAGTCCCGTCGTCTCCGCGTCGACCTCGTCGGCGGGGACCGCTCCTTCGAGCGCCGCCCGTACCCCCCGGGTCAGGCTGGCCGTACTCGCATCAAGGAGTCCGAGTACCTCACCCAGCTGCAGGAGAAGCAGAAGGCTCGCTTCACCTACGGCGTGATGGAGAAGCAGTTCCGCCGTTACTACGCAGAGGCCAACCGTCGTCCGGGTAAGACCGGCGACAACCTGGTCGTCCTGCTGGAGTCCCGTCTGGACAACGTCGTCTACCGTGCCGGCCTGGCCCGCACCCGTCGACAGGCCCGCCAGCTGGTCTCCCACGGTCACTTCACCGTGAACGGCAAGAACATCAACGTGCCGTCCTTCCAGGTCTCCCAGTACGACATCATCGACGTCCGGGACCGCTCCCGTTCGATGCTGTGGTTCGAAGAGGCCCAGGAGCTGCTCGTCGACGCCGTCGTGCCGGCGTGGCTCCAGGTCGTGCCGTCCACCCTGCGCATCCTCGTGCACCAGCTGCCCGAGCGCGCCCAGATCGACGTTCCGCTGCAGGAGCAGCTCATCGTCGAGTTCTACTCCAAGTAGGACGTCGGGTCCTCACCGACCCGTTCATCGTCGTCACCGCGTGCGGTCGGCGGCGGTACCCCACAGTTAGACCCCAACCCCATGTTGTTCACCTCATTTGGCGTCAAATAGCGGTCGCCACGAAGGAGAAGCAAGAAGATGCTCATTTCCCAGCGCCCGGCGTTGAGCGAAGAGTTCGTCAGCCCGTCCCGTTCCCGGTTCGTCATCGAGCCGCTGGAGCCGGGTTTCGGCTACACGCTCGGTAACTCGCTGCGCCGTACCCTGCTGTCGTCCATCCCGGGCGCGGCAGTCACCTCCATCCGGATCGAGGGTGTGCTCCACGAGTTCACCACCATCCCCGGCGTGAAGGAGGATGTCTCCGACATCATCCTGAACATCAAGTCCCTGGTGCTGTCCTCGGACTCCGATGAGCCGGTCACGATGTACATCCGCAAGGAGGGCGCCGGTGAGGTCACCGGAGCCGACGTCGTCGTTCCGACCGGTGTGGAGGTCCACAACCCGGACCTGCACATCGCCACCCTCAACGAGCAGGGCAAGATCGATGTCGAGCTCGTTGTCGAGCGTGGCCGCGGCTACGTTCCGGCGGCTGCCACCACCGGTGAGATCGGCCGTATCCCGGTCGACCAGATCTACTCCCCGGTGCTGAAGGTCAGCTACAAGGTCGAGGCCACCCGTGTCGCCCAGCGCACGGACTTCGACAAGCTGGTCATCGATGTCGAGACCAAGAACTCCATCACCGCCCGCGACGCCATGGCGTCCGCAGGCAAGACACTGGTGGAGCTGTTCGGTCTGGCCCAGGAACTGAACATCGCCGCAGAAGGCATCGAGATCGGCCCGTCCCCGACGGAGTCCGAGCACATCGCCGCCTACGGGCTGCCGATCGAGGACCTCGAGTTCTCCGTGCGCTCGTACAACTGCCTGAAGCGCGAGGACATCCACACCGTGGGCCAGCTCGCCGGACGCACCGAGTCCGACCTGCTGGACATCCGCAACTTCGGCCAGAAGTCCATCAACGAGGTCAAGGTCAAGCTCGCCGAGCTGGGCCTGGGTCTCAAGGACGCCCCCGAAGGCTTCGACATCAACGACATTGAGGGCTACGACCCGGAGTCCGGCGAATTCGTCGACACCGAGGGTGAGGACATCGCAGAGTAAATCTGCAGTCCTGGTTCTAACTGGCGCAGGGAACCGCTGTCGGCTGTGCCGGTGACATCGCGCTCACCAGTGCGTCCGCACTGAACTGTGCTGGACCGCGCTGGACACAGTCTGACCAAAGAAACACACGAGGAGAAGTTATGCCTACCCCGAAGAAGGGTGCCCGCCTCGGCGGATCTGCTTCCCACCAGAAGAAGATCCTCGCCAACCTGGCAGCTCAGCTCATCGAGCACGGCGCCATCAAGACCACGGATGCCAAGGCCAAGCTGCTGCGTCCGTACGTCGAGAAGATCATCACCAAGGCCAAGAAGGGCACCGTTGCGGATCGTCGCAACGTCCTGAAGCTCATCACGGACAAGGAAGTTGTCGCTTACCTGTTCAACGAGCTCGCCCCGAAGTTCGAGGGCCGCGAGGGTGGCTACACCCGCATCATCAAGCTGGAGAACCGTAAGGGCGACAACGCCCCGGTGTCCCAGATCTCGCTGGTGCTGGAGGAGCTCGCCTCCACCGAGGCCACCCGCGCAACCCGCGCCGCCGCATCCAAGGCCGCTGAGGCTCCCGAGGTCGAGGCCGACGAGGCCACCGACGCCGCTGCCGCCGATGAGGCTGCAGAGGCCGACGTCACCGAGGCTGCCGAGGAGACCGAGGACGAGGCCAAGTAAGGTCCCGTTCCCCACGGCATGATCGCCGCGGTCCGCCGCGGTGCTCACCCCACCCGCCCCCGTGCACACCACCGTGCACGGGGGCGGGCTTTCGTGTGCACACACGTGAGCGGTGTTAGCCCGTCCCCGGGGGCTCTCCGGATCACATTGCCAGACCAGGAGGAACGCTCACGGCCCGGGAACGTACCTCCAGGTATGCCAATTTCGGCGGATGGCGGCGGACGGCGGCGGACGGCGGTGGACGCCGGTGATGAGCGACGCTGAGCGACGGTGTGGGGTGGCGAGGGCTGCCAGGATGGGTTGGTAAGATTTCTAGGGTGTTGTCCTACCGAGGTGCCGGCGTGCTGTTCTTCCTGAGCGGCATCTTCTCCTGCATCGGTCAGGCTGCGGCGTTCATCCGCTGGCAAGGGCTGTACTCGATCACGGACAACCGGCTGGCGGACTTCACCGTCACTGAATGCCAGGTGCTGCGCGACAGTGTCGGTACCCGCTACGTGTGCAATCCGGCGCACGTGGTGACCAATACGTCCTATGCCATCGCCGGTGTGCTGCTGATCGTGGCCGGTGCGGTCATCGCCGCGTCGGCGCAGCGTGAAGGGCATACCACGCTGGGTCTTGTCGTGCCGCTCGTAGTCGGCTCCGGGGTGTTCTACACGGCGGCTGCTCTGGTGCCGTACAACGTCGGCAGGCTCGGCCATGACGTGCTGATGCTGTTCTTCGCGCTGACGGTCTGGACGTTGATGGCACTACTGGCCGGTCTCGGCTCCTACCGGCGTGCGGCGGGTGCGGATCCGTCCCCGTTGATCTACGGGGCGTACATCCCGCTGACGAAGATGATGCTGTCGGTCTCGGTGCTGGGCATGCTCACGCTGATGTCTCTGGGGTCCAACGGGTTCCCCGGCGCCTACGAGCGCATCGCCTTCGACACCATCACCTTCTGGTTGATCATCATCGGTACCGGGATGTACTCCCTCGGTGGTGCAGCGGACCAGGAGAGCCGCCGTGTCGCTGAGATGGAGGCGCAGTGGGGTGTCGGCCCTGGGGTGAAAGCGAGTCCGGGCGCGACAGGGTCGACAGAGTTGACAGAGCCAACAGAGTCGACAGAGTCGGCCGGGTCGGCCGGGTCGGCCGGGTCGGCCGGGTCGGCCGGGTCGACCGGGTCGACGGCTGAGGAGAAGTAGATGGTGGAGTACTGCGAGGAGGTGGTCCGCGTCCGGTTGGACGTGGCCTATGACGGCACCGATTTCCACGGGTGGGCACGTCAGAAGGGCCCGCAGGAGGGGCTCCGTACCGTCGCAGGCGTCCTGGAGGACGCACTTGCGATGGTGTTGCGCCATCCGGTGGAACTGGTTGTCGCCGGACGCACCGACGCCGGCGTGCACGCCAATGGCCAGGTCGCCCATGTCGATGTTCCGGTGTCGGCATTCGAGCAGCGTTCACTGCAGCATCCGGAGGACCTGGTTCGCCGGCTGTCCAGGATCCTGCCCGCCGACATCCGGCTGCACGGCGCGGTACGGGCACCGGAGGGCTTCGACGCCCGGTTCTCGGCGTTGCGCCGCCGGTACGTCTACCGGGTGACGACTGCGCCGGCGGGACCTTTGCCGTTGCGGGTGCGGGATACCGCGGTGTGGCGTCGTGAGGTGGATCTGGACGCGGTGCAGTTGGCGTCGGACGCGCTGGTGGGGCTGCACGACTTCGCAGCCTTCTGCAAGTACCGGCCGAATGCCACGACGGTGCGCGATCTGCAGGAGTTCACGTGGCGGGAGGTCTCGACGGCCGCTGAACCGCAGACCTATGAGGCGGTCGTGGTCGCTGATGCCTTCTGCTGGTCGATGGTGCGCTCGCTGGTGGGTGCGGTTCTGTCGGTGGGGGAGGGGCGGCGTGCAGCGGACTTCACTGCCGGACTGCTCGATGAGCGGGAGCGTAGTTCCAAGGTTCCGGTGGCCCCGGCGTGCGGGTTGAACCTGGTCGCGGTGGACTATCCGGCGGATGCTGAGCTTGCGGCCCGAGCGGAGGTCACCCGTGACCGGCGGGGTCCGGTGGTCTGATCTGAGGGGTTAAGGGGGCCGAGATTAAGACCTTGAATTTCGTGAACTAACCTTATGGACCCTGACGCACCTAAGCGCCGATCTTCACATGCAGGCCATAATGATCCACAGGAGAATTCATGTTATTCCGTAAGCCTTTGCTGTCGCGGCCGTTTTGGCTGCCTCGTTGACCCTCGCAGCCTGTGGTGGTGACGACGACGATGATTCGGAAACCGCCACTCCGCCTACCTCGACCGTGTCCGAGACGAGCAGTGAATCTGAGACGACGTCGGCGTCCGCGACCAATGAGGACGAGCTGGCTGTCGAGCAGGCCCGCCTGACGGAGAACAACCTGGTCACCGAGGTCATCAAGCCGGCCGAGGCCGAGGCCAAGCGTCGGCGCATCAAGGCGGAGGCACAGGCCGAGGCCACCCGCATCACCGCCGAGGCCCTCTCCGCCGGGGACGCCATCGCCCTGGACCAGCAGATGGTCGAGCAGATGCCGGAGATCATGCGCTCGATCGCCGACAGCCTGGCGACCTCGAACCTGACCATGATCGGTGAGGGTCAGGACCTGACCAAGCTGCTCAGCCAGCTCGCCGGGATCGCCCCGGAGCTGCGCAAGCTGGCGCGTCCGAACGGGGACGCCGCTGCGTCAGCGGAGCAGGCCGCAGAGTAGGTCAGCGCACCATCCGCGGCACCAGGCGGACCAGCGCCACCATCACCAGCAACTCCACCAGCGTCTGGGTGACGACCACCAGCGGGGCCAGCTGGTAGTCGTCCGGCAGTGCCAGCACCAGAGGCAGCACCACCAGTGAGTTGCGGGTGACCCCGGTGAACACCGTCGCCCGTCGGGCGGCGGCGTCCTGCCTGGCGAGGCGTCCCACCAGTGCGCCGACCAGGGTCATCACCACGGCGAAGGCGAGGTACACCGGGACTACCTTCGCCAGGGTGTCCCAGCGACTGGCAACCCCGTGGATCTGGGAGGCCACCACCACGGCGAGGGTGGCCATCATCAGCGGCACCATCGCCGCCGAGAACACCGCGTCCACGGCGGTGGCGGCGCGGGCGGGACGCCCCGAACCGGAGGCCACCCATTGGGTCACCGCCGCAGCAGTCAGCGGCAGCAGGATCAGCAGCAGGAAGGCCTCGAGGAACGGGCCGGGCTCCACCGACTCGACCACATCCGCGCCGACGAACAGCCAGAGGTACAGCGGTAATGCCACCATCTGCGCCAGCATCAGCACCGGGGTGGCGGACAGCAGTCGGTCGGACGCCCCGCCGACCAGGCCAGTGAACACGATGACGTAGTCGATGCACGGGGCGAGCAGCACGAAGAGCACGCCGACCAGTACGACCCGGTCGTCGGCAATCGGGCGGGTCAGCAGCCACACGACCAGGGGGACGAGCAGGAAGTTCAGCGCACCGATCGTCGCCAGGAACCGCCAGTCACGCACCGCGTCCACGATCCGACGGACGGGGACAGCGAGGAAGGTGGCGTAGAGCAGCAGCACCAGGACCGGGTTGATCGCCGCCTCGGCCGGTTCGGCCACCGCCGGGACCCCGAGCCCAAGCACACCACCGGCAATCAGGGCCAGCAGATACAGGGCCACCTGGTGACGCTCCAGCCACGGCACGACCCCGGACAGGGCGGTAGCGGTCGCGACAGCAGGCGCCTCGGGGACTGCTGCGGCGGTGTCGGACTCGGTCACGCCGCCCAGCCTAATGGTCGGCCGGTCCGGTGGCGCAGTGGCTTACCGGCGCAGCGGCAACGCGGTGATGCCGATCTGTGTTCCCCCGCCGACGCTCACCCGGCCGGCGTTCAGATCGACGGTGGCGTCCACGACCACCTCACCTCCGGCCATTTCACCGGTGGGATCGACCAGCACCCGGCACTGCTGCGGATGCCATGCCGCTTTCCATTCCTCGATGCTGTGGACCACCGCGACATCCTGCCCGAGGACACGTCCGGACGGTGCGATCGTCGCCGCCACGGTGTCGGTGTCGGCACCGGTGATCACCGTGGTGGAGCCCGGTGGCAGGTTCAACTGCACCGGCGCCCCGGACTCGTCGGTACCGACCATCCAACCGGGCAGCGCGGTCGCGTTGAGCACCGTGCCGGGAGGGCAGATCCGCGCACCCACCGGCAGGGCGCCCACCCTGCTGGCCAGCAGTCCACACCCGGCCGCGGCCCAGGCCATCCGGACCGCGAGGCCCTCCGGTACCCCGACAAGGCACCGCGTGGTCTGGCGCAGCAACGACGCCAATCCGGCATAGGAACGCTGCACTGTCGTGGCCGGACGCGGTGCCGGGGCGGTGGCCAGCTGGATCGCGGATTCCGCACCGGGCGCGGTGACGACGGAGGCTACCTCGTCCATCCGTAGGCCGGCGGCGAGCCGGGCCAGCAGTCCAGCATCCACCGTCACTGGTTCGGTGGGGGCGGATCCCCACAGGTCCGGGTGGCACGGATAGACCTGAAACCACACCGTGGCCGCCGGTCGTCCCCGTCCGTGAACCTGGCGGTGGAACCACTCCACCGGTTGCCTAAGTCGTGCATATCCCCGCATTTCGTCCCCTTGTCCGCGATGAGCGATGTACTATCGTCCAGCAAAGCATGGTGGTCGGGGGAATGCGGGGGAATCACTGTTTCTCGCCGTATCCTCCCCGGGCATCTCGGGGTAGATACAACACAGGCATCACAGGGGGATCGTCCATGAGGACAACGGGACTTCAAGTGTCCGGCTACGCATTTCTGCTGCGTCGTACGGAACTCGCACTGGTCATCGGTGACCCGCGCATGGCGCAGGATCCGCTGCGCACCCAGCGTCGCGCCATCGGTGTGGGGCTGTTGCTGTCACTGCTGGTCGCTGGCGGGATGCTGCTGGTGGCGATGTTGCGTCCGCAGCCCTCCATCGACGGGGCGGGGCTGGTCGCCGATGAATCCGGGGCGCTGCACGTGCGCATCGACGACGTCTTCCACCCGGTGACCAATGTCGCCTCGGCCCGGCTGCTGCTCGGCTCCACGGAGGAGGTCACCCGGTCGACCTCGGCGCAGTTGTCGCAGCTGCCGTCGGGTCCACCGGTGGGGATTTCGGACGCGCCGGGTGTCGTCGCCGCAGCGTCCTCGCAGTGGGCGTTGTGTCGCGACGGGGTCGTTGCAGCGACGGGGGGATCGGTGCAGGACGCCGGACCGGTGGTGGTCGACGCCCCGAACGGACTGTGGCTGGTGGTGGACGACACGAGGATGCTGCTGGGCCCCTCCGACGGGATTGGTGGACAGCTGGCCCGGGCGGTCGGCGCGGCCCCGGTCCCGGTGACTGAGGGGATGCTGCAGGTGTTGCGGCGAGGTCCGGACGTGTCTTTGGGCGCACTGGACGAGCTGGTGACCAGCGGGGACCGGGTGTTCCTCGTCGGTCCGACGCGGGTCGCTGAGATGACCGGCACCCGCCGGGCGGTCGCTGAGGTTCTGGTCCCCACCCCGGCTGAACAGCTACCGCTGGCGGAGATCCTGTCGCGCCCGGAGATGACCGGGACGGCAGCGTTGTCCCATGTGCCAGCGGCCATGTCCTTCGACACGGTGGAGGAGGTCTGCGTGGGCGATGGTGTGGTGCACGCCCCCGACCCGGGCGCCGGCCCTGCGGTCGGCCCCGGCTCCCACTTCGCGGGGCCGCGGGGGACGTCTGCCGTCCTGACCGAACGAGGTTTCGTCCTGGTCAGCGAGGCCGGGGTGCGGTACTCGGTGACCTCGGTGGAGGAGCTGGAGGCGATGGGGGACTGGGGTGGGGAGGGCGGCGTCGCCGCACTGCCTGAGGTGTCCTTCCGGGTACTGGAGCCCCTGCCGGACGGCGGCGTGCTGTCACAGGACCGGGCCAGGGAAACGCTGACCAGCGCAGCTGCCTGACGTCCGGAGCGTCACCCTCGGCGAAGGTCGCACAGCCCTCGCAGCACCCCGGTGGCCAGAACCGCCACCAGCCCCAGAGCGCCCAGCCCGAGGGGAATGCGCAGGTCGCGGTGCTCGGGTGTCGGGTGGACGACGGCCACGGTCGCCGGCAGAGCGAAAGGGCCTGTCTCGGTGGCACCGGTGGTCACAGCCGTACCCGGCAGGGACCGGTCGGCGGCCGCAGCGACGGCGGCCTGCGGGTCAACGACATCGACGACACCATGTTGGGCAGTATCCACCAGCAGGGAACGGACCTGCGTCGCCGTCAGCCCGGGATCGACCTGCCAGATCAGTGCCGCAGTGGCGGCAACCACCGGGGTGGCGAAACTGGTGCCGGTGAACGGGGCCGGATCCCCGACGACCGTCCGAACCGTCTCGCCCAGCCGCATCGGAGCAGACACCGGACCACCTGGGGCGTGAAGGTCGACCCAGTGGCCGGGGGTGCTGTAGTCGGCTGACAGGCGTCCGGCATTGAGCTGCGCGCCACTGGCCTCGGCCAGCCGGGCATCCACCCCGCCGACGGTGAGGACACCGGGCAGCGCCGCGGGGTAGGGGACCTGACCGTCCTGACACTGTCCGGTATTACCCGCCGCGGCGACAACGAGGAGCCCGGCATCCTCGGCGCCGTGCACCGCACGGCGGAGTTCGGCGGTGTCCTCGCAGGCCACCACGGACATGGTGATCACCCGCACATCGTGGTCGGCAGCGGCCCGGCGCGCCCGGTCCACTGCGGAGACCAGGTCGGCGACGGTGGTCCGGTCGGGGTCCTCACCGGCCCCGGTTCCCTGCCGGACGGAGACGATGGTGGCGTCCGGCGCGACCGTGCGCACCACGCCGGCGACGGCGGTGCCGTGCAACAGGCAACGGTCGCGGTCGGCGGGGTTCAGGGTGCGGACCCCCGGTGCATCGACCCCGGTGTCGATGACGGCGACACCGACACCTCGACCGGTGGAAACCTGGTGGGGCAGGTCGACGTCCACCGGTAGCGGATCGCCGAAGACCGGCTCGTCGCAGCGTGGTTCGGCAAACGCCGGCGCGGATGGCTCGAGACCCGGGACCGTCGCCACCGGCAGGACGGTGAGGGCAGTGGTCAGGGCAACTGCCAGGGCAACTGCCAGAGTGTGCCTCATCCGATGCCCCGGACCAGGTCGAAGATGCCGGTGGTGGCGATGAGTAGCGGGATCGCCACGGCGAAGGCGATGGTCTCGGTGATGTCCAGCACCCGGCCGGCCAGCGGAGAGGTGACCCGCACGGCCGGCAGAGCGGCGGGGGCCAGGGCCAGGAGCGGCCAGGCCCCCGGCAGGTGGAGCGCCACCCAGGTCAGCAACAGTGTGGCGGTGACCGTCACTGCCACGGAGTGGACCGGTCGGCAGGCCCGGGCGGACAGGCCGGTCAGTGCGACGATCAGGAGGGCGGCGATGGTCCAGACCGGGACGTCCGACTCCCCGGCGGGGAGTAGCTGCACCGTCCCGGCGAGTAGGACGACACAGCAGGTCACCACCAGTGCCGGATGCAGTGAGCGGGCCCGGGCAGCGGTGGCGCCGGTGTCGGGCCGGCTGTCGGGCGAGGATTCCAGGGCATCGAAGAGACCGGTCGCCGGGATCCGCGGCAATCTGACACCGGCCAACCCCAGTGCGAGCTGGCCGGAGAAGGTCAGTACGGCCAACCCCAGCAGCATCGTCACCCCGGGGACGACATTGAGGACGGCGGCGATGAGCAGCCCCACACTCACCACCCGTTCCGGCCCCGGACGCCACACCGCCAATGCGGCAAACAGGCAGGCGGCAACCACACTGACCTGCAGCCCCACGCCGAAGCCGAGGAGTGCGGCCACCGGCACGTACCGCGCATCGGTCAGGGAGGCGGCGGCTGCGGCGAGGGTGGCGACGAGCTGGGCGGCCCAGATCAGCAGCACCACGACCGGAACCCCGGGCACCGCGGATTCTCCGACCGCTCCGTCCAGCACCGTCTGCGCGGTGGCACTGACCCCCAGCGGGTGCCAGACCAGCTCCGGCAACTGCTCCATGGCGCCCGCAGGCAGGAACCACGACACCACCGCGGCCAGGCAGGCGGCGACCCAGGCCGCCGGGGAGGGCGGGACGTCCTCACTGAGTCGGCCGACATCGTCGACCGGTGGGGCGGGCAGCCCGGCACGTTGCAGGGTGAGGCGCTCGCCGGGGCGGACCTCGGACTCGGCCAGGGACCGCTCGGGGCGCAGCACCCCCACCGGCCCGGACAGTCGCCACAGGTCACCGGGTTCGGCGGTGACCAGGTGGGGGATGAGTTCGGCGACGGGAACCGTGTCGGCGACGGTGGCTTCGACGGTGCGGTCCGGGCCTCGCCCGGTGACGGTGATGCTGACAGCGATCATGGGTGTTGTGTCCCCCGTGGTGTTCTCCGCCTGCGGCCGGTCGCGTCCCCTCCGACGCGTCCCCTCGGTCAACCGTAGGTGGTTCATTGGGCAGCGTACGCGAAAAAGTCTCCCGCGGTGAACAATTCTGCGGTACTGTTCGTCCTCAAGGGACGGGGCCGGGTTCGGGGGCTTCGTGGACATGGGGTTGTCATACGTGGGTTGTCACCACGGGGGAATCCAGCGGGAATTTACAGGGGTTGATCACACATGAAGTCGCAGGCGCCACCGACTCTGCCGAAGAGCAAACAGCCGTTCATCCGGCTGCTCATGCCGGTGGTGATGGTCGTTGCCGTGGTCGGCATGGTCGCTGCCATGGTGTTGTCGGGGATGGGACGCAGCCCGATGGCGTTCATTTTCCCGCTGATGATGCTGGGTTCCCTGGCGATGATGATCTCCCCGGGCGGTCAGGACGTCGACGAGATCCGGCGTGGGTTCCACCGCCACATCGATGCGTTGAGTGATTCCTTGCGACGGGCCCGCGGCCGGCAGTTGGAGGACGCCGCGGTGCACCGTCCGGATCCGCAGGCGTTGTGGACGATCGCGGCCGAGACGAGCAGCGCCACCGGAACCTCCGACACCGGGGAGGCGGGCGTGGTGCGGATCGGTACTGCCGTCCAGGCGCCTGATGACCCGCTGGAGATCCCGGTCGACGCCCCGCCGGAGGACCTGGAGCCGGTGTGCGCCACCACGTTGCGCAGCCTCGCCGGCAGTTACGCCACCGTCGATGCCCCGGTTGCGGTGGACCTGCGCGAGTTCGACTGCGTGGTGGTCACCGGGGCAGGGGCATCGGCGTTGGTACGCGCGATACAAGGCCAGTTGGTGATGCAGGACGCGTCGGCCATCACCGTGCAGGGTCCGCACCGGCGGTGGCTGCCGCACGAGGGGCCACTGACCGTCCGGGTGGTGGGGACGGAGACGGACACCTCCGACACTGCCGACACTGCCATGCCGACCCCGGTCTCCGGTGGTGACACCGTGACCGTCATCGCCGACACCGGTGACGACCCGGCCACCGCCGGGTGGCACGACCTTGCCCGCAGCTCAGGCCTGCTGTTGCAGGTGGGCGAGGACCGGGCGATGTCGGTGTGGACGGTCGACGGGTGGCGTGCCTTCGCCACCGCCGACGCCCTCAGCGACGTGGAACTCGCGGCGCTGTGCCGGTCGCGGACGACCCGGCGCGTGGCGTCCTCCCTGCTTGATCTCGGTGGCGGGGACCTGCGCGCTCCGATCGGCTTCGCCCCGGCGCCGGTGTACCTGGACATCCGCGAGTCCGCCAAGGGCGGGATCGGCCCGCACGGGTTGTGCATCGGTGCGACGGGGTCGGGGAA
>DWVP01000021.1 GCA_019120175.1 Candidatus Corynebacterium faecigallinarum
TTGCCGACCCCAAGTACCAAGCGAGCGAGGCGGCACACGCGCCAAGATGGTGCCGCGCTCACGCGTGACCCATGGCTCGATACTTGTCATGGAGAGTCACCAGTGTCGCAACCGATACATGCGCTAGCGCAGGTCGATGACCCCGGTGCCGACCTCGATGTGCTTGGTGCGGGCGGCCGCCGCGGCGAGCACGGGCATGGGGGCGGCGTGCTGCGGGGCGAAGTGGTGGACGCGGTAGTAGGCGCCGTTGACACCGAGCTCGTCGGCGCCGACGGCGATCTCCACGGCGTTCTTGATGTTCTCCTTCGCGCCGGGCATGGTGCGGCCCGGGGTGGATCGTGAGGACGCGGCGAGGTCGTAGTGGCCGAAACTGAGGAAGCCGAAGGCCTTCATGTGATGCTCCTGGTGGGGATCGTTCGCAAGTGGTTGATATGTCAACTATATGCCTATGGTTGGACGTTTGCAAACACCCGGAGCTTCCCTCGAGCAGTTCTCCGCGGTAGTGTGTAGGTACATGCCTACATGAGGAGGTGGTGGAAGATGGTTGCATCGAGGATGGTGACGTCCAGGGAGTTCAACCAGGACGTCAGTGCGGCAAAGCGGGCCGCGGACGAGGGGCCGGTGATTATCACTGACCGAGGGGATCCGGCATATGTGCTCTTGACCATCGAGGAGTATCGGGAGCTGACTGGAGACGGCATGGACCTGGTTGACAGACTGAGCATGGGGGAATCAGGTGACGACATCGACTTCGTTCCGGCGCCACTGACACTCGGGCTGAAAGTTCCTGAGCTGTGAGGTACCTCCTGGACACGAACGTCATCAGTGAACTGCGAAAGTCCAGCGCACGCGTCAATCCGGGCGTCCGGAAATGGGTTGCTTCCCAGCGCCCGACCGATCTTTTCATCAGCGTGATCACGGTGATGGAGCTGGAGATCGGCATCCGGAGAGTGGAGCGCCGTGACACGGGGCAGGGGTACCGGCTGCAGCGGTGGCTCGAGGACGACGTCCTCGACGTCTTTGCGTCCAGGATCCTGGAGATCGACACGGAAACTGCACGACGCGCGGCAGCGTTGCATGTTCCTGACCCAGCGCCCGAGCGAGATGCGCTCATCGCGGCCACGGCACTCGCCAATGGGCTGGTCGTGGTCACGCGGAACGTCGCGGACTTCAGTTCCACCCGCGTCGAACTGGTAGCCCCGTGGACATGAGCGCTGGTCATCAACGTGGGGACACATAGCTGACGGCTGCGACCCCCGTTGCATCCACGACCTCCCCCTGCATGTTCACGATGATGAAGAGCGCACCGATGAACAGCAGCCACGGGCTCGCCAGGATCACCCACACCCGGACGTTCTGCCACCGGCGCATGACCACCACGGCGACGAACTCGCAGAGGAACCCCGCCGGCACGAAGTAGGACGCCGTCTTCGCACCCACCACCCGCGCGTCCAGATCCAACTGCTCAGTGAGTGCCGCGGCGCGCAGGACGTGGTAGTTGCTGGTCACCACGACGAGACATGCGTCCTGCCCGACCAGGTCCCTCGTGAACTCCAGGTTCTCCCCGGTGGTCGTCGAGCGGTCCTCCAGTACCATCTGCTCCCGGGGCACACCGGCGCGTTCGGCATAACGGGCCATGGCCTCGGCCTCGGAGATCTCCTCGTCGGCGCCCTGCCCTCCGGAGAGGACGAGCGTCACCTCCTCCCCGGCGTCCCGCAGTCGCCGCAGGACGGCGTGCCGTGGTCGATGCGGGCGGCGAGCAGGGGTGTGGGTTCGGTGCCGTTGAGCCCGGCGCCGAGGACGACCACGGCGTCCGCATGACGGGGCTGGGTGATCCGGCGTAGAGGATGGCGTAGACCGTGAATGCGATGAGCTGCACGAGGATCATGGCGACGGTCAGCGCGGCCAGGGGTGCGACGATGAAGAGCAGGATCTGGGCGGTCAGTATGTGCTCCACCGGGCCGCTGCTCAGCAGGCGGGCCCCAGTCACAGACTGGCGATGGTCCCCAGCAGCCCGACCCCGAAGACTGTGGGTACCAGGGTCGCGGCGCTGAACCCTTCGCGTCGGATCACCACGGCACCGTTGATCAGCAGGTAGACGCCGGCCGCGATGATGCTCAGCACACCGATGAGTAGGGCGCTGCCGATGACCAGTGAGGGAGAACGATCCTCCGGGTAGCCCTGCAGCTCACTGGCCAGCGCGGTGAGCCACACGAGGAACAGTGTGGCGATGATCAGCAGGCCGTTGCGGGAGTTGCGGGGTTCCCGGATGATCCGCCAGATCGTCCAACCCGCCACCAGGACGGTGAGGACGCCGAGGATCCAGGTCGCAGTCATGCGCGTCAGGCTAACCGCTGGGCCGCCGCACGCCCCGCCGTCCGCCCCGCACGGTTCGCACCCACCGTCGAGGCGGTGGATCCGTAGCCGACGAGCAGGACGCGGGGGTCCTTGGCTACGGTCACCTCATCGGTCATGGTGATCCCGCCGCCGGGTTCCCGCAGGTGCAGCGGGGCGAGGTGGGTGAGCGCGGGCCGGAAGCCGGTGTTCCAGAAGATCACGTCGACGTCCTCGACGTGACCGGCGGGATAGGGGGACCAGCTGGCCGGTTGTGCCAGGGCAGCATCCGAGGAGGACGAGGAGGACGAGGAGGACGAGGAGGATGAGGCTCCCCATTCCACGCCGTGGGCGGTGATTCTGGTGATCATCCCGCGGGAGACGAGCACACCGTCCGAGATGCCCTGCAGGTACTCCGGCCACGGTGGGATGCCGGTGTTGCGCACCACCGAGTCCGGACGCCGTCCCTGTGTCGTCGCCTCACGGACACGGTCCTCGACCTTGTAGCCCCAGCGTGGGTCGAACTGGTCAGGGGTGAAGTTCGGCGGCCGCCTGGTGGCCCAGATCGTCCCGGCTGCCCCGCCCGGTTCGTTGAGTTCCAGCAGGAACTGCACCGCGCTCAGCCCGCCCCCGACAACGAGCACCCGCTGCCCGGCGAAGTCCTCCTTGCGCACGTAGCCGACGGTGTGGAGCTGGCGGCCGGAGAAGTCGGCGATACCGGGGACGTACGGGATGTGCGGGTGGGTCCAGGTGCCCGTCGCGTTCAGCAGCAGGGAGGTGCGGATCGTGGTGCACTTCCCGCCGACCAGGACGGTGGCGCGCAACGCGCTGTCGTCTTCATCGCCGTCCGACTCGACCCGGATCACCGATGCGGGTCGCACCACGTCCAACCCGAACTTTTCCTCGTAGGCGTTGTAGTAGTCGGTCACCAGTGTCGAGGCCGGCACCGACGGGTCAGGACGCTCCATCGGCATCCCTGGAAGGTCCGCGATCCCGTGCGCCCGGTCCAAGGTCAACGAGTCCCACCGGTGCCGCCACGCCCCGCCGGGCCCCTCGTTGCCGTCGAGGACCAGGAAGTCCTCGCCCGGGGTGAACCCGCGCCGCACCAGTTCGTGGGCGGCCGCCAACCCGGCCTGACCGGCACCGACGACAAGGGCCCGGACGGTGCGGTTCATGCAGTCCGTGCGCGGCTCATTCACCATCAGCGGACCTTCTCCAGGAACAGCTCATCTGACCAGTATCCACTGTGGCCGGAGGTTTCGCCACGAGCCCAGAGCCCCAGGTCGGTCACCCCGTCCACCGCCTTGCCGACCGCGCCACCGCGATCCTCGGGTGCTGCACCATTGTGTGTGTCCGCACCGAATTCGCGCGACATCGGTGAGGCACCGTGGATGCCACCGACACCATCGGGGACGTTGATCAGGTCCCCCGGGGAAAGCCAGGCATGCACCCCGGACTGCCCGACCTGGCCGTCACGGGAACGCAACTGCAGGTCGTCGGCGCGGTCATGTCCCACCCCGGGGCTGCCCACCAGGTGCACCACGTCCGCTTCCAATGGTGCGGACTGATCCGACGCCGCCTGCCCCAGCACCGTGGACCCGTAACTGTGCGCCACGATCTGCAGCTCGGTCGTCCCACCCGTCGTCGCCCGCAGATTCCCCTGCAACTCGCGCAACCCCTGTGCCCCGAACTGTGCATGGTGCGGCAGCGCGCCGCGCACCGCATCGGTCGGTGCCTGGTAGCCGTGCCAGGCGATGACCGCGTGCCCGGGGCCGGCGATGCGTCCGGCAGTGGACGAGGTACCCGTGATCTTCCCCGGGTCTGACGACCCCACCCCGCTGACCAGCGTCGTCACCCGGTCTGCGGTGGCCAGCTCCCCGGCGACGACGACCGCTGTGCCGTTGAGGTTCTGGACGGTGACCTCCACCAGTCCCGGGTCGATGCCCCGCAGGGCCAGCGAGGTCCGCGCCTCGACCGCCGCGTCCTGCAGCTGCCCACGTTGGGCCTCGGTCAGTGTGTACTGCAGGGTGTCGGGGATGGACACCTCGGCAGCGAGAGCGTCCGGATCGGCGACCAGTGCGGCGGCCGCCCCGGCCGAGATCGTCACCGGGGTGGGGGACGGGGCAGCGTCCACCGCACAGCACCCGTCGATGGCGGCACCGGCGGCGGCATCCGTCGTGCGGACCAAGGCGATCGCCGCCTGCAGTGCGACAGTGGCACCGGCGGCCAGGCTGCTCACCGGGGAGCCCGGCACCGCCGCAGCCACCCCGGAGACCACGCCCATCGCCCCGCCGTCTCCGCCGGGGACCACGGTGCCGTCGGCGGTGACCGCCATCCCGGCGGCACTGGCCAACGCGAGGGTGGGACGCACTGCCACCTGGGCCGACGCCACCAGGCCGGCCTGTGCCTCCAGGAGGAATGATGTTCCGGTCGCCGCCACCGCCGTGGCGTGCATCCGGTGGGCGGAGCTGTCGATCCGGTGACGCATGGAGTTCGCCGCCTGCCCACTCCACGACGGCAGGTCACCGAGGGTGCGCAGCGCGTCGATACTGGTCTGCAGTGTGGCCTTGCCCGTCGCCCAGGATCGGGCGGCGCGCCGGGCCTGCTCGACCGGCGCCTCGGCGATGTCGTGGATGTTCATCGCGGCCCGCCCCCGGCGAAGGCCAGTGTGGCACCAGCCTCGGCGTCCAAGACCGCGTCGACGAAGCTGTGCAGGTCCCGGCCGACCACCTCGACGACGGTCGCCTCCCCGGCCACCGCATCGCCGACGCGTCCGGCCCCCGTTCCCGCGGCAGCCACGGCGCGTCCACCAGGCAGGCTCGCCGCCGGGGGAAGGCCGTCGCGGATATCGGACGCTGCGCTGGTCAACGCCCGTGATTCACCGGCCATCGCCGTGGCGACGGCGCGGACCTCCTGTGGTTCGATGCCGAATACGTGCTCTGCCATGACCCCTCCATGCTGTGCCTGCTGTGTGGGGACAGGACGTTACGGTAGCCGACCTGCTGTTGGGAAGGGACGGCCCACATCGGACGTTGCAGTGTGGATAACTTCCGTCGAATACCGCGAATGTTATCCACATTCGCCGGTGGCTGTGGACATCGGACAGCTGTGGCAACTAGTCTCCGCGTTACCCCAGCCGCCCCTCGAGCCGGTCGATGTAGCCGGAACTCACCGCGTCCAACCCGGTGAACTCCACCGACTTCCCACGTCGCGCGTACTGTTCGCGCACGCCCTGCAGCGCGGCGACCGTGGAGGAGTCCCAGACGGTCGTGTCCGAGAAATCGACCGTCACCGACTCCGGATCGTTGACGTAGTCGAACTGGTACACCAGGTCATTCGACGAGGCGAAGAACAGCTGTCCCTCCACCCGGTAGTGCCCCTCACCGGTGCGCTCGACATGGGTCAGGTGTGCCACGCGCCGGGCGAAGGCGATCATCGCGGTGACCACACCGAGGATCACGCCGACCGCCAGGTTGTCGGTGAGCACGGTGGCGACCACGGTGACCAGCAGGACGCAGGTCTCCGACACCGGCATCACCCGCAGTGTGCGCACCGAATTCCAGTCGAAGGTCGTGAACGCCACCACCAGCATCACCGCCACCAGCGCGGCCATCGGGATCTGGCCGACGAAGTCCGACAGGGACACCGACAGCACGATGAGGAAAGCCCCGGCCAGGAAGGAACTGATCCGGGTCCGTGCCCCGGCCTGCTTGACGTTGATCATCGTCTGGCCGATCATCGCGCATCCGCCCATGCCACCGAAGAAACCGGTGACCACGTTCGCGACACCCTGCCCCAGCGACTCTCGGGTCTTGTCGGAGTGGGTGTCGGTGATGTCGTCGACGAGTTTCGCCGTCAGCAGCGACTCCATCAGACCCACCATGGCCAGCGCGAAGGCGTACGGTGCGATGATTCCCAGGGTCTCCAGGGTGACGGGGGCGTCGGGAATCCCGACACCGGGGAAGGAGTCCGGCAGCTCCCCCTGGTCGCCGACGGTCGGGACGTCCCAGCTGAACACCATGACCGCCAGAGTGATCAGCAGGATCGACGCCAACGGGGCGGGGAAGCGACTGGTCAGCTTCGGGAAGAAGATGATGATCAGCAGCCCTGCGAGGGTCAGTGGGTAGACCAGCCACGGCACATTGAAAAGGTGCTGCAGCTGGGCGGAGAAGATGAGGATCGCCAGGGCATCGACGAATCCGACCATCACCGAGCGTGGGATGAACCGCATCAGTTTCGCCACGCCCAGGGCTCCGAAGACGACCTGCATCAGGCCACCGAGGATCACCGTGGCGATGAGAAACTCCACGCCGTGGTCGCGGGCGACGGGGAAGATCACCAGGGCGATCGAGCCGGCCGCGCCGGAGACCATGCCGGGGCGTCCGCCGAGGACGGCGGTCACACACGCCATGGTGAAGGCGGCGTACAGGCCCATCATCGGGTCGAGGCCGGCGACGATGGCGAAGCTCAGGGACTCCGGGATCAGGGCAAAGGCGGTGACCAGGCCGCCGAGGACCTCCACGGTGAGCAGCTTCGGGCTCTTCAAGGCGGTGAGGACACTCGCGGGCCTCGATTGGGTTGTCGGGGTGGGTTGGTCCGGACGGTCGGACTGTTCAGGCAGATCATGCACAGTGTGATCGTATCCCGTGCCGGTACGGACTGGAGAGTGCCGTAGCGTCCCACCGCTTTTCCGTACCCTGGATTGCATGCGCATTGCCGTGATCCAGATGAACTCCGAGCCGGACGTCGACAAGAACCTGGCGAAGATCAAGTCCTATATCGCCGGTTCCGCCGAAAGTGGTGCTGACCTGGTCGTCTTTCCCGAGGCGGCCATGTTTCCCTTCGATGCGGGACGTCTGGACATCGTCGCCCAGCCGCTCGACGGTCCCTTCGCCGCCGCCGTGGAGCAGGCCGCCCGGGACGCCGACATTACCGCCGTCGTCGGCATGTTCACCCCTGCCGACACCGTGTTCCGAACACCCTCCGGGGAGTTGCAGACCGAGCCGGTGGAGGGCAGCGGGGAGGCCAACAAGTTCAGGCGTGTCTACAACACCCTGCTGGTCACCGGCCCGAACGGTACGGAGCACTACCACAAGATCCACACCTTCGACGCCTTCGGTTACCGGGAGTCCGACACGGTCAAACCCGGCACCCGGCGGGTCACCTACGACGTCGGCGGGGTCACCATCGGCCTGGCGACCTGCTACGACATTCGTTTCCCGGGGCACTTCTACGCCCTGGCGGAAGCGGGCGCCACGGTGATGGTCGTGCCGACGGCCTGGACCGACGGCCCCGGCAAGCTCGACCAGTGGCGCACCCTCACCGCCGCCCGTGCCCTGGACACCACCAGCTTCGTCGTTGCCGCGGGCCAGGCGCGCCCAGGGTCACCGGAGCGCTACGGTCAGAACGACGGGCCGACCGGCATCGGCCATTCGGCGATCATCAGTCCCGGTGGTGCCCGGCTCGCCGAGACCGGTTATGTGGCGCAGACCCTCGTCGTCGACATCGACCCGAACCAGGTGGAGAAGGTGCGCAAGGGGCTGCCGGTGCTGAAAGGCCACCGCAGGGACCTGAAGCTGGGCAAGCGCGGAGAGTAGAACGTCCTACACCGCACTCAGGTGACCACCCGCGGCGTCCCCGGGAGGTCGGCGAGTGCCGCGGTGTCCGTACCGGCCACCAGAATGGTGTCGTAGGACGCTCCGGCGTTCAACGCCGCGTCCGCCACCGCGTCGGTGGCGGTGCCGACCGAGAACGTGAACCAGTCGAAGCCCCGGTCGAATCCCTCCAGGCCCACCTGTTCGTGCAGGTCCTCCGGATTCTCGGCGGACCAGTACAGGTGCACCTGCGGACGGTTCTGTCGGGAGGACAGGTCCAGCACCAGCGCGCGAAGGGCGGCGAGTCCGTCGTCCACGGCGACCATCAGGACCTGCCGGGCATCCTCCGGAACCTCCAGCGAGCCGGTCGGGTTCGCCACCACCCAGGTGTCCCCGGCGGCGACCACCGGCGCGTCCCCGGCGGGGTGGCTCAGGTGGAATTCCAGGTAGCCGTCCGGATTCGGGGGAATTGCGGAGGCCAGCTTCCGCCAGGAGTCGGGGGAGTCGGCCGAACGCACCTCCAGGTACTGCCCGGGCCAGCCGGTGTTCGCCTTGGGGCGGGTGAGATCGGCGGCCAGCCGGACCACTGTCACCCGTCGGGTGCGCTGTTCGACCTCGAGCACGGTGGCCGGCAGTGTCGCCGGGACGCCGGCCTCCTCGTCCTCCACGGCGCCCAGGGCGGCGATGCGTACCGCATGGTCGACGACCTGGAGTAACTCGGTGACGCCCTCCGGGATGCCCAGTTCCTCGGCATGACGGTAGGTCAGGTCGGTGCCGGGGTCGGGGCAGTCGAAGACCTCGGTGATCGCGGCGGTCGCAGCCTCACTGATGGCGGCGTAATGGCCGGTGCCGATGCCGTACTTGCGCAGGTCGCGACCGAGGTCGGCGAGGACTTCCGTCTGGGGGTCGGCGAAGGTGCCGTCGCGGTTGATGCCGGTGGAGGCGAAGAGTGCGGCGCGGCGCACGAGCGTCAGGTCGACGCGCGCCGGGGTGGTCGGTGCTCCGGTGCCGGACGGCTCGTCGACCGGATTTGCCGCCGGGGCGATGTCGGCATAGTGCAGACGGCCTCGGTCGAGGATGGTGTCTAGGTGCTCCCGCGCCGCCGCCAGGGTCGCGCCCAGCGCGGAGTCTGGTGTGCTCATGGACACTATTGTGTCACGTCGGAAGGAATGTGTTGCACATCACAGCTGTGGTGCAGTATTGAGTGGAACAGACTCAACCTTTGGGGCGTTGAGAGGAGCAGAACCACAGAAGTTGATACCATTGCACTCAACGCCAGATTCTTGAGAGGAAAGGCAGTCGCATGAGCGGTTTCACGCCCACCACCCGTACCCAGGAAGCCATGCAGGCGGCACTGCAGTCCGCCACCGCGAACGGCAACCCCGACATCCGCCCGGCCCACCTCCTGGTCGCTATCCTCGACCAGGAGGATTCCATCGCCCGCCCGGTCCTGCAGGCCGCAGGCGTGGAGCCACAGAGCGTCCTGTCCGACGCTCGCGACCTCGTCGCCGGCTATCCCACCGTGTCCGGGTCCGGCATGGCCAACCCGAACTTCAACCGGGACGCGCTCAATGCCCTGACCGCGGCCCAGGAGCTCGCCACCGAGCTCGGCGACTCCTACGTCTCCACCGAGGTGCTGCTCGCCGGCATCGCCAAGGGTGACTCCGACGCAGCCAAGGCACTGCACACCCGCGGCGGGACCTACGAGGCCATCCGGGGTGCCTTCGAATCCGTGCGCGGCAACCGCAAGGTCACCACCGAGGAGCCGGAGGGCCAGTTCCAGGCGCTGGAGAAGTACTCCACCGACCTCACCGCCCGCGCCCGCGAGGGCAAGATCGACCCTGTTATCGGCCGTGACCAGGAGATCCGTCGCGTGGTCCAGGTGCTGTCCCGTCGCACCAAGAACAACCCGGTGCTCATCGG
>DWVP01000022.1 GCA_019120175.1 Candidatus Corynebacterium faecigallinarum
TGCCCAGATGGACGGCGCGATCCTCGTTGTCGCCGCCACCGACGGCCCGATGCCGCAGACCCGTGAGCACGTCCTCCTGGCCCGCCAGGTTGGCGTCCCCTACATCCTCGTCGCCCTGAACAAGTGCGACATGGTCGAGGATGAGGACCTGATCGAGCTCGTCGAGATGGAGGTCCGCGAACTGCTGGCCGAGCAGGACTACGACGAAGAGGCTCCGATCGTCCACATCTCCGCTCTGAAGGCGCTCGAGGGCGACCCGAAGTGGACCGAGAAGGTCGTCGAGCTCATGCAGGCGTGCGACGACTCCATTCCGGACCCGGAGCGCGAGACCGACAAGCCGTTCCTGATGCCGGTCGAGGACATCTTCACCATCACCGGCCGCGGCACCGTCGTCACCGGCCGTGTCGAGCGTGGCCAGCTGAACCTCAACGACGAGATCGAGATCATCGGCATCCGCGAGAAGTCGACCAAGACCACCGTCACCTCCATCGAGATGTTCAACAAGCTGCTTGACTCCGCTGAGGCCGGCGACAACGCCGCCCTGCTGCTGCGTGGTCTGAAGCGCGAGGACGTCGAGCGTGGCCAGGTTATCGCCAAGCCGGGCGCCTACACCCCGCACACCGAGTTCGAGGGCTCCGTCTACATCCTGTCCAAGGATGAGGGCGGCCGCCACACCCCGTTCTTCGACAACTACCGCCCGCAGTTCTACTTCCGCACCACCGACGTCACCGGCGTCGTGAAGCTGCCGGAGGGCACCGAGATGGTCATGCCCGGCGACAACGTCGACATGTCCGTCACCCTGATCCAGCCGGTCGCCATGGACGAGGGCCTGCGGTTCGCCATCCGTGAGGGTGGCCGCACCGTCGGCGCCGGCCGTGTCACCAAGATCAACAAGTAAGCTGATCTGACCGGTCTCCCGCATACCGCGGGAACACCAGGAACCGCCCCACCCAGAGTCATCCGGGAGGGGGCGGTTCCTTTTTGTCTGTGCCGGGCCTGGAGATCAGCCTGCCGGTCTTCGCCGGCGGATCACCGCTATTGTTCGCGTCCTGGTGGGCAGGCATAACGCCCGATTCCCAGTCGGCAGGCATACCGCCCGATTCCCAGTCGGCAGGCAGCACAACCGAGTGGTGGAGGACAACCCAGACGATCGAGAATCCCGTGAACAACTGCGTTCACGGGATTCTCGAGCATCTGGGTGGTTGCTTCGGCCGCAACAGCGTGACGGGTTCTCAGCGGTTGCGGCGCGCGGGGCGTTCGGTCTCGATGAGGAACCGAGGTCGGATGTCCTGGTTCGGAAGCGCTGCGGCGATGTCTGACGCGGCGGTGGAACACGCGTCCTCAACCAGGGTCATGTCCGTCTCGGCGAGCACCCGCACCCTGACCTCGATCACGTCGGTTCCCCGGTCCCGGGTGGTGCGGTGCGACGCCGCGGTCACGTCGTCCAACCTCGCCAGCGACTGTGCCACGGCCGAGGCGATGTCTGTGGGGGTGGTGCGGATCGCGCCGAGGCTGTTCGACGCGGGGGAGACCATGCGTCCCAGTTTGCGGCGTCCGGTGTTGATTCCGACGAGGATGAGCCCGATGACGCCGAGCACGACGGCGGCGAGCACCAGTATGGTCACGTAGCTTTCCCGGTCGGCGAGTCCGGCCCAGAAGTCCCGGTCGGCGACCTCGCTGATGTGTTGAGCAGCGGCTACGTCGAAGTACTGTCCGATGCTCCAGAAGGCCAGACCGCCGAAGAGCACCGCGAGCAGTAACGTCACCAGCCGGTCGACGGCTGCTTTTCCGCGGTTCATGAGTCACTCCGTGAGGTTGCCGGGGTCACTGTCACGGTGACTTCCGGGGTCGGGGTCAGTCGTCCCGCCAGGGTCTCGAGTGATTCCTGCACCTTGCCGCGCACCTCATCCTGGTCGTTCGGGGTTGCTGTGGACTGTACGGTGACCTTGATCTTCTTCCGGGTGACCACGGACTGGGCGTCGACCACACCGGGGATCCGGCGGGCGGTGGAGGTCGACATCCGGGCGAAGTCGATCGGCCGTCCGAAGACTCTCTGTTCTGCACCAACGGCGATATGCGTGCGTGTGCGTGGCCGGACGGTGGAGATGAGCAGGATGAGGGCCATGAATGCGCACCCGATGCCGGCCCAGAGCATCCAGGTGTCGTAGCTGAGGGTGGCGAGCCAGTCGAAGGCCGGTGGTAGCAGCTGCTGTCCGTCGATGACTTCGGTGACCAGCAAGATGTCGCGCACGATGACCCCGCAGGCGACGATCATCAGCAGTCCGAGGATGACTGTCCAGCCACGGGCGCTGGGCGAGGCGACGGGTGCGGGTGTCGGATCGGAGGCGGGTGCGTGAGCGTCACCAAGCGGCTCTGATACATGCACACCACCGCTCAGGTCGACGGCGAAGCGTCCCGAGGGATCGGGACGGTACTGTTCCGGGGCGCTCACGGTGTGATCCTGTCGGTCTCGTTGGTGTCGTCGGTCGTCTTCTGGCCGTCGTTGTCGCGCTGACGGTCTCTCGGCGCGGTGGGGGTGATCCGCGGATGTCGGTTGACCGTCACCGACCGGAGCGCGTGGCGGTCCACCTCCGGGTGGATCGTGACCGGCAGGCCTTGCGGGGTCGGCACGGCACGCGGCTGAAGGCCACGTGGGGTGGGCACGGCACGAAGCAAGGGGCCGGCCGGTGTGTGGACGTCGGCCAGCAGGGGTAGTCCGTACTGCGGTGGCGGCGAGACCACGGGCCGGTGGTTGGTGTGCACCCGGCTGGTCACCGGTGGGTTGAGGTGACTGTGCGGCGATACCGGACGCGCCACTGGCCGAGCCTGTGGACCCACCGGATGTGTCACCGTCGGGTACGCCGGGGCGATCGGGTGGTGGGCGGGGACCCGGCGAGGCGGCGGCACCGGCGCCAGCGTGGGGGCGTCCGGGGGGACGGGATGCTTCGCGGTGAGCGTGGGCTCGGTCGGCGCATCGACCCGTCGTACCGGCGTGCGTTGCGCGGTGATGACCGGGGCAAGCTCCGCCGCCGGCGGAACCGGGGGGTGGGCCGGTTCAGTGATGCCACGGACGGTCTTGGGGGAGTGGGCACGCAGCGGCGTCGCGCTGATCCTGGTCAACAGCGGGGTGCGTGGGGTCGCCTCCAACTCGCCGAGGGTGATGCGTGCCTGCTCGTCGGGCAGTTCGGGGTGGGGGACGACCGCGTCAACGTCGACGTTGACCGCGTGAACCGTCATGGCGGTGAAGGCCTCGACCCATTCAGCGACAACTTCGCGGGTGAGTTGCGCGACGGCAACGGTCGGTGCGGGCCATCGGGTGGCGATCTGCACGTCGAGGTCGACGACGACGCGTTGTCCGCGTACGTCGGAGATCAGGTGCACGGAGACGCGCGGGAAGCTACGTCCGGCGAACTGACCGAGCCCGGAGGAGTGGTCGATCACCCCGGGGACCTGTCGGGCTGCCCGGAGGGCGATCTTCTCGACGACCCGCGGACTGATGGTGGTGCTGCGGTCGGAATCCACTGCGGTGCTCATCCCTTGCCGCGCTGACTGATGCTGACCACCCGCCGCAGATCGACCAGGCCTTCCAGGTGTGCACCGACGATCCCGCCGACGCCGCACAGCACGAGGACCACCAGGAATCCGATGATGCCCTGCCAGAGTGCCCCGACGGCCAACAGGAATCCGAAGAGTACACCGAGGATCGTCGCGTACTTCATTGTTGCCTCACTTCATGGTCTGGTGCTGCGTGTGGTTTGTTACTCGTCGTCGCGGCGGGTCCGCGTTTCGGTGTAGCGCCGTGCTCCCGGGAAGTTGCGTGGCAACCGGGACCGGACGGTGCGTTCGGCGTTGCGGGCGGCCCGCTCGGCGGCCTTGATGAACTGCCTTGTTTTCGGGGAGTGCGCGATGACCGCACCTTTGGCCCGAAGATCCTCGGCACGCCGCAGGACCTCGCCGGAGGTTCGTTCGGCGAAGTCGGTGGCCTGGCGGGCGACGTCCTCGGGGATGAAGTCCGGGAGCCGGACGCTTTCAACGTTGCGTCGCACACGGATGCGGCGTTCCCACTGGTCGTCGAGTTCGCGCAGGGCCGTGATGAGCTGCTCATCCGAGCCGCCCCGGTCGGGGTGGTTGGCGCGGATGATCTCCCGGCGGGCCCGTACGTACTCCGGGTCGTCGCGGAAGGTGCCGGGGTTACCGGTGGCGCTCATCGTTGTTCCTCTGCTGTGTAGTCTGCGAAGTCATCAGTGTTCTCTAGCTGTGGTTGCGACCGCACTGATTCCTTGGTTGTTACGCGCTACTGCACGCGGGTGGGCTGCTGCTCGGTCCCCTCCTGCTCGGGATCGTCGTCGTCCTCGGGCAGGTGGATGTCGTGGACGAGGACGTTGACCTCGGTGACCTCCAGGCCGGTCATCTCTTCGACGGAGAGGATGATGTTGCGACGGATCGCCTCGGCGAGCTCGTGGATCGCAACTCCGTACTCGGCGACGATGGAGATGTCGACCGCGGCCTGCCGCTCGCCCACCTCCACGGAGATGCCCTGCTGGACGTTGACGCGGGCGCCGGGGATGCGTTCACGCAGTGCGCCGATGGCGCGGGCGGTGCCGCCACCGAGACCGTGGACCCCGGTGACCTCGCGGGCGGCGACGCCGGCGATCTTGGAGACGACGACGTCGGCGACGGAGGTCTGCCCGTGTTCGGTCATCAGACCGGAGTGACGGGTCGCGGGGACACCGGTGGTGTTGTCGGACGCGCTGGATGCGCTGGTGCCTGCCGGTGCGGTGGTGTTCTCGGTGGAGTCGTTGGCGGAGGTGCTGTCGCTCATCTGAGAGGTCCTCTACATGGGGTTGGTCGGGTGCAGGTGTTGGTCAGTCTGCCTGGTCCCTATCGTACTGGAGTACGCCCGCTGTGCCCGGGCGTCGAGGGCGGTGTGAGTCACATGATTGTGGTTCGACCGCTGTGGCAGCGCCGGGCAGACGCCGGGCCGGCTCCGGTTCGGGCACCGCTTCGTCGCGGCGCCCGACCTCGGGCCTTACTGCTGCCGACACTGCTGCCGACACTGCTGCAGACACTGCCGGCGACCAGCGCAGGAAGTCGCAGCGGGGGTAGGGCGGGGGATTTGGCTCCATAGGCCGGACGTGGTTAAATGGTCGACGTTGCTTTGACATGGCGCTCGTGCGCCCGGGTCACGCACCAGCCACCAGGCCGGATCGGAACCGGTGGCAGGGCACTTTGGACCGGGCAGACAACGGTGCCGATGGTGAAGTGAGCATGACCCATCATCGTCAGGATCATCCTGTCGATTGGTCTGCCGCGCGAGTGCGTCCATGACACGCCCGACCGCGGGTACCGGACCAAGGGGGCATGGCAAATAAACAGAGGCTCAACAAGCGAAGATCCTGATGCGACCACACCAGTCGGGGGCTCTTCCTCGGGATGCATGCGTGACATTTGCCGTGCCGTCAAGCGTTGACAATGAATAAGAAGTACCCACCGCCATTGCTGCGGCCCCGGATACCGGGGGCTGCCGCAGGGATGGTGGGGGACACGAGGAAGAGGACTAGCGTGGCGGGACAGAAGATCCGCATCAGGCTCAAGGCCTACGATCACGAGGCAATCGACGCTTCTGCAAAGAAGATCGTCGAGACGGTCACCCGTACCGGTGCCCGCGTGGTTGGCCCTGTGCCTCTGCCCACCGAGAAGAACGTGTACTGCGTCATCCGTTCGCCGCACAAGGACAAGGACTCTCGCGAGCACTTCGAGATGCGCACCCACAAGCGGCTGATCGACATTCTCGACCCGACCCCGAAGACCGTTGACGCTCTCATGCGCATCGATCTTCCGGCCAGCGTCGACGTCAACATCCAGTGATCTCGTACTAGACGAGATTGTGGACTTGAGTCTGAATTAGGCAGCGGAGAAGCGAATTATGAGTGAAAACGAGATCAAGGGCATCCTGGGCAAGAAGCTCGGCATGACCCAGATCTTCGACGAGGACAACCGGGTCGTCCCGGTCACCGTCGTCGAGGCTGGGCCGTGCGTCGTCACCCAGGTGCGCACCAAGGACATCGACGGCTACGAGGCCGTCCAGATCGCCTACGGCGACATTGACCCGCGTAAGGTCAACCAGCCGCAGGCCGGTCACTTCAAGAAGGCCGGTGTCACCCCGCGCCGCCACGTGACGGAGATCCGCGTCGAGGACGCCTCCGCCTACGAGGTCGGCCAGGACGTCACCGCCGAACTGTTCAACGAGGTTCTCTTCGTTGACGTCACCGGCACCTCCAAGGGTAAGGGCTTCGCCGGCGCCATGAAGCGCCACGGCTTCGCCGGCCAGGGCGCCTCCCACGGTAACCAGGCCGCTCACCGCCGCGTCGGTGGCATCGGCGCCTGCGCTACCCCGGGGCGTGTCTTCAAGGGCAAGCGTATGGCAGGCCGCATGGGCAACGAGCAGGTCACCCTGCAGAACCTGAAGGTCGCAAAGGTGGACGCTGCGTCCAACCTGCTGCTGATCAAGGGTGCCATCCCCGGAACCAACGGCGGTATCGTCACCGTCAAGACCGCAGTGAAGGGCGGTGCACACGCATGAGCAACTTGACCCTCAACGTCCAGACCGCCGACGGTGCCACCAACGGCTCGGTCGACCTTCCCGCATCGATCTTCGATGTGGAGCCGTCCGTCCCGCTGATGCACCAGGTCGTCCTGGCCCAGCTCGCCGCGAAGCGCCAGGGCACCCACGCCACGAAGACTCGTGGCCAGGTCTCCGGCGGCGGCAAGAAGCCCTTCCGTCAGAAGGGCACCGGCCGCGCCCGCCAGGGCTCGATCCGCGCGCCGCACTACACCGGCGGTGGCATCGTCCACGGCCCGCAGCCGCGTGACTACGACCAGCGGACCCCCAAGAAGATGAAGGCAGCCGCCCTGCGCGGTGCCCTCACCGACCGCGTCCGTAACGAGCGCATCCACCTCGTGGAGGAGCTCGTCGCCGGCCAGACCCCCTCGACCAAGGCAGCCAAGGCGTTCATCGAGCGCCTCACCGACCGCAAGTCGGTCCTGGTTGTCCTCGGCCGCGAGGACGTCGCCGCGTGGAAGTCGGTCAACAACCTGCCGAACGTCCACACCCTGGCCTTCGACCAGCTCAACACCTACGACGTGCTGAACGCGGATGACCTCGTGTTCTCCGTCGAGGCGCTGAACGGCTTCATCGCCGCAGCTGACTCCAAGGCAGCAGGAAACGAAGCCAAGGAGGCAGCTAAGTGAGCACCATCGCTGACCCCCGGGACATCATCATCGCGCCCGTCGTCTCCGAGAAGTCCTATGGACTCATGGAGCAGAACGTCTACACGTTCCTGGTGAACCCGGACTCCAACAAGACCCAGATCAAGATTGCCGTCGAGCAGATCTTCGGTGTGAAGGTCGCCAGCGTCAACACCCTGAACCGCGAGGGCAAGCGTAAGCGCACCCGCTCCGGTTTCGGGCAGCGCAAGGCCACCAAGCGCGCCATGGTGACCCTGGTCGCCGGCAGCGATCCCATCGACATCTTCGGTGGCGCGGCCTAGGCCGCGCGATACCGACAGGTAAAGAGAGAGCAGAAGTATGGCTATTCGCAAGTACAAGCCGACTACGCCGGGTCGCCGCCAGAGCTCCGTGTCCGAGTTCAACGAGATCACTCGTTCGACCCCGGAGAAGTCTCTGCTGCGCCCGCTGTCCAAGACCGGCGGCCGCAACGTCCACGGCCACATCACGACCCGCCACATCGGTGGCGGCCACAAGCGGCGCTACCGTGTCATCGACTTCCGTCGTAATGACAAGGACGGCATCACCGCCAAGGTCGCACACATCGAGTACGACCCGAACCGCACCGCGAACATCGCGCTGCTGCACTACGCCGACGGTGAGAAGCGTTACATCCTCGCCCCGCGTGGTCTGACGCAGGGCACCGTCGTGGAGTCCGGTCCGGCTGCCGACATCAAGTCCGGCAACAACCTGCCGCTGCGCAACATCCCGACCGGTACCACCATCCACAACGTGGAGCTGAAGCCGGGCGGCGGTGCCAAGCTGGCACGCTCCGCTGGCGCGTCCATCCAGCTGCTGGGTAAGGAGGGCAAGTACGCCATCCTGCGTATGCCGTCCACCGAGATCCGTCGCGTCGACATCCGCTGCCGCGCGACCGTCGGTCAGGTCGGCAATGTCGACCAGATCAACATCCGCTGGGGCAAGGCCGGCCGTATGCGCTGGAAGGGCGTCCGCCCGACCGTCCGCGGTGTCGTCATGAACCCGGTCGACCACCCGCACGGTGGTGGTGAGGGTAAGACCTCCGGCGGTCGCCACCCGGTCTCCCCGTGGGGTACCCCCGAGGGCCGCACCCGCAAGCCCAACCGTCCGAGCGACAAGCTGATCGTCCGCCGTCGCCGCACCAACAAGAACAAGAAGCGCTAAAGGAGGTAGTTGAGAATGCCACGCAGCCTCAAGAAGGGCCCGTTCGTCGACGAACACCTCCTCGCGAAGGTGGACGTTCAGAACGACGCCGGCTCCAAGAAGGTCATCAAGACCTGGTCGCGTCGATCGACCATCCTGCCCGACTTCATCGGCCACACTTTCGCCGTCCACGACGGTCGCAAGCACGTCCCGGTGTTCGTCGACGAGTCCATGGTCGGTCACAAGCTGGGCGAGTTCGCCCCCACCAAGACCTTCAAGGGACACGTCAAGGATGACAAGAAGGGTCGGCGATAACCATGTCTGACACCGCTGTCAACAACGCACGCGCAACCGCCAAGTTCGTCCGGGTCACCCCGATGAAGGCACGCCGCGTCATCGACACCATCCGCGGTAAGTCCGTGGAGGACGCCCTGGCAATCCTGCGGTACGCACCGCAGTCGGCTTCTGAGCCGATCGCCAAGGTCGTCGCCTCCGCAGCCGCGAATGCCGAGAACAACTTCGGCCTGGATCCCCGCACGCTGGTCGTCTCCGAGGCTTTCGCCGACGAGGGACCGACGCTCAAGCGGTTCCAGCCCCGCGCACAGGGTCGGGCTTTCCAGATCCGCAAGCGCACCAGCCACATCACCGTGGTTGTCGAGAGCCAGAAGGGAAGTGCTCAGTAGTGGGCCAGAAGATTCACCCCCACGGCCTCCGGCTGGGTATCACTTCCGAGTGGCGCTCCCGCTGGTACGCCGACAAGCAGTACGCTGACTACCTCGCCGAGGACATCAAGATCCGCGAGTTCCTGTCGAAGGGCCTCGACCGCGCCGGCATCGCCGACGTCGTCATCGAGCGCACCCGCGACCGGGTCCGTGTGGACATCCACACCGCTCGTCCGGGTATCGTCATCGGCCGTCGCGGCTCCGAGGCTGACCGCATCCGCGGCAAGCTGGAGAAGCTCACCGGCAAGCAGGTTCAGCTGAACATCCTGGAAGTCAAGAACATTGACGCCAACGCGAAGCTGGTGGCCCAGTCCATCGCCGAGCAGCTCAGCAACCGCGTGGCATTCCGCCGCGCAATGCGTAAGGCCATCCAGTCGGCCATGCGTCAGCCTGAGGTCAAGGGCATCAAGGTCGTGTGCTCCGGTCGTCTCGGCGGTGCCGAGATGGGCCGCACCGAGCGCTACCACGAGGGTCGCGTTCCGCTGCACACCCTGCGTGCCGAGATCGACTACGGCACCTACGAGGCCCACACCACCTTCGGCCGTATCGGCGTGAAGGTCTGGATCTACAAGGGCGACGTCGTCGGCGGCCGCCGCGAGTCCCTGCAGAACGCCCGTGACGACCGCGGTAACCGCGGTGGCAACCGTCGTGAGCGTCCGCGTCGTGGTGGAGCTCGCCGTCAGCGCGCCGAGCAGAAGCAGGAGGGTTAACCCATGCTTATCCCCAAGCGCACGAAGTACCGCCGCCAGCACCGGCCGCACCGCACCGGTGTGTCCAAGGGCGGCAACCGCGTGACGTTCGGCGACTACGGCCTGCAGGCCCTGGAGCCGACCTACATCACCAACCGTCAGATCGAGTCCGCCCGTATCGCCATCAACCGCCACGTCAAGCGTGGTGGCAAGGTGTGGATCAACATCTTCCCGGATCGTCCGCTGACCCAGAAGCCGCTCGGCGTGCGTATGGGTTCCGGTAAGGGCCCCGTGGAGAAGTGGGTGGCCAACGTCAAGCCCGGCCGCATCCTCTTCGAGATGTCCTACCCCAACGAGGAGGTCGCCCTGGAGGCTCTCCGTCGTGCCGGCAACAAGCTGCCCTGCAAGGTGCGCATCGTGAAGAAGGAGGATCAGTTCTGATGGCTACCGGAACCCCGGCTCACGAGCTCCGCGAGCTCAACAACGAAGAACTGGCCACCCGTCTCACGGAGGCTAAGGAAGAGCTGTTCAACCTGCGCTTCCAGTCCGCCACCGGCCAGCTGTCCAACAACCGTCGTCTGGGCACCGTGAAGCGCGACATCGCCCGGATCTACACCGTCCTGCGCGAGCGCGAGCTCGGGCTGTCCGTCATCCCCGGCGGTGAGGACGCATAATGAGCGAGGCAAACGTGAGCAACGAGAACACTAAGGGCGCACGCAAGGTCCGCTCCGGATACGTCGTGTCCGACAAGATGAGCAAGACCATCGTGGTCGAGCTCGAGGACCGCAAGAAGCACGCCCTCTACGGCAAGATCATGCGCGCCAACTCCAAGGTGAAGGCGCATGACGAGAACGAGACCGCCGGCATCGGCGACTTCGTTCGCATCGAGGAGACCCGGCCGCTGTCCAAGGACAAGCACTTCCGTCTCGTCGAGATCATCGAGAAGGCCAAGTAGTCCTTTTCCCGCTGGCCCGGAATCTTCCGGTCCATCGGTGAGGGCACTCACCTGACCTGCCGAACCCCCGTCCCCGCTCCTCAGGAGCGGGGACGGGGGTTTCGTGTTTTAGGACGCTGCGGTCAATGGCCGGCAGTCGTGGTTGGTGACCTAAGTGTCCCCGATTCGGTCATCTCACGTGTGGTCGGGTGACCGAATCGGGGACGGTTAGCTGCACCCCGCTCCCGGCGGCCTGTCCTCACTCAGAACTTCGGGCCGGCCGGGGGATTCTCGCCGGTGAGGGCGGCACACCCCAGGGTTGCCAGCTTGTCGCGTCGGCGCTCGTGAAGGGTGTGGGTGCGCAGTTCGCGCCAGTGGCGGTCCAGGTTCGACCCGCCAGCGGTGCCGCGCGTCCCGGTCAGCTCGTGGATGCGGGACGCGAGGTCCACCGTCAGCGCCCCGGTCGTCACCTTCGCCGCGGCAACCTGGAGGGACGCCTCGGCGGATGTGTCCGTCCCGCCCGACGCCCACAGCTCGTCCAGGTTACGTCCGGCCTTCTCCACCACTGACTCGGCGGCGAACCGTTGGGCGACCAGTTCA
The DNA here is from genome assembly GCA_019120175.1 of Candidatus Corynebacterium faecigallinarum. Lineage (GTDB taxonomy): Bacteria > Actinomycetota > Actinomycetes > Mycobacteriales > Mycobacteriaceae > Corynebacterium > Corynebacterium faecigallinarum. Next base: position 11,355 of record DWVP01000022.1, read on the forward strand.
CCGGTGAGGTGAGAGGTGAGGGTCTGGCGGTCCTCGCCGGGACGACGGGCAGTCACCATGATGACCTCGGCGTAGATCGAGCCGGTGCAGAAGATTTTGCGGCCGTTCAGTCGTCCGTTGTCCAGGACCACGGGTCCGCCACCGGCGGTAGCGGCCGCGCTGTCGATCTGCGCATTGGCGAACAGGATGCTGCTGTCGCTGCTACTGCCGCGGTGGTGCTGGATGCCGAGCAGACGATCGGCCCAGTACTGCTGCGCCTCCGGGGTATTCGCCGGATCCGCCTCGCTGTACAGTCACCGGCTGAAACTGAGGTGGCTCTGGGGAACCTGGCCGAGGGGGCTGGCGTCAGGCATGCACGGTGGCGGGGGAGTTGGTGGGGGAGAGGGCTGCTGCGTGGTGCGGCGGGGCGCTCGTGTGTGCGTCGAGTGAAGAGGTCAAAGTGGGTACTTCTGGTCGTGGCGGCTGTGTCGTGACCACGAGTAGACCCCCGGTCTGTTTCTCGGCCAGAGTTCCCCAAAGGGGTGAATGGAAGGGGGCCGCGGGACGCTGCCGCAGGACTCCGCGTCTATCGCTCGGTGATCAGGCGGGCGGTGACGCCGCTGCCGACGCGGCCGGAGCGTCCGCCGGTGGCCTTCGGGTCGGTGACCCCGGCCAGCAGCACGAGGGTGGTGCCGCCGGGGTGGTTGTCGGTGAGGCGTCGGGCGACCTCGAAGCCGTTGACCTCGGGCAGGTTACGCAGGTCCACGGTGCGTTCAGGACGCTCCGACGCGGCGAGGCCGGCCGCCGGGTCGGCGCCGAAGAGGTTGCGGCTGCGGGCCGGCACGGGGTTGTCCGGGGTGGCGTCCGCACCGGCGTCGATCAGTCGGGCCAGGGCAGAGAGGCTGATCAGCGCCTGTTCCAGCCACCGCCACAGCAGTACGCCGTCGGCCCCGCCGCGTTCGTCGACGACGGAGATTCGCGCCAGTGCCTGCGTCCCGAGGATCACGTGTGCCACACCGTCGACCGGACGCACCGGCCCGGTCACGGAGATCTTCGCCGTGCTCACCTCGACGGTGGCACCGGGAACCTCCGCCCCTTCTGACGCACCCGTCGCCGTGCCGGTCGCTGTGCCGGATGCAGTGACCGTGGCGTCCAGCAGTGCCGCGGTGTCCGTCACGGTCTGCCGCACGACCGGGGCCCCGGTGAGCAGGTCGGACGCCACGGCGTGCGGATGGGGCACGGCCGCGGTGAACTGCTGGTCGAGGCGTCCGACGGTGCGGCGCAGGGTGTCTGCGGTCGAGGCCCCGGTGCCAGCCGGACGGCGACTGCGCAGCGCCACGGAGTCGAGAGGCTGTCCGGCGGCGGCGCGGGCGAGCAGCACCGCCGCGGCGAGGATTTCTTCCACACCGGTGCCCAGCTGGGCGGGCAGCAGCTCCAGCAGTGCCTCGGCGTCGCTGACGTCGAAGGTCTTGTAGGTCGCCGGGCCGCCGCCGTGGATCGGGGCGGCGACCGGGGCGGCCAGTGCGGTGGCGGCCGCGTCCGTCCAGGACCCGGCGGGCGGCAGCGTCCCGCCGTCCAGCAGCGTGCGGACATCATTGATCACCGTCGCCCAACTCGCACTGTCGACGACCCCGCGGTGCACACACACCAGCAGCCTGGTCGGCGACAGCCGGCTGATTCTCCACACCAGCCCGTCCGATGGGGACAACTCCGCGGCCAGCACCCCGGGCCCGGTGCGGTCCTCGGCGATGAGGTCGGACGCTCCGACCGCTGGCTCCCCGGGGATGGTCACCGTCGCAGTGCCGGCAGCGCCGTCCTCGCCGTCGGTGAGCACTGCGCGCAGTGCGCCGTGGGTGGCCATCATGGTGGTCACGACGTGGCAGAGCAGGGTGTCCGGGATGTCGGTGGCGGTGTCGACCGTGCCCCACACGGCGGCGGAGGCGGGCGCGGGGGAGGTGTGGATGGAATCAGGCATCGTCATGAACGTTACCCACATGCCCCTCGCCGGGTGTGGACGTGATGGGCACATGTGGACAACTTTCGGAATCGGCGCCGGATCTGTGCACAGGACCCACGACGGGGTGAATGGAAAGCACCTTATCCTTCGAGTAGGTTGGCAACGGTTTGGCCGAGAACAAGTAAGGAGAATCACCGTGTCGAGGAAGAACGTCGTCATCCCCGTCGGGCTCGCGTTCGTCGCCGTGGTCGTCGCCGCGGTGAACCTGCGCGCCGGCATCGCCTCCCTCGGGCCGGTGCTGTCGGACGTCCTGGGCGCATTCGGTGCGTCCGGTTCCCTCGCCGGACTGATCACCGCCATGCCCGGCGTGCTCTTCGGCATCATGGGCCTGTGCGCGGTGCCGCTGGCCCGACGCATGGGCCTGAGCCGGGTGATCGTGATCGGCATGGTGCTGGCCCTCGTCGGCCTGGCCGCACGCCCCTGGGTCGGTGGGATCGCCTGGTTCATCCTGCTCAGTGGCCTGGTCGTCGCCGGTATCGCGGTGGGAAACGTGCTGATCCCGGCGTGGGTGAAGAGTTACGGCGGACGCCGCACCGTGGCAATGATGACCGCCTACGGCGCCCTGCTCGGATTGTCCGGCGCGCTCGGTCCACTGTCGGCACTGTGGTTCTCGGGGGACGACGCCTGGCGCTGGGCCCTGTTCGTCTGGGGTGTCCTCGCCGCGGTGCAGGTCGTGGTGTGGCTCGGTGTCGCGTGGCGCACCGGTTTCGACTTCCCGTCCACACCGGAGCCCGAGCCGGTTCCCGCGGAGCCGGGGTCGGACGCTCCGGCCTCCGCCGATGCGTCCGGCGACGCGGCGTCCGGCGACGCGGCGTCCGGCGACGCGGCGTCCGGCGACGCGGCGTCCGGCGACGCGGCGTCCGGCGACGCCGCCGCCACGCGCGCCGCTTTGACCTCGGTGTCGCTGTGGCGCTCGCCGACGGCGGTGTTCCTCACCATGTTCTTCGCACTGCAGTCGATGAACGCCTACCTGCAGATGGGCTGGATGCCGCAGATGTACGTGGACGCCGGGGTCTCCCGCGACACCGCCAGCGTGGCGTTGTCCCTGGTCGGCGCGTTGAACATCCTCGGCGGCCTGCTGATGCCCACCATCATTGACCGGGCTCGCAGCCTGGCACCGTTCCCGCTGGTCTTCGCCGTGCTCACCGCGGCCGGCTACCTTGGCATCCTGCTGGTGCCGACGACAACACCGCTGCTGTGGGCGTTCCTACTGGGTATCGGCGGGTTCTGCTTCCCGACGGCCATCGCGCTGATTCCGGCGCGCAGCCGCTCGCCGCTGGTGACCGCCCGGCTGTCGGGCTTCGTCCAGCCGATGGGCTACTTCCTGGCCGGGCTCGGGCCGTTCGCCATCGGGCTCGTCTACGAGGCCACGGGCAGCTGGACGGTCATCCTGTCGACCCTTGTGGTGCTGTCACTCGTCATGGGACTCGTCGGGGTCAAAGCCGGACGCAACTCCATCATCGACGACGAGCTCACCGCGCCGCACCGGCGCGAGTACACCGGTCACTGACACCCGAGCTTCCCGGCAAGCCATGCTTCGGAACGGGCCAGGTACTGCTTCGCGACGGGGGCCGGACTGATTGCCTCGAAGGCGTGCGGTGCCCCGGGGACCTCATCGAGGGTGACGTTCACCCCGGCATCGGCCAGCGCGCGGGCATAGGCTGCGTCCTCCTCGTAGAACAGGTCCACTGTCCCGCTACCGATCCACGCCGGGGCCAGTCCGGTCAGATCATCCCGGCGGGACGGCACGGAACCCTCGGGTACGGTCGCTGAACCTGGTTCCGTGCCGAGGAAGGACCTCCAGCCGACAAGGTTCGACCGGTTGTTCCATAGTGGGTTCCGCTCGTCGTCCAGCCTGCGGTCGGCCGCGGTGCGTTCATCGAGCATGGGGCAGAACATCCATTGGGCCGCCGGCTGCAGAGCGCCGCTGTCGCGCTTGTCGTGCATCCGGTTGGTGAGCATGGCGGTGAGTCCGCCGCCGGCGCTTTCCCCGCCGATGGCGATTCGTGAGGGGTCGATCCCGCGTTCCCCCCCCGCATGATCGACCAACCAGTTCCACGCAGCTTCGCAGTCGTCAAGGGGGGGTGGGGAACGGGTGCTCGGGGGACAGTCGGTAGGTGGCCATCACCACGGTGATGCGGAGGGAGGTGCAGAGGGACGCCATCCTGGCGTAGTCCTGTGCCGGGGAACCGATCACCATTCCTCCACCGTGGATCCAGAGCAGGGCAGCCCCGCTGGCATTCTCGACGGGGTCGAGGACATGGACCGGAGGAATGCCACCGCCGAGATCGACGGTCCCGCTCTGGACGCTCACTGGCGGGGAACCTGCGGGCAGTAACCGTGTGACCCGGCGGATGACGGCCCTCCCGAGCCGTGTCGCCGCGGGTGCGGTCGGGAGGAATCGGGACGTGGTGCGCAGTTGAGGGTGGAGCTTGTCGGCGTCCATGGGCGGTGCTTTCCGGCGAGGGGAAGGGGTGGTGCGCGAGTCCAGGCGCAGCCATCCGGTAGCCGGACAGGTCAGCGGCCGCGCCGCCGCCGACACCACCAGTCCCACCGATCCGGCGGCTCATGCCGATCTCCGGGCCCGGTTGCTCCCGGAACTCGACGTCAAGCCTGCGGTGGTGACATAGCGTTTCTGTCAGGCGTATTGAATCTGTGAACCAACACAGACCATTGTTCGTGAAGCCCCGCCGGGTGTTACGGTCGTGAGGTGAGAGGAAGCACCAAAGTCTTCACCAGAGACCTGTCACGGCTCGGGAAGACACCCAAGGCCTGGCTGATCGTCATCGGTCTGATGATCACCCCTGCCCTGTACGCCTGGCTGAACATCGCCGCCTTCTGGGACCCCTACTCCAACACCGGTGAGATCGGTGTCGCGGTGGTCAACGAGGACGAGGGCGGCGATTCGGAACTGACCGGCCCGATCGACGTCGGCGCACAGGTCGTCTCCCAGCTCAAGGAGAACGACCAGCTCGGCTGGCAGTTCATGGACGCCGAGGAAGCCGACGACGCCCTGAGGAAGGGCGACGTCTACGGCTCCATCACGGTGCCCTCGACCTTCACCGACGACATCCTCAGCATGTTCGAGGGCACCTACTCGCCCCCGACGCTGGTGTACCAGGTGAACGAGAAGACCAGCGCGATCTCCCCGAAGATCACCGACCAGGGTGCCACCACCCTCGACGCGACGATCAGCTCGGTGGTCAAGGAGCGCATCGCCGAGGCGGTCACCACCGAGCTGTCCAACAGTGGTGGGGATCTCGAGGACCGTCTGGCGAACGCCCAGTCCGGCGCGGCCAACGCCTTCGACGAAACCGCCGACACCATGGCCTCGGCCAGTGCGTCGCTGACCCGCATCCAGGAGCGTCTGGATCAGGCCCAGCCCACGGTGGAGTCCACCCAGCGGGCCCTGCGCTCGGTCGACGGCGCCCTGGACGAGGCGAACACCGCCCTGACCCAGGTGCAGTCGATCATGACCGGGGTCCAGGCCCAGATCGACAACTTCTCCGAGGCGGCCACGACCGCCTACCTGGAGAGCACCGGCGCCCTGGCCGAGGGCACCTCCGCAGCCCGTGGCGCGATCTCCGCGGTCACCGGGGAGCTGGAGCGCGCCGGGACGGGCATCGACTCGGCGTTGCGTGACGCCTCCGCGTTCACCCGCCAGAGCGACCGCGCCATCGCGCAGCTGGAGCGTCTGCTCGGCGGTGCCGCCCTGGGGAACGGCGTCGCCGGCCCGCTGCAGGACGCCCTGGACGACCTGCGTAGCCAGAACGACGCGAACTCCGACCTGATCAACAGCCTCACGGGGCTGCAGTCGGACGCTTCGGGTGCGCTCGATGCGGTGTCCGAGGCGTCCGACGCCCTCGCCGCCGCCACCGACGACAGCCGCGACTCCGCCGGTGGCCTGCAGTCGGCGACCAGCGACGCCCTGCCGCAGCTGCAGGCCGCGATCAGCCGGGTCAACGCCACCGCCGGCAACTTCGCCGGCGCCCTGAAGTCCACCCAGACCATGCTGGGCGAGGCGAATTCCCTGCTGGACGGTGTCAGTGACCAGCTCGAGGGCACCGGCGAGGTGATCAGCAACTTCGCCGAGGAGGTCGACGGTATCGAGAGTGGGCTGGAGACGGCGAAGGCCGACATCCTGGCGCTGAATGCGGCGTCCGAGGGTGGTCTGCTGGACACCGTGACCAGTCTCGATTCCGACGGTGTCTCCCGCTTCGTCGCCTCCCCGGCGACCGTGGAGAGCAATGCGGTCTACCCGGTGGCGACCTACGGCTCGGGCATGGCCGCACTGTTCACCAACCTGTCGCTGTGGATCGCCGCATTCATGCTGATGGTGATCTTTCGCGTGGAGGTCGATAAGAAGGGCGTCCGGCGGCTCACCGTCGGCCAGGCCTACCGCGGTCGACTGGCACTGCTGGCGGTGCTCGGCGTGGGCCAGGGTCTGGTCGTCTCGATCGGTAACCTGCTGCTCGGCGTGCAGACCGAGAACGTCTTCGCCTTCGTCGCCACCACGGTGTTCGCCGGCCTGTCGTACCTGTCGATCATGTATGCGCTGGTCGCCGCACTCGGCCATGTCGGCCGCATCATCGCGGTGATGTTGGCGTTCCTGCAGATCCCGGGTGCCTCGGGCATTTACCCGATAGAGATGACGCCTGCCTTCTTCCAGGCGATATACCCACTCCTGCCGTTCACCTACGGTATCGACGCCCTCCGCGAGGTCATCGGTGGTTTCTACGGCGACCACTACTGGCGTGCCATGGGCACACTGTTGTTCATGGCGTTGGCGGCGCTGCTGATCGGGTCGCTGCTGCGGCGGTGGATGTCGAACGTCAACGTGCAGGTCAACAAGGAGCTGGAGTCCACCGGCCTGATCGTCAGTGAGAGGGTCGAGGTCGTGGGGACGAGCTACCGTCTGACCGACGTGATCTACGCGCTGCGCGACCGTGAGGCCTTCCGTGAGGAGATGGACCACCGGTGGAAGCCGCTGCGTGAGAACTACGACCGCCTGTTGCGCGTTTCGGTGATCGTGGGTGTCGCCGGTGTGGTGGTACTGGGCATCATCGCCCGGTTCACCAGCAGCCAGAAGGCCCTGGTGTTCGGCATCGTGTGCCTGTGGATGCTGCTGGTCGTGGCGTTCATTCTGATGCTGGAGTACGCGAAGCAGAGTTTCGCCCGTGCCCATGAGCTCTCGGAGCTCCCGGAGAGCGAGCTGCAGAGCGCCGTCGTCGGCGCCGGCGTGGGCGGTACTTCGGTGATCCAGGACGACCCGGACGACCCGGACGATTCAGAGGACCGCGCTGACAGCGCGGACGAGACGAAGGGCGGCCAGGCATGAAGAAGTCCCTGAGTATCGTGCGCGATGACCTGCGCTCCATCCGTCGCAGCGTGATCACGTCCATCATGGTGTTCTTCATCATGGTCATCCCGATGGTGTTCGCCGTGTTCAACGTGCTCGCGAGCTGGCAACCCTTCGAGAACACCGAGGAACTGGAGATCGCCGTCGCCAACGCCGACACCGGCCACGAGAGCGACATCGCCCCGATGCAGCTGAACCTGGGTGACCAGGTGCTTTCGCAGCTAGCCCGTAACGACCAGATCGACTGGGTCATCACCACCGAGGACGAGGCCATCGAGGGCACGAAGTCCGGCGACTACTACGCCGCGATCGTGCTCCCGGAGGATTTCAGCACGTCGATTCTGACCTTCTACGCCACCGGCACCGAGCCGACGACGCTGCAGCTCTACACCAACGAGAAGAAGAACGCGCTGTCGACGCTCATCACCGAGCAGGGTGCCGACGGTGTGATCACGCAGATCAACGAGGCCTTCACCGAGATCGTCGCCAATGTCGGCCTCGGTGCGGTGTCGAGCCTGTCGGACTACCTGGAGCACGAGGACACCCAGGCCGCGATGCAGCGCCTGGAGTCCCGGGTGGAGAACATCGGTGCCCGGCTGGAGTCCGGTGCGACGACCGTCCGTTCGCTGACGAACCTGCTGGAGTCCACCACCCCACTGGTCGACGGTGCCGGCAACATCGCCCGCGCCGCCGGTGCCCAGTTCGACGACCCGGAGGAGGCCGGCGAGGGCGCAGCGGCCAGCGATGACCTGCTGTCCACCCTGGACACGGCCACCAGCTCCTTGGAGAGTGCCCTCGGCGCAACGAGTGAGAGTTTCGGTGCGGTCAGCGGCCAGCTGGACTCCCTGTTCGCCTCGGCGAACTCCGCCAGCGGGACCACCGCGGCGACCTTCGACACCCTGGCCGACCGGGTGCAGCAGCAGGTCAACTACTTCGAGGGCCTGCGCAACACCCTGGACACCAACATCGGCAACAACCTGCCGGACGCCGCGAAGCCCGGCTACGAGCGCGTGCTGTCCTCGTTGGACGCCACAATCGACCGGACGTCCGACCTGCAGGAGGACCTGGCCGGTACGGCCAGCGACATCCGCGCGGGCAATGCCTCGACACAGGAGACCAAGTCGAACATCGAGGGCTCGCTGAGCCGAGCCAGTGCGGCGATCGACGAGGCTGTGTCGTCCTACCGCCAGGACCTGAAGCCGCAGCTCTCCGAGCTGGGCGACACCATGGACCGCCTCGGCACCAGCGTCGCTGCGGTGAAGGCCGACCTGCAGGACATCACCTCCGGGCTGTCCGACGGCGACGGTTCGCTGAGCAGCACCCTGGCGCGTGCGGCGACCGCGACGGACAGCATCGCCGACAAGCTCGACGAGCATGCCGAGACCTTCGCCGAGGTCGCCGAAGCCCTGGGTAGCGCCGGTGACGACGGTGACTTCGCGAAGCTGGCGGAACTGGTCGGCAACGACCCGGATTCCCTGGCCCAGCACCTCGCTGCGCCGGTGAACGTGGAGCGCGAGGCCGTGTACCCGGTCGCCACCTTCGGGTCCGGTATGGCCCCACTGTACGCGGTGCTGGCCCTGTGGGTCGGTGCCCTGCTGACCTCGGTCCTGGTACGTCCCTACGTCGCGGGCAGCACGCCGATCGCAGAGGCGGAGGACGCGACGGTGTCGCGCAGCGAGGCCTACTTCGGTCGTCTCGGCCTGTACCAGCTGATCGGCTTCGTGCAGTCGACGTTGACCGGACTGGGTCTGATCGTGTTCGTGGAGATCCAGCCGGTGCACCCGTTCCTGCTGATGCTGTCGTCCTGGATCATCTCGATGGTGTTCATAACGATCGTCTACACACTGGTGCTGTCCTTCGGCAGTGTGGGTAAGGCGATCGCGGTGATCATCCTGGTGGTACAGGTCGCCGGTGCCGGCGGTGCCTATCCGTTGCCGCTGCTGCCGGGCTGGTTCCAGGCGTTGCACCCGATCCTGCCGGCGACCTACGCCGTGGACGCGATGCGTTCGGCGATCGCCGGGATCTACAAGGGTGACTTCTGGATCAGCCTGGGCTGCCTGCTGATCTTCCTGATCCCGGCGCTGATCCTGGGTCTGCTGCTGCGTCGCTTCCTCGACGGTTACAACCGCAAGACCCTGCAGGCGATCGACTCGACCAAGGTGATGCTCTAAACCCAGACTCCCGTGGGCACGGGAACCGGGGTAGGGGGGACGACGGCAGGGGAGTTCCTGCCGGGGGAGTTACGGCCGGGGTCGGCCTTCGATCCAGTAGGCGATCCAGTTGACGAGTGCGGAGTCCAGGCCCCACTCGTCGACGGCCAGGCCCCGGACCATCTTCGACAGTCCGACCTCGCCACTGGCCCACACGTAGCTCGGTTGGGTGGACGGGTGTCCGGCTGCGGCGGCCTCGGTGAAGTGGGCGCGCACGGTCTCGGTGGCCTGCTCCGGGGTGGCGTCCAGGACAATGAGGGAGCCGACTTTGTCGGCCCACTGCTCGGCGAAGCCGGCCTCCAGGTCGTTGCCACCGTCGGTGACGATCACCAGGTGGTAGGACGCGAGGTCGTCGGGGTGGTGGTCGACGGTGAACTCCAGGACGGCGCGCAGGGCGGGGACCGCGGAGGGGTCGGCGACGAAGAGGGGACGCTCGTCGTTGTGGCGGGTCCAGATGGCGTTGGACAGCCAGATGCCGGCGGTGTCGCCGGGCTGGGCGGCGGCGACCCAGGTGGCGCCGGGGCCGGGGTGGTCGTCGTGCAGGACCACGTCGACGTCGATCTCCCCGGCGTCCTGCCGGAAGTGCCGGACGGTGTACCAGCGCAGGCCGGGGCGTTCGTTCTCGTCGATCTCGGCGACGGCGGCGCGGATGTTGCTCCCGGCGGTGTCGAAGGCGGTGAAGTCGCCGCGGTCACGGGGCATCAGCAGGCCGAAGAACTCATCGGGGCCGGTGAGGGTCAGCTCGCGCAGCGCGGGGGTGGCGAGGGTGAGCCGTCGCAGGTTCGGGGCGAGGTCGTCGGTGGCGGTGACGGTGACGGCGAGCAGCCGACCCGGATCGTCCGTCCCCTCCGGTGTGTTGCGCTGCGGGTGCTCGCGCAGTTCGGTGCTGGTCACCGCGGTGGCGGGGCGGGTGGTCATGGAGGCGGCTCCTAGCTGGTGGGGTGGTCGGCGGTGTGTCGGGTCTCGATGGTGGTCGCTGGATCAGCGTCGGCGATGTGCTCGCCGACCTCCGGTGGGGCCGAGGGCACGATCAGCGGCCCACCGGTGACCGGGTCGTCGATGACCACGGCATTGAGGTTGAAGATGTCCTTGAGCATCTCCGAGGTGATGATCTCGCGGGGCGAGCCGGTCACCATGACCTCGCCCTCGCGCATGACGACCAGGTGGTCGGAGTAGCGGACCGCCAGGTTCAGGTCGTGCAGCACCATCACCACGGTGCGGTCGAGCTGCTTCTTCAGCCGGCGCACCAGGTCGAGCAGTTCGATGGAGTGGGAGAGGTCGAGGTAGGTGGTGGGCTCGTCGAGGAAGAGGACGTCGGTGTTCTGGGCCAGCACCATGGAGATCCACACGCGCTGGCGCTGGCCACCGGACAGGGAGTCGACCGGACGGTCGGCCAGCGAGGCGACCGAGGTCATCTCGAGGGCGGCCATGACCTCTTCCTCGTCGGTGGAGGACCACTGGCGGATCCACGACTGGTGCGGGTGGCGTCCGCGGGCGACGAGGTCGGAGACGATCAGCCCGGGCGGGGCGACTGGCGACTGGGGGAGCACACCGATGATCTTGGAGAGGTCCTTGCGTTTCATCGACCCGATGTCGGTGGTACCGAGGTGGATCTCACCGGACCGGGGCGGCAGCAGCCGGGACATGGCGCGCAGCAGGGTGGACTTGCCGCAGCCGTTGGGGCCGATGACGGTGGTCACCTTGCCGACGGGGACCTGCAGGTCCAGGTCGTTGATGATTGCTTTGTCGTTGCCGTAGCCGACGGTGAGACCGGTGGCGCGGATGCTGTTGTCGCTCATTCGGTGGAGGCCCTCCGGTTGTTCTGGACGAGCAGGTAGATCAGGAAGATACCGCCGACGGCGGAGGTCAGCAGGCCGACGGGAAGTTCGACCGGCATAAGCGTCTGGGTGATGATGTCGGCGGCGACGAGCAGGCAGGCGCCGAACAGGGCGGCGGCCATCAGTGGTGGGGTGGAGCGTCCGCATAGACGCTGGGCGATCTGCGGGGAGACGAAGGCGACGAAGCCGATCGGCCCGGCGGCGGCGACGGCCATGGCGGCCAGGGCGACGGAGAACACCAGCAGGGCGATCTGCACCCCGGTGACGTTCTGGCCGAGCGAGCGGGCGATGTCGGGGCCCAGGATGCTGGCCATCAGCTGGAAGGCGATCCAGGCGAACAGTGGGGCACCGATGAGTACGGCGATCATCACCGGTGCGGCCTTGGTCCAGTCCGCGGCGTTGAGGGAGCCGGAGAGCCACAGTTGGGCGGTGGCGGCGTCGCGCAGGTCGGCCCGGGTCATCAGGAAGTTGATGTAGGCCATCAGCAGTGCGGAGATGATGATGCCGGACAGCACCAGGCGGAAGGGGTCCATGCCGCGTTGGTAGGCCAGCAGCCAGATCACCAGGCCGGTGAGCAGGCCACCGCCGAGGGCGGCCAGCGGGATGCCGACGCCGGCGAGCCAGCCGACGACGCCGGTGGCGGTGCCGCCGCCGAGCACGATGACGGTCACGGCCATGGCGGAGGCACCGGTGGTGATGCCGAGAATGTCGGGGCTGGCCAGGGCGTTGCGGGTCACGGACTGGGTCAGTGCACCGGAGAGGCCCAGGGCCGCGCCGACGACGATGGCGGTGACGGTCCGGGGCATGCGCCAGTCGAAGACCACGAGGTTCTCGATGCGTTCGCCGGCTCCGGTGACGATGATCTCGAAGACGCGCCACGGGCTGATCGGGAAGTCGCCGACGCCGATGGACACGCAGAACAGAACGAACACGGCGACGATCAGGGTGAGGGTGGTGAAGAACTGGCGGGGCCGCCACACCGTGGAGTAGACGCCGATGCGGAAGGCCGGACGCCCCGGCACAGTGCCGTCGGAGACGTAGCGGCGGATGCCGTGGGGACGCCGGGAGCGTCCGGTGCCGGACGCGTCGGCCTCGTCGGGGGCGACGGCGGTGGCGTTGGTGAGTGGACGCTCGGTCACAGCTGGACCACCTTCCTACGCACGAGCATGGCGATGAACAGCGGGGCGCCGACGAAGGCCATGACGATACCGACCTGGAGCTCGCCGGGGCGGGTGATGAGGCGTCCCACCACGTCGGCGTAGATCAGCAGGCAGGCTCCGGCCAGGGCACAGTAGGGCAGCATCCAGCGGTAGTCCGGGCCGGTCATCGAGCGCACCAGGTGGGGCACGACCAGGCCGAGGAAGGCGATGGGCCCGGCGGCGGCGGTGGCCGCTGCGGCGAGCAGGGCGATGATGACCATGCCGGTCAGTCGGGCGAGCTTGGTGTTGACGCCGAGGGACTGGGCGATGTCGTCGCCGAGGTTGAGCAGGTTGAGTTGGGGGCCGGTCGCGAAGGCCAGAACCAGGCCGAACAGGATGATCGGTAGCACGCCCCAGAAGACTCCCATGTCGCGGCCGGCGACGGATCCGACGGTCCAGAATCGCAGCCGGTCGAGGTTGCTGTCGTCGGTGAGTACCAGGGCACTGATGATGGCCTGGAGGACGGCGTTCATCGCCGCGCCACCGAGGATCAGGGTCAGCGGGTGGACGTTGCCGCCGCCGACGGAGGCGAGTCCGAAGACGATGGCGGTGGCGACGAGGGCACCACCGAAGGCCCAAACGGCGGTCATGCCGGTGCTGGTGACGTTGAAGAAGGCGAAGCTGACGACGACGGCGAGGGAGGCGCCGGAGGAGATGCCGAGGATGCCGGGGTCGGCCAGGGGGTTGCGGGTATGGCCCTGGATCAGGGCTCCGGCCACGCCGAGGGCGGCTCCGACGGCGATGCCGACCAGCGTGCGGGGGACGCGCAGTTCGGCGATGACCTGGAGGTCGGAGTCAGTGATGGTCCCCGGATTACGCAGCGCCGACGGCAGGTTGCGCAGTGCGGAGAACAGGCTGTCGGCCTCGATGATGCGGGAGCCGAATGCCAGGCTCAGGCCGATACCGAGGACCAGGAGTGCGAGCAGGCCACCGAGTCCGAGCAGGCGGCGGCGTCGCAGTTGCGAGGTGACGGTGACGGCACTCTTGTGCTTGCGCTTGGCCCTGGATGGTGGCCCGGGCGGGTCAGTGTGACTGACGGTGGATGCCGTCATGGTCCAAAGCCCCTTTCGATCGCGGAAAGACGAAAATGGGCGAGGCGACCGGGGGAAAACCCGGCACCTCGCCCGAGGATAGGTTCACCTTACGGTGAACCTCCGCGAGTCGCAATGCAGCTGCCCCTCACTACATGGGGCACCCCGGAACTCTAGAAGGGGAGCTTCGGCAGGGTGATGGCGTTGGAGAGGTTGACGCCGGCGACGATGAGGCTGATGACGGTGGTGATGTTGCCGATGGTGCCGAATGCGTCGTCGCCGACGAAGGAGCCGAGGATGCCGTCCTCGTCTTCCAGGGAGCCCAGGATGTTGTTGTCGCCGCCGATGCTGCTCTCGGAGGACAGTGCGGAGACGTCGGAACCGTCCTGGGCGGTGGCGATGCTGGCTCCGCCGAAGGCGACGGCGGTGGCGGTGGTCGCGGCGAGCAGGCTCTTCTTGAGCTTCATGTGGGGTGTCCTTTACGTCAGGGGGCAGTCGTGTCGCTGTTGTGGCGGCTCGACGTCCGGAATCACGGTGTCGCGCCCTTCCGGTCTGCGGTAGGACGCACTGACGTCGATCGTGCGACACGGTGAGGGCAGTGTCGAGGCCGACGATGGTCCTGTGACGTGTCACCTACGCGTGCGCGGGGGGATCGTGGGGCCGGGCGGGGGAGCTGTGGACGCGGTGCCCCGACGGAGATTTCTGACAGGAAAGCACAGGTGGGGACAGGTTGGAACATGTCTGACACGCAGCCCTCGTCGGCGAGAGTGCCCGTGTGGCCGGACCCTCTGGCGTTGCGATGGGCGGGGGTAGTCGATGTGGGGACTGCACAAATGCGTCCTGTGCGGCACTTTTGACGAGGAGTATCTACCCGGATAACTGACATGGGCGTCGGTGGCCGGACATGCGAAAGCCCCGCCCGGGAGGTTCCCGGGCGGGGCTTGTCGGGTGTGGCGGGTCGCTTATGCGGCACCCTGGGATGCCAGGAAGCCCTGGACGTCCTGGACGACACCCTGGAAGGTGTCGGAGGCGTCGACGACGGACTCGAAGGCGCCGGCGATGTCGCCGAGCGGGCTGGCGAAGTCGGCGATGAACTCCAGGGCCGCGGCGGCCTCCTGGATGTTGAAGGCGCCGTCCTCGTCGAACGAGCCCAGGACCTCGTCGCCGGCGACGGAGCCGGTCGAGCCCTCGGCGCTGCCGGCGTCCTCGCCCTCTTCACCGTCCTGGCCCTCTTCGGCGTCGTCGCCGTCCTGCGACGAAAGTTCAGGCAGGGAGCTGCCGGTCTCGTTGGCCGGGGTGTCGTTCTCGGCGTCCTGTGCTGCGGCGACACCGGTGCCGCCGATGGCCAGAGCGGATGCGGCGGCGAGGGTGATCAAAGACTTACGGGTCTTCATGAAGTCGGTTCTCCTTGGGGGATCAACATGTGAGGGGTAGGTACGGAGCCGACGCTAACATGGCTCGACAATTGCTGCTCCCCCAGAATTCGATGGAAATGTTTCATCCATATACCCCTCGGGGGTTATTCTCTCTACCCCCCGGGGGGGGGGTAAGTGAATCTCCCGGGGAGTGTTGTGGAAATGCCTGTGGGGGTATGTAAGGGAAATTTCAGGATCGGGAATGAAAAAACCCGCCCGATATAAGCGGACGGGTATTTTTCCGGAGCGAAGCTTAGAGGATGCCCTGGGACTCCAGGAAGCCGCGGGTATCGGCCAGGACGCCCTGGTAGGTGTCGGAGGCGTCGATGACGGCGCTGTAGGCGTCGGCGATGCCCTTGACGTTGCCAGCGACGACGGCGGTGCCGGCGATGACGGCAGCGACACCGGCCAGGCTGACGACGCCGGTCTCGCCGTCTTCCCAGATCTGGTTGAAGAAGCCGTCGGCCTGGACGGAGCCCTGCGGGTCGAGGGCGCCGTCGGAGGTCGAGCCCTGGATGCTGCCGAGGATGGCGGAGCCGTTGGCGCCCTCCTCGCCTTCAGCGCCGTTGGAGCCCTCGCTGGAGCTGGAGGCGGAGCCCTCGGCGGGCAGCTCCTCGTCCTGGGCGGCGGCGATGCTGGTGCCGGAGATGGCCACGGCGGAAACGGTGGCGAGGGAAATGAGGGACTTGCGAACCTTCATTGGGTTGTCGCTCCTTCTTGGAATCGTCAAAACGAGGGGTGGGTACGCAGACGAAGCTAACACGGACCAAGGGGAACCAAAGTGTATTTATTTCGGGTTAACCTTAAGTTCAGATTCCCCGAGGGGCATTTAAGTGAGTGAATGACACTGAGAAGTATAAGAACTGTCAAGCAATGCGGTGTGGGGCATGCCACATATGCGGCGCGGGGCATATATAATATGCGGGGCGGGGTATAAGAATTGCATCCGATTGAAGGCATGAAAAACGGCACCCGGCCGAGAGGGGCCGGATGCCGGAGGCGTAGTGGGGGCGGTCAGCGAGGCGACCGTCAGGGGCTACGGGGTGATGCTGTTGATGAAGTTGCGGGAGTCCTCGGTGAAGTCGTCCACGAACTGCTGGATGTCCTTGGTGGCGTTGTAGATGTTCGGGGCGATGGAGATGGAGCCTGCGACGGCGGTGCCGGTTGCGGCGAGGCCGATCAAGGCGCTGACGGCCTGGTTGAGGTTGAAGTTGCCATCGGTGTCGGAGGAGTCGAAAGCTGCACTGAGCTGCTTCGAGAGGTTGGCGCCCTCGAGTGATCTGGTCGAGGAGCCGTTGCCGTTAGTCGGGAGCTCGCCTGCATTGTCCTGCTCGGCGGCGGCGACGCCGGTGCCGGCGATGGTGAGTGCGACGGCGGAGCCGCCGGCGATGATGCTCTTCTTGAAAAGAGTAATACTACTCTGTGAGTTGTGAGGGGAATAGGTTCGGAAGAAGCGTAGTGTGGGCTTGCTTTGCCCGGCAGGGTAACTTCTCGGAAGTGCCCCAAACCGGGGGTAAGTTTCCCCACTGTGTAACGGTGAGGTGAACGCACCGATGTTCGCGACTTACCCCTGCCTGACCGCTGGGTCGCTTCAGCGCCGTTCCCCAATGTCGATCGTGCGCAGTGCCGACTTGTCTCTGGAAGCGAGGGTGTGCGAAGATACACGGGTTGTCCGCGTGCTGCTCTCCATCGTTCCCCGCCTGGACTGGTGTGATGAGCGCCGCGGCCAACTCGACCGTGCACGTCAGGGACGGTAATCCTACGTGCAACAGAACTACTAGGTCTACAAGGAGACTCCAGTGATTCAGCAGGAATCGCGTCTGCGGGTCGCCGACAACACCGGTGCCCGGGAAATCCTGGTCATCCGCGTGCTCGGCGGATCCACCCGACGCTCCGGCGGTATCGGCGACGTCGTTGTCGCCACCGTCAAGGAGGCCACCCCCGGTGGCAACGTCAAGGCCGGCGACATCGTCAAGGCCGTTGTCGTCCGCACCAAGAAGGAGACCCGTCGTCCGGACGGCTCCTACATCAAGTTCGACGAGAACGCCGCCGTCCTCATCAAGGGCGCCGACAACACCGACCCCCGCGGTACCCGCATCTTCGGGCCGGTTGCTCGTGAGCTGCGCGACAAGCGCTTCATGCGCATCGTTTCTCTCGCTCCGGAGGTGCTCTAACCCATGAAGATTCGTAAGGGCGACACCGTCCTCGTCATCTCTGGCCCGGACAAGGGCGCGAAGGGCCGGGTCATCGAGGCCTACCCGACCCGCGACAAGGTCCTGGTCGAGGGCATCAACCGCATCAAGAAGCACGTCGTGAACTCCGCACCCGAGCGTGGCGCAGAGTCCGAGGGCATCGTCACCCAGGAAGCCCCCATCCACGTGTCCAACGTGATGGTCCTGGACGCCGACGGTGAGCCCACCCGCGTCGGCTACCGCTTCGACGAGGACGGCAAGAAGATCCGCATCTCGCGCCGCACCGGGAAGGACATCTAAATGAGCGAGAACTACACTCCCCGGCTCAAGACCCGCTACCGCGGTGAGATCCGTGAGACCCTGAACAACGAGTTCAGCTACGACAACGTCATGCAGATCCCCGGCGTGACCAAGGTCGTCGTCAACATGGGTGTCGGCGAGGCTGCTCGCGACTCCAAGCTGATCAACGGCGCCATCCACGACCTGACCCTGATCACCGGCCAGAAGCCGCAGATCCGCGTCGCCAAGAAGTCGATCTCGAACTTCAAGCTGCGCGAGGGTATGCCCATCGGTGCCCGCGTGACCATGCGCGGCGACCGCATGTGGGAGTTCCTGGACCGCCTGCTGACCGTTGCCCTGCCCCGAATCCGCGACTTCCGCGGCCTCTCGGACAAGCAGTTCGACGGCAACGGCAACTACACCTTCGGTCTCAACGAGCAGTCCATGTTCTACGAGATCGACGTCGACAAGATCGACCGTCCCCGCGGTATGAACATCACCGTGGTGACCACCGCCACCAACGACGACGAAGGCCGCGCTCTTCTGCGCGAGCTGGGCTTCCCGTTCGAGGCCGGCCAGAACGCCGCCAAGTAACACCGGCGACGCTTCACCGCCAACCACCGCTCACCACCGGGTTCAACCCCGGTCGGTGGGCGGTGGTTTTCGTGTACCAGGACCAGGGGACACGCGAGGGAGTCACGCGAGGTGGCGCACCGACTCATCCGGCACCGCCAGCCGGTAGCCCCGCTTGTAGACGGTCTGGATCAACTCAGGCTGCTCCATCGCACTACGCACCCGGGCGACCGCGACCTCCACCGCACGCTCCGTGGCGTCCTCCCCGGTCATCGCCGACAACTCCTCGGCGATCTCCGCCCGCGACAACACCTGGCCCGGACGCGACCACAGGATGTGCAGCAGCTCGGCACCGGTACGTCCCAAGGGGTGGAACGTGCCGTCCAACAACGCCCCACCGGTGCGCACATGCAGCTCACCGACATCGGTGCGTACCGCAGTGGACGGCCCCGCCATGTGCATCACCACCTCGCGCACCAGAGCGCCCAGGCGGAAACGCTCCGGCACGATCGGCTCGATCCCATGCTCCCGCAGCGGGCCCGCGGTGATCGGACCAACGGCGCCGAACACGGTGCGCTCCGTGGCGGCCTCCAGCACCGCCGGCAGGGTGCCCAGCTCCTCGGCACTCTGCAACCAGGCCTTCGCACCCGGGGCAGAGGTGAACAGGACCGCGTCGATGCGTCCCGAGGCGACCATCCCGGTCGTGCGTCCGACCAACGCGGGGTCCGGCGGCGGACCCCAGCGGTAGATCACCAGGCCACGCACCAGCGCACCGGCATCGGTCAGACTCTTCTCCATGTGCGGGTCACCGGCACCGTGATGCTGGATCACGATGCGCTTGCCGCGGACGCCGCCGGCCAACAGGTAGTCGATGATCTCGGTGGACGTCTCGGTCTCGGCGACCCAGTCGATCTCCAAGCCGGCCTGCTGCACCGCGCCGCGGGCCTTCGGGCCACGCACCAGGATCCGGGCCTGCTCCAGGGTCTCGACGAGTTCCTGCTGGACACCGTCCTGCTCGGCGGCGTCCATCCAGCCGCGGAAGCCCACACCGGTGGTCGCCACCAGGATGTCCGGCGGGTCAGCGATCAGCGCCCGGGTCTCCGCCAGTAGCTCCGCGTCGTCGAAATGCGAGGTGATCGCCAACGGGGGAGCGATCGTGGTCTCCGCGCCATGACGCTGCAGTGCGGTGGCGAACTCGCCGGAACGACGGTCCACCGGAAGCAGGATCGAACATCCCGCCAGCGCCTCAGACAATTGACGTGCGTGGGTCATGCCATGACCGCCTGCGGGACGTGGGCGAGGTGTGCAGGGTGTGCTGGAGGCGCAGGGTGTGCAGGGGAAGTGACCTGCGGGGATGCGACGGCATCGAGAAGTCCGGCGCGTGCCGTCTCACCGACGACGATCACTGCCGGGGCGCGCACCCCGTTGACTTCTGCTGCTGTCACCACACTGCCCAGAGTAGCGCGGGTACAGCGCTGCCCGGGTCGGTGGGCGTTCTCAACGATCGCCACCGGACGGTTCGCCGGGACACCGTCGGCCAGCGCGGTGGCGACCATGTCGCGCAAGGTCGAGACACCCATCAGGATGACGACGGTGGTGGCATCGTCCAGTAACGCGGCCCTGGTCCGGGCGTCCCATCGGCGGTGGCCGTTGACCACGTGCACGGCATCGGCGACACCCCGGTGGGTGACCGGGATTCCGGCGGAGGACGGCGCGGCGACCGCGCTGCTGATCCCGGGGACGACCTCGACCGGCACCCCGGCGGCACGGCAGGCGATGACCTCCTCGCCGCCGCGTCCGAACACGAACGGGTCGCCACCCTTCAACCGGGCGACGGTGAGTCCCCGCTGGGCCCGGTCGACGATGATCGCGTTGATCTCCTCCTGGGGGCTGGGGTGGTGGCCGGGACGCTTGCCGACATCGATGACCTCGGTGTTCTCGTCGCAGAACTGTGCAAGGTCGGTGGGGCCCAGGCGGTCGTGGACGATTACGTCGGCGGCTGCCAGGAGGCGGTGGGCGCGGACGGTGAGCAGGTCGGTCGGGCCGGGGCCGCCGCCGATGAGGTGGACGGTGCCGGTGGAAGGTGTGGCGGGCTGTGTGGTGGTTTGGGGGCGTGCGGCCAGCTGGTGGGTCTCGTCGACCTGGCGTGCCACGGCCCGGACGACCTCGGCGGACCGCCTGGGATTGGGCGAGCCGGTGGACAGGGCGCCGAAGACCATGTCGCGACGTCGGGCCTGGGCCGGCATGCGGGCAGACCCGTGGGGTGCGCAGGAGGCGTTGATGCACCAGATCCGTCGGGCGCGGCACTCCTCGGCGACCCCGGAGTCCACCGCCGGGTCGCCGGTGGCGGTGTGGACCAGCCAGGCGTCGTCCAGATCCTCGGGGCGGTAACACCGCGGCTCCCAGACTGGTGGAGTGGTGGTGTGGGGCGTGGAGTTATCGGAGGTGGTGTTGGCGGCGGTGGTGTTGTCGGATGCCGTGGCCGAACGGAGGAAGGCCTCGGTCCGTGGAGAAAGCTCCGGGGCGATGATACGGAGTATCGCACCTTGGGTGTGCAGGGCTGCGGCGCGGCGGGCCGTCACATCGCCGCCGCCGATGAGGACGATCTCGGTGTCCCGGACATCCAGTCCGGTCAGTACGAAAGTCACTGGTATTCCTCCAGGTCACGGAAGGGAGCAGTCGAGGGGGGTGCAGTCGGGTCGTGCAGTCGGTTTCAGTCAGGGGCACGTGGAAGTGCCATCACTGATTGAGGTTAGGAGGTGGCTGTTTCCCCCAATATGCCCTTCGGCTACGGCAATGAGACAAAAAACTCACACGGCCGGGGTCGGCTGTGTGAGATTTCAGGGCGCGTTTGTCACCACCGGTAGTCCAGAAACTTCCCATCGAAGGTGACGATCACACGGTCGCCGTCCGGATCGGGCCGACGCTCGATGTCCACGGTGAAGTTGATCGCGCTCATGATGCCGTCGCCGAACTCCTCGTGAATCAACGCCTTCAACGCCGGCCCGTAAACGCCGAGTGCCTCGCTGAACCGGTAGATGGTCGGGTCCCTCATGGTTTCTGGGTCGGTCCCGCGGTTCGGCTGGGTCGTGAGGGATTCGGCGACGCTGTCGTCCAGTCCCAGTAATGCGCACGCCGCGGCCGCCTGTTCAGTGGTCATGGGGTGCTGGCCCAACAAGGCCGCGGTCGTCCAGACCAGGGGTGTGCCCAGGTCCTCGGCGATACCCGCCCATGTCCTGCCGGTGCGTAACCGGGCCGCCTCAATATGCCTCGCCGCCTCTGCGCGGGTCATGATCGGTTCCATCACCGGTTCCATGTAGGTCTTCTCCTTCTACTCAGGGCGGCCGGGCTGTCTCGTCGCTACAGGGACACGCTTCCCGGTCATTGCGCGCCCTTGCGTATCCACCTGCTCCGGCGCACCTCCGGCGACCGGAGATCCCTGTGGTCGTTGGGGATCGTCCGCGTCCTGGGCGTCCCCGTTCTGCGGTGTCTGCGGTGTCTTCGGTGTCTTCGGTGTCCGGACGTAGGAGTAGTACATCGGCAGTCCCACGAACAACAGTCCACCGACGATATTGCCCAGTAAGGTGGGGATCTCGTTCCAGACCAGGTACTGGCCGAGGGAGAAGTCACCGCCGAGCATCAGCCCGGCCGGGAAGAGGAACATGTTGACCACGGAGTGCTCGAAGCCCATGTAGAAGAACAGCATGACCGGCATCCACATCAGCAGGGCCTTGCCACCAGCACTGCGGGACATCATTGAGGCGACTACGCCGGTGGAGACCATCCAGTTGCACATCACCGCGCGCAGGAACAGGGTGAGCATGCCGGCTGCCCCGTGTTCGGCGTAACCGGCGGTACGGTCGTGACCGATCTCGCCGAGGCGCTCGCCGATGGCATCCGGCGGGGTGGAGAAGCCGTAAGTGGTGATGATGGACATCAACAGTGCGACCAACACCGCGCCGACCATGTTGCCGAGAAACACCAGGCCCCAGTTGCGCAGCAGACTTCGCCAGGTCACACCGGGCCTCTTGTCGATCCAGGCCAGCGGCACGAGGGTGAAGACACCGGTGACCAGGTCGAAACCCATCAAGTAGAGAAGGATGAATCCGACGGGGAAGATCATCGCGCCGAGCAGTGGTTCACCGGTGTTGACGGTGATCGTTGTGGCGAGGGCCGCGCCGAGGGCGAGGATGGCTCCGGCCATCGTCGCCTTGATCAGTGTTTCACGGGTTGCCATCCCGGTTTTCTTCTGTCCGGCGTCGACCATCGCGGTGGCGACGTCGGCCGGTGGGACGTAAGACATGGGTCTCCTGGGGTGAGCGGTAGGTTCGGTGGAGGGGGGAGCTTCGGACCGTCAGTAATGCAGGAGGACGCGACGCTCACCGTGGTCGTCGATGACCTGGACGGGGAAGGTCTGCAGGGTGTGGTCCTCGTCCTCCAACGAGACCCCGTCGGTCAGCCGGAAACGCTGCTTGAGCAGTGGGGAGGCGACCGTGGGGACACCGTCGTGATCGCCGACGATGCCGCGGCTCATCACGGCTGCGCCCATGTACGGGTCGATGTTGGACACCGCGTACACGCCGGTGCTCGCCTGGTCAGTGCTTGCCTGATCTGCGCTGGTCCTGGCGGTGCCGGTCTTGTCGCTGACGCGGAAGAGGGCGACCTGGGTGCCGTCGGGCAGCAGGACAGCGGCACCGAGGTTGTCCTCGAGTTCGTCGAACAGGCAGATGCTCACGGGGTGGGTGGTGACAGTCATGGTCTTGGCTCCTTCAGGGAGTGGGGAAGAACGAGTGGGGAAGGGGGGGGAGTTGGTGGTTATACGGCGCTGCGCAGGCCCGGCATCGGCAGCGGGACCGTCCGGCCGTCCTGCTTCTGGAACTGGACGGTGGGGTCTGGTGACCCGGGCGCGTTGACGAAGGAGACGAAACGGCGCAGCTTCTCCGGGTCGTCGAGGACGGCCTTCCACTCGTCGGTGTAGTCGTCGACGTGGCGGGCGATGAACTGCTCCAGGTCGTCGCCGATCCCCAGGGAGTCCTCGCAGACGACCTGGCGGATGTGGTCCAGGCCGCCCTCGGTCTCCTCAACCCAGGCGGCGGTGCGCTGCAGGCGGTCGGCGGTGCGCACGTAGAAGGCGATGAAGCGGTCGATGTAGCGGATCAGCGTGGGCTCATCCAGGTCGCCGGCGAGCAGTTCGGCGTGGCGCGGGGTCGCGCCACCGTTGCCGCCGACATACAGGTTCCAGCCGTGCTCGGTGGCGATCACGCCGACGTCCTTGCCGCGGGCCTCGGCACACTCGCGGGCACAGCCGGAGACACCCATCTTCAACTTGTGCGGACTACGCAAGCCCCGGTAGCGCAACTCCAGATCGACGGCCATCTTCACCGAATCCTGCTGGCCGTAGCGGCACCAGTCGGTGCCCACACAGCTCTTCACCGCGCGCAGCGACTTGCCGTAGGCCTGGCCGGACTCCATGCCGGCGTCCACCAGGCGACGCCAGATGGCGGGCAGCTGCTCCACCCGGGCACCGAACATGTCGATGCGCTGGGCGCCGGTGACCTTGGTGTACAGGTCGAAGTCGCGGGCGATCTCACCGACGACGATGAGCTGTTCGGCGGTGACCTGGCCACCGGGCATCCGCGGCACCACGGAGTAGGAGCCGTTGCGCTGGATATTGGCCAGGAAGCGGTCGTTGGTGTCCTGCAGGGCGGCATGACCGTCGTCCAGGACGTGGTGACCGGTGTTGAGTGTGGCGAAGATGGACGCCATCGTCGGCTTGCAGATCTCGCAGCCGTGGCCGGTGCCGAACCGCTTGATGAACCGGGGGAAGTCGCGGATGACGGTGGCCGCGGCACACTGGAACAGTTCCGCACGCGACTGGCTGAAGTGCTCGCACAGAGCCTTGGACTGCTCGATGCCCTCGGCGTCGAGGAGCTGGCCGAGCAGGCCCACGCAGGACCCGCAGCTGGTTCCGGCCCGGGTGCAGGTCTTCAGGTCCGCCACCGAGCAGGCGCCGTCGCCGATGGCGTCCCGGACGTCCTTCTTGGTGACGTTGTTGCAGGAACAGATCTGGGCGGCGTCCGGCAGTGCGGCGACACCGGCACCGGCAGCACCGTCATCCCCGGCGGACGGGGTGATGAACGCCATCGGGTTGGTCAGCTCCGCGTCGACCATGGGGCGCAGCATGGCATAGGCGTTGGCATCCCCGACGAGCACCCCGCCGAGCAAGGTCTTGCCGTCGGTGTCCATGACGATCTTGCCGTAGGTCCCGGCGAAGGGGTCGTTGACGGTCAGCGGTCGGGCACCCTCGGTGGTGCCGTGGGCGTCGCCGAAACTGGCGACGTCGACACCCAGCAGTTTCAGCTTGGTGGACATGTCCGGGTCCTCGAAGGACGTCGGTTCTCGCCCTGTGATCCGGTCGGCGACGATCTCCGCGGTGGTGTAGCCCGGGGCGACCAGGCCGTAGCAGACCCCGTCGACGGCGGCGCACTCGCCGACCGCGCTGATGTCCGGGTCATTCGTCCGGCACAGTCGGTCGGTGAGGATGCCGCCGCGCGGGGCCTTGTCCAGCGGGGCGGGGGTGGCGGCATCGGCGAGGGCGTCGTGGGGACGCACACCGGTGGCGAAGATCACCAGGTCCACGGTGAGGTGGTTGATGGTGGGGTTCTCCGGGGCCGGCTCGCCGGGCGCGGGGACGGGGGAGGAGAGGGTGAGGGTCAGGTTGCTGGAGTCGCTGTCGGTGCGCGCGATGACATCGGTGCCGGTGTTGACGTGCACTTGCACGCCGAGTTCGCGGACCTTGTCCGCCAGCAGGACGCCACCGTCGGCGTCCACCTGGATCGGCATCAGACGGGGGGAGCGTTCGATGATGTGGGCCTCGGCACCGAGCAGTTTCAGGGCGTTGGCGGCCTCCAGGCCGAGCAGGCCACCGCCGATGACCGCACCGACCGGGGAGCGTCCCGCCGCCCGGGCGTCCTCGACGAGGGTGCGGATGTCGTCGAGGTCGTCGAGGGTGCGGTAGACGGTGCAGCCCGGCAGGTCATGGCCGGGCACCGGCGGGACGAAGGCGTAGGAGCCGGTGGCCAGCACCAGATGGTCGTAGGCGACGGTGCTGGTTGCGGCACCGCTGTCACAGATGACGGTGTGGGCGTCCCGGTCGATGCCGGTGGCCTTGGCGTGCACCACGGTCACCGAGTCCGGGAGGTCGGCCAACTCCAGGGCGGTGCGGTCCCAGGAGGACACGTAGCTGGAGAGTGCGACCCGGTCGTAGGCGTGGCACGACTCCCCGGAGATCACGGTGATGTGGGCATTCGGGTCGCGGTCGAGGATCTCGGTGACGGTGCGGTGACCGACCATGCCGAAGCCGACGATGACAGTGTGCGGGGTGTGCGGGGTGTGGGGATTCTGGGAGGGCGTCAGTTGTGGGGTCATGTCTGATGACGCTAGAAGTCTCCCACCGCAGAAGGTACAGATGAGAGCAGTGTTTTACAGCGGGTTCACCGGTGACCTGCAGCGGGGCGTGTGGGGACACGGGCAGGAAACATGCGAAACACGCAAGTTTCAGGCCGTGTGATTCAGTACACGTCGCGGACGTAGCGACGTTCGGCGGCCAACCCGGCGACGAAGGAGCGGGCGTCCTCGGAGTCCATGCGTCCTTGCTCGGCGACGATCCGGCACAGCGCGGAGTCGACGTCGGCGGCCATGCGTCCGGCGTCGCCGCAGACGTAGAGGTGCGCGCCGCGTCCGATCCACTCCCACAGGTCCGCGGCATGGTGCAGCATCCGGTCCTGGACGTACACCTTCTTCTCCTGGTCGCGGGAGAACGCGGTGTCGAAGCGGGTGAGGATGCCGCGATGGTGCATCCCGGACAGCTCCTCGCCGTAGAGGAAGTCGGTGTCGCGGTGGCGGTCGCCGAAGAACAACCAGTTGTCGCCGGCCGCGCCCGAACACATCCGGTCCTGCAGGAACCCGCGGAAGGGAGCCACGCCGGTGCCGGGGCCGATCATGATCATCGGGGCGTCCGGACGCTCCGGCGGGCCGAAGCTACGGTTCGGCTTGATGAACACCTCGACCTCGTCGCCGGGGGTGAGCTCGGCGAGGAAACCGGAGCTGACCCCCCGACGCGATGCACCGCGCGGGCTGGTGAACGCCACCGTGGAGACGGTGATCTCCACCTGGTTCGGGTCCGCCAGCGGGGAAGAGGAGATGGAGTACAGCCGGGGGCGGAGCTCGGTGAGAACCTCCAGCCATTCCGTGAGATCCGCCGTCACCGGGTAGGACGCCAGGACGTCGCACAGGTGGCGGCCGTAGGCGAAGGTGCGCAGTGCGGTGGCATCTGCGGTGTTACCGGCGCTGCCGGTGAGCTCGTCGATGCCGGCGTCCGGGTGCTGGCGGTGCACCAGCTCCAGCAGAGCGGGCGTGACGGAGGTGATGTCGAGCCGGGTCAGTGCCTCGCGTAGTGGCTGTCCGGTCTCCGGGTGGGGTACGGCCGGGTCCAGACCGGTGAAGTGGAGGAACTCGTCGACGGTGGTGGCGCGGTTGCGCGGAAGGACGCCCAGAGCATCGCCGGTGCTGTAGGCGGTGGCATCGCTGGCGCTGTCGGCGTCAGTGGTGCTGTCCGCGTCGGCGGGGAGGCAGGGCAAGGTGAAGGTGTAACGCCGGACCTCCCGCCCAGTGGCCGCCGGATCACCACCAGTGAGCCTGGACGCTGCGGCTACGGTGGCGGTCACCGGATTCGCCCGGGAACCCCGCGCCGGACCCTGCGAGGCTGCACTGGAGGAGGTGGCACGGGCGATATCGTCCGGATCAGCCCCCAGCGCCTCGGCTGCGGCAGCGAACCAGGACGCTGCAGTCCCGGCGAAGTCCGGTTCGCAGGACGCCCGGGGTAGCAACAGTTCGGCGCCCAGGGCGCTCACGCGATCCTCCAGTTTCCGGGCGAAGCCGCAGAAGTCGGCGTAGGAGGAGTCGCCGAAGCCCAGCACCGCACAGCGAAGACCAGCAAGAGCTGGTGCACCTGCGGCACCCGATGCGTCCTGCTTGTCCTGCTTGTTCTGCAGTGCCTCCAGTTCCTCCCACAACGAGGCGGCCATGTCCGGGGCGTCGCCGTCGCCGGTGGATGAGACCACGAACAGGACGGTGCCCTGCAGCTTTCCGACATCCACGGAGTCCGCGCAGCGGGCTCGGGCCGGAACACCGACGGCGGTCAAGGAGGAGACAAGACCGGGGACGTACTCCTCGACGGTGCCGGTCTGTGACGCCCAGACGACCGAAACAGTGTCGGCATCATCGGCGCCGTCTGCACCGTCAGCATCATCGTCCATGTCGTCCGGTGTCTTCGGTGCCGCAGCCACCCGCAGCAGCGACACCGCACAGGCCTTGAACTCCGGCTGCAGGGACTCCGGATCCACCGCATCGGTGGTCAGCTCATTGACCGGGACATTGGCGAAATGCATGGGGATGAAACACGTGCCGGGCACAATGCCCTCGTCGACCACCGCCGGGGCGTCCAACGTGCCGCGCCGGGAGGTGACCCGCACGATGTCGCCTGCCCCGATGCCCAGGGGCTCGGCATCGGTGGGGTGGACCTGCACGAAGCCGGACGGATTGAGCTTCATCAGCTTCTTCACCCGACCCGTCTTCGTCATCGTGTGCCACTGGTGCGGCAACCGGCCGGTGGTCAGGGTCAGCGGGAAGTCCTCGTCCGGCAGCTCGTGCGGCGGCAACCACGGCCGGGCGACGAACTGTGCCCGGCCGGTGTCGGTGGGGAAGGCCAGGCGCGGCACCTCACCATCATCGGTGACCAGCCGGGACTGACTGATGCCGTCGTTGAGGTAACGCACCGGGTTGCGCGCGTCACCACCCGGTGCGACCGGCCACTGCACCGGACCGTCCTTCAGCCGGGCATGGTCCACCCCGCGCAGGTCCCAGCCGGTGCGGGGATTGTGGAAGCGTCGGATCTCGTCGAAGATCTCCGCGGCACTGGCAAAATCGAACCCGGGGAAACCCATCGCCCGGGCGACCCGGCAGATCAGCTCCCAGTCCGGGGCGGCCTCGCCCGGGGCGTCCAACAGGGGAGAGGACAGGGTCATCGTGCGTTCAGAGTTGACCATCACGCCGTCCGACTCCGTCCACAACGCCGCCGGGAGCACGATATCGGCGTGCCCGGCGGTGGCGGAACCGGCGTAGGCGTCCTGCACGACCACCAGGTCCGCACCGGTGAGACCCTTGATGACCTGCGAGGAGTTCGGCACGGTGGCCGCCGGGTTGGTGCAGATCACCCACACCGCGCGAACCGGCGAGTCCTCGTCGCCGAGCTCGCGGAACAGGTCCACCGTGCCGCCGCCGAGGTCGGTGTGCAGCGTGCCCGGCGGTACCTCCCAGATGTCCTCGACCTCGGCGCGCTGGGCGTCGTCGAGCACACTGCGCTGGCCGGGCAGACCCGGACCCATGTAGCCCATCTCCCGGCCGCCCATCGCATTGGGCTGGCCTGTCAACGAGAACGGGCCGGCGCCGGTGGTGCACAATGCGCCGGTGGCCAGGTGCAGATTGCACAGGGCGGTGGTGTGCCAGGTGCCGTGGACGGACTGGTTCAGCCCCATCGTCCACAGGCTCACGAACCTGCGGGTGGACCCGATCCATTCGGCGGCGGTGCGCAGATCGTCCTCCTCGATGCCGGTGATCCGGGAGACCTCCTCGACCGGGTAGTCGGCGAGGTGGTCCTCCATGACCTCCCAGTTGTCGGTGTAGGACGCGATGAACTCAGGGTCGGTGTCGCCGTTGTCGCAGATCATCCGCAGCAGACCGTTGAGCAGCGCCATGTCGGTGCCCGGGGCGACCGGCAGGTGCAGGTCCGCCTTCTTCGCCGTGGCGGTGCGGCGCGGGTCGACGACGATGAGCTTCGCCCCGGCCTTCACCCGGTCCATCATCCGCAGGAAAAGGATCGGGTGGCAGTCGGCCATATTTGCCCCGGTGACCAGGAAGACGTCCGCATGGTCGAGGTCGTCGTAGGAGCCGGGCGGGCCGTCCGCGCCGAAAGCCTGCTTGTAGCCGGTAGATGCCGAGGCCATGCACAGCCGCGAGTTCGACTCG
Source organism: Candidatus Corynebacterium faecigallinarum (assembly GCA_019120175.1). Classification (GTDB taxonomy): domain Bacteria; phylum Actinomycetota; class Actinomycetes; order Mycobacteriales; family Mycobacteriaceae; genus Corynebacterium; species Corynebacterium faecigallinarum. The sequence goes on from DWVP01000022.1 coordinate 40,532, forward strand.
ATGAGGTTGGTGCGCAGGTAGCCCTTGGCCAGCTTGTTCGCCACATACTGGGCCTCCAGCGTCATCTGGCCGGAGACGTACAGTGCCACGGCATCGTGCCCGTGCTCCTCGCGCAGGGCGGTGAAGCGGCGGGCGACCTCGTTGACTGCGCCGGTGGTATCGGATGCCTCCCCGTCGACCAGGGCGGTCGTCTGGCGGCCACCGGAGACCAGCAGGTCGGCGGTGGTGGAACCCTTGGTGCACAACCTGCCCCGGTTGACCGGGTGGTCCGGGGTGCCGCGCGAGGTGAGGGTGCCATCTGGGGAGGCGGTGAGCGTGAGGCCGCAGCCGACGCCGCAGTAGCCGCACATGGTGTCGACCGAGCGGGTGTCGACCGAGCGGGACTGGTCAGGTGTCGTTGACGAGGAGGTGGGGGAGGTGGGGGACGTAGTGGAGGGAGTGGAGGGAGTGGAGGGAGCGGAGGGAGCGGAGGTCGGGGTGTTGGCGGCGGCTGCTGTGGAACTCATGTGCCGCTACGTTAGGACGCCGGTGTTGCCGCAGCGTCTAGGTCACGTTTCGGTCAAAAGACCTCCGGCTCACACATTGAGGGGCAGCAGTGCGCGAACTCCGTCACCGCGGGATCATCATTGTGTCACTGGGCAGAAATAGCGTCCTACCTGCTGTGAAGCTTCTGTTTCCGGGTTCTCTCCCGGCTGTCGAGGTTGTCCGGGCACGGTTACAGCTTGGAGGCAGTCCATTGAAACGACGACCCGAACAGGATCCCGCGTGACCACGACACGGACCACGACGACCCCCGACTCTCCTACAACCCCTCCCGACCAGAACCCCGCCCAGGCCGGCCCGTCCGACACTTCTGCGTCGCACTCTTCTGGCGATCCCCGCATCGAGATGACGGAAGGACGGTGGATCACCAACTGGGATGCCGAGGACCCGGCATTCTGGAACGGCCCCGGACGCCAGGTCGCCCGACAGAACCTCATGTGGTCGGTGTTCTGCGAGTTCCTCGGCTTCGCCGTCTGGCAGATGTGGTCGGTGACGGTGATCTTCCTGCCCCAGGCCGGTATCGACCTGACGTCCTCCCAGCAGTTCTGGCTGGTGTCCCTGCCGCCGCTGGTCGGTGCGACCGCCAGGATCCCCTACAGCTTCACCGTCCCGATCTTCGGCGGGCGCAACTGGACGGTGATCTCCGCGCTACTGCTGCTGATCCCCACGCTGGCCACCGCGCTGGTGCTCACCGCCGACAACCCGCCGGTGTGGATCCTCTTCATCATCGCCGCGACCGCAGGGCTGGGCGGCGGCAACTTCGCCAGCTCCATGTCGAACATCACCTTCTTCTACCCCAAGGCGGAGAAGGGTGCGGCCCTCGGCATCAACGCCGCCGGCGGAAACCTGGGCGTGGCCGTGGCACAGCTGGTCATCCCCATCGCCGTGACCGTCTTCGCCTTCGGCGCCTTCGAACCGAACCTGTCGGTGGCCGGACTGATCTGGGTGCCGCTGATCCTGCTGGCCGCCTGGGGCGCACGACGCTACATGCACAACCTCTCCAATGCGACCAATGACATCAAGGGCTCCCTGTCTGCCCTGAAGGAGAAGCACCTCTGGATCATCTCCTTCCTCTACGTCGGCGCCTTCGGCTCCTTCATGGGCTTCGGCTCGGTATTCCCGACGCTGATCAAGGCACAGTTCCCGGACTTCTCCTCCTTCACGGTGCTGGGTGCCGCACTGAGCCTGGCGTTCATGGGGCCGCTGGTCGGATCCCTGGCCCGTCCCTACGGCGGCAAGCTGGCTGACCGGATCGGCGGCGCCCGGGTGAGCATCGTGGTCTTCCTGTGCATGGCACTGGTGACCGCGACGATGGTGATGCTGCTCGACGGCATCAGCTTCGGGGTCTACCTGGTGCTGTTCCTCATGCTGTTCACCCTGACCGGCCTGGCGAATGGCTCGACCTACCGCATGATCCCGACCGTCTTCGAGCTCTCCGTACCTGCCGACGACCCGGTCGGCCATGAGCGCAAGAGTGCCGCGGCGCTGGGCTACATCGGCGCGATCGGTGGTTTCGGCGGCTTCGCCATCCCGCAGGTGCTGAACCTGTCGCAGAGCACGACCGGCAGCTTCGCCACCGCCTTCTGGGTCTTCGCCGGGGCCTACGTGGTGATGGCTGCGGTGGTGTGGGTGGTGTACCGCCGGCCCGGCACCCGCTTCGCCGCCGCGAACGTGTAGGTGCGGCGTCCGTGCGGTGTCCGTGCGGTGTCCGTGCGGCGGTGGACGTCATTCGTCACACCTCCGGCGTTTTTCCTTGGGGGCGGAAAACGTCCTGACCTGCGCGTCTCACGATGCGGAAATCGCGAGGGGTGTGATAGATAGCCGGGCCGCGGGAGGCTGGGGACGGGGAGGGGAGACGTGCGGCCAGTGAGCGCGGGGAGGGGAGAGGCAGGCAGGGGTCGACCAGGCCTAGAGGCCGCCGAGCAGGTGCTCGGCGGACTGCGACAACTCGGCGCGTACACCTTCCAGATCCTCCGGGGACGCGGTGTCGATCAGCGTCCGGATGGTCTGGTGTGCGTTCTTCTCGTGCTCCCGGTCGTCCTCGTCCCACTTGCCGGTGAGGTGTGCTTCGATGAGGTGGGCGTCGTCGTCGAGGATGAGGGCGGCATCCTGCGTCGTGGCGGCGGACGTCGTCGTCGCGTCGATGTAGTCGGTGACGATACCGCGCAGATTCGTAGGCAGGGGAGAAGTCATGCACCCATTGTTGCAGAAACGCGGGACGTTCTAGCCGCCGATGGCGCTCATCGTGCGCTCGGGTTGGACGTAGGCCTCGTCGTTGAGGGTGACCTCGTCGGAGCCGTAGGCCCGCGGCTTGCCCCACATGGCCCGGGCCCAGCCCAGTGCGACGTCCTCGTCGGACGCACCGCCGCGCAGCAGCCACATCAGGTCCGTCTCCTCATTGGAGAACAGGCAGCTACGGATCTTGCCGTCGGCGGTGACGCGGGTGCGTGAACAGGCCGAACAGAAGGACTCCGTCACCGAGGCGATGATGCCGACCTTGCCCAGCGGTGTCGCATCGGCGGCGAGCGGTGCGTCCTGCGCTGCGTCCTGTACTCGGGACGCCCGGTCGAAAACCTCCCACAACTGCGCCGGCGCCGAGCCCCGCGGCGCCGGGTCCTCGCGCAGCACGAACCGCTCCGACAGACGCTCGCGCAGCTCCGCGGCGGAGACCAGGTTGTCGCGCGCCCAGGACCGGTCGGCGTCCAACGGCATCTGCTCGATGAAACGCAGCTGGTAGCCGCGCTCGACACACCAGGCCAGCAGGTCGGCGGCACCCGTGTCGTTGACCCCGCGCATCATCACCGCATTGACCTTCACCGGCTCCAGGCCGGCGTCCTTCGCAGCGGCGAGACCGGCCATGACCTGCGGCAGACGGTCGCGCCGGGTCAGTTCGGCGAAAGCCTGACGGTCGATTGTGTCCAGGGAGACATTCACCCGGGTCAGCCCGGCGTCCACCAGGGCATCGACCTTCTTGTCCAGGCCGATACCGTTGGTGGTGATCGAGATCGGCACCTCCGGGTGCAGCTCGCGCACCCCGGCGATGATGTCGGCCAGGTCATGACGCACCAGCGGCTCACCACCGGTGAACCGGATGTCCTTGACCCCCAGGATCCGCACGCCGATGTCCGCCAGACGCACCGCTTCCTCAGCCGTCAGCAGTGAGGACTTGTGCAGCCACGGCAGGCCCTCGGCGGGCATGCAGTAGGTGCAGCGCAGGTTGCACTTGTCGATCAGGGAGATGCGCAGGTCGTCGGCGGTGCGTCCCCACCGGTCGCGCAGGCGCAGCGGGCCGGTGGTGGTCGGCATGTCGGACGCTGCGCTCGTGGCGCTGCTGCGCGCGGCACCGGCGGCGGTGCCTGGCACCGTGGGGATCGGCAGGACCGTGGTCATTGGTGGGCCACCTCCTACTGTGCGGCTCGGCTGTGTCGGCTGTGTTGGCTGTGTCGTTTGGATCGTCTGGGTAGTTTTGCGCCGTTACCGTCCGGTCTACCGTGTGACGGGTCATCTATCCACACCGGGTGCGTGCGGCATCTCCACACGGGCGTCCGGAGGTGCGGCACCAGCCAGCCCAGGGTGCGCGACACTGGGCGACTAAGGTGCGTTCTTGTACCCAAGGATAGCCGCAGCGCTGCAGCATGTCGCGGCGAGAACTGCCGCAGCTGTCTCTTTCGAGAAGAGGACACCACATGACCACCACCCGCATTCCCCGCAGTGTTCTTGCCGTGTCCGCCCTCGGCGCCGGAGCGTCCCTCGCCCTGTCCGCCTGCTCCACCGACGGCGACAGTGACGGTTCCGGCGAGACCGGGACCAACGCAGCAACCGGCACCGTGAACGTATTCGCCGCCGCCTCGCTGAACAACGTCGGTGAGGAACTCGCCGACGCCTTCAACGCAGCCAACGCCGGCGACACCGAGATCGTCTTCAACTTCGCCGGGTCCTCCAAGCTCGTCCAGCAGATCGGGCAGGGCGCTGACGCCGACCTGTTCATCAGCGCCGACGAGCAGAACATGGACGCCGCCCTCGAGCTGGCCGAGTTCGACGGTGCGGACGCCCAGGTCATCGCTACCAACCTGCTGGTTCTCGCCACCGCCCCCGGCAACCCGGCCGGTATCGAATCGCTGGACGACTTGGCGTCCGGCGGCTCCGCCGAAGACGCCCGCATCGCCATCTGCGCTGATGGTGTTCCCTGCGGCACCCTGGCCCACCAGGTGCTGGACGAGAAGAACATCACCCTGGCCAGCCCCACCGAGGAGGCGAATGTCTCGGATGTGGCCACGAAGATCGCCACCGGTGAGGTCGACGCCGGGTTCATCTACGCCACCGACGCCCAGGCACTACAGGACGCCGCCAGCGGTGCTGACGGCTCTGACGGCGAGGCGATCACCGTCATCGACATCGCAGCGACCGTGGACATCGAGCCGAACCTGTACCCGGCCGCGCTGACGGTCGAGGGCCAGGACAACGACACCGCCGCGGCGTTCCTGGAGTTCCTCGCCACCGACGAGGCCGCCGAGATCCTCGAGAAGTACGGCTTCGGGGCACAAGACGCGGACGAGGAACACGGGGCACAATAGGACGGTGCGCAGCAGGACGGTCACCTCGGTTCCCGTCGTCATCACCCTCATCGGGTTGGCGGCGGTCCTTCTGCTGCTCAGTCCGCTGCTGGCCCTGCTGCTGAACATTCCCTGGGACCGGACGGTCGAACTGGTCACCGCGCCGGCTGCGGTGCAGTCGCTGACCCTGTCGCTGTCTACCGCGCTGGTGTCCACGTTGCTGTGCGTGGTGCTGGGGCTGCCGTTGTCGGTGTGGCTGGTGGAGTTCGCCCGCCGACATCCGGGCTGGGGGCAGGTGGTGCAGCTGATCGTGTACGCCCCGCTGGTGCTGTCCCCGGTGGTGTCCGGGCTGGCGCTGGTGTTCTTCTGGGGACGCCGCGGGGTGCTCGGCTCCTGGCTGGACGACGCCGGGGTGCAGGTCGCCTACACCTCGTTGGCGGTGATCGTGGTGCAGGTGTTCGTGGCCATGCCTTTCTTCGTTTCGACGACGACCACGGCGCTGCAGGGGGTGCCGGTGGTGCTGCAGGAGGCTGCGGCGTTGGACGGGGCGTCCCGCTGGCAGACGATGATGCGGGTGCTGGTGCCGCTGTCCTGGCCGGGGATCGCCACCGGTTGCGTGCTGAGCTTCGCCCGGGCGCTGTCGGAGTACGGCGCGACCCTCACCTTTGCCGGTAACGTGGCGGGCGAAACCAGGACGATTCCGCTGCTGGTCGAGTTGGGGCTCAGCGCCAATGACATGGACCGGGCGCTGGGCGCGTGCATCATGCTGATCGGGGTGTATGTGCTGGTCGTCGGCGGGATCGCCGTCATCCGGATGGGTGTCGGCGGGGCGAATGGACACAAGGGAATCAATGGACATGACAGGCACGGCAGGGCACAGTCACGCAGGCGAGCGCGCCCGGAGCCCTGAGGAGCACCTCGCCGCCGTGCGCGCGCTGGTCGCGGACCTGAAGGGAGGGCCGGCGGGGGAGCGCGAGATGGTGGACGTCCCTGCCGCGGCGGCAGTCGGGCGGCGTTTGGCCCGCAGCGTGGTGGCCGTCGAGGACTCCCCACGCTTCGACAACTCCCAGATGGACGGCTACGCCCTGGCTGAATCGCACCTGGCCGGCGGACGCTTCCCGGTGGGGCCGACGGTGGCTGCCGGGGCCGACCCTCGCGACGTCCTGTTCGACGCGGTCACCAACCCCACCTCCCGGATCCGTGACGCGGTGATCCCGGTGATGACCGGGGCGCGGCTGCCGGCCGGGACCGCGGCGGTGGTGCCGGTGGAGGCGTGCGATCCGCCCGACTTCGAGGCTGCGGAGGCTGCGACCGCCGCTGGTGCTGGCACGGCTGGAGGTTCCGGTGGTGTGAGCGTTCCTCCCTGGGAAGCCGGACGCTTCGTCCGACTCGCAGGCTCTGACCTGCGCGCCGGTGCAGAGCTGTTGTCGGCTGGTCATGTGGTGAATCCCCGGACGGTGGGGGCGGTCGCCGCGCAGGGGATCGCCGAGCTGCCGGTGCGTCGGATCGCCCGGGTGCTGATCTGCACCGGTGGTGATGAGATCGGCAGTGATGGCACAGACGGTGCGGCGATGATCCGCGACGCCAACGGGCCGATGCTGCAGGCCTTGTGCGCCCGGCATGGCATCGAGGTCGCCGGGACGGTGCGAACCAGCGATGACCCGGCGGGGTTCCGGGCGGTGCTGGCCGAGGCGATCGGGCAGGCGGGTCCGGACGCGGTGGTGACCAGCGGCGGGATCAGCCATGGACGCTTCGAGGTGGTGCGTCAGGTGCTGGAGGGTGCTGCTGGAACTCAGGCAGGAACCCCAGCCTGGTTCGGCCACGTCGCCCAGCAGCCAGGCGGCCCGCAGGGACTGGCCGCGTTCAACGGTGTGCCCGTGATCTGTCTGCCGGGCAACCCGGTGTCCACCGCGGTGAGCTTCCGGCTGTTCGTCGCCCCGGTACTCGGCGAGGTGGCTGAACCTGTGGTCGGACGCGCCGGCGAGTCCATGCAGGGACAAGCGGGAAAGGACCGCTTCCTGCGTGGTCGCACCGAGATCGTCGACGGGGTGCTGACCGGCTTCGTGGTCGGCGGGCCCGGCTCCCATCTGCTCGCCCAGTCGGTGGCGGCGGACTGCCTGCTCCGCGTCCCGGCGGGCGAGGACAGCACAGGAGGCGAGGACAGCGGGGGTGTCGCAGGCAGCGAAGGTAGCGAGGGCAGCGTGGGCCTTGTCACCGGGGATCCGGTGGAGATCATCCCGCTGTAGATCCTCCGGCGGTTGTTCATCCCGCTGTGGATCGGGCCGCTGTAGATCGAACCTGTACGCCGACGCCGCCGCTACCCCAGCTGTCCCGTCCCCGGTGATGTCAGAATCGTGGGATAGATCGATGGTTTTTCGGCCGGATCCCATCGAATGATCCCACGTTTCTTACATCCAGGGCGTGGTAGTCGGCATGGGCGTCAGCGTGGGTGAGGGTGTGGGATGACCGGGGGATGTCCGGGGAAGACCGGGGGAGGGGTGAGGGTGGTGGCTCGACGGTGCCCGACATGTGCTGCCGGGTTCCACCTGGGTCATGAGCCTATGGCTCACAGTTGTTCGGAATTAATCACCGTGAACTCACACCGCAGGTAGTGGCGGTGATGGGTGGCACGGTAGCGTCTGTCGGCATGCAGTTCATACACCTCACCTACTTCGACGCGCTGGCCCGCGAAGAGCATTTCGGGCGCGCCGCCCACGCGTGCTTCGTCTCTGCCTCCACTCTCTCCCAGGCGATCCGCAAGTTCGAGGCCGAGGTCGGGTTTCCGCTGGTGCGTCGGGGCAGGGCGTCCTACCAGGGGCTCACTGCGGAGGGCGAGGTCGTGCTCAACTACGCCCGACGTATCCTCGCCGAACAGCGCTCCCTGGAGCAGGACATGGCCAGTCGGCACGGGACGCTGGAGGGCACGCTGCGTTTCGGCACCATCCCGGCGGGTACCGAGCAGGCCGCGACGCTGATCGCGCACCTGACCGAGCTGCACCCCGGGGTGAAGGTGGAGCTCATCGGCGGGCTGACCAGCGAACAGATCAGCTCGCAGATCCTCAACCATGACCTGGACGCCGGTATCGTCCACCCGGCCGAGGCGTCGGGATCAGGGGCAGCGACGGAGACTGGTGCGCTGCACCAGGCCAGGTTGGGACGCACCAGCTGGGCGGTGTGCGGGCACCCGGAGGCGTTCAGGGCATCCGGTGCCGCCTCGAGCACCGCCACAATCACCGGCGCTGAACTGGCCGAACTCCCACTGGCCCTGCTGCGTCACGGGACCGTGGCCCGCCGCGAGTTCGACCGGGCCCAGGCAGGGGCCGGGCTGTCGGTGACGCCCGGAGTGGAGGCCTCGTCGGTGGAGTTGCTCAAGGCCCTGGCCGCCACCGGACGCTGGCTCGCTGTGGTGCCGGAGCACACCGCGCCCGCCTCCCGGTGGGAGACCCGTCGGCTGGTCGAACCGGAGGTGTACCTGGAACTGGCGGTGGCACGGCTGGAGTCTCGTCCGCTGCCGGCGATGTCTGCCGCGCTCGACGACGCGGTCGCCGTGATGCTGGCGGCTGGGAACGACACTGATGCGTCCGAGGGAGGTGCGCAGTAGTGACTCCTGCTATTGACTCACGCACTGACACGGGCGCCGACAAGCACACCGACAGGCGCTGGTGGCACAGGTTCCGACGCGCCCAGCCCCACATGTCGCTGGGGACGATCCTGCTGTCCGGGGTCGGGGTGATCGTGGCGGTCAGTGTGTTGGGGATGATTGCCGAACTCACCGGCCATCCCCTGCTCATCGCGAGTTTCGGGGCGTCCTGCGCACTGATCTGCGTGCTGCCGTCGGCGCCGGTGTCGCGTCCGATCAACATGCTCGGCGGGCACCTGGTGGCGACGGCCGCCGGGCTGGCGATGCTGGAGATCGCCCCGGCGTCGTGGTGGACGATGGGACTGGCGACCGGTGTGGGGGTGATGCTGATGACCGGGCTGAGGGTGCTGCACCCGCCGGCGGCGGCGATGCCGATCCTGGTGATCCTCACCGACCCGGGGTGGATGTTCCTGTTGACGCCGGTGATGGCCGGGGCGGCGGTCATCACGGTGATTGCCGAGGTCTACCGGCTGGTGCTGGGCAAGCGGGTCTGGCGGGCGTAGCAGCGTCGACTGAGGGTGGCCCGGAAGATAAAAGTGCTTAAGGCTTCCCCTTTATGTCAGAAAGCTGGGATGAATCGTCGGGATCCGACCGGAAAACCATCAAATGATCCCACCTTTCTGACAGGGGTGGCCGTGCTGCGAGCGATGGGGTGGTCCTACCGGTGTCTACAACGGCAGGTACTCCACCGGGTCGCCCGGTTCGAGGCCGTCGCGGGGGACGACGATCAGGACATCCGCCGCGGCATAACCGCTGAGCATGTGGGAGTGCGAACCAGCCACCGGAGTCACCGTGACCTGCGCCGGAGTGGAGTCGTGAGCGGCGCGCTCATCCAAGGTCGCGGGCATCAGCCGCACCCGGCCCCGACGCAGCGCGGCGATCCGTCCGGACTCCCCGGTGGATGCAGTCGCCGGATGGGTCGCCACCGCGTCCTCGACGGTCGTACCGCAGAACACCTCCACCGCCGGTGCGATGAAGGAATGCAGCGCCACATGCGCGGCGAACGGATTGCCCGGCACCCCGATGATCAGCTGGTCAGCGCGCCGGGTGATCAGCGTCGGATGCCCCGGCTGGCAGGCCACCTCCTCGGCGAGCACCTCCTCGGCCGCGCGACTGATGAAACGGCGCGCGAAGTCCTGGGTGGAGCGTCCTGACCCGCCGGTCATCACCACGATGTCGCTGGACCGGACGTCCGGCCGACGCAGCCAGTCCTCCACGGCGACCGGGTCGTCCGGCAGCCGGTCGGCGACGGTCACCTCGGCACCCCACGCGCCCAGCAGGGCGGGGAAGGAGGTGCTGAAGGCGTCGCGGACCTCGCCGGGGCCGGGCACGCCGTGGCTGATGACCTCATTGCCGGTGAATGCGCAGGCCACCCGTGGTGCCTGGCGCACCTCGACGGTGTCGACCCCGCAGGCTGACAGCATCGCCACATGCCGCGGGGTCAGCCGGGTCCCCGCGGTCACCAGGACGGACCCGGCGTCCCACTCCTGGCCGGCCGGGCGGATGTCACGGCCCTCCTCCGGGGTCTCGGCCGTCACCACATCATCGGTGACCTGCGCGTTCTCTGAGCGCACCACGGCGGTCGCGCCTTCGGGGATCAGTGACCCGGTGAGGATCGGCAGGGCCTGACCTGGCTCCAGCGTCCCACCGGTGCGGTGCAGGTTCCGCCCGCGGGCATTGGTCGGCGTGGCGGCCAGCAGCGTCCACGGTCCGGGGCCGCTGACGGCGAACCCGTCCATCGCCGAGGACGTGTAGTGCGGCACAGGTATCGGGGACAGGACGTCCGCGGCGAGCACGTCGCCGGGAGCCGGTGTGCGGGACGCTCCGGTCTTCTCCTCGGTGCGTCCGGGGCGCGCCACGATGGTGGCGACCGTGTCGGCGATGCTGGTCCGGGCGTCCTGCCAGGTCGCCGGCTGGTGGCGGAGGTGTTCGGTCCAGTCGTCCCAGGTGTCGACGTCGGCGGCGGTGGCGGCCGGGACCTCGACCTCCACCAGGGTTATCCGGCGCAGCAGTCGCATCACGGAGGCGTCGCGGAAGTCGTCGTCGCCGATGGCGGTGAGCAGTGCGCCCAGGCGGACGGTCGACAGCAGCGGCTGGAGGCGCCCGTTGACGGTCGCGATGGCGCCGTCGGGGTCAGTGTCGGATCGAGAGTCCGACGCCGCGTCGAGCAGCGCGGTGATCCCCGGACCCGGGTTCACCAGGTCGGCGGCGAGCAGAAGGACGAGGTCCTCATCACCGGTGTCCTCCCGCTCGGCCAGTGCCCGGGCCCCGGTGACGATGGCCGCGGCGGGTCCGGACAACGGGGGATCCTCGCGCAGGCGGATCACGCCATCGGGGAGTTCCATCTCCCCGGCGACGACGACACGGACGCCGGCGACCTCGGCAGAAGCGGCGAGCACGCGGTCGATCAACCGCACGCCGTCGCGTCCTGCGAGAAGCGGCTTGGCCGGGGTGTCCTCCGGCGCCGAGGCCGCCAGCCGGGACCCCTCACCACCGGCGATGATGATGGAATGGATGCTCACCGTTATCCTCCTGCGAACGGCGGGAGGACGTCCACACGCTGCACCCCGTCGAGGGCGGTCGCGGCGGCCTCGGGGTGGGTGACGGTGCGTCCGTCGACGAGGAAGCTGCAGCGTCCGAAGACCTCGGCCAGCGTCATGCCGCCGGCGGTGGTGTCGGTGTGCGCGCTGCCGAGCGATCCCAGCAGGTCGGCAAGAGTGCTCCCGGGGTCCGGCAGCGTCTCCTGGGCCACGCCGCGGGCGGCCCGCGCGGCGGCGAAGTAGTGGATCTCAACCATGTGCACCAGTGTAGGCGGCGCGGGTGGTGGGGATTCGTCATTAGGCTTCACACCATGACTGATGAGCGTGCCGCGGTGACCGTCGTCGACTACTCCGACGCCTACCGGGAGGAGATGCTGGAGCTGGCGTTGCGGTCCTGGGCGCCGGTGTTCGGGCAGCTGCGGGACGCCGTGCCGCGGTTCGTCTACGACAGTTTCTGGCCGGACGGGTGGGAGAGTCGGCAGCGGGCGGACCTCGCGCAGGTGGTGGACGAGGCGCCCGAGCTGGTCGACGTGGCGCTTCTGGACGGTCAGGTCGTCGGGTGGGTGGTCACCCGGATCCACCCCGAGGACTCGATGGGTGAGGTGCATGTCATCGTCGTGGACCCGGAGGTGCAGCGGCAGGGGATCGCCTCGGTGCTGCTGGACCGGTCGCACCAGCGGATCCGGGAGGCAGGTATGCGGATGGTCATGGTGGAGACCGGTGACGATCCCGGGCATGCACCGGCCCGTGCGGTTTACAGGGCCAACGGGTACAAGCGCTGGCCGGTGGCGCGGTACTTCAAGGACCTGACGGGGTAGGTCGGGATGGGAGGAATATAACGCATTGCGTTAATGACGGAGTCCGTTATGCATTGGCAACGTGGTCACAGTGAGCGAAGGAGGCGAGGACATGATCGAACCGATCCATCCCGGCGAGATCCTCATCGAGGATTTCATCCAAGGGTTCGGAATCACCCAGCACAAGGTCGCTGTCGCCATCGGGGTTCCGCCGCGACGGATCAACGAGATCGTGCACGGCAAGCGGGGTATCAGCGCGGACACCGCGATCCGGTTCGCCAGATACTTCGGAAATTCCGAGGAGTTCTGGATGAACCTGCGGTCCAACGACGAACTGCGGATCGGGCACCAGGCACTAGGAGACCGGCTGGCGGACATCGAGCCGTTGGCCACCGCGTAACCTGGGGAACTATGAGCAGCGCTGAAAACGTAGGGAACGCAGGCACCGCAGGGAACGCCCACCTCACCCACGTCCGGGAGGACGGCTCGGCCCACATGGTCGACGTCACCGCCAAGAACGAGACCAGCCGCACCGCCGTGGCCACCGGTCGGGTCATCACCCGTCCGGACGTCCTCGACATGATCTTCGCCCCCGCCGACGGCGCGCACGAGGGTCTGCCGAAGGGCGACGCCCTGCCGGTCGCCCGCGTCGCCGGGATCATGGGAGCGAAGAAGACCCCGGAGATCATCCCGCTGTGCCACCCGTTGCCGCTGGGCAAGATCACCGTCGACTTCGCGCGGGAGGACGCCGCGGACGCTGCGGACGCCGACGTCCGTGGTGCCGTGCGTATCGAGGCCTCAGTGAAGACCCGCGGTGTCACCGGCGTGGAGATGGAGGCCCTCACCGCGGTGACCAGTGCCGCCCTGACCGTCTACGACATGATCAAGGCCGTCGACAAACACGCCGTCATCGACGACGTCCGCGTCCTCGCGAAATCCGGCGGCAAGTCCGGCGACTGGGATGTGCGCTGATGACTGAGACACAACACACCCGCGCGCTGGTCATCGTCGCCTCCACCCGCGCGGCGTCCGGCGACTACACCGACCGCACCGGCCCCGTCCTCGTCGACTGGCTGCGCAGCCGCGGCCTCGAGGTCGACGACGCCACCGTCATCGCCGACGCCGACATCCCCACCGCCCTGCCGGAACTGCTGGACGACCCGGTGCTGCCCCGGATCGTCCTGACCACCGGCGGCACCGGTATCAGCCCCACCGACCGGACCGTCGCCACCGTCAAACCGCTGCTCGAGCACGAACTCCCCGGCCTCGTCGCCGCCGTCCAGCATCGCGGCGTGGACAACGGCGTGTCCACCGCACTGCTCTCCGGCGGGGTCGCCGGGGTGGTCGGACGCTCCTTCGTGATGACGCTGCCCGGTTCCTCCGGTGGGGTGAAGGACGGTATCGCCGTGCTCGACCCGGTCCTCGACCACCTCATCGCCCAGCTGGAAGGAGCCGGCGACCATGAGTGACGCTGCAGTGAACGCCGACCCCGCCTACGTCGCCGAGCAGACCGGCGTGGTCGTGCACACCGCCATCTCCGCCGAGCCGCTGGAAGGCCACCTCGCCGCGGCGAAGGCCGACACCGCGACCGACGCCATGGGTGCCGTCGTCACCTTCGAGGGCGTTGTCCGCGACCACGACAACGGCGCCGGGGTCACCAGCCTCGACTACACCCACCACCCCAGTGCGGCGGACATCCTCGCCCAGATCGCCGAGGCCACGGTGCAGAAGTACCCGCAGGTCAGACTGTGGGCCGAACACCGCACCGGGTCGCTGGCCATCGGCGACATGGCCTTCCTCGTCGTCGTCGCGTCCGCCCACCGCGGGGAGGCCTTCGAGGCCATCGCCGACTTCGCCACCCAGGTCAAGGCGAATGTACCGATCTGGAAGGAACAGGAACACACCGACGGCTCGACCGGGTGGGTGGGCCTGTGAGTGTCGACATCGGACGCTACCGCCGCCAGATCACCCTCGCCGGCTTCGGGATGGACGCCCAACAAGCCCTCGCCGACGCCCACGTCGCCGTCCTCGGCGCCGGCGGCCTCGGCTCCCCGGCGTTGCTCTACCTCGCCGCCTGCGGGGTGGGGACGGTGACCGTCATCGACGACGACGAGGTCGAAACGTCCAACCTGCACCGCCAGATCATCCACACCGACGCGGCGGTGGGGGAGACCAAGGTGAGCTCGGCGCGCCGGGAGATGCTGGCGCGCAACCCGCAGCTCACCGTGCACACCGTCACCGACCGACTCACCGCCGACAATGCCGTTGATCTGCTGCGCGGTGCGGATGTCGTGCTCGACGGCGCCGACAACTTCGCTGCCCGCTACGCCGCCTCCCACGGCTGCGCGGTGCTGAGGATCCCGCACGTGTGGGCCTCGATCCTGGGCTTCGATGCCCAGCTCTCGGTCTTCGGTGCGACGCTGGCCGACGGCTCGCGCGGCCCGGTCTACGAGGACGTCTTCCCCACGCCGCCGCCGGCCGGGACCGTGCCGTCCTGCTCGGCCGCCGGGGTGCTCGGGCCGGTCGTCGGCGTCGTCGGCACCGCGATGGCGCTGGAGGCGGTGAAAGTGCTCACCGGTGTCGGCCAGCCGCTCGCCGGGGAGCTCGGCTACTTCGACGGCCTGTCCGGACGCTGGGAGTACATTCCGCTGGCCGCCGACCCCGCCGTTGCCGCCCGCGTTCGGGACGCTGCGACGCCGGTCGCCGAGGAGCTCGCGGTGGAACCCTCGGACGGCGGCCCTGACCTCGCCGCCGGTGCTGCAGCTTCCGCCGGCGCTGACGGTGCTGCCGGCACCGCTGGTCCCGCCTTGAGCGACCTTCCCGACCTGACCGACGCCGTGCTCATGGACGTCCGTGAACCCGATGAGTTCGCCACCGTCCGCATCCCCGGTGCGGTGAACGTGCCGCTGTCCGCGCTGCGCGCAGCGTCCAACCCGGCAACCCCTGACCTGCCGGACGAGGCTCGCGACCTGGCGGCCGAAGCGTCCGACAGCGGGCGTCCCCTCGTGGTCTACTGTGCGGCCGGGGTGCGCTCGGCGCAGGCGCTGGAGATTCTCGCGGCGTCCGGCATCGGCGGCGCCGATCTCCCCGGCGGCATCAACGCCTGGTTGGAGCGACAATGAGCATGGCTTCGCAGGTAGGGGTCGCGTAATCTGAACGTTGATGAGCCGCCCTCATCACCACATGGAAAGCGGGCGGCCTGCCCTGTACAGACTGGTCACCCGCTTCGGCCGTAGAGATTCAACAGCCAGTCGATGCCATCTCGAACATAGTTCGCGATGATTCTGGGCACCGAGTTCTCCAGGACCCGTCGTAGGACGTTGTCCCTTCCTCAGCGGGGCCGTCCTTTCGGACGGCGCTCCCATTTCGCACACCCGCTCCGTGGCGACCTGAACTCCGGTGGGACAATGAACCGCGTGGAGCATGACGGCATGAATGAACCGACGAACTACGCGTCCATCGCCTTCGACGATGTCGTGAAGGCCCGGCAGGAAGCCCGCGGGGTGGCGAACCGGGTGGACACCACCGGAGCGTCCGGCGCGGAGCTCGACGCCCGCGACGCCAAGCTCATCCGCAACACCCGTATGTTCTTCATGTCGACGGTCACCGGGACCGGCTGGCCCTATGTGCAGCACAAGGGCGGGCCGTCCGGCTTCGTGAAGGTCAGGACGACCGCCGGACGCTCGCAGATCATGTTCCCCGACTTCGCCGGCAACCGGCAGTTCGTCACCGCCGGCAACCTCGACCGGGACGACCGCGTGTGCCTGTTCTTCATCGACTTCGCCACCCGTTCCCGGGTGAAGGTCTTCGGTCACGCCCGCACCGTCGACGCCGAGGACGATCCGGAGCTCATCGCCGAGCTGCGTGACCTGGGAAAGCAGTTCATCAAGGGTGTCATCGAGCGCGCCGTGGTGGTGGATGTCGTCGCCTCGGACGCGAACTGCTCCAAGCAGATTATCCCGCGCTGGACCCGTGAGGAGGTCGACGAACGACTCGACCTGTACCGGGCCGACATCTCCGAGCTGAAGGACAAGGTTGCCGAGCGCGATGCCCGGATCGCCGAGCTCGAGGCGCGGTTGGGGGAGGCTCCGCACAGCTGAGGTGGGTAGTGGCTAAGTGTCCCCAAATCGGTCGCCTGACTACACTCGGGCTGGCCGAATCGGGGACACTTAGCGAACCGGGGACACTGGGCGAATCGGGGACACTGGGCGACACCCTCCGGTAGTGTGGCGTCCAACCGTGCGGCAGGGGGCCGCCGGGGCGAGGGGCAAGGGACAAATGGGGACAGGGACAATGCACGGGGACAAGAAGATCTGGACCACCGCCGAACTGAAGGGCGCAGGCTGGGGCGAGGCGAGGACCCGCCGGGCGCTCGGAGACACACTCCACCGGGTTGCGCGTGGCGTCTACACCACGACGATGGATACGGACGTCGTGCTGCGCGCGCTCGCCCTCGCCCACCCCGGGATCGTCTTCACCGGCAGGACGGCGGCGTACCTCCACTATGCACTCCCCATGGAGTGGCCTGCGACGGCGTGTCGCACGTCGCGGCGACACAACGACGACCTCATCACCATCCGCCGCCGCCGACCAGGCACGGGCCGCGCCGGCAGCGTCACCAGCGTCCGGGGTGTGGACGCCACCACCGCAGCCCAGACCGCGGTGGACCTGGACAACCCCGCCGACCAGGTCAGGGTGCTGGAACGCGGCTACTCCGGCCTCCGCGGGACGGAGAACTTCGAGAAGGACGCCGCACACCTGTCACGCACCGGCCGCAGGCGTCTCGCGGCGATCAGGTCGAAGGCGATCATCGGGACGGCGAGCAACCTGGAGACGCAGGCGGTGCAGCTGATCCGCTCGGCGCTGCGTCCTGAACTGGAGGCGGGGCTGATCACCATCGAGACGAACGCGATGGTGCGGGGATACTGCTGGGACATCATGATCCCGGAGGTGCGGCTGCTCATCGAGATCGACAGCTGGGCCTACCACGGGGAGGCGAAGGCGAAGCGGATGGATTTCGCCAGGGACCGGTGCAAGGGGAATCAGGCCACGCGGTGGGGGTACCTGCTGCTGCGGTACCCGGATTCCGCAGTCAAACACGCGCCGCACTACGTCTCGGACGAGGTGGCGGACGCGGTGCGTTTCGAGTTGCAGCATCTGCGCCGCTTCCGCAGGGAGGACGAGGCGATCCCGACCGATGCACCGATGTGGCTCTGGTTCCCGAAGGTGTGAGCGCACCCCTGTGCAGGGTCGGTCCGGCTATCTCCCGCGCGGGCGCCCGCTGTACCCTTGCCTGTGTGATGACCTGGCCTGACGCCTCACGCAGTGGCACCTCCTCCGACCCGTACTCGGCACTGGCCGACCGGGTCGCCGCCGACGTCATCGCCGGCTACTCCACCTCGTTCTCCCTGGCCACCCGCCTGCTCGCCGCTCCGGTCCGCCGCGAGATCCGCAACCTGTATGCGGTGGTACGCATCGCCGACGAGATCGTCGACGGGGCAGCGTCGGACGCCGGGGCGTCGCCGGACGAGGTGCGTGAGATTCTGGACGACTACGAGGCCCGCGTGCTCACCGCGACGGGGGACGGCGGGACGGCTGCGCCGGGGGACGGTGGGGCGACCGCGACAGGACGCACCGCTGCACCGTTCTTCACCGACCCGATCCTGCACGCCTGGGCAGGCACCGCCGCCCGCTGCAGCATCAACCCGGAGCACATGGTCGCCTTTTTCGCCTCGATGCGTGCTGACCTGGAGGTCACCGTGCACGACGCAGACAGCCTGGCGTCCTACATCCACGGCTCCGCCGAGGTCATCGGCCTGATGTGCCTCGACATCTTCCTGGCCTACGAGGACACGTCCGCCGACCGGGCCTGGCTCGCGGACGGCGCCGTCGCGCTCGGCCGGGCGTTCCAGATGGTCAACTTCCTGCGCGACCTCGGCGCCGACCAGGACGGACTCGGACGCATCTACCTGCCCGAACTCACCGACGGCCCGCTGACCGGCCCCACACGCGACCGGATCCTCGACGACATCGAGGCCGACCTCGACACCGCCCGCGAGCGCATCGCCCACCTGCCCGGCGGGGCCCGCGCCGGGGTCGCAGCCGCCGTCGCGCTCTACGCCGAACTCGCCGCTGAGATCCGCGCCAGCGACCCGGACACTCTCGACACCACCCGCATCCGCGTGTCGGGGCCACGCAAAGCACTGGTCACCGCCAAGGCCGTGGCACGGGTCAGGCGGAGGAGCTCATGAGGATCATCGTCATCGGTGCCGGTGTCGCCGGGCTCGCCACCGCCGGTCTGCTCGCCCGCGCCGGCCACCAGGTCACCCTGCTGGAATCCAATGACACCGTCGGAGGACGTGCCGGCTCACTGTCCGGTGCCCAGATCGGCGCCGACCCCGCGTTCCGCTGGGACACCGGGCCGAGCTGGTACCTGATGCCGGAGGCCTTCGACCGCTTCTACGAGCTGATGGGCACGTCCACCGCCGAGCAGCTCGACCTGGTGGACCTCGCCCCGGGCTACCGGGTGCTCTCCGGGGGCAGTGACCCGGTGGACGTCCCGGTCGGTGCGGAGCAGGTCGCGGAACTCTTCGAGTCCCTGGAGCCCGGTGCCGGTAAGAAGGTCCGCCGCTACCTCGCCGAGGCCGGCGACACCTACCGCCTCGCCGTCGACCGTTTCCTCTACACCACCTTCTCCTCCCCGGCGCCCTTCCTGGGCCGGGAGGTGCTCGCCCGCGCCGGACGCCTGGCCAAGCTACTCACCGATTCGCTGCAGTCCCTGGTCAACAACCGTTTCACCGATACGCGCACCCGGCAGATCCTGTCGTACCCGGCGGTGTTCCTCTCCTCGGCGCCGGCGACGACCCCGGCGCTCTACCAGCTGATGAGCTACACCGACCTGGTGCAGGGCGTGAAGTACCCGCTCGGCGGGTTCGCCGCCGTCGTCGAGTCGCTGCGCCGGCTCGCCGTGGACAACGGCGTGGAGGTCAGGACGTCCTGCCCGGTCGCGAGAATCCGCACCGACAGCGACCGCGCGAACCCGCTGCGCCGGGTGCCGGGGCTGGGACGTCTGACGTCCTGGCTGCCCGGTGCCACCGCGCGGACCACCGGTGTGGTCTTGGCCGATGGCACCGAACTGGACGCCGATGCGGTGGTCAGTGCCGCTGACCTGCACCACACCGAGACCGCGATGCTGGCCCGCGGGGTGCAGACCTATCCGGAGGCGCACTGGCGGCGGATCAACCCGGGCGTCGGCGCGGTGGTGGTGATGCTCGGGGTGCGCGGCGAGTTACCGCAGTTGGCGCACCATACGCTGCTCTTCAGCGATGACTGGACGCCCGACTTCGCCGCCGTCTTCGGGGGAGGGGGCGCCTCGTCCTCTGCCTCGTCCTCTGCCTCGTCCTCGGCATCGTCCTCGGTGTACGTTTGCCGCCCCTCGGCCACCGACCCGGACGTCGCCCCCGAGGAGCACGAGAACCTGTTCATCCTGGTGCCCTGCACCGCCGACCCGACGATCACCGAACGCGACGTCGAGGCCATCGCCGATGCCACGATCGACCTGGTGGCCGAGCGGGCCGGGATCCCTGACCTGGCCGAGCGGATCTGCGCGCGTTCCACCCTGGGGCCGAAGGACTTCGCCACCGACTACAACTCCTGGCATGGCTGGGCGCTGGGTCTGGCGCACACCCTGACCCAGTCGGCGTTCATGCGTGGGACGAACCACTCCCGGGCGGTGTCGAACCTGTACTACGCAGGGTCCACGACCACTCCGGGTGTGGGGGTGCCGATGTGCCTGATCAGTGCGGAGAACGTCCTGACCGCGATAGAGGACGGGACACGTCGCCCGGGTGGAGCGGTGAATCAGTCGAACCGGTAGACCATCACGTGGCAGCTGCCGGACGGGTCGTAGCCGCCGTTGACGGTGCTGTCGACGTAGCCCAGTTTGCGGTAGACGTGCCGGGCCCGGTCATTGCCCACGTCAACGGCCAGGGAGACCCCGGGGAAACCTTCCTCACGGGCGACGCGCAGCATTTCCTGCATCAGCGCGGTGCCGCGGCCGTGGCCGGAGACCTCGGGGCGCAGCGCGATGGCCACCTCGGGGTAGTCGTCTGACACGAAGCCTGCCCCGGGTGCTTCAGAGGTGAAGGTACGCAGCCACGCGGCACCCACTGCGGTGGGGACGTCGCCAGAGTCCGCAGCAGAGTCCGGAGCGGAATCCTCCGCGGAATCATCCCCCGGGACCCGCTCGAGGATGACCCCCGGCTGCTGCGGGGTCCAGGCGTCCACGTAGGCGGCGAGTTCCTCGTCGATCCCCTCGCTCACCGGACGGGACTCGTCGCCCCACTGGTCCGTGAGGATGTACATGGCACGCAGGATGTCCCGGTCGTCGCCGGTGGCGCGGCGGTAGCGGAACTGTGGTGTCGGTGAAGCAGTCACGGCGGACCAGGCTATCAGTAGATGAAGACCTTGTCGCCGGGCTGCAGGGCGTTGAAGTAGGTGATCGCGTCCTGCTGGTTCAGACGCACACAACCAGCCGAGAGGTTGTTCAGGGTGCCCTGGTGGAAGGCGTGGCCGTTGTTGGTGAAGTACACCGCGTACGGCATCGGGGCGTTGTTGAACTCACGGCTGACCTCGTCCTTCACCTTGTACTGGACGCTGAAGGTGCCGCGCGGGGTGTCCTGGCCGGGAGCGCCCGGGGACATCGGGACCGGGCCGTGGGAGACCGAGCCGCCACGCTGCAGCCAGGTGCGCTTGCCGTTGATGTCGACGCACACGCGGGCGTCCGCCGGGCAGGGGGTGTTACGGGTGGAGGCGGCCTGCCGTTCAGCGGCGGCGCGACGCTGCGCGGCAGCCTGGCGCTCAGCGGCGGCACGGCGCTCGGCGGCGCGGGCGTCCTCACGCTGTTGGACGGCACCCGGGGCGACGAGGTCGGTCAGGTCGCGGACGCCCTGCTCGTAGGCGTCGCGGAACTGTGCGGGCACGTTGCCGGACTGCAGCAGGGCGGCATCGTGGGCGTCCAGCGCGCCGTCACGGATGAGCTTGTCGATCTCATCCGGGGCAGGCAGCTCGATACCGGTGTTCTTGACGGTGGTGCGCAGGTCGGAAGCCTTCGCCGAGATGGCGGCGGAGGGGTCTGCGGGGGCAGCGACGGCAGGAGACGCAACGGAGGCGATTCCGGCGGTCGCGATGATGGTGGCGCCGACAGCGGCGAGTGCCTTACGAATGTTCACGCGGCCTATCCTACTCCGCGTGATAGTTCATTAGCCAGACGCACATGCCCGAATCATGTAACGGGGGGCTGCAATGGTGCAGTCACGTTTTGGGGCGCTGTGGCACCGAACAATCATCGAAGTCACAGGTATTCTGGATGTGACATCCATGCAGTCCCCGGATTTCCGGGCCAGACTAGGGAGATATGAACGTGCCTACCGCGAATCACTCCACCAACTCCACCGCCCCCGTCAAGGTCCTGGTCGTCGACGACGAAGCCAATATCGCCGACCTGATCAAGGCGCGTCTGGAGTTCCAGGACTTCGAGGTGCGTACCGCCGCCGATGGGGCCTCGGCCCGCGAGATCGCCAAGACGTTCCGTCCCGACGCCTTCATCCTCGACGTCATGATGCCAGGGATGGACGGCTTCACCCTGCTCGGCAAGCTGCGCGAGGACGGCCATGACGCGCCCGTGCTCTTCCTCACCGCCAAGGACGGTGTCGACGACCGCATCCACGGGCTGACCATCGGTGCGGACGACTACGTCACCAAGCCTTTTGCGCTGGAGGAGGTCATCACCCGGCTGCGGGTCATCCTGCGCCGCGTCCAGCCGGCGGAGGAAGAGGACACCTCGCTGATCTCCTACGCCGACATCACCCTCAACGACGACATGCACGAGGTCACCAAGGCCGGCAAGGTCGTCGACCTGTCGCCCACCGAGTTCAAGCTGCTGCGCTACCTGCTGATCAACTCGGAGGTCGTCGTCCCGAAGTCGAAGATCCTCGACGCGGTGTGGGAGTACGACTTCGGTGGCGACGGCAACGTCGTGGAGTCCTACGTCTCCTACCTGCGACGCAAGATCGACACCCAGGAGCCGCGGCTGATCCACACGGTGCGCGGGGTGGGCTACGTCCTGCGGCTGCCGCGTAACTGATGGCGTCCCCGTCCGACGGTAGGGCCTGGAAGATCGGCCGAGAGAAAGCGAGCCGCGAGAAGACCGCCCGGGAGAAGCCATACCCGGGAGTGTTCCTGTCGCACTACCCGCTGCGGGTGTCCCTGGTGCTGGTCATCGCGGTGCTCACCGCCCTCGGGTTGACGGTGTCCGGCACCGTGATCACCGGCATGACCCAACGCTTCCTCACCGACCGGGTGGACGAGAACCTGCTCAGCGCCCGGAGCTGGGCGATCAACGCAACGGATTCCAAGTGCGACCGGCAGGACCCGCAGCGCGGCCTCTACGAGCGCCTCACCCAGCAGCAGCCGCCGTCGGACCTGTACTGGCATGTCGTCGGGGACCCGTGTGCGGAGTTGAGCCCCAACAACATCAACCAGTCGCAGCCGGACGTTTCCGCGTTGGACGAACCGACCAGCCCGGTGACGGTGCCGGCGACGTCGGAATCGGCGTCGTCGAGCCCCTGGCGTGCCGCGGCGGTGGTCAACGACAACGGTGAGGTGACCATCTTCGCCTTGCCGATGGACGGCGAGACCAAGATCATGAACCAGATGACCACCATGCTGGTCACGGTCAGCCTGCTGATCCTCGCGGTGCTCATCGGAGCGTCGATGTTCCTGGTGCGTCGTGCGTTGCAGCCGCTGTACCAGGTGGAGCAGACCGCCGGACGCATCGCCCGCGGTCACCTGGACCAGCGTGTCCCGAACTGGTCGCCGCGCACCGAGGTCGGTCGGCTCTCGGTGGCGCTGAACCGGATGCTCGCCCAGATCCAGGGGGCGTTCATCGCGGTGAATGAGTCGGAGAAGCAGGCGCGTGAGGCCGAGTCGTCGATGCGACGCTTCATCGGGGACGCGTCCCACGAGCTGCGCACCCCGCTGACCAGCGTGCGAGGCTATGCCGACCTGTACCGTTCCGGCGCCACCGATGACCCGGACATGGTCATGGACCGGATCGCCGATGAGGCAGGACGCATGAGCCTGCTCGTCGAGGACCTGCTGACTCTGGTGCGTATGGACGAGGGGCGTCCGATGCGCGAGGACCCGGTGGACCTGCTGGAGCTGTCGCTGGCCGCGGCGGAGAACGCCCGCGCCGGGTTCCCGGGCCGGGTCGTGCGGGTGCACAACGACACCCGGTCGGTGCCGGTGACCATGGGTGACAGTGCCCGACTGCACCAGGTCGTGGGCAATCTGGTGACCAATGCGCTTCGCCACGCCGGTGACGACGCCACGGTGGACATCCGGCTGAGCCGGGTCAGCGGTGCTGGCACTGGTGACGGTGCTGCTGAGGGTGCTGGATCGGACGGTACGGGTTCGGACGGTGCCGGTGGCGGTGCTGGTGCCGACATGATCGCACTGGATGTCAGCGACGACGGTGACGGCATCTCACCGGAGGATGTGCCGCACCTGTTCGAGCGGTTCTACCGCGCGGATGTCTCGCGTTCCCGGGCATTGGGCGGCTCGGGACTGGGCCTGTCGATCGTGCAGCGACTGATCGAGCGTCACCACGGCACGATCACCGTGGAGAGTGAGCTGGGCAAGGGGACCACCTTCCACATCCTGCTTCCGCCCTGGCCGGACGAGGGACTCGATGATGACCTCGACGATGATCTCGGTGGCGACCTCGACGACGACCTTGACGGCGACCTCGACAGTGATCCGGATGGCGACCTCACCGAGGATTACGGAGGTCAGGACGTCGACGAGACCCCTGAGTCAGACTCCGCAAATTCCGGGTCGGCCTCCGCAGACATCGCTGGTGAATACCCAGCGGACACTGAGGGCACCGACTCCGACTCGTCCTCCCCATCCTCAGCGCAGGAGTCTCCTTCCGCACCGAAGCACTCGACACCGAAGCATTCGGCGCCGGGGGACAAGCAGCCCTGGTCGGACCGCCGTAACCCCAACACCTGGGGGCGTTGAGTCTCCGGCCCGGGTTCCACGTAGGACTCAGCCCGGCCCCGCTTCGCCCCGCTCTCGCACTCGCCTCTGACCCGACCCCGCACTGACCCGATCCTCGATGTCAGATAGGTGGGACTATCTGCTGCTCTCAGGGCCTGAGAACGGCAAATGATCCCACCTTTCCGACATGCCGGGTCCAGCAACGCAGGGGTGGGGATAGGTCAGCCGGTCACTCCGGAGCCAACCGCAGCACGGACACCGGTGCGCTGGTCGACGGGCGGGGCGGCCAGAGCGTCCACCACCAACTGGCCCACGACCGGGCGGTGCGGCATGACAGCGTGGCCGAACTGGGCGTCCGGGAAGTGGTCCTGTACCTCGACGACGCGGGTCGGGCCTTGGTGGGCGGGCACACCGGACAGTTCATCGAAGGCGGTGAAGGCCACCGCCCGGTCGGCCGGCACGATCCGGTCGAAGCGGGTGATGATCTGGGTGACCGGCACACGTGATGTCGCGGTGTGTGGCAGCACCTCGGCCAGTGCCTCGGAACCGACGAGCTGGTCGGCGAAGGCAGGGCAGAGTGCCCGGTCGATGCTGCGCAGCAGCGGGGACTCCGGCGGACGGAACCACGGGCGGGCCACCCCGCGGAAATCCGCGGCCAGGCCGACGACGTGGTCGATCCGGGGTGCTGACGCCGCCTCGTTGAGGATGCCGGACGCCGCCAGCGACAGCAGCCCGCCCTGGGAGTGTCCGACCAGGTCGATGCTGCCGTAGCGGTCGGTCAGGATGGTCAGCTGGGCGATGATCTCCTCCAGCGACCAGCGGATGTCGGTCGTTCCGCGGTGGCCGTAGGAGACTGAGAGGACCGGGCGTCCGGACGTCTTGATGACCGGGGCGGACTCCTCGAAATTGGCCCGGCTACCGGCGGTGCCGTGGACCAGCACGATCGGGGCGTGGTCGGACGTGCCGGACGCGCCGGACGAGGCGGGCGCAACGGACGTTCCGGGTACGTCGGACGCTCCGGCGACGCCGTAGCGTCCGGCGGTGTCGGTGATCTCCGAGTCCGCCCACGGGGCCGAGGGCGCCTGGAGTCTGCTCAGCACTCGACTGAGGATGGGCGGTTGGGATGATTGGTACATCCCATGAGTATGGCACGGCTGGGCGAGAAACTCCTAGTCCCGCCGTCGGGCGACCTGGTCGTCCCGCGATGTCGCCGCCCCGATTGCCTGCCCGGCCAACCACGCCAGCACCGGACCGATCAGCACGGTCAGCCCGACCCCGGTCCACTGCCGGGCAGTCAGGAAGCCCGGCAGATCACCGGTCAGCCACAACAGGGCAGCAGGAAGTAGGCCGGTGAGCACGCCGGCCAGCGTCCCGACCGCCGCCACGCTGACCGCCTGGGTGGCGGAGAAGCGACGCAGCGTTCCGGGCGGCGCACCTATCGCCGTGATCGTCGCCATGTCGCGGCGCGACTCGTTGGCGGCCAACAGCACGACGAGCAGCACCGTGCCCAGGGTCAGCAACCAGCTCAGGACGATCGGGGTGGCGGTGAATGCCGCGCGTGCACCGTCGACCCCGGGGGTCTCCACGTCAACGAAGTCGTGGTCCACCGGCCAGGTGCCGGAGCTGACCAGCATGGCCTGCAGTGTCGAGACATCGTGCTCCAGCAGTAGCACGGTGGACTCGTAGGTGACCTCCAGGTCCAGAGACTCCGCGGTGGCTGGGGAGATGGAGATGAACGGGGATCCCAACGCACCGGCGACGGACTCGATGGCCACCGCCGGGACCTTCAGGCTGTCCATCACCTCCGGGTCCCGGATGGTGGTGTCATGGACGGAGTCCGGGCTGGAGTCCTCCGCCCACGCCGACGAGGACGCCTCGACGGAAGCCGTTCCCAGCAGGTCGATGCTGACATACCCGTCGGTGATGAGGTCCGGGTCGCCGACCACGGCCTTGCCATCGGCCAGGGCCTGTTCGGCGCGGTTGACATCGTTGGTGGGGATGCGGTTGAAGGCAGCGAAGGCTGACCCATCGTGCACCGCGACGTCCTGCTGCAGGGACAGCCCGTGGGTGTAGGGGCCGAAGTTGTCCCAGTCCGGGTAGTAGTAGGCGTCCGGGTTTCGGTAGCCGTCAGGACGCTGGGCCGACGGGTACATCTGCTCGCCGTTGCGTTCCGCGCCGGTGACCGAGGAGACCGCGGTCTTCTCGCGGGCGTCAAGCTTGTCGGCGACGGTGTCGATGTCGGCGGCGTAGGTCGTCTCGTCCCCGCCGACGCTGCCGGTGACGATCGCAACGTCCTTGCCGAACTGGGTGGGTTCCGGGTCGCCGATCGGCACCGAGATCATCAACGCGGCCAGGAAAGTCACCCCGGAAACCGCGGCGACGGCGGGGATGGTCCGGTGGTGGTTGCGTTGGCCGTCACGGACGGCCAGGCGGGCGGTGGTGGGCAGCCGACCGCCGATCCGGGACATCGCCCAGACCAACAGACTGCCGCTTGCGATCAGACCGATGCCCAGCAGTGCGACGCCGAGCACCAGGAAGTCATATTTGATCAGGCAGCAGAACGCGCCGAGAACCAGGAAGGGGATGCCGGTCAGCATCCTCTTGCGGAAGCCGGTCATGCGTTCACTGCCTCCGTCAGCCAGCGCCTGCACCGGGTCCTCGCGTCCGGCGCGGATCGCCGGGATCAGGGCGGAGGTCGCGCCGCAGACCAGGGTGACCAGGACGACCGGGATCGCGATGTCCCAGGCCCAGGTGAACTCGCCCCGGGTGATGATGCTGTTGAGGGCGGCGCCGACGCCGACCGAGCCGAGCAGCCCGAGTGCCGCGCCAGCGACGGAGACCAGCACGCCCTGGGCCAGCATGATTCGACGCAGGTCGGACGGTGCGGCACCGCCGGCACTGAGCAGTCCCATCGCATGGCGCAGGCGCCGGGCGGCGACGGCGAAGACCGGGGAGATCACTGCGGAGATCAGCAGGATCATCAGCACCGCGACGCTGACCACAGTGAGTATCATCTCGGCGTTGTCGGACAGCTCTCCGTCCAGGCTCGTCCAGCGGCCATAGTCGATCGTCTGGTGGGAGCGTTCGACAGGCCCCTGGGGCCAGGCCTCGTAGCCGTCGGCGTGCAACTCCGATATCGACCCGGAGAGCGCCTGGTGGATGTCCTGGCTGATGTCCGGGTCGGCCGGGTAGTACCACTGGATGCTGCCGGTGATGTCGTCGGACGCTACGTCGGCGGCGTTGGCGGCCGAGGTTCCCCAGGCGCGGGTCACCGTGGCGGTCAGCTCGGCACCATCGACGGTGACGGTGTCGCCGGTGGAGACGTCGAGCAGGTAGGCGTCCTGCTTCGAGAGGAAGATCTCACCGGCGGGAACGATCGGATCGCCACCGTCAGCGGGGTCGGTCACGCTCATGACGCTGATCTCGCCGGACCGGTCGCCGTGGGAGGCCTCGCCGGTGTGGAACAGGCCGGGGGACAAGGCGTCCGTCTGGTCGCCGAGGATGTCACGCAGGACCGTTCCGGTCGTGTCGAGCCACTCGGAGGCGTCCCGCTCGTAGCGGGTGTCGTCGACTGCACCGTCCTCGAAGGAGGCGTCCTCGGGGGAGGCGACGTGGAAATTGACGTAGCCGGCGTTGTCCAAGGGCGCGTTGGCCTGGCCTTTGTCGTAGCTCTCGACCATGGAGAAGAATCCGACGGTCAGAGCCACCGGCAGGGCGAAGATCAGTACACCGACGAGGGTGCGGATCTTGTGGCGGCTCAGGTCGCGACGGGCCAGGCGCATCGCCACCTGCGCGCGGCGCAGTCTGGCGGTGAGGGATGATGTTCGGGCGCTGGATCGGGCGCTGGATCGGGAGTTTGACTGCGGAGTTGGTTCGGGTGTCGATGTCACGGGGCTCACTTCACGGCCTTCCCGTCCCGCAGGTGCACGGTGCGGTCGGCCCAGGCGGCGAACCGGGGCTCGTGGGTGACCAGCAGGCCGGCGGCACCCTGGTCCACGCGGGAGCGGATCAGTGCCATCACCGACTCAGCGGTCACCGAGTCGAGGGCACCGGTGGGTTCGTCGGCGAGGATGAGGTGGCGGTCGCCGACCAGGGCGCGGGCCACGGCGACGCGCTGCTGCTGGCCGCCGGAGATCTCGGAGGGGAACCGGTCGGCGATGGACGCCAGGTCGATCTCCTCGAGGGAGGCCAGGGCGGTGGCGCGGGCGTCCTGCCGCGAGGTGCCGTTGAGCTCCAGCGACAGGGAGATGTTCTCGGCGACGGTGAGGGTGGGGATCAGGTTGTAGTGCTGGAAGACATAGCCGACGTGGGTGCGGCGCACCTCGGCACGGGCCTTGGGGGTGAGGTGGGAGACATCCACCCCGCCGATCAGGACGCGCCCGTCGCTGGCGGTGTCGAGTGTGCCGGCGACGTTGAGCAGGGTGGACTTGCCGGAGCCGGACGGTCCCATCACCGCGACGAGTTCACCGGGCTCCACGGTCAGGGTGACGCGGTCGAGGGCGGTGACCACGGTCGGGCCGTCCTCATGGAAGCGGCTGACCTGTTCAAGGTGCAGGGCTGCGGCTTCGGTGGACTGTTCGGTGCCGGCCAGTCGCTGCGGGGAGAGAGGGGAGGAGGAGTTCGGGCGGCTCATGAGGGCTCCTGGGTCGGGTCGGTGGGGTTCGAGGTGACGGGGGAGTCGGTCGTGGAGGGGGAGGGCGCTGTCGGTGGTGCGGCGGGGAACTGTTCGATCTGGTCGAGCCACCGGATCTGGGATTCCAGGTCGAAGATGCGTCGCTCCAGTTGCAGCCGGTCGGCAGCGGTGCTCGGCGGGATCTGGGCCTTGCGGATGGTCAGCTCGCGCAGTTCACCGAGGACGGCGAGGCGTTGCTCGTGGAGGACGTCAGTGAAGCTCAGCCCAGCTGGCAGGGAGCCGGGTGTGGTAGCTGCGGCCATGGCGGTCTTGATGACCAGATCGTCGCGGTCATTCGGTGGGGGGAGGATGGGTTCCCGCCACCAGTGGTTGAGTTCGGCCAGGCCGTCGGCGGTGGGGACGAAGACCTCGGTGTGGCGGCCTGGCTGGCGGCCGGACGGTCCGGAGCCGGGGGCGGTGCCGCTGCTGTCGGTGGTGATCTCCACGAGTCCGTCGCGGAGGAGACGTTGGACGGTCTGGTACACCTGCCCCACATTCACCGGCCAGGTGTCGTGGGTGCGCTGTTCAAAGGTGCTCTTGAGTTGGCCGACGCTGGCCGGTTGCTCGGCCAGCAGGCTGAGGAGGGCGAACTTGATGGACATGGGCTACCGGGGTTTCCGTTCGTTTCCGGGTGACTTCGGTTCAGTGGTGTCACCCGGCTGTCAGTAGGTCTCGCGGTCGACTTACCGGGTAAGTTACCCGGTAACTTACTCGGTAAGCAGTAGGGCTGCAAGTGACTGGCGACGATCCGATTCGCCGGGCGAGCTCCGGGAAGACGGCGGGTACCGGGATGCTGGGCCTTGGGGCGCTAAGGCGCTAAGACGCTAAGTGTCCCCATTTCGGTCATCTCACTACACGTGGAACGACCGAAATAGGGACACTTAGCGATACCGGAGCTGAAACTCCCGCTCCCAGGTGGCAGGAAAGGGGCAGAACCACCCGGGGGCGGGAGTGGGAGTCCGAGGGGCTGCGGGAGGAGGGGGGGAGTGGGCGAGGGGTGACCTCAGTCGCTCAGGCCCTCCGCGAGGATCTTCGCGACCAACTCCTGGACCTGCTCATTCGCCGGCATCTCGTCGTGGCGGACGCGTCCCACCCTGTGGTCCTGCACGAATGCGTTCCACACCCGCGCCGGGGCAGCAGTGTCCGGGTCGGCACCCCCGTCCGCGTCAGCCTCCAGGAACGCGGTCTCGAAAGGCACCACCGTGGTGTCGTTGCGCGTGGCCAGACACGAGTAGCGGATGCCCGGGCGGGTCTCCGGCCCGGTCGTCATCGTCTCAATCAGCGGCGACCCCACGACCTGCTGCATTCCGGCCGGCCCCATGAACCGGGTCACCACCGACTCCGCCACCCGGGCAGTGGTCTCATTGGCGGTCAGCACTTCAGCCAGCAGCCCGCGCACCGTGGTGCCGTGGTGCGGGGCCGACAGCGTCACCAGGTGGTGCACCTTGTCTGCCCCGCCCATCTCGTTGATCCAGTACCGGGCGATCAGTCCGCCCTGGGAATGTGCCACGATGTCGAGCTTCTCGGCACCGGTCGCCGCCAGCACCTGGGTGAGGTAGGCGTCGATGTCCGCCGCAGAATCCAGGACGTCCTGCGTGCCGTGCATCCCGTAGTCCGGTGCGAAGACGGCATAGCCCTGGTCACGGAGGGTCAGAACCAGGTTCTGCCAGGCGTTCTTCGAGGAGATCGTGCCGTGGATCAGCACCACCGGGTACGGACGCTCCGGCGACGGTTTCGCATGCCACAGGTCGTCGACGCAACCGACGGTGTAGGCGCGTGCACCGATAGGGATTCTTTCAGGACGCCCCGGCAACTGCGGAGTCTTCGGCAGCAGGCGTGACGGCAGCTCCAGGGTGGTGCGTACCCCGTCGGTGAAGCTCGAGAGCTGTTCAAGGAAGGCCTTCGCCGGGCCGACGGTCTCCTTCATCTTCTTGTTCGCCTGCTCCTGGAGCTCGGCGTTCTCCGCGATGGCGTGGGTGATGGACTCGATGGTCTCGTCGTCGAGGAAGTCCCTGGACAGCTCCACCTGCTCACGGACGGATTCGCCCAGCTGGTCCATCAGGTCGTCGGCGATGTGGGGCCGCCTCGGACTCTCACTCTGCTTACCGCTCATCGGTGACTCACTCGCCAGAGTCGCCGCCAGAGTCGCCGGCAGCGTCGCCGACAGAGCCACCGGCGACACCGGTCACACCCTGGGCACGCAGGCCGGCACGGATCTTCTCGGCGGCGGCGTCCATCTCGTCGGCGTCGGTGTCGTTCATCCCCAGCGCATTGGCCAGGTTGTAGCCGGACATGTCGGCGGCGGGGAAGACGTGGATGTGGGCGTGCGGCACCTCGAAACCGGCGATGAGGTAGCCGGCGCGTGGGGCGTCGAACTCGTCGACGATGGCCTTGCCCACGTATTGCGCCACCTCGTTGAGGTGCGCCCACAGCGACGGGTCGGCGTCGGTCCACTTGTCGACTTCCTCGACCGGGACGACCAGGGTGTGGCCGTAGGTGACCGGTTCGATGGTCAGGAAGGCGGCGACGGTCTCGTCACGGTAGACGAAGCGGCCGGGCAGCTCGCCGGAGATGATCTTGCTGAACACTGATGGTGCGGTAGACATGCTCTTGATCGTAGCGGTTAAACTCGGTGACCATGCGCACACTCGTCATCGGCAATGGAGCCCGCGAACACGCCCTGGCCTACTCACTCTCCAACGACCCGCAGGTCACCGAGCTGCATGTCGCCCCCGGCAATCCAGGCATCGCCGGTGTCGCCACCCAGCACCCGGGGATCAAGGGTGATGACGCCGAGGCTGTCGTGGCCCTGGCCCGCGAGCTCGCCGCTGACCTGGTGGTCATCGGTCCGGAGATCCCGCTGGTCGCAGGTGTCGCCGACGCCTTGCGCGCAGAGGGCTTCGCCGTGTTCGGCCCCTCGGCCGCCGCCGCCCGCATCGAGGGCTCCAAGGCTTTCGCAAAGGAGGTCATGGCCACCGCCGGGGTACGGACGGCCCACGCCGAGCCCATCACCCCGGGGGCGTCGGACGCTGACATCGCCGCCGCGATCGACCGCTTCGGCCCCACTTGGGTGGTGAAGGACGACGGCCTCGCCGGCGGCAAGGGTGTCGTGGTCACCCCCGACCGGGACGCCGCGATCGCCCACGTCCACGACGTCCACGCCGGTGGTAACCCGGTGTTGCTGGAGAGCTTCCTGGACGGCCCGGAGGTCTCCCTGTTCTGCCTGGTCGACGGCGAGACCGTCGTCCCGCTGCTGCCCGCCCAGGACCACAAGCGCGTCGGCGACAACGACGAGGGCCCGAACACCGGCGGCATGGGTGCCTACACCCCGCTGCCGTGGCTGCCGGCCGACGGTGTGCAGCGCATCGTCGACGAGGTCTGCGTGCCGGTCGCCAAGCAGATGGTCGCCGAGGGTTGCCCGTTCTCCGGCCTGCTCTACGCCGGTCTGGCGTGGGGTTCCGAAGGTCCGGCGGTGGTGGAGTTCAACTGCCGCTTCGGTGACCCGGAGACCCAGGCGGTGCTGGACCTGCTGGAGACCCCGCTGGGCGGGGTGCTCAACGCCGTGGCGACCGGCACCCTGGACCAGCTCGGGCCGCTGGTCTGGCGCGACGGCTACGCCGTGACCGTGGTGCTCGCCGCCGAGGGCTACCCGGAGTCCCCGGTCACCGGGGCGCCGATCTCCGGTGCCGCTGCCGGCGACGAGGCCCGTGGCGTCCGCGCTGCCGGTGTCGCCGACGACCCGGAGCGTGAGGGCGGCCTGGTGTCGGCCGGCGGGCGCGTCCTGAACGTCATCGCCCACGGCGAAACGTTGGAGGAGGCCCGTGCCGCGGCCTATGCCGAGCTGGAGAACATCGACCTGCCCGGTGGGCACTACCGATCCGACATCGGTCTGGCCGCGGTCGAGGGCCGGATCAGCATCCCGGAGTGAAGCCGGGTACAAAGGTGGGCCATGCGTAGCTGGACGGGTAGGACGAGTACGGCGAGTACGACGAACAGGTCGAACGCGACAGGCAGGACGCACCGGGTCAGCAGAGGTGCCGGCCTGGGGCTGGCACTGGCCCTGGTGGCTGGTGGTGGACTGACCGCGTGCGGCAGTGACGACGACGGTGACGGTGCCGCCGGTGGCGGTACAGGTAGCGGCGGCGGCAGTGGTTCCGGCGGCGCACCCGCACCGTCCGACCTGATGCTCACCGATTCGGCTTCACCGGCCGGCTACAGCTGGAATGACGTGGCCGAGGTCCTCGGCGACGACGAGCAGTTCGACGAACTCCGCGAGATCGCCGATGCCACGGTGACCGACCCTGCCGAGTGCGCCACATTGTCACCGACGGCGGTCAGCGTGCTGATGGACCTGCGTGAGCATTCCGACACCACTGCCGCGGTGGAGTTCCTGCCGCATGACGAGCGCGATCCGGCGGTGGTGCAGGCCATGGTCTCCACCGATCCGGAAGCGTTCGCGGTGCCGGACGACCTGTCGGTGTGCGAGTCCTTCACACAGGAAAATGAGGCGGACCCAGGAACCCCGGCGACGACCTACCAGGTCTCGGCCGAGGAGACCGAGGTGATCGGTGCCGAGGGCGTCCAGGTCATCACCATCGTCGGTGATTCGCAGGCCCCGGGTGGGGACGAACCGACATCCCTGGTCGTCGGCACCGTCGGCGACATCGGCTTCCGGGTGTCCGCCAGTGGCATCGAGGAACCGCGGATCCTGATGGACATCGTGGACCGCCAGGTGGACCAGATTATCGAGGTCACCGGTGATCCAGATGATGCGGAGGAGTCAGATGAGTCGGACGAGTAGCTGGAGCAGGTAGGAGAGACGGGGCAGATGTTCGGACGACGGCGGGACAAGCGCGCGCAGGCGGCACAGAAGGCACAGGCCGGGCAGGCTGGTCGGGCCGGAGAGGCTGGACGGGCTGGCCGGGCTGGCCGGGCTCCAGTGTCCGCCGGATCCGCCGGAACTGCCAGTTCAACGGTGGCGATGCTGACCGATGCGGCGGAGGTGTCCGCAGAACTGCGTCGGGCGTTGGTCCGGGTCGGGTGCGACTTCACGCAGCAGGGGGCCGAAGGCGCTGACGGTGCTGCAGTGACTGACGCAGACACCCGGGCGGTGCTGTTGCTGCAGGTCGAGGACATGGATGCCGCGGTGCTCCTGGGTCGCTCGCCGCTGTCCCTGGTGCTCAGTGCCGACTGGGACGGTGTGTTGGACGGGGACGCCGAGGAGCATCGTCGCGTCCTGAACGACTGGAATGCCCGGCACACGGTGCCGCGGGCGGTGGCGGTGCTCGACGTCGACGGTGATGCCCGCGTCCACCTCGATTCCGTGATGGATTGCTCGGCCGGGGTGGGCCCGGCGCAGGTAGACGAGTGGGTGCGTCGGGCGCTGGCCGGGTTGTCGCAGGTCACCGAGTTCCTGGACGAGCAGTTCCCGGACGCGGCACGGGTCGAGCTGGAGGACGCGGCCGAGGAACCGTCCGAGGGCGCGGACGCGGAGGGTGGAGAGGACCCAGACGCAGGCGCAGACGCCGACACGGGTGGCTCCGACGCCCCTGATACCGCGGACAGCACCGCCCTGGTCGCCGGCGACCCGGTGACTCTCGACCGCATCGCCGCCGTGGTCCCCGGTGAGACCGTGAGCATTAAGGAGAACGGGGCGTCCGGACGCCGCGGCAACGGTTACGTCCGCACCGTCGGTGCCGCCGCACCCGACATCGCCCTGCACGACGGCACGCTCACCGTCACCACCGGCGCGGCGTTTGGTGACGCTGGTGAGGTCCCGGCCGAGGCGCTGGACTGGCTGCGTGCGGTGTGCGGCCAGGTCAACACCGACCCTGACGGGGTGGTCAGCGTGGTCACCGGCGACTCCGGCGACGTCATCATGACCAGCGCGCTGCACCGTCCGGTCGGCGCCGGGATGAACGACGCTCAGCTGGCCGCGGTGTTGGCCACCGCCCGGGCACAGGTCGGCGTCCGTTTCGACGGTCTGGTCGCCGAGGTCACCGGCGGGTCGACCGGCGGCGAGCTCGGTGAGGTGACTGATGCCTGAGGGCCATGTCATCCACCGGCTGGCCCGCATGCTCAATAAAGAGTTCGCCGGCAAAGAGGTCCAGGTCAGCTCCCCGCAGGGACGCTGGACGACGGAAGCGGCGATGCTCGACGGCAGTGTCATGGAGGAGGCCGAGGCGTGGGGAAAGCACCTGTTCATCCACTTCCCGGCCGGTATCGTGCACATCCACCTCGGGCTGATCGGCACGCTGACCTTCGAACCGCTGTCCGAACCGCGCGGCCAGGTGCGGTTGCGCATCGCCTCCGACGACGTCGCCGCGGACCTGCGTGGGCCGCAACGGTGCGTCCTCATCGACCCGGCGGAGCAGGACGCTGCGCTGGCGAAGCTCGGCGCTGACCCGTTGCGACCGGTGGACCCGGAGAAGCTGGCGAAGGTGTTCGCCCGCACCCGGCGCTCTGCGAAGCCCATCGGCGCGCTGCTGATGGACCAGTCGCTGTACCCCGGGGTCGGCAGTATCTACCGCACCGAGGTGCTGTTCCGGTTGGGGCTGAGCCCCACGCTGCCGGGAAAGTCCCTCAGTGAGGAGGAACTCACCGCGATCTGGGATGACCTGGTGGAACTGATGGCCGAAGGGGAGGAGACCGGACGCATCGACACGGTGCGTGCCGAGCACACCCCGGAGGCGATGGGGCGGGAGCCGCGCAAGGACGACCACGGCGGCGAGGTGTACGTCTACCGGCGTGCCGGGCTGCCGTGCCACGTGTGCGGGACGCCCGTGGAGACCGGGGAGATGGCCGCCCGGAAGATCTACTGGTGCCCGGTCTGCCAGCCGGCCTAGCGGGGTTTATTCCACGTCGAGCGTGCAGGTCTCGGTGCCGCCGTTGACGGGAGTCGCCGTGACCACGATACGGTCGATGTCTTCATTGGGAATTCCGGTCTTCAGAGAGGCACGGCTGTCGTCTTCGCCGCCTCCGTGACCGAGACCGCCACCGAACTCGGGTTCCCTTTCCGGATCGGTGAAGTGCACCTCGGTCGTCAAGTCGTTCTCAGGAGTTCCGCCTGGGATGTTGTAGATGAGAGTCACCCTATGGATGTCCCCACCCTTGTGTCTCGATTCTCGGCTGCGGCGGTGGCGAGCGGGACGCAGGTCAACTGCTTCAGCAGCCTGTCAGGCACGTATGGGATACTGGACGGCGTGGCTGACAAGAAGAAGATCTCGAATGTCCTGGCGAACCGATACGCCTCCCCCGAACTGACCTCCATCTGGAGCGCCGAGGACAAGATCCTCGCCGAGCGTCGCCTGTGGATCGCGGTGATGAAGGCGCAGAAGGAGATGGGCGTCGACATCGCCGAGGGGGCCGTCGACGACTACGAGAAGGTCATCGACCAAATCGACCTGGGCTCCATCGCCGAGCGGGAGAAGATCACCCGCCACGACGTCAAGGCCCGCATCGAGGAGTTTAACGCGCTTGCCGGTCACGAGGACATTCACAAGGGGATGACCAGTCGTGACCTCACCGAGAACGTCGAGCAGCTGCAGATCCACCAGTCGCTGACCATCGCCCGCGACAAGGCCGTCGCCGTGCTGGCCCAGATCGCTCGTCTCGCTGGCGACTACAAGTCCCAGGTCATGGCAGGACGCTCCCACAACGTCGCCGCACAGGCCACCACGCTGGGCAAGCGTTTCGCCTCCGCCGCTGACGAGCTGCTGCTGGGCATCGAGCGCATCGAGAACCTGCTGGACCGCTACCCGCTGCGCGGCATCAAGGGCCCGATGGGCACCAGCCAGGACATGCTCGACCTGCTCGGTGGCAACACCGCCAAGCTCGCAGGCCTGGAGCAGACCATCGCCGACGAGCTCGGCTTCTCCCGCATCTTCGACTCCGTCGGTCAGGTCTACCCGCGCTCCCTCGACTTCGACGCCCTGTCCGCCCTCGTCGAGGTCGGTGCCGCGATGTCCTCGCTGTCGATGACGATCCGCCTGATGGCCGGCAACGAGACCGTCACCGAGGGCTTCAAGGAAGGCCAGGTCGGTTCCTCCGCGATGCCGCACAAGATGAACGCCCGCTCCTGCGAGCGTGTCGGCGGACTGCAGATCATCCTGCGCGGCTACATGACCATGACCTCCGACCTTGCCGGATCCCAGTGGAACGAGGGTGACGTCTTCTGCTCCGTGGTGCGCCGCGTCGCCCTGCCGGACGCCTTCTTCGCCTTCGACGGCATGTGCGAGACCTTCCTCACCGTCCTCGACGAGTTCGGTGCCTTCCCCGCCATGATCGACCGTGAGCTGGAGCGCTACCTGCCGTTCCTCGCCACCACCCGCATCCTCATGGCCGCGGTGCGCGCCGGGGTCGGCCGCGAGACCGCACACGAGGTCATCAAGGAGAACGCCGTGGCCGTGGCGCTGAACATGCGCGAGAACGGTGGCGGTCAGGATCTCGTCGAGCGCCTCGCCGCCGACGAGCGGCTGCCGTTGGACGAGGACGCCCTGAACACCGCCCTGGCCGACCGTCACGCTTTCATCGGTGCGGCCGAGGACCAGGTCGACCGGGTGCTCGCCCGGGTCGACGAGGTTGTCGGACGCCATCCTGAGGCAGCGTCCTACACCCCGGGCGAGATCCTGTAGGGACGTAGCGGGACAGAGGGAGAGACACTGTGGCCGAGGGAATGTCACTGAGCGCCAGGCTCAACGCCCTACGCGCCGCAGTGAACGGGTCCAATGACGGTATCGTCTCGATCGCGGCGATGCTGCTGGGCATGGTGGCCGCGGGGCGGAATCGACGACGGTGCTGACCGTCGGGGTGGCTGCGACCACCGCAGGGGCGGTGTCGATCGGGGTGGCGGAGTACGTGTCGGTCTCCGCCCAGCGCGACACCCAGCGCACCGCGATCGACCAGGAGTCCACCGAACTGCAGGAGACCCCGCACCTGGAGCGGGAGGAGATGTCAGAGCTGCTGCAGGACTTCGGCATCTCCGTGGAAACCGCCGACAAGGCGGCCCGGGAGATCGAGACCAATGATCCGCTGCCCGCGCACCTGCAGTTGGAGTACGGGCTGGACTCCACACAGCTGAACAGTCCGTGGGTGGCGGCGGGGACGGCGTCCGGCTCGTTCCTGATCGGCGCGGCGTTGCCGATGCTGGCGGCGGTCTTCGCCCCGGAGGGATGGGCGGTGCTGACGCTGATCCTGGTCACCTTGGGGACGCTGATGATGACCGGGGCACTGTCGGCGAAGCTGGCGGGGAACCCGGTGGCCCGCTCAGCCGGGCGACTGCTGACCGGTGGTGCGGTCGGCCTGGCGGTCACCTATGGTATCGGTACCTTGTTCAACGGTTAGCCTGACACTGCCATGGGGTGGCTGTCCTTGCTGGTCAAGGTGTATTTCTTCGGTCTATTCTGGGGCCATGGGTACGCAGGAGAACCACATCGCGCCGGTGCCGCCACATGTCGGCGAACCGCACGGCACGACCGTCGGATCGAAGCTGAACATGCTCCGTGCCGGGGTGCTGGGGGCCAATGACGGCATCGTGTCGATCTCGGCGATGATGCTGGCGATGATCGCTGCGGGGGCGGAACCGACGACGGTGATGACCGCCGGTGTGGCCTCCACGGTGGCTGGCGCGGTGTCGATGGCGCTGGGGGAGTATGTGTCGGTGTCCGCCCAGCGGGACAGTGAGCGCACCATGATCGCCCAGGAGACGCGCGAGCTGAGGGAGATGCCGGACGAGGAGCGCGAGGAGATGTCGCAGATCCTGCAGGGCTACGGCATCGGGAAGGAGACCGCCGACCGGGCGGCGCAGGAGATCAGTGACAAGGACCCGTTGGCCGCCCACCTGCAGCTGGAACTGGGCCTGGACTCGGAGGAACTGACCAGCCCGTGGGCTGCGGCGGGGACCTCGGCGGCGGCCTTCGTGCTGGGGGCGATGCTGCCGATCCTGTCGGTGTTCCTCGGCACCGAGGCCTGGGGCATGGTGATCCTGATCCTGGTCACCCTCGGGGTGCTGGCGATCACCGGCGCGCTGTCGGCGAAGCTGGCGGGCAACCCGGTACGGCGGTCCACGGTGCGGCTGTTGGTCGGCGGTGCGCTGGGGCTCGCCCTGACCTACGGCATCGGTTCCCTTTTCGATGTCTAGCTTCAGATACACCCATGTCAGCAAAGTGGGATGAATCGCTGGGTTCTCGCCCGGACCTACGGCGAGTCGTCCCACGAATCTGACATCAGGGTTCCGACGTCAGACGAGCAGGGCGTCCACCAGCAGCCAGCCACCGAAAACGGTGAGGAATACTCCAGAGCCGAGACTGACCGCGAGGTTCAGGCGAGGTCGACTCTGCAGCAGGGCACGCGCCAGCACCGCGACACTGGAGTAGACCAGCAGTGCCTCGATGATGAAGATTCCGCCGAGCAACGTGATCTGGATGCCGGACGCCCACCCGCCGGGGGTGAGGAACTGGGGCAGCAGGGCCAGCAGCAGCATCAGGCCCTTCGGGTTGATTCCGCTGACGCCCATGCCACGCAGGTAGGAACCCAGCAGTCCGTTGTCTGTTGATCCGTCACTGGCAGCGCCGCCTCCTGTCGCGGACACGGCGTCGGAGGAGACCAGTGCGCTGGCGGGGCGGCGCAGGCTGACCAGGGTGCTGATGCCCAGGTAGATGATGTAGCAGGAGCCGATCACCGTGAGCAGGGTCAGTGCGGCCGGGTTGGCGGCGACGAGTGCGCCGATTCCGACGGCGATGACCCCGACCATGATCACGTATCCACTGGCCAGTCCGAGGACCGGCGCGGCCAGGGCGCGTGAGGACGGCGACTTCAGGCCGGCGCCGATGGCGTAGGCCCAGTCGGCTCCGGGCATGAGGGCGAAGAGGCCGGCGGTGACGGCGAACTGCAGGACGAGAGCTGTTTCCACAGGTCACAAGTCTATTGCAGAATCCCGGGAAGGTGTTTCGAACTTTTCGAGCTAACACCGGACTCTATGCAATAATTAACCAGATGGACAAGATTGACCGGGAAATAATTTCACTGCTACGTGAGGATGGCCGGATAAGTGTCACCGACCTTGCGACCCGCGTGCGCCTCAGCGTCTCCACCTGTCATCGGCGGCTGAAGGAACTCGAGTCCAGCGGTGTGATCCTCGGCTACCGCGCGGAGGTGGATCCGACGAAGCTGGGGCTGTCCTTCGAGGCGGTGGTCATGGTGACCATGGGGCGGACGGACCAGTCCACCATCGCCGCGTTCGAGAAGGCGGTGGTTGAGCAGGAGGCCATCGTTTCCGCCGAGCGCATGTTCGGCGAGACCGACTACATGCTTCGCACCCTGACCAACGATCTGGCCGGATACCAGGAGCTCTACGACACGGTGCTGGGCACACTCCCCGGGGTCGAGCGGTTGACCTCCACGATGGTGATGAAGCGCCTCTGATCCAGGCCATGTCAGAAACGTGGGATGAATCGCTGTGATCCGAGCGGAAAACCAGCGATCCATCCCACGCTTCTGACATCAGGCGAGGCGAGGCGAAGGGGGTCGAGGGGGAGGGGGAGGGAGGGTAGAGGGAGAAGGGGAAGGGGAGAAGGCAGGAAGAGGAGAGCAGCCGGGGCTACTCCACCACGACGAGCAGGTCGCCGCCCTCCACCTTCGTCGGCTTGGTCATGACGACCCGGGCGACCTTGCCGTCGACCGGGGCGGTGATGGTGGCCTCCATCTTCATGGCCTCGATCACGGCCACGGCATCGCCGGCCTTCACCTCGTCGCCGACCGACGCGGTGACCGTGACGGCACCGGCGAACGGGGCGGCGACGTGCCCGGCCACAGCCGGATCAGCCTTCTCCGCGGCCGCGGTGACCGATTCGACGGACCGGTCACGCACCCGCATCGGGCGGATCTGCCCGTTGACGTTCATCACGACCTGACGCATGCCCTTCTCGTCGGGCTCACCGACGGCGTCCAGGCGGACCACCATCGGCGGGTTGTTCTTGATCCGCACCGCGGTCTCCTCGCCCTCCTGCAGGCCGTAGAAGAACTGGCGGTCAGACAGCACCGAGGTGTCGCCGAAGGTGCGCAGATGCTCCTCGAAGCCGGCAGACTCCTTCGGGAACAGCAGGCGGCTCAGGGCGTCCCGGCGCTCCTGGCTGGACTCGCCCTCCAGGTGAGCCTCCTCCTCGGCGGGGATCTCGGTGACGCGCGAGGCGGTGGATGCGCGTCCCTCCAGGGCCTTGGTGCGCAGCGGCTCCGGCCAGCCACCGGGCGGGGTGCCCAGCTCGCCGCGCAGGAAGGCGATCACGGACGCGGGGATGTCGTACTTCTGCGGGTCGGCGGCGAACTCCTCGACCGAGACTCCGGCGCCGACGAGGTGCAGCGCCAGGTCTCCGACGACCTTGGAGGACGGGGTGACCTTGGTCGGCCGCCCCAGCAGGTTGTTGACCCCGGCGTAGGCGTCCTCGATGAGCTCGAAGCGGTCACCGAGGCCCAGCGCCACGGCCTGGGTGCGCAGGTTGGACAGCTGACCACCGGGGATCTCGTGGGCGTACACCCGGCCGGTCGGCCCTGCCAGCCCGGACTCAAAGGGGCTGTAGAGCGAACGCACGGCCTCCCAGTAGGGCTCCATGGAGTTCACGGCGTCCAAGGAGATGCCGGTGTCACGCTCGGTGTGGGCGAAGGCGGCGACGATCGCCGACAGCGACGGCTGAGAGGTCGTCCCGGCCATCGACGCCGAGGCACCGTCGACCGCGTCCGCCCCGGCGTTCGCCGCGGCGAGGTAGGTGGCGAGCTGACCACCGGCGGTGTCGTGGGTGTGGACGTGCACCGGCAGGTCGAAGTTCTTGCGCAGAGCGGTGACCAGTGTGGTCGCCGCGGCCGGACGCAGCAGTCCGGCCATGTCCTTGATCGCCAGGACGTGGGCGCCAGACTCGACGATCTTCTCGGCGAGCTTCAGGTAGTAGTCGAGGGTGTAGAGCTTCTCGTCCGGGTTCGACAGGTCACCGGCGTAGGCCATCGCGACCTCGGCGACTCCGGTCCCGGTCTCCAGGACCGCGTCGATGGCGGTGCGCATCTGGTCGATGTCATTGAGGGCGTCGAAGATGCGGAAGATGTCCACACCGGACTTCGCGGCCTCGGCGACGAAGGACTTCGCCACGACGTCGGGGTAGGGGGTGTAGCCGACGGTGTTGCGGCCGCGCAGCAGCATCTGGATGTTGGTGTTCGGCATCACCTCGCGCAGCTGGTCCAGGCGCTCCCACGGGTTTTCGTGGAGGAACTGCAGGGCGACGTCGTAGGTCGCGCCACCCCAGGCCTCGACGGAGAGAAGTTCCGGGGTGAGCCGTCCGACGGCTTCTGCCGCGGAGATCAGCGAGGCGGTGCGCACCCGGGTGGCCAGCAGCGACTGGTGGGCGTCGCGGAAGGTGGTGTCGGTGACGGCCAGCGCCTTCTGGGCGCGCAGCTGTCGGGCGAACTCCGCCGGGCCGACCTCGAGCAGGCGGTCGCGGGTGCCGAGCGGCATCGGCGGTGCCATGACACCTTCACCGGTGGTCTTCGCGTCGCGCGGGGTGACGACCGAGGGCAACTTGCGGCGGGGGACGATATCGGTCGGGCGGTCGCCGTTGGGCCGGTTGACGGTCACGTCGGCGAGGAAGTCGAGCAGTCGGCCCGGCTCGTCGTCGGCCGGCGGGGCGGCCAGCAGGTGCGGGTGGTCGGCGATGAAGGACGTGGCGATGCGCTTGGTCTGGAAGTCCTCCTCGCGCAGCAGGGCCCGCAGGAAGCCGATGTTGGTGGCGACACCGGAGACGGTGAACTCGTTGAGGGCACGCTGGGCACGGGTGACCGCCTGGTTGAAGTCCGCGCCACGGCAGGTCATCTTCACCAGCATGGAGTCGAAGTGTGCGGTGATCTCGCCACCGAGCGACGCCGCCCCGTCGAGACGCACGCCAGCGCCACCCGGGGAACGGTAGGCGGTGATGACACCGGTGTCCGGACGGAAGCCGTTGTTCGGGTCCTCGGTGGTGATGCGGGTCTGCAGGGCCGCGCCGCGCAGCTGGATGCTGTCCTGGCTCAGGCCCATGTCCTCCAGCGATGCGCCGGCGAGGATGTTCATCTGCGCCTTGACCAGGTCGACGGAGGTGACCTCCTCGGTGACGGTGTGCTCGACCTGGATACGCGGGTTCATCTCGATGAAGACGTGATTCTCGTTCTCGTCGACGAGGAACTCCACGGTGCCGGCGCCGTAGTAGTTGATTGACTCGCAGAACTTCACCGCGTCCGCGCAGATCCGGTCGCGCAACTCTTCCGAGATGTGCTGTGCCGGGGCGATCTCCACGACCTTCTGGTGGCGACGCTGCAGGGAGCAGTCACGCTCGTACAGGTGGATGATGTTGCCCTGGGTGTCACCGAGGATCTGGACCTCGATGTGCTGCGGGTTGATCACCGCACGTTCGATGTACACCCGACCGTCACCGAAGGCGGCGGCAGCCTCGCGGGATGCCTCGGCGGCCTTGGCGCGCAGTTCCTCGGGGGAGCCGACAAAGCGCATCCCTCGTCCGCCACCACCGGCGACGGCCTTGACGAACAGCGGGTAGGCGCGTCCCTCGGCATAGGAGACCAGCTCGTCGAGGTCCTCGCTGGGCTCGGAGTCGTCCAGGATCGGCAGGCCGGCCTTGCGGGCGGCTTCCACCGCCGCGGACTTGTCGCCGGTCAGATCCAGAGTCTCCGGCGACGGCCCGATGAAGGTCAGTCCGTTCTCGGCGCACTTACGTGCCAGGGCCGCGTTCTCGGAGAGGAACCCGTATCCGGGGTAGACGGCGTCCGCCCCGGTCTGCACCGCGGCGCGGATGATCTCGTCGGGGTCGAGGTACGCCTTGACCGGCGAACCTTCGGTGCCGATGCGCACGGCTTCGTCGGCGAAGGCGCGGTGGAAGGAGTTGCGGTCCTCGCGGGGGTACACCGCGACGGTGGACGCACCGGTCTCGTAGGCGGCGCGGAAGGCGCGGACGGCGATCTCGCCGCGGTTGGCGACGACGATCTTGGAGAATGACGGTAGGGGAGCCATGTGGTGGCGTCCTTTCGGTCGGGCGGGGGCGGGGTGTTGTCCCACGCGTCCCGGGGCTATTTCTGCAGCTGGTCTATCCGGCTGGTCTATCCGGCAATTGTAGGGGGTTCACAAACACCACAGGCCCAGCAATACACGTCGCGACTGCGGTGCTTCACC
This sequence comes from Candidatus Corynebacterium faecigallinarum, assembly GCA_019120175.1. GTDB lineage: Bacteria > Actinomycetota > Actinomycetes > Mycobacteriales > Mycobacteriaceae > Corynebacterium > Corynebacterium faecigallinarum. The sequence continues at coordinate 84,533 of DWVP01000022.1, forward strand.
GGACCTGAGGTGGCTACTGTGCCGTGGGGGCGTGCCTGTCACACCGGTGACGGCGTGACAAACGGCCTAGTTCTTGCTGCTGTTGACGGCGTCGGCGACGTTGCGCTGCGGGACGCCGTTGTAGGCGCTCAGCGGGCGGATCAGGGCGTTGGACTCGTTCTGCTCCACGATGTGCGCGGTCCAGCCGACGACGCGGGAGATCACGAAGATCGGGGTGAAGAACGGGATGTCGATGCCGAGCATGTAGTAGGTCGGGCCGGCGGGGAAGTCGAGGTTCGGCAGGATGCCGGTGCGCTTCTCCATGGCCGCCTGCATGTTGTCGTACATCTGGACCCACTTGTCACCGTCGTGATTGGCGGCGGTGCGGCGCATGGCGGCCTCCATGGACGGCACGCGCGAGTCGCCCTTCTTGTACACACGGTGGCCGAAGCCCATGATCTTCTCTTTGTTGTCGGCCTTGTTCAGGACCCACTCCTCGGCCTTCGCCGGGTCGTCGACCTCGATGAAGTTGTGCATCACGGCCTCGTTGGCACCACCGTGCAGGGCACCCTTGAGGGCGCCGACGGCACCGGTGACTGCGGAGTAGACGTCCGAGGTGGTGGAGGTGATCACGCGACCGGTGAAGGTCGAGGCGTTGAAGGAATGCTCGGCGTAGAGAATGAGCGACTCGTCGAATGCCTTGACGTCGTCGACCATGTTGGCCGGGGACTCCGGGGTGTCACCGAAGCACATGTACAGGAAGTTGGACGCGATACCGCGGGTACGCGACGGCGGGATGTACTCCAGGTCGCGGCGACGACGCAGGTCGTAGGCCACGATGCCGGGCAGCTTGGCCAGCAGGTTCACGCCGGTGCGGCGCACGGTGTCGGCGCTGCTGTCCTCGTTGGTGACGTCCTCGGCACCGAGCCAGCTGATGGCGGTACGCACCACGTCCATCGGGTGGGCCGTCTTGGGCATCGAGTTGATGACGTCCAGGAGACTGCGGGACAGCGGGCGCATGGCGCGCTCACGCTGGCCGAACTCCTGGGCCTCGCGCCAGGTGGGCAGCTCACCGTTCCAGAGCAGGTAGGCGACGTCCTCGAAGGTGCAGTTCTTGACGAGGTCCTGCACGGGGTAGCCGCGGTAGGTCAGGGAGTTGGTCTCCGGGTTGACCTTGGACACGGCCGTCTCGTCGACGACGACGCCGTTCAGGCCCTTGCGGATCTCGGGGGTGGAATCGCTCATCAGTGGTTCCTCTCGGTGGTTGAGTTGTGGTGGGTAACTCGGGTTACTTGGTGGGGTCGTAGTTCTCGCGGGAGTAGGTGAAGACTCCCTGGTCGAACTCGTTGTACTCGTCGTAACGCAGCAGCTCGTAGAGCCGGGAGCGGTGCTGCATGCGGTCCAGCCAGTCGGTCTGGGTGCCGGTGGAGGCGATCTCGCCCAGGGCCTGCTCGACCTGTCCCATGGCGATGCGCAGCGTGGTGACCGGGAAGATGACGGCGTTGAAGCCGATCTCCTCCAGCAACGTGGCCGGCAGCAGCTCGGACTTGCCGAACTCGGTCATGTTCGCCAGCAGCGGGACGTCCACTGCCGCGCGGAACTTCTCGAAGTCCTCCGGGGTGTGCAGTGCCTCGGTGAAGATCAGGTCGGCACCGGCGTCGGCGTAGGCCTTCGCCCGCTCGATGGCGGAGTCGATGCCCTCGACACCGGCGGCGTCGGTCCGGGCGCAGATGACGAACTGGTCGTCGCGACGCTCCTTCACCGCGGCGCTGATGCGACGCAGCATGACGTCGGCGGGGACGACCTCCTTGCCGTCGAGGTGGCCGCAGCGCTTCGGGTTGACCTGGTCCTCCAGGTGGCAACCCGCGACCCCGGCGTCCTCCAGCTCGGAGACGGTGCGGGCGGCGGACATCGGCTCACCGAAGCCGGTGTCGGCGTCCACCAGGACCGGCAGGTCGGTGGAGCGGGCGATCTGGCGGGAGCGTCCGGCGACCTCGGTCAGGGTGGTCAGGCCGATGTCCGGCAGGGCCAGGTCGGCGGAGACCACGGCGCCGGAGACGTAGACGCCCTCGAAGCCGGCCTCCTGGATCGCACGGGCGACCAACGGGGAGAAGGCGCCCGGGAGGCGGGTGATCTTCTCCGAGGCCAGGCTCTCCCGGAACGTCTTGCGGCGGTCGGTGGCGGAGACGTTGCTGGAGTAGAGCCCGGCCATCCTAGAACAGCCCCTCGTTGATCTTCGGGGCCTTGGCCAGCACGTCCTCGGAGAAGGTGACGGTGAGCTGGTTGAGCTCGCCGGCGTCCAGGGACAGGGTGTTCTGCGCGGCCTCGAGGAAGCGGTCCTGCTCCTTCTCGTCGACCAGGCCCTCGGCCAGGGTGCGGAACTTGTTGATGTACTGGTCCCGGGTGAAGGGGTGCGCGCCCAGCGGGTGGGCGTCGGCGACGGCCAGCTCGTCCTCGAGGACGGTGCCGTCCTTGAGGGTGATGACGGCCTTGGCGCCGAAGGCCTTCTCGTTGGGGTCGGTGGAGTGGTAGCGGCGGGTCCACTCCGGGTCCTCGACGGTGGAGATCTTGTTCCACAGCTCGATGGTCTCCGGACGGTTCGCGCGCTCCGGGGAGTAGCTGCGCTCATGGTGCCACTCGCCGTCCTCCAGGGCCACGGCGAAGATGTACATCACCGAGTGGTCCAGGGTCTCGCGGGAGGCGTTCGGGTCGAACTTCTGCGGGTCGTTCGCACCGGTGCCGATGACGTAGTGGGTGTGGTGGCTGGTGTGCAGGACGATGGACTCGACCTGCGACAGGTCGCTGATCTGCTTGCCCATGCGGCGGGCCAGGTCGATCGGGGCCTGGGACTGGTACTCCGCGGAGTGCTCCTTGGTGTAGGTGTCCAGGATGCCGCGCTTCTCCTCGCCGGCACCGGGCAGCGGGACGGTGTAGTTGGCGTCCTTGCCGTCGAGCATCCAGGCGATGAAGCCGTCCTCGCCCTCCCAGATGGGGGCGGGGGCGCCCTCGCCGCGCATCGCGCGGTCGACGGACTCGATGGCCATCTTGCCGGCGAAGGCGGGGGCGAAGGCCTTCCAGGAGCTGATCAGGCCCTTACGGGACTGACGGGTGGCGGTGGTGGTGTGCAGCGCCTGGCCGATGGCCTGGTAGATGGTCTCGGTGTCCAGCTTGAGCAGGGTTCCGATACCGGCGGCGACCGACGGGCCGAGGTGGGCGACGTGGTCGATCTTGTGCTCGTGCAGGCAAATGCCCTTGACCAGGTCGACCTGGATCTCGTAGCCGGTGACGATACCGCGGACCAGGTCGCTGCCGTTGAGTCCCTTGTGCTGGGCGGTGGCCAGGATCGGGGGGATGTTGTCGCCGGGGTGGGAGTACTCGGCGGCGAGGAAGGTGTCGTGGAAGTCCAGCTCGCGCACGGCGGTGCCGTTGGCCAGGGCGGCCCACTCCGGGGAGTAGGTGCCGGGGACGCCGAAGACGGTGGCGCCCGGGGAGAACGGGTGGCTCAGGGCCTGGGAGCGAGCGGTCGACGGCGGGCGGCGCAGCACGGAGGCGACGGCGACCGAGGCGTTGTCGATGATGCGGTTGACCGCCATGTCGGCGGAGTCGGCGGGAACGGCCACCGGGTCGGCCGCGACCTCGGCGACCTTCCAGGCGAGGTGCTCCTTCTGGGGGAAATCCTCTGCGGACGGGTGGACGCGAACTGAGTGCTTCTCCACGGCTGTGGGTCTCCTTGATGTCGTGGTGGGCTGAAAGTCATCAGTCGACGTGACCGGTGACTGGCGCTACTGCGGAACTAGTGCTGTGACCGCCGACACAGCGACGGTATGTCCCCTACTATGCCACCCGGTCGTCCAGATTCCGTTTGCTGGGTGAACTGGCGGGGGTGGGGCCGGAGATGGCGGACCGACGGTGTTCCCGGTTCACCACATGTGGTCCGACTTTGTCCCGCCAGTACATTCGTCGGACGCGACGGCATAATCCGCCGGTCCTGCGCATGCCCCCGACCGGCATCCGTGTAGTTCCCGTGCCGGGAAAGGAGCGGGGGTACTGCGGGCGTTCGTGCTGGGGTGCCCGGTACTGTGCTGCAGTGCCGCGGGCCATCGTGGCCACCACTGCCGGACAGCGGGGGATACCGACCCCGCCCCGTGGCCTTTCTCCCGGGTGGGTACTACACTCTGCAGGCCATGCAACAGACGCGCCCCGACCTCTCCGACTACCCCCACTTCTCGGCCGGGAAGGTCCGCGAGATCTACGAGATCGACCAGGACACCCTGCTCATGGTGGCCACCGACCGGATCTCGGCCTATGACTTCATCCTGGACAGCCCGATCCCGGACAAGGGCCGTATCCTCACCGCGATGAGCGACTTCTTCTTCGCCGCCCTCGACGTCCCCAACCACCTCGCCGGACCGGCGGATGACCCGCGCATTCCCGAGAGTGTCCTCGGCCGGGCCCAGGTCTGCCGCAAGCTGGACATGCTGCCCTTCGAATGCGTCGTGCGCGGCTACCTCACCGGATCGGGGCTGAAGGAGTACCGGAACACTGGTCAGGTGTGTGGCGTGGAACTGCCCGGAGGGCTGACCGAGGCGTCCAAACTGCCGGAACCCATCTTCACCCCGGCGACGAAGGCGGAGATCGGCGACCACGACGAGAACGTCCCCTTCTCCCGCGTCGTCAATGATCTGGGTGCCGAGCGTGCCGAGGAACTGCGCCGGGCATCCATCGAGATCTACACCCGCGCCGCCGAGATCGCCGCCGAGCACGGCATCATCCTGGCGGACACGAAGTTCGAGTTCGGGTTGGACGCCGAGGGCACCCTGGTGCTGGCCGACGAGGTCCTCACCCCGGACTCCTCGCGGTACTGGCCGCTGGACTCCTACGAGGTGGGCAAGGTGCAGCCCAGCTTCGACAAACAGTACGTGCGCAACTGGCTGACCGGCACGAAGTCCGGCTGGGACCCCGCTGACGGCACCCCGCCGCCGGAGCTGCCCGGATCCGTACTCGAGGCCACGCGGGAACGTTACGTGGAGGCTTACGAGCGGATCTCCGGCAAGCGCTTCGCCGACTGGATCGGCACCTGTTGCGACCGGTAGACGGTGCCCGGGCGGTCCGCAGGCGGCGCGCGTAGAAACCGTGTCCGGGGTAGGGGCTACCATCGTGAGCCATGGAACCCACTACCCCGTCCGACCACTCATCCACTGCTGCCCCGGGGGATGCCCCGGTTACCGTGTCGGCATTGCCCCCGGTCGCGGCGAAGCTGCCCGTCACCCGGTCTTTCCACGGGCGTGACCTGCAGGACGACTATGAGTGGCTGCGGGACAAGGAGAACCCGGAGGTCCGGGCGCACCTCGAGGCCGAGAACGCCTGGACCGAGTCACGCACCAGCCACCTCAAGCCGCTGGAGGACGCCATCTTCACCGAGGTGAAGTCGCGGATCCAGGAGACCGACCTCTCGGTCCCGGTACGCTCCGGCGACTGGTGGTACTTCTCGCGGACCCAGGAGGGGCAGAGTTACGTCCAGATGTGCCGGATCCCGGTGGACAAGGGGGCCGGCGACGGCGCTGACAGTGCCAGCCAGCTCGCCCAGTGGGCCCCGCCGGAGATCGTCCCCGGCGAGTCAGCCCCCGGCGAGGAGGTCATCCTGGACTGCAACACCCTGGCCGAGGGAGCGGAGTTCTTCAGCCTGGGCGCGGCCAGCGTGACCCTCGACGGCACCCTGTTGGCCTACTCGGTGGACAACGTCGGCGATGAGCGTTTCACCCTGCAGGTCAAGGACCTGACCACCGGTGAGCTGCTGGAGGACCGGCTCGAGGGCATCGCCTACGGCGCCACCTGGGTCGGCAACGAGTACCTCTTCTACCAGCGCGTCGACGACGCCTGGCGTCCCCACGAGATCTGGCGCCACCGCATCGGCACACCGGAGAGTGCGGACGTGTGCGTCTTCCGGGAGGACGACGAGCACTACTGGACCGGGGTGGGGGTCACCCGTTCGGAACGGTTCCTACTGGTCTCCACCGCCTCGAAGACCACCTCGGAGACCTGGTACCTGGACCTGGACACCGACCCCGAGGGTGGGCTGACCTGCGTGCGTCCCCGTGAGAAGGACGTCCAGTACGACGTCGACCATGTCGTCGTCGGCGGTCAGGACGCCTGGCTGGTCGTGCGCGAGGAGCTGGACGGCCTGCCCAACGGTGAGGTCGGACGGGCGCCGGTGGGGCCGATCGCCACCTTCGACGAGGAAGCGTCCTACGAGGTCATCGTGGCACACCGTGACGACGTGCGTGTCGAAGGGGTGGACTGCTTCGCCGACCACCTGGTGCTGGCCACCCGGGAGAACGCGGTGGAGAAGCTGGCCCTGATGGACCTCTCCGAGGGCTGGGGAGAGTTCGAGCGCATCAGCTTCGACGAGGAGATCTACTCCGCTGGCACCGTCGGCAATTCGGAGTGGAGGTCCTCGGTGCTGCGGATCAGTTACACCAGCTACGTCACCCCGGGGCAGGTGTGGGAGATCGACCTGACCACCGGGGAGCGGGTGCTGCGCAAGGAACAGGCCGTGCTGGCCGGACCGGACGGTGAGGAGTTCGACGCCTCCCGCTACACCGCCTCGCGTCACTGGACCACCGCCTCCGACGGGGCACGGATCCCGGTCTCGCTGATCCGTCGGGTCGACGTTCCCCTGGAGCAGGTCAACCCGGTACTGCTCTACGGCTACGGCTCCTACGAGGCGAGCATGGACCCGTACTTCTCCGTCTTCCGCCTGTCGATGCTGGACCGCGGTGTGGTCTACGCCGTGGCGCACGTGCGCGGCGGCGGCGAGATGGGCCGGGCCTGGTACGAACAGGGCAAGGCGATGTCGAAGATGAACACCTTCACCGACTTCGTCGCCGTGGCCGATGACCTCATCGCCCACGGCTACACCACCCCGGAGAAGATGGTCGCCGAGGGCGGTTCCGCCGGGGGGCTGCTGATGGGTGCGGTGGCGAACCTGGCACCGGACCGTTTCGCCGGGATCGAGGCCGTGGTCCCCTTCGTCGACCCGCTGACCTCGATTCTCATGCCGGAACTGCCGTTGACGGTGACCGAGTGGGAGGAGTGGGGCGACCCCTACCACGACCCCACGGTCTACGACTACATGGCGACCTACTCGCCGTACGAGAACGTCACCGAACAGGCCTATCCGCCGATCCTGGCGGTCAGCGGGCTCAACGACACCCGAGTGCTGTACGTGGAACCGACGAAGTGGATCGCGAAACTTCGTGAGGTCGCCGGCCGGGTGTCCCAGGAACAGCGCGGCAGTGAGTTCCTGCTGAAGACCGACATGACCTCCGGACATGGGGGAGTGTCGGGACGCTACGAGAAGTGGCGGCAGTCCGCTTTCGAGACCGCCTGGGAGCTCGACCGGATGGGCGCGACCGAGCGGATCTGACGGAGGCGCGGTGACGGCCGCCTGACGCTGCACCACCGCTGCGTCCCCGCTGCGTCTCCTGTCGCGTCCCCGCTGTCCCCTCACTCCCGTTCCGTGGTGGTGACACCCCGTCGCGACCAACACGGGGCGGGAGTTTCAGATTCCGGGCCAACCGGTAAGGTTGGGGATTGTTCAAGATCCCGATCGCCAACCCCTGATCACCAACCCTTCACTGATGGAGAGAAGCACCGTGGCTCGAGTCGTTGTCAATGTCATGCCCAAGGCGGAGATCCTGGACCCCCAGGGTCAGGCCGTCGTCCGAGCCCTGGGGCGCATCGGCGTCTCGGGTGTCGCAGATGTCCGTCAGGGCAAGCGGTTCGAGCTGAAGGTGGACGGCACCGTGACCGCCGAGGACCTCGAGCACATCGCCAGCACCCTGCTCGCCAACACCGTGATCGAGGACTACGAGGTCGTCACCGCGGAGATCGCCGGGGAGAACAAGTAATGACGGCCCGCATCGGTGTCATCACCTTCCCCGGAACCCTCGACGACGTCGACGCCGCCCGCGCGGTGACCGTCGCCGGGGCCGAGGCCGTGAGCCTCTGGCACGCCGACGCCGACCTGAAGGACGTCGACGCCGTCGTCGTCCCCGGCGGCTTCTCCTACGGCGACTACCTGCGCTCCGGCGCCATCGCCGCCCAGGCCCCCGTCATGCGCTCGGTCATCGAGCAGGCGAACGAGGGTCTTCCCGTGCTTGGAATCTGCAACGGCTTCCAGATCCTCACCGAGGCAGGTCTGCTGCCCGGTGCCCTGACCCGCAACCAGGGCCTGCACTTCCACTGTGTGGACACCTACCTCGAGGTCGTCAACACCTCCACCGCGTGGACCTCCACCTTCAGCGAGGGCCAGAAGATCTTCATCCCGTCCAAGCACGGTGAGGGACGTTTCCAGGCCTCCGCCGAGACCGTCGCCGAGCTGGAGGGGGAGGGTCGTGTTGTCTTCCGCTACACCGACAACTTCAACGGCTCGGTCAACGGCATCGCCGGCATCACCTCGGCCAACGGCCGGGTCGTTGGCCTGATGCCGCACCCCGAGCACGCCGTCGAGACGATCACCGGCCCGTCGTTGGACGGTCTTGAACTGTTCCTGTCCGCCGTCGGCACCGTCGGTGCGGGCGCTGCCTGAGTCCACGAGACGTCTGTAGAGAAGTCTGAAGCGAAGTCTGTAGAGGAAGATCAATGACTGTCCACAACGACACCGTCGCCCACGCAGCCGACACCCCCGACCTGGACCAGCCCTGGGCAGAGCTCGGCCTGAAGGCCGACGAGTACCAGCGCATCCGCGACATCCTCGGACGTCGCCCCACCGCCGCCGAGTTGGCCATGTACTCGGTGATGTGGTCGGAGCACTGTTCCTACAAGTCCTCCAAGGTGCACCTGCGCTACTTCGGTGAGACCACCACCGAGGAGATGCAGTCCAAGATGCTCGCCGGGATCGGCGAGAACGCCGGTGTGATCGACATCGGCGACGGCAACGCCGTCACCTTCAAGGTCGAGTCCCACAACCACCCGTCCTACGTCGAGCCGTACCAGGGGGCGGCCACCGGTGTCGGCGGCATCGTCCGCGACATCATGGCCATGGGTGCCCGTCCGGTCGCCGTGATGGACCAGCTTCGCTTCGGTGCGGCGGATGCCCCCGACACCCAGCGCGTGCTGCCCGGCGTGGTGGCCGGCGTCGGCGGCTACGGCAACTGCCTGGGCCTGCCGAACATCGGCGGCGAAACCGTCTTCGATGCGTCCTACGCCGGTAACCCGCTGGTCAACGCGCTGTGTGTCGGAACACTCAAGAGCGATGACCTCAAGCTCGCCTTCGCCTCCGGTGTCGGCAACCGGGTGATCCTCTTCGGCTCCCGCACCGGACTGGACGGCATCGGCGGCGTGTCCGTGCTCGCCTCCGACACCTTCGAGGAAGGGGCCGAGCGCAAGTTGCCCGCCGTCCAGGTCGGCGACCCCTTCGCCGAGAAGGTGCTCATCGAGTGCTGCCTGGACCTCTACGACGCCGGTGTGGTCGTCGGCATCCAGGATCTCGGCGGAGCCGGCCTGTCCTGTGCGACCTCCGAGCTGGCCGCCGCCGGTGACGGTGGCATGCACATCAACCTCGACAATGTGCACCTGCGCGCGGAGAACATGTCCGCCGCCGACATCCTGTCCTCGGAGTCGCAGGAACGCATGATGGCCGTCGTCACCCCGGACAACGTCGATGCCTTCATGGAGATCTGCGCCAAGTGGGAGGTCATCGCCTCCGACCTGGGCGAGGTCACCGACGGCGACCACCTGGTTATCGAGCACCAGGGTGAGATCGTCGTCGACGCCGACGCCGCCACCATGGCCGACGAGGGCCCGGTCTACGAGCGTCCCTACGCCCGCCCGGAGACCCAGGACGCACTGAACACCACCCCGGAGCTGGCCCGTCCGGCCACCGTCGAGGCCGTGCGCCAGGCGGTGCTGGACCTGGCGTCCTCCCCGGCGCTGTGCTCGCGTGCGTACATCACCGAGCAGTACGACCGCTACGTCCGCGGCAACACGGTGCTGGCGAAGAACGCCGACGGTGGCGTCCTGCGTATCGACGAGGAGACCGGACGCGGCATCGCCGTCGCCACCGACGCCTCCGGCCGGTACACCAAGCTGGACCCGAACACCGGTGCGCGCCTGGCCCTGGCCGAGGCCTTCCGCAACGTCTCCGTCACCGGTGCGACCCCGGTCGCACTGTCGAACTGCCTGAACTTCGGCTCCCCGGAGGACGCCGGCGTGATGTGGCAGTTCCGTGAGGCCGTCCACGGTCTGGCCGACGGTGCGGCTGAGCTGGGCATCCCGGTCACCGGCGGTAACGTCTCCTTCTACAACCAGACCGGCTCCGAGGCCATCCTGCCGACCCCGGTGATCGCCGTGCTGGGCACCATCGACGACGTCGCCACCCGCATCCCCGCCCAGCCGGTCGCCGGTGAGTACCAGCTGCTGCTGGTCGGTGCTGAGACCGCCGATGAGTTCGGCGGGTCGATCTGGCAGCAGGTCGCCCACGGCACCCTCGCCGGCCTGCCGCCACAGGTCGACCTGGCTGCCGAGCAGAAACTGGGTGCAGCCCTGTCGGAGCTGCGCGGAGTCGTCGCCTCCGCACATGACCTCTCCGAGGGCGGCCTATCGCAGGCAGTGGTGGAGTTCGCCGTGCAGTCGGGTGCTGCCGTGTCCGTCGACCCGGTCGCTGCACTGTCCGAGTCCGCGACCACCGGTGACGCCGTCGCCGACGTGTTCACCGCCCTGGCATCCGAGACCGCGACCCGCGTGCTCGTCGCCGTCGAGGCAGGCAAGGTCGCCGAGGCCGAGACCGTCTTCGGTAACCACGGTGTGCCGGTGTCGCGGCTGGGCGTCGCCGTCGTCTCCGGTGACGTCTCCGCGGCCGGCTCCGTTTCCGGGGGCCAGGTCATCGAGGTGACCACCGAGGGCGCTGCCTTCACTCTGCCCGTCACCGAGGCGCGCGCTGCGTGGGAGGGCACCCTGCCTCGCCTGTTCAGCCACGCCGTGGGCGCTAACTCCGTCGTGGAGTAGGACGCACCGCGGTCGGGTGCCTCGGTCAGGCGCCATCGGCCGGGGCAGCGGCCGTGCGCCGCAGCGTCCTACCGCGGGCGTCGCCCTGACAATCGACCCGAACTGAGCATAGATCCGCTGATTCCCAGGATTCGCTGGATCCATGCTCAGTTCGGGTCGTTCTTGGTTGATCTTGGCAGGTCTAGGCCACCTGTGGTCGTCTCAAGGATGCCGCAGGTCGCCCAACGGGGCCGCTGGGGGTACTTCGGGCAGCAGGGAAGGGTGTCGGAAACGAGCAGCACACGGGCCTAATCCCGGTGTCTACCCGTGAGTGAGGACATTTCCCCGCTGCGAACAACGAGAAACCTAGTTTTTGCTAATCTTCTCTTTGTCTTCAATTGGGGTGCAACTGACGGCACCCGACGTTTCAAGAGAAAAGAAGGCCCAATGGCTCACTATGACCTGTACCAGTCCCTGCGGCTGGACCGACAAGCGTCGACCGCGGATCTCGCCCGCGACCTCGACGACCGGCTGTCCTCCGCGGCCCCCGACGACGCCGGAATGATCGACCAGCTGACGACCGCGCGCGCCATCCTCGGTGATGACACCCGCCGCGGGCTGTACGACCAGCGGTTGGACGACCCGAACGCGGCCGAGATCGACATCGACTCCCTGCACGAGCTCGCAGCGCTGAACGTCGCCGGATCAGCGAGTGCCGGGGCCGGTGCCAGCGCCGCCGCCGTCGGTGTCTCTGGCACCGGCAGGGGTCAGCAGTTCCAGCAGCAGGCCGGACAGTTCGCCCGCACCGCCGGGGCGAAGACCGCCGAGGCCACCCACCAGGTGCAGGACTCCTTCAAGCAGTCCAAGGGGCTGGCCATCGGCATCACCGCACTGGTGACCGCCGTGGTCGTGCTCCTCGGCGGCTGGGGCATCGGGAAGATCTTCGGTGGCGACGGCCAGCCCGACTTCTCCGACGCGCAGAAGACCGTCAACACCTTTCTCGGGCAGAAGAGTGCCGATGACCTGCGGAACTGGCTGAACGACAACACCGTCCACCAGAACCGTGAAGACATCCTGCGCGCCATGGGGGCAGACGAGGACGCCTACGACTCCTTCAGCGGCATGGACTCCTTCTTCGACGCCAGCAGCCTGGAGGCTGGCGCCGGTATGTCCTTCGAGCAGCAGGCCATCTACTTCGGCGCAGACGTGGACGAGATCTACGAGGAAGCCGAGGATGAGGGATTCTCCCGCGACGAGGTCGACTCGATGGTGATCATCGGGATCAAGGACGGCTCCGACAACTACAAGGGCGAGATCACCTTGGTGAAGAAGGACGGCGACTACAAGATCATCGACGTCACCAAGTCCTATTCCGCCAGCGACTACGAGTAGAAGAGGTTCACCATCATGGCTCACTATGACATCTACCAGTCGCTCGGACTGGAGCGTTTTGCGTCCTCGACGGACCTTGCCCAGCAGATCGACGACCGTCTCGCCGCCGTCGGACCGGGCGATGCCGGGGCGAGGGAAGAACTTACCGTCGCCCGCTCCATTCTCGGTGACGAGACCCGCCGCGGTCTCTACGACCAGCGGTTGGACGACCCCTCCGCCGCTGAGATCGACATCGACTCCCTGCGGGAGCTCGCCTCCCTCAACCTCGGGGGACAGGCCGGAGGCTCAGCTGCCCCCACCGGGTCGGGTAAGGGGCAGCAGTTCCAGCAGCAGGCCGGACAGTTCGCCCGCACCGCCGGGGCGAAGACCGCCGAGGCGTCCCACCAGGTGCAGGACTCCTTCAAACAGTCCAAGGGTCTTGCGATCATCGTCACCGCCGTGGTGACCGCAGTGGTCGTCGGCGTGGCCGGCTGGGCACTGGGACTGTTCGGTAAGACCGAGGACAAGGCCGCCAAGGGCCTGGTCAACGAGATGCTCGACAAGAACAACTCCGATGACCTTCGTTCCTGGATCCAGGACAACTCCACCCACCAGGACCGCGACGAGGTCATGAGCTCATTGAAGCTCAGCGGTGACGATTCCTTCAACGGGATGGACGCCCTGTTCGGTGGCAGCGACCTCTCCGCCGGTACCCGGGTGTTGGACGCTGAACAGTTGAAGATGTCCCTCGGTAGTTCCAGCAAGGACTTCTACGAGGGGGCTGAGGACGAGGGCTACACCCGCGAAGAAATCGACAGCACGGTCTTCATTGCCGTCATCGACAAGAACGACAAGCCCAGGGGTGCTGTGGGCATGCTCGAGCGGGACGGCGATTTCCAGATCATCGCCGTCGAGACCCTGGACTAATTTAGCTCATCGGGTACTGGCTCTCATTGCGCAACGGCTCGACCAGCGGCATCGGCCGGTACTTCGTGCGCAGCTCACGCAGCGTGACGGCGTGTTGCTCCAGGCGCTTGTCCTCCGGGGTGGTGGGGACGAACTTGCGGGCCGGTAGTGGATTGCCGTCGATATCGGTGGAGATGAAGGTCATCGACGCGTGGATCGCCACCGGCAGGTTGCCGGTACCTTCCCGCGGGTCACCGGCGCGAAGGTGCACCGACACCGACAGGCTGCGCACGTCGGTCCGAATCACCCGGGCCTCGACCTCGACGAGGTCGCCGATGTGCACAGGACGGTAGAAGCGGAAACCGCCGGCGTACACCGCCACCGTCCGCTCCCCGGTCCATGCCGAGGTGCACGCCGAGGCAGCCTCGTCGATCCACTCCATGGCAGTACCACCGTGGACGTTGCCGCCCCAGTTGACGTCGGTGGGCTTGGCCATGAAGCGGTGGGTCATCCGGGGTGCGGTGGAGGCGTCCGGATCATCGGAGTAGGACTGCTTGAGCATCTCCTCCTCGATCGCCTTGCGCAGCTGCACGCGCGACATCGCGGCGTCCCGGACCCGGATCTCCTCCTCGGTCTTCGGCTCGTACGGCGGCACCGGCATGGACTTGCGGTCCTCGGTCATCGCCACGAAGATCACCAGGCAGTCGCAGGCGCGGGTGAACACGCCCTCGCGGGGGTCGGCGGACAGCACCTCGTTGACGATGTGCATCGACGAGCGGCCGGTGGCCACGATGCGCGAGCGGACCTCCACGATGTGGCCGGAGGGAATGGGGCGTGTGAAGTGGATGTGGCCCACATAGGCAGTCACGCAGTATGCGCCGGACCAGCCGACCGCACAGGCGTAGGCTCCCTTATCGATCCATTCCAGTACGCGGCCGCCGTGTACGCCGAGAGCACCTTGCATCAGGATGTCGGTGGGCGCAGCCATGAATCGGAGCGTCGTCTGGGAGTGCAGTTCTCGTCCCTGGGCGGCTGCCTGTGCTCCTGTATCCGGCACGGATTCCCTTTCGGTAGGTCGGTGATGCAGTCCATGGTACAGACCCTAAGATGGCTGCATGACAGTCAGTAGAGTAGATCCTGCCGCCGTGCGCGCGGCCCTCCTTGACGTCTGGCCGTGGGTGTCGGCACCTGAGGGTACTCCGCGGCCACCGCGGGCGAAAGTCGCCGCCGCGGTGCGCCTCACCGTCGCCCAACTGGGTCAGGACGCCCCAGGTCACAGCGTCGAGGTCAGGGTGCCTCCCTTTGCTGCGGTGCAGTGCGTCGCCGGCTCGGTGCACCGGCGTGGCACCCCACCGAATGTCGTCGAATGCGATGCGCTGACCTGGCTGGGACTGGCCGGGGGACTGCTCGACGTGGACGCGGCGATCGCCGCCGGTGCAGAGGTGTCCGGGGCCCACGCCACCGACATCGCCCACTGGTTGCCGGTCGTTGCAGTGCAGGACGGGTCGGGAAGGTAGTCTTGTGACAGCCTGCTCCGCATGAATCGAGCGGAACGGGGCGCACGAGAGCAAATGAAAGCATGGGATTGTGACTGACCTGACCGACACCCCCGATACGTCCGACAACACCAACGGCGCGAGTTACGCCGCTGCCGGTGTCGACATCGAAGCCGGCGACCGTGCGGTGGAGCTCTTCGCCCCGCTGGCGAAGCAGGCCACCCGACCGGAGGTCAGGGGAGGTCTCGGCGGCTTCGCCGGACTTTTTGCACTGGGGGAGTACGAGAAGCCGCTTCTCGCCGCCGGATCGGACGGGGTGGGCACCAAGCTCGCCGTCGCCCAGGCGATGGACAGGCACGACACCATCGGACGTGACCTGGTCGCCATGGTCGTCGATGACCTCGTGGTCTGCGGCGCTGAGCCGCTGTTCCTGCAGGACTACATCGCCGTCGGTAAGGTCGTGCCCGAGAAGGTCGCCGAGATCGTGTCCGGCATCGCCACCGGCTGCGTCGACGCCGGTTGTGCCCTGCTGGGCGGCGAGACCGCCGAGCACCCCGGTGTGATGGAGGTCGACGACTACGACGTCTCCGCCACCGCCGTCGGTGTGGTCGAGGAGGCCAAGCTGCTCGGCCCCGACCGGGTCCGTAACGGTGACGTGGTCATCGCCATGGCGGCCTCGGGCCTGCACTCCAACGGCTACAGCCTGGCCCGCCACGTGCTCCTGGATCGCGCCGGTCTCGACCTCGACGGATACAGCGAGGAGTTGGGACGCACCCTCGGCGAGGAGATGCTCGAACCCACCCGTATCTACGCGCTGGACTGCCTTGCACTGGCCGCCGAATGCGATGTTCACACCTTCTCCCACGTCACCGGTGGCGGTCTGGCCGCGAACCTGGCCCGCGTCATTCCGGACGGCCTGGTCGCCGAGCTGAACCGTGGCTCCTGGGAGCCGCTGCCGATCTTCCGGCTCATCGAGCGTCTCGGCAAGGTCTCCCGCGAGGAGATGGAGAAGACCTTCAACATGGGCGTCGGCATGGTCGCCGTCGTCGGCGAGGACGATGCAGAGCGCGCCCTGGCGATGCTCACCGCCCGCCACGTTGACTGCTGGAAGCTCGGTCAGCTGCGTCTCGCAGAGGACGGCGAGGACGCCTCCGGCGACGCCGTGATGGTCGGGGAACACTCCCACAGCTAGCCCCGCACGACGCCCATCCCCGGTGGACCAGTGATCCCCGGGGGTGAGTCATATATCGAGGGGGGCAGCATGCAGAGAACCGGTGCCGGCGCAGATCATCTGCACCGGCACCGGTTCTCTCGGGGAGTGTTCCCGGGGGAGGGTACGGTCCCGTTACCGGCCGCGTTCCCGACCACTACCGGTCGTTGGACTCCTCGGCACCCCAGTCGTCCCACTCCTCGTAGTCACTCTCATGAGAGCCTTCATTCTCAGAGGAGAGTTCACGCTGGAGACTCTCCAAATCCATGTCGGGAGAGCTGTACTTCAGCTGACGTGCAACCTTGGTTTGCTTTGCCTTCGCGCGGCCGCGACCCATGGCCTGACCCCCTCGGGTGTCCAGGCGAATGGCCGGGGAATTGTGGCCATTCGCGCTCTGTGTCTGTGTATCTCTTCTGCCACCACAATAGCGGTTGTGGGCGCAGTTGTCAGACACACCCCTCCGTCGGGCTGAGGTTCCGCCTGTTCCCGCAGGTCAATTGCCGGTGGAGGTGGTCACGCCCTTCCCCTCAACCGGTCGACCGCCGCCTTGCCGGGCCGGGCGGACGTATCGACCCGGACATCATCGGGGTCCACCGAGGCATCGATGCCGTCCACGCTCAACGGCGGCACGTCCGCACCGGCCGCCAGTTTCTCGATCACCTGACGCTTGAGCAGCGCCAACGCCACCGGGCCGAAATCGGCATCCTGGACGGTGCGTCCTATCCGGCCGACCGTCCTGCCACCGGCGGTGACCGCCGCACCAGGCTCCGGAGCGCGCTGCGCCGACCCGTCCAGCTGCAGCACCACCAACTGACGCGGCGGGCGACCGAGGTTGTGCACCCGCGACACCGTCTCCTGGCCGCGGTAACACCCCTTGTTCAGGTGCACGGCGGTGTCAGTGGGCAGGGCGGTGTCCTCGGCCAGTCGGGTGGCCTCGCCGGCGGCCAGGACGTCAGCACCGAGGAAGGCGGTGACCTCGTGGGGGATCAGTCGCTCATCGGTGTCCACGCCGAGCTCCGGCCACCGGTCCCGCACGCGCAGGGCATCGAGTGCCCAGCCACCGGTGGGGCGGGCCCCCTCGGCGACGAGTGCGTCCCACACCGGGATCTGGTTGTCGGGTGCCACCCACAGGTCGACGACCGGGCGCCCGCCACAGGTGCGGGTGGACCAGTAGGCCACCAGGTCATCGGCGACGGCGGGAAGGGGGCTGGCTGCCCCGGCACGGGTAAGCCCGGTGGCAGGGTCACTCACGGCACCCACGTCAGGGCCGGGGTTCACCACACTGACCCGGATCAGGTCGGCAGGCTCTACCTCCACCTGGGCCCAGAAGATCATCTTCCGCAGGAAGTCCAGCAGGGCAGTGTCATCGGCACCTGTACCACTCCCGACGTCCAACAGCAGCGTGTCGGGCGCGACCGCGGCGACACCGAAGAGATGCTCCACCCGCCCCTGGGCATCCAACAGCAGGCCGTGGGTGGCGGAGCCCTCCGGAATCGCGTCGATCTTCTGCGAGATGAACCCGTTGAGCCAGCTCGCGGCCTCCGGCCCGGTGACGAGGATGGCGGAACCGTCCCACCCGTCGACGACACCGGTGTCGCCTTCGTCGATCCGGGTCTGCTCGACCAAGGGGGCACCGTAGTGCCGGGCGGTGCCGAAGTCGGTGCCCGAACCATCCTCGGTACTGGCCCCGGCGACGTGGTCGACGAGGGGACTGACGATCTCTGGCGTGTGCTCTGTGACGCTCACCCCACCCACCCTAGTACCACCCGGCACCCCGTGTCAGGCACACACCGGCTTAGACTGGTCGACCATGAGCACCAGCACCCCGCCCGCAGGCCCTGCAGAGATTGTCGTCGACGTCCACCCGGCCGGCGGACCGGCCCCGCACCTGGTCGACGGCACGGTGCCGGTGATCCACATCGACGACCTCGCCGCACGCCGCGGCGACGGAATCTTCGAGACGCTCATGGTCCGCGACGGCCGGGTCCGCAACCTGGAGCGGCACCTGGACCGCTTCGTGCGCGGCGCTGACCTGCTCGACCTGCCCACCCCGGACACCGGACGCTGGCTCGCCGCGGTCGACACGGCGCTGGACGCCTGGTGCGAGGCCGGCGGAGAGGAGGCCTCGTTACGGTGGCTGTATTCGCGGGGCCGCGAGTCCACCGGCGAGGTCACCGGCTGGGTGACGATCTCCCCGGAGTCCGCCTCGGTGGTCGACCAGCGCAGCAACGGGGTGCGTGTGATGACCGCCCACCGTGGCTTCTCGCTGAACATCGAGAGCGACTCGCCGTGGGCGCTGGTGGGTGCCAAGACCCTGTCGTACGCGATGAACATGGCGGCCCTGCGCCACGCCAAGGCGCAGGGGTTGGACGACGTGATCTTCGTCGCTGACGGCGACCGTGTGCTGGAAGGGCCGACCTCGACGGTGGTGGCGGTCACCGGACGCCGGATGGTCACCCCGGTGCAGGAGGTCGGCGTGCTGCCCGGCACCACCCAGGCCACCCTGTTCCGGCTCGCCGCCGAACAGGGCTGGGAGACCGGGGAGGAGGTGCTGACCGTGGACGATCTCAAGGCCGCCGACGGGGTGTGGTTGGTGTCCTCGGTGCGTATCCACGCCCGGGTCACCGAGATCGACGGGACCCCCCAGTCCCGCCCGGATCAGGCCGATGAGGTCGAGGCACTCATCGTGGAGGCCGCGACCCGCTAGCTGTACTTCCCGGGGAGGTTGTGAACGGCCCACCGGGATGATGAGAAGCTAGCCGATCACCCGGGTGAGCTCGGCGGACATCCAGGGGGTGAGTTCACCGCCGGCCCCACCGGCCCCGCCGGCGAGGCGCTCGTCGACCCAACCAAGGTTGTTGTTCGGCATCAGGCCGTAGAGCCGCTTGCCGGGGCCGAAGTCGGCCGGGCCGGTCTCGGTGGCCAGCGTCGAGGCGCTCTCCAGCTCCCAGGCGCGCTCGTTGCGGGGGCGGCCGTACATGACCTCGACCACGCCGGTGCTGTGCACCGTGAGGAACTCGATGTCGTCCTTCTCGCTGATCCGCACGAAACCGGTCTCCCGGACATCCTGGCCGGTGGCCTCGCCGTTGTCGTCCAGTCGCCAGATCCGCGAGCTGTAGGACAGGTAGTTCTCGCCGTCGTGGGCGAAGACCAGCTGCTGCCCGAAGGCGTACTCGTCGCCGCCGTCGACGGGGGAGGCGTGGCCCTCGCCGCGCCACACGCCGACCAGTGGCAGCAGGGCCAGCAGGCCGTCGTGCAGGTTCGGGCCCTCGCGGAGGTTGGCGGTGTCCTCGGCGACGGGGAGGTCACCCAGGGTGGGGAGGTTGCGTCCTGACGTCTGCTTGGCCTGCTCCTCGGCCCGGGCGACGGCCTCGTTGCCGCTGAGACCGCTGCCGCTGTTGCCGTTGGTACCAGTGTTCTCGGTTGTCATGGGGGACAGCCTACCGGTCCTACAGTCCGGGGCGTTCGTCCTCCCCGAGTGGGGCGGACCGCGGTGCGAGGTCGGAGACACTGATCTTGGTGAAGTACTCCGAGGCCTCGATGAACAGGCTGCCGCCGGAGGTGTAGACCCGACGGGGTGCGCTGTTCAGCGGCAGGGAGGAGCTGGTGAACTCGAAGGTGAAGGCGTCCATCACCTTGTCCCGGGTGGCCTCGTCGAGGGCATTGATGTCGTCGGCGGAGCTGCCGCCCGGGGTGTCGGTGATCTCCACCGGTGTGAGGAAGACATCGCCCTGCCAGACCCGCAGGTCCAGGTTCACCTCGTACGTCCCGTCCTCACCGTCCGGGGTGCCGGAGAGGTAGGCCTCGGTCTCCCAGCCGCCCTGCGGGGAGGAGTTGTCCTGGCTGCGCAGCGTGAGGTCGCTGATGCCCATATGCTCCCCGAGCTCCACGGTGTCCATCTGGATCCGGGTGAACACCTCTTCGGCAGGGGCGTCGCGGAAGTCACCGGTGAGTACCGCCGACCGGTCGAGTGTGATCTTCCTCGCAGAGGACGCCACGGTCACCCGTCCGAAATCGGGGATCTCGACGTCCCGGGACTCGACGTGGATCGACGGAACCTCGTTGGTCAGCACCGCGGCGGTGTAGGGCATACCGGTGACCAGAACCTCCGGCGGGGCGGCGAGGTGGGAGTCCCGGTAGATCCGGTCGGAGATCTGCTTCTCCACCCGGGCGGCCACGAGGCTGTCGGCGACGATCCCGACGGCAACCAGCGAAAACAGGGTGATCAGGATGATGACCAGCACGCGCAGGCCACGGCGTCCCCCCGTGCGTCCTTTCCCACGATCCTTCCCGTTCCGACCGCGCGTGCGGTCGGCGCCCCGGGTCTCAGGTGTCGGGGCGGTGGCCGGTTCGGTCGTCTCTGGGGTGTCGTGCACCGCCTCAGCATACAAAGCGCCTGTCGGTGCGTGACAACGACGAGGCCCGGGACCGGTCATGTTTCGGTCGTGTTTCACCGACCCGGCGGGTTAATATGCAGGTCGGCGCGGTGTAAGCTAGACGGTACCGCGACCGGAAAGGATTCCCACCGTGCGACTTACCCTGCTCTCCGACAACCAGCACCTCCAGGAGGTGCTTCCGTCTCTTGAGCTGCTGACACACGAGGTGGACATGTGGCCACCGACAGCGTCGTCGATCAAGGACATCGGAGTTGTGGACGCCGCGGACATCGTCATCGTCGACGTCACCGGAACCAACCTGCTCGCCGCCCGCGACATGTGTCGTTCGGTCGCCGCCGCCCACCCGACCCGCCCGGTCGCCGTGGTCATGGCCGAGAGCAGTGTCATCGCCCTCGACGGATCCTGGGCGGTGGACGACTTCCTGTTGCCCACCGCGAGCCCCACCGAGGTGGACGCCCGGCTGCGCATGCTGATGACCCGACGTCCGGTGCCGGTGGAAGAGGCCGAGGACACCCAGGTCGCCTCGATCGGTGCCCTGGTCGTCGACGAGGTCACCTACGTCGCCCGGGTGGAGGGACGCCCCCTCGACCTGACGTACAAGGAGTTCGAGCTGCTGTACTTCCTGGTGCGACACCCGGGCCGGGTATTCAGCAGGGAACAGCTGCTCAAGGACGTGTGGGGTTACGACTACTTCGGAGGAACCCGCACGGTGGACGTCCACGTTCGACGACTCCGGGCGAAACTCGGCCAGGACTACGACAAGGTCATCGCCACAGTGCGTAACGTGGGGTACAAGGCAGTGGATTTCGACAACGAACCCACCCTGCCCGCCGCTCGGTCAGGCCACTGACATACGCCGACCGTGAGAAGTTACGGACTTGGAGACTGACATGCACACCGACACTGACCCCCAGAAAGCCACCACAGCCTCTGTATCCTCCGCACGCTCAGTGGTCTACCGCGATCTTGACGCGTCGTCGAGTGAGGAGTTGGCCGCGGTACGACACCTGCTCGACGAGGTCAGCAAGGCAGACGGTGTCCCCGCCTACGGGGAGGCCTTCCTCCGCGCCCTCGACTCCGAGTCCGCCGACAGTGTCGGCTACGTCCACATGGTCGCCGTGGAGGGCGATGAGCTGCTCGGCGTGGTCTCCATGAACTCCTCCTACCTCTGCGAGATCGCGGTCCACCCCGACCACCGGCGTCGCGGGATCGGTTCCGAACTGCTGCGCATCCTCGGCCGCAGTCTCGACGGTGACCAGCAGCTCAGCGTCTGGTCCCACGGTGCTCTGCCGGGCGCGATGGAGTTCGCCGACCACCGGCAGTCCCGCTTGGTCCGCGAACTGCTGAAGATGACGGTGGACTGCGACCCCACCCGTGAGGAGAGTGCCGCGCGCCGGGCGGACCTGCTGCACAGTCGCGACAAGTCGCTGGCCAAGATCCAGGACGCCGGGTACCGCGTCCTGGACTACGTCGAATCCTCGGCGAAGTTCGGCGGTCGGGTCACCGACGCAGAGTGGCTGCGGGTCAACAACGAGGCCTTCGCCTGGCATCCGGAGCAGGGCGGCTGGGACATGGAGAAGCTCCTCGACGCCCGGGACGTCGACTGGTTCGACCCAAACGGTGTGCTGCTGTTGTGGCAGGACGAGGAGTGTGTCGGTTTCCACTGGACCAAGCGTCCCGACGGTGACCCGCACGGCGAGGTGTACGTGGTCTGTCTCGCCGACGCCGCCCGAGGCAAGGGGTTGGGTACGCCGATGACGCTGCAGGGGATGGGGTACCTCCTGGACAACGGGGCACGGGCGATCGACCTCTACGTCGAGGGCGACAACGTCCCGGCGGTGGCCACCTACGAGAAGCTCGGATTCACGGTCGCGCACCGCGACGTCGTCTTCCGCGGCATTCTCTGACCAGGCATTTCGCAGAGTTCACTTTCCGTTCACCTGGCCGGTGCCTGGTGTCCACCATGCCCGCATAACGTACGTGGTCGTTGAATGTGTTGGATCCACAACGACACGTGAATGTTCTGTACACCCAGCATCGAAGGACGCCTCAAGTGAAGACCCAGACCCAGCGACCGCAGCGACGTACCGCGGCCACCACCGCAGCAGTGACCGTCGCGGTGAGCTCCCTCATCCTCGCCGGTTGCTCGAACTCCAACGACGGTTCCGCCGAAGGCGGCAGCGGCAACTACGAACTCAGCGGCACCGAGGGCACGCTGACCGGCGAAGGCGCCAGCTCCCAGCAGAAGGCCATCGAGCAGTTCGGTGTCGCCTACTCCTCCGCCGTGCCCGGTGCCACGCTGTCCTACAACTCCAGCGGTTCCGGCGCCGGTCAGACCCAGTTCCTTGCGAACCAGGTCGATTTCGCCGGCTCCGACTCGCCGTTGGACGAGGAGCAGGCCGCCGAGGCCACCAACCGTTGCGAGGGCAACGACGCCTGGCACCTGCCGCTGGTCATCGGCCCGGTCGCCGTCGCCTACAACCTCGACGGTGTGGACGACCTGAACCTGTCGGTCGACACCATCGCCAAGATCTTCAACGGGGACATCCGCAACTGGAACGACGAGGCCATCGCCGCCGACAACGAGGGCGTCGACCTGCCGGATGAGCCGATCGACGTGCTGTACCGCTCCGAGGAGTCCGGTACCTCGGACAACTTCCAGAAGTTCCTGAACACCGCCACCGACGGCCTGTGGGAGACCGAGGGCAAGACCTTCCCGACCGAGGTCGGTTCCGGTGCCCAGGGCTCCTCCGGAGTCTCCGACCAGGTCAAGGCCACCAACGGCTCCATCACCTACGTCGAGTCCGGTTTCGCCACCGCCAACGACCTCGGCATCGCCAACATCGACTTCGGCTCCGGCCCGACCGAGCTGAATGCAGAGACCGTCAACAACGCCCTCGGCGACGTCAGCTTCTCCGGTGAGGGCAACGACCTCGTCGTCGACTCCGAGGCACTCTTCGCCACGAACGAGGAAGACGCCTACCCGCTGGTGTTGACCACCTACGAGATCGTCTGCTCGGCCGGCTACGACGAGGAGACCGCCGCCCGCGTCAAGGACTTCATGTACACCGTCCTGGACAGCCAGGACGAGGAGTACGAGGAGTCCGGTTACATCCCGCTGAGCGGCGAGTTCAAGGAGAAGCTCGAGACCGCGATCGGCGAGCTGGAGTAGAACCTCCCCACTCCTGCCCGCACCTGCCCAGCAGCCTTCCTTTCACCGTCACAGTTAGAGGGAACCCACATACATGTCCCATTCCACGGCCAGTCACCTCCCCGGGGAGTCCGGCGCCTCACGTGCCGGACTCCCCGGGGGTGGTGGCATCAACGGCACCGATGACACCGGTGGCACCGGTACCCCCGGGCCCGGTGCGCCTGCCGCCACCGACCCCGGTGGAAACAGTCAGGTCGAGACCCGGGTCAAGAAGCGCCCGGGGGACCGGATCTTCGAGTACCTGTCCACCGGTGCCGCCGTCCTGATCACGGTGCTGATCGGCGCGATCGGCCTCTTCCTGGTCATCCGCGCCGTGCCGGCCCTGTCCCGACAGCGCGACGGTCTGCTGAGCTTCTTCTCCTACGACGGCCGTTGGAACCTCAACTACACCTCCAACGACGGTGGGTGGATGCAGTTCGGCATCCCGAACCTCTTCTTCACCACCGTCATGGTGTCGCTGCTGGCACTGATCATCGCCATGCCCATCGCCCTGGGTGTCGCGATCTTCCTGTCGAACTACTGCCCGAAGCGGGCGGTGCGCCCGCTCGGCTTCATCGTCGACCTGCTCGCCGCCGTCCCGTCGATCGTCTTCGGCATCTGGGGCATGCAGGTCCTGGGCCCAGCCCTCGGCGGATTCTACGAATGGCTGGTGGGCTGGGGCGGAGGCTTCATCCTCTTCGACTGGCAGCAGGGTTCCTCACCGGCGTTCTCGACCGGCCGCAACATCTTCACCGGTGGCGTCGTCCTGGCGATCATGATCCTGCCGATCATCGCGGCGACCACCCGTGAGGTCTTCGTCCAGACCCCGCGCGGCCACATCGAGGCCGCGCTGGCCCTCGGCGCGACCCGCTGGGAGGTCGTGCGGATGACGGTGCTTCCTTTCGGACGCTCCGGCTACATCTCCGGTGCAATGCTCGGCCTCGGCCGTGCACTGGGTGAGACGATGGCGCTCTACATGGTCATCGCGTCCTCACCCGGGTTCCGGGGATCCCTGATGGACGGTGGCACCACCTTCGCCACCGCCATCGCCAACGCCGCCCCCGAGTTCAACGACGACACGAAGGCCGGTGCCTACATCGCCGCCGGCCTGGTGCTGTTCCTGCTGACCTTCCTGGTCAACGCAGCAGCCCGCGCAGTCGTCAAAAACAAGAAGTAGGAGATCGGACAGGATCATGACGACAACCTCCCACGATCTCGAGAATCGTCCCCACTCCGCACTCGCCGAGAGCGGCTTCAGCGACATCTCCACCTCCCGCAAGGCGCGCAACGGCCTCGCCACCGTGGTGGTCTACCTGACCATGGGCATCGCCGTCCTACCGCTGGTGTGGGTGCTGTGGGTGCTCATCCAGAAGGGGCTGCCCGTCATCCTCTCCGCCGACTGGTGGGTGTACGACATGGCCGGGCAGCTGTCCAACATCCCCGGCGGCGGCATCAGCCACGCCATCATCGGAACCCTGGTCCAGGCGTTGGTCACCACCCTGATCTCGGTGCCGATCGGTGTGCTCGTCGCGATCTACCTGGTGGAGTACTCCCGCGGTGGATTCCTGGGGCGCATCACCACCTTCATGGTGGACATCCTCACCGGTATCCCCTCGATCGTCGCCGCACTGTTCGTCTACGCCCTGTGGATCAGCATGTTCGGGTTCCAGCGTTCCGGCTTCGCGGTGTCCCTGGCACTGGTGCTGCTGATGATCCCGGTGATCGTCCGCAACACCGAGGAGATGTTGCGCATCGTCCCCATGGATCTGCGTGAGGCCGCCTACGCCCTCGGCGTACCGAAATGGAAGACGATCGTGCGGATCGTCCTGCCGACCGCCCTGTCCGGCATCGTCACCGGTGTGATGCTGGCCGTGGCCCGCATCATGGGTGAGTCCGCCCCGGTGCTCGTCCTGGTCGGTGCCTCGCCGGTGATCAACTGGAATGTCTTCTCCGGCAGCCAGAATTCACTGCCTCTGTTCATGCTGGAGATGTACAAACTGCAGGCCAACCCGGAGGTGCTCGCCCGTCTGTGGGGTGCGGCGCTGACCCTGGTGCTCATCATCGCTGCGCTGAACATCGGTGCCCGACTCATCTCCGCCAAGTTCTCCGTCAAGGCTGACTAGGGCCGTCTAGGGCTGACTAGAGCCAGAATAAGGAATCACAACCATGGCCAAACGACTCGACCTCAAAGACGTCGACATCTTCTACGGGGACTTCCACGCCGTCCAGAACGTGAACCTGGCGGTCCCGCCCCGGTCCGTGACTGCTTTCATCGGTCCGTCCGGTTGCGGCAAGTCCACCGTCCTGCGCACCTTGAACCGCATGCACGAGGTCATCCCTGGTGCGTACATCAAGGGACAGGTCCTCCTGGACGGTGAGGACATCTACGGACGCCACGTCGATCCCGTCGCCGTGCGCAACACCATCGGCATGGTGTTCCAGAAGGCCAACCCGTTCCCCACGATGTCGATCGAGGAGAACGTCATCGCCGGCCTGAAGCTCTCCGGGGAGAAGAACAAGAAGAAGCTGCGTGAGGTGGCCGAGAAGTCACTGCGCTCGGCGAACCTCTGGGAAGAGGTCAAGGACCGTCTGGACAAGCCCGGTGGTGGACTGTCCGGCGGTCAGCAGCAGCGTCTGTGCATCGCCCGGGCGATCGCCGTCGAACCGGAGGTGTTGCTGATGGATGAGCCGTGTTCGGCGCTGGACCCCATCTCGACCCTGGCCGTGGAGGACCTGATCCACGAGCTGAAGGAGGAGTTCACGATCGTGATCGTGACCCACAACATGCAGCAGGCCGCGCGCGTCTCCGACCAGACCGCCTTCTACTCGCTGGAGGCCACCGGCAGGCCCGGACAGCTGGTCGAGGTCGGGCCCACGAGAAAGATCTTCGAGAAGCCGTCCCTCAAGGAGACCGAGGACTACATTTCAGGACGCTTCGGCTGACGTTCCACCACCCACCCCCGCTCAGTTTTCGTGCCACACTGGTGGCAGGAGAAAGGAGTCCCACATGGGTAGTCCCGTACACATCGTGTTGATGGGGGTGAGCGGCAGCGGCAAGGGGCCGCTCGCCGAGGAACTGCAGCGGCGCACCGGGTACACCGCGGCAACAGCCGCCGACCTGCAGCCGGAGGAGGTGCGCGACAAGATCGCGCAGGGGGGCTTCCTGACACCGGAGGACCGCCTGCCGTGGGCCTGGGCGATCCGGGACTGGATGGACGCCGCGGCGACCAAGGGGGAGTCGACCGTGGTGGTCAGCCTGGGGCTGGGGCGCCGGGCGCGGGACATCTTCCGCGAGGCCGAAGGGTTCGTGTTCTTCGTGCACGTGCACGGCACCGAAGACGTCATCCGGGAACGTGTCCTACGACGAACCGGTGAGGAACCGGATCCGGAGGTGCTGCGCGCCCAGTACGCTGAGTTGGAACGCCTGCGGGCCGATGAGTACGGCGTCCGACTCGACGCCACCCAGCCACCCGAGGTGTTGGCGGACGCGGCGCTGGTGTCGCTCGAGGTCACCCGGCGGGGTGCCGCGGACGCGGACAACTAGCGCCGCGGACGGGGGATCAGAACGAGTTTGACCCGTAACGGCGACGAATCTCGTCGAACTGCTCGCGCATGGTCTCCTGCTGCTCTTCGCTGCGGCGGGAGACCTCGTACTCGGCAGGCTGCATACCTGTGGCCAGGTACACCACCCGGGTACCGATGTTGACGGCGTGGTCGGAGTAGCGCTCGAAGAAGCGGGACAGCAGGGTGACATCCACCGCGGCGGAGACCGGGTAAGGCCATTCCTTCTTCCCGGTGAGGTGGAACATGTGCTCGTGGAGGTCGTCGACGGCATCGTCGTCGAGGGCGAGCTCCATGGCCTTCTCCGGGTCGTAGGTCACCAGGACGTCGTGCAGTTTCTCGCCGATGTCGTCGACCAGGCGGGCCATCTCACGGAAGTAGGGCTCGGTGGTCTCGGGGACGGCCGAGTCCGGGTGGCGACGGCGTGAGGTGCGCGCGATGTGCACCGCGAGGGTGGCCATGCGGGCCAGGTCCTCGACGATGTACGTACCGGACACGACCTGGCGCAGATCACGGGCCACCGGGCCCTCGAGGGCCAGCAGTTCGAAGGAGCGGGCCTCGGCCCGCTTACGGAGCTCCTCGACTTCGTCGATGGAGCTGAGGACTTTCTCGGCCACTTCGATGTCCTGCTCGAACAGGGCAACGCAGGCCGATGACATCATCTGACGGACCGTGTCGGCCATGAGCGCCAGTTCATGGGCGAAGATCCGCATCTGTTCCTGGTACACAGTGCGCATGCGGGCAAGTGTACGGCCCCCACGAAGTTTTCGCGCGACAAGTTCCGTGAAGTTCCTCAGCCGCCGTTGTTGGCTGCGTCCTCGGTCTCCGGGACGTGGGCGAGGTCGGCCTCGGGATCGTCCAACCAGCCGTCCGGCAATGCCACCTTGCCGGGGGAACCCTGCCGGCCGCGGGCACCGTCGGCGTCGACGGCGCGGGCGTCCGACTCCCACATCGGGTCGAGGACCGCGCGCAGTGAGGTGAGGTCGGTGATCTGGCTGAGCTGACGGCGGATCTCCCCACCGGCCGGGAAGCCACGCATGTACCACGCCATGTGCTTGCGCATCTCCCGCACGCCGTACTCCTCACCCTCGTGGGCGGACAGCAGTTCGGCGTGGCGCATGATGATCCGGCAGACCTCGGCCAGGGTCGGTTCCTCGGGGACCGGTAGGCCGCGCAGGTGGGCGGAGAGCTCGGCGAACAGCCAGGGGCGGCCCAGGCAGCCACGTCCGACGACCACGCCGTCGCAACCGGTGTGCTCCATCATCGCCGCGGCATCCGAGGCCTTGAAGATGTCACCGTTGCCCAGTACCGGCACCCCGGTGCCGTCCATGTGCTCCACCAGGCGGGCGATCTGGTCCCAGTCGGCGGTGCCGGAGTAGCGCTGGGCGGCGGTACGCCCGTGGCAGGCGACGGCGGCCGCGCCCTCGGCAGCGGCGATGCGTCCGGCATCGAGGTGGGTGTGGTGCTCGTCGTCGATGCCGACGCGGAACTTCACGGTGACCGGGATGGCGCGCTCGCCGCCGGAGCGTCCGGCATCCTCCACACCCTTGACCGCCGCGGCGACGATCGAGGAGTAGAGCCGACGCTTGAACGGCAGGGCGGCACCACCCCCACGGCGGGTGACCTTGGGCACCGGGCAACCGAAGTTCATGTCGATGTGGTCGGCTAGGTCCTCCTCGGCGATCATCCGGGCCGCCCGGTAGGTGTACTCCGGGTCGGTGGTGTAGAGCTGCAGGCTGCGCGGATCCTCGTCGGCGGCGAAGGTGGTCATGTGCAGCGTCTTGGGGTTGCGCTCGACCAGGGCGCGGGCGGTGACCATCTCGCAGACGTACAGTCCGGCGACGCTGCCCATGCGCTCGCGCTCCTGCTCCCGGCACAGGGTGCGGAAGGCGACGTTGGTGACCCCGGCCATCGGGGCGAGGACGACGGGGGAGTCCAGGTGGAAACGCCCGATGGACAGCGCGCTGTTCTGGACGCTGTTCTGGGCGCTGCCCTGGATGGCGGCCGGTGCGGAAATGGTACTCACGGTGTCTGATTCTCACACTGCGGGACGGTGCAGTGCAACGTGGGCGTCAGAGACATGGCACACCCAGACGGAGGTGAGCTGTAGCGGACTCTCTACACTCGGGTGTGGGCGGTCACACCCGAAGGGCCGCCGGCTATGTCAGTAGCAGGGTCATTGTGCTATCAATGGTGGCAGGGATCACGTTTGGACAAGAAACAAATTGTGATATTTACAGACATAACACCGAACCACCGGGAATTACAGAGGAGATAGAGTGTCTGAGCGCATCGCCCACAGCGGTCTGAAGTCCAAGGTCATGACTGCCGAGGAGGCCGCCGAGTTCGTCAACAACGGCGACAAGGTCGGTACCTCCGGCTTTACCGGCGCCGGTTACCCCAAGGCGCTTCCCACCGCCATCGCCAACCGGGCCAAGGCCGCCCACGACCGCGGTGACGAGTTCCAGATCGAGCTGTTCACCGGTGCCTCCACCGCCGTCGACGAGGACGGCGTGCTGGCAGAGGCCGACGCCATCAGCTTCCGCGCCCCGTACAACTCCGATCCGGTGCTGCGTAACAAGATCAACGCCGGCGAGGTGCGTTACTGGGACATCCACCTGTCCCACCTGGGCAAGCAGGTCCAGGAGGGCTTCTTCGGTA
Source organism: Candidatus Corynebacterium faecigallinarum (assembly GCA_019120175.1). Lineage (GTDB taxonomy): Bacteria > Actinomycetota > Actinomycetes > Mycobacteriales > Mycobacteriaceae > Corynebacterium > Corynebacterium faecigallinarum. Next base: position 114,290 of record DWVP01000022.1, read on the forward strand.
AGTTCAACGTCGCCATCATCGAGGCCGTCTGCATCCGTGAGGACGGGTCCGTCGTCCCGTCCTCCGCCGTCGGCTGCAACCTCGAGTTCGTCGAGGCCGCAGACAAGGTGATCATCGAGGTCAACGAGTGGCAGTCCCGCGACCTCGAGGGCATGCACGACCTCTACAACATTGAGCCGATCGGACAGCGCACCCCGATCCAGATCACCAAGCCCGGCGACCGCATCGGTTCCACCGCGATGGAGATCGACCCGGAGAAGATCGTCGCGATCGTCGAGACCAACGCCGCCGACCGCAACGCCCCCTTCACCCCGGCCGACGAGACCTCCAAGAAGATCGCCGGCTACTTCCTCGACTTCCTCGAGGGTGAGGTCGCCGCCGGTCGCCTGGCCTACGACGGCTACATCATGCAGTCCGGTGTCGGTAACGTCCCGAACGCCGTGATGGCCGGCCTGCTGGACTCCAAGTTCGAGAATATCCAGGCCTACACCGAGGTCATCCAGGACGGCATGCTCGACCTGATCGACGCCGGCAAGATGACCGTCGCCTCGGCGACCTCCTTCTCGCTGTCCCCGGAGTACGCCGAGAAGATGAACGCGGAGGCCGCCAAGTACCGCGAGAGCATCATCCTGCGTCCGCAGCAGGTCTCCAACCACCCGGAGGTCATCCGTCGACTCGGCCTGATCGCCACCAACGGCATGATCGAGGCCGACATCTACGGCAACATCAACTCCACCAACGTCTCCGGCTCCCGTGTGATGAACGGTATCGGTGGCTCGGGTGACTTCACCCGTAACGCCTTCATCTCCTCCTTCATCAGCCCCTCGGTGGCCAAGGGCGGCGACATCTCCGCGGTCGTCCCCTTTGCCTCCCACATCGACCACCACGAGCACGACGCCATGGTCGTCATCACCGAGAACGGCTACGCCGACCTGCGTGGCCTGGCCCCGCGTGACCGCGTGAAGAAGATGATCTCCATCGCCCACCCGTCCTACCAGCCGCTGCTGGAGGAGTACGTCGAGGCCGCGTCGAAGGGCAAGTTCCACCAGACCCCGCACGACCTGACCAAGGCCTTCGAGTTCCACACCCGGTTCCTCGAGACCGGCTCGATGCGCAAGTAGTCGGCCTGGCCTGAACCGGCATCACACAGCCCCGCCCCGGTCTATCGCGCCTGGGCGGGGCTGCTCTTTTTTGGGTGAACTCCCTGAACTGCGCAAAGTTAGGCTCTTCCGTGGCGGGCGGTTCGCGGAGGTGCGAAAGCCCGGGCGGAGACGGGTTGGGGACCGATATGGGAGGGTGTATTGCCGTTGTCTGGGGGGCGTGGGATAGAATTCTCCCCGTGCTCACCGGATGGCTTCCCGCCTTCTGTGAGTATGTGGGCCTTTAGCTCAGTTGGTAGAGCTACGGACTTTTAATCCGCAGGTCGTGGGTTCGAGCCCCACAGGGCCCACAAGTCACCCCCCCCCGGTACCTGTCCACGGTGCCGGGGGTTGCCTCTATCTCGCTGCGCTGCCGCAGGTTATGGGTTAATGGTCAGAATGTGTGTCTACTGCGGGCGTGTCACCGGCCGACCCCCCACTCTCTGGACCCCGGCGGACTTCACTGGATCGTCGGTGATGGCACGGTGATACTCGCCCGCTCATCTGCGGCGGGAGGGTTGTCGGGCACGTAAGCGGGTGGTGTTTTGTCACGTACCCTGGGCGAATAGCTGTCCGAGAGCTATTATCCTGTCTTTTCGCCGGGGTGATCTGTTACGCAGTGCGGAACCTGGACACACATTCTGACCATTAACCCCAGGTTGTTACGCCGAATCCACACATTGCCCGATCCGTGACGCGGAAGGACGGAAAAGTGAACTCGGCGCCACGGTGCACAAGGACGCCCCGGTCGGAACAGGCCGGGGCGCCCGTCCCCTCTCGATCAGCGAGTGTTCACGAGACGATGCGGAGCTCGAGAATCAGGCCGGAGGAACCCCGCCATGGGGCGGCAGCGAGCCGACCCGCTCGATGCCCTGTGGCATCAGGATGTAGTACGACGATGCCTCGCCACTCGGGGCGGCATTCGAGTCACCGGGCAGCAGGTAGCGGTAGTTGACCTTGATCATGTTGTCCGCGACCCGCTCCGTGGTCTGGTACGGGAAGGCCTCCGGGGTCGTCGGGCCGATGTACTTCGAACCGGCGAACAGCGCGACCTGGCGCGGTGAGGAACCGGTGGCGGCGGTCACGTCCAGCGTGATGGCCGACAGTGGCTTCGAAGAATCATAATCCCGGGTCTCGGCGCCGAGGTGGGTCCACGGACTGTGGTCCGGGAGGTCCGGGGTCACTGCGGCGGCGTACCAGGCGGCCGGCTCGGGGGAGCGGACCGGTTTGGAGGTGTCCTGCTTCGGTGGGCTGGCCACGTCTGCGGCACTGGTGGAGGCGGCGACGCCTGCCCCGCCGAAGGCGAGCAGGGTGGCGGTGGTCAGTGCAAGGGCACGCGAGCGGTGGCTCTTCGTCCGTGGTGTGGTGGTGCGGGGGTTCAGGGCGAGACTCCTTTCCGTCGACAGGTCGACGAGTGGTGTCTGTGGTGTTGAGCCTTGCACCCTTAGCGACCGAGTGCGCCCGGGAGAGTGTTACATCTCACACATCGGATGCAGGTTGTGCAGGGTTCTGCGGTGGTCGCCTGATTCGGTGGGACGTTCCCGCAGTGCGGTGCCCGGGAGTCCCCGCTGTGCGGTGCGTGGAGTACCCGCTGTGCGATGGCCCGGAGGGTGGCGTCGGCCCCCGGTCGGGGCATGCGGTGCGCCCAGGACGCGGCCACGGGGGTATGGATTGTCCCGTCTGATGAGAATTAAAAGTCCGCCGATTGGGATCTCTGTGGTCGAACCACTAGAACTAGGAGAACGCTTTATTCATGAGAGGAACGCAGACATGACCGACTCCCCGGAGCAGACGCCGGCACAGTCCACGAAAAAGAAGCATCCGACCGCGAAAGAGGCTGACCGCTCGGCGGCCATCGCCGTCACAGCCTTCCCGGTATTCATCCTGGCCGGCACGGTCCTCGCCTTCTTCTTCCCCGCGCCGTTCCAGCCGCTGACCGACTACATCAACATCTTCCTGATGATCATCATGTTCGCGATGGGGCTCACGCTGGCCATCCCGGACTTCAAGATGATCGCGAAGCGACCCGTCCCGGTCATCATCGGTGTGGTCGCCCAGTTCGTGATCATGCCGCTCCTCGCGATCTTCGTCGCCTGGGTGCTGGATCTGAACCCGGCGCTGGCGGTCGGCCTGCTGATGCTCGGCTCGGTCCCCAGCGGAACCTCCTCCAACGTGATCACCTTCCTGTCGAAGGGCGATGTCGCCCTGTCGGTGGCGATGACCAGCGTGTCCACCCTGATCTCGCCGATCATGACTCCCGCCCTGATGCTGCTGCTCGCCGACACCCGCACCGACGTCGACGGCTGGGGGATGGCGGTGTCTCTGGTCCAGACCGTGCTGCTGCCGGTCATCGGTGGCCTGGTGATCAGGACGGTCGTCGCCAACAAGTACCTCGACCCGATCATGCCTGTCCTGCCGTGGCTGTCGATCCTGGGCATCGGCGGCGTGGTGTTCCCTGCCGTTGCCAACAATGCCGACCTGCTGGCCAGCGTGGGCCTCATCGTCTTCGTCGCCGTGCTGATGCACAACGTCCTGGGCTACGTCCTGGGCTACTTTGCCGGGCGTCTCTTCCGCCTGCCGGAGAAGGCCAACCGCACCATGGCCGTGGAGATCGGCACCCAGTCGGCCGGTCTCGCCTCCGGTATGGCCGGACGTTTCTTCAGCCCCGAGGCCGCTCTGCCAGGTGCGGTTGCTGCGGTGATCCACAACATCACCGGTGCGGTGTACTCCGCGATCGTCCGAAACCGGGCGCTGCCGGAGGACAAGTCCGCCGCGGACGCCTCCGGGGACGCTGCGGAAGACTCCCCCGTTAAGGTGTAGAAAAGCTACATTGACGGCCGTCTCGTGTCCGGACACGCTGCTAGCGTGGGGACAATGACGGCCACCCCCGAACGACCGGTGTTCTTCGTCTCCGACAGCACCGGAATCACCGCGGAGACCCTGGGGAACGCCCTGCTGGCGCAGTTCCCCGCCACCCGGTTCAGCCGGCGCGTCCTGCCGTTCGTGGACAGCGTGGACCACGCCCGCCGGGCGGTGGAGGAGATCGCCTCCGTCGCAGACCGCGAACCGATCGTCTTCCTCACCATCGGCGACGTGAACGTCGCCGCCGAGATGGGCGCCGCCCCTGGCGAGATCATCGACCTGCTCGTCGGACACCTCTCCCGACTGGAACAGATCCTCGGCGCCCGCCGCACCGCCGACCCCACGGCCTACCATCGGGTGGGGGACCCGGACCGCTATCACGACCGTATCAACGCCGTGGAATACACCATCGAGCATGACGACGCCGCCTCGCTGCGCCGCATCGACATCGCCGACCTGGTCATCATCGCCCCCTCCCGCTGCGGTAAAACCCCCACCGCGATGTACCTGGCCCTGCAGTACGGGCTGCGCGTGGCCAACTACCCACTCACCGAGGACGACACCCCCGGGCAGCTGCCGGGCGTGCTGACCGGGCTCGAGGGGCGTCTCTTCGGGCTCACCACCACCGCCCAGCGGCTCAGTCAGATCCGCAGCGAGCGAAGACCAGGCAGCAGCTACTCCAGCCTGGCTCGCTGTCGGAACGAACTGCGGGACGCCGAGAACCTCTACCGGCGTCACCGCATCCCCTACGTCGACTCCCACGCCATGAGCGTGGAGGAGATGGCCAGCACCATCCTGACCACCATGAACCTGCGAAACATCTGAAACCACCGCCCCAGAGAAACCGCCCCGTGCGAAAGGACCACACCCATGTCCACCCCTGACTCCCACCGCACCGTCATTCCCTTCACCGAGCTCGGCATGGACGACGTCCCCCAGGTCGGCGGCAAGAACGCCTCCCTGGGTGAGATGGTCGTCAACCTCGCTGACGCCGGCGTCCGCGTCCCCGGCGGTTTCGCCACCACCGCGGATGCCTACCGGGAGTTCCTCGCCGTCAACGGACTCGACGAGAACATCAAGGACACCCTGTCCGACCTCGACCTCCAGGACGTCCGGGAGCTCGCAGTCCGCGGTACGCAGATCCGTCAGTGGATCCTGGACCAGCCCTTCCCGCAGTCTCTGGAGCGCGACATCCGCGACGCCTATGACGCACTCGTCGCCGGCGACAGTCACCCCGAGGAGGTGACCTGGGCGGTCCGGTCATCCGCGACCGCCGAGGACCTGCCGGAAGCCTCCTTCGCCGGCCAGCAGGAGACCTACCTCAACATCGGCGGCATCGACAATGTGCTCGAGGCCGTCCGCCACGTCTTCGCCTCCCTCTACAACGACCGGGCGATCTCCTACCGCGACCACCACGGCTTCGCCCACGACGAGGTCGCCCTGTCCGCCGGCGTGCAGCGCATGGTGCGCAGCGACATCGGTGCGTCCGGCGTGATGTTTACCGTGGACACCGAGTCCGGCTTCGACCGGGCGGTGTTCATCACCTCCGCCTACGGCCTCGGCGAGGCCGTGGTGCAGGGTGCTGTGAACCCGGATGAGTTCTACGTCTCCAAACCAGCCATCTCCGACGGCAGGACAGGTCGGGACGCCATCCTGTCGCGCACCGTCGGCGGCAAGGCCGTCGCCATGCGCTACGCCGAGGGCTCCGGTGTCGACTCCGCCACCCGGTGGGAGGACATCAGGGAGGACGACCGTGCGAAGTTCTCCATCACCGACGAGGAGGTCACCGAACTGGCCCGCCACGCCGTGGCCATCGAGGAGCACTACGGCCGGCCGATGGACATCGAGTGGGGACGCGACGGACTCGACGGCCAGCTCTACATCCTGCAGGCCCGCCCGGAGACCGTGGTCTCCCGTCGCGGCGCCGGGGAGGACGGGGGCCAGGTGCTGACCCGGTTCGAGATCGACCGGGCCGGTGCCGACGCCGCCGAGGTGCTCGCCGAAGGCCGCTCCATCGGCCAGCGCATCGGTGCCGGCCCGGTGCGCGTGCTGCGCTCGATCAAGGACATGGACCGCATGCAGACCGGAGATGTGCTGGTCGCCGAGATCACCGACCCGGACTGGGAACCGATCATGAAGCGTGCCTCGGCGATCATCACCGAACGTGGTGGACGTACCTGCCACGCCGCCATCATCGCCCGTGAACTGGGTGTCCCGGCGATCGTCGGCACCGGCAACGCCACCTCGGTGCTGCCCGACAGTGAGCAGGTCACCGTCTCCTGTGCCGAGGGTGACACCGGACGGGTCTACCGCGGTGCGGTCGACTTCGAGGACAAGGAGACCCGGCTGGACGCCATGCCGGAGATCCCGGTGAAGCTGATGATGAACGTCGCCACCCCGGACCAGGCATTCGCCTTCTCCCACCTGCCGAACAGTGGTGTGGGGCTGGCGCGCATGGAGTTCATCATCAACCGGCAGATCGGTGTGCACCCCAAGGCGCTGCTGGAACGCGACTCACTGGATCCGGAGCTGCAGGCCGAGGTGGACGCAGCCTGGGCGGCATACCCGAGTCCCGAAGAGTTCTTCATCCAGCGCGTGGTCGAGGGCGTGTCGACGATCGCGGCGGCCTTCGACCCCAAGCCGGTGATCGTGCGGCTGTCGGACTTCAAGACCAACGAATACGCCAACCTCATCGCCGGTGAACGATACGAGCCGAACGAGGAGAACCCGATGCTTGGCTACCGGGGTGCCGCCCGGTACGTCTCCGATGAGTTCCGCGACTGCTTCGCCCTGGAGTGTGAGGCCCTGCGCCGGGTGCGTGACGACATGGGTCTGACCAATGTGCGGGTCATGGTGCCGTTCGTGCGCACCATCCCGGAGCTGCAGGACGTCCTGGAGGTCATGGCGTCCCACGGACTGGAGCGGGGGAAGAACGGCCTGCAGGTGGTGATGATGTGCGAGGTGCCGTCGAACTATCTGCTGGCCGAGGAGTTCCTCGAGCACGTGGACGGCTTCTCCATCGGCTCCAACGACATGACCCAGCTGGTGCTGGGCGTGGACCGCGACTCCGACCTGGTCGCCCACGACTTCGACGAGCGCGACCCCGCGGTGCTGAAGGTCATCGGCTCGGTGGTGCGGACCTGTGTGGAACTGGGTAAGTACGTCGGCATCTGTGGTCAGGGGCCGTCGGACCACCCGGACCTGGCTCAGTGGCTGGTGGAGCAGGGCATCGAGTCGATGTCGCTGACCCCGGACACCGTGGTGAAGACCTGGCTGTCGCTGGCAGGGGAGGAGTAGGCAACCCAACGGGGCGAACCGGGAGGTCCGGCGCGCGCACGGGTACGCCCATGCGTATACTGAATGGGACGGTCCTGTGGCGGTCGCCACAGGTAGCCCCTCACATTGATCTCTCTCCAGGAGGACCTTTCCATGAAGCTCAACGACGAAACCTCAGACGCAGTAGCCGTCCGACTCCGACGCGCCCGCGGGCAGCTCGAAGGCGTCATCACCATGATCGAGAACGGCCGGGAGTGCGATGAGATCGTCACCCAGCTCGCCGCCGTGTCCCGTGCCGTGGACCGCGCCGGGGTGAAGGCGATCTCCGGTGGGATGCTCGACTGCGCCCACGCCGAGCCGGAGGAAGTCCCGGAGGACTGGCAGGAACAGATGGAGAAGCTCTTCCTCTCCCTGTCCTGACAGCAGCGTCGTGGAGTCGTGGAAGCCCCCAAGCCACGGCTCCTGCAGTGGGGTCTCCACCGCCCGCTACTATCGGACCCTGTGATCCGCACCCTGCTCATCGACAACCACGACTCCTTCACCTGGAACCTCGTCCACGACCTGACCAGGGTGAACGGGGTCGCCCCGGTGGTCCTGCCCAACGACTGGGACCAGTGGGGGGAACAGGGCGCGGACCTGCTCGACCACATCGACAATGTGGTGATCTCTCCCGGCCCCGGCACCCCGGTCAACCCCGTCGACGTCGGTATCGCCCCGGCGGTCATCGCCGCCGCGGTCGAGAAGCACATCCCGGTGCTGGGCATCTGCCTCGGACACCAGCTCATCGCCCATCTGTACGGTGCCACAGTGGGCCCGGCCACCGAACCGGTCCACGGCCGGATCTTCCCGGTCACCCACGACGGCTCCGGGGTCTTCGCCGGCATACCCTCACCTTTCGAGGTGGTCCGCTACCACTCCCTGGCCGTCAGTGACCTCCCGGCGACCGTCCACGTCGACGCGACCACCGCCGACGGCACGGTCATGGGTATCAGCGTGCCCGGGGCACTGCTGTGGGGGGTGCAGTTCCACCCCGAATCGGTGAAGACGAACCACGGCAGGGAACTGCTGGCCAATTTCGCCCAGCTCACCCGCGACTCCGGACGGGTGCGCCACGTCCGCGACCACGTCCTCGACCTGGGGGACCGGCAGGAGATTGACACCCGGGCGTTCTCCGAGGACCTCTTCCGCAGTCTTTTCGAAGCAGACGGCACCTCCGCTGCCGCCCGCCACGCCGTCTGGCTCGACGGCAACCGCACCGGGGATCCGCGTGCCCGGTTCACCGTGATGGGCGCGGCGGACGGCCGCAATGCCGGACCATCGGCGGCGGTGGCGACCGCCGACGTCGCCGCAGGTACGGTGACGGTCACCCGCCGCGAGGGCGCCGAGGTGATCGAGCAGGACGTCCTGACCTGGTTGAGGGACGATCTGGCGCGGTGGAACATCCGCGGTGGAGGACTCTCGGACGACCTGGAGGACCTGGAAGACTTGGCAGACCTTGCTGGGAAGGGGGACCGGCCGACGTCCTGCGGCTTCCGACTGGGGTGGGTGGGTTACCTGGGCTACGGGGTGAAGGCTCAGTGTTCGCGTGGTGAGGGTGCGGCGAATACGCATCCGTCGACGACGCCGGACGCCGGGTTCGTCTTCCTCGACCGGGCGGTGGTGATCGACCACGAGCGCGGTGAGGCACATCTGCTGACCCTCGATCACCCACGAGACCCGGAGACTGCCCGATGGGCGGCGGCGGGGGAGGACGCCTGGCGGGAACGCACTGCGGCGCTGATCCGGCGGTTGCTCACTGCCGAAGGGCGCGACGACGCTCCTGGTACACCCGACGAACCTGTTACCTCCGGAATGTTCGGCGAGGCCGGCACCGGTTTGCAGGTCGCCCTGCACGACCGGGCGGAGTACACCGCGAAAGTCCGGCAGATCCAGCAGTGGATCCGCGAGGGCGAGACCTACGAGGCCTGCCTGACCACCACGCTGGAGGCTGTCCCACCTGCGGCTGCCGACGGCCCCGACACTCTCGGTCTGTACCGCCGGCTGCGCCGCGACAACCCCGCACCCTTCGCGTCCTACCTCCGGCTGCCTGGGGCGACGGTGATGTCGACCTCACCGGAACGATTCCTGAGCGTCGACACCGCCGGCACGGTGACGTCCTCACCGATCAAGGGCACCCGGCCGGTCGGGGATGACGCCGCCGCCGACCAGCTCATCCGCGCCGAGCTGCAGAACAGCGAAAAGGACCGCGCCGAGAACCTGATGATCGTCGACCTGGTCCGGCACGACCTGGGTCGGGTCGCCGCGCCGGGTAGTGTCGCGGTTCCGGAGCTGTTCAGTGTGGAGAGTTATGCGACGGTCCACCAACTGGTCAGCACCGTCATCGCCACCCTCGACGCGGAATCCACCGGGGTGGACGCCGTGCGCGCCGCCTTCCCGCCCGGCTCGATGACCGGGGCGCCGAAGGAACGCACCATGCGCCTGCTGGAGGAGTTGGAGGACGGACCGCGCGGTGTCTACAGCGGGGCGGTCGGCTACTTCTCGTTGGACGGTGCGGTGGACCTGTCCGTGGTGATCCGCACGCTTGTGGCTGAGACAGGCGGGGTGGCTGAGACAGACGGTACCGATGGCACAGGTGACTCACCGCGCTTCACCTACGGCGTCGGCGGGGCGGTGGTGACCCAGTCGGACCCGGACGCCGAGTACGACGAGACCGTGGTGAAGGCCACCCCACTGCTGCGACTGCGGTGACGCTAGGCTCAGAAGGCATGAATGGTGATGACATCCGTGCCGCCTACGACTCCGTCCGCGCGGAGGTGGACGCGGCCGCCCGGGCAGCAGGGCGCGACCCGTCCGAGGTCCGCCTGCTGCCGGTGAGCAAGACTGTGCCGGTGGACCGGCTGAGACTGGCGGTCGAGGCTGGCCTGACCGAACTGGCCGAGAACAAGCCGCAGGAGGTCGGACGCAAGGCCGGCGAGATGGCTGACCTCCCGGTGCGGTGGGTGGCGATCGGCCACCTGCAGACGAACAAGGCGAAGATCATCGCCGAGCACGCCGATGAGTTCCAGGCGTTGGACTCGGTGCGTCTGACTCAGGCCCTGCAGCGCCGGTTGGAGACCGTCGACCGGCACCTGGACGTCCTGATCCAGGTCAACACCTCCGGCGAGGAGACGAAGACCGGTGCCTCGCCGGGCGACGTCGGGCAGATCCTGGAGGTTGCGGCGTCCTGCGACCGTCTGCGGGTGCGCGGGTTCATGACCGTGGCGACCAATACCGACGATGAGGCGGAGGTGCGACGCTGTTTCGCCCAGCTGCGAGGGATCCTGGACGCTGCGCGGGAGGACGCGGTGGTCGACCCGGAACTGCTCACCGAGCTGTCGATGGGTATGTCCGGGGACTATGCGATCGCCGTGGCCGAAGGTGCGACCTGCGTGCGCGTCGGGACGGCAATTTTTGGAGCCCGGGACTACGCCTGAGAGCCCTCTTGAGGCCAGAGGTATACATAGTGTGACCTGGAATTTTATCCCCGTGTTGGCGATTTGGGGTTGCGTGCTTTATTGTTAACACCGCTGCCGAACGGAAACGAACACGTGTCGTTCCGGTAGAGGTAGGGCTCCCATCGTCTAGTGGCCTAGGACTCCGCCCTTTCACGGCGGCAACACGGGTTCGAATCCCGTTGGGAGTACTGCGAGAGCAATCCCGCACAACTCAATATGGCCCTGTGGCGCAGTTGGTTAGCGCGCCGCCCTGTCACGGCGGAGGTCGCGAGTTCAAGTCTCGTCAGGGTCGCATATTCGTACAGCGGGCGCACACCATCACGGTGTGCGCCCGCTGTCGTCGTCTGTGCATACGATGGCGCATATGCGTATCTCATTGCTGGACCGGGCGAACACTCTCGCGGGACGCACCGGCGCCCCCCGGCGAGCTGAACATTCCGACGCCGCATCCCTGCGAGCAGTCGTCGACCGGGCCCGTCGTGCCGAAGATCTCGGTTACCACCGGTTTCTCGTCGCTGAGCACCATGGCGTGCCTGGTATCGCCGGCAGTGCGCCGAGTGTCCTGACGGCGGCGGTCGGCCAGGCGACGTCCACGATCCGGATCGGTACCGCCGGCATCATGCTGCCGGACCATGTTCCTTTCGTGGTTGCCGAGCAGGTGGCGGTGCTCGCCGCCTTGTTTCCCGGCAGGGTGGACATCGGATTCGGGTCGTCGGTCGGGTTCACTCCCGCAGTGCGTAAGGCCCTGCGCCAGGACGAGGACGCCGCGCAGGCGCGTGAGGGCTACCTGGAGGCGCTCGACGAGGTCCTGGGGTACCTGCGTGGGGCAGCAGAGGTGACATTGCGCCCTGACGTGTCTGCGGCGCAGGAGAAGCCTGGCGTGTTCCTGCTCAGTGGCGGGTCGCCCTCAACCGTCCAGGCGGCCGCTGAGCGCGGCCTCGGGTTGATCCTCGGCGGGCCGGGGACGCAGGACGCAGGGACGGACGCCACCACGGAGGCGCCGATCGTCTCTGCGACGGTGGCGGTCGCGGCGTCCCGCGAGGCGGCCCGCGACCTCGTCCTGCCGGAGGTGTGGGCCCAGGTGATGTCCAGGAGTACCGGTGTCTTCGAGCCGCTGTCGCCGGTGGGGGAGCTTGACGAGGGGCGGTTGACCAGCCAGCAGCGACGGCGGATCCAGCAGGGGGTGGAACGCGCCATCTACGGCACGCAGGAGGAGGTCGCGGCGGTGTTGGGCGGCCTCGAATCGCAGGGCTTCTCCGAGATCCTGGTGACCGGTGGGATGTCTGATGTGGCGGGACACCGCAACAGCGACGAGCTGCTTTCCGAACTGGTCAGTACCGGAGCCAGTTAAGTGCTGTGACCTGTTGGTTTGCCGGTTTGCGAGAGCACTGTGTACAGTATGCGTTCGTGCACAGCGCCCGGGTCGGCCCGGGTGGCTACACGAGTTTGGCCCTGTGGCGCAGTTGGTTAGCGCGCCGCCCTGTCACGGCGGAGGTCGCGAGTTCAAGTCTCGTCAGGGTCGCTGGAAAGCTTCATTCCTGGCTTTCATGCCCAGATAGCTCAGTTGGTAGAGCGTACGCCTGAAAAGTGTAAGGTCCCTGGTTCGATCCCTGGTCTGGGCACAGTGAGCACGATCCCCCGGAGAGTTCACCTCTCCGGGGGTTTCCTGCATTCCGGGAGTGGTTGTTCCATGCCGCGACGTGCCCGGCCGCACACGCCGCGCCATGCACCGCGAAGCGCGTCTAGACTGGGGGCCATGAGTACCGGCGACACAGGCGACACGCGCCGTCCAGAGGCCACAGGACGCGACGAGGACCTCACCGTCATCCACGACACCGACCGCGGCAGTTTCGTCCTCGAGGTGGACGGTGAGGTGGCGGGGCACGCGGACTACGTCCAGCTCGGCGACATCCGCGATTTCAACCACACGGTGATCGACCCGTCCTACCGCGGACGTGGCCTATCGGCGCCACTGATCGCCACCGCGCTGGACGCCACCCGCGCCGAGGGCTACGGCGTTGTGCCGTCCTGCTCGGCGGTGGAGGGCTTCATGGCAAAGAACCCCAGCTACACCGATCTGGTGCGCTGAGGTTCCCTTCAGGACGCTGCGATGTCAGGACATCAGATGTTGTTCTGCATGTCGTTGACGTAGCCGGCCGGGTCGACCAGCGGGGTGCGCTCGGTGTCCTTGCGGTGGCGGACCTTCGCCGGGGCGCCGATGAGGATCGAGTCCTCCGGGGCGTCCTTGGTGACCACGGAGTTCGCGCCGATCGCCGAGCGGGCACCGATGGTGATCGGACCCAGGACCTTCGCCCCGGCGCCGACCATGACACCGTCGCCGATGGTGGGGTGGCGCTTGCGCTGCACGAGCTCGGAGCCGCCCAGGGTCACCCCGTGGTACAGCATCACGTCATCGCCGATCTCGGCGGTCTCACCGATGACCACGCCCATGCCGTGGTCGATGAAGAACCGGCGTCCGATCGTGGCACCGGGGTGGATCTCGATGCCGGTGAGGAAACGGCTGAACTGGCTCAGGATGCGGGCCGGGCCCTTCGCGCCGGACGTCCACAACTTGTGCGAGACCCGGTGGACCCAGATCGCGTGCAGGCCGGAGTAGACGACGGCGTTCTCCAGGTCACCGCGGGCGGCAGGGTCGTGGGTCCGGGCGTTGTCCAGGTCTTCCTTGATGGTGCGCAGCAGACTCACCGCGGCGGTCCTCCTCGGTAGGGAATGGGTCGGGATAGTGGTGGATGTGGTGTTTGTGTGGGGGTGTTCGGGATGCGAAAACCCCGACTCGCCGTGACGACCGCAGATCAGCTCAGATCAGGTCTTCACCTGTCGAGTCTACGGATGCTCACGCCGGCCGGGGTAGACGGTGGGGTGCCGGACGACTAGTCGCGCAGGTCGTCGAACAGCAGGGTGGAGACGTAACGCTCACCGAAGTCGGCGACGACGGCGACGATCAGCTTGCCCTCGTTCTCCGGCTTCTTGGCTTCCTCGACGGCGGCCCAGATGTTGGCACCGGTGGAGATACCGACCAGGATGCCCTCCTTGGCGGCGATCTCGCGAGCGAACTTCACGGAATCCTCGATGGTGGCGTCGTACACCTCGTCGATGATGTCCTTGTCCAGGTTGTCCGGGAAGAAGTTGGTGCCGATGCCCTGGATCTTGTGCGGGCCGAAGCGGCCCTCGGTCAGCAGCGGGGAGTCCTTGGGCTCCACGCCGACGATCTTGACGTCGGAGCTCTGCTCCTTGAGGTACTTGCCGGCGCCGGAGATGGTGCCGCCGGTGCCGATGCCGGCGATGAAGACGTCGACCTCGCCGTCGGTGTCGGCCCAGATCTCCGGGCCGGTGGTCTTGTAGTGGACCTCGGGGTTCGCCGGGTTGGCGAACTGGCGGGCCAGGACGGCGTTGTCGGTGGACTCGACGATCTCGTTGGCCTTGTCGACCGCGCCCTGCATGCCGGCCGGCGGCGGGGTCAGGACGAGCTCGGCGCCGAGGGCGCGCAGCAGGATGCGACGCTCGAGGGACATCGACTCGGGCATGGTCAGGATGACCTTGTAGCCGCGGGCCGCACCGACGGTGGCCAGGGCGATACCGGTGTTGCCGGAGGTGGCCTCGACGATGGTGCCGCCGGGCTTCAGGGAACCGTCCTTCTCGGCGGCGTCGATGATGGCGACACCGATGCGGTCCTTCACGGAGTTCGCCGGGTTGGCGGACTCGAGCTTGACGACCACGTTGCCGGGCAGTCCCTCGGTGAGCTTGTTGAGCTTCACCAGCGGGGTGTTGCCGATGAGGTCGGTGATGTTGTCGTAGATCTTTGCCATGATTCTTGCGGTGTTCCTTTCGTGTCCCTCACTAGGACAGACCGATCGGTCTGTCTGGATACCGTGGCCAGTGTACATCAGGCTGCCCCCGGACGCCACGGTCTTATGGGACAATGGCCCCCACAGGCGGATACAGAACGGTACACACGATCCTCAACTGAAAGGGCACCAGCAACCCATGGCTTACGAGACCATCATCACCGAGACAGGGGAGGCCGGGTCCGCGACCGCGGCGGTCGCCACCATCACGCTCAACCGTCCGAAGGCGCTCAACGCACTGAACCAGACCGTGATGGAGGAGGTCGTCGCCGCACTGGAGGAGTTCGACGCCGACACCTCGGTCCGGGCGATCGTGATCACCGGTAGTGAGAAGGCTTTCGCCGCCGGTGCCGACATCACCCAGATGAAGGACCAGACCTGGCCCGACATCAAACTCAAGCGGTTCTACGCCCTGTGGGAGCGTGTCGCCCTGGTGCAGACCCCGATCATCACCGCGGTGTCCGGCTACGCTCTCGGCGGCGGCTGCGAGGTGGCGATGATGGGTGACATCATCCTGGCCAGTGAGAAGGCGAAGTTCGGTCAGCCGGAGATCACCCTCGGCGTGATCCCGGGCATGGGCGGCACCCAGCGGCTGACCCGCGCCGTGGGCAAGTACAAGGCGATGGACCTCATCCTCACCGGACGCACCATGGGTGCCGAGGAGGCCGAGCGTGCCGGCCTGGTGTCGCGCGTGCTGCCCGCCGAGGGGTTCCTGGACGCTGTCGCCGAGGTTGCGTCGACCGTGGCGTCCCACTCGGCGGTGGCGCTCGCCGCGGCGACCGAGACGGTGGATGCGGCGCTGAACACCCCACTGAACGAGGGGCTGCGCCAGGAACGCGAGGCGTTCTGGGGCCTGTTCGCCACCGAGGACCAGAAAGAGGGCATGAGCGCCTTCGTCGAGAAGCGCACGCCCGAGTGGAAGCACCGCTGACATGGCGAAATCAGTCAACTACACCAAGTCGGTGGGCCTGCCGGTAGCGCGCGCCCACGCCGTGGTCACCTCCGAGGCCTACCTGCTGACGGTGGACGAGACGTCGGACGGGTCGTCGTCGAACCTGGTGGTCGAGTCGGGGGAACGCACCGTGGAGCCCGACGGCACGGTCAATGCCGCCGTCGTGGCCAGCCAGCCGGCCAGCACCTCTGACGATGGCGCGTCAATCCCGGCGATGAGCGTCGAGCAGACCACTGTGGTCACCCCGCTGGTCGGCGGCCGGTTCACGGTGAGCTCTGTGACGGCGTTGCCGAAGGGGATGGGGTCCATGACACTGCTCCTGGAGTACCGCGGCGGGCAGGACACCACGGACGGTCAGGACGCTGTGTCCGACGTTGCGTCCGACGCTGCGGCAGTCACCGCCGTCGATGCGACCGTCACCGCCGAGGTCAAGATCCCGCTGCTCGGTGGGAAGCTCGCCGCCAAGCTGCTGGAGAAGGCCGAGGACAGTGTCGACAAGGCGATCAGGCGGGTGAACCGGCTCAGCGGGGAGCTGTGAGTCCCATGCCGTGATGCGGCGGGGTCGGCACCGCCCCTGTATGGGCGGTGTCAGGGGTGGGACCAGAGCAGATGAATGTCCGGTTGTGTGGAGGTTGTCTGCGGGCGCCCCTGACCTGCAGGGGGGCGTGGGGGGAACAGGACGGGGGCGAGGGGGGGTAGGGTGACTGATCCGTTTTTCCGCCGATGATGTCCGGTCCGTCCGGTCGATATCGGCTGATCAGATTGATCCGCAGGTCAGCATAGGTTACCCGGGGGAGTCGTCGGGGCTGGGGCTGTGACGCCGGCCACCAGATTTTGGGGGTAGTGAGACCGTTCCCTATACTCGTCACCAGAGAGCCCACCTCCCCCGAACTCGGGTGTTCCCTTTTCGGGGGTGAGAACAGATCGCCAAGAGAAAGGTGCACCGTGGAGCAGCAACGTCACCGCGATGACGAAGATGCCATCCGATCAGCACTTTCAGCCCTGAAGAACGCGACCGGAATCCCGGTCACGATGTTCGGAACCTGTCAGCAAGACGGCCGAATGGTGATCAACCAGTGGGTGGGGCTGCGCACACCGGCACTGAACAACCTGGTGGTCGAATCCGGCCAGGGTGTCGGTGGACGCGTCATGGCCACCCGCCGCCCTGTCGGTGTCTCGGACTACGCCCGTGCCAAGTCGATCTCGCACGAGTACGACCGTCCGATCCGGGATGAGGGGCTGCACTCCATCGTCGCCGTTCCGGTGATCGTGGGCCGCGACATGCGCGGCGTCTTGTACGCCGGCGTGCACTCCCCGGTGCGGATGGGGGACAAGGTACTCGAGGAAGTCACCATGACCGCCCGCGTGCTCGAGCAGGATCTGGCGGTGAACGCGGCAACCCGTCGGGGGGACGGGCCGAGCCGGGACGCTGCGGCCAAGCCGGTGCGTTCCATGTCCGGTGCCGAATGGGAGCAGGTCCGGGCAACACACTCCCGGCTGCGGATGTTGGCCAACCGGGTGGCGGACGAGGAGATCCGCCGTGATCTTGAGGTCCTCTGCGACCAGATGGTCAGCCCGGTGCGGGTCAAGCAGACGACGAAGCTCTCCGCCCGTGAACTGGACGTGCTGGCGTGCGTGGCCCTGGGGCACACCAATGTCGAGGCGGCCGAGGAGATGGGGATCGGTGCGGAGACCGTGAAGAGCTACCTCCGTTCGGTGATGCGCAAGTTGGGGGCCCACACTCGTTACGAGGCGGTTAATGCCGCCCGTCGCATCGGCGCACTGCCCTGATCGCCGGTAGGCTGGCCCCCGTGAAAGATCATTTCCTGGTGACCGGCGGAGCCCGGCTTGTTGGCTCAGTCAAGGTCGACGGTGCAAAAAACAGTGTCCTGAAACTGATGTCCGCGGCATTGCTCGCTGAGGGGACCACCGTTCTGCGGAACTGCCCCGACATCGCTGACGTCCCCTATATGGCCGACGTGCTCCGCGGACTCGGCTGCGAGGTCGAACTCGACAACGGCACGGCGACCATCCACACCCCGGCGGAGATCTCCTCGAACGCCGACATCGACGCGGTGCGTCAGTTCCGTGCCTCGGTCTGTGTGCTCGGTCCGCTCACCGCACGCTGTCACCATGCGGTGGTCGCTCTGCCGGGTGGGGACGCCATTGGCAGCCGTCCGCTGGACATGCACCAGTCAGGGCTGGAGAAGCTCGGCGCCCGGACGCGTATCGAGCACGGTTGTGTCGTCGCCGAAGCGGACGAACTGACCGGGGCCTCGATCATGCTGGACTTCCCGTCCGTCGGCGCCACGGAGAACATCCTCATGGCCGCGGTGCTCGCCGAGGGGACGACGGTACTGGACAATGCGGCACGAGAGCCCGAGATCGTCGACCTGTGCAATATGCTCCGCGCGATGGGGGCGAACCTCGAGGGGGAGGGGAGCAACACCATCACCGTAACCGGGGTTCCGAAGCTCATCCCGGTGGAGCATGAGGTCGTCGGTGACCGGATCGTCGCCGGCACATGGGCCTACGCTGCGGCGATGACGCAGGGTGACATCACCGTGGGTGGTATCAACCCGGAGCACCTGCACCTGGTGCTGGAGAAGTTGAAGCTGGCCGGTGCATCGGTGGAGACCTATCCGACCGGGTTCCGGGTGATCCAGGGGCAGCGGGCCACGGCGGTGGATTACCAGACGCTGCCTTTCCCCGGCTTCCCCACGGACCTTCAGCCGCTGGCCATCGCTTTGTGCGCGGTGAGCGAGGGGCTGAGTGTAATCACCGAGAACATCTTCGAGTCCCGGTTCCGCTTCGTCGACGAGATGACGCGATTGGGTGCGGACACCCACATCGACGGGCACCATGTCAGCTTGCGGGGCGTGGAGCGTTTGAGCTCTGCACCGGTGTGGTCCTCGGACATCCGGGCCGGCGCGGGCCTGGTCTTCGCCGGCCTGTGTGCTGACGGAGTGACGCAGGTCAACGACGTCTACCACATCGACCGGGGTTACCCGGGGTTCGTCGAGAAGCTCGTGGAGCTCGGGGCGACGGTGGAGCGGGTCAGCGAATAGTCCGGGTTAGGGCACCTTCGGCAACGAATAGTGACGGTGCAGCTGGGTCGGCGAACAGCGCGGCTAGGGGGTCCCGATCAACCTCGTGACATGGGGAGTTGTGGCTTATCGGAGCCCTGTGTAGATTAGTCCGAGTCAGAACGACCGGCCAGCCGGGACTCAGGTTCTTACTGGGGCGGACGTTGTGTGACATTCTGCATGATCCTTTGACGGTTCGACTACGTCGATCGTGAGCGTGACCAGCTGGTTTGCTAATCAGCCGGGATGTGCGTAGGGTTCATGTCCTGCCGAGATGACGGACCTCCATGTTGGGAGGTGTGCGAAGTCTGGCTGCATGTTGTTTGAGAACTCAATAGCGTAACAAACCAAGCATTTTTGTCGCACCGGTTGTGTGGCGCGGTGGTTTGGGGATGGTGCCGGCAAGCGTGATGGCTTGTTAAACATTGTCTTCTTATTTTTACTGTGGCTGTTCAGCTTTGGTGTTGATGATTGTTTTTGTGCGTGCTGGTCGCCACCCCCGTGGTGGCTGGGCGCATGTGATTGTTGACTTGATTGTTGACAGTCCGGTAATTTTTGTATTTTTGCCAGTGATGTCGGGCTTTTTGTAAGGCTGATTTTGCTTTTATGGAGAGTTTGATCCTGGCTCAGGACGAACGCTGGCGGCGTGCTTAACACATGCAAGTCGAACGGAAAGGCCCCAGCTTGCTGGGGTACTCGAGTGGCGAACGGGTGAGTAACACGTGGGTGATCTGCCCTGCACTTCGGGATAAGCCTGGGAAACTGGGTCTAATACCGGATAGGACCATCGTTTAGTGTCGGTGGTGGAAAGTTTTTCGGTGCAGGATGAGCCCGCGGCCTATCAGCTTGTTGGTGGGGTAATGGCCTACCAAGGCGTCGACGGGTAGCCGGCCTGAGAGGGTGGACGGCCACATTGGGACTGAGACACGGCCCAGACTC
>DWVP01000023.1 GCA_019120175.1 Candidatus Corynebacterium faecigallinarum
GTGCGACAAAAATGCTTGGTTTGTTACGCTATTGAGTTCTCAAACAACATGCACACCACAGACAACATAAGCAGGTCGGAATCTCTTCCCCCCGCTCGCTGCGGCACTCGACATAATCTACACACCCCACACAGAGACCACAAACCCGCAGGTCATGCATAAGATCTGCCTAAAGGTTGAAGGTCGCGTCGAGACTCTCGGGTGCCGCGTTGCTCTCCTTTCCCTGCTGTGCACTGCCTCTCCGCTACTTCTCCAGCGCAAGCCTCCAGAGTGACGTGACCTCCGCCGAGCGCGCGACATGCAGTGGGTCGTTCTCGTCCCGGGCCTTCGGATGTCGCGGTGCGGTGTCCTCGCGTCCCACCACCTTCAGCCCTGACTCGGCGAACCAACCCTCCAACTGCTCACGGGTACGCAGCCCCAGGTGCTCGGCAAGGTCCGACAGGACCAGCCAGCCCTCCCCGACCTCCGTGAGACGTTCCGGCAGCTCGGCCAGGAAGCGGCGCAGGGCATCGGAGTCCGCGTCGTAGATGCCCTGCTCCAGGTCGGACGACGGAACCCCGGGCAACCACGGTGGGTTGAAGACGACGACGTCGTACCGGGAAGCGTCCGGCCACAGGTCCGCAACCACGACATCGACCCGGTCCCCGTACCCGAGGCGTTCAAGGTTGCCGCGGGCACAGTCGACCGCCCGTTCGTTGACATCCGTCGCGGTCACATGCGTCGCACCCTGTTTCGCCAGGACAGCGGCCAGCACACCGGTACCGGTGCCGATCTCGAGGACACGGCCGGCGGGCTCACTGGCGGCTGTTCCCGCAGTGCCGGAAGCATCCGCACCACCGAAGCGCGCGGCCGCAGCCCGGTCCACCAGACCCGCATACTCATTACGCACCGGGGAGAACACCCCGTAGTCCGGGTACAGCCGCTCCCCCAGCTCCTCTATCTCAATGCCCTTGAGGTGCCATTGCCACGCCCCGAGCACCCCCTGTAGCTCCGTCAACGACACCACGACCGGTTCATCCCCCCCGGTCCACGAACCGTACGCGTGCCCGCAGGCCTCCGCGACATCCGGTGCACGGCGCAGATCCAGCGTCCACCCCGGGCCGAGGGCCACCAGGATGTTCCCGAGGGTCGCCGCCCGCGTCGCCCGGTCAGCGCGCTGGTTCAGGAACAGGGTCCGGGCGTCCGGTACCGCCCCTGCGGACTGATTGCCCCGTCCTGCACCACCACGGCCGCCGCGTCCACCCTGGTCACCGCGGCCGGTACCCTTCCCGCGACGGCGACCCCCGGAGCGTCCGGAGCGTCCTGCCGCCTTCGACAACCGGCGGTCCACGGCGGCCATCAACTGGCGGGCATTGTGGAAGTCACCGCACCACAACAACCCCGTGCCACGACGCAGCATCCCCAACGCCTTGTCCGCGGTCATCGAATCATCCACCTCGACGATCTCCGCCGGGGCCGACGCACCGTTCTCCGAATGCCACCTGAACTTAGTGGGACTATGTTCCATGACTGTCATTCTCCCACGTCCACCCCCATTCGCCCAGGGCGTACCAGCACATACCAGCCGAGCACGCCTGTTACATCACGCAAAAGTAACGATCTTGTTCCCGCAACGGTCTTACCCCTTAGACTGACGTGTAGACGCAGCGTCCCACCGGACGCTTTTCGAGAGGACATGTTTCGTGAATACGCACCGCGCCACCGGCGCACACCGGCGCACCGC
The DNA here is from genome assembly GCA_019120175.1 of Candidatus Corynebacterium faecigallinarum. GTDB lineage: Bacteria > Actinomycetota > Actinomycetes > Mycobacteriales > Mycobacteriaceae > Corynebacterium > Corynebacterium faecigallinarum. The sequence continues at coordinate 1,724 of DWVP01000023.1, forward strand.
CCGCCTCCGTAACAGCAAGGTCGCCCGCGGGGTGCTCTCCCTGCTGACCGCCGCCTCGGTGGGCCTCGGCATCACCGTCGCCGCACAGCCCGCCACCGCCGCCCCGAACGGCAACGTCGTGGTCATCGGAGACTCCTACGCCGCCAACCCGGACCAGTACTACAACACCTTCCGCAACGTCGACGGCTTCGTCCCCGACAACTACCCGCGGCAGTCCGGCTGCCTGCAGGCGCCGAACTCCTGGCCGAGGCAGCTCAGCAAGCGCCACGGTGTGCCGGTCAATGACTGGTCCTGCTCCGGGCTGACCTCCAAGCGCGCCATCTCCCGGGTCGACGCCGCCCACCGCGCCGGTGACATCCACGCCGGCACCCGCACCGTCGTCCTGAACTACGGCATGAACAACCACGGCCCCAACGGCACCGACAACGGTGCGGACATCCTGAACCCCGGTGATGTCCGCAACCGCTTCCTCGCCGAGACCCGTGCCGCGGTGAACAAGGTCCGCGCCTACGCCCCGAACGCGAAGATCGTCTTCGCCGGGCAGATGTCGATCACCTCCAACGGCATGTTCTGCTTCCTCAACGTGGTGCCGAACCTGCCCGCCGGCCTGCCGGTGCCGGTGCTCTCCGACGTCGAGCGCTGGGTGCGCAGCATGCAGGCCGAGGCCGCGACCCGCAACAACATCAACTTCGTGGACCTGAAGGCCGAAACCGCCAACCGTGGAACCTGCGCGCCGGACAACCAGCGCTTTATCTCCGGCATCATCGACACCACCACCCCGCACTACAACATGATTATCCACCCGAACCTGAAGGGTTCGAACTGGGTCGCCGACCGGATGTCACGGTCGCTGTAGGACGCTGACACTTGCGGTAGGACGCGCACCGCACAGAACTCAACCCCTGAGCAGCCACATGCCGTGGCGGTTCAGGGGTTGAGTCGTTGGTCTCGGTGTAGATCTGGGCCCGTGGTGTGTAGGCCCGTGGTGTGTCAGTAGTTGCCGGGCGGATCACTGGCGGGGAAGGTCTCTTCGCCCTGCTCGTCGATCTTCTCGTCCTCGCTGGCAGGGCCCTGCTGGGGCAGGTCGGAGGGCGTGTTCACCTGGTCGCGGTTCGGGTCCTGATTCGGGTCGCGATCCTTCTCGGGATCGGGAGTGACGTCAGGTGCTGTCTCAGTCATACCGGTTCTCACCTCACTGTCGTCTGGTGCAGTTGCACTACCCAGGGTACGCGCGGCCGGCCACCGAACGCACTGATCGGTGGACACCTGCCTCGCACACCGGGGCCATACCGGGTCATACCGAGGCCTGATTTCCTCGGACGATTCCTCCACTACTGTGAGCACCATGGGTCCTGAAGTAATCGTCGTCCTCCTCATGGCAGCCGCGGTCCTCGCCTGGCTGGTCATGTTCGTTGTCGCCCTGGTGGAGATCGTCAAGCACCGCCAGATCAGTGGCGGCGGCAAGGTGGTCTGGGTGCTGATCGCCTTCGCCTTCCCCATCCTCGGGCCGATCCTCTGGTTCGTGTGGGGACGCCACGGCGCCCTCGGCAGCCTTTAACCGCCCAGGTTCCCGCCCAGGTTCCCGCGGAGCGTCGTCGCCGGGTAGGACGTCCTGAACAACCCACGCTCCTGCAGCACCGGCACCACCAGCTCCACGAAGTCCTCCACACCACCCGGCAAGGTCGGCGGCATGAGGTTGAACCCGTCGGCACCACCGCCGGTGACCCACCGCTGCATCTCGTCGGCGATCTGCTCCGGAGTGCCCACGAATGTGGCATGACCACCACCAGCAGCCAAAAATCCCAGCAGGTCACGCACGGTGATACCGGGGGTCGTCTCGATGATCCGCAGGATCGTGCCGTAGCGTCCGGCCGGGCCGGTGAACTCCTCCAGCGGCGGCAGCTCCGGCACCGGGCCATCCAACTCCCAGGCCGCGGTGGTGGTGTCCTGCCCGACGAAGAAGGACAGCTGCGCCAGCGAATCCTCCACCGGCAGCAACTCATTGAGCGCCCGCTGCTTGTCGCGGGCCTCCTGCTCGGTGCGTCCGACGAAGGTGACCAGCCCCGGCATGACGATGAGCTCATCAGGGTCGCGTCCTACCTTCGCGGCACGCGCGCGCACGTCGGAGCGGTAGGACGCTGCGGACTCCAGATCCCACGCCACCGCGTAGATCCCCTCGGCGTGGCGTGCGGCGAGGTCACGGCCTGGTTCGGACGCCCCGGCCTGGAACAGCACCGGACGCCCCTGCGGGGTGGAGGGGATGTTCAGCGGACCGTCGACGTCGAAGAACCGGCCATGATGGTCGATGACCTGGGCTGATGAGCGGTCGGTGGCGTCGGGCCAGGAGTCCCACAGGGCGGTGACCGCGTCGATGAACTCGTCGGCCCGGGCGTAGCGCTCGGCATGGCCCGGCAAAGCGTCCATGCCGTGGTTGCGGGCCTCGGCGTCGGTCATGGAGGTCACCACGTTGATCCCGGCGCGACCACCGGAGATGTGGTCCAGGCTGGCGCTGACACGGGCGGCGTGGAAGGGCGTCCAGAACGTCGAGGAGACGGTGGACACCACGCCGATGTGACTGGTCGCGCGGGCGATGGCGGTGAGTGTGGTCAGCGGTTCCAGGAACCAGCCGGGGCCGGGGACGGGGCTGTGCGCCTGGCCGTCGGCGAGGAAGAAGGCGTCGAACAGGCCGCGTTCGGCTGTCTGGGCCAGCGACTCCCACCAGGTGATGTCGCCGAGCCGGGTGGCGGGTTCACCGGTGCCGTCACCGGGCGCCCGCCACGCCGCCGAATGGTGTCCGCAGCCGTAGGCGAAGAGGTTGAGGTGCATCTGTGCATCCGTCATTCAGGCATCAGTCCTTCACCAGTCCGCCGTCGACGACCAGGTTCTGGCCGGTCACCGCACGCGCCCACGGGGAGGCGAAGAACAGTACGCTGTCGGCGAACTGCTCCGGGGTGGTGACCTCGCGCAGCGGGGTGCCGGACGCAATGCCGTCGAAGACCTCCTCCGGGGTGGCCGCCGAAGCGTCGGTGGTGCGCAGCAGACCACCGGAGACCATGTTCACCGTGATCGCGTCCGGGCCCAGATCATCAGCGAAGGTCCTGGTCAGAGACAGTAGCGCGGCCTTGGCGGCGGTGTAGTCGTGGTAGGGCACCACCGGGTACTGGAAGAGGTTCGTGCCGATGTTGACCACGCGTCCGGACCCGACGGCGCGGAAGTCGTCCAACGCCGACTGGATGACGTTGAGTGAGCCACGGACCGCACCGTCGAACTGTGCGGTGAAGGAACTGTAGGGGATCTCGGCGGCCTTGTCGCGGGCGTCGCCGTTGAAGGAGAAGTCCACGAGGGCGTTGTTGACCACGGTGGTCACCGGTCCCAGCCCGGCGGCGGCGACGGCGGCGAAGATCCCCTCGACCTGCTCGCGGTCCCGCACGTCGGCGTGCACAGCCAGGGCTTTGCCGGGGTGCTCGGCGACGATGGCGGCCGCGGCGTCCGCACTGGAGTGGTAGTTCACGATCACCGTCGCGCCCTCGCGGAGAAAGGCCTCGGTGATGGCGGCGCCGAGGCCGCGGGCTCCGCCGGTGACCAGGACGGTCTGCTCGGACAGGGGAAGCTGCTGGGTCATGCTCATGCCTTTCAAAAGAGGTCACAAGCGGAAGGGGCATCGGGTGTGCTGCTGCTACGGGCGCTGCACGACTCATGGGGTACAGCCCACGACACACACCGGTGATGCCGGACAATCCCTCCGCCAGTACGAACTGGTTCAGGTTCAACGGGTGTGGTCTCAGCCGTGCCCGCCGGGTATTCCCCGACCAACCACGGCACCCCGTGTCGTCCGCGAGGGTAGCACGACAATTGCTGTCCACCCCCCGGCTGTACGGAGGGACTATGCAGATCGTCCTGATAATCCTGGGTGTCCTCGGCGGGCTCGTCGTCGGTGCCGTCGCGCTGGCCGTGAAACAGTTCTTCACCACCGGTGGCGGGCGTGACGTCTCCCCCGGACCGGCGATCATCCTCGGGCTGATCGCCCTGATGTGGATGCTCGGCTTCGGTGCGGCAGCACTCCCCTATCCTTGGGCACCATGGTCAACCCGCTGCTCGTCGAGGCGCGCCTGCTCGCCCAGGGCCTCGTCTCCCCCACCGCCACCAGCCCACAAGAGGTCCTCACCGCCATGGGTCCGATGCAGGGCCAGGAGCTCGGCGGGGTGATCAGCTCGATCGCGCTACGCCTCAGAGATCGGAAACAGACGGATCAGAAGGATGCCGCACAGCAGGTCACGGATGCCTTCGACCGCGGGGCGATCGTCCGCAGCTACCCCATGCGCTCCACCGTCTTCGCCCTGGCCGCCGAAGACGCCCGCTGGGTCACCGAACTGTGCTCGAGGCAGCAGCGCAGGGAGTCCCGGCGTCGGCTGGAGCGCGACGGGCTGACCGACTCCGACATCGCCCGCGCCCATGACGTCCTCGACGAGCACCCGGACGGGCTGACCCGAGCCGAGCTCAACGAGCAGTTCATCGCCTGCGGTCTGCCCGGCAACCAGTCGATGCGCTACCTGCTGATCCGCGACATGATGCTGCACGGCACCGCGGTCTACGGCCCGTTCCGGCAGGGCGACCAGGTGATCGTCGCGTCCGACACCTGGCTGCCGGACGGCACCGACCTGGAGTCACGCTTCAACGGCGACCGCACCGCAGCGGCCGCGGCACTGCTGCGACGCTACCTGCACAGTCATGGCCCCGCTGACCTACGAGACTTCGCGTGGTGGACGAAGCTGCCCGTCGCGCTGATCAAGGAGGCAGCGACGGAACTCAACGGCAGCGACGGTGGCAGTAGCAGTGGCAGCGAAAGCAACAGTGACAGGGGTGACGGCACGAGCGGCCCCGACCTGTTCGAGGAAGCCGACGGGCGCCTGCACCGCCCCGGCCTCTTCGACGACCTCGCCGCGGTGAAACGCAAGGCCCACGGCACCTTCCTGCTGCCCGCCTTCGACGAAATCGTGCTGGGCTACCGCGACCGGCTGAGCTTCATGACCGCCGAGCACCACGAGCAGGTCGCGCCCGGTAACCGCGGGGTGTTCCGTCGGACAATAGTGCGCGGCGGAAAGTTCGTCGGGACGTGGGCGGCACCGTCGTCACGCCTGGTCCCCTCCCCGTTCCGCGCACTCAGCGACACCGCGCATACCGACGTCAACCGTGCTTTCCAGCGTTTCCCCCGAGCCCGTCGATGACCGTGTCGAGGACCCAGCCGTGCATGTCCGGTGCCGCTGCAGTGGCAAGGGTGCGATGAGCGCCTCCCGGTTGCCACTGGCATCTGCGCACACGGATCAATCTCCTTGATTACCGCTGTCTAGCTGCTGCCTACTCTCTGCCGATCTTGCTGTCCATATTGCCATCACCCATGCGGGACGTTACCGTCCCCAACAGCCAATGGAACCTCACGTTCCATATACTCTCTCTCTCGACAACACGGAGGTTCCCGATGTCCGATCGGTCCGAGCCCACCCAACCGGCGGGCGACAGAACGTCCGACGCCGCAGCAGTTGCTGCGCCCGGCACTGCGCCTGACACTGCGCCTCACACTGCGCCTCACACTGCGCCTGATCCTGCGGCCGACAACGCGTCCGGCACCCCGGACGAGGCTGCGGCCGTCGCCACGGACGACGCTGCGGCCGGCAGTGCGTCCGACAGCGCGTCCGACAAGGCTTCGCCGTCGATCGGCGGCAAGCTCACGGCCATCGTCCTCGGCCTCACCGCCGCGGTGACCCTGATGCTCTTCGCCTTCCTCACCCCGCAGTACAACTCGGGCGCAGAGAACCTCCCCCTCAGCATCTCCGGGCCCGACGAGGCCGTCTCGCAGATCACCGAAATGCTGGACCAACAGCAGCCCGGGGCATTCGAGTTCACCACCGTCGAGGACGAGGCCGCCGCCGAGGCGGCCGTGGCCGACCGTGACTCCGTCGGCGCCATCGCGCTGTCCGACCAGGGCGCGATGTTCTACGCCGCCTCCGGCGCAGGTCAGCCCTACGTCCAGATGCTCAGCGGTATCGCCCAGGGTTTGCAGGCCCAGGGCCTGCCGGTTGATATGCAGGACGTCGCCCCCACCACCGACTACGACCCCGCCGCCTCCGGCCTGACCGGGCTGGCGCTGCCGCTGGCTTTCGGCGGTGTGATCTCCGCGGCGGCGCTGTCGATCGTGTTCAAGAAGCGCTACGGTGTGCGCATCATCGGGTCCCTGGCATTCTCCGCACTGGCCGGTCTGGCGATCGGCGCGATGCTGCAGTTCGGCTACGGCACCGTCGACGCGAACTACTGGGCAACCTCCGGTGTGCTGGCACTCGGTATCGCCGCGACCTCACTGTTCGTCATCGGACTGCAGGCCCTGTTCGGCTATGCGGGTCTGGGGATCGGCGCGCTGATCACGATCCTGATCGCCAATCCGCTGTCGGGGCTCACAGCCGGACCGGACTGGCTGCCTTCGCCCTGGGGCACGATCGGCCAGTTCCTGCCGATCGGTGCCGCAGGTGACGCCACCCGTTCGGTCGCCTTCTTCGACGGTGCGGCCATCCTTCAGCCGATCCTGGTGATGCTCGGCTGGGTGGTCCTCGGTATCGCGCTCATCGGCGTGGCCGCTGCACGTGGACGCCGCACGGTGGCCGAGGACGCTACGGACAGGCAGGACGCTGAGGGTTCTGAGGGCTCTGAGGGCTCTGAGGGCTCTGAAGCCGCTTGGTCCGCTGAGAACAGCGAGCCTGCCGGAGTCGCTGCGTCCGCCGAGGGGGCCGACAACACTGAGGTCGCCGCGTCCGCCATGGCCAACGAATCCGCTGAGTCAACCGAGTCAACCGAGTCAACCGAGTCCACCGGGGACACCGGGGACACCAAGGCATAGAACACGCTACCGGTGCCGCCCGTGGGAAACACAAGCACAGAGGCGGCACCACCAAAGGGGATCGTGCCACCAGGCTCCGCGGTGGCATCGTAACGGGGGACCTGGCGAAGGTCGCATGACTGGGCTGAGTACCAGACCGCCTTTGCCCGCAACATAGACAGAGAGGTCACGTCTGGCCTCCAAAAATGACCTCTCCGTCTATGTTGCGGGGCGGAAGGCCGACCCAGCCGACCCGGCCGACCGGGCCACCAGATCCGGTCCCCGAGCATGTGCGTCAGAGCCGGGACAAGGAACGTCCTCACCAGGAAAGTGTCGATCAGCACGCCGAGCGAGATGATGATCGCCAACTGCACCAGGAAATGGATCGGGATCACCAGCAGGGCAGCGAACGTCGTCGCCAGCACGATGCCTGCGCTGGTGATCACGCCGCCGGTGCTGACCAAGCCGCGGCTCACCCCGGCTGCGGTGCCGTGCACGGTGGCCTCCTCACGGACCCGGGTCATCAGGAAGATGTTGTAGTCGATGGCCAACGCGACGAGGAACACGAACGCATAGAGCGGTACCGACGGGTCCGCGCCGGTGAAGCCGATCAGGGTGAAGATCACCGCGCCGATACCCAGGGCCGTGCCGAAGCTGAGCACGGTCGTGGCCAGTAACACCAGCGGCGCAACGAGGGAGCGCAACAGGACGGCGAGCATGAGGGTGATGACCAGCAGCACCAGCGGAATGATCACCGTGCGGTCGGCCACCGAGGTGTCCTTGGTGTCCAGTTCCGTGGCGGTGGTCCCGCCGACCTTCGCACCGAGGTCGCCCGTCCCGCCGCGGATCTCTCGGACGGTGTCCTCCGCCTCATCGGAGTACGGCGAGTCGGTGAGCGTGACCTCCAGCAGCACCTCCCCGTCCACCACAGTGGGCCCGGTGCCGTTGCCGGAGGTGATGTCGACGGACTGCACACCCTCCATGCCGGCGACCGTCGATTCCACCGCAGCCCTGTTGTCTTCGGGAACCAGGACGTAGGTGGGGGTGCCGGAGCCGGCCGGGAAGTGGCGGTCCAGGGCATCCTGCCCGTCGCGGGCGTCGCTCTGCCCGATGACGTAGTCACTGGTGGGGATCCCGTCGGCGTCGAGGGTGACCAATCCGGCGCAGCCGACGACCAACACCAGCCCGACCCCGACGGCGATACGGCGCGGACCTCGTTCCACCCGCGCGGCGATACGGGCCCAGATTCCGTCTCGGGTCACGGCGGTTCCGCCGGTGGCCGAGTCGTCCTGCCTGGGAATCCTCGGCCAGAAGACCCGGCGGCCCAGCAGCGCGAGGACGGCGGGCAGGAATGTCAGGGACGTCAGGAACGCCGCGGCGATGCCGACGGAGGCCACCGGTCCCAGGCCGGCGTTCGAGGCCAGGTCGGAGAGCAGCAGGCACAGCAGGCCGGCAATCACCGTGGCCGTGGAGGCGAGCACGGGCTGCCAGGTGCCACGGAGTGCCGCCGCGGTGGCCGCCCAGGTGCTGTCGTGCCGTTTGAGTTCCTCGCGGTAGCGCGCGGTGTACAGCAACCCGTAGTCGGTGGCCGCGCCGATGACGAGAATGAAGAGGATGCCCTGGATCTGGCCGTTGATCATAACCACCCCGGCCCGGGCCAGGGCGACGTTGACCAGCACGGCCGCGCACAGGGCAACCATCGAGCTCAGCAGCACGATCAGCGGCAGGAAGGGTGAGCGGTACACCAGGATGAGGATCACCAGGACCGCTGCCACGGCGACGAGCAGGAGCAGTCCGTCGATGCCGGCGAAGGCCGCCGACAGATCGGCGCTGAACCCTGCGGGGCCGGTGACCTGTGCCTCCAGACCTGCGGGTAAGCCGGTGCCCAGAACCTCGTCGAGCGCGTCGACGGCATCCGCCGGTGCCGTGGCCTCGGACGGTAGGACGATGATCTGCACCGCTTCGCCGTCCTCGGAGGGAAGCGGAGGGCTGGCCATGGAATCGGTGGTGCCGTCCACCTCGTTGACAGCTGTGGCGAGTTGGTCGGGCAAGCCTGCGAGCGCAGCCGGGTCTACCTGGCTGGCTCCGCTGTTGCCCTCGTCCTCGGTGGTGATGACGACGATGGCCGGGGCTGCCCCGGAATCCTGGAAGTCCTCCAGCCGGTCAACGACGACGGTGGATTCGGCCGACTCCGGCAGGAACGCTGACTGGCCGTTGGTGGCGACCTCGCTGATCTCGCCGAACTTGGGGCCGCCGACGGCTGCGACGCCCAACCACAGCAGGATCAGCAGGACCGAGAACACCCGCCCGTAGATCAGGCGTTTCCGTGCATCCGGGGCGTGCGGCATGGGGCACTCTTTTCGGTCGGCGTCGGAGGTTCCCCAAGGATGCCAGACCGCGACCCCGGCTGTTGCGTCTGCTGCGGCGAGTAACGCTGCGGACTACTCCGTCTCCTCCGCGGGCAGTCATCGTGGAACAAAATGTTGTCCACTGCGGCCCCTCGACTGCGGTGAGGAAACTGGTCATGCGTTCCAGGTCGTCGGTTCCCAGGTCCAGCTGTTTGGCCCAGGGATGCTGCTGGCATCGTAAGTGGTCGGCTGGTCAGTGTAGATGGCCGGAATCGAGGTGGCTTTCGCCCGATGGCAAGCTGTGTGGAGTCACCCAACCACCACGGTCACCGGAACACGCGCCAGCGGGTCACGGCCTCCTCCACGCCGATGCCGTCGACCGTCCAGTTGCGGTCCTTGCACGACAATCCCTGCAGCATCCCGAGCAACGTGCGTCCCGGACCAGTCTCGACCCAGCAGTCCACACCACGTTCGGCCAGTGTGGACATCCCCGTCGTCCACTGCACCGGCAAGGACGTCGAGTCCACAAGATCCGCGATTACCCGGTCGGCCCGACGCAGCAACCGCCCGTTGGTGTTCGCCAGCACCGGGTACCGGAGCGTCCCCACGGTCACGTCACGTGCGGCAACAGCGAGGGCGTCCCGCGCGGGCTCCATCAACGGACTATGAGCCGGCACTGCGACGGCCAACCGCACGACCTTCGTCGCCCCCGCATCGGCCGCACGGTCGTAGACCGATTCCAATGCCGACTCCGACCCGGACACCGTGAACTGGGTCGGGGTGTTCGCATTCGTCAGCCAGGCGTCATGACCTTCATCGCGGAGCTCGGCGACCAGCTGCTCCATGGCTGGTTGTCGCAGACCCATGACCGCGGACATGCCATAGCCATCGGGCGCGGCTGCGGCCATCCCTGTCGCCCGAATGTCCACAAGACGCACGGCGTCAGAGAAGTCGAGCGCACGGGCTGAGACGGCGGCACTCCACCCACCGAGAGAGTGACCGGCACCGATATCAGGCCGTAGTCCGGTATCTTCCAGGGCGGCGGCGATGCCGCACTGCAGGATCAGCAGAGAGAGCTGGACGGCCCGGGTGCCGGTCAGCGCTTCGGCAGCATCGAGTTGCAGGACGTCCTCTCCCAACACCTCCGAGGCCTCCGCCACGTGCGCGACTACCTGGGGCAGGTTCGACCATTCGTGGAGCATGCCCGTGGTCTGGCTCCCCTGGCCGCCGAACAGGAGGACGGTGGTCATGATGCGCCCCAGGGATAGAGCAGCGCAGGACCATCAGGTGTGCGGGCGACCACCGAGCCACCGCGTTTTCCATCGGCAGCACCGTCAGACACGGATGCCAGTAGTTCGGACAGATGGATCCCACCGTGCGGGGTCTCGACCAGCACATCAACCTGCGCATCGGCCTTCTCCCCCACTGCTGCGACTACCTGGTTCACGGCCTCCAGCGTAGCGGCGTCCGGCACCTCCGCCACCCGCACGACGAGGTCAAGGTCGCTCTTAGCATGGACGCTCTCCACCCCGCCGGCGAGTTCGGCACCGACGCTTCCGCCGGGACCCCACGGGCCCGGAAACAGATTCCGTGCATCAGGGGTCTGCAACAAGGACAAGGCATGGAAAGCCGGGAGGTGGCGTCGCGGCACACCACGGAATGCCAGGTCATCAGGGCTGAGGGTCCGGACGATGTCGCTCACCGGAACTTCGGCACCCCACCGTTGGTGACGCAGCGGGCCGCGCACCCCGACCGCCACATTGTGCCCGTGCACCGGACGTGCTCGCCGCACCACGGCCCAGGCCGAGGTGTCCAAGCTCTCCGCAACCCAGGACGCTCCGTCCTGCGCTGCCTGCCCACAGAGTTCGATCACCGCCGTCGGAGACAATTCGACGAGATCATGCACCCTGGCAACCGCGATGCCGGTCACCTGGGTCAGCCTGGTCAATCCGGTCACCACTGTGCGTCCACCTCCTGGCGCACGGTCCGGGACAGCGCCCGGGATCTTTTTGCCGCCTCCGACTCAAGTCGGCTACGGAGATCCCGGTCGCCGGATTCGCGGATGTCGGCCAGCGCGCGGCCGACCGCCTCCCGGGCAGCGGTGAGGTCGTCACCGGCGGGATCCGCCGGGTTGGACGGGGCGACGGTGTCAAAGACGCCACCGAGGGTCACGAAGGACGCTCCGTCGAAGGCCATCGCGGGCACGTTCTTCGCCGCAGCCTCCATCTGCTCGACACTGCGCCGGGTGATCCGGGCCGCGGCCTTCTTACCCATCACCTGCACCTGGACACCGTCGTGGTCGAGCATCACGATGCGGTTGGCCTGCAGACCAGAGGTGAGGAAGGCACCGGAGATGGCCTTGCCGACCACCAGGGCGACAATCGGACGACCGTCGAGCCGCTGCTGCGCGATGGCGTTCACGGCGGTGGCCATCGTGGTGTTCAGTCCGAAGCGCTCCTCGACGATGCCGTAGGCCTGACTGGGCACGTCGATGACCAGGATCAGCGGGACACTGGTGTCACTGTCGAGACCACGAACCCAGGCGGCCAGTTCCAGGGACTCCCGGAGTCCGACCTCGCCGTTTCGGGCCCGGGGGAATCGGCTGTCAGCGTCGGGGACCACGGCGGCCAGGGGTGCGACCGTTCCGTCGGCAAGGGTGGTCTGTCCGGTGAGCAGAGATCCGCTGGTGGGGGTGTCACCGCAGTTCAGAGCAGTGAACCAGGCACGTCCGTACTCCGGTGCGGTCTGCTCCGTGTTCTTCTTCGTGTTCTTTTCTGGGGTGTTCATCGGGCGGTCCTTTCGGTGGTGGTGTCGGCCAGTTCAGCGAGGAGGTCGTCCACCTTGTCGGCGCGGTGGACGGTGGCGGGATCGGTTCCGCAGGCGATGACCGCGTCCCGCACGGCGTCGGCGGTGTCGGCGACCAGGTCGTCCGCCCGTCCGGTGTTCACACGGTGCTCACCGCCGGTGACCGCCCACACGGTGCCGCGGTCGGAGGAGTTGAACTCCTCGATCCCGGCCTCGGTCTCGATAACCTCCGGCCCGTTGAGGGACAGCCGTCCCGCCCGGGTCATCACGATGTGGTCGCACAGACCGGCGGCGATGCCCATGCCACCGAAGCAGCCGACCATGCCGGCGATGACCGCGGTCACCGGGGTGTGCCGTTGCAGGGCGACGATGCCGGCGTGGATCTCGGCGATGGCCAGCAGACCCAGGTTCGCCTCCTGCAGTCGGATGCCTCCGGTCTCCAGGAGCAGGACGACCTTGACCGGCTGACCGGCTTCGGCATCGACGAGTGCGCGTTCCAGCACCGCGGCGATCTTCGCGCCGGAGACTTCGCCGATGCCGCCACCCTGGAAGCGTCCCTCCAGGGCCACCACGGCCGCGGGGGTGCCGTCGATGGTGCCGCGGGCGATGACCGCCCCGTCGTCGGCGGCGGGCACGATGCCCTGGGGCTCCAGGTGGCTGGATTCGACGTGGTCGGACGGCCCGAGGATCTCACGCCACGTTCCGGGGTCGAGGATGGCCGCGGCCCGCTGACGGGCGGTGAGCTCGGTGAACGGCATGCCGTCGGATCCACGGGTGGGGTCGGCGGCGGAGGAGGCGTCCTCGTGGGAAGCCAGGTCGAATGCCTGCGAGAGACGGACGGAAACCATGCCGGGTGTGGCACCGAAGTCGTTGATCTCGACGTCACAGGCGATGTCGTTGCTCTCGAAGAAGCGGTCGAGGACGCGCCGCCAGGTGATGTCGAAGCCATCGACGGAGGTGCGGACCCGGACGGTGGTGGTACCGGGCTCGGACGGTGAGGTGAGCAGGACCTCGAGGTCGCCCGAGCCGACGACGCCGATGTGGACATCCCGGTCGATCCGGGTTCCGCTGCTGTAGGTTCCGGTGATCAGTTGCATGTCAGTCCTTCGTTGTGGTGGTGGGCGGGGCGGTGCAGGTCGGGGCGGTCCTGCAGAAACAGGGCACAGGCCAGTAGATCAGCACTGCCGCCGGGAGACAGGGAGGCATCGGTCATCCGGGCGTCCAGGGCACGAACACCGACGTGGTCGAGGCGTCCGGTCCGGACGGTCTCAGCGGTGACGGCTGCTGCACCGGTACGGACCAGGTCCAGTCCGGCCATACCGCCGCGGTGCAGGAGGCAGGTGTCAACGAGCGATCCCATGCAGGTCAGAAGACCGTGGAGGTGTCGATCGTCCGACTCCAGACCGACAGAGTTCGCGTGGGCGAAGGCGTCGAGGATCCGACGAACATGGGGGAAACCGCTGGCGGCCTCCGAGAGTGCGCCGCCGACCCGGTAGGTCCGACGTGCCCGGGCTCCGGGACGTTCGCCTACTCCGGAGTTCTGGTCTGCTGTATCAGCTGCGTTGCTCTTCAGGATGCTGTCCTGAAATGAAGCAATGGCTCCGGCACGCGAAGTGATCGCCTCCGCCGTTGTCGGGGTCCCCTGCTGCAGCAGGGCGGCGGTGGCGGTGACGTGCAGCCCGAGGTTCCAGATAGCTCCGCGGTGGGTGTTGACCCCGCCGGTGACGGTCATCATCTGCCGTTCCCCGCCGCGTCCGATCCTGCCCAGGGCGTCGCGCAGTTCCTGGCCGACCGGGACCTCGGCGCCAAGCTCGGCCAAGGCGGTGAAGGTGTCCTGCAGGCTCCGGGCGGAGTCCCTCATGAGCGAAGCGTCCATGTCGGAGTGGCCGCGGGCGCTCTCTGGACCGACGAGACCAGGCTTGCCGACCAGGTACACCTCGTCCAGCAGGGCTTTTACCGCTGCGCGGCCGAGCGACCGGGCGACCGTGATTCGGGTGGTTGTTTCGACCGCGGGGGTCATGGTGGCTGCAGTGATTGCGGTGGTCACGGCGATCACCAGCTCCGGTACTTCGCCGGCGGATCGTAGAGGCCACCGGACCAGTCGACCAGCTCCTCCATGGAGTGAGCGGCGAGCAGGCTGCGGTTGGCGTCCGACGGACGGACACCGAGGTCCTCCGGCAGAGCGAGTAGCCCGTCGCGGCGCAGTTCGGCGACGTCCTCCGGGGTCGTCTGAAGCCCCAGCGGGGTCACACCGGCGAGGGCGGCGACGGTCCGACGTCGTTCGTCGATACTCTGCGCCTTGTAGAGGTAGCCGACGCCGACCTCGGAAACGAGGTGGGTGAGGTCGTCGCCGTAAACCATTACGGGCGCCAGGTCGAGGTTGGCGTTCTTGCCGACCGCGACGGCGTCGAGCTGCTCGACGAACTTCGGTTCGGACCCGGCGTTGAAGGTCTCGGCGATCTGGACGACCAGCTTCTGTCCGCGTTCCACACCGAGGGAACCGCGGCCTTCGGCGAGGTCGAACCAGGCGGGGCTGGAGTGCCGCCGACCGCGTGAGTCCGCGCCGAGGTTCGGGGCACCGCCGAAGCCGGCCAGTCGGCCCTGGGTCACCGTCGAGGAGTTTCCGTGCGGGTCGATCTGCAGGGTGGAACCGACGAACATATCGGTGGCGTAGAGGCCGGCGGACTGGGCGGCCATGCGGTTGGAACGCAGTGTGCCGTCTGGGCCGGTGGTGAAGATGTCGGGGCGGGCGGCGACGTACCGGCTCATACCCACCTCCCCACCGAAGGCGATGATCTTGTCCACCCATCCGGACTCGATGGCAGGGATCAAGTTGGGGTGGGGGTTGAGTGACCAGTGGGTGCAGATTTTGCCTTTGAGTCCGAGCTGCTCGCCGTAGGTCGGCAGCAGCAGCTCGATCGCTGCAGTGTCCAGGCCCACGCCATGGTTCAGCGAGGTGACCTGGTGCCGCTCGTATACACCGCGGATGGTGAGCATGGCCAACAAGACATGGACGTCGGTGAGGTCGCGCGGATTACGAGTGAACAGTGCCTCGACCTCGAACGGCCGGTCGGCCTCGACGATGAAGTCCACCCAGTCACCGGGGACGTCCACCCGGGGCACCTTGTCGACGATCTCGTTGACCTGGGCGATGACGATGCCCGACCGGAATGCGGTGGCCTCGGTAATCGTCGGTGTGTCCTCGGTGTTCGGACCGGTGTAGAGGTTTCCGTCCTTGTCGGCAGAGACTGCTGCGACCATCGCGACCTTCGGCGACAGGTCGAGGAACATCCGGGAGTACAGCTCCAGGTAGGTGTGGATCGCACCGACCTGCAGGGTGCCGTCGTCGACGAGTTGGGCGACGCGGGCGGACTGCGGACCGGAGAAGGCGAAGTCCACTCGGCGGGCGATACCGTCCTCGAAGATGTCGAGGTGCTCGGGCCGCGAGATCGAGGAGAAAAGCATGTGCAGGTCGTGGATGCGCTCCGGGTCAACCTGGGCCAGCGCCCGGGAGAGGAAGTCGGCCTGCTTTTGGTTGTTGCCTTCCAGGGCGACCCGGTCGCCGGGACGCAGAACGTCCTGCAGCAGATCGACGATGGAGTCGGTGGGGACGATCTTGCCGTCGGCGTGGCGGGACGCGTTGCTGAGGCGGTCGGCCTTGTCGCGGCGGTCGGTGTCCCAGATTGTCGTGGTCATGCTGGTCCTTTCGTTGCGGTGGGTGCGGTGTTCGGGAATGTCAGCCGAAGATGATCCGGAAGAGGAAGTAGAAGAGGGACGGGCCGAGCAGGCAGCCCAGGCCGGTGTAGAGGCTGGAGGTCACGGCGCCGTAAGGGACGAGTCGCTTGTCGACGGCGGCCAGTCCACCGGCGACGCCGGAGGTGGTGCCCAACAGTCCACCGAAGGCCATTGCCGACTTGGGGTTGTTCAGCCCGATCCACTTGGCGCAGAGCGGGGCTGCGATCATGCCGAGCATGGCCTTGACCAAGCCGATTGCCACGGAGAGAGCGATGACCTCCGAGGAGGCCCCAAGGGCCGTACCGGTCACCGGACCCACGATGTAGGTCGCCGCACCGGCTCCGAGGGTGACCAGGGACTCGGCATCGCGGTATCCGAATGCCAGTCCGAGGAGAGCACCGACCACGAAGGAGACTCCGATTCCCAGAAACAGTGAGATCACTCCGGAAGGACCCGCCTTCTTCAGCTCACGGACGTCGACGCCGTATGCGGTTCCGACGATGGCGAAGTCGCGGAGCATCGAACCGCCCATGATGGCGAGGCCGGCAAAGATGGTCAGGTCCGCAAGTCCCTTCTCACCGTCGGTGGACAGGCCACCGAAGTAGGCGAGAACCAGGCCCAGGAGGATCGCGACCGCTGATCCGGCGACATGCCCCTTGGTCAAGGTGCGTGAAATCCATCCGGAGACGGCGACGACCAAGCCGATGAAGGCGAAGGCGAACAGCAGGCTGTTGTCCTCGATGACCCCGATGATGGTGTTGGTGAAAGTATCCATGTCAGGCGTCCTGCTCTTCCTTCTCGGTGATGGGTGGCAGCGGCTCGGACGGTGCACCGATCCGGGCGATAGCGGGGACCAGGGCCACGGAGGCGACGACCACGACGATTCCAGCGATGATCGCCATCACGCCGCCATCGAGTGCTCCGCGGACGTTCTGCGTCGCAGACATGGCCACGACGATGGGGATGTAGATGCCCGACCAGAACATGACGCCACGTTCGGTCGGAGCCGGCAGCAGCTTCTTGCTACGCAACCAGCCTGTGGCCATGAGGAGCAGGATCATGGCGAATCCAACGCCACCGATGTCGGCGTTGATGCCGGCGATTTCGCCCAACACTGTGCCGATGACCTTTCCCACCAACACACATATGGCGAGGACGGCTGTGCCGTAAATAATCATGTCGTCTCCGAGTACTGTCGTGATGTGGACCACCCCGGTCGGGGCTTGTGATGCACGACCTACTTTGCATCCCGCACAGATTTTCGGTCCAATACCAAGATCGGACAATTCATCCACATACGCATTAGTTATCTGGAGGTCTTCAGTGCACCAGCCCTCGGCGGTCGACCCGTCCCTGTTGGCGAGCCTGACCGGGGCACTTCCGGTCCTCCGAGCTCTCGCCGGAGGGGCGACGCTGACCGAGACGGCACAGCGACTCGGCATGTCCCAACCCGCTCTGAGCAGGTCACTTAACCGCTGGGAGTCCGAATTGTCGCTCCCCTTGACCACCCGGGCAGGCCGCGGCATCACCCTCACC
This sequence comes from Candidatus Corynebacterium faecigallinarum, assembly GCA_019120175.1. Taxonomy (GTDB): domain Bacteria; phylum Actinomycetota; class Actinomycetes; order Mycobacteriales; family Mycobacteriaceae; genus Corynebacterium; species Corynebacterium faecigallinarum. Next base: position 19,013 of record DWVP01000023.1, read on the forward strand.
GAAGAGGGCCGCGCTCTAGCTGACGCCGCCGAACGTGCACTCGACATCATGGAGACCACGCTGGAAGAGGTCCTCACCCGGCGCGATGAACGTCCCGTCCGACTTGGCGCGCTGCGGTCGATATCAGGACGTATCGCCCCACTGATCGCCGAGGCGGAAACCTCGGTGAACCTCAGCGTGTCGGAGGGTTCTGCCGGGGAGTTGCTGACGAAGGTGGAGAAGGGCGAGTTGGACGCCGCGATAATCGGGCCGCGTCCTCCCGGCGCCGGATTCTCCTGGACTTTCCTGACCAACCAGCCCTTTCACCTGACCATCCCCGTGGGGCATCGGATCGACAGTCGGGAGGAAGTGATGCTGTCCGAGGTCGCGTCGGAGGCATTCGTGGCCATGGAGGCGCGCTACACCACCCGTCACTTCGCCGATGAACTGTGCAAGGAGGCCGGTTTCACCCCGAAGATCGCAGTGGAGTCGGACAATTCACACACGCTGCGCTCCTTCGTCGCCGCAGGTCTGGGTCTGTGCATCCTGCCGAAGATGATGGCCGAGGCCCCAGGCGTCAGCTCGGCACCCATCATCCGGCCGAACGGTGAGCCGGCCACACGCGAGATCGGCATGGTCCGCGCACCACGACGTCGGCTCCCTCCCCATGTGCGGCGCACACTGCACCACATCGTGGCTCAGGCGAACCGGGTGCGCTGACACCCCTGCGTGGACCACTCCGACGGCTGGGGTGGCGCGGACAACAAAGGCTACGGAGAGGTCCCGTCCGGCGCAGAAAAGTGACCTCTCCGTCTATGTTGCGCACTCCTCGGGCGCGTCCACCCTGTCGGCAATCCGGAGTTCCAACATTCAGGGCCTCGGCATGGTGGGGCTCGGCATTCCCGGGTCCCGGGTCCCGGGTCCCGGGTCCCGGGTTCCAGCATTCCGAGGTTCCGACCACATTGTGACCCAGGACACATAGAATGTTTGTTCATGAACACTCGTGCACAGCGGCCGTCCTGGAGACGCACCCTCACCGCCACCCTGCTCACCCCGGCGCTCGCACTGGGTGTGATCGTTTCCGCGGGCACCGCGGTTGCCGGGGAGGCGCAGTCGCAGGCTGACAATGCCACTGGTGCAGCTAACGCAGCCAGCACAGCCAGCACCGCGTCCATCCCCACCGTCGCCGACCCGGGCGCGTTCTTCGCCGTCCCGCCCTCCGCCGAGCTCACCGACATCGCCCCGGGCACCCCGCTCAAGCAGCGCAGCGTCACCGCCAAGGTTGCCGGGCTGGACACCCCAGCCGCCATGACGCAGATCCAGTACCGCACCACCACTGTCAACGGCAATCCCACGGCCGCGGTCACCAGCGTGCTGCACCCGCCACAGGGGGTTCCGCGCACCGGCGACACGGTGATGTACGCCAGTTTCTACGACTCGATGAACCCGTCGGACGGGCCCTCCCGCATGCTGGCCCGCGGTACCCAGACCGAGCTGCTGGACTTCGCCGAGGCCGCGTTCGTCACTCCCCTGCTCGCCGAGGGCCACAGTGTGATCATGCCGGATATCCAGGGCGAACGGGGCATCTTCGCCGCGGGCAAGGAGTACGCGTACATCGTCCTGGACGGGATCCGGGCGTCCCGCGCGACCCCGAAGGCACGCATCGCCGCCGACTCGAAGACTGCACTTACCGGCTACTCCGGCGGGTCGATCGGCGCGGCGTGGTCGGCGGTGATGGCCGAGGACTACGCGCCGGACGTGGCGTCCGACATCGTGGGTGTGGCACAGGGTGGCGTGATGCCGCGAACCGAGCACAACCTGTACTACGCCGGCGAGGGCTCGAAATGGTCCGGCGTGGTGGGCATGGCGCTGGCCGGGCTGGCTAACGCCTACGACGACGACCTGACCCCGTACCTCACCGACTACGGCCAACAGGTGGTCAGCGAGATGCAGGGTGTGCACATCTCCGATGCGCAGGATCGCTACGCCCACCTGCGGTGGGAGGAGCTGTTCCGTGCCGAGTACCCGACGCCGGATGACGTGCCGCCGGTGCGTAGGGTGTTGGACGACACGAACCTCGGCCTGGTGGATTCTCCGTCGTACCCGCAGTACATCGCGCAGGCTGGGGGTGGTGCGGAGCAGCAGGGCACGCCGGTTCATCCGACGTTGGGTGACGGCGACGGGGTGATGTTGCTGGGTGACTCGCGGGCACTGGCGCGGCAGTACTGCGAGGCGGGCACGCGGGTGACGTACGAGGAATACGGACCGATCGGTCACACCTACGCCGGGGCGTTGTGGGCGGCGAAGATGCTGCCCTGGGTCAATGCCCGGTTCGACGGGGGTCCGTCGCCGTCGTCGTGCGGATCGGTGCCGGCAGGGAATTCGCTGACCGCGCCGGTGAGATAGGACGCTGCGGCTGAAGGTACCGAGTCACTACCGGTGCCGGCCGGTGCGTGAGGATTTCGTAGGACGCTGCGCAGGCGTTGGCGTCGATCGCCGGGCCGCCGACGGGTACTCGGAGAGGAAGTGGCGACCGGTCCGGTCCGCGCTACCCGAGCCACTTCCGCTGTCTGCGCTATCTGAGCTGCGTGCGCTACCTGTACTGCCCTCGGGCCCCTGCTCCGGGTGCCCGGCGGTACCAGCGGCAGTCTGCCAACGATGGACTGCGTCCTCAAGATCGCCGTACCGGGAGTGCTGCACCACCGTGTTTGGGGCGATGAGCAGCTGAGCGCGGCACTGGGGGATCTGCGAGCCCGGCAGTTTCGTGATCCACGGGAAGACCTGCTGTGCGGCGTCTCCGAAGGTGTCCGTGGCGTCCCGGGCCGAGAGCAGTCGCAGCGTCATCTCCAGGCCGGTCGTCTCAGGTTCGCGCACGGGGTCGCGGTGGGACGCCACGGCCGGACGGGGAGTGTGCGGCGGGGTGTCCCCCACCGCCGGGTGGACGATCGCCACCTCCACATGAGCATGGCCGATCGATGATCCCCGCTGGTCCAGGTAGTGCAGTACCGCCTCGGCCGCATTGTCCAGCGACTCGACGTGAATCACATGACCACCGTTGGCACCGCGACCGCGGGAACCACCGGAGGAAAGCTCGAGGTCCCACCCGACCGGGAGTCGGCGAGCTCGGGCTTCGACCCGGTAGGTCAGTGTGCTCACCTGGCTCCCATCCGGACATCGGCACCCGGGCCGTGACGTCCGCGCAGCCGCCTGAAATAAGACTCTTCAGCAAAACAATCGAAGTCCCACGCTAACAGCCTGCGAGCGCGAACGTCACCCACCGACAGCGCCTGAAACCGGATTTCATCACATTGGAGGACCGGATGAGTGGGATGACGTGAGCGCCAGTCCGCCTCTCGGAGGAGCACCCGTCCCACCGCGAGGTGCCATCTGGTCAGCTGGCTCCCCGGCACGGTCGACGGCATGGGTGTCGCGCTGGTGCGCCTTCGCGCCCGACGACTGGGGTCGTAGTTCCCGCCGTCCGGTCTTCGCCCGGTTCGGGAACGGCGCCCGCAGCACCCGCGCGAGCCAGCCAGCCACGGTGGAGCTGTACCACCGGATCCCCCGCTCGAACGGGCTCCAGGTGAGGACCGCAGTGACGATGACCGAGGCGACGATGCAGGCCAGGATGGCAACGGGTTCATTGGTGGCGCCCGCGAACTCGTTGAGCGGTTCGTCCAACCCCTTCACGATCAGCCCGTGCAGCAGGTATATCGCGAGGCTGCGTTGCCCGACCACGATGAGGAAATCCGGTAGGTGCTGCGACCAGGCCAGGAGCACGATGGTCGTCAGTAGCGCGCTGGCGAGGAGGCCTGCCCGCACCGCTGCACCGTAGGGGACGGAAGCGTCGAAGAACTCGAAGCCCTGTGCTCCGTAGAACCACCGGTGGTGGACCTCGTAGGCGCAGAACGCCACGATCGGTAGGACGGACAGGACGCTCAGTCCCACCTTCTGCGGTATCCCCAGGCCGCCGGCCCAGCGCAGCAGCCGCATGCCGTAGAGCTTGCCGATCACGAAGAACGGGAAGAACGTCATCGCCCGACCGATGGTCAGCGCGTAGTCGATGTGGGACAGCACGCCGCCGAAGATTCCGATGGTGATCGACGCCGCCAGCATGGTCTTGGGGAAGCGTTCGACCAGTGGCAGCAGCAGGAACCACCACACCATGGCCAGCAGGAACCAGGTGATCCAGTAGGGCTCGGTGAGGTCGGTGTCCGGCTCGGTGTCGACCCAGGCCACCCAGTAGCGGTAGATCGGTTGCGCGGTCACCACCAGCACGACGAACACCAGGATCCGGTCCAGGAGCTTGGTCGATTTCGCCGTGATGCCGGCGAGCAGGATGAACGCCGGCATGTGGAAGGAGTAGATGGCGGTGAGCAGGACACTGCTGGAGTCCAGTACCCAGCCCGACATCTGTTCCAGGAAGTGACCGAGGACCACCAGGAGGATGAGTAGTCCCTTGGCCTTGTCCAGTCTGTAGTCGCGTGTGTGCATCGCGGGCGACCGTACCGGGGTCCGTGGGGGCCGGACCTCCGTTCGCCAGGGCTCCCAGGAACCTCGATAGCCGTGGCCAGCGGCCGTGAAGCTTGCGGGAACCGTGCGGGTATCCTGTGGGGCAGGACGCTTCTCTCCCCGACCGGGTCAGGACGGATTGCGACTACATCCACACGCCCGTCGCCGAGGCCTTCGATGCGATGGTGCACGTCCCCGACCTCGGCCGCCGCCCCGGGCGTGGGCTCTGAGACAGGCGAGCCCGTCTCGGGTGGAACGACGGCCTACGAATGCCGTGTTGCTGACGAGGCAGGCGACCTTCTCGCCGGGAGACAGTTGGTGTTCAGTATCGCGGGGTTCGGTCCTACGGTGCTTTTCCTTTGCCTCGACCCCTACGTCCTGCCCCGTGGTGGAGGCAGACTTCACGATCCTGTAGTCGTATAACCCCCTGCGGACCGAGACAAAAAGAAACCGGCCCTGGGGTGCATGCCCTCAGCGCCGGTATCCTGTAACTGCGGGTACTGTCCCGCTTTACGGTTGACAGGGCCCGAAGCCCGGATGGTGGACACGGGGTTCGGGCCAAGCCTTAGCTGACGGGGCACTGACGAAGTGGCAACCGCCTGCCCATACTTGCGGGCAGCGATCGGCCTGGCGGCAGCGCCGGCACTCCAGAGTGTCAAGACACCCCGTGGTGCCCAGGACCACGATCGAGCAGAGCGATGAGACAAAAGGCCGCCAGATCACCCCACCTGCCCATCCACGACCGCACCCCACAGGTGGTCGGCCGGGTCCGCGGTACCGACGAAGTGTCCGCCGAGTTCCAGGACGAGGACGCCAACCAGGTGGGCCAACCGGGCGAGCACCATGGCCAGCTGCTCCGGGGAGACCTCGAAGTCCGCCGCCGGGCCGGCGAGCTGCTGGGTCAGCTGCTCGTTGATCTGGCCTCCCACTGCTGCTCCACTGATCCCGTGCTCATCGCCTTTGTCCTCCCCCGGCAGGCAGCCGATGAACACCGCCGCGACCCGTGCCGCGGCGGCGATCGTCTCCTGCGGCGCCTGGTATCCCGGGACCGGCGTGCCGTAGATCAGCTGGAACTCGTGACGGTTCCCCAGCGCCCAGCGGCGTAGTTCATTCGCCGCCTCCCGCCAGCGTTCACCCTGGTCAGCCTCCTGGTCAGCCTCCTGTCCACGCTCCGGACTCTCCCCCACGTCCCCCTCCGCCTCCAGGTGTTCGGCGAGCCCGGTGTAGGCGTCGAGGATCAGCTGGGTGAGCAGGGCATCCCGCGACTCGAAGTGCCGGTAGACGGCGGAGGGGACGATGCCGGCACGCCGGGCGACATCGCGCAAGGACAGGGAGGACGCTCCCTCCTCGCGCACTGCGTTGCGCGCGGCGTCGAGGAGCTTGCGGCGGGTGTCGGCCTTGGCTTCGGATCGGGAGGGCATGCCGCCATTCTAGCGTCAGTGAACATTGTTCGCCGAACTGCTAGGCTCAGTTTTAGAGAACATCGTTCTCTCACTTCGGAAGGAATGATCATGTCTATCCACACCTCTGACACCAGCCGCACTCACGCACGGTCTCGACTGATCGCCGGGATCATCGCCGGGGTCGGATTCGCCGCGTTCCCCCTCCTACGGCCCTGGGGCGACAAGTCCGGAGACCCCACGGCAGTGGCCGACGCTTTCGCCAGTCCACTCTGGGTCATCGCCCACCTCTGCGGCATGGTCGCCTGGTGCGTCCTGGTCGTGGCCGCGTGGACTCACCCCGCGCGTTCTCCGAACCCCCCACAGCCTCAACAATCTCCACATCGAAGCTCACGAGCAACAGGGTTCCTCGCCCTCGGCACCGCAGCACTGCTCCCCTTCTTCGGTGCGGAGACCTTCGCGCTGCACGTCATCGGCTCCACCGCCGTGGACCAGGCCGACCTGTCGTTGCTCGACCTCGAGTCCGGGATCCGCAACGAGCCGACCGCGATGACACTCTTCGGTGTCGGCCTCCTCGCCGTCGCCATCGGGGCCGCGCTACTCGCCCGAGATACCTGGCGGCACGGGACGCCTCGGTGGGCAGGCATCACGATGGCGGTACTCGTCGCCCTGTACCTCCCCCAGTTCTTCGCGCCGGACGCTCTGCGCATCACCCACGGCGTCCTGCTCGGCACCGCCTGTGTGCTGTGGGCGGTGACGTCGTCGTGGGCCGCGGGACGGACCGACGACAACCGATCCTCATCAGGTCCCGGTATCCCCACCCCTAGCCAGCCGGCCCAGCCCAGCGGTACCATCAGCACACCGAGTCAGCGCACTTCATGGCTGACGTGAAACCCACGCGCTGCGTCGACTGAACTCCACGGACGGTGAAAGACCATGGTCAGAAATCGTGACAACAGTGATGTCCCGTCTCCCTTGCTGACGCTCGACCAGCTCAACGAGATGCTGTTCGACGGCATCGCCCATGCCGGTGCCATCGGGGGTGGCATGGGCGGTGGAGCTCCCGGTGCCTCAGGTGGTGCCAAGGGCGGCAGGTTCGGAGCAAGACACTTCACCCGCCTCGACGGGGAACAGCAGGTGTTCCCGATCCCCCGTTCCGACGCCTCCCAGCAGGCCGTGCGCATTGATTTTTTCGGCGATGGCGCGCTGGAAGAGACCGAGGAGCCCTCGGCATCACGGGACGCCACCCTGAAGATTCTCGGCGTCGTCGGGTCCGGCACGATGAACATGAATCCCTGCATTGTGCAGATCGTGTGGTCACCCAGCGAACTACATGCGTTCGCTCACGCCAGGGAGGGAGTGTTCAAGCAGCGCACCTGCACGAAGGCCTTGCAGCGTCTCGGCGAGGTAGTCGACGCCGCCGGCCAGCGGTGAAACCCGAACCACGGGTGGATCAGTGACCAGGTGCCACCCGCTTCTGGAACGGCGCTCTGAGCGCTTTAGCTATCCACCCTGCCACGGTGGTGCTGTACCAACGGATTGCCCGATCAAACCCGGACCACGACAAGACCCAGGTGAAGAGCACCGACACAGCAATGCCGACGGCAATCGCGATCGGCACCGCAGCGTCCTCGAGAAGCGCGTTGAGGGGACTATCAAGCGCTCTCACGGCCAGGCCGTGTAAGAGGTAGATCGCAAGACTGCGTTTTCCGATCGTGACCAGGAATTCTGGAAGATTCCCGGACCAGCACAGGACGACGAGAGTCGACACAAATGCGCTGAGCAGAATAAATGATCGCACTCCGAAACCGTACGGGACACTGACATCGAGATAATCGAAACCTCGTGAACCATACAACCATGCGTGTTCCAGATTAGGGATGTAGATTGCCGCTATCGTCACCGCGGACAACAGAGTTAGCCCCAGTTTGTGTATCGTTGGCAAACTTCCGGCCCACTGCAGCAACCTCATTCCGTACAGCTTTCCCACCACGAAGAAAGGGAGGAATGTCAGCGTTCGCGCGATCGACAGTTCATAGTCAACCACGGTGATCAGGCCTGCGAGCACCGCGATCACAACGGATGACACCAGCATGGTCTTGGGGAATCGCTCGATAACTGGCAGAAGAAGGAACCACCACACCATGGCGAGCAGGAACCAGGTGATCCAGTACGGTTCATACACGTCGGCGTCCGGCGGCTCATCGAAGTATGCCACCCAGTAGCGGTACACCGGTTGCGCGGTGACCACGAGAACGAGGAATACAAGCACTCGGTCCAGCAGCTTGTTCGATTTAGCGGTGATTCCAGCCAGGAAAACAAATGCCGGCATGTGGAACGAGTATATGGCCGTCATCAGTGCACGACTGATTTCATCGTCCCGGCCCACAATCCGTTGAAGGAAGTGGCCCAGGACTACCAGGAATATGAGTATTCCTTTAGCCTTATCTAGTCTGTCGTCACGAACTTTCATTGCGGGAGATTGTACACCGGCCAAGGGCGGCAGAGCGATTACTCGAGAACAACGCTCTCTTCGCTCCTGCCCGACCGACTACGTCATGAAGCAGGCGCGCACATACCGTGCCAGCACCAGGGCATGACTCCAGCGATGACGAAGCAGTGATCTCGACTCGCTGGAGCATTGCCCAGGATGCGGAGAAGGGCACCTCCCATAACCTCGGAAGGTGCCCTTCATCTGCTGTGGAGCTATGGGGATTCCACAACATAATGACACTATCAGCAGGTCAGCACCAGTAAACGTACTATCTACCTACGGTCCTGTAGGAAAAGAATAGTAGAACAGCCCCAGGAAGGGACCACACCATGAGTACCAACACCAGCCATACCGCACCCATCATCGTCGACCACAGCCTCGACATTGATACGCCGACCACCAACGCACGGTTGGTCAACCTTGCCAACCAGACCATCACCGACCTACTCAACGTCGCGCACCTCGACTATAACGGTGAACCGGACGGCTACCAGGCCCAGTCCAACATGTACGCGGACGCGGCCGCTCACGCACATGACCTCTACATCGCACTTGACCGGCTCAGCACCGAGGCACACGAAGCGAGCATGGACACCACCGCGTAACACCGACCAGCAAGCACAGAAGAAGCCCCAACGCCGCTCACATCGGTCGTTGGGGCTTCACTATGTCATCGTGCTATTCGACCGCCCAGGCAGGCGCGCAGACCAACTACAGGCACGCTCACGGCGACGATGCAGGGGCAGACAGCCGGGAATGAAAGGGGCCTGACCAGCGCGTTCATTGGCAATAATGAAAAGACCGGCAGACCACCCCGCCGCCGGGAACCTATGCGCTGAACAGCCACGTTACCGCTACCAGTAAGAAGCACCCCACCTCCTATGGCTACCCATAACAACCCTAAACCCCACCGCCCCGCCACGTAAGACACCCCCACCGCCCGCACCAACACCACCACGACACGAACTGCACACCACCCCGGGGGGCACCCGACAACTGCGGTTAAGCCGGGGCCGAGGTCATAGAGCCGTCAATACTGTACGGGTTCTGAACCTTTTTGGAAATCATTCCCGAGATTTATAGGAATGATACTTTCGCCGCATCCCCTCGTTCGTACCGAAGAAAAGCCATGCAAGAGACCGAGGTCTCATGTACAACAGTAGGTGAACTACATCCCGCGCGTTGACACGGAAGGCAGTTCCACTATGAGAATCAACCTCAAGCGCACAATCACCGTCGTTGCTGCAGGCGGCCTACTCCTCGGAGCTGCCGCATGCAGTGAAGACGACGCATCAGACGCAACGTCAGGCGCAAGTTCAGCCGCCGAAAGCGGTGCAGCGAAAGCATCGGACGCAATCAGCGGTTCGGATTCGTCTGAATCTCCGGACGCTTCCAGCACTGAGTCGGAGGGTGCAGGCTCAGAATCGGAGGAAGCTGCGAACACCGAGCTCACCGAGGGCCTGCAGTCCGCCTACGACGAAGCAGGCGGCGAGCAGGGTCCTTGGGGCGCGGTGAAGAGCGTTGAAAGCGCTGACGGTGCGACCCTGGCAACGTTCGAGAATGGCTGGGCCGTTGAAAATGACAGCGGCGAAGTGACCCCACTGATCGGGAAGATCGGCGAGACCTGGGCCAACGACGGTGGCCTCGATAACGACATCGGTCTGCCCACCGCCCCGGAATCAGGCGACGCAATGCAGGGCTGGACCCAGCAGTTCGAGAACGGCACGATTTCGTGGATGCAGGATGACGAAGGTAACTGGGACGCTGATATTGAAAGCGGCCAGTAGCCAAAACCTTTCGATCCTTCCCCCTGCCTTACATGGCGGGGGGTTCTGTCACTTCACCATCGCTGAGGGCCTGCTGCTGCCGTCGATGAGCACCCGGTGTGTTCCGGATTCAATCTCGGCGTCCAATTCGTCCGGTACCTCGCTAATCTACCCGTCGTCCCCCTCAATCAAGCGGTACTTACTGAAGCTAGGCTCGATAGCGGGGTCGTACACGGCGATTACGATCGAACGGTCGAATCGGTGCTCTCGAATAATGTCGGTCAGTTGTCGAAGCGCAGCCTCAGTCATCGCCGGGGAGATGGATGTGCGGCGGAGGAAGGAGGATGGCTCGTTCAATCACTTCCCCAGAAGCCACAATCTGAACCGGCGTACATGTCCCGCGAATTTCGCTTATATCGTGAATCGCGCAAGGGCCGCAGCAATATCACGCCAAAGCGGTGGCCTCTTGACCGTCGAACTCGCTCGTATCAATCACAGCGCGGAAGTACACCTCGCCTCGTACAACCCGATCGTATGTAGTGTCTACCTCGTTTACACCGACCTTTTCAATGATCGCACCGATGTTGTGCTCAGCACAGAAGTCCAGCATCTCTTGAGTCTCGGCGATTCCGCCGATCATCGACCCAGCGAGGATCTTCGATCCCCCAACCACTGCGCCGAAGTGCAGTGACTGCGCAGCAGGCGGCATCCCCACCACAGCCAACGCACCGTGGGGTTTCAGCAGGGACAGGTAGTTATCCAGAGGAATGTCGGCACTGATCGTGTTGAGGATCAGGTCAAACTCCCCGGCATGGTCGCTGAAGAACCTTTCGTCCTCGGTCGCGAGTGTTCCAGAGGCTCCGAGCTCGAAGGCGAGCTGTTCCTTCTTACGGGTACGCGATAGCACCGTCACATCCGCACCCATCGCGACAGCGATCTGGACGCCCATGTGCCCGAGTCCGCCAAGGCCTAGGTGTACTCGGTCATGAGGTTGGTGGCGGTGTTGGAGTTGCGGAAGGGGAGAACCTCCGGGCTTAGTGGAGATATCTGACGTCTTCACGACCACGGAGGTTCTCGTGTCCCACCGTAATGCCCGTCTGACTGTTCACGGTCGCCGGTTGATCATTGAGCGTTCCCGGCAGGGGTGGCCGCAAGCGCATATCGCTGCAGCGATGGGCGTGTCCCGCAGGTGTGTTCAACGATGGATCGACCGGTATCGGCGTGAGGGAGATGCAGGGCTGGAGGACCGCTCCTCGCGGCCGTTGACGATGCCCTCGAAAACACCGGATGCGGTGGAGCAGGCCATCGTCGACCTGCGGCGCGCGGAACGGCTCAGCAGGGACGAGATCGCCCATCGGCTGAAACTGGCACCTCGGACAGTGTCACGTGTCCTCGCCCGTCACGGCATGCCGCCGTTGTGGGACCTGGATCCGATGACGGGAGAACAGGTCCGCGCGTCGAAGAAGACCACCACCCGGTATGAACGCGAACACCCAGGTGAGCTGGTCCACATGGATGTGAAGAAGCTCGGCCGGATCCCCGAGGGCGGCGGGTGGCGTGCGCACGGCCGCGCCGCGACGAACCCGGGTAAGAACAAGCGTCCAAAGCTCGGATACGACTTCGTCCACTCCCTCGTGGATGACAACTCCCGGCTGGCGTACTCCGAAGTCCTCCCGGACGAGAAGGGGCCGACGTGCGCGGCGTTCTTGGAGCGGGCGCTGGAGTACTTCGCCGCGCACGGCATCACCCGGGTGGAGCGGCTGATCACGGACAACGCCTGGGCGTACCGGTTCTCACTCAGACAGGTATGCGCCGAGCATGGCATCCGCCAGAAGTTCATCAAACCGCACTGCCCCTGGCAGAACGGGAAGGTCGAGCGCTTCAACCGGACGCTGCAGACCGAATGGGCGTACCGGCACGTGTTCACCAGCAGCGCCGAACGCACCGCCGCGCTTGCGCCCTGGCTCGAGCACTACAACAATGAACGACGCCACTCAGCCCTCGGAGGCAAACCCCCGATCAGCCGACTGCGACCAACCTCATGACCGGGTACACCTAGGATCGCGACCTTCTTTCCCGGCCCAGCGCCCCATCGCTTCAGGGGAGCATATGTGGTGATCCCAGCGCACAGCAGCGGCGCAGCAACGTCGAAGTCGATACTGTCAGGGACGCGGCAGACGAACTGCTCGTTAACGACGATCTTCTGCGAGTAACCACCCTGTGTAATGCTTCCGTCAACGTCGACAGAATCGTAGGTCATGATCGCACCCTTGAGGCAGTCTTGTTCTTGGCCGTTGCGGCATTGTTCGCATTCACCGCAGGAGTTGACCATGCAGCCGACGCCGACCCGGTCCCCGATCTTCCAGTTCGTAACGCTGGAGCCGACAGCGGATACCGTGCCCGCGATCTCGTGGCCGACGGTAAGGGGAAAGTGGGCACTACCCCACTCATTACGGATCGTGTGGATGTCGCTGTGGCAGATGCCGGCCGCTGCGATGTCGATGACAACGTCATCAGGACGTGGGTCACGGCGCTCTATCTCTACAACACGGAACGAGTCTTCTGCGCTGGTCTTCTGGAGTGCCTTCACGGTGAGGGACAAGATAGCCTCCTGTAGCTATTTTCTGGCATTAGCCGCCAGGTAACGTGGCTGTACCTGACGAGATCGTACGCTCTCCGCGCGTGGCATGAAACCTAATCGCCTTGCTGCCCGCGCCTCGTGACCGTTCGGACATCAACGTGATCAATGCCTGTAGACCGCAGGCCGCCGACGAGAAGGCGACCTAGCGGACTACCACCAGAGCCCGTCCGCGAAAACATCACAGTCAGATTAGTCGGCGTAGGAAACTTCCCCATCGGCAAACTATACCCGTGGCCGTATACGCCCTGGTGAGTTAATCAAACAACCGATGAACATGTCATAACGATCTCACAACGTTGGTGGACGTTCCGGAGCCGGCCGCATACTTTGACAGTTGTTCGTCAACCTCCTCACAGGAAGATCGATACATGAAAAAGTCATTTCGGGCCCGTATTGTCGTGGCATCTGTTGCTGCGGCACTCCCACTCACTGTATTCCCCGCCACAGCCAACGGCGACTCGGCCGTTCCTAACGCAACAACGAGCACTGCAACAGCTAAAGAGACTGAGCAGCTGACTGCAGAAGATCGACAGCTGATCAATGAAACGCTTGGCTACGAAGCTATCCCCGAAAGCGCCGCAGCGCTGCAATATAATGGTGACAACGTTGATGTTCTCGATGAGAACGGCGGCATCATTCCTGTTGACATCGATCAGCAAGCGTCAAATGCCCCCACGATCCAGGCACGGAGTGCGGGAGACGAGATTAAGCGTGTCGTGGGCGCGTGCCTCGGAATCGACTTCTTCGGCGCTGTGGGTGCTTGGGAGGCCATTGAATCCCAGGTGAACTCTTGGGACAAGGCCGCAAAGTTCGTCCTGCGGCGAGTGGGGCTCATCGGCGCAATCTCTTGCGGCGGAGGCGTGTTTGCTGAGTACCTCCTCTAAGAAAGGAGAGCAATGGGAAACAAGTTCGAAGAATACTCAGGTGGAATGAAGCTGAGCGCTCTTGCACTCGCCGTTGTCGTGATATTTGCTATTTATGTGGTCACGGCCGATGCGTCGCAGTGGGTGCAATTCGCAGCTATTGCTGCCGTAGCAGTAGTAGCGATACTCTTCATTCGTATATCTGGAATTGGCCGGACTAAAAAGGCCAAGAATCGTTAGCGAGTAGATCGCTAGCACGCCCCTCGTCACCCCCCTGCGCATGCGTCTTCCAGCCTTGTAGAGCAGCGCGGGGGTAGGAAGCGCAACCCGGGACGGGCATTCACCTAGTGTGTTCTCATGGGAACACATGACATGCGAGGGACTGCTGTGCGAGTAGTTGACATCTGATCTGGCTTGCCGTGGGGTGGGCCTGGAAGGATGTTGCTGTGCCCAAGCCTTACCCGTCCGAGTTTCGTGACGATGTCGTGCGCGTCGCGAGGAACCGTGAGCCCGGAGTGACGATCGAGCAGATCGCGAAAGACTTCGGCGTTCACCCCATGACGCTGCAGAAGTGGCTGCGTCGCGCCGACATCGACGCCGGAGCCAAGCCCGGAACGACCCGAACCGAGGCTGCGGAGATCCGTGAGCTGCGCAAGCGGAACCGGCTCCTCGAGCAGGAGAACGAGGTCCTCCGGCGTGCGGCGGCGTACCTGTCGCAGGCGAACCTGCCGGGAAAAGGTTATACCCGCTGGTGACGGAGCTCGCCGAAGCAGGGATCCCTGTGACGGTGACGTGTCGGGTGCTCAAGCTCTCCCGTCAGCCCTACTACCGGTGGCTGGCGAACCCCATCACCACCAGCGAGGTGGTGGAGGCGTATCGCGCGAACGCGCTGTTCGACGCACACCGCGACGACCCCGAATTCGGGCACCGGCTGCTGGCCGACGAGGCCCGCGATGTGGGTGAGGCGAAGTCGGACCGGACCGCGTGGCGGATCGCCTCAGCGAACGGCTGGTGGTCCGTGTTCGGGAAGAAACAGGCCAAGAACGGGAAGAAGCCGGGACCGCCGGTCCACGACGACCTCTGCGCCGTCATCGACGAGCACGGCCGGACCCGGCACGTCTTCGCCGCCGACGCCCCGAACCAGCTCTGGCTCGTCGACATCACGGAGCACAAGACCGCCGAAGGCAAGCTCTACTGCTGCGCCATCAAAGACGCCTGCAGCGGCAAGATCGTCGGGTACTCGATCGGCTCGAGGATGAAGTCCCGCCTGGCCGTTCAGGCGCTCGAGAACGCCGTCTCGATGCGCGGCGACGTCGCCGGCTGCATCGTCCACAGCGACAGGGGCAGTCAATTTCGTAGCAGGAAGTTCCTGCGCGCTCTGGCCCGTCATCGCCTGGTCGGATCCATGGGCCGCGTCGGCTCCAGCGGGGACAACGCCGCCATGGAATCGTTCTTCGCCCTGCTGCAGAAGAACGACCTCGACCGCCGAGCCTGGACCACCCGCGAGCAGCTGCGCATCGCGATCGTCACCTGGATCGAGCGGACCTACCACCGACGCTGCAGACAGGCACGCCTGGGCCGTTTGACGCCCATCGAGTTCGAGACCATCATGAACACGACCGTCGCACTGACGGCGTGACTACACCCTGTCACCTATCCGCGCAGCAGTCCCCTTTCACGAGCCGCCCTGTTCCTCTCCTTCGGAGGGAGCCACTCAGCAAGTGTCCCGTCTTCTGTCATACGGTCGATCAGGTTGCGCTCCGCCCGATACCACGCCTCTACAGCCCCCGCCGTCTCAAAGCTCTGCCCACCCGGGGTGTGTCGTTTCCCGTCAGGCCCGGTGAACTTGCCGAACCATCGGCGGCCCTTCCCCTTGGGCTTGCCGTTGTTCCAGGGCTTTTCCCCGAAGGACCGTCGCTCTCCGCTGTTGTTCGGCATGGTCTCCTACGTCCTGTCGCTGTAGGGGAACCGTAGGAAACGGCTGCCCCATGATGCGGTTCCCTGCCCATACAGGGTGTGCTACATGTCTAGCATGTGACCTGCACAAAGACCGGAACCCGCTGGTCTTAACGACCAACGGATTCCATGATAGTGGAGCTATGGGGAATCGAACCCCAGACCTTTGCATTGCGAACGCAACGCTCTACCAACTGAGCTATAGCCCCGTGCAACAGGGAATATCGTACACCCGCCCCCGGTACGGTCACCAAACCGGATGCGGGGCGTGTCTTCCAGCTCCCGGCCTTCACCACGGCACCTCGGCGGATTCCTCACGGACCCGACCTAGACCCCACCCAGGCTCCGCCCAGTCTCCCCCCGGAGATGACCACGTCGGTGAAAGTTGTCCACATGTCCGTGCCCTGTGTGTACAGCGGCCGCCGAGCGCCGTGGAGTTATCCACAGCGTCGTGCGGTGTCCACACGTCCGGCGCGGAGCGCCACAGGCGCCGGCGGTGGTCATCGACACGCTTCGGGTAGGACGCACCGGCCCGGACGTGCGGGAGCCCCGCCCCACCATGTGGTGGGACGGGGCTCGGAGGTGTACTCACATCCCCGTGGGGATGGGAGTCTTAGCCCTCGCCGCCGGCAGCGTCGGCACCGTTGAACACAGCGGCGACGGCGTCAACGAAGCCGTTGATGCCGTCCTGCAGCAGGCCGACGACTTCGGTGAAGAAAGTAGAGATGGTATCGATCACAGGTGATCATCCTTTCAG
This sequence comes from Candidatus Corynebacterium faecigallinarum, assembly GCA_019120175.1. Classification (GTDB taxonomy): domain Bacteria; phylum Actinomycetota; class Actinomycetes; order Mycobacteriales; family Mycobacteriaceae; genus Corynebacterium; species Corynebacterium faecigallinarum. The sequence goes on from DWVP01000023.1 coordinate 35,378, forward strand.
TACGACTCTGGAGCGAGGGGTTGTTCGCTCTCCCCAACAACGCTAGGAAAGTAGTCGAGGGCACGCAATGACATCACAGCTGAAGTCCCCCAGGCCGGTGGGGCCACACCCCGTCTTCGCAGGACAGGTGGCACAGCGTTCGCGTAGCGACGGTATCCACACAACTTTCCGCTTTGGGACTATCGAGTTCACCAGCCACTTTTCGGTGATGGCGAGGTGAGTACCCACGTTCACCAGCACCGGCCCCTGTCAGGTCCGCATCCCATCATCGGTTACCTCGATTCCCCATCGGACGTCCCGGGGATAGCTCCAAGACCGACCGCGTCTCGGACATGCGCGGACCCCGTTGCACCATGAGGTGCAACGGGGTCCGCGGGTTTCACTCACATCCCCGAGGGGAGGAGAGATCTACTCAGCCTCAGGCGCACCGTTGAACACAGCGGCGACGGCCTCAACGAAGCCGTTGATGCCGGTCTGCAGCAGCTCGACGACGGTGGAGAAGAAGTCAGCGATGGTATCGATCACGGGTGATCATCCTTTCAGGAAAGTCAGTGGAGCGACGAGGTTGTTTCGCTCTCGGAAACCACCGTACGGAGGCACTACATCTGGTGCAACGAATCCTGAGAGTTCTTTCCCCCGGATAGGTGCTCCACGTTTGCGACACCGCAGGTCAAACCACACAGCGGCCGGACTTCATGTATTCCACTATGATCTAACGAAACTAGTAATACGATTGCACGAGAAACCCATTTAGCGCTAGTTTATGAAGTACTAGGCTTCATACCCCTAGGGGCATATTGGTTTCACAGATACGCCCGGCCGCGCCTGCCACAGGATGGATCGCTCGCACAATGTCGCACAGAGACGACCCCCGCCTCACCGTGAGGTGGGACGGGGTTCGTGGACTTCGCTCAGCTACCGAATGGACGAGAAGCTGCTAGCTAGAGCTCTCGGTGCCGCCTTCGGCCTCGGTAGCACCGCCGCCGGTAAGACTGCCGGCGATGGCGTCGACGAGGCCGTTAGTGCAATTTTGACAGTCCAATATCTGCCACCGCCAGACGCGGAAAACCCGTTCCACCAGAGGGCGGAACGGGTCAGATCAGAGATTTCGGATCCCCGGAGGGAACGGAAATCTAGATGAAGATGCCGGCGAGGGCGCCGACCAGGCCGACGATGCCGCCGGCGACCAGAGTAACGATGGCGGTGAGGAAGGTTGCGACGATGCCAATCATGACGAACGTCCTTTCGATGGTGTGTGCGGAGCGCCGGATGGTTTCGCTCTCAAAATGGATGTTACGCCTACCCCGCGGGGTATCAAACATGTCCACGGCAAGTTCCCCCCGAAAAGGTGAACTACGTTCATAACCTTGCAGCTAGTAACCGGCAGAACACGTGCTGCAGGTATGTCCCCAGATTCTATGATTAGCGCGATATAAACAGGCCAATTGTTTCGAGTGCGTGTGATCATACTCCGCCCCCACCGCCGGGCCCCCGAACCCGAACTTCCCCCAGAAACTGAAAAACCCGCTGCACCATAATGGTGGAGCGGGTTACCTCAGAAAACTCACAACCCCGAAGGGAAGGGAGAATTAGACGAAGATGCCAGCGATGGCCCCGACCAGGCCGGTGATGCCCGCCTGCAGCAGGGTGACGATAGCGGTGGCGAAGCCAGAGATGATCTCGATCATGATGATGAGCCTTTCGGTAGGTGCTTGATAAAGCAGGACGTTCTGTCCTGCTGACAGGAATGAATCTACGGCTGATCATTTTGGTCCGCAATATAGAAAATCTGCTGTCCACCCAGCCCTACCCCCGGTGGTATCTTTTGCGCAGGTAAACAGTGGCAACAGATGTTCGTTACATATAACGGCACAGGTAGAAGCACATGTGCAGGCCTACCCCCACAGCAAGTGAGCCGCCACACACGAACGCCCTGAAAGTATTCCAGAGGCTGTGACACCCGGACGTAGAACCACGATTGTGCACCCTCGGAGGAAATACATGGACATAAAAGAAAGGCGCGCACCGTGTGACGGTGCGCGTCTTCTCTCCGAAAGGAGGGTCCCCATCGACCCTTGACACAGATCCCCTCGCCTGAGGAACTGCGCCTGAAAGAGACCGTATCATTCATTTCACTACGGAAACAGGCTTCACAATTACATCCCCCCACCTTGGTGGCACCAAGGGTGCGGCAACGAGAACGGGCGCACACCGTCAACAGTGTGCGCCCGAATCCGAAAGGTCGTCCCCTTGATGGGACGAGGTCACGAGGGCCATCGCCAGATACCTCCGTGAACCACTTTCATTATGGCCCGAAGCAGCGCCCGGAGGCACATCACGCGCCGAGTGGGGGTACAGACATCCCCCTGACTGCCCTTACGCCGCGTGTGACCGTCACGCCGGCACCGACGCGGGACACGACGCTCCCGCAGCCGACACGGCTCACGATGCTGCCAGATCGGCCGGCTGCCCCACCAACGAGTGAAGGGCACCTCCCGTGACCGGGAAGTGCCCTCTATCTCGTGTTCACCATTGTGGAGCTGAGGGGAATCGAACCCCTGACCTTCTGCTTGCAAAGCAGATGCTCTACCAATTGAGCTACAGCCCCGAACATGTACGGGGTAGGTCGTACTGGTGGGCCTAGGAGGACTTGAACCTCCGACCTCTTCGTTATCAGCGAAGCGCTCTAACCGCCTGAGCTATAGGCCCGTCGAACAGATGGAAACTCTACCCAGTCGGTTCATTTCACACAAACCGGCTGGTCAACTCTACTTTTTGGACTGATTGCCGGACTGTTCCCCAGCCGTCGCAGCAGTGTCCGCGTCCTCACCGAAGCCAGCCGCCGCAGCGGTGCTCGGTGCGGCAGCCGAAGCGGCGGCAGGAGCGGCTCCGGAGGCTGCACCACCCTCCACGGCGGCAGCGGCAGTGTTCTCGTCCTCCACACGGACCTTCAGGCCGCCCACAAGCCCCGCAGAGGCGTTGTAGAGCACCGCCAGCACCGGGGACATCAGAGCCACCACAACGACCTCCAGTAGGCCCAGACCGGCCGCCACAGTGAAGTACATCCCGGTACTCACCGCGTCGGCACCCAACAGGTCAGCCAGGAGGTTGTTCATCCGGTCCCAGATGCCACCGATCCCCATAAGGATGTAGACCAGTGCCGCGGCGACCATCCAGGCCACCCACAGGCACACGCTCAACACCGCGCCCAGCTTCAGGGCGCTGGCCGGAGAGATCTCCGTGACCGTCCTCATTCATCAGCCTTCTGGGCGACAACCTCTTCGCCCTCGTCCTCGACATTGCGGTCGATGGCCAGCAGCTCCACACCCTTGGCCAGGTCCACCAGGCGCACGCCCATGGTCGCCCGCGAGGAATTACGGATCTGCTTCACCGGGGTACGGATCACACCGCCGGCCGAGGTGATCGCGAAAATCTCCTCGTCCTGACCCACCGTGACCGCACCGATCAGCTTGCCGCGCTTCGGGTCGTACTTGAAGGTCATCACACCGAGGGTGCCACGACCCTTCACCGGGTACTCCTCCACCGGGGTGCGCTTGCCGTAGCCACCGGAGGTCGCCACCAGCAGGCAGGAGTCGTCGTCGGCCACGGTGAGCGCCAGCAGCTGGTCATCGCCCTTGAACCGCATACCCTTCACACCCGCGGTCGCACGACCCATCGGACGCAGCGTGTCATCGTCGGCGGTGAACCGCAGCGCCTGACCCTCCTCGGAGACCAGCAGCAGATCGTCCTCACCGGTACACAGGCGGGCACCGATGAGCTTGTCGCCCTCGTTGAGGTTGATGGCGATCAGGCCACCGGAACGGGCCGTGTCGTAGTCGGTGAGACGCGACTTCTTGATCCGGCCCTGCTGGGTCGCCAGCACCAGGTACGGGGCGTCCTCGAAGGACTGGATCTGGATGACCTGCGCGATCTGCTCACCCGGCTGGAACTCCAGCAGGTTCGCCACGTGCTGGCCACGGGCGGTGCGGGTGGCCTCCGGCAACTCATAGGCCTTCAGGCGGTACACCCGGCCGAAGTTCGTGAAGAACATGATGATGTCGTGGGTGGAACACACGAAGAAGTGCCGGACGATATCGTCCTGCTTCAACTCCGCACCGCGCACACCCTTGCCGCCACGACGCTGCGAACGGTAGGAGTCCACCTTCGTGCGCTTGGCGTAGCCGGTGGAGGTGATCGTGACGACCACGTTCTCCCGGGCGATGAGGTCCTCCTCGGACACGTCACCGGTGGCACCGACGATCTCGGTCCGGCGCTCATCGCCGAACTTCTCGACGATCTCCGCGAGCTCGTCGCGCACGATCGTACGCTGACGCTCGGGGGACGCCAGGATGTCCTTCAGGTCGGCGATGGTCTCCTCGATCTCCGCCAACTCGTCGATGATCTTCTGACGCTCCAGGGCGGCCAGACGACGCAGCTGCATCGCCAGGATGGCGTCCGCCTGCACATCGTCGATGTCCAGCAGGTCGCGCAGCCCCTCGCGGGCGATGTCCACGGTCTGCGAGCGGCGGATCAGGGCGATGACCTCGTCCAAGGCGTCCAGCGCCTTGACCAGACCACGCAGGATGTGGGCGCGCTTCTCCGCCTCGTCCAACCGGTACTGGGTACGCCGGACGATGACCTCGACCTGGTGCTTCACGTACAGCGCCAGCATCTGGTCCAGGCGCAGGGTACGCGGCACACCGTCGACGATGGAGAGCATGTTCGCACCGAAGCTGGTCTGCAGCTGCGAGTGCTTGTAGAGGTTGTTCAGCACCACGCGCGGCACGGCGTCCCGCTTCAGGGTGACCACGATGCGCATACCGACACGGTCGGAGGACTCGTCGTCGATCTTCGAGATGCCGGCGATCTTGCCGTCGCGGACCTGCTCGGCGATGGAGGTCACCAGGTTGTCCGGGTTGACCTGGTAGGGCAGCTCGGTGATGACGATGATCTGCCGGTTGCCCTCCTCCTCGATGTCGGTCTTGCCGCGCATCCGGATCGACCCGCGACCGGTGGTGTAGGCGTCCTTGATGCCCTGGTCACCGACGATGATGCCGTGGGTCGGGAAGTCCGGCCCCTTGACGCACTCCATGCAGGCGTCCAACGCGGTCTGCTCGTCAGCGTCCGGGTTCTCCAGCAGCCAGAAGATCGCCTCGGCCAACTCATTGAGGTTGTGCGGCGGGATGTTCGTCGCCATACCGACGGCGATACCGCCGGACCCGTTCATCAGCAGGTTCGGCACGCGCGACGGCAGGACGGCCGGCTCGGTGGTCTTGCCGTCGTAGTTCGGCACAAAGTCCACGGTGTTCTCGCGGATGTCGCGGACCATCTCCAGCGCCAGCGGGGTCATGCGGCACTCGGTGTAACGCATGGCCGCGGCGCCGTCGTTACCGCGGGAACCGAAGTTGCCCTGGCCGTCGACCAGCGGATAGCGCATCGACCACGGCTGGGCCATGCGCACCAGGGTGTCGTAGATGGCGACGTCGCCGTGCGGGTGGAAATGACCCATCGTGTCGGCGACCGGACGCGCGGACTTCACGTAGCCGCGGTCCGGACGGTAGCCGGAGTCGAACATGGCGTACAGGACGCGCCGGTGAACCGGCTTCATGCCGTCCCGTACCTCGGGGAGCGCACGTCCCACGATGACGCTCATGGCGTAGTCGATGTAGCTGTTCCGCATCTCCTCATTGAGGTCAATGGGGGTGGTGCGGTCGAACAGCGCCTCGCCGCCGCCGGTGTTGTCGTCGCTCACTTCGTTCGCGTTCCCTTCTAGAAGACTAGGTGGTAGACCCGGCCATCTTACCACCTCATGGGCTAATTCCGGGGCAGGTGCGTAGGATGGTCGCGACACCAACGAGACAGGAGAGGCTTTCCATGGCTGATGAGCCCGATACGTCCCGCCGCTCACGTCCCGCCCGCCCCGCCCACTCCGGGACCGTCACCGCGACCTCGTGGATCTCCCCCGACATGATCCGTGTGACCCTGGCCGTGGACGACTCCGCCGGCTTCTCCTACGAGGGCCTGACCGAGACCGACCACTACGTGAAGCTGTTGTTCCCGCCGGAAGAGGCGTCCTACTCCTGGCCCTTCGACCCCGCTGCGGTGCGCGAGGAACTGCCACGTGACCAGTGGCCGGTCACCCGCACGTACACACTGCGCAGCTGGGATGCGGCCGCCGGCACCGTGGACATCGACTTCGTCGCACACGGCGACACCGGACTGGCCGGGCCGTGGGCCGCAGCAGCATCAGTCGGGGATCAGATCGGGTTCATGGGGCCGGGTGGGGCATGGCACCCCGAGGGTGACGTGGTTTACGTCGGTGACGAGGCCGCCGCTCCCGCCATCTTTGCCGGGATCGAGGCCATGCCGGGGGATGCGACGGCGGTGGCCTACTTGGAGATCGAGAAAGCTGACTCTCGGCTGGCTGCGCCCTCCCACCCCGGGCTGACGCTGCACTGGGTCGAGCGCGACGGAGCCACCCACGGCACCGAGCTGGTGCGTGCGGTGACCGAGGCATCACTGCCCGCGGAGGGGACGCGGTGGTTCATCCACGGTGTGGCGGAGATGATCCGTGACCTGCGGCGCTTCCTGTTCGTGGAGAACGGTGTGCCGAAGTCTGATGTGTCGATCTCCGGGTACTGGCGCCTGGGCATGGTCGAGGACGAGTGGCAGGCCTCGAAGCGGGAGTTCAACGAGGAGATCGAGGCTGCGGAGGCCGCTGCCGCTGAGGCCGCGGGGAACTACAACTAGGCGGCCGGGGCCGGGCGGCCGGGAACGAGGTCCACTAGGCGGCCGGGGCCGGGCGGCCGGGCAGTCCTGGCCTCCTGGCCTCCTGGCCTCCTGGCCTCCTGGCCTCCTGGCGAGTAGCCTGCAATGCCATGATCCCCTGAACAGGTACTTTATCCCGGTCCACGCGCTCCGTGGGCCCACTCTCCCGCGGATGTCGGAAAGGTGGGATCAATCGATGGTGTTCGGGCTGAATGCCAGCGATTGATCCCACCTTTCCGACAGGCAGCCAGGCATGGAGTCGGCATGGGGTCGGCATGGAGCCTGGGTTAGGGGTGTGGACGTGGGGTGTCCAGGTCTACTCCCCGGGGACTCGCTGAATCAGGCGGCAGTGTAGAGGAACTCGCGCTGCTCGGGGGCGATGTCGCCCACGGTGCGGCCCAGCACGTGAAGCAGGGCCACGGCATGCTCGCCGGCGTCGAACTCCTGGTAGAGCGTGGTGGACAGATGAACAGATGCCCCGTCCACCAGGGCGCTGCCATCGCAGTCGGCGGTCAGCGAGTGGTGGATGTTGGCGACACCGATGGTCTGCAGCGGGTTGAGCACCGAGATACCCAGTCGCGGGGCGGTGCGCAGCTCATGCCAGGCCGGATCGTCGGTCGGGATGCGCACGGAGACGAGGCCGGGGGCGAGACCTTCGTCGAAGTAGGAATCGATCACCACGCACATCATGCGGCCCCGGACCTCCGCGGCCAGGACGGCCAGCGGAAGTCGGGTCGGCGCGGATGATGGTGCCGTGAGTGTCGTAGTCATGTCGACTAGTAGACCACTCTGTCTGCCAAAGCGCAAGTACCGATCTGTCTACTATTGATGTATTCGCAGGTGAGACGGTGAAAATATCCTAGACCAAGCTGTCTGTTTACGGGGCTCCTGCTACGTCTTCAACGGTGCCCAGCGACCGTTCTCGGTCTCGGTCAGTCCGTCGAGACTGATGAGTTCCTCGGTGTTCGCAAGGTTCGACACCAGCCCGGTGAACGATGCAGTGACCGTGAGATCGACCCGGTAGATACCGAGTCCATCGAGATCCCCGGACATGCTGATCCGCAGCTCCACCTGGGGTGGACCGGCACCCCCTACTCCGCCATCTCCGCTACCTCCCGCGGCTTCTGCGATGCCCAGGACCTGCACGGACAGCGTCCCCATCCGGTGGTGGACGCCCGCGTGGTACACCGAGGGTTCGGGACCGGTGCCGTCGGTATAGCACTCAACATCCGTCAACGACAGGGAGACCAGGTCACGCCGCGTACGGCCCGTGAAGGGGATCCACTCGACACCGACGGCGACGTCCTCCTCCCATTCCTCCTCGTCGTCGCTGCATTCGACATATTCGTACTCGACGTCGACCGCAAAGGCCACGGCCGGAGAGAGGCCCGTGAGGGGATTCTCGATCACGTAGAGGTAACAGGCAGCGTCGGTGGGACGGATATCGTCGGAGCGGAGATCGGTGTCCGTGTCACGATTCTAGGGAATTCACCGGCGAAGATGCGGTGGGTGTGACTGGGTGTGACAGCGAGGTCACTGCCGGAGCGACTGGGGCATTCCGATGGTTTCACGTGAAACATCTGCGGCTGAGTCCCCCACTTCTGCCCTCCCCCACCTGTCGAGCACCTCATCCAGTCCAGCGACTGCACCGCAGCGGCGGGCCACCCATTCCACTCCGGCCCAGTGCTCGTCCACGGTGAAGTCGGCGACAGCGTCCGCCACGACCACCGAGCGAATGTCGGTCATGAAGGCCTCCAGGGCAGTGGCCTTGATCCCGATGTTGGCGTACACCCCGGTGATCACCAGCGTGTCCCTGTCCGACTCGGCAAGCCGCTGGTGCAGGTCCGTGCGCTGGAAAGCACTGTACCGCCACTTGCACATCCGCTCCGAGTCCGCGATCTCACCGGCCTCGCCGAGCTCCGGGATGAGCCCGGTCGCCGAGGTCCGCGGACCGGTGCCCCAGAAATCCGTGAGCAACGCGCGCTCCACCGGGTCCTGGTCACCGGGCTGAGCGCTGAAGACCACCGGGACGCCAACCGCACGGGCCGTCGCCACGAGCTTCTGGATACCCCGGATCACCGAGCTCATCGGCTCGGCATCCCGCTGGTACTTGTCCACGAAGTGGTCCTGCATGTCGTGGACCAACAGCACGCTGCGCGCGGGGTCGGCCGGCCAGTCCACCCCACCGACGGACCGGATGCGCTCCGGCAATGCGTCCGGAACCTCGTAGGTGATCCCGGTGGGGATGTCGGTCACGTGCTGAGCAGTCATCATGTCTCCTTGGTTGGTGAGATTGCTTTCGGAGTGGGTGGTGTCTGACGTATCGCGCATTCAGCTCACCGGGCCGCCTCCGGTAACGGATTGGCGATACTCCCGTCACCGCCGGCCCAGTCGACCCGGCCATCACTGCCGTCGGCGACATTGGTGACGTCGGTGCCGACGCTGCTGACAGCGCGACGGTGACCCGTAGCGTCCTGCTCTACCCCGAGAGCGCGCAGGACAGTACGCATCTTGTTGAGCGTCTCATCCGCCTCCGACGACGGATCGGAATCACTGATGATCCCGGCCCCGGCGAAGAGTTCCACGGACCGCGGCGTGATCTCCGCGCACCGGATGGCCACCGCCGTCTCGCCATCACCCTGACGGTCCTGCCACCCGACGAGCCCCGCAAAGTACCGACGCGGTCTCTCGACGTCGGCGATCAACTGTCGAGCGCGGTCCGTGGGTGTGCCGCAGACCGCCGGGGTGGGGTGCAGCAGCTCGGAGAGTTCGAAGGCACCCGGCACCGTGCCATCACGTCCGGGGTTCAGGATCCCGCGGATCCGCGTTCCCAGATGCAGCATCGTCTCTGTCTCGAAAATCTCCGGGCCATCCGAAACAATGACCTCGGAACACACAGAGCGGAGCAGCCGGGCGACATTGTTGACCACGTAGAGGTGCTCCTGCTGGTCCTTCGCCGAGGAGAGCAACCGCTGCCTGGTCCTCGCGTCCTGCACGGGATCGCCGGTCCGCGGTGCGGACCCGGCCAACGGGGTGGACTCCACCTCCCTGCCGGTGCGGCGCAACAGCAACTCCGGGCTGCGTCCGACCAGAGCTCCGCCGTGGCCCAGCGGGATGGTGAAGCCGAAACCTGCTCCGTTACCGGCATCGAGACCTTCCCGAAGCCGAGCAGCGACGGCTGTCGGGGTGTCAGTGGGATCCCCGACCTGGGTCGAAGCCGGGGTCTCCCCTGCCGTGAATGGCAGACGCAACTGGCGGCCCAGAACAACCTTCCGCAGAGCATCACCGGCCGGGGTGTCCTGCTCGGTGCGCATCACCTCCACCGCTGCGGCGACGCGGGATTCGAAGATCTCCCGCGGCGGACGCTCCTCGGGTTGGCCGAACTGGGGTGCAGCGGTGGAGGCAATGGCAGCGGTGGCGGTGGCGCCGGCGGAATCGTCCTGCACACCGGCGACGAGCACTGCCGGTGCGTCCGGAGCGTCGGACACGAAGGGTGCTGCGATGAGCGCGACTTCGGCAGCGGAATGCCGTTCGAAGCAGCGGTCCGCCGCAGCGCCCAGCTGCACGGGGTGAACCTCATACGCCGGACCGTGGACCTGCCAGCGGGCTGCTGCGCTGGAAAAGAATGCGGGTTCATCCGGGGAGAACTGGATATCAGAGATGGTCATGGAGAGGTGACCTTTCTTCTCGACAGTGAGGGGTGACGAATCACGATCTGTGTGACACACGCGAGGATCATGGGCCCAGGCTGGCACCTCCGTCGACGAAGATCTCCTGCAGCGTCACGTGCCGGGCCCGTTCCGAAAGGAGGAAGGACACCACCTCGGCCACATCCTGTGGCTCAGCGATGCGTCCCAGCGGGATACCTATGCGGTGCGCCGCAGGATCACCGGACAGCACCGCACGGCGGCCGCCCTCCGGGTCATCGCCCCACATCCCCCGCTGCATCGACGTGTCCGTGGAACCCGGGCACACCACATTGGCGCGAATGCCCCGCTCGGCCAGCTCCAGCCCCGCGATCCTGGTGAGCTGTGTCGCCGCAGCCTTCGACGAGCCGTAGGCAGCCATGCCGGAACGCGGAACCCGCGCCGCATTGGACGTCACGGTGACCACCGAACCGCCCTCCGCCATCCGTCGTGCAGCCTCACGCAAGAGCAGGAAGGTGCCGGTGGTGTTGACTCGGTGGATCCGCTCGAACTGTTCCAGGGTCGTCTCCGCCAGCGAGACCAGGTCGAAAATTCCGGCTACATGAGCGATCCCGGTGATTGGACCGGACGCCTCGGCCGCAGCGTACAGTGCGGCGACATCCGATTCGACGCTGAGATCGCCTTCCCAGCACCGGACAGTGGCCGATTGGGCCTCCTGCCAGTGGTCCGGCCAGTCGCTGCCGGGAAGGTCGACGGCAAGGACGGTGGCCGGATCGGCGTCACCGGGTTCGGTGTGGAGACCGGGGGCACCAGTACCAGCCAGCTCATTGGCCAAGGCGTCGACGACGGAGCGCCCTATCCCGCCGGCCGCGCCGGTCACGATGATCGTCATTACGCACTCCCCTCCCCCGCGTCGGCTACGGCCAATTGCATCTGCCACATATCAGCCATGGTCAGCAGAACCCAGCGATCGCGATGGCTCATGAGTTCGCACCGGCATCCGTCACCGGGACGCACAACCCCGGTTGTGTATCCCGGGCTCCGGAAATAGTGGGGTTCGGGGCGGTGAGGGTTGTCAGCGTCCGGTGGGCCATGGCCGTGGGTCGTCCTTTGCATTCTGGTGGAAGGCAACTCCCCGATCCAGCGGGCCGTGCCGCCGAGGTTGCCCATCATCCCTGCGTTCGTGAGGAACACCGGGTGGGCTTCGGGATGGCGACAGGGACACAGACGCTGAACGGAGAGTTATAAGGTCAGTCTGTCCTGAACAATGGAGAACCTACGCGAGTAGTGGCCATTTCGTCAACGACGACTCTGCGTCCGAACGAGTATCGGGCAGGTGTGGGGCAGGTGGCGGATGCGTCGCCGTGGGCGAGGTCCCGGATATTGCCGCAGCCCGTGCGTGTGCCATCCCACCACGTCGGGCTCAACGTATACCGAGACTTCTCCTGGCTCCCTTGGCACCATCACTTATGGTTCGCACAGCGTGATGTGGACCCGGAAGACGGCTCTCACCCCGTGAACTCCCCATCCACGTCGACCACCGTCTCCGACACCGCAGGTCACGGCACAACCACTGAGGTCAACGTCCGGTCGCCCGATCCTGAATGGCTGCTGAAGTGCTACTCCCATGCCACGAGGCTGGCCACCGAGGACTTCCGGTCCCAGAACGCCGCGGATGGCGCTCCCTCTCGTCATTACAGGTGCCGGAACAGGGCATCCAACGAGGCGGTGATGAGACAAAGATCACCTTTCTGTGGCGGATGCCGGGGGCGAGGAACACACCGAGGGCCTGGCGGTGAGGGTCCGGCCGCCCACGGATCACGTGGGACAGAGTCCTGAGAGAACCACTCCGTTTCCCTACGACGGCACGTCGTTGATCACTGACTCCACCTCCCACCGACACGGGCAAAGGACGTCCCGCTACTCACCATCTTCGATAGCGGGGTCTGATTCGGTGAGATGCCCTCCACATCACCCTCGGACAGGTGACACTGGCCGTCCGGGAGTCTGCGCCCCAACGGAGACGGACATAACTATGCGAGTGGGCGAGTCGGCCTGGTCGACGGTCTCACGGCCACACCCGATGCCGACCACGTCGGGACGGCCATTCTTACCCTCCCCCGCGGTTTCACGTGAAACATGATCGCTTTGCCGTGATCGTCACAGTGACGTATCTCCCGAATGGTGGAGATACCGTTCTTTTCGCGGCATGTCGCCCCTATGAAACTCTCGAAGTCATTTCTCTGCCGACCTGGTCTACGTTCGCCTCACCGACGCCCGGCGACTGGTTTCACGTGAAACCATGCGACTGCGCGATCAGGGCTGACTCCCCCACGATGAACCGATGCCTACCGGTTCGCCACCGAGACACCCTGTGCCTGCAATGCCGGAACCACTCCCTCGCCGACGTGGTAGGCCTCCTCCAGGTGCGGCACCCCGGAGAGGATGAAGTGGTTCAGGCCGATCTCCCGGTACTCCGTGACCCGTGCCGCGAGCTCCTCGTAAGAACCGACCAGGACGGTCCCCGCTCCCCCACGCACCAAGCCGACACCCGCCCACAAGTTCGGGGACACCTCGAGAGCCCGGGCGTCCTGCCCCTTCTCGAAGATGCCACCACGATCGTGAAGTTCCGACTTCCGACGCTGCCCCTCCGACTGTGATTTCGCCAGGCCCGTCTGCGCGGCTGCGACCCGCTCCGGATCCAGGGAGTCGATGAGCCCCTGGACGGAATCCCAGGCCTCCTCAGCCGTCGGCCGCGCGATGACGTGCAGCCGGATGCCGAACTCCAGCTCCCGGCCGTGCTCGGCGGCGCGTGCCCGGACCCGGTCGAGCTTCTCCTTCACCTGTTCCGGTGGCTCGCCCCAGGTGAGGTAGACGTCCGCACGTGCCGCGGCGACCTCGATGCCCTCCGGCGACTAACCGCCGAAGAATACCGGAGGCTCCACCTCAGGACGACGGTTCAGCGCAGCCCCCTCGACCTGCACGTGTTCACCGTCGAAGTCCAGAGGGTGCGGTGAGGTCCAGTGATGGTGGGCGACCTGGAGGGACTCGTCGGCGATGGCCTAGCGCGGCGCCTTGGTCGTGTGGTCACCGTACGCCCGCTGTTCGGTGTCTTCTCCCCCGACGACCACGTTCAGCAGCAATCGGTTACCGGAAATCTCCTGGTAGGTCTGCGCCTGCTGGGCAGTCAGCGTCGCCCCGACCAGACCGGGGCGAAGTGCCACGAGGAACTTCAGCCGCTCAGTGACAGACAACAGGGCGGCGGTGGTGATCCAGGCGTCCTGGCACCACCGTCCGGTGGGCGTGAGCATCGACTCGAAACCGTTGTACTCGGCCGCCCTGGCGACCTGCCTGGGGTAATCAAGGTCAGGGAATCGCTCCCCCAGCTCAGGGCCGGCGCCGTGGCCTCCACCCACGATGGAACGCGAATCGCCGCTGGTCGGAAGGAACCAGTGCAGCGTCACATCGGCAGTCTTCTCAGTGGACTCAGTAGCTTCAATGGAATCGGTATCTCTAGTAACTTCGACAGTCATTCCACCGAGTAGACCGCCAGAACGTAGCCGCGGCGAGCATTCTGTTCGGGGTGAATACGTCGTACCCCGGAGGAGTTCGATTCACAGGGAATAGATAGACAGATCGGTCTGTATCTTTCGATTCGGATGAATTAAAGTCGGGGACATGACCACACCGACGATCACCACGGCGCAGGGCGGGAGACCATCCGTGAATCCCGCAACCGCACACTTCACCGCACCGGCGACCGGCCCTGCCCAGTGCCTGCACCAGGTGCGCACGGTCCCCGGCATCACCCGATCGCAGCTGCACGACGATCGCGGCATGTCCCAACCAACCATCACCCGCCACATCAGCACCCTCATCGACGCCGGTCTGGTGCAGCAGGGCTCCCCGACCGCAGCGGGCGCCGTCGGACGTCCCGGCTCCACCCTGCACCCCGACGGTCGCAACCTCACCGCACTCGGAGCCCACGTCGGCCTACGTAGCACCCAGCTCGTCGCCGTCGACGGTGCCGGACGCCCCCTGCGCACCCGCACCCTGCGCCTGCCGATCACGGAGCTTCAACCCGACGAGGCCCTGGAAGCCATCAAGCATGGGCTGACCAGCCTGGGGCGCGACCTGCCCAATCCGGTCGGCCTCGGCGTCGCCTTCTCCGCCCACGTCGACTACGCCGGACGCATCAACGCACCCGAGTACGGCTGGGAGAACGTGGACCCCGCCGCCCATCTGGACGCCGGCATCCCCGTGGCCGTCTCCACCGGTGTCGGCGCAATGGCCGGTTCCGAGCTGGCCAGCTCGCCGCTGTACCTCCACGCCGACCCGCGGGCCTCGACGCTCTACATCTACGCCCGCGAGCTCGTCGGACACGCCTGGATCGTGGGTGACAGCGTCCACCAGCCCCACACCGGTTCCGCTCCGTCGGCGTTCAAGGAGATCGCCCACTCCGGCCCCTTCCCCACCACCGGCCACGGCCACCCGCTGGGGACGACCTCCGTGTTGGCCACCGCCCGGCAGCGGGGGCTCCCGGCCACAACCATCACCGACCTCGTCGCCTTGAGTGAACACAACGAAACCGCCCGTGAGCTCCTCGACGAGCGCGCCCGGCTGCTGTCGCGCATCGTCTCACTGGCCGTGGACGTGGTCGACCCCACCACCGTCGTCTTCGCAGGTGAGACCTTCACTGCGGACGCCGGGACAGTCCGCTTCATCGCCGACGGGCTGCGCGGGGACGGTCGTCAGTTGAGCATCCAGCGGGCCGGGGACGGCATCCTGTCCCGGGCGGCGGCGGTCACCGCACTGCACCGCCTGTGGCAGAATCCGCTGGGAACTCTCGCAGGTCTCCCGCGATCCGGACGCTGACATAGTCAGGTCGCAGTCCCCGCCCCCGCTCCCCTCTCCCCGATGTCGGATAGGTGGGATCAATCGCCGGGATTTCCGCCCAGGAGCAGCAGTTCGTCACACGTATCTGACACCGGATCCGAAATCGAGCTGGCCGGGTCAGGCCGTGGCGTCGGCGAAAGCCCGGAAACGCTCCGACACGACCTGCGGGTCACGGGCCCAGCGGTTGTGACCCAGCGTGCCATCGAACTCCTCGACCTCGGCGGGGATCAGTGATGCCAGGGCATCACAGGATTCCACCGTGCAGTAGGTGTCATTGCTGAAGCGGGTCAACAGCACCGGAACATCCACACACGCCATTGCCGCCTGGTAGTCGATGTCCTGGCCGGCCAGGTCAGCGAGAGTGTTGTGGCGTCCGAACCGGGCCCACTCCCCCAGGTGGATGCCGGACTGGCGACCGTAGTTCGTGATGTCCAACCGTCCGTCCGGCCAGTATCCGAGCACCTTGCTGACACCGCCCATCACATAACCGCCGAAGAGCAGGCGGGACCGCTCGGGGTTCGGGAACGTCCGGTACCACGGGGACCCACTGCCGACACCCATCATGCCGCGAACATTGAGCTCTGCAGTTTCCGGACGGGCCAGGAACAGCGAACCGATCTGGCCTCCCATCGAATGGGTCAGCAGGTAGGTCGGGTGATCCGCCTCCAGACCGAGGGCGGTCTTCGCCCCCTCGATGGTGCGCGGATAGTCCTGGGACGCCAGATCGTGGTAGCCCCACCGGTCGCGGCGGGTAGCCACCGCAGTGTTGTCACCCTGACCACGCAATTCGCCGACAGCCACGGAAAAACCCTGGTCGACCAGCGCTTCAGCGATCGGACGGTAGTAGCGTGCACCCATGCCGAACCCGGGCCACACCACCACCAGCGGACCGTCGCCGGGGTACAGCCGCACCGGGGAGGTACTGCCGTCCGGCATGGTGACGCGGTAGACGGACGCGCCGGACGTCCCTGACACTCTAGACATCGAGGAAGCGGACGTCCTTCGCATTGCGGGTGATGAAACTACGTCGGGCCACGACATCATCGCCCATGAGGATGCTGAAGGTCTCGTCCGCGGAAGCGGCGTCCTCCAGGGTGACCTTCTTCAGCATGCGATCCGTCGGATCCATGGTGGTCTCCCACAGCTCCTTGGCGTTCATCTCGCCGAGACCCTTGTAGCGCTGGATGCCGTCGTCCTTGTTGATCTTACGGCCCTTCTCCAGCCCCTCCTTGAGCTGCTCATCGCGCTCGGCGTCGGAGAAGGCGAAGCCGGGCGCACCCTTGCCCCACTTCAGCTTGTACAGCGGCGGCATGGCGAGGTACACGTAGCCCTCCTCCACCAGCGGACGCATGAAGCGGAACAGCAGGGTCAGCAGCAGGGTGGCGATGTGCTGGCCGTCGACATCGGCGTCGGCCATGAGCACGATCTTGTGGTACCGCAGCTTGGAGATGTCGAACTCGTCGTGGATACCGGTACCCAGGGCGGTGATGATCGCCTGGACCTCGGCGTTCTTCAACACCTTGTCCAGCCGGGCCTTCTCCACATTGAGGATCTTGCCGCGCAGCGGGAGGATCGCCTGGTACATCGAGTCGCGGCCGGACTTCGCCGAACCACCGGCGGAGTCACCCTCCACGATGTAGAGCTCAGACTTCACCGGGTCCTTGGAGCGGCAGTCGGCGAGCTTGCCGGGCAGCCCACCCAGGTCGGTGGCGGACTTACGACGCACCAGGTCACGGGCCTTACGGGCGGCATCGCGGGCCTGGGCGGAGGAGACTGCCTTGGAGATGATCGCCTTGGCCTCGGCCGGGTTGGCGTCGAACCAGGCGGCGACGTGCTCGTTGACCATCTTCTGCACGAAGCCCTTGATCTCGGTGTTACCGAGTTTGGTCTTCGTCTGGCCCTCGAACTGCGGGTCGCCGACGCGTACGGAGATCACGGCGGCCAGGCCCTCGCGGCAGTCATCGCCGGTGAGCTTGCCGTCCTTCTCCTTCATCAGCTTGTGGTCCCGGGCGTAGCGGTTCATCAACGAGGTCAGCGCGGCGCGGAAACCCTCCTCGTGGGTACCGCCCTCGATGGTGTTGATGGTGTTGGCGAAGGTGTGCACCGACTGGGCGTAACCGGAGTTCCACTGCATCGCGACCTCGACCTCGTGATCGTCGCCCTCGGCGTCGAAACCGATGATGGTGGGGTGCACCGTGGTCTTGGAGCGGTTGAGGTGGGTGACGTAGTCCTTCAGGCCGTCCGGGTAGTGGAAGACCTTGGTGCGCACCTTGGGGGCGGCTGCCTTCTCCTCGGCGGCCTGCTCCTCCTCGGTCTTCGGCGCGGCGGCGTCCTCGGTGGCCTCGGCGGCGACGCTCTCGGCCTCGACCTCCTCCTCGACGATCTGCTTACGCTCATCGGTGAGGGCGATGGTCAGACCCTTGTTGAGGAACGCCATCTCCTGCAGCCGACGAGACACCGTCTCGAAGTTGTAGGTGGTGGTCTCGAAGATCGCCGGATCGGCCCAGAACCGCTGCCGGGTACCGGTGCCACGGGCCTTCTTGACCTGCACGAGCTCCTCGGGCAGGGAGTTGTTGAACTTCTGGTTCCACAGGTAGCCGTCGCGGGTGATCTGGGTCTCGACCCGGGTCGACAAGGCGTTGACCACGGAAATACCGACACCGTGCAGACCACCGGAGACGGCGTAGGCCTGGGAGTCGAACTTACCGCCGGCGTGCAGCTCGGTCATGACGACCTGGACGGTGGGACGCCCCGTCGGGTGCATCTCCACCGGGATACCACGGCCATTGTCGGCGACCTCGACGGAGCCGTCGTCGTGCAGGGTGACCTCGACCTTGTCGGCGTAGCCGGCCATGGCCTCATCGACGGAGTTGTCGACAACCTCCCAGATCAGGTGGTGCAGGCCGCGCTCACCGGTGGAGCCGATGTACATTCCGGGGCGCTTGCGGACGGCCTCCAGGCCCTCGAGGATGGTGATGGAATCCGCGCCGTAGTCACCGTTGTTCTGGGGGATGTTCTCGGCCTCAGCCACAGTCGCTACCGTTCCTTTACGAGACTCGTCTTGTCCTGGAAGCTCCAGGACACTAACCACACCATCATACCAGCTGACTACCAGCTGACGTGCCGATCAGCCGTAGGTATCGCGAGGTCCGCGTCCCGAAACATGCAGTGGCCCATGCCGCCAACTCGGCGCCTTCGGCCCGTAGATCTTCAACTCGGCGACGACGTCCGGCCCGACCCTGCGGGCGATGGTCTGCAGAATGGTGGTCTGCATCAGCCGCAGGTTGGTCGCCCAGGCGGTGGAGTCACTCTCGATGTGGAGGTGTCGTTTCTGCTCGTTGTACTTCACCACGCGGGTATGTCCGGCGATGTTCTCTCCGACGATCTCCGGCCACGCACTACGCAGCTGCCCGATCGCGAAGTTCCGTGACCAGCCATTACGTCGGATCTCCTTGACCACGAGCTCGTTGAAAGCGCCGGGGTCACGGTAACTCCGGTCGAGCCGTCCGTCGTAGCGGGTCTTCATACGTTTCGGACGCCGCCCCCGTCGCCGAGGGTTGTACGGCGTGCGACGCCCGGCGGTGCCGGGGGTGTCGCCACCGTTGCCGGACGTGGCATCGGCGCTCGCCGCCACGCCGTCCCGCCCATTTCCGGTGTCTTTCCTGGGTGTCGGACGCCCCGACAACGCCTTGAGCATCTCCAGGCGATCCTCGATGGGATCATTCATGACAGCTCCGAAATCCGGCCGTCATCGGTGTCGGTCGCCCGGACCTGGTGGACGGTCGCCTTCTCCAGCAACGCCTCGGGGATGTCCTCCCCCACCGCAGCGGTGATCAGCACCTGTTCGGCATCGGAGGCGAGCTCGACCAGTGCTGCGCGGCGGGTACGGTCCAGTTCGGCGAAGACATCATCGAGGATGACCACCGGCTCCGTGCCGTCCGCCCGGTGCATCCGGTGTGCGGCCAGACGCAGCGTCAATGCGAATGACCAGGATTCACCGTGGCTGGCGAAGCCTTTCGCAGGCTGGGTCCCCAGGGTCAGCAGCATATCGTCCCGGTGCGGACCGACCAGGGTGATGCCCCGGTCGAGTTCCTGGGATCTCCTGGTCGCGAAGCCTTCCAGCAGCAGTGCTTCAGCAACATCCGGGTCGAGAAGCTGCGGTTCCCCGGGTCCCCCGTGGTCACCGACGGTGGCGGTGTAGGAGATCAGGGCAGGACGCGACCCCGGTGCCAGCCGGGCGTAGGTGTCTGCGACGTGTGGGGCGAGGTCGTGGACCAGCTGCACCCGGGCCGACATGATCTGGCCGCCGAGGTGGGCCAGCCGGGCGTCCCACACGTCGAGTGTGGCCAGCGCGGACTCATCGGTGTCACCACTGCGCAACAGGGCATTGCGCTGGCGCAGGGCCTTGTCGTAGTCGCTGCGCACCCCGGCCAGACGCGGATAGCGGGCGATCATGGTCTGGTCGAGGAACTGGCGGCGCTGTTCCGGCTCGCCGCGGACCAGGGCGAGGTCCTCCGGGGCGAACAGGGTGGTGCGCACGACACCGGCGATGCCGCGCTGGTTCTTCACCGCGGTCCGGTTCACCGCCGCCTGGTTGGCGCCCTGGGCATTCAGGACGAGGTGGGCGGTCAGCTCGCGGCCCTGGTTGACTGCGGTGGCGGAGATCCGGGCGGACGGTTGTCCCTGGCGCACGAGGGCGGCGTCCGAACTGATCCGGTGTGAGCCCAGGTGGGCGAGGTAGCCGAGGGCCTCGATGATGTTGGTCTTGCCGTTGCCGTTCGGGCCGGCGAAAACCGTGATTCCCGGGGTCAGCTCGACGTCGAGCTGACGCCAGGAGCGGAAGTCACCGAGATGGAGCGAGCGAATGTACATGTCAGCCGGGCAGGCGGACCGGCATCAGCAGGTAGGTGAAGGTAGATTCCGGGGTCGGGAAGGTCCCGTCGGTGGACTGCTCGGGCAGCTCGGAGGGCTCGGGCACCAGGATGGCCGACCGGGATGCCTGGTTGAATCCGAAGACCACGCGGTCGGTACCGATGGAGCCCAGACCATCCTTGAGGTAGCTGGGGTGGAAGGCGATGACCAGCGGCTCGCCGGCGAAGGCGCAGGGTAGCTGCTCCTTGGCTTCGCCGAGGTCACTGCCGCCGGCGGAAAGGGTGAGGTTGCCTTCGCTGAAGTCCATCTTCACTGGGGAGTTGCCGTCGGTGACCAGGGAGACACGTCGGATCGCGTCGAGCAGCGGCGAGATCTCCACGCTGGCCACGGAAGTGTGGCTCTTCGGCAGCAGGGAGCGGAACTTCGGGAAGTCCGCGTCGATGAGCCGGGTGGTGGTGCGACGTTCTGCGGTGGAGATACCGAGAAGACGGCCACCTTCGGGGTCCAGGGCGATTTCGACCGGCTCACCGTGGGCGTCCAGCGACTTGGCCGTCTCGGCGAGGGTACGGGCCGGGATGAGGAGTTCTCCGGAGATGTCAGCCCGGGCCGGTGCCCAGTCCAGGGTGCGCACGGCGAGACGGAAGCGGTCGGTGGCGGCGAGCACGAGGTGCTCCCCGTCGATCTCCATGCGGATACCGGTGAGCATCGGCAGGGTGTCGTCGCGGCTCGAGGCGGTGGCGACCTGGGTGATGACCTGGGCGAAGAGATCCGGGTCCAGGGTTCCGGCGACCTGCGGGAACTCCGGGAGGACGGGGTAGTCCTCGATGGTCATCGCGGGCAGCTCGAAGTGGGAACTACCGCAGTTGACCTGGACCTTGGTGCCGTCGAAGTCGAGCTTGACCGGCTTGTCCGGCAGGGCGCCGATGATGTTGGACGCCAACCGTCCGGCGACCAGGACCTGGCCTGGCTCGGCGACATCGGCGGAGACACGAACCTTGGTGGACACCTCACGGTCGAAGCCGGAGAGCTGGAGGCCGTCCTCGGTGGCGTCGATGAGCACACCGCGCAGAATCGGCTGGCTGGCTTTGCTCGGAAGGTTGCGTGCCACCCAGGCCAGTGCCGAGGAAAAATCATCCTTGGACACGGTGAAGCTGACGTGCTGGTCCACGCGAGGGGTCCTTTCTCTGGCGAGTCTCTGGTCGAGTCCTTTTGCTGGAACTCACACTAGCCGACCGGTCGGACTCACGGTACCGAGCGGCCATCCTGGCCGAGCTCGTCCGGGAGGGCAGAACGTCGAGGCGATCCGACGATGTGCACACCGGTTGTTTCTTCTTGGAGTTTTACATGGAAATTTCGGTAGTAGCAGTAGGGGGTGTGGATTCTGTGGATAACAGACGATCCCGGCGGATCCTCTGCTGGTCAGGTTCGTGGCCGTCGGCAGCGGATTTTGTGCACACTGGGTGCATGCGAGTGTGGATAACTGGGGCGAAATGTGGATAACGTCCGGCGGGTGGTAGCTATCCACAATTTGTGCACTTGGTGCCCTGTTACTGTCCACTGCTTATCCACAGCGGTGACCTGCGCTTATGTCGAAGTCGGAGTAGTGCCCGCACTGCCGTGACCTGCTGAATTACAAGAATGTCATTTGTCCACATCCCGGTGATGGAATGTGGATGGTGCAGGTCGAGAGACGTCGCATTGGCCTGGTCGCGTTGCTGGATGTGACGAAGATCACTTAATGACACGTGGTGAATTACAAGAATGTGCAGTTCTCTGTGGAATTGTGGACAACCTCTCGAACCTGCAGGTCATGCAGTGTGGAGAACTGTCAGTTGCTTGTCCATAACTGGAGGGATCCGGTGGAAAAGCACGTGGACAAGTCTACAACCCCTGGTCAGGCCCGGCCGTGCCCAGTCGACCCCCCGCTGACCCCCGCGCTGGCCCCCACCGACCCCAGTCGACCTCATCCGGTCCCCCTCTGACCCCCGCTGGCCGGTGACAACGCCGGCCACCGGAGCGTCCTACTGACTGCGTCCTACTGACAGCGTCTTACTGGCGCGCGCGCGACTTGATGCGCTGGGTGAGCTCCTGGATCTGCTGAAACGTCTTGCGATCCTCCTGGATCGTCGTGCGGACCTTGCGTTCGGCGTAGATCACGGTCGTATGGTCGCGGCCACCGAAGACCTCGCCGATCTCCTTGAGCGGAAGCTCCGTCAGTTCGCGGCACAGGTACATCGCCAGCTGACGGGCGGTGACCAGGTAGCGGTGCTTCGCCTTGCCGATCAGTTCATCGGGAGTCACGTTGAAGTAGCTGGTGATCACCTCGATGATGATCTGCGGAGTGACCTCGACGTCCTTGGGATCAGGCATGATGTCGCGCAGGGCGACCTCCGCAGCCTCCTTGGTCACCGGCTCCTTACTCAGGGAGCAGTACGCGGTGACACGGATCAGTGCGCCCTCGAGCTCACGGATCGACTTCTCGTAGCGGCTGGCGATGAGCTCGAGTACGTCGTCCGGCAGGTACGTGCCCTCCATCTGTGCCTTCTTCGACAGAATCGCCATGCGGGTCTCCAGATCCGGCGTCTGCACGTCGGTGATCAGTCCACCCTCGAACCGGGTGCGCAGCCGATCCTCCAGGGTGTTCAGCTGCCACGGCGGACGGTCCGAGGACAGCACGATCTGCCGGTTGGCCTGCTGCAACGCATTGAAGGTGTGGAAGAACTCCTCCTGGGTGCTCTCCTTACCCTGGAGGAACTGGACGTCGTCGACGATGAGCATGTCGAGGTTGCGGTAGCGCCGCTTGAACTGTTCACCACGACCGTCACGCACCGAGTTCACGAACTCATTGGTCATCTCCTCACTGGAGATGTAGCGCACCTTCATGCCGGAGCGCAGGTCACGGGCGTAATGGCCGATCGCGTGCAGCAGGTGGGTCTTGCCCAGGCCCGAATCACCCCAGATGAAAAGGGGGTTGTAGGCCTGCGCCGGACGCTCCGCCACCGCCCGGCAGGCAGCATTGGCGAACTGGTTGGACGACCCCGTGACGAAGGTGTCGAAGGTGTAGTCCGGGTTCAGCCGGTTCTCGCTGTTGTCCCGGACCCCGCCGCGCGTGTTCTGCACCTCGTTTGCACTGCCACCGCGCTGCTGGAAATGGGAGCCGGTGAGATCCTCCCAGTGCTGGCGTTGCCGCTCCGGGGTTGTTCCCGGTTCGCCCTGTACGCCCTGGTTGAAGTTGGTGGGAGCAGATCCGCCGGCCGGCGGCATGTTCTGCTGGAGTCCTGAGTGCATGGGTCGCTGCATCCCCGGCTGTACGCCGGGCTGCATGTCCCGCTGCATGTCCCCTGGCATTCCGGGCTGCATACCCGACTGTGGGGAGTGAGCGGACTGCGGCGACCCGGAGTCATGGTCGTGATCGGATTCCCGCTGGTAGTCCATCTCGGGGATCCGCTCCGCTTTCGGGATTACGGTCGGCTCCGAGTCACCCTCCGGAGTCGCGTCCTCCACACTCAGCGACAGAGTCACCGGGTAGCCGACCTCCTCGTAGAGGACATCGCAGATGAGTTCGGACAGGTGGGTCTCGGTCTCGGTGCGGACCCACTTCGACGGTGCCGTGAGCACGACGATGCGGTTCACCAGGATCACCGGGGTGAGCTGGCGCAACAGACTACGGTGCCGTTTCGTCAGCCTGGGGAATTCGGCGGAGTCTTCGTCGGCGCTGACCCAGCGGTCGACCAGGTTCGCCCAGATGTCCGGGAAATTGAGGGCATCGGGCATGTAGGCGAGGGTCCTTTTCTTGGGCTGTGCAGTCTGTGCGGGCTGTGCGGGCGTTGTGGTCTGTGCGGGCGGTGTGGGTGGCGGCGGTATCCACCGTTTCTCCGCATTGTTCCCCCAACAGTGTTCACACCGCGGGAGGTGCCCTGAACTGGGTATCCACATCTTTGTGCACACATGTGGATAACTCGCTCGGGCGCGTTCTGCACATCGTACCGGCACGGTGTGGACAACTTCAACCTTCTCTTGTGAATGCGGGCTGACCTTGGAAAACTACCCCTCAACCGGAGGTTTAGAGTCTCAGGGTGGATAGAGTTATCCACATTAGCTCGAGGTGACCTGGGAGGATTTTGAGCGACCTGCAGGTTCACATGTGGACAACTATGTGGGGAGAGTGTCCAGGGCCGTCGGACCACAGAGTGACTTGCGGCGGTGCGGTCAATTAAATGACAAAGGTGTACTTCTGTTTTCCTCGCGTTGTTCCCCGGTGTTCTTCCGTGTCGCTTTTTGATATACGACCCAGAACCACGTAGGGTTTAGATCGTCTTCGAGTGACACTGTGGCCGTCGCGACCGATCGGTGATCGGTCCGGCATCACCGTCTCACTCAACACCGTCATAGGACGGAGGGACAGTGCAAGGTACCTCCGGGTGCCGTTACCGTCCCACCCCCACCGACCGCAGTCGCGGTCCTCTGCGCCGACCGGGCTGCACCACAGTCCAGCCGGTATGCGATCGCGGCGAACGATAAGAACAACTTGAAGGAGTGAGTACCGTGGCCAAGGGCAAGCGTACTTTCCAGCCCAACACCCGTCGTCGCGCTCGCAAGCACGGCTTCCGCGCTCGCATGAGCACCCGCGCCGGCCGCGCCATCGTCTCGGCCCGTCGCCGCAGGGGCCGTAAGAGCGTCTCCGCGTAACACACGCGGAAACCAACACCACCGCAGTGCTTTCCCCGGAACACCGTCTCCGGTCGACCTCGCTTTTCGGCGAGACCGTCCGCCGAGGCAGGAAAAAGGGGACGCGCACCGTGGTGGTGTATCTGTATGTCCAGGGGGGAACGTTCACCGGGGGTCCGCGCATGGGACTCGTCGTCTCGAAGGCCGTCGGCAACGCCGTGACGCGCCACGCGGTGTCGCGGCGTCTACGGCATGTCACTGCAAGCGTCCTACAGGACCCGCAGGACGCAACGCTGGAACCCGGCGCCTGCCTCGTGCTGCGCGCACTGCCGGCCGCGGCGACCGCGAGCTCGAAGGAGTTGGAGGCCGATGTGCGACGGGCACTCCGGCGACTCAGCGCCTGAGGCGGGGGCGCTCACCGGTGCCCAGTATGGCGCCGAGCATGGCCCCCACCCTGGCCCCCAGTTTGGCGCCCAGCGTGGCACCGAGTCCGGCGGGAATCGCGGGACACCAACCCCCGGAGACACCTCCGCCGGCCGTGCCCGACTGACACGACGTCTCATTCTGGGTTACCAGAACTATCTTTCACCCCTTAAACTGGGACCGTCGTGCCGTTTTGAACCAACCTGCAGCGCGTACGCCCTGACTGCCCTGTCCCGGCATGGTCTGATCAAGGGTGTCATCCTCAGTGTGGGCCGCCTCGCCAGATGTGGACCGTGGCACCCCGGCGGCTGGGACCCTGTCCCGCCGGCACGCCGCCGGACGAAGAAGTAACACACAAGTCCGACTTGTTCGACAAGACCGACCAGACCGACCATCTTCCGACAACAAGGAGATTGCACTAGCAGTGCTTGACTTCATCTACTACCCCATCTCGGCGGTGCTGTGGTTCTGGCACAAAGTCTTCGGCTTTGTGCTGGGCCCGGACTCCGGCCTCTCCTGGGCCCTCGCGATTATCTTCCTCGTGGTGACCATCCGCAGTCTCCTCGTTCGCCCCACCATCAAGCAGCTGCGCTCCAGTCGCAAGATGCAGGAAATGCAGCCGCGAATGCAGGCGATCCGTAAGAAGTACGCCAACGATCAGCAGCAGCAGGCACTGGAGATGCGCAAACTCCAGAAGGAGATGGGTGTCAACCCGCTCGCCTCCTGTTTGCCCATGCTGGTGCAGATCCCGATCTTCATCGGCCTGTTCCACGTGCTTCGCTCCTTCAACCGCACCGGTGACGGCATGGGTCAGCTCGGCATGACCATCGAGGAGACCCGTAACACCTCGAACTACGTCTTCGGTGTCGACGAGGTCCAGTCCTTCCTGGACGCCCGCCTGTTCGGTACCCCGCTGTCTGGCTTCATCTCCATGAGTGAGGACGCCTTTGGCGCATTCGCCGCCGATGGTTCGGTCGACTTCGAGCGCTGGAACATCATCATCGTCGTTCTGCCGTTGATGGCGATCGCCTCGGTGCTGATGCACTTCAACGCCCGCATGTCGATGGACCGGCAGAAGAAGCGTCAGGCTGCGCAGCCGAAGAAGAAGGCGGGAACTGCGCAGGAAGACATGATGCAGAACCAGATGATGATGATGCAGAAGCTGATGCTCTGGGTCATGCCGGTGATGATGTTCGCCGGTGGTTTCCTCTGGCAGGTCGGTCTGGCCGTCTACATGTGCGCCAACACCACCTGGATGTTCGTCCAGCAGCTCCTCGTCTTCCGCAAGATGGACCGCGAAGAGGAGGAGGAGAAGGAGGCGAAGCTCGCCGCCAAGCGCACCAACGCCCCCAAGCCGGGTAAGAAGCCGAAGGGCGGCGCTGCTGCCGCTGCCGCCAGCGCCGGCAATGTCGCGACGGTGTCCGGAGAGGACGCCGGGGACGCTCAGGACGCTCAGGACGCCCTGGAGGGCCGGGACGGTGCCGAGGTCGTCAAGGATGCTTCTGCGGTCTCCCAGGCCTCCAGCGGCTCCGCTGAGGGCGCCGGCTCCTCCTCCAAGTTGGATGACGAGCAGGCCCGGAAATACCGCGCCCAGGCCGAGGCGATGACCCCCGAGGCCCTCGACTCCGCCATCACCCGACTGCAGGACGTCATCGACAACCCGCCGTCGAAGAACCAACGAAAGAAGCGTGGCCGGAACCTCGAGTTCCTCGCCATCCTGGAGGACGTCAAGCAGTCCAAGGCCTGACTCCCCTCGCACCGACGCCCCGACCTTCATGGTCGGGGCGTCCTGCTGTCTGGGATGGAGTCCACTGCCGCTATGCTGGACCTCGTGAGTATCGACGACGTTCCAGAGATCCCCGCCATCGCCACCGAGGTCTTCGGTGACCGTGCAGCACTGGCTGTGTCCTACGCTGGCTGGCTGGCGGACGCCGGCGTTGTCCGTGGGCTGATCGGCCCACGTGAGGTTCCCCGCCTGTGGGACCGGCACATTCTGAACAGTGCCGTGCTGGGCGATGTCATCGACGGGGGGGCTCGTGTGGTGGATGTAGGCTCCGGTGCCGGGCTTCCCGGTATCCCGCTGGCGATCGCCCGCCCGGATCTGACTGTCCAGCTGGTGGAGCCGCTGCTGCGACGGGCTACCTTCCTCAAGGAGGTCGTTGACGATCTGGGTTTGACCAATGTCGAGGTGTACCGGGGTCGTGCCGAGGAGAAGGACATCATCTCCGCGGTGGGTGGCGCGGACGTGGTGACCTCCCGCGCCGTCGCCCCGGTCGGACGTCTCATCCGGTGGTCGCTGCCCTTGGCGCGTAAGGGCGGTGCGGTGAAAGCGCTCAAGGGTTCCTCCGTGACCGAAGAGCTGGTGCGCGATCGCAATGAGATCCGTAAGGCCGGAGGATCCGACGGTGAGGTCGTGTCGGTCGGCGAGGGTGTGTTGTCGCAGCCGACGTTCGTGGCCGTGGTGGAGCGACGCCGCTGAGCGTCAGTGGGGGCGATGTGACGCTGAATGACATTGTTGTCATTTCGGTCCGGTGCATCGAAGCGACGGCCGATGTTTCACGTGAAACCTCCGTTGTTCACACGCGGGAAGGCGACTACTGTTGAGGGTTAGACGGGGACACCGTGAATGTTTCACGTGAAACCCCTCCCCCGCCTCGTGACCGTCCGGGGCAATACACTGTGCAAAGGTAGTTCATGATTCCATCTGAGTGGGATGACACCCCCATCGCTGATGCCGCCCGTCGGGCAGCGCGCATTCAGAGCCCAGAGCGTCTCACCCTGAACCGGCCCTCAACGACCCGTATCCTCACGGTGTCGAATCAGAAAGGTGGTGTCGGCAAGACCACCTCAACGGTGAACCTGGCGTGGGCGTTGGCACTGCACGGGATGAAGGTTCTGGTCGTCGACCTCGACCCGCAGGGTAACGCCTCGACTGCTTGCGGTGCCGAGCACCGGATGGGCACACCGTCCAGCTATGAGCTGTTGATCGGTGAGAAGAAGCCGGATGAGGTCATCCAGGTGAACTCGGAAAACGAGAATCTGCATTGCATTCCGGCGACCATCGATCTCGCCGGAGCGGAGATTGAACTGGTGTCGATGGTCCGGCGTGAGTACCGACTCATCGATGCGCTACGTAGGAGCTATCTGGCTGAGTCCGGATACGATTACGTCTTCATCGACTGCCCGCCGTCCCTGGGCCTTCTCACGATCAACGCCATGAACACTGCCACCGAGGTGCTCATCCCGATCCAGTGTGAGTACTACGCCCTGGAGGGTGTGGGGCAGCTCCTCAACAACATCACGATGATCCGCGAGCACCTGAACCCGAGACTGCATGTCTCCGCCGTGCTGTTGACGATGTACGACGCCCGGACGAAACTGTCGGAGCAGGTCGCCGAGGAAGTCCGGACCCACTTCGGCAGTGCTGTTCTCGAGAACCAGATACCACGGAGCGTCAAGGTCTCGGAAGCTCCCGGCTACGGCAAGACCGTTCTTCAGTATGACCCGGGTTCGCGGGGTTCCCTCGCCTACTTCGATGCTGCAGTGGAGCTCGCCGAGCGCGGCGACTACCTGCCGCTGGAAGAGACCGGCCCCATCGGCGTCGCGCCTGAGCTTCACACCACGGAGAAGAACTGATGACTGAAAAGAAGAAGAAGCCGGCCGCTCCCCAGATGCCGAAAGCCGAGACTCAACGCGGCGGACTGGGCCGGGGACTCGGCGCACTGATTCCCACCGGGCCCTCGAAGCCTCGTCTGGGCGCGGGCGCTGCCGATGTGATTCTCGGTACCGGACACCCCTCCCCCGCCGGCGCGTCAGTGACTCGCGGCGCCGAGAAGTCATCATCGGATGGCTCCACCGCTCCCGGATCGTCGACCGTCACGCGCGGCGGAACGTCATCCGGAACCGACTCTGCTACCTCGACAGGTCAGCGTCACAGTGACGTTTCTCTGGCGGGGGCTAGTGAGGGTGTAAGTTCCGTCAGTGACGCCGCTGAAACTCCGAATGACTTCGGTGCCAGCTATCGTGAGATTCCGATCGCTGAGATCCGGCGGAATGTGAAGAATCCCCGTGAGGTCTTCGAGGAGGAGCCGCTCAACGAGCTCGTTCACTCGATCAAGGAGTTCGGCCTTCTTCAGCCGATCGTCGTCCGCCCGCTCGAGGCCAATAGTTTCGAACTCATCATGGGTGAGCGCCGCCTCCGTGCGTCCAAACTTGCCGGCCTCGAGCTCATCCCCGCCATCGTTCGCGAGACCGATGACGAAGACATGCTCCGCGATGCTCTCCTGGAGAACATTCATCGTGTCCAGCTCAACCCGCTTGAAGAGGCCAGCGCATACCAGCAGCTGCTGGAGGAGTTCGGCGTCACCCAGGGTGAGTTGGCCAAGCGACTGGGGCGCTCCCGTCCGCTGATCACCAATATGCTGCGACTGCTGCAGCTGCCGGTCACCACACAGCGCAAGGTGGCTGCAGGTGTGCTCAGTGCTGGCCATGCCCGTGCTCTGCTGGGCGTGAAGACCGGACAGGAGGACCAGGAGCATCTGGCAGACCGGATCGTTGCCGAAGGGCTCAGTGTGCGTGCGACCGAGGAGGCTGTCGTCCTGCTCAACCGCGGTGACGGTCAGGAGAAGTCGCAGCGAAAGCGCGCAGTGCGTGAACAGCCCGAGGCGGTCCAGCACTGGGCGTCGTCCGCAGCGGACGCCCTCGATACCCGCGTGACCGTCCAGATGGGTGCCCGCAAGGGAAAGATCGTCGTTGAGTTCGGCGACGAGGACGACTTCGAACGCATCACTGATCTGCTGAAGCTCCCTCGCGAAGACTAGGTCAATGTTTCACGTGAAACCAGGGGGTGGGGTTTCACGTGAAACATCAGTTACCAGAACCACAGCAAAAGCCGCACTGTCTCTATAAGTCCCGGTAGACTGATAGCGGACGACGTAAGGAGCGCCGGTGGAGATCAGGTACAGTGCACTTCGCCTTGACGGTGATGCCCAAGTGGAGGCCGACGCTGCCCGAGATACCTTCTGGGAACTCCCTCCCGGGGAAGAATCCGATGACGCGGTCTTCGACAAGCAGATGTGGGTCCAGACCGTGATGTACCGGTGGGGCATCTGCGGCTACACCGCGTACGTCAGTACCGGCGACGTCGGAAGCGGTGAACGTGCAGCGGCATCAGTGTTCTTCGCTCCCCCGTCCTACTTTCCCGGCTCCTTGGCCATGCCCTCTGGTCCGGTCTCCGGTGACGCGATCCTGATCTCGAATGTCTTCGTGGATCAGCCCTACATGGGTCTGTATCTCGAGCACAGCCTGATCGACACCGTCGTCACTGAGGCAGAGCGACGTGGCATCGTAGCTGTGGAGGCCTTCGGACGCAATGACGCCGACACTCCGGAGGGTTCCTACTTCCCGGAGGGCTACCACGGGTGGGAGGAGCGTCCGCACAGTGGTGACCTTGAGGGCGCCCCGGTGCTGTCGGCGGACATCCTGGAACAGCAGGGCTTCGAGATTATCGGAAAACACCCGCGCTTTCCCCGGTACCGCAAGGACCTGAACAGTGCGGCATCCCTGTTCAGTGACTTCGAGGCGGACACGCACGCCTTGCTGAACAATTCGGCCCCGCTGAGCACCGTACTCGGCGGCCAGCGGGCCTGACGGCGGGATCAGGCCCCAGAGCCACGCGAAGGGCCCTCCAGGAGACTCAGGCGGGTTCTAACCCCTTCAGGACCCGGACTCCGCCGCCAACAGGTCAGCAAAGCGGTAGGTGCCGGTTGGTGCAGTGTCGGCGTCCAGCAGGTACAGCCGTTTCACGGCAACCACCAGCGCCTCTGCGATGGTGTCCCGGGCATCTGAATCGGTCAGCACAGCGACATCATCTGGGTTCGACAGGTAACCGACGACGAATTGCACGGCCGGCATCTGTGTCATCCGGAGAATATCCCAGGTCCTGCGGTGGCTGTGAAGACTGGTCAACGAGGTCCGGGCCGACACCTCACGCAGGATATAGTTCGACAGCTTCTCGCCGCTCACAGAGGACCGTCCGATTTCGGAGCCGAAGTAGAACGAAGCGGCACCATGTGCGCGCTCGTTCGGGTAGGAGTCTGCTCGCAGAGAGATCATCAGGTCCGCACCAAAAGCATTCGCGATCGAGGCCCGGTCCAGGTGCGAGGGGTTACCGGTCCGCGGTCGCGAGATGATCGTCTCGATACCTGCGGCGATCATCCGGCCTTCGGTCCTGGTCGCCAGGTCCCACAGGATCTCCTCTTCGGTGATCGGTCCGTAGGGCCCCTTGACGATCTGGCCGTGCTCACCATCGCCCAGGCCCGGATCGAGCACGATCCGCTTGCCGGTGAGTTGCGGACCCGCGGCACGGATCCGTTCCTTCTCGCGGATGGCCTGGGGTGACCCACCGGTGATCCGACGGCCGAGGTAGCGCAGTGACCGCAGGGTGGACGGGCCGCAAATGCCGTCGACGGTCAGACCGTAGTTCAGCTGGTAGAGCCGTACTGCGGAGTGCGTCTCCTCCCCGAAGTGGCCGTCCACCCGGCTGGTGAAGAACCCCAGGTCCAGCAGGTGTGACTGGAGCTCGGCGACGTCGTCACCGACGAAGTACGCACCGGGCGGCTGCAGGGACAACACCCGTGCGCCGAGAGTGTACGAGGCCTCGCGGAGGGCACGCAGCGTGCCGTCGGTGATCGTCCCGTCAGCGTCGATCCCACGATGCTGCTGGAAAGCCTGAATCGCCGTTTCCAGCGCAGGATCGAAGTACTCGTCCTCCGGGGTCCACTGCTGGGAACCATCGCCAGCGGCATCACCATCGAAACCGTCGATGAAGCCGAGCCGGGCGAGAGTTCCCCGCACCTCGGCTACGCGGGGACTGCTGTCCCCTACCCGAAACCTGTCTCCGTACATCGAAACCACCAGATCCGCTACGCAGTGAGACCGTCGAGTACTGCCACGAGATCGTCCTTGGACTGTCTACCGTGGAGTTCGACGACCTTCTTGCCGTCCTTGAACACCATCAGGGCAGGGATGCTCATGACCTGGAACATGGCAGCCAGGCCGCGCTCCTCCTCGACGTTCACCTTGGCCACGGACACCTTGTCGGCGTAGTCGGCAGCGATCTCGTTGATCGTCGGCTCCATCTGCAGGCACGGTTGACACCAGCCTGCCCAGAAATCGACAAGCACGGGCTGCTCGGCATCAATGACGCTCGAGCGGAAGGATTCCTGCGTCACGGCGACGGGTTGGTTCATTCGTGAATCTCCTGGGGTTGGGCACACGTATGAACGCGATCCTACCCGTACGGGTCGCCAACTACACTCTCCGGAGCGTCACGGTCCCGACACGATTTCGTCACGCTTGCGTCAAGGCCGGTATGAACGCGGAATCGGCGGACCCGGCACCTGTCAGGGGTCTGTCACACGCCTGTCACCTGCCTGTCAGGTGCCTCTGGGGACTGTCTCCATGCAGCCTCCCGAGGCTGTCTACAGCGCAGCCAGGTACGCCTCGGCGTCCAGCGCGGCGCGGCAGCCCGAGCCGGCGGCGGTGATGGCCTGCTGGTAGTGCGAGTCCACCAGGTCACCAGCAGCGAAGACACCGGGCAGCGAGGTCGCGGTGGACGGCTCGGCGACCTTGACATAGCCGTTGTCCTGCAGCTCGACCTGGCCCTCGAAGACCGTGGTCCGCGGATCGTGGCCGATGGCGACGAACATGGCGTCCATCGGGACCTCACGGGTCTCGCCGGTGACGGTGTCCTTCAGCTTCAGGGCCTGGACGGTCCCCTCGCCGAGGACCTCCTCCACTGTGGCGTTCATGATCATGTCGATCTTCGGGTTGTTGCGGGCGCGCTCCTCCATGATGGCGGAGGCACGGAACTCGCCACGGCGGTGAATGATAGTCACCTTGTCGCCGAACTTGGTGAGGAAGTCGGCCTCCTCCATCGCCGAGTCGCCACCGCCGATGACGGCGATCTGCTTCTCCTTGAAGAAGAACCCGTCGCAGGTCGCGCACGCCGAGACACCGTGGCCCAGCAGCGCTTCCTCGCCAGGAACACCCAGGTAGCGCGGAGCGGCACCGGTGGCGAGCACCACGGTGCGGGCGTGGAACTCCTCATCGTCGGTGAAGACCTTCTTGATGCCGCCGGCGAGCTCGACCCGCTCGACGTCCTCCATGCGCAGATCCGCACCGAAACGCTCGGCCTGGTTGCGCATGTCATCCATCAGCGCCGGGCCCATGATGGACGCCGGGAAGCCGGGGAAGTTCTCGACCTCGGTGGTCTGCATCAGCAGACCGCCGAAATCCATCCCCTCGAAGACCAGCGGCTTGAGTTCGGCGCGTGCGGCGTAGATGGCGGCGGTGTAACCGGCGGGGCCGGAGCCGATGATGATGATGTCGTGGACGGTGGGGGTGGAATCGCTCATGCAGATGATTCTAGCCATGTTGTCCAGCCCCCGAAGCACCTCGTGGTGAGTGCGTCACCAGGCAGTCGCGAGTGACGCACGACTCACTCCCCCGCTCACTCTTCGGTGAGCCGTTGTCGCAGTTGCGCCCGGGCACGGGCACGCCGGGACTTCACCGTCCCCACCGGCACACCGAGATGCTCGGCTGTGCGGTCCAACGGCCAGTCGTGGACCTCGGTGCACATGAACACATCCCGTAGCCCCGGATGCAGGCTGTTCACCGCGTCATTCAGGACGAGACGCTGCACCGCGCGTCCGGCGTCCACCGCCCGACGGCACGTCAGCTCGGGCAGCGGAACATCCTGGTCGAGAGACTGATGGGAGTCCTCGTTGCGCCGGGATATCCGACGGACGTGGCTCAATGCGGTATTGCGCGCGATGGTGCACAGCCAGGACGCCGCGGATCCGGCTCCCCGGAACGTCGCTGCGGTGCGGTGGACCTTCAGCAGTGCGTCCTGAAGCAGGTCGGCGCGGTCGTCGTACGGGACGCCCGCCTGGCTCAACGTCCAGTTCAACAGCACGCGGTGCCGGTCGACGAGCTGCGCGAACGCTTCCCCGCAGCCGGCGTGGTGGCGACGCAGTAGTTCGGCGTCGGACAGTTCAGGCGCAGATGGAACAGTCAATGCAATGGTCATGGTCACGAATCCCCCGGATTCTGTGTCTTCTCCCCTGCCCTCCACCGTCCCCGCGGTGAAGAGTCCTCCTACAGCACTTCTGCTGTGCCCTTCACTGTAGCGCGACTCTGCGGCCCGGTAAAGGTTTTGCGGAAAAATCTAGTTGTCGACTCCGCTGTCGTGCCCGGTGTCCCCGCTGAACTCCGGCTCCTCCATACCCGGCAGTGGCCGCGCGCTCCTTCGTATCGCCTGTATTGCCTGTATCGCCTGCATCGCCACTGTTCCTGGTGCGGGTGGTTCCGTCAGGACGTCCCGAATCCAGACGCTCCAGCAGCCGCACCTGGCGGTCCACCGCACGCCGAACACGGCCGGGGTCCGCATCCGGAAGCTCCTGGTCCGGGTAAGCGAGATTACCGGCGGTATCGATGACCAGGGCATCGGTGTGCTCGGCCGGGCCGATTACCACCGTCCGCGCCAGCTCCCCGTCGATCCGGTGACCATGCTCCTCCAGGTAGGTCAACGCAGCGCTCTCGGCCGCAGCGTCCGAACCATCCACACCGGAGACGGACACGGTACGCGCCGGGACCAGCACCCCGGTCTCCACCGCATCCCCTGCGGTGAACTGGAATGTCGGCTGCCCCTCCGGCAGGCCGAACAGTGCGAACGTGCCCTGGTCGATCGGGTCGGCGGGTTGCAGGTGAAGCCCAACAACAGTGCGTCGAAGTACTCGAACAGGACGTCGTGGGGCACCACGAACCGACGGAGCGGCCTCGTCCACCACCACCAGGTCGAAGAACCCGGGCCGAACTCCAGACGCTCCACCCGGTCCATCATCTGTGAATAGGTCATCGTGTAGATCCCCGGCCGGTCCAACTCCGCCAACGCAGTCCGGGCCCGCTCCAGGCGTCGGGCATCATCGGCCAGATAGGCGACCCGGTCGGCCCACCCGGCCTCGGCCAGCACGTCGACGATCGCCGCGGTGGTGGCCACCCGGCCCGTCCCCGGGGCCATGACCAGTAACGCCCCGCGTTGCCGGTGATCGAAGGCCGTCACCGTGGCCCTCACCGCCTGGCGCTGGTGGGCGGCGAGATCCTGAACCGCCGGACGCTGCGCGTCCGTACCGTCCGTACCGTCCGTACCGTCCGTACCGTCCGTACCGTCCGGTGCGTCCGTACCGTCCGGTGCGTCCGACAGCACGTCCGACAGCACCTCAGCTAACGGCCGACCGCCCCGTCGCGCGACCAGATTCTCCAGCTCAGCGCGGGTGTAGAAGCCCTGCGTCCGACGCGGCGGATAGCCCTCCGTGTCATACCACAGGTACGTGCCGACCCCGTTGAAGTAGAAGATCACCGGATCCCACCCGGCCTCGTGCAGCAGCTCGTCCACCAGCACCCGACGGGTCGCCGCCTCGTAGTAGTCGTGCGTGTCACTGCCGGTGCGCCGCGCCCGCGCATCGGCGATCGCAGCACGCAGCTCCGTGATCTCCGCCTGTTGGCGTTCCGCCGTCCGCCGCAGGACGGTATGGTCGGCAGAACCCGTAGCGCCCGTACGGTCCGAGCTGATCCGCGACGGGCTGAACTGCGCATGCACCGGCACATCATCGGGGTGCACCGTGTAGCGCTGCGCCGCCCACACCACGACGTGGAACAACTCGTTGAGCAGCAGCCGGGCGGTGGCCTTCTTGACGTCTCCGCTGGCATGCACCGCGGTGTTACCGACCTTGCGCAGGACGTGGAACTTGTCGAGGATCGGCTGGTCGACGACATCGTCGTCCCGGATGAACCCGAAGTTGCTCACAAACCCGAAGCCTAACAGTCGCCCTGAATTTGCTCCGGGCAGGTGGCCTGACTAGGTTCAGGACAGTTGACACCCACGGAAAGTGGGTCCCAGAGGTAGGACTTAAGGAGGTGGGGGCGCGAATGTCCAGTGACAGTATCCCGGATCGATCATCCAGCGCGCCCTCACGGCTGCACCTGGGCTGAGACCACACCTGGTCTTCACCGGCTTTGTTGCGTCATGGGGTGCGCGCGACCCCGACGTCCTGCGCTTTTCCCCGGGTGATCCCCGGCACGGTAGCACCGTGGAGCGCTCACCATGGCAACAAGGACCGTGTATGACCACCACGCAGAGCGATGTCATCGACCTAGTCGACACCATCGAGACCTTCATCGAGAACAAGAACCTTCCCGCGATCAGCGCCGCAATGACGGGGGTGACCCCGGATGAGCTGGCTCTGGTGCTGGAACGTCTGGCCGACAACGACCGCGCCATCGTCTACCGGCTGCTGCCGAAGGACCGAGCGATGGCCGTCTTCGACCTGTTCTCCCCCAATATGCAGGGTGATCTGATCCACGACCTGCAGGACGCCGAAGTCGCCGCCATCTTCGCCGAGCTGGATCCGGATGACCGCGTCTGGCTGCTGGACGAACTTCCCGCCACCCTGGCGCCACGGTTGCTGCGGGGCCTGTCGGCGAAGGAACGGGACATGACTTCCGAGGTCCTCGGCTACCCGAAGGGCTCGGTCGGACGCCGCATGTCCCCGGAGTCACTGAACCTCCGGGCGGACGCCACCGCCGGCGACACCCTGGAGCGGGTGCGCTCCGGACTCGACGATGCCGAGACGGTGTACGCCCTGCCGGTCCTCGACGACGCCCGCAAGGTCATCGGCATCCTCAGTCTCCGCGATGTGTTGCGCGCCGAGCCGGACACCCTGATCGGCGACATCATGCAGCGACCCGATGTGGCCTCGGCCTACCAGACCGCGGAGAGTGCAGCGCGAAAGTGCACCAACCTGGGACACTTCGCTCTCCCGGTCGTGGACAAGGAGGACCGTCTGGTCGGTGTGCTCACGTTGGACGACGCCGCCCAGATCCTCGAGCACGAGGAAACCGAGGACACCGCGCGTCAGGGTGGTGTGGAGCCGCTGCGTCGGCCCTACTTCGCCACCCCGGTGCGTTCCCTGGTCGGTTCCCGTGTGGTGTGGCTGTTGGTGCTCGCCATCGGAGCCACCCTGACCGTGCAGGTGATGTCCACCTTCGAGGACACCCTGGAACAGGTGACCGTCCTGGCACTGTTCGTGCCGCTGCTGATCGGCACCGGTGGCAACGCCGGAAACCAGGCGGCCACCACCGTGACCCGTGCCCTGGCACTGGGTGATGTGCATCCACGCGATGTGATGAAGGTGCTGCTGCGGGAACTGGGGGTGGGCGTCAGCCTCGGCGCCCTGTTGGGGACGCTCGGCGCGGTCATCACCGGACTGCTCTTCGAGCCGGACGTGGGCATCGTCATCGGCCTGACCCTGCTGGCCGTGTGTTCCATGGCCGCGACCATCGGTGGCGTGATGCCCATGATCGCCCGGGCGCTGAAGGTTGATCCGGCAGTGTTCTCGAACCCGTTCATCACCACCTTCGTCGACGCCACCGGCCTGATCGTGTACTTCCTCATCGCCCGCGTCGTGCTGGGGATCTAGTGCTGGGGATCTATGTTCCGGCACGGCGGACAGGGCGACGTTAGTTAGGTGGGATGGATCGTTGGCTTCTGGCGCAGATCACCGCAAATGATCCCACGGGTCTGACACCACTGATCCCACCTCTCCGACGTCTACTGGATACCGGTCACCGTCACCTCGCCGACGCTCGCGGCGTCCGGCATCGGCAGCTCGGTGATCCACAGCAGCACCCGGTCGCCGGAGACTGCGTTCTCGAGCGCCTCGGCGTCAACGTCACCATCAGCACCCTCGGTGCCGTCACCACCGATGTCCTGCGAGAGCGTCATGGTCTCGCCCGACGCCGTCTGTGCATCCAGCAGCGTGGCCTGCTCCAGGGAGTCCAGGTCACCGCCGCGCGGAGCGAGCCGTAGCTCGATCCTGGTGCCCTCGGTCAGGCCCTCCAGCTGCACCTCCGTCACCGTGGTGGTGTCCGGCAGCTGCAACAGCAGGCCGATGCCCGGCTTCAACGACTCCGGACCGTCACCCAACTGGGCGAAGTACTCGGCGGAGCTCCACGTCGTCCCGGTATCCCCGTCGATGATCAACGGGGCATCATCCGGATTGTCCAGCGTGCCGGTGCCGGCGTCCGTCGGGGCCCATTCCGCGGCCCACAGCGGGTCGATCTCCTCCGGGGTCGTGTTGCCCGGCGCCTCCGCCGTCGAGGACGTCCCACCACCGCGGATCGAGTCGGTGGTCACCGGGGAATCCCGCCGGTCGCCACCGAAGAAGGCGACCGCCACCACGGCCAGCGCCACCACCAGGAAGATGCCACCGATGGTGATACCGGCGGACAGGGCGGTGCGTCCCGGCTTCTCCGGGGCAGCACCGAAGCCCGCCCGCTGCTCCGGGTTCGGTGCCACATCGACAGTGGTCACCAGGTCGGAGTCGAAAGTCTCGGTCGTCGCCTCACGCAGGCGTTTCGCCAGGGTGTGACCATCGATCCCGTCGACGTTCTGGGTGTCGTCGGCGATGGCACGTAGCCGCTCCGGCACCTCCGCCGGGTCCACCGAGGACAGCAGCAGATCCAGCGACACCCGGATCGCGTGGATGTCCTGGCGCGGCGAGCTGCTCGGCAGCACACCCGGGAAGGCCAGCACCGCACGGCCCTCGGAGCTGATCCGCACCCGGTTACGGTGGTCGATGCCGAGTGCGCCGTCGATGTCGGCGGCGGCGCCGGCGGCATCCGCCAGGTCCGCCAGGGCATATCCGGCGGCCAGCGGGTCAGGGCCGGAGTCCGCGACGCGGGTCAGCGGCGCTCCTTCGGTCCAGTCGGACACCACGACCACCAGCGTGCGGGCGTCACAGATCTCCCGGATCGTCGCCACCGCCGGGGACTTCACCCGGGCCAGTGTGTCGGTGCGCTCCAGCAGATCCCCGGGTCGGGCTCCGGCGAGCTGCGGGTCGAGGATGGTCAGGGCGACCAGGTCGCCGGACTCGTTGTCGCGGGCCTGCCACAGTCGGGCGGTCGGGGAACCACCATGGTCCGACAGCAGTCGGAACCGGCCGTGCAGGATCGGCGCACCCGGTACCAGGCGCGGGCCGCGGACCCGACCGGCGGACAGCGGCGGCATCGCCGCACCCACGACGTCCTGACCGGTCATCCCCGCCATACCGGACATGCCGGAAATGCCGGTGAGGTCCATCTCGGTGATTCGCGCACCCTGGCCGACCTCGGTGTCTGTCTTGGCTTCGGCGTCGGCGGTGGCGGCGCCGCGGAAGAAGCGGCCCACGCCCGGCAGGCGGGCGAAGGAGGCGCCGATGGTGCGGACCTCGGGCAGCTTGGTGAAGGACAGCAGCACCATCACGATCACCAGGAACAGCACACCGGTGATCAGGAGGCGGATCAGGAAGCCGAACGTGAAACCGTCCGGGATGAGGAAGCGGTCGACCAGTGCGTCGATCCGCCAGACGATCAGCGCGGAGATGACCGAGGCGCCCAGCGCCCATGCCGAGGTGCGCGCCACGCTCTTCATACCTAGGTGCCCCAGCGAGCGTTTCAGCAGCCGGTGGCCGATGATCGCACCGGCGACGAAGCCCATGCCGTTGGCGGCACCCAGCAGCACCACGACCAGGCGGGGTTCACTGGCGATATGCGGGGCGGCGAAGGCCAGCGTCAGCTTGGTCACAGTAACGCCAGCGATGATGAACGTCGGTGTCCATACTTCCTCACGGGCGTAGAACACACGCAGGTGCAGCAGCACCAGGGCATAGGGGATCAGCGTGAAGGCGGAGAAACTGATCGTCCAGCCCAGGACATTCGCGGTCTCCATGGAGTACGAACCGTAGGCGAACAGTGCCGGCGCGATGAGGGTGCCGAAGGCGGTGAAGAAGGTGATGACTGGGACCAGGGCCAGCATCGTCAGCTTCGAGGCCATGGTCAGGTCCTTGACCACGGCCTTGTCGTCGCCGTCGGCGGCATTGCGCGACAGCCTCGGCATCACCGCAGTCAGCAGGGTCACGCCGATTACGCCGTAGGGCACCTGCAGCAGCTGCCAGGCCTGCATGTAGATGGTCGGGGCAGCACCCTGGTCCGATGCAATGCGGTTGTTGACGATCCAGCCCACCTGGGAGATCGCCACGTACACCACGATGGCCAGCGCCATCCCGCCGAACTGCTTGAGCCGGTCGTCCAGACCCCACAGCGGTCGCATGTCGATGCCGGCCTTACGCAGGTACGGCACCATGATGGCCGCCTGGACGATCACACCGACCGTGGTGCCCAGTCCGAGCAGCATGATGTGCGGGTCGGTGATGGTCACCGAGTCATTCGGCGAGAGTTTCGTGTCCCGCGGCAGGAGCCAGTAGATTCCCAGCACAGCCAGGGTCACACAGTTGTTGACCACCGGAGCCCATGCACCGGGTTTGAACACTCCCTTGGTGTTGAGGATCGCCATCATCACCGCGAACATCGCGTAGAAGACGATCTGTGGCAGCACCAGATAGGCGAAGGCTGTGGACATGCCGACATTCACGCCGCCGTCGACGTCCAGTGAGACCCTGGTCAGTAAGGGTGCGGCGATGACGGCGATCACCGTGACCGTCATCATCAGGGTGAAGGTGATGGTCAACAGGCGTCTGATGAACGCTGCGCCGCGGTCCGGGTCCTCCTTCTCCGCGCGCACCAGCAGCGGCACCACCAGACTGGTGAGCACCGCACCGAGCACGAGCTCGGTGATCAGGTTCGGCAGGGTGTTCGCCGTATTGAACGCCGAGGCGATCTCCGCGCCGAGTGCGGAGCCGATGAGCACGGTCCGCAGGAAGCCGGTGATCCGGCTCAGCAGGGTGGCGATGGCCATTGAGCCGGTCGCGCTCACCACGTCCGTGTCGGACGCCTGGGTCACCGCGGAGCCTTCGTTGTCGACCGTTCCATCGGCGCCAGTGGCACCGCTGCCGGACGCACCGGCGGATCCACTACCCGACGCGGTGAGCGTCGCAGCGTCCGACCCACTGGCACGTAGCCGTGGGTCGGTTGCGGCGCGCTCGGCCGGAGACCTGTCCAGGTGTGAGTGGTCCTCGCCGCTCGCACCGCCGCCGGCTACGCCACCGGTCCCGGTGCCAGCACGCTGACCCGGGGCAGCCTTCTTCGGTGCCGGGACTTTCGCCGGAGGCATCGAGGCACGGAAACGGCCGCGTTCACCGGAGGAACCGGATCCTTCGGAGGTCTCTTGAGAATCAGTCACACGACCATCATCGTGTACGTTCCCGCTTTCCTGCTAACTCTCGGCGGCGTTTCGTGACCCGGGACACGGCGAAAAGGCCGAAGACGAGCATCACCCCGACCACCACGGCCAGTGCCATCCCGCCCGGACCGGAGGTCAGACGCATCGTCACCGGATCAGAGATCTGCTGGTCATCGGGAGTCTTCAGCGTCATCGTCAGATCGGTGTTCCGATTGCCCGAACCGGTCGTCGCCGTCATCTGGAGGGTCACACTGCCCTGCGCCGGAATCCTCTCCACCCCGGGCGTGTCCAGGGTGACATCCGAGTCCGACTCGTAGTCCACCCGCACCCGCACCGGCAGCGGTAGCCCGTTACGGGCCACGATGATCAGCGGGGCGCCGTCACTGGTGCGGGTGAACACGCTGCCCGGCGGCAGCAGCGAGACGGAGGACCGCAGGGTCGACTCCAGCTCCTGCACCGTCTCCCGGCGTTGTTCGGACGCCCGCACGGTCGCCCGGTGCTCCGACTGCGCGTGCCGACGGGTGGTCGACACCGAGCGCAGGATGTCGTCGAACATCGGCCGGGTGAAGATCTGCGGGGTCAGGGCGAGGTTCCCGTCCTCCACCATGATCCGGGTGAACTGGTGCAGGTCCCCGGTGAGCTCCCGGGCGTCCTCACGCTCTGCGGCGCTGGCCGGGGCGGGGTCGACGGCGGGGGCCACCGTCGTGCCGGGTTCGGCAACCCCGCGCAGGGCGGCACCGAAGGTGACCGGACGCGCCGAACCGTCCGACAGGTAGCGTCCGACGGCGCTGAGCCAGGTGGCCGCATCCTTGCCGTCGACCGTCCACTCCGCCGGCGGGACAGCGAGGACATTCGCCCCGGACGCGGTCGACCCGGCACCGCGCAGCTCCAGGTCAAGCACGCCGACGGCGGCAGCCATGCGCTCGGGGCCGGTGTCATCGTCGAGGGTCCGACGGTTACCCGGGTTGCCGTAGGCCGAGGTCGACGGCGTGTCCCCGGTCGCCGCCAGTGCGGTACCCAACTCCGCCGGGAAGCGCAGCGCCCGGGTGCCGCCGGGCAGGGTGACGACCCCGGCGGTGCTGCCCGGGGACGAGGTCGTGGACTGCACGGTGTTGTCCGCCACCAGGGTCGACAGCGGGGTCTCCCGCTCGGCCTCACCCAGCGCGGCGACCGTGGACTCCTCCAGGTATCCGGAGCCGGGGATGACGACCCCGTCGGCGGCATCGGTGCCGAGGACGTCCTCCACGGTGGCGGCACCGCGCGTGGAGAGCTCGGTCAGCCACGGGTCGTCGATGTCCGAGATGACGTTCGGGTCAGCCCCGCCGAACGGCAGCGGGACGATGCAGTGACCCTCGGTCAGTTCGCGCAGCTCATCGAGCCAGTCGGCGGCGGCCTCGGCCCCCGTGCCGGACTCCGAGGTGGTGCCCTCGGAGTCATCGGTCCACCGGTCACGCAGCCGGACGGGCTCCTCCACCGGGCTGGGGGCCTCGTCGGCCACCCGGTAGCCGCCGGCCATCCGGTCGACGGTCTCCAGCAGGTCGGGGTCGATGGCGATACAGGACGCCTCGCGCAGCTCATTGCCACCGGTGCCGGACAGGGCGTCGCGGTAGCTGGTCAGCAGGGTGGACAGCCGTCCGCCGGTGGCGAGTTCCTCGGCCAGTGTCTCGTCGGGGAGGTAGAGGGTGTTGGGGTCGGGGGCATCGCCGACCTGACCAGGGGTGGCGGAGGTGGCGGAGGACAGCGGCCACAGCATGGTGAGGCCCGACGGACGCGAGTTGTCTGTACCGTTCTGGTCGTCCCCGTCGTCCCGGACGGTGACCGTGGTCCGCGCCGCAGCGAGGAAGGACGTCCCGTCCTCACCATGGTCGGCGTTGAGGTTCAGCATCACCGGGTACACCCCGGAGTCGGTCACCCCCAGTCCGGGCAGGCTGCCCGAGCGGTCATCCACCGGCACCGTCAACCGGTACTGGCGGTCCTCGCCAGGGTCGATCGAGCCGTCCAGGTTCGCGAACGGCCCCACCCACGGGTACTCGCCCTGATTCGACAGCATCGACGTCGACACACCCGAGGAATCGTCCACGGCCTCCTGACGCTGGGTCCGCAACTGCAGATCGTCCACCGTCCGGTCGGAGGAGTTGCTGATGCGGACGGTCAGGTCCAGCGCACCGTCGAACCCCAGTACGGCTGGCTGCTGCGAGATGATCTCCACCGACACCCCGTTGTCCGGGTCCGCCGACCGTGCCTCCGGATTCGCCCAGCTTGGTCTGGTGCCGTCGGTGTCGACAGTGCCGCCGTCGCCCGGAGCGTCCTGCGCCACCGTCGCCGGGGCCAGCGCGATCCCGAGCGTCGCCACCAGCGCCGCCACCGCGGCGTACACCACCGGGACGCGCCCGCGGGAGTCACGCCAGCGCGGCCGCCACCTGTGCGCCGTCTGCGTCACGGACTGTGCCGCCGCGTGCCCCACTATCTGCCCCACTGCCTGCCCCACCGGCTACCGCGGGGTTCGACGTCCGGCCTTCGCCTCTTTACGGGCGAGGTCGGGCAGCTGGTCGTGGGCCTGACGGGCGAGCTTGCGCTCATCGGCGTAGGCGAGACGCTCCACCAGGTTGCTCACCGGCAGCCACGCCACCTCGGTGACCTCCGGATCCTCGTCGTTGAGGTCGCCGTCGACGTAGCGCAACAGGTGGTGGTGCACCGTCTTGTGGATCCGGCGGCCCTCGGAGACGAACCAGTAGTCGATGGTGCCCAGGTCACTGACGACCTCGCCGTACACACCGGTCTCCTCCCACACCTCACGCTCGGCGGTGGTGTGGCGGGACTCGTCCGGCTCGATGTGGCCCTTCGGGATCGACCACAGCAGCCGACCGCGACGGTCGAGCCGTCCGATCAGTGCCACGTACATCTTCGACAGGTCCACCGACCCGTCGCCGCGCACCGCCTCAGCCATGCCGGAGAGCACCAGGCCGCCGGCACTGGTCTCCACCGAGGTGGGTAGTTCACTGTGGTCACGCTGGTGGACCGGACGCGCCGGGGAGCGGCGGCTGTCCTGCCGCTGCCGGTTACGCGAAGACCCGCGGGACTCGCCCCGGGAATCTCCCCGGGAGGTGTCCGCAGATGTGCGTCGGCGCCGTTGGTTCATTGGGACAAGACTAGTGCCTTGGAGGCGGTTTGTGGCAACGCGGTGCGAACTGGTCCCCGCTGAGGGTGGCGCCGCGGTGTCCCTGCATTGTCCCCGCGGTATCCCCGCGGGCTCCCGGTGGCCGACTGCGCGCCGACTGGTGTCAGACGCTGTCCGGAGCGGACTGTAGAATCCGGGGGGTGACA
The DNA here is from genome assembly GCA_019120175.1 of Candidatus Corynebacterium faecigallinarum. Lineage (GTDB taxonomy): Bacteria > Actinomycetota > Actinomycetes > Mycobacteriales > Mycobacteriaceae > Corynebacterium > Corynebacterium faecigallinarum. Next base: position 80,213 of record DWVP01000023.1, read on the forward strand.
AGCAGTGACAGGACCGCCGCGCAGATGCTCGCCACCGCCTGGGCGGCGGTGAAGGACGACGCCACCACCGACAGGACGCTTCGGAGCCTCGCCGGCGCCTTCGGTGCGGCCGGGTACCGCCTGTACCTCGTCGGCGGTTCGGTACGGGACGCACTGCTCGGACGCCTGTCCCACGACCTCGACTTCACCACCGACGCCCGGCCCGAGGCGGTCAGCGGGATCCTCGAGGAGATCGCCGAGACGGTGTGGGACACCGGCATCGACTTCGGCACGGTCTCGGCGATGTACCAGGGCTCGATCGTGGAGATCACCACCTTCCGCGCCGACACCTACGACGGGGCGTCCCGAAACCCCGAGGTCAGCTACGGTGACACCCTCGAGGGCGATCTGGTGCGCCGCGACTTCCGCTGCAACGCCCTGGCGCTGGAGCTGTCGGAGCAGGGCGAGCACGAACTGCGCGACCCGCTGAACGGGCTGGACGACATCGTCGACCGGGTGCTGGACACCCCCGCCGCCCCGGAGCAGTCCTTCCACGACGATCCGCTGCGCATGCTGCGGGCCTGCCGCTTCGCCTCCCAGCTGGGCTTCGACGTGCAGCCGCGGGTGCGTGAGGCGATGGTGGACATGTCCTCGCAGATCCAGCGGATCACCGTGGAGCGTGTCGCCGCGGAGCTGAACAAGCTGATGCTCGGTGCCGAGCCGTGGACCGGCCTGGACCTGATGGTGGACACCGGGCTGGCCGACCACGTGCTGCCGGAGCTGCCCGCCCTGAAGCTGACGCAGGACGAGCACCGTCAGCACAAGGATGTCTACGCCCACTCGCTGCAGGTGCTGCGCAATGCGACGGAGATCGAGGACAGGCTGCTCGGCGGGGAGTCCGACGGTGACAGGGAAGAGATCACGGAGGTGTCGGACGACGACCGTCTCGTCCTGCGGTGGGCCGCCCTGCTGCACGACATCGGCAAGCCGGACACCCGCTCCTTCACCGACTCCGGCGCGGTGACCTTCCACCACCACGAGGTCGTCGGTGCGCGGATGACCCGTAAGCGCCTGAAGGCGCTGAAGTTCCCCAAGCGGCAGATCGAGGACATCGGACAGCTGGTGTTCCTTCACATGCGTTTCCACGGCTACGGCGAGGGCGCGTGGACGGACTCGGCGGTGCGACGCTATGTCACCGACGCCGGGTCCCTCCTCCCCCAGCTGCAGGTCATCGTGCGTGCGGACTGCACCACCCGCAACCGGCGCAAGGCCAACAGGCTGGCGCGTGCGGTGGAGGACCTCGACGGCCGCATCGTGGAGCTCAAGGAGCAGGAGGACCTGGACGCGGTGCGTCCCGACCTCGACGGCAACGACATCATGACCATCCTCGACCTGCCGCCGGGACCGGAGGTCGGCAAGGCATGGGCGTTCCTCAAGGAGCTGCGGCTGGACCGCGGACCGATGGAGCGCGAGGAGGCCGTCGCCGAACTCAAGGCCTGGTGGGCGGCTCAGAACGGTACCGATAAACCATGAGCGCGGGCGCTGAGGTCCGCAAGGGCATCGGCGACTCCTGGACCGTTGCTCTCGGGCTGATCCCACTGGGACTGGCCTTTGGCCTGCTGATGACGCAGATCGGGTTCGCCTGGTGGTGGACGCCGGTGTTCAGCATCGTCATCTACGCCGGCTCCATGGAGTTCCTGGCGATCTCCCTGGTCACCGGGGGTGTCGCTCCCCTGTCGGCGCTGCTCTACGGCTTCCTGGTGAACTTCCGGCACATCTTCTACGGGCTGAGCTACCCGGTGTCCGCGGTGCGCGGGCCGGTCGCGAAGGCCTACGGTATCTACTCGCTGACCGACGAGACCTACGCCATCCTGACGTCGAAGCGCGCCGCGGCATGGACGCAGCCGCGGGTGATCGCCGTGCAGCTGTTCTGCCAGTTGTCGTGGGTGGCTCCCGGGATCATCGGAGCACTCGCCGGCTCGGCCCTGCCCTTCGAACTGGAGGGTCTCGACTTCGCGCTGACCGCACTCTTCGTGGTGTTGGCGATCGAGGCGATGGACGTCAGCCGCGACATCTGGCTCCCGGTCGTCGCCGCGGTCGCCGGGATGGCCGGCTACCTCATCAGCGAGAGCCAGATGCTGTTGATCGGGCTGTCGGCCTACTTCGTGTACCTGGTGGGACGCTTCTTCTGGCAGCGCGCGCAGGGTTCGCAGGGTGAGGCAGGTGACCAGTCATGAGTGCCGGACTTCCCGAGGGCGTCGACCTGACCAACACCCTGCTGATCCTCGGCGGGGTCTGCGTGGTGACCCTGATCCTGCGCGCCCTCCCCTTCGCCGCGATGCGCTACTTCCGGGAGTCTGAGCTGGTCGCGTGGCTCGGCATCGCCATGCCGGTCGGCGTGATGACGGTGCTGGTGCTCTATACGCTGGTCGGTTCGTCCTCGAACCCCGGCGGCGTGGGCGCGGCACTGATCGCGGTGCTGTTCACCGTGGCCCTGCACCTGTGGCGACGTTCGGCGACGCTGTCGATCCTGCTCGGCACCGTGGTCTACGCGGTGCTCGTCAACTGGGTGTTCTGAGCGGCCCTGCAATGTGAGAGACCCGACCACGAAGGCGGGCTCGCGGGCATGTCGGAAAGGTGGGGTAAATCGCTGCTCTCGGACGGAAGAAGCAGCATTTCATCCCACTTTTCTGACATCCGGAGCGATTCGGCTCCCCGCTTCCCTCCCCTAGCCCGGTCGGCGAAGTACGTCTGCGGCGTACCCTGATATCTATAGAACTACCCCAGAAGCAGGAAGGCACGACATGGCCAAGAAGAAGGACAAGAAGGACAAGAAGAAGCAGGCCAAGGCCCTGGGTAAGAGCAAGGGCCGCAACCTCGGCAAGATCGCGCTGGGTGCCTTCCTCGCCGGCGCAGGCATCGGGCACCTGACCGTCCTGCGCGACGAGTTCCAGGCACAGGTGCCGAGCTGGGTCCCCGCTGACCCGGACCTCGTGGTCCTCGGCTCCGGCGTGGCCGAGATCGGTCTCGGTGTCTCCAACCTGGCCGCCTGGCGTCAGCCGGCCAGGTCGCGGGTCGGGGCGCTCACCGCAGCGTTCTTCGTGGTGATCTTCCCCGGCAACATCGCCCAGTACCTCGAGCGTAAGGACGGTTTCGGCCTGGACACCGACGGCAAGCGGCTGATCCGCCTGTTCTTCCAGCCGCTGCTGGTGGCCGCCGCACTGAGCACCGGGGAGACCCGCAAGAAGCGCTGACCTCGGTGCCCAGGTGTTCGACCTTTCTGATATGCGCGGCGTTGTGGAGAACGAGCAGCCGAGAAAAAGAGACGCTGGTCAGCTTCGTGAATGGGCTACCTGGTCTGAGTCTGACCCACCCCGACCCCGTGCGCAGTCCGAGAAGTGTCTGGTGAGTCCGCCGCGCTCCCGTCATGATCCTCACCGGACTCCGGGCCGCCCACACTGTGGTGGTCGGCGTGTGCCTGGCGGACGTGCCACAGGTTCCATGCGGTGACGCCGACCGCCAGCACCACGTGGATGATCGAGAGGACGTAGCGTCCCTCTACCCCGGTGACGACGAACTGCAGCGAGAACAGTCCCACCAGAAGCACCGCAGCCCAGCGGTGGAAACGGAGGGTGACCAGGATCGCCACACCCAGCAACGTCTGCGTCGCCGTCAGGGTGAACTCCTCGATCTGCCGGGAGTCCAACTGCATCGTCGCCGAACCGCCACCGAACAGGTGAGCCACCGGCAGGGAGCCGACCAGCAGGCTCCACTGGTTGATCTTCGAGGCGATGAGCGTGCCGATCGCGGCAGAGCCCATTCCGCGCAGGGCGAACAGCGCGGCCACGATGAACTCCGGGGACTCCGAGGCCAGCGGGGCCAACCACTGGACCAGCAGGTAGGAGTCGACGCCCAGCTGGGTCCCGGCTCCGACCAGGGCGTCCGCGAAAGGCTCGGCCGACATCAGGATGACCACCGCTGCGGCGATGAACATCGTGGTTACGGTGGCCTTGCGTACCCGGTCGGGAAGCTCGACGATCGCCGCGGACACCGAGACGTACTCGGGTTCCTCACTGCTCTCGGCCTTGGAGGCGACCGCGAGGTAGGCGATGAAGACGAGGATCAGCGCCACGCCGAACCACACGGGAATCGACCCGGTCAGCGGGATGAAGAAGCCTGCCAGGGCCAGTCCGCCGAGAACCAGCACGTCCCGACGCGAATCGTGCGGGAGGATAAGTGTCTTCGGGGTGGGCATCCGGGTGGAACGACGGCGCCGCTTCACCGCCCACAGTGCGATCAGCACCACCAGCGGCCAGCCCAGGCCGAGCAACAGACGGTTGGAACCGTTCACGTTCGCCGAGGCATAGGAGATGTAGCTGTGGTCGGAGCCCGACTGGAAGGCGTAGTAGAGGTCCACGGCATACTCGGGCAACACGGCGACCAGGGCGAGCAGTGCGATGGCCAATGGGCCGGAGATGTCACGGCGGGCCGCTTCGGCCGCCCAGGCCAGGACGAAGGACGCGGCGACGATGCCGGCGCCGTAGATCAGCATCTGCACGACGTCCGGGACGTTGTCGCCGAAGACTCCGAGGCGCAGGAGGATGGCGGGAACCGCGGCAGTGCCGCAGATCGCCAGAGGGCGGGTGAGCATGAGATGGTTCTCCGATTCCAGGTAGATCTTGGAGGAATCGAAGGTCTCGCTCATCAATCGGCCGGCGGAGCCTGTTCGGCCCGTTGCCGTGGTTTTGCTGACCCGGGCGCCGGGTCACCGATGGTGACCAGTGTGTCGACGTACCGGCAGATGGCAGGTCGTCGACCACGCCACCTGTGAGCTACTCCCCTTCGTCAGGGTGCCGCTGGCTGCGGCACCGTTTCCAGGTGTCTGCATGAGGTTGTGTCTGGTCGTCGGTGGCGGGACGCTCGAGGTTGTCGAGGGTGCCGTCCTGACGACCGGAAACAATGCTCGCAGCCTGATATCCGGTGAGTCGAGAGCCAGCGGGAAGTTTGAGCAGTCACACATCCGGCTGAGACGGGTCGGATCGCGAAGTGTGACGCGGGGTGCTGCAGCGGAGTGGTACGGCGGCTCAGTGCTGAGGGCGTACTCGCACCGCGGCCGCCACAGGTTCGGGCAGGTCGCGCTGGGTTCCGTCGACCTCCACGGTGACCGTGCCGATGGACGGTGCGGTGGTGATCATGCGGAGTTCGGCGGAGACCGTGATGCCGCGTCCGGTGAGGTAGCGGACCACCGCCGGGTCACTGTCCCGGATCCGGGTGACCGTCGCGTCCTCACCGTCGGGGAGCTGGGTCAGGGGCACCGAGGTCTCCTCGTCGGGCGACGGCATCTGGCCGTCCGGACCGGGGATCGGATCCCCGTGGGGATCGAAGGACGGGTTGCCGACCGCTGCCGACATGCGCTCGAGGACCCGCGCGGACACCGCGTGTTCCAGCAGGTCAGCCTCGCCATGGACCTCGTCGGGGCTCAGCCCGAGTGCTTCAGCGAGGTAGGTTTCGATTATCCGGCGCCGGCGCAGGACGCCCACCGCGATCGCGCGACCCGAATCCGTCAGGCTGAACCGGCCGTAGGGCTCGTAGTCGATGTGCCCTTCCCGGCTGAGCTTCTTCAGGGTGGCTGACACGGTGGAGGCCGTGACCCCCAACAGAGCGGACAAGTCACTGGTGGTGGCGGTGTCGTCCCACTCCTCCGACTTGAAGACGGCGGTCAGGTAGTCCTCGAACACCGGTGACACGTCGCCGGGAACCTGGGGCTGTTCTCTGTTTGTCACCTGGGACTGCCACCTTCCGTGGTTGTCAGGGGGTTCTCGCGGGGGCTGATGAGACTTGGGTCCTGGCCTCGACTGCGCAGAGAACGAAGTTACCACTGCGTTTTGGCGGGTGGTCCCACCTTTCCGACAATCATGGGGCAGGCAGGGCCCGAGAGCCGCCTAGGAGGTGGCCTCCTCCAGCTGCGGCTGCAGCTCGTCGATGGCGTAAAGCATCGCGTCCGGGGTGCCCAGCGAGAAGGCGCTGGTCAGCTCCTCGTCGGCGACGATGCCGCGGCCGTCCTTCACCGCACCGATACGGTTCCAGCCGCTGGACTCCTCGAACTCCGTGGTATCGGAGCCGATCGGGAAGCCGATGACCACGTCGGAGTCGGTGACGTCGATGTTCTCCTCGGACAGGTCGACGTAGAAGTTGTCTTCGGCCATGTCGGCCACCTCGGAGTTCTCCTGGAAGCCCAAGGCGGTGACCAGGTCCATCCGGGCGTCCCCGGCGACGTACGCGCCCCAGCCGTCACCGAACTGCGTGACCACGGAGGCGGTCTTGTCCGACCAGTCCGGGTTGGCCTCCCTGGCCTCGTCGATCCGGCCGTTGACCTCGCCGATGAGCTCATCGCCGGTCTCCGGCAGGCCGAGGGCCGTGGAGATCATGGAGACCTGGTCCTCCCAGGTGGTGGTGAAGCTCTCGGAGCCCTCCGGTACCGACACGGTGGTGGCGATGTCGGAGAGCGTCTCGTAGGTGTCCTCGTCGCCAGCGGAACGGACGTCGAGGATCAGGTCGGGGTTGAGGGATGCGATCTTCTCGTACTCGACCTCCTCGGTGTCGAGGATCTCCGGGGACTCGTCGTAGGAGTCGTCGTTGAAGGGGCTGATGCCGTCGTTGTCCTCGCCGAAGCCGAGCCAGTCACGTGCGCCGACGGGCTGGACGCCCAGGTCGAGGGCGATCTCGGCGTCACCCCAGCCCAGTGCCACGACGCGCTGCGGGGCTTCGTCGATGGTGATCTCGCCGAACTTGGTGTCGACGCTGGTCGGGAACTCCCCGTTCGACGTTGCGGCGGAGTCGGCGGAACGTCCGCCGGCGCTGTCGTCGTCGGAGGAGCAGGCAGCCATTGAGACCGCGGTGGCAAGGGCGGTGGCGGCCGCTGCCGCGCGGAGCAGTGTACGTCTCATGTAGGTGAGCCTACCATCACCGGACGTGGTAACGACAGTACTCTTGCAGTGGTCCCACAGAATTTACGCAGCGGGTGCACAGCGCATGTAAGGCACACCCGGTGCGTCCTGAATGAAGCCGGAATGACCCCGAGCGCGACCAGCACTAGACTCGTGCCCCATGGGAACCCCACCGTTCATCACCGAGCTGCGCGAGAGCATCGGACACGCCCCACTGTGGCTGCCGGGCGTCACCGCCATCGTCGTCCGGGACGTCCCCGCCGACGCCCCCGTCTTCGCCACGCCGGACGTCCTGCTGGTCAAGCGCGCCGACGACGGCCGCTGGACGCCGGTGTGCGGCATCATCGAACCCGGCGAGGAAGTCTCCGCCGCCGCAGTGCGTGAGGTCGCCGAGGAAACCGGGTTGGAGGTCGAGGTGGACGCCCTGATCGGCACCGGCGCGGTCGGCCCGGTCACCTACCCCAACGGGGACGAGTGCAGCTTCATGGACACCACGGTGCGCTGCGTGGTCACCGGCGACACCCCCGAGACCACCGAACCGCGGGTCAACGACGAGGAATCCACCGAGGTCGGCTGGTTCCCCATGACCCAACTACCGCAGATGGACGCCAGGTTCCGCCTGGTCATCGCCGACGCCGTCGCCCAGCTCAAACACCCCGCGGGTTTCCGGCCCCGGCTCGGGTACGTCAAACGTGCCCGCCCGGTCTCCGGCGACATCCGCGGCGTGTAGGACTGGGACGAGAGAAGGGGGCAGAACCGTGGACCGTCAGCGCGCACTGCCCCGGGACGTCTCCGAGGCGCTCGACCGCATCCTCGACGGTGCGGTGGCCGATGACCTGGAGTCCGCTGTGCTGGACTTCAAGGAGGATCCGGTCCACACCCCCACACGCGACCCGGACCAGAAGGCGCACGACATGCTGGTCAAGACGGCCTGTTGCTTCGCCAACGGATCCTCCGGACGCGCGTTCGTCGTCTTCGGTATCGCCGACCGCACCCCCGGGCCGGATGCCTTCAACGGCACCGAGCGCGACCCGACGGAGATCGAGCACCTGATCTTCGCGGCGACCCGTCCGCACCTCACCGTCGACGCCTGGGCGGCCTACGCGCACGGGACGCGCATCGTGGTGATCCGTGTGCCGGCCGGGTTGGCGGTGCACACCGGGATCGACGAGGTCGTCCGGCACCGGGTCGGCGACGCCTGCCTGCCGTTGGAGGGGCCGGCCCGCAGTGCGTTGGAGGAGGCGCGTGGCAATCCGGACGCCACCGCCGCCGCATCGGCGGTACCCGTGGCGTCCTACGATGCCGAAGCATTGGCGGAAGGACACCGCCTGCTGGACGCTGCGCGGGCCAACGGCTCCATGCCGGCGCGCTACGGCGCGGCGCCGGACCTCGGGGACGGTGGTTCTGGCCGTGGCTCCGGCGGACGGTCAGGTGCCGGTCGCCGTCGCGGCAGTCCCGACCAGACCCGCAGCGACATCGACCTGCTGAAACAGCTCGACCTGTTCACCGACAACGGCGAGCCCACGCTCGCCGCCGAGCTGCTCTTCCACCGCGGGACGGACGCCCCGGTCATCGCCCGCCACCTCTACCGTGCCGGGTCGACCGACGCGGGGAATCCGCCGACCGAGACCGAACTGACCATCCCGCTGGTGCTCGCCGCCGGGACGTTGCGGTCACTGGTGCGCGCGCATTCGGATTCGGCGATCCCGGCGTCGGCGCAGGACGAGGCTCTGACCAATGCGCTGCTGCACCGGGACTGGACCCGTCCGGAGCCGGTGGTGGTGTACCAGTCCGCGCAGATGATGCGGGTCCACTCCCCTGGCGGGCTGCCGGGCGGACGCTCAGCCGACCGGCTGCTGACCGGGCCGTCGCAGCCGAGGAATCCGGCACTGATGAATGCGATGCAGCTGCTGGGGTTGGATTCCTGGTCATCGCGCGGTTTCGACCGGATGTGGCTGTCGATGCTCTCGGCCGGCTACGAGCCGCCGGTGGTCGACGCCTCGGAGTCGGCGGTGGACGTGGTCCTCTTCGACGGGGACCCTGACCTGGAGTTCGTGGAGCTTCTGACCGCGATCCGGGCCGAGTACGGGCGCGGGGTGACCCGGGATGCGGCGACGCTGGTGGTGCTGCGCCACCTCATGGCGAAGGGGACGGTGGATTTGGAGATGGCGGCGTTGCTGCAGCAGGCCTCCGAGCCGGATGCCCGGACGCTGATGACCTGGCTGGCCCAGCGTGGGCTGCTGCAACGCACCGCCCGCCGCCGTGATGAGTGGAAGCTCTCGGAGCGGGTCGCGGCTCTTGTGCCGGGGCTGGACAACGATGCTGGGGACGACGCGCTCTGACGGGTCCGTCGGCCGGACTATCGCACCTCCGCTTCGGGTGGTCAGAAAATGAGACTCTCTGACCTGCGCTTATTCCAAACCTATCAGGCCTCCCCATCATCGAAAGTGCGATAGTCCCGGCAGGGACGATGGGCAGACCGGTTTACCAGGTGTTCTCCGGCTGCAGCTTCGCGTACTTCGCCGCACGCGAGGAACAGATCATCAGCTGGATCTGGTGGAAGATCATCAGCGGCACGATGATCAGCCCGGCTCCCCCGCTGAACAGCACCGCGGCGATCGGCAGACCGGAGGCCAGGGACTTCTTCGTCCCGCAGAACTGGATCGCGACCTGGTCCTTGTAGTCGAAGCCGGCACGTCGGGCCACGAAGGAGGTCAGCCACAGCATCGCGTACACGCCGACGACCGAACCGATGCAGATCCCGACGATCGCCACCCACGACACCGACGACCACACCCCCATCACGATGCCCTCGGAAAACGCCACGTAGACCACCAGGCCGATGGAGATCTTGTCGACGTAACTGGTCGGCTTCGCCCCGGCGACGGTCTTCACACCCGGCACCTTGCGCATCAACTGACCCAGGATGAACGGCGCAAGCAGCTGCAGGGCGATGTCGATGAACACGGAGGTGTCCACGTGCATGCCACCGTCACTGCCACTCATCAGCAGCAGCACCAGCAGCGGGGTCGCGAAGACACCGATGAGGTTCGAGGCGGACGCACTGACGATCGCGCCGGGGATGTTGCCGCGCGCGATCGATGTGAACGCCACCGAGGACTGCACGGTCGACGGCACCAGGCACAGGAAGAGGATGCCCTGGTAGAGCTCGTCGCCGATGGCGTACTTCAGCGGCATCAGCGCCAGGCCGATCAGCGGGAAGACCACGAAGGTGAACGCCAGGATCAGCAGGTGGAGCCGCCAGTGCGTCAGACCGTTGAGGGCCTCGCGGGTGGACAGACGGGCACCGTAGAGGAAGAACAGCAGCGCGATGGCGATCTTCACGACCCAGTCCATGACATCGGCGAACCCGTCGCGGGCGGGGAAAACGAGCGCCACAACGACAGCCAGGACGATGAGCACGATCAGCAGATCGGGTCGGTATCCCAAGATGCGGTTAATGAAGTTTCTCATGGTGAGACAGATTACCCGTGGAGGTGGTCTGACCAAAGTGCTTCCGCCAGGTCACCCGGTACCCCGCCTCCGGGGAGCGAAGGAACCGATGAGGGATACCCTCCATCTCATGGTCGCAGCGTTCCCGCGCTGGTTCCCAGTTCCCACAACGAGGAGACGGGCAATGCCCACATCCGGTCACCGAACCGGCCAGGTTCCGGCGCTGTCGGCAGGACGATGCCGGCGATGAGCCGGTCTCCCAGCTCCTCCCGGAGGAACTCGAGGTGCCGGAAGTAGGTGGTTCGCACGGTCGACGATGCCTTGACCTCGATCGCGATCACCCGACCGTCGGCCAGTTCAATGAGGCAGTCGACCTCACGGTTGTTGCTGTTCCGGTAGGCATGCAGCCGGTAATCGTCCTCGGACCAGGTTTGCTGCCGACGAAGCTCTGCTGCCACGAAGCCTTCGAGAAGCGCACCGAAGTACTCTTCGTGCGCTGTCAGTTGGTCCTCGGAGATGCCGGAGAGGTGCATTGCCAGCGCACTGTCCGGGAGGAAGACCTTCGGACGTCCGATCTCCCGGCGGGGTCGGTGGTGGCAGCGGTCCGGGCGTTGTCTATCCATCGTGACGATGTTGCCGTGGCGGTGTCCGGCGATGTCGGCAGCCAGGGTGCTCTTGCCGACCTGGCGCGCTCCCTGGAGGACGACGACCGGGAAATGGTCCAGGAGGTCACTGATCCACGGGGAGGCGTTGCGGTGGATGAGGTCATTCATAGTGCAAGTCCAGCGGATTCATTCCTTCACCGTGGATTTGCAGGAACCGACACCGTGAATTTGCAGACAGTCCCGGCGCCGTCGCCTACTCGCCGTTTGTGCCGTCCTCGGCTCAGCTGTCCAGCTCCGTACATCGGCGGATGTCCTCGCGTCCGGCGTAGGACGCCGCCGCACCCCTCGAGCGCACCGCCAGGCTGCCCGCCGCGGACGCCAGTCGTGCTGCTTCGGCCAAGGTATCCCCCTCGGCCAGTGCCGCGGCCAGCGTGCCGCAGAAGGCATCGCCGGCCCCGGTGGTGTCCACGACCTGCGCCGAGTCTGTCCCCGAGTCGGCGGCGTCGGTCGCGCCGACCGGAATGGCGTCGAGCATGGTCCGCTCACCCCCAGCGACGAGCAACGCGCCTTGGGCTCCCAAGGTCACCACGGCGGAGACCGCCAGGCCGCGTTCCACGGCGGCAGCGAAGGCGTCGAGCAGTTCGTCCAACAGGGTGTCGCGTGGCATACCGAGTACGTCGGCGGCCTCGGTCTCGTTGACGATCAGCGGGTCGGCGGACGCCAGCAGGTCCCGGTCGCGGGTGGTCACCGGCGCGAGGTTCAGGACGAACCGGGCACCCAGCCGCTCGGCCAGTGCGGGCAGTGCGGCGGAGTGCTCCGGGGTCAGCTCCCCCTGCGCCAGCAGTACCGCCGCGGAGTCCACGGCTGCTCCCCCACCCGAGTCCGGGTCAGAGTCTGCGCCGGAAGTCGCGCCACCGAGCGTCGCCGGGTTGGTGAGTGCATTGGCCCCGGAGGTCACCACGATGATGTTCTCCCCCGCCGGGTCGTTCATGATGAACGCCTGGCCGGTGGGTGCTTCGTCGGTGCGTCCTACCGCGGTGACGTCCACCCCGTAACCTGCGAGTTCGTCGCGGGCGGAGTTACCGTCGCCGTCGGTGCCGACGGTGGCGTGGAACAGGACGTCCCCCTCACGGGCGGCATAGCGCGCCGCGGCGACGGCCTGGTTGGCCCCCTTGCCACCGAGCGCCGTGCCATTCGGGACGGCGATGATGGTCTCCCCGGAGGTCGGGAATTGGTCCACGCCGACGAAGGTGTCGATGTTCACCGTGCCGCAGACGACAACCGGATACGTTGGCTCGCTCATTCCTCTGGGCTCCCGTCGGGATCGGCGTTCGGCGTGTTCAGGGTGTTCAGCTCCCACAGTACGGACAACGGCACCTCCCAGACCCGCTCGCCCAGACTGCGGTAGCCGCTCCCGTCAGCCCCGATGATGATGCCCGCGATGAACCGCTCCCCAAGGTTGTCGCGGAGAAACTCCAGGTCGGACGCCGCGTCCTCAGTGGGCGTGCCATTCTCACCGGGCACTTGGATCGCGATGACCCGACCGTCCCGCAGTTCCAGGATGGCGTCGGCCGCCCTTCCGCTGCCGTTGCGGTAGGTGTGGATCCGGAAACGGTGCTCCGTCCAGGTCGACTGGCGGCCGGGCTCGGCGAGCACGAAACCTTTGAGCAGGCCGTGGTCTGTTGCGCCGAGAGTCATCGCCAGTCCGCTGTCGGTCAGCACCGCGGTGGGACGCTGGATCTCCTGGCTGGACACACCCGGTTCCCACGCCGGGATCACGTCCAGCACCAAAAGGTTCTGCAGCAGGTCAACATAGGTGGAGACCGTCGACGCGGGAATGTCGGTCTGCGCGGCGAGATCGGCGATGGTCAGCTCCCCCGCCTGGTTCTCCGCCAGCGCTCCCAGCAGCGCGCGGATCCGGGACGGATCGTCAACGTCGACCAGTGAGGGGACGTCCCGGGTGACCAGATCGGTGAGATAGTCGCGGTACCAGTCGGAGGTGTCGGACGGATCGGACGTGCCAAGACCGGGGTGGGAGCCGCGGGCCAGCAGCTCCTGCCGGCCGGTGGGGGTCGGCGCTGAGGTGGTGGACTCCAGCGCACCCTCGAGCACGGCGGTGACCAGGTCATCCTGGCGCCCGAGGAACTCTCCCCGACTCAGACCGAGCAGAGGCACGGCGACGCTCCACCCCTCCAGGCCGGTGGCATCTGCACCCTCCCGGTGGGGGTCGGAGGAGGACGTGAGCAGGAACGTGCCGGGACGCCGGGTGTTCTCCGCGGCAGCGCGGACGGCATCGATGACCTCGCGGCCCGGAGTGGCATCGAAGATATCGTCGATGACCGTGAACCCGTGGCCCCGTCCCACGCCAGCGGAGGCGGCGCGCTCGGCGCTGAGGAAGGCGCCGCCACGATCGTCGGCGATCCTCCTGGCCAAGGTGGTCTTTCCTGTGCCGCGGCTACCGCGGAGAACAACCACGGGAAACTGGTCCAGCAGTGCCTCGACCCGGGAGGTGATGTTCCTGTGCAGAAAAGTGTTCACCAGCACATTCTAGACTGCGTGCGTCATAGGCCGGCTCGCTCGGCGCGGGGTCAGCAGTTGCGGTTCACGTAGTTGTTGACGTTGATCGCGGCATCGCCTGCAGCTGCGGCCTCCGAGATCCCGGAGAGGACACCGCCGCCATTGCCATCGCCGTCGCCGCTGCCGCCGTCAGAGTCCCCGTCCTCCTCCGAGGCACCGTCACCGAAAGTGTCGTTCAGCGTCTCGGTGTCCTCGAGGATGTCCTCCGGGGCGACCTTCGTCAGCTCCGGCCACATCCCCTGCAGGTCGGTGAAAGCGTCCGAGAACTGCGACATCCCGGTGTTGAAGTCCCCGCTACCCACGGTATTCATCGCATTGTCGAAGGACACCCGGTTGTCGTCGATGACCTCGCAGAACGCCTCGACACTGCGCGTCTCACCGCAGGCAGTCAGCATCGGGACGGCGAGCCCCATCGCCGTAACGAGCACGGCCCCCTTGCGCACCGTGGAACGCACGGTGGGTCGCACCGAGGTGCGGAGCCCTGTGGTCAGCGTGTTCTTCTGCAGCGGCATACGGATGCTCCTTCGGTGATTTACTCCCCGTCGCGGGACGCCATGGCGCGCCGGGCGGCGTCCAGGTTCGGGGCGGGTGCGTTGGCGTGGGCATGACCGGCGTCCCCACTGTCTCCGCAGCTGCCGCAGCCGTCCCCGCAGCCACCGCCGGAACCGCAGGACGACCCGGCCGCAGCGTCCGAGCCAGCGTCAGCGTCCGACGAGCCGCCACTGGAGCAGCAGCCCGCGGCGGCGCGTGCCTGCTCCGCCTCCAACGCCTTGGCGTGGTCGATCTTCGCCAGCGTCTGTGCCGCCAGAGCGGCGCCCATGCCGATCAGGAACACCGCGCCGACGACCAGCAGCGCCACGATGATCCACATCCAGCCCCCCTGCAGGCTGACCACACCGGCGGCGATCAACGCCACACCCGCGCCAGTCCAGGTCGGGCCCGCGATGCGGTGCCCGGTGTCCCACATTTCGCGGTTCTTGCGGGCCTCCGGCACACGCAGGCCGACCCACTTGTTGCCGGGCAGCTTCGCCGTCAGAGCAAGCACCCCCGTGACCAGCACAGCAATACCGAAGACGAACAGCAGGACAGACAGAACGATCATGTCCCCCAGTCTATTACAATCAGTACCCATGACTAATTCTCGGAACAGTTCAGGCGAGGCCACCTCCTACCGCTACACCCCCGAACTCGCCGGCGCACTCGAGAACCGCTGGCAGCAGTACTGGCGGGACAACGGCACCTTCAACGCCCCCAACCCCGTCGGCGATCTCGCTGACCCGGACCAGGAACTGCCCGCGGACAAGCTGTTCGTCCAGGACATGTTCCCCTACCCCTCCGGAGCGGGCCTGCACGTCGGCCACCCGCTGGGCTACATCGCCACGGACGTCTTCGCCCGGTTCAACCGCATGCAGGGCCGCAACGTCCTGCACACCCTCGGCTACGACGCCTTCGGCCTGCCCGCCGAGCAGTACGCCGTGCAGACCGGCACCCACCCGCGCACCACCACCCAGGCGAACATCGACAACATGGAGCGCCAGCTGGGTCGGCTGGGTCTGGGCCACGACCGCCGCCGCGTCATCGCCACCACCGACACCGACTTCTACAAATGGACCCAGTGGATCTTCCTGCAGATCTTCAACTCCTGGTTCGATGTCGAGCAGCAGAAGGCCCGCCCGATCGCCGAGCTGGAGGAGAAGTTCGCCGCCGAGGGCGTCGACGGCACCGCGTGGGACGATCTGACGCCGAAGCAGCAGCAGGAGGCGCTCGACGCCCACCGCCTGGTCTACCGCTCCAACTCCACGGTCAACTGGTGCCCCGGCCTGGGCACCGTCCTGGCCAACGAGGAGGTCACCGCCGAAGGACGCTCCGACCGCGGCAACTTCCCCGTCTTCCGCAAGCGCCTGTCGCAGTGGATGATGCGCATCACCGCCTACTCCGACCGCCTCATCGACGACCTGGCGGACCTGGACTGGCCCGACAAGGTCAAGTCTATGCAGCGCAACTGGATCGGACGCTCCCGCGGTGCTGAGGTCGACTTCGCCGTCGAGCTGGCCGCGCCCAAGTCCGAGGCCCGCATCCGCGTGTTCACCACCCGCCCGGACACGCTGTTCGGTGCGTCCTACATGGTGCTGGCGCCGGAGCACGAGCTGGTGGACGCCCTGGTCACCGACGCCCCCTACGCCGAGGGCACCAACCCGCTGTGGACCAACAGCGAGGCGACCCCGAAGGATGCCGTGGCGTCCTACCGCAAGGCCATTGCCGCGAAGTCCGACCTGGAGCGTCAGGAGAACAAGGAGAAGACCGGTGTCTTCACCGGCGCCTACGCCACCAACCCGGTCAACGGCGCGCAGGTACCGGTGTTCATCGCCGATTACGTGCTGACCGGCTACGGCACCGGCGCGATCATGGCCGTGCCCGCCCACGACGAGCGCGACCACGAGTTCGCCACGGTCTTCGGCCTGCCGATCCGCGAGGTCGTCGCCGCGCCGGAGTCCACCGGTGACGGTTCCTACGTGCAGGACGCCGCCTTCACCGGCGACGGTACCCTGGTCAACTCCACCAACGATCGCGGCCTGGCCCTCGACGGCAAGAACAAGACAGAGGCCATCGAGGCGACCATCGCCTGGCTCGTCGAGCAGGGCGTCGGTGAGGAGAAGATCCAGTACAAGCTGCGCGACTGGCTGTTCGCCCGCCAGCGCTACTGGGGCGAGCCCTTCCCCATCGTCTACGACGCCGACGGGGTCGCCCACGCGCTGCCGGACTCGATGCTGCCGGTGGAGCTGCCCGAGGTCGAGGACTACAAGCCGGTCAGCTTCGACCCGGACGACTCCGACACCGAGCCGCAGCCGCCGCTGGCCAAGGCCAAGGAATGGGTCGAGGTGACCCTGGATCTCGGCGACGGCGAGCAGACCTACTACCGCGACACCAACGTCATGCCGCAGTGGGCCGGGTCGTCCTGGTACCAGCTGCGCTACGTCGACCCGACGAACTCCGAGGCGCTGGTCGACATCGAGAACGAGCGGTACTGGACCGGCCCGCGTGAGGGCGTGCCCTCCGGTGGTGTGGACCTGTACGTCGGTGGTGTCGAGCATGCCGTGCTGCACCTGCTACAGCCGGTTCTGGCACAAGGTGCTCTTCGACCTGGGCCATGTCAGCTCGTATGAGCCCTACCACCGCCTCTACAACCAGGGCTACATCCAGGCCTACGCCTACACCGACGCCCGCGGGATCTACGTGCCCGCCGAAGAGGTCGAGGAGAAGGACGGCAAGTTCTACTACAACGGCGAGGAGGTGAACCAGGAGTACGGCAAGATGGGTAAGTCCCTGAAGAACTCCGTCTCCCCCGACGAGATCTGCGAGAACTACGGTGCCGACACCCTGCGCGTCTACGAGATGTCGATGGGGCCGCTGGACACCTCCCGTCCGTGGGCGACGAAGGACGTCGTGGGTGCGCAGCGCTTCCTGCAGCGCGCCTGGCGCCTGGTCGTCAACGAGGAGGACGGTTCGCTGGTCGTGTCTGGTGCTGGTGCTGCTGATAGCGCTGCGCTGACCGACGATGATCAGCGTGCCCTGCACCGCACCATCGCCGGTGTGCACGATGACTACGCCAACCTGCGGGACAACACCGCCGTGGCCAAGCTCATCGAGTACGTCAACTACCTGACCAAGACCTACGCTTCCGCGGACTCGATCCCGCGGGACGCCGTGGAGCCGCTGGTGCTGATGCTCGCCCCGGTCGCCCCGCACATCGCCGAGGAACTGTGGTCCCGCCTGGGCCACGAGCAGTCGCTGGCGCACGAGGACTTCCCGACCTGGTCGGAGAAGTGGCTGGTGGATGACACCATCGAGCTGCCGGTGCAGGTCATGGGTAAGGTCCGCGGCCGGATCACCGTCGCCGCCGACGCCTCCCGTGAGGACATCGAGGCCGCTGCGCTGGAGGAGCCGAACGTGGCTTCCCACGTGGAGGGCAAGACAGTGGCGAAGATCATCGTGGTGCCCGGCAAGATGGTCAACATCGTCGCGAAGTAGTCGCTGCGCTCCCCTGCCGACCTCAACCCAGGGCCGTCAGGTCCAGGGTCTCCGCGGTGTCGTTGAGCTCGACCGGCAGGGAGTTCCCCGAAACCTCAACCTCGTCACCGTTCCAGTGGAAGGTAGCGCTACCAGGCACATTCTCGTTCGCAGCGGCGGGCTGATCGCCATAGAAGGCGTAGTTCACCCGCACGGTCGCATCGTCGAGCCGCTCGACCGATCTCCACAATGCCCTGACCTGCAAGTCTCACATTGTGGGCAACGGGGCAGGTGTGATGGATGAAGGACGGGGCGGTGCGGAGAGACCGCAGGCGTCGCTAGTCCAGCATCAGCGGGGGAATCAGCGTGAAGTTGGTGAGCAGGAACACCGGGATCATCCACCACACCAGGCCGATGAACGGCTGCCACCGCTGGTACCGGCGCCACTTGTACACCACCATGCCAATGGCGGTGCCCATGCTTACGAATGCGACCACTATCGGGACGACCTGGGTGATCACCCCTTCCCCCAAGGTGAAGTGCAGGATCATCCAGGACGCGATGATGACCAGCGGAAAGATGAGGCCGAGCCTGATGGCGAGCCTGTTGGATTCGCGCCGGTCGATGTCCTCGAGGTTCTCGAGAGGATCTGTGGGGTCAGGTGCGTTGGTCATGGTGCTTCCCGAGTCTACTGCCGGGACGGTCTGCGTTCCCACCCCGCGACCACGGCGCACCCCTCCCCTGACGCACACCCGTACCTGCCTTCACCCGGGCACACGAAAAGCGTGGAGGCCGTGAGGGGCACTCCACGCTGGGTTGTCGGCTCCTACACCGGGCTGACGAGCACCGGCGCCGGCGAGTTCGCCAGCAGCTGGTTGGTCGACGGCCCGATGAACACCCGGTTGAATGACCCGAGCACCGAGGAACCGACGACCAGCAGCTCCCCCTTCTTCCAGTGCACGTCGGACATCGCACCGGCCCAGCCCGGGCCGGACCCGACATCCGTGCTCACCTGGAGGTCGGGACGCCGCTCCAGCGCGCGCTCCTTCCCGCGGTCGAGGATCTCGAGGGCCTGGGTGCGCCACCGCTCATCGGCTTCTGCGGCATCGGGGTACGGCGTCAGCGTGGGATACATCGAGGCACCGGTGGGGCTGAACGCCACCAGGCGCAGCGGGACGCCCCATTTCGACGCCAGGTCGGTGGCCTTGCGCAGTGCCTGGTGGGATTGTTCATTGTCCACGTAGGCGCAGCTCACCCGGGTCACCCCGTGCTTGGACATGGTGGGTTGCCGGGGCACGGTGACGACCGGCAGTGGCGAGCAGTGCAACAGGGCGTCGGCGGTGGAACCCGCGCGGAACCGGCCGACGGGACTGCCGTGGCCGCCGTAGCGGGAACCGATGGCGATGATGTCGGCGTCGAAGTCCTCCGCAGCTTCGATCAGTGCGGTGGTCTCCGAGTGACTGTGCAGCAGGGTGTCGCTGGTGTCGATCATCTCGGCGGGCACCCCGGCGGCGGTGAGGGCGTCGCGGGCTGCGGCGTGGCAGGCCGAGGATTCGGCGGCGGCCCACTCCTGGAAGCGGGCTGCGCCGGAGGTGGCCGTGGCCTTGCGGTCCACGTCCTCCGGCCAGATCCGCGGGATCACCGTGACGGGTTTGACCAGGATATCCCTGGTCTTGGCCAGCCAGGACGCGAAGGCAGCGGTGTCTGCACCGCTGGTCGGACGCTGCGCGTCGTCCGTGGCGTCCGACTCACCGTCGGGTCGCCACGCCAGCAGTACCCGTAACGGGCGCGACCGGCGGGACGACTCAGCAGAGTCTGAGCCACGGGACGAGGAGCCACGGGACGCGGATCCCTGCGCCGGCGCCCCGAGGGCCGCGGAGACGCGGGGGCTCCTGTTGGCCGAGCCGGGCATCACGCCTGCTTCTCACCCATGCGGTGGCTGTCGAAGATGGCCATGCCTGATTCGAGGGTTGGCAGGAACTCCTCGAGCTTCTCGAGCTGGTCGGGCTCGAGGGCGGAGAGGATCCCGGCCATCTGCTCGTCGCGCTCGTCGCCGATGCGCTGCAGTTCGGACTCGCCCAGGTCGGTGAGGCGCACGCGCACACCGCGGCGGTCACTGACATCGCGCACGCGCGAGACCAGCTCGAGGGACTCGAGGTGGTTGATCGCGTTGGACGCGGTGGGCATACGGATCGACTCAAGTTCGGCGATCTGGCTGATGCGCAGTGCGCCGTGGGCCTTGAGGTTCATCATGATGGAGAGCTGTGCGGTGCTGATCGTGGACTGCGTCGTCTGACGGAAGTACAGGAGGTACATCCGGGTGACGACGGGTCGCAGACGCTTCGCGAGTTCGGAAGGAGTTGCGGTCATGTCCACCAACCTACCGTGATTTGGCACGGAAGAATATGTTACTACCAGTGTATTGTGACGGAAACAACAATGTTAGCGCACTGACCAGTATGTATGTGAATACGGTTTATTTCGCGTTGATGAAATCTTCGAGGTCTGCGCGTCCCTTGTCGTCGGGATTCTGGATCCGCGGGGACTTCATCAGGTAGGTCGAGGCCGGGTCGACCGGGCCACCGATGCCACGGTCCTTCGCGATCTTCGCGGCACGCACCGCGTCGATGATGATGCCGGCGGAGTTCGGCGAGTCCCAGACCTCGAGCTTGTACTCCAGGCTGATCGGCACATCGCCGAAGGCGCGTCCCTCGAGGCGGATGAAGGCCCACTTGCGGTCGTCGAGCCACTGGACGTAGTCGGACGGTCCGATGTGGACGTTGCGGTCGTCGATCTTGTCGGCCAGCGGGCCGGTGAGGTTGGACGTCACGGCCTGGGTCTTGGAGACCTTCTTGGACTCCAGGCGGTCGCGCTCCAGCATGTTCTTGAAGTCCATGTTGCCGCCGACGTTGAGCTGGTAGGTCCGGTCGACGGTCACGCCGCGGTCCTCGAAGAGCTTGGCCAGTACGCGGTGGGTGATGGTGGCGCCGACCTGGCTCTTGATGTCGTCGCCGACGATCGGGACGCCGGCGTCCTCGAACTTCTGCGCCCACTCGGGGTCGGAGGCGATGAAGACGGGCAGGGCGTTGACGAAGGCCACGCCGGCGTCGATGGCGCACTGGGCGTAGAACTTGTCGGCGACCTCGGAGCCGACCGGCAGGTAGGAGACGAGCACGTCCGCGCCGGTCTCCTTGAGCAGGGCGACGATGTCCTCGGCCGAAGCGTCCGGCTCACCAGACTCCTCGATGGTCTCCTGGTAGTACTTGCCCAGGCCGTCGGCGGTGTGGCCGCGGGTGACCTTCACGCCGAGCTCGGGCAGGTCGCAGATCTTGATGGTGCAGTTCTGGCCGGATTCGGTGGCTTCGGCGGCGTCCTTTCCGACCTTGTCGGCGTCGACGTCGATGGCGGCGACGAGTTCGATGTCGCGCACGTGGTAGTCGCCGAAGCGGACGTGCATCAGGCCCGGGACGGTGCTGTCGTCCGGGGTGTCCTTGTAGTACTCGAGGCCCTGCAGCAGGGAGGTCGCGCAGTTACCGATGCCGACGATGGCAAGCTTGATGCCGTTGGCGGTGTTTTCCGTGGAAGTCATGGTGTCGGACGTTAGCCCTGTCCTCGGCGGAATACACCAGCTGAACGGGCTGATTGGCGGACTTGACCGTTCAACCCCGGAGCTTGACCGATTCAGCGTGGGGTGATCCCTGCGCCGACCAGGGGTGGCTACGGTGGCGGTTCGGTGGCGGCCCGGCGGGTCGTCACCGACCGGCCCGTCGGACAGGGCGGCGTTACACTGTGGGGACCATGCGTGAGCCGACCCGAATCTCCCACGACCTCGACCGCCGCCGGACGCTACGAGCGTTGCGCGCCGGCGAGTTGTCGCGCTCCGAGGTCTGTGACGCAGGTCGGGCACTGCGGTCCTCTGCGGAGGTGCTCGGCGTCCGCAGTGAATCTCCCTGCCCGCTGTGTGGCAGCTGTGAGGTGCGTGACGTGGCGTGGGTCTACGGGTCGGCGATAGCGCAAAAGTCAGGGACGGCGCGTAGTCTTTCAGAGATCAGGGCGATTCTCGCTACCCTGTTCCCTGACGGTGGCGTCCAGTCTGCTAAGGAGCTGACTGTCCACACCGTCGAGGTGTGCCTGCGGTGCGGATGGAACCACCTGCTCCGGGAAGACACGTACCGGGCAGGTACGGACCACCGCGAACATCAGTGAACATCAGTGAACAGAGATTGTTGACCACAGAAAGACCAGCAGAGAGACCAGCAAGGTGACTAACGACACGACCACAACAGCCGACGGCACCAAGCGCCAGCGGACCCGGAAGCGCAAGCCCGTGTGGCGGCGCCTCATCGCGTCCGCCGTCGCCGTGCTCGCGGTGCTCGTCATCGTGCCATTGGTGGCGTTCTTCGCCGCATACTCCGTCACGAAGGTTCCGGAGCCGGAAGAGCTGGTGACCAACCAGATCTCCCAGATCTACGCCAACGACGGCTCCACCGAGCTGGCCCGGATCGTCCCACCGGAGGGCAACCGGCAGAACGTCGACATCGACGAGATCCCCGAAGAGGTCCGCAATGCGGTCCTCGCCGCCGAGGACCGCAACTTCTACGACAACCCCGGATTCTCGATCACCGGTTTCGGACGCGCCGCGATCGGTCAGCTCACCGGTGACGACGCCGGTGGTGGTTCCACCATCACCCAGCAGTACGTGAAGCAGGCCGTGGTCGGCGACGAGCGCAGCCTGGTCCGTAAGGGCAAGGAGTTGGTGGTCTCGGCGAAGATGGCCAATGAGTGGTCGAAGGACGAGATCCTCGAGGCCTACCTCAACACCATCTACTACGGACGCAACGCCTACGGCATCTCCGCCGCGGCGCGCGCCTACTTCGCCAAGCCGGTCTCCGAGTTGACCGCGTCCGAGGGCGCGGTGCTCGCCGCATCGATCCAGCGGCCCAGCCAGCTCGACCCGTGGACGAACCGACCGGAAGCCGAGCAGCGCTGGAACTACGTCGCCGACGGCATGGTCTCCATGGGCGCGATCAGCGACCACGCCCGTAGCGAGATGGTCTACCCCGAGGTCACCGACCCGTCACAGGACAACTCCGGCTCGGTCGCCGAGGGCACCAACGGGCTGATCAAGAGCCGGGTGCTCGCCGAGCTCAACGCCAACGGCATCACCGAGGAAGCGGTCAACACCGGCGGCCTGAAGATCACCACCACCATCGACGCCAACCACCAGCGGGCCATGGTCGAGCAGGTCCACGCGACGATGGAGAACCAGGCGGACTCCGTGCGTGCCGCCGGTGTGGCCATCGACCCGCGGACCGGTGGAGTGCGCGCCTACTTCGGTGGCGACAACCCGACCGGGCTGGACTGGGCGAACGCCGGCCTGCAGACCGGCTCGACGTTCAAGATCATCACCATGGCCGCCGCCGTGGAGCAGGGCATCCCCACGTCCACGCCCTACGACTCCTCCCCCGTCACCACCGGTGCCACGGAGGTCGGCAACGTCGACGGCGAGTCCTGCGGCACCTGTTCCATGGCCGAGGCTTTGAAGCGTTCGCTGAACACCTCGTTCATCCGTGTCGCCCGTGACCTGGAGAACGGTCCGCAGGACGTGGCGGACATGGCACACCGGCTCGGTGTCGCCAAGGAGCTCCCTGGCATCGGTGAGACGCTGCGCGAGGACGGCGGCACCCCGTACGAGGGCATCACCCTGGGTCAGTACCAGTCCCGTCCGCAGGACATGGCGACCGCCCTGGCGACGCTGACCAACCGTGGTTCGATGATCCCCACCCACTTCGTGTGGAAGGTCGAGACCAACGAGGGTGAGATGCTGATGGACAACACCAACATGGAGTCCACCCAGGTCATCCAGCCGGAGGTTGCCGACGAGGTGATCGGCGCGATGACCCCGATCGCCGGGTACTCGAACAACCACCAGCTTGCTGCCGGTCGGCCGAGTGCGGCGAAGACCGGTACCGCCCAGCTGGGTGACACCGGCCAGAACAAGGATGCCTGGATGATCGGGTCCACCCCGCAGCTGGCCACCGCGATCTGGATCGGCGACACCGCCGGCAACCCGTTGATCGACGCGACCCGCGGCGGATCGATGTACGGTTCCGGTGCCCCGTCCGACATCTGGCAGCGGTTCATGGACCAGGCGTTGGCCGACACCGAGATCGAGCAGTTCGAGTCCTCCGACGGCGTCGCCATCCAGGGCAGCGGATCCGGCGGCGGCGGAAACTGGACCGGCGGCGGCGCCGGAGAAGGCGACGCCGGTGCCGGTGCCGGTGACGGCGGCGGCGACGGCGGTGGCGGTGACACCGGTGGAGACACCGGTGGCGGCAACGACGCTCCGCCGGCTGCCCCCGGTGGCCGCGGGAACGACGACTTCGGTCAGATGATCGAGGACTTCCTCAACAACTTCTAGCAGCGCCGACGGCGCCGTACCCGCGGGTGCGGCGCCGTTCGTGCGTCCTGCACCTTGTACTGCCCTGTGAATCCCGGTACTCCGCCGTACTCCCCCATTACTCCCCCGTTCTCCCCTAGCTTCGTCCTGGGGGCCCTCCACCCCGTATAAATCGTGGAGGACCCAAAAAACACGACCCCGAAGGTGGACCCGTATCCATGTCGAGTGCTGAGCTGCTGATCACGATGGGCAGCGTTTTCATCGGATTCCTGCTGTTCGGAGGCGCCTTCGCCAGTTTCATGGCGAAGAAGCCGCCGAAGCAGGTATGGTCCTTGTTCGCCGTGGCGATCATCTTCATCACCCTCATCCCTGTGATCATCGCGGTATTTTGGGCGACCTGATATGCAGCGTGTATGCTGATCAGGTTGCTGACGCAACGAACCCTCCTGCCGTGCCCAACAGGGGTACGGCCGAAAAAACACTAGACCACAGGAGGTGATGAGGTCCGTGCGTCAATACGAGATGATGATCATCATCGACCCGTCCCAGGATGAACGCACCGTTGCCCCGTCGCTGGACAAGTTCCTCGAGACGGTTCGCAAGGAAAACGGTACGGTTGACAAGGTAGACATCTGGGGCAAGCGTCGCCTGGAGTACCCGATCAACAAGCAGGACGAGGGCATCTACGCCGTCGTCGATCTGAACTGCGAGTCGGCTACCGTCCAGGAGCTTGACCGCCTGCTGAACCTCAACGAGATCATCATGCGCACCAAGGTGCTGCGCAAGGACGCCAAGTAGCCCACCGGCACTTCGCGGTCCTGATGGACATTCAGTCCCAGCATCAGCACCAACGTCGAAACAGGAGTCACTGACATGGCACAGGGAGATACCCCGATCACCGTCGTCGGAAACCTCGTCGCCGATCCCGAGCTGCGCTACACGCCCAGCGGGTCGGCGGTCGCGAACTTCCGCGTGGCATCCACGCCGCGGCGATACGACTCCCAGTCCGGCCAGTGGGTGGACGGCGAAGCACTGTTCCTCACCTGCAATGTGTGGCGCCAGGCGGCCGAGAACGTGGCGAACTCGCTCACCAAGGGTGACCGGGTGATCGTCAACGGTCGGCTCCGCCAGCGCAGCTTCGAGACCCGCGAGGGAGAGAAGCGCACCGTCTTCGAGGTCGAGGTCGACGAGGTCGGCCCGTCCCTGAAGTACGCGACCTCCCAGGTCACCAAGACCCCCCGTCAGGGCGGGAACTTCGGTGGCAACCAGGGCGGCGGTCAGGGCAACCCCGGTGGCCAGCAGGGCAACCAGGGCGGCTTCGGCGGCCCGCAGGGTCAGGGTGGACAGGGTGGCCGTCCGGGCAACCAGGGTGGTTTCGGTGGACGCAATGCGGCCGCCGACGATGATCCGTGGAACTCCGCACCGCAGTCCGGTTTCGACGGTGGCGACGAGCCGCCGTTCTGATGTCCGTGTAGATCTACGTTTTCGCCCCCAGATACAAAAACCATGAAAGGCAACGGATCATGAAGCTGATCCTCACCGCCGCCGTCGACAACCTCGGTGTCCCTGGTGACATCGTCGAGGTCAAGGCCGGCTACGGACGCAACTTCCTGCTGCCGCGCGGCTACGCCATCCCCGCCACCCGTGGCGCGGAGAAGCAGGTGGAGAACATCCGCCGTGCACAGCAGGACAAGGTCATCCGCGACCTCGACCACGCTCGCGAGGTCAAGGCCGAGATCGATCACTTGAGCAACGTCACCGTCAACGTGCGTACCTCGGAGCAGGGCAAGATGTTCGGCTCCGTCTCCGCGGAGGACCTCGCTGCCGCAGTCAAGGCCGCTGGCGGCCGTCAGCTGGACAAGCGCACCATCGTCCTCAACAAGGGTGACGTGAAGAAGACCGGTTCCTACAACGTCGACATCAAGCTGCACCCGCAGGTTGTCGCGTCGCTGAACTTCAAGGTCGTCGCCGAGAAGTAGAGCCTTTCCGCGCTCTACGGTCCCGACAAAATCTTTAATGTCGCAGTACCGCATGGTGGGACGCCGCAGTACCGATTCATCACCGTGGACCTGACGGTTCACGCGTCGCCCGGACTAGACACCCGGGCGCACCCGCTGGCCTAGACACCCGGCAGAGTCGGCAGCATGGTGGCGTACATATCGTACGATGTCGCGACGACAGTCACTTCAACTGAGACAACAGCATCAGTGAGACCCGAGGGTCTCGCAGGGTCCGCCCCCGGACGAGTCATTCAGACTCGCCCGGGGGGCGGACCTTTATGGTCCGCGTGGGGGTACGGGGGATGTGGGGGACGCGCTGGGACGTTGTGCACATCTTGTCCACAGTTGTCCACACTCGTTATGGCTCGGTGTGGACAATCAGGGGAGAAGTGTGCATAATATGCGAATACTTCACTCAGGGGGCACCTCGTGTTGACCTGCAGGTATCTCTCCGCCCCTCGATCTGACCTGTGAATTCGGAGACTTGTCCACCTTGTCCTGGTGTAAATATATCCAACTGAAACTTTCTGACCTGCGGGTATCCGAAGATCCGCAGGTCGGCGAGGGGTTGTCCACACGTTGTACACACAGCGAGCAGGAGTGGAGGGCGAACATGCACACAAGATCCACACATTGTCCACAATCGGTGTGGATAACTCCTGGAAATCGGTGGGCTCGGGGCCTGCAGCGTCCGCTCGACGGCACAGTGCACAGGTCCCGGACGTCCGGCAGCGTCGTTGATGTGGACAACTGTTGTGGCACTCCCGCGGGATAGTTTCCTGTCCGTCGTGGGTACTAAGATGACGGCCATGAGTGCACAGGAGATGGGTAGCGCGGGATTCGGGGACGCCGACGGGACGAGCGCGATCCCGCTGCCGCCCGAGCCCGGCCCCTGGGACGATGACGGTCCCGCGGGGGACTTCGGTGGCGGAAAGCGCCGTGGCGGCTTCCAGCGGTCAGGTCGCGGCGGCAACGACCCCGCAGCCTTCGCCGAGCCGCGGCAGATGCCGCAGAACACCGAGGCGGAGCAGGGCGTCCTCGGCGGCATGATGCTCAGTAAGGACGCCATCGCCGATGTCGTCGAGCGGCTCCGTCCCGACGACTTCTACCGTCCGGCACACCGCACCATCTACGAGACCATGCTCGAACTCTACGGCGAGGGCATGGAGGTCGACCCGGTGATCCTCGCCGGGCGGCTCGACAACAACACCCTGTTGGACGTCGTCGGTGGCGCACCCTACCTGCACGAACTGTCCTCGAAGGTGCCGACTGCGGCGAACGCCGGCTACTATGCCGACCTCGTCGCCGAGAAGGCCGTCCTGCGTCGACTGGTCTCCGCCGGTACCCGCATCGTGCAGTTCGGTTACTCCGGACTGGAGGGCCAGGAGCTGGAGAGCGTGGTCGACCGCGCCCAGCAGGAGATGTTCAACATCACCAACGAGTCCGCCAGCGAGGACTACATGGTGCTTCAGGACCTGCTGGAGTCCACCATGGACGAGCTGGACGCCCTGGAGAACGGCACTGGCGAGGGTGAGGGCGTCATGACCGGTTTCAGTGAACTCGACGAGATGACCAATGGGTTGCGCGGTGGTCAGATGATCATCGTCGCGGCACGTCCCGGTGTGGGTAAGTCCACGCTGGCGCTGGACTTCATGCGGTCGGTGTCGGTGCAGCAGAACAAGGCGTCGGTGCTGTTCAGCCTGGAGATGAGTAAGTCCGAGGTAATGATGCGTGTCTTCTCCGCCGAGGCGGAGGTGCCGCTGTCGGTGATGCGCGGCGGCAAGATGAACGACGGACAGTGGGACAAGCTGACCCGGCGGGTCACCGCGATCGAGAGCGCGCCGATCTTCATCGATGATTCGCCGAACCTGACGATGACCGAGATCCGCGCCAAGGCCCGCCGCCTGAAGCAGAAGCACGATCTGGGCTTGATCGTGGTCGACTACCTGCAGCTGATGAGTTCGGGTAAGAAGGTCGAGTCCCGTCAGCAGGAGGTTTCGGAGTTCTCCCGTCAGCTCAAACTACTGGCCAAGGAGGTGGACGTGCCCCTGGTCGCCATCTCGCAGCTGAACCGTGGCGTGGAGTCCCGTGGTGATGACGCGCTGCCGAAGGTTTCCGACCTGCGAGAGTCCGGTTCGCTGGAGCAGGACGCCGATATCGTGCTGCTGATCAGCCGTCCGGACGCCCAGAACCGTGACCATGAGCGGGCCGGCGAGGCGGATCTGATCCTGGCGAAGCACCGTGGTGGCCCGATCGGCACGATCCAGGTCGCTCACCAGCTGCACTACTCGAAGTTCTCCGAGCTCAGCCGCGGCATCTAGCGGGTAGGTCGCCCGAATCTTCCCTGACTTGGGGCCGGATCTGGCCTGTTTCGGTCCCGGATGTCGGAAAGGTGGGACGAATCGCTGGGATCTGACGGAAATCCCGACGATTCGTCCCACCTATTCGACACCCTGCAGACTTCCGGGGATGGATCGTGATGGCCCTGGGGAGTGGGGAATGCTGGGGGAGAGGGCGCGGTAGCCGGCTCAGTCCTCGAACTGCTCCAGGATCACGTCGAGTACCCGGCCGAGGTCCGCGGCCTGCTGCTCGTCCAGGCGGTCGATCATCAGGCGGCGCACCGAGTCCACGTGACCGGGGGCGGCCTGCTGGATCGTGGACAGGCCCGTCTGGGTGAGCACGATGAAGGCACCGCGACCGTCGGACTCGCAGGCTTCGCGGGTGAGCAGGTCACGCTTGATCATCCGGGAGATCTGGTGCGACAGTCGGGAGCGGTCCCAGGTCAGGGCATCTGCCAGTGCGGCGATGCGCATCCGGTAGTCCGGGGCCTCGGAGAGGTTGACCAGGACCTCGTAGTCGGACATCGACAGTCCGCTCTGCCGCTGCATGTCGCGGGCCAACTCGGAGTCGATCCGCCGGGAGGCGGCGAGCCACTTGCGCCACAGGCACTGTTCCTCGTCCGAGAGCCACCTGGGGGAGTTGTCCGTGCTGTTCGTCATGCATCCATTCAATCACACCGAGCAGTTGGTTGACACATCAACCAACTGGTCCTAAGGTGGTGTTCACCGGACGGCAACCGACCGGACCTACCGTCGAGGTGGTGTCCGACCCGGAAACCGCCAGCGCGGGCCGCCCGGGGACAAAAGACACAATCAACACCAATCGCTTCCAAGGAGCATCACCACATGAGCACCGTCAACGACTACGCCGGCAACTTCACCATCGACCCTGCCCACTCCGAGATCGGCTTCACCGCCCGCCACGCCATGGTCACCAAGGTCCGTGGCTCCTTCAACGAGTTCTCCGGCACCGCCACAAGCGGCCAGAACCTGGCCGACGCCGCCATCTCCGTGACCATCGCAGCGTCCTCCATCGACACCCGCAACGCCGACCGTGACGGCCACGTGAAGAGCGAGGACTTCTTCGACGTCGAGAGGTTCCCGGAGATCACCTTCACCTCCACCAGCGTCACCGCCGCCGGCGACGACGCTCTTGAGGTCACCGGTGACCTCACCATCAAGGACGTGACCAAGCAGGTCACCGTCCCCTTCGAGTTCGACGGCGAGGTTGTCGACCCGTGGGGTGCCACCCGCGTCGGTTTCTCCGGTTCCACCACCATCAACCGCACCGACTTCGGCTTGACCTGGAACGCTCCGCTGAAGACCGACGGCGTGCTCGTCTCCGAGAAGATCACCCTGAACTTCGACATCTCGGCCACCAAGGACGCTTAAGTGTTCTAGCATCACGGGCATGAAGCCCGTCGATGTCACCACAAGCCGGGGCGCCGGGGTCCTCGTCTTCATTGGCGGGGCCCTCGGCGCCTTCCTGCGTTGGGCGTTCACCGTGGACACTGGAATCGAGGGCTCGCTGTGGCCCCTGCTGGTGGTCAACCTCACCGGTGCTTTCGCCCTCGGCCTGCTGGTCGGCTACCTCCCGCTGGTCAGCGACACGACGCCCTCCGGTAGGTCAGGACGTCGCGAACGCATCCGCCTGACACTCGGCACCGGCCTGCTCGGCGGCTTCACGTCCTACTCGGCGATTGCCGCCGCGACGGTGCAGGACGCAGGCGGTCCGCTCGGCCCGATCGTCTACCTGGTCGGCACCGTGGTGCTGGGCCTGCTGCTGGCCAAGGCAGGCCTGTGGTGTGGTGCGCGGATCAGCGGCGAGCCCTACGGCAACGAAACGAGCGGCAACAGCGCCAACGGCGCGTCCGGCCAGGCCGGCACAACCGGGGAGGTGACGGCATGATCGGCGAGATCTCCCTGGTGGCGGCCCTACTCGTGGCCTTCGGCGGCGGCACAGGTGCCTGGCTGCGCTGGCGGCTGGACCGCTACATCACCGACCGCACCGGTAGTGACCTGCTGGTCAGTCTGCTGGTGATCAACACCCTGGGTTCCCTGGTGTTGGGCCTGCTGTTCGGCCTCACCGACATCTGGTGGCTCGTCGCGCTGATCGGCACCGGCCTATGCGGTGGCTTCACCACCTTCTCCACGGTGTCGGTCGATGCCGTGGGCCTGTTCCAGCGCAAACTCGCCGCCGCCGCGCTGATATCGGTGGTGGCGATGGCGCTGCTGACCGTCGCCGCCTTCGCGCTGGGCTACTACGCGGTGGACTGGATCTAGCCGGAGCTCACTGGACCAGGCTGGGGACTAGCGGGGCTTCTTTGCCGAGACCCACACGTCGATCTCTGCGGTGACCGGCTCGGCGCCGGCGTCGTCGAGAAGCTGGAGGTTCACGGTGACCAGCTGGCCACCGGTCTCGCGGGTGATCGTGGAGAAGTCCGGCCAGTCGGCGGTGGCGGTCACGGTCAATCCGCCGGTCGACTTGGTGGGGTAGTCGGCGCGCATGCCGCGCGGGAGCCACCGGTGGGTGGTGGGGACGGCTGCCTCACACAGTGCACCCATCGCAGCCTCGCCACCGTTGAGCGCGGCGATGACGTGGAAGGTGCCGATGTGGTTCTGCACACCCCACCACTTGCCGAGACGCACCACGGAGCGCTCCGGGGTGACCTCACGAATCCGCGGGAAGACGGTGCGGAAGTAGGGCGCCTTCAAGGCGTAGGCGATCGAGAAAAGTCCACGTCCCAGGGTGCTCGTCCCGTTCTTGGAGACCTTCTGCCAGAGCTTGTACGTGCTAGTGCTAGTCATAAATCCATAGGATAATGCAGTGGCCCGACGGATACCGGCGAACGGCGGTACGCTGGCTGTGGAATAGCGGCAGCCGTCGGGGACGTTGTACCCCGTGTAACAGCCAATACACGCGAAAATGCAGAAGAGGTAGAGCCCATGGCCACCACGACGATCACCACCGAGAACTTCCAGGACACCATCCAGGGCGACGGCATCGTCCTGCTCGACTTCTGGGCGGACTGGTGCGGCCCGTGTAAGCGTTTCGCCCCGGTCTTCGAGAAGGCCTCCGAGGAGAACCCGGAGATCACCTTCGGCAAGATTGACACCGAGGCCAACCAGGACATCGCCGCCGCCCTGCAGATCCAGTCGATCCCCACACTGATGGCCTTCCGCGACGGCATCCTGGTCTTCCGGGACGCCGGTGTGATGAACCCGAAGCAGCTCCGTGAGCTCATCGAGCAGGTCCAGGGCCTCAACATGGAGGACGTGCGCAAGCAGGTCGCCGAGCAGCAGAACAGCTAGTTCGTCTGACCGGGGGTACCCGCGCCGGGTGCGCGGGTGACGGCGGGGCGGTCCGGGGGAGACCAGCCCGCCACGCGCATCGCGGGAAAAGTGTTTATGCTGGGGACCTGACAGCACTGGCCGGACGATTCGACCGAAGCGTCCTTAAGGCCACGATGACGGCGACTTAGGAGCACGCGCAATGGCGAACCCCTTCTCGAAGGGCTGGAAGTACCTCATGCAGTCCCTCGACACCACCATTGAGGAGAACGCGGACCCGAAGGTGCAGATCCACCAGGCGACCGAGGCGGCGAAGAAGCAGCACCGTGAGGTCACCGAGTCCGCCGCCCGCATCATCGGCAACCGCAACCAGCTCGAGATGTCGCTGAACCGGCTGGTCAAGGACCAGGAGAAGCTGCAGAACAATGCGCGGGCCGCACTGCAGCAGGCTGATGCCGCCACCTCTGCCGGCGACCAGGCGAAGGCCGATGATCTCATGAACACCGCCGAGGTGTTCGCCACCCAGCTGGTGACGGTGGAGCAGGAGATAGAGAACACCAAGCAGATGCACGCCCAGGCGACCGAGGCGGCGAACCAGGCCCAGCAGCAGCAGAAGCAGTCCGAGATGCGGCTCAAGGAGCAGCTCGGACAGATCGACCAGCTCAAGGCGCAGGTCGACCAGGCCAAGATGCAGGAGAGCTCCGCCGAGGCACTGCAGTCGATGAAGGGCATCCAGACTGACGACAATGTCCCGACACTGGACGGGGTGCGCAGCAAGATCGAGGCCCGCTACGCCAACGCCCTCGGCGCCCAGGAGCTCACCGAGCGCAGTGTGCAGGGCCGGATGGCCGAGATCGAGTCGGCCGGCAATGACTTCGCCGCCTCGTCGCGCCTGGAGCAGATCCGTGCCGAGATGGGTGGCGGTGCCGGTGGTGCCGGCGAGCTGACCTCCAACGCTGCGGGCGGCGACGCCACCGGTGAGATCGAGGCGGGGGAGGACGCCGCGGACGCGACTGATGCCGCCGATGCTGCCGACACCTCCGCCGAGGACGTGACTGTCGATGGCGCCGGCGACCCGGACGGCGAGCAGACGACCTCCTCGTAGATCGGACACCCCGGGCGCCTCACCGGTGCGGTGCCCACTCTCACGCCCGCGTCCGCGCATGTCAGGCATCACACCTCCGACGATTCCCACATCATAAGACCTGCGGGTCAGAGTGCCGCAGCGGAGGAGGGGATCAAGGAACGGGTGTGATGGATGGCCACGCGACGGCGGCAGCGTCCCACCTCCTCCCGCCATGTGCCGCGCGTCCCACCGTATGCCGCCGTACCAGGGTTGCGACCCCGGCAGTCGACTCGTAGGATCATGTGGTTCGTGCCCGCCAACGTGGCGGACGCTGCCGCCCGGCACTCGTTGACCGGGACACCACGACCGGGTCCCTTGGAACGCTGGCATTTCGGAATCCTGAGACTTCGGAATCCTGGCATTTCGGAGTTATGGCCTCTAGGCGCAACGGCACCACCGTGTGACGTCCTGAGACCGCCGGTCCCGGCAGACTACTTTCGACGACGCCCTCGAGCTTTCGGGGGCTTCATTGTTGTGGTCTGGACAAACGCAGCGTCCTGCCCTGTTCCCGAGCGCGGCACAACACCGCTGCGACGAGTGAATCGCCGTCGCAGCCCGAACCCCGACGTTCGCACCCGCCACCAGCGGGAATGCCACGTCGGCGCAGTACTTGGGAGGACGACACCATGTCACATGACAGAGACACTTCCGGCGGAACGACCGCCGACCAGAGCGCGACCGACGCGCAGGCCACGGCTGCGGCCCAGGCAGATGCACAGGTAGAAGCCCAGGCGAGTACCCAGGCAGAAGCCGAGACCACGGCCGGAGGCGTCAACGCCGGCCTGCTGATCGGCATCCTCGTCGGCGCCGCCTTCGTCGCGATCCTCAACGAGACCGCGCTGTCCAACGCACTGCCGTCGTTGATGGCCGAGTTCTCCATCACCGAGGGCACCGCCCAGTGGCTGACCACGGTGTTCATGCTGACCATGGCGGTCGTGATCCCCACGACCGGTTACCTCATGGACCGGCTGACGCTGCGCTCGATCTACACGGTCGCCCTGTCGCTGTTCCTCGCCGGCGCCATCCTCGCGGCCGCGGCGCCGATCTTCGCACTGCTGCTGCTGGCCCGTGTGCTGCAGGCCGCCGGTACCGCGCTGATCATCCCGCTGCTGATGACCACGATCATGATGCTCATCCCGGTGGAACGCCGCGGTTCGGTGTTCGGCCTGGTCACCATCGTCTTGGCGGTCGGCCCCGCGGTCGGCCCCACCTTCGCCGGTGTCGTGATGGAGCTGGC
The DNA here is from genome assembly GCA_019120175.1 of Candidatus Corynebacterium faecigallinarum. Classification (GTDB taxonomy): domain Bacteria; phylum Actinomycetota; class Actinomycetes; order Mycobacteriales; family Mycobacteriaceae; genus Corynebacterium; species Corynebacterium faecigallinarum. The sequence continues at coordinate 114,175 of DWVP01000023.1, forward strand.
CAGCTGGCGCTGGATCTTCCTGGTGATGATCCCGCTGGCGCTGATCGCCCTGCTGCTGGGCCTGTGGCAGATCAAGAACTACAAGGAGCCGAAGAAGCCCCCGTTCGACCTGTTCTCGGTCCTCCTCTCCGCCATCGGTTTCGGCGCGACGATCTACGGACTCTCCGGCATGTCCGCCATCGCCGACGGCTTCCCGACCGTCGCCGTGATCAGCCTGACCATCGGTGTGCTGACGCTGGTGGTCTTCTTCCGTCGCCAGGGTGCGCTGATGCGCGCCGAGGCCGCCGGCGAGCACAAGGCCGCGCTGCTGAACACCACCCCGCTGAAGATCCGGGAGTTCTCCTGGTCGCTGGGCCTGATGCTGCTGAGCTTCGGTTCACTGTTCGGGTTCATCATCATCATGCCGATCTTCGGCCAGACCGTCCTGGGTCTCTCTGAACTGCAGACGGGCCTGGTGACCCTGCCGGGCGGCATCATCATGGGTGTGATGGGCCCGATCGTCGGACGCATGTACGACCGGATGGGCACCCGCCCGCTGATCATCCCCGGTGGTGCGCTGCTGATGGTGGCCATGGGCATGCTGCTGATGCTCGACGAGAACAAGGACTTCTGGTACCTCACGGCCGTGGCCGTGGTGCTGAACATCGGGCTCTCCTGCCTGATGACCCCGCTGATGTCGAATGCGCTGGCCGCAGTGCCGGACACCATCTCCTCGCATGGTTCGGCGATCCTGAACACCCTGCAGCAGATCGCCGGTGCCGCCGGTACCGCCCTGTTCATCGCGGTGATGAGCTTCGGATCCGCGCGCTCCGACGCCGATGAGCCGGTGATGGCACTGGTCGACGGCGTCCATGGGGCGTTCTACCTGGGTGCCGGTATCTCGGTGGTGGTGTTCGTGCTGGCGCTGGTGCTGCGCATCGACGCACGTGACATCCCGAAGGAGCAGCGCGGCAGCGCTCCGGAGCGGATCGACGCCGAGTAAGACCGCGCGCTTGAGGTTGCGCCGCCTATGGTCGCGGCGCCTATGGTCGCGCCGCGTAAGATCGGTGGGGTGAATGGTGTGACCCCGCCCCCAGGCCTGTTCCCGTCGGACGACAACGAGTCCTCCGACGGGTTCGGTGCAGGTACGGACGGCGCGGGTGGCGCGGAGGCGAAGGATGCGCCGGGGTCCCGTAGCTACCGCAAGGCGCTGATCGCTATCGCCGTCTTCGCTGTCCTCGTGGCCGTCGGAGTGGCGGGGTTCCGCTGGTACTCGGAGTCCTATGTGGAGCGTCCCGGGGGCCTGGGGGAGTCCGCGGCGCGGGCAGCGTGTGAGGACGCCGTGCGCATCGAGTCCGGGTACGGGGACAATGCCGTCTTCGACACCTGGAGTGCGACGATCGTGCCCGGTGATGGTTCTGACAATGGTTCTGACAATGGTTCTGACAACGGTTCTGACAACGGTGCGAACGATGCCGACCAGTGGTTGGTCGAGGGGCAGGTATTCGCCGAGGCGGAGCGCGGGGTCGACGAGACCGACGGCTCCCGCACCGATGGCGAGGAGTTCAGCTGCACGGTGGGGGAGGACGACGCGGTCGTGATGATCCGCTGACCCTCCCGCTCACGGGTGGTTTGACCCCCTTCAGACCACCCGGGAGCGGGAGTCTCGTGCGTCTCCGGCCAGCAACAGGCGTTGTCCGGGGCCCAGCCCTACGCCCGGGCGGCGAGTGCGCCCAGATCCACGCCGGTCGGCAGGGTGCCGTACTCCATGCCGCGGCTGGTGGGGTCGACTCGTCCGGCGAGGTAGGCCTCGGCGACGGGTGCGGGGGCATGGACGAGCAGGATCTGGGCCTGCAGCGTCAGCGCCATGGACTCCACCAGCCGCCGGGCGATGGCTGGTGCGGCAGCGGGGGAGGAGGCCGCCTGGCTGAACAGGGACTTCGTCCGGGCCAGCTGCGCGTCATAACGCTCGTCGCGTCCGGCGGCGCCGTCCAACTCCGCGACGAAGGCCTCCGTGGCGGACGGCTGTTTCCCCATCGCACGCAGGACGTCCAACGCGATCACATTTCCGGAACCCTCCCACACCGCATACACCGGCGCTTCCCGGTAGCGACGGGCCAGGGGGAACAGCTCGGTGTAGCCGTTGCCGCCGAGGCACTCCAGTGACTCATAGGCGTGGTGGGGGCCGCGCTTGCACACCCAGTACTTGGACACCGCGGTGGCCAGCCGCCGGAAATCCTCCTGGTCATCGTCGTCATGGGCAGCGGCCAGGCGCAGGGCGGTCCACGTCGCCGCCTCCGCCTCGAGCTGCAGGTCGGCGATGACATTGGTCATCACCGGCTGGTCGATCAGCGTGGCTCCGAACGCGCAGCGGTGACGGGCGTGCCAAGCGGCCTCGGCGACCCCCTGACGCAGCCCGGCAGCCGAACCGTAGACACAGTCCAGGCGAGTGCGGTTCACCATCTCGATGATGGTCCGCACCCCACGACCGGGCTCGCCGACCAGCCAACCGACGGTGCGGTTGAACTCCACCTCCGAGGAGGAGTTGGACTTGTTGCCGAGCTTGTCCTTCAGTCGTTGGACGTTGAACACATTGCGCTGACCACCAGGCAGGATGCGGGGTACGAGGAAGCAGGAGAGCTTCTCGGTGTCGTCGGAGTCGGCTGCACCGTCGGCACCGGTGTTCCCATCCACCGTGGTCTGGGCCAGGACCAGGAAGGCGTCCGACTGCGGGGCGGAGCAGAACCACTTGTGGCCGGTGAGCGTCCACGTGCCATCCCCATTGGGCACAGCACGCGTGGTGTTCGCCCGGACATCGGAGCCGCCCTGCTTCTCGGTCATCGCCATACCGATGATCACGCCGTCCTTGGTGGCGGGATCGCGCAGTTCCGGGTCGTAGCTGCGGGAGAGCAGACGCGGCTCCCAGAACTCCGCGAGTTCCGGGGAGGTGCGCAGGGCGGGCACCACGGCGTGGGTCATCGACACCGGGCAGCCGTGGCCGGGCTCGATCTGGCTGGTCAACATGAATCCGGCCGCCCGCAGCACATTCGCGCCGGGACCGGGGTTCGCCCACGCGGAGGTGTGCAGCCCCTGGTTGATGGAGTAGCCCATGATCCGGTGGTAGGCGGGGTGGAACTCGACATCGTCAACACGGTTGCCCCAGCGATCGTGGCTGTGGTGCACCGGGGTGATGGTGTTCGCCAGCTCGGCATCGTGCTGGTAGGACGCACCGCCGACCTCGTCGCCGATAGCGACGAGGTGGTCGGTGGCTGCGGTGGGCAGTGTCGGGGCGAAGGTGTCGACCGCCTCGGTCAGGGCGATGTTGGAGGTGTACTCGTTGACATCGACCCGCGGTGCGGACTGGTTGACGACGGTGTGGGTGGTCATGGCGGAGTTCATGGCTACCCCACCTCCACCGTCGCCAGCTGCGGCTCGAGCAGACGCTCCCACAGCTCCTCGCGGCCGCGACGGAACAGCCCCATGTGGCCGATGGACTTCTGGCCCAGCTCCTCCGGGGTGTAGCGCTGAGCGTCCAGGTCCGTGCCGGTGTAGTAGCTCTCCAGGTGTGCGCTGGCCTTGGCGGACATGGTCTTGTCGTCGGTGAAGGTGATGCTGGTGACCGGGATGGTCACGTCCGCGAAGGTCGTGACGTGCTCCGGGTGCACGCCGAAGAGGTATTCGGGGTTGCGGCAGAACTTCGCCCACTGCAGCATGACCGGTCCGGGGATGTCACCGAGCAGCTTGATCTTCTTGCCCGGGTAGTAGCCCAGGGCCTTCACCAGTGCCGGGGCCACGGCCCACCACAGCAGCGGGGCGATGTAGTAGTCCGGCTTGTCGGCGTTCTTCCACCAGCCGGTGCCACCGCAGGTGATGATGCCCTTGTCCAGCGTGCTGTGGTCGGTGAAGGGGAGGAACTGGCAGCCGAGGCTGTGTCCGATCCACGTCAGGGGCACGCTGGTCTGGTCCTGCTCGCCGAGGTCGGCCCGGACGGCGTCGACGGCGCGTGCGGCGTCCCGCGTCCAGGTGAAGTAGTCGGCGGTGACGTCCTTGAGCGGGGTGCGGGCCGAGGCGCCGTAGCCCTGGTAGTCGAAGGAGTAGACGGTGAAGCCGCGGGAGGCGAGCCACTCACTCACGGCCTGGTAGTAGCTGGCTTTCGTCGCCATCGCCGGTGAGATGACCACCGCGCCGCGCGGGGTGTCGTCCTGCGAGCGGGTGCGGTTGATGACGATGGGTTCACCGTTGTCGGCTGAGATGGTGAAAGTGGTGGCGGCGCTTGCCGGGGTGGGGCTCATGAGGGGTTCCCTTCTGTTCGGGTGGCGTTGAGGCGGACGAGCATCAGGACGACGGCATCGGCGGTGGCGGCGTCGAATTGTTCACCGAGGGCTGCTTTCTCCAGGGCGAGGCCGAGGATCGCGGCCCAGAATCCGCGGGTGATGTCGCCCGGGGTGGCGTGGTTGTTCCAGTTGGTGCGGGCGAAGGTGTCGACCATGGCTGCTTCGCCGGCGGCGTAGAGCTCGGTGGTGGTGTCGGTGATGAGTTGCTGGAGTTCTGGGGTGCGTCGGGCCGTGAGCATCGCCTCAGCGAACATCATGACCTCGGGTGCGCCGGGCCCCAGCAGGTAGGTGACCAGGTCGCGTGCGTGTTCGCCGGGTGTGTCGGAGTTCCGGGTGAGCTGCTCGGCCTGGTGGGCGGTGCGCAGGATGGCGTGGCAGGCGGCGTGGACGAAAAGCCCTTCCTTGCTGTGGAAGTGGTAGGTGACCTGGTTGGGGTAGGCATCGGTGGCACGCGCGATCTCGGCGAGGGAGACGTGCTCGATGCCGCGGTCCCGGAACAGTGGGACGGCGGCATGCAGCAGCGCGGCGCGGGTGTCGCGCCGAGCGGTGACCGTGCGGACGGCCTTCTTGTATGCCATACAAGGCAGCGTAACCGGCCGCGGGGTCTTGCGTTGTGGAACGGGCGATTTCGCCGAGTTGGTGAGATCGCAGTCACATCCGGTATGGTGTGGTCCCATCTAGTTATCATTTCAGAAGAGGTCGCGCCGGGTCGCAGTCGAAGACGGTGGCCACTGCGAGAGAACGGCCTTCAGACGTTATGATTCCGTCAGAATGATCCATGACTTATCGCCGCTATTGACAAGCGACAATCTGTAGGAGACTGAGAGACCATGCCTATCCCGCCCCCGCCGCCCGGCGCACCGCGGATGCCCGAGCCGGGCAACCAGCCCGAGGCAGCCAAGGTGAACCCCGAGGGTCAGGACGCACCGGCACAGGACGCAGTGGTTGACGATGCTGCCCAGTCCGCCGCCCAGGCCCCTGCCGCCTCTACCGAGACTCCCGCAGCGCCGGACGCTTCGGCTGCACCGGAAGCACCGTCCGCCGATGCGCCGGCCGCTCCCGCAGCTCCGGCTCCGGGCGAGCCGATCAAGCTCGGCGGAGCCGACGCTCCCGGCGCCCCGGGTGCGCCTGGTGCTCCCGCTGCACCTGCAGCTCCGGCCGCCCCTGCTGCCTCCGCCGGTGACGCTGCCCCGGCAGCTCCGTCCGCGCCGTCCGCGCCGGGTGCCCCGTCCGCACCTGCAGCACCGTCTGCGCCCGGCGCTCCTGGTGCGCCTAGTGCGCCGTCCGCACCTGCTGCTCCGGGCGCCCCTGGTGCGCCTGCAGCCCCCGCCGCCGGCGCTCCGGGCGCTCCGTCTGCCCCGGGTGCACCTGCTGCTCCGGGCGCCCCCGGCGCTCCCGCCGCTGGTGCTCCGGGTGCTTCGGCCGCCGCAGCTCCCGGCGCCCCTGGTGCCCCGGCTGCCGGCGCTCCCGCAGCGGGCGCACCTGGTGCTCCTGCCGCTGGCGCCCCGGGCGTCCCCGGTGCCCCGGCCACAGCTGGCGCAGCCGCCGCAGGTGCTGGTGCCGCAGCAGCGGCCACCGCCACCAAGGCGAAGCCCGCCGCAAAGAAGGAGAAGAAGAAAGAGCCGATCATGATCGGCGAGAAGTCCCTGGGCGAGTGGGGCAAGCTGGCCGGCATCGGCCTGGGCATCGCTGTCGTCCTGGCTGCCGTCGTGGTCTTCATCTCCAAGTGGATCTACGGCCTCGACAGCGTCCAGTCCTGGATGGAGGACTACCCGGGCGAGTACCACCTGCCCGACTTCGTCGAGGACGGCTTCCCGGCCTGGGCCCGCTGGACCCACTTCCTGAACTTCTTCTTCCTCTTCCTGATCATCCAGTCCGGTCTTCGGGTGCGCCGCCAGGCGAAGCCGCCGGCGGTCTGGCAGCCGAAGAAGGGTGGCAAGAAGATCAGCATCCACCTGTGGCTCCACACCTCGCTCGACCTGCTGTGGATGCTCAACGGTCTGATCTTCGTCGTCCTGCTGTTCGCCAGCGGGCACTGGGCACGTATCGTCCCGACCAGCTGGGACGTGTTCCCGAACGCGCTGTCGGCGATCCTGCAGTACACCTCGCTGAACTGGCCGGCCGAGAACGGCTGGGTCAACTACAACTCCCTCCAGCAGCTGATGTACTTCGCCGTGGTCTTCATCGCAGCGCCGCTGTCGATCATCTCCGGCCTGCGCCAGAGCGAGTGGTGGCCGAAGGAAGCCAAGACGCTGAACAAGATCTACCCGGCACCGGTCGCCCGTGCGATCCACTACCCGACGATGCTGTTCTTCGTCCTGTTCGTCATCGCCCACGTCTTCCTGGTCTTCGCCACCGGCATGAAGAAGAACCTGGACCACATGTTCGCCGGAAACCCCGACGGAGGTTGGGGCGGCTTCTTCTGGTTCGTTGCCGCGATATTCCTCAGTATCGCCGCACTGTTCGCAGCCCGGCCACTGGTCATCGCGCCCATCGCGAAGCTCTTCGGCCAGGTCAGCGCCCGCTAGCCGCACCGCAGAACCGCGTCGCCGCACCGGCGCAGCAGGGACACCGTTTCCACGGTGTCCCTGCTTTTTCGTGCGTCGGGGAGGACGCCCCGCTGCCACACAGGGGAGTGACGGGGAAGTCACATCATTGTGATTGCAGTCACTATAGGGGGTTACTACTGTGGCGGAAGTCCACGTCCGCAGCCTCGCCCTCGCCCTGACAAGGAGCAACCGCCATGCCCCAGCACGACACCGAACAGCACCAGCCGAACGGCGCATCCCCCGGCCAGGTTGCCGTTGTCCCGCAGGTCACGAGCGCCCGCGGTTCCTGGTGGGGTCCGGTCGACGTCTCCGGGTTGGACGGTCTGTTCACCCCGGAGGAGAGGGACCAGGCACTGCGGGTCCGTACGTTCGTCGACAACGAGATCCGCCCGAACATCGCAGAGTGGTTCTCCGCCGGACACTTCCCCCGCGAGATCGTGCCGGCTCTCGGCACGCTCGGGGTGCTGGGCATGCACCTGAAGGACTACGGCTGCGCCGGACGCAGTGCCGTGGAGTACGGCCTGGCGGTCCAGGAACTCGAGGCCGGGGACTCGGGTCTGCGCACCTTCGTCTCGGTGCAGGGATCGCTGGCGATGAGTGCGATCTACAAGCACGGATCCCCGGATCAGAAGCAGGAGTGGTTGCCGAAGATGGCCACCGGCGACGCGATCGGCTGCTTCGCGCTGACCGAGCCGGACAGCGGTTCCGACCCGGCGTCGATGAGCACCAATGCCCGGCATGAGCCCGGTGGCGACTGGGTGCTCAACGGGAAGAAGCGGTGGATCGGCCTGGCGAACCTCGCGGACGTCGCGATCGTCTGGGCGCAGACCGAGGAGCCCGGAAAGGGCCGGGGTGTGCGAGGCTTCGTGGTGCCGACCGACACCCCGGGGTTCACCGCGACGGTGATCGAGCAGAAGATGTCGATGCGGGCCTCGGTGCAGTGCGAGATCGAGCTGGACAATGTGCGCCTTCCCGCATCCGCATTGCTGCCGGCGGACACTGCGGTGGGTCTGTCGGGCCCCTTCCAGTGCCTCAGTGAGGCCCGCTACGGGATCCTCTGGGGTGCGGTGGGTGCCGCGCGGGACTCCTTCACTGCCGCACTGGAGTACGCGAACCACCGCACCCAGTTCGGCACTCCGCTGACCCACTTCCAGCTCACCCAGGCCAAACTGGCGAATATGGCCGTGGCGATCAACAAGGGCTACCACCTGGCGCACAACATCGGCCGGGCGAAGGACGGCCCGGGTGTCACCCCGGAGATGATCTCCACCGGCAAGCTCGACAACACCCGGATGGCAATCGAGGTGGCACGGGAGGCCCGCGCGATGCTCGGCGGCAACGGCATCACCTTGGACTACTCGCCGCAGCGTCACGCTAACAACCTGGAGGCCGTCCGGACCTACGAGGGCACCGACGAGGTCCACCTTCTGACCCTGGGCCGGTCGATCACCGGCGTCGGGGCGTTCCAGGCGCCCGGTGCGCAGGAAGGAGGTGCGAAGTAAAGGCATTCGCGGGAGGGGACTTCGAGACCATTCTCGCCGAGGTCACGGACCGCACCGGCGTGATCACCGTGAACCGGCCGGAGAAGCGCAATGCGTTGTCCCGTACCGTCCTCTCCGAGATCTCTGCGGTGCTCGATGCCTGGCAGGACGACCCGGCGGTGCAGGCGGTGGTGTTCACCGGCGCCGGGGAGAAGGCCTTCGTCGCCGGGGCGGACACCGACCAGCGCACCGGCCTGCTGCTGGAGCGACTGGCGCAGACGCTGCTCTACACCACCGAGGACAAGGCCGAGGGCGCGGCGGCCTTCCTGGCAAGCGCACCCCGGACTTCCAGGGCAGGTGAGCATGGTGAATGCAGCGAACGCGAACACCGCGAATACCGTGCAGAACATCGCCGTGATCGGCTCGGGCACCATGGGCCGCCAGATCGGCATGGCCGCCGACGCCGCCGGGTTCACCGATCCGGTTCACCACCGATCTCGCCGATGCGGTGGGTCAGGCGGACCTGGTGATCGAGGCGGCGACGGAGAAGCTCGAGGTCAAACGCTCGATCTTCGCCCAGCTCGGCGAACTCGCCCCGGCACATGCCGTCTTGGCGACGAACTCCTCGACCTACGGCTCCTCAGAGGTCGCCGAGGCCTCGGGTCGTCCTGCCCAGGTGTGCAATATGCACTTCTTCAACCCGGCGCTGGTGATGAAGGCGGTGGAGATCGTCCGGCACGGCGGTACCGGCGCGGACAGCACTGCCACCAGCGATGCCACCGTCGCCACCGCGACCGCCGTGGTCGAGGCGATGGGCAAGCAGCCCGTCCTGCTGACCAAGGAGGTCCCCGGCTTCGTCGCCAACCGCCTGCTCTGGGCGATCCGCGCCGAGGCGTTGGACCTGGTCGCCAACGACGTGGCGTCCTACCAGGACATCGACGCAGCGGCGAAGACCGCGCTCGGTCACCCGAGGGGGTCCTTCGAACTGATGGACCTGGTCGGCATCGAGGTCACCTACGACATCCGGCAGGCCGCCTACGAGATCACCGGGGATGAGAAGGACAAGCCCCATCCACTGATCGCCGAGAAGTACGCCGCCGGCGACTACGGACGCAAGACCGGGAAAGGCTGGTACAGCTACGAGTGAGCCCTCCGCGGCTGGCCCACAGGCTGATCTACGCGCCGTCACTGAAGGTCACGAATACATCAACCCCCGTCGTCTCCCACGAGAGACGACGGGGGTTGATGCAGTGAACGCTGCTGTTATTAGAACAGGCCGGCGACAGCGTCGACGAAGCCGGTGATGCCGTCCTGGAGCAGGCCGACGACGGAGGAGAAGAAGGTGGCGATGGTGTCGATCATAGTGATCATCCTTTCGAATTCAGGCGTCCCGGGTTGTTCCCGGCGTGACACACACCCTAACCGATGACCGTGACCTAATCGTTACACTCCTCGATAAGGCACCCCCGACGGCCACCCCTGCGTGCCCGCCGCGGCACCGCTCCGGTGCAGTTCTGACGGTGATTCTTCCGGTGCCAAGGGCCCTGCGGCGGCGAGCGTGTCCGCCGTCCCGTCGTGTGCCGCAACGGGTCGCGCGTGACACGACGGCAATCCGACGCCAGGTCGCTCGCGAAGTCTCCGCCAGCAGATAGACGAACATGAAACTTCCCCGTGACAACTGTGAGGCTTTCGGTATACAGATCAGAAACCTGGCCACCTCGACATCGGCTATCGGTCTTCACCCTGGGGAAATGGACGAGAGATCTCCCGAGATCAGGATGAGAGTTACTCAGATACACTCACTTCAAGGAGAAGATCTTGGAACGGTACAGCCTCACCAGGAGGTCCTTCCCCGTCCTTCTCCGGCTGCTTCATGAAGGCCAGGTACTCCGAGGGTGCCTGTGTCGACTGGGAGGGCGGCTCGCACTCGCACAACGAGTCGGACGCCGCGTCCTACGCCGACGGCACCACCGACCCGGACGTCCGCCGCTACGCACACCTCCCCGAATTCCGGTACACCGAAGCGTCGGTGCAGGAGATGATCGCTTGCGTCGTCGAAGACGGACTGAACAGCGGCGATCTTGCTGTTCTCGCCATAGCCGACGCCACCACGGACGCCTTCACCGGCAGCCTGGTGGTCTTCGACGTCACCGATGACTCGGCCGAGGTCGGCTTCTAGATCCACCCCGACCACCGCGGACGCGGGCTGGCCGGAGCGGCGTAGGGACTCGCGGCCGAGCTGGCCTCCGGCAGTGGACTGACGACGTTGACCGCGCGGACCGTGCCCGACAACGTGGCGTCCCGCCGCATCCTGGAGTCCGCCGGATTCCTCAACCGGGGCACCGTGCGCGGTACCGCGCCATCAGGGCAGGACGTCGACCTGGTCCACGTCGAGCGTCGGCTGGACCCGCCCACGGGACCGGTCGAGCTGCCACTGACCACCGACCGATTGAGCCTGCGTCCTCACCGCGACGGCGACGAGTCGTGGCTGCAGTCGCTGTATGCGCGTGATGACGTGGCCCGGTACCTGCTCGACGACCCGTGGACGTCCGAGGTTGCACGGGAGAAGCTGGATGCACGGTGCGGCCAGACCGACCTTGCGGGGCCGTCCGGCACCCTGGCCCTGGTGATCGAACATGACGGGGAACCGGTGGGGGACGTCCTGCTGTGGCTCGACGGTGACGGCAATGGTCCGGGCCGGTGCGCCGAGATCGGCTGGGTACTGCACCCCGACCACGGCGGACGGGGATACGCCTCCGAGGCGGTGCGGGCGGTCCTGGAGCTGGGCGTCGGGCACTACCGGCTGCACCGGATCATCGCCCGGATGGACGCCCGCAACACCGCCTCCGCGCGCCTCGCCGAACGGCTCGGGATGCGGCAGGAGGCGCACTTCCGGCAGGACTGGTGGAGCAAGGGGGAGTGGACGGACACGCTGGTCTACGCGCTGCTCGAGTCGTAGGAGGCGTGTTCACTCCCGGCTCCGGATTTGGGCGATCCGCTCGTGCTACCAGGGCGTCCCCAGTGAGGATGACAGTCGCCGCAGGACGTCCGAGAGCACCTCGCGGTCATTGTCGCTGAGCCCTTCCAGCAGCTCGGCCTCGCGGGTGAAATGCTCCCGGGCCAGCCGGTTGATCAGTTCCTCGCCGGCCGGGGTGAGCCGAACCTGCACGCTACTACGGTCGGTGAATCCCCGGATCCGGTCGATGAGGCCGGCATCCTCCAGGCGGTGGAGCTGTGAGGGAATGTCACTGGTGCTGACCAGAGCTTCCTCGGCCAGCGCGGCGGCGGCGACGGGTCCGCCCTGTCCGGAACGCTTCAGCGCAGCGAGCACCTCGAAGTCGGACTGGGTGATGTTGAACTCGGCGCATGTCTGGTCCATGATCCTGCTGTACTTCAGGTACACCCGGTGCAGTCGACCGAAGACGTCCAGCGGCCTCACGTCGAGCTCTGGCTCCGCCGCGGACCACTGGGTCATCACCCGGTCGATGTAGTCCTGGTCGTCGGCGCTCATCGGGGTCCTTCCGGAGGTTGCAGTGGCGTTAGCGATGTCAGAGTTTCCTGCGCTTTCTGCGCTTTCTGCGCTGTCCACGCTGTCCGCGCTGTCCGCGCTGTGTGGGACATCAGCGACGTCAGCGATGGCGTCGATCTCCACGGACGCACCGTAGGGCAGCGAGGAGACCTCGAGGAACGTGCGCGCGGCGCCGGTTCCGGCGAACTTCTCGGCGAACTGCTGGTTCGCCTCCTCGCGCAGCGACAAGTCGGTGACGAAGTAGGTGAGTTTCACGACATCGGCGGTTGTTCCGCCCTCCGTGGACAGCCGCTCTGTCATCCGGTCCAGTGCGGCGTCGAGAGCCTCGCGTCGCCCGGTCACCGGCTGGTAGTCGGCGTCGACGGAGAGCGCTCCGGAGACGTAGACGGTCGACCCCACCCGCTTGGCTGGACTGTAGGGATGGTCGGGGGTCGTGCCTGGCATTGTTCCTCCTCGGTCCTGTGCGATCAGTGTGTTTCACATACGCAACAATGTAACCCACAGTGATGTAGGTCACTAAAGTTATGGGGTATCGGGGTAGGGCCTGTAGCTTCTTCGGCACGCGTATTATGAGCGTGAGAGATGATCAGCACAGGTGAGCCGGCTGGAGGGCGCCGTATGAACCAGGATCAGCGGAGAGTGCCTGCCTCCGACCTTGACCGAGCCATGATCAAGTCCCTGCTCGACAAGGCACAGCGCGGGGGCCAGTTGAGTTCGGGGGAGCACGTACGTCGCAGCGATGCCGCTGGTCGGGCCGCCACCAGGGGACAGTTGCTCCAGCTGATCGAGGACCTGGAGACCGAGACCCCGGCGTTCACCCCGGCGAGCCCCTCCCGGAGAGGCTTCGGGTTTTCCCTGCCCGACCCCTCACGCGGAGGTCCGGGTTCCACGGGCTCAGGTTCCAGGGGCCCAGGGGCCAGCGAGGTTCCCATGCACGGCCCGGGCTCGGAGGCCTACGGGTCACCGAAGAATCTGGCACCGACCACCTGGACCGGGGTGCCGTCGATGCGGGAGTGGCGCTCCTATTTCAAGGAAGGGGCGATTGTCCTGGGGTTTGTGGCGGCTGTTGCTGTCGTCATCGGGGTTGTCGCTGTGATGATGAACGACGGCGGCGGCTCCGGTTCCGGCGGTGACGGCACGGAAATCGGGGCTGAGATCTACGCCGGTACCGGTGAAAATGCGGAGGTTCCCGTCGGACGCCTGGAGTTGTCGCTGTGGAGCGAGTACCTGGAGGAACGGGGTGGCGGGACTCACGACTTCACCTGTGACGCTGACCTTCCTGCCAAGCTCGATGCCTCGGTGGAGTGCACGGTGATCGACCAGGCTGTGGAGTATCCGGCGACGGTTACCGTCACCGAGGTCGAGGACGGTGAGGTCACCTATACGGCGATCGTTGAGGACGCTGACGCTGACCCCGCCTGACCCCGCCTGACCCCGCCGGACTCTGTCAGGTGCCGTCGGACGGAGTCGCTACTGCAGCGCAGCTTCGATTGCGGTGGTGACGTCCGGGTCGTCCGGAACGGTCTGCGGACGGAACCGGGCACGCACTTCGCCGTCGGCGCCGACGAGGAACTTCTCGAAGTTCCACTCGATGTCACCGGCGGTGCCGGAGGCGTCGGGCGTCTGCGTCAGCGCCTCGTAGAGCGGGTGTCGGTTCTCCCCGTTGACCTCGGTCTTCTCCAGCAGGGGGAAGGTGACACCGTAGGTCGTGGAGCAGAACTCGGCGATCTCTTCGGACGATCCGGGTTCCTGGCCCATGAACTGGTTGCATGGCACACCGATGACGGTCAGCCCGCGCGGGCCGTAGTCCTTCGCGAGCTGTTCCAAAGCGGTGTACTGCGGGGTCAGGCCACATTTCGATGCCACGTTGACGATGAGCAACGGGCCGTCGTGATCGGCCAGCGAGTATTCACTGCCGTCGAGGGCCCGGGCCGGGATGTTCTTGATGGAGGTCATGGTCGCCAGGGTAGCGACGGTTCGTGGGCCCTTGCAGGGCCTTGCTGTCAACCCAGGTTGGCGATGGCGTAGTCGGCCTCCTCGACCGTGAACTCTTCGCCGTACTCCGAGGTCAGCTGGTCATGGATCGCGGACGGGGACATACTCATCGTCTCTTGGTAGCTCTGGGCCTTCTTCAGGGCGTTTTCGTTCCAGTTGGCGTTGACGTTGTCCACGCCGTACTGGGCCTGCTCAGCGGTGAACTGTTCACCGTACTCGGACACCAGCTGGTCGTAGAGGCCGGCCTTCGACATGTGCATCGTGTCGTTGTAGCTCTGGGCCTTTTTGAGGGCATTCTCGTTCCAGTCGGCGTTGACGTTGTCCACGGCATACTGGGCAGCTTCCGCGGAGAATCCCTCGCCGTACTCCGAGGTCAGCTGGTCGTAGAGGCCAGCTTTCGACATGTGCATCGTGCGGTTGTAGCTTTGGGCCTTCGCCAGTGCAGAACGGTACTCGGCCGGGACACTGTCGTCTGAAGAGTTGTTCGCCGGCTCGGCGTCGGCAGAGTCGTCGGTGTCAGTGATGTCGGGCGTATCCGCCGTGACCGCCTGGTTGCGGGTGTTCGCAGGGGTCGGGTTGGGCTGGCGGGAATCGTCCTCGTCATCGCTGTCATCACTGCTACGGGCAGGGGTCTCGATGGCACTGGTTGTGGAATCGCTCGAGCTCGCGGCGGTCTCCTTCTCCTCGCCACTGGTGGCGAGGCCGAAGATTCCGAGGACGACGATGATCGCCAGGATGATGAACCAGGCCTTCTTGTAGAAGGGCTTCTTCTTGGCGGACCCGGTGATGTCGGGCTGGGTGGGGGGTTCGCCCTGGGGCGGGAGCTGGGTGCTCATGATGAACGTCAGAGTCTCTCTCGTGAAAAGTGAACGACCGCCACACGGATCGTCGTCGGCCGGTAAAGCTGTCCTCTCCTCAAGGACATGACGAATCATCACATTTGCCCCGGACACGAAAGTGTCCCGTTCGAACGGATTGTTCGAACGGGACAGTGGAAGTGCGTCGGAGAGGTCACTGGAGAGCCCGAATGGTGACCTCTCCGTCTATGTTGCGGATCGGAGCCTGTTTGGACCGCCATCCGCCTGATCACCAGGCCGGACCCGGTCAAATGATGAGGTTCAGCAGCAGCACCACGCCAAGGGCCACCACCGACAGCACCGTCTCCATCACCGACCAGGTCTTCAAGGTCTGCGGGACGGTCATCCCGAAGTACTCCTTGACCAGCCAGAAACCGGCGTCGTTGACATGCGAGAAGAACACCGAACCCGCACCGATCGCCAGCACCATCAGCGCGACCTCGACCGAGCCCATGTCGGTCACGACCGGGGCCATGATGCCCGCCGCGGTCACCGTCGCCACCGTCGCTGAACCGGTCGCCAGGCGGATGAACACCGCCACTAGCCAGCCGGCGACCAACGGTGAGACCGGTGCGTCTTGCACCCACTGGCCGACAACGTCGGCCACACCGGTGTCCACCAGCGTCTCCTTGAAACCACCACCGGCACCGACGATGAGGATCACTCCGGCGATCGGGCCGAAAGCACTGCCGACCTGGTCAGAGACCTCCTGGCGGGTGCGTCCGATGCCGAAGCCCAGGAAGTACATCGCCAGCAGGACCGTGGCCAACAGCGCCACGATCGGTTCGCCGAGGAACTCGAAGGTCGTGAAGACTGCAGAATCCTCCGAGATCTGCAGCGACTCCACCAGCGTGCGCGAGAGCATCATCACCACCGGCAGCAGGACCACGGTCAGACCGCGGCCCACCGACGGCTTCGGCCCCTCGGTGGAACTCAGCTCGGTGATGTCCTGGCCGGAAATCGTCGTCGGCGCCGGGATCGGCACCCACCTGGCCATGAGCTTCGCCGACAACGGGCCGGCGATCGCCACGACCGGCACCGAAACCAGCAGGCCCAATGCCAGGGTCAGACCTAGGTTCGCGTTCAGGGCGTCCACCGCGATCAGTGGGCCCGGGTGCGGCGGCACCAGCGCATGCAGAGCGGACAGTCCGGCCAGCGCCGGTATGCCCAGCACCATTACCGGCAACTGGGAACGTCGGGCGGCAAGCATTACCACCGGGATCAGCAGCACGATCCCGACCTCGAAGAACAGGGGGATACCCAGCAGCATCGCCAGTCCCGCGATCACCCAGGGGCGCAGGGCGGGTGCGGTGCGGTCCAGGAAGGCGTCGACGATACTGTCCGCCGCGCCCGACTTCACCAGGAACTGGCCGATCACCGCACCGAGGGCGATCAGCACACCGACGCTGCCGATGGTGCCGCCGAAACCGGCGGTGAAGCTCACGAACGAGTCCACCAGCGGGATGCCGGCCACCAGCGCCAGCACGACCGAGCCGATCATCAGCGCCAGGAACGGGTTCAGCTTCGCCCAGACGATGAGGGCGACGATCAGGGCGATGCCGAGCAGGGCGGCGACGACGAGCTGGCCGTCGCTGGCGGTCGCGGCATCCTGCGCGAGTACCTGGGTCGCGTCCTGCGCGAGGATCAGGGCGTTCACCGCTCCGCTCCCGCGGCGTCCGCGGCAACGTCGCCGCCGGCAGTGGCGTCAGTGACATCAGCGACGGCGTCACCGAAGTCGCCGACCAGTTCGAGCACCTCCCGGGCGATCTCCTCCGGCGTGGCGGTGGCGTTCACCGTCCAGCCGTCCTCGTCGCTGGTCAGCGGCTCGAGGGTGTCGAGCTGGGAGCGCAGCAGTGAGACGGGCATGAAGTGCCCCTTGCGGGCGGCCATCCGTTCGGCCAGGACTTCCTGCGGTGCGTCGAGCAGGACGAAGTGCTTCTCACCCTCGGCCTCACGCAGCACGTCCCGGTAACTCTTCTTCAATGCCGAGCAGGTCACGATGGTCGAGTGACCCGCAGTGGCCTGCGCGGTCATCCAGTCGCGCAGTTCGTACAGCCAGGGCCACCGGTCGTCGTCGGTGAGGGGTTCGCCGGACGCCATCTTCTCCTTGTTGGCGGCCGGGTGGAACTCGTCGGCCTCGGCGTAGGGCACGCCTGTGTGTGCGTCGATGAGTTCTGCGACAGTGGTCTTCCCGCTGGCGCTGACACCCATGATGATGAGGTGGGTGGGCATGAGGTGCTCGTTTCCTGGGTTGGGAGATGTCGGAGAGGTAAATTTCCTGCTGCCGTGACTCTACCGGGCACAATCAGAACTGTGAACAGTTGGTTATGTGACCGTTTGTATTTGATCGCATGTGATTCTCCATCAGGGGTGGGCTTCCCCCGCAGGGCACTTGACCCGGGGCGACGAAGCCGGTTGCGTACAAGGACATGGAGAACACGCAGACCTCGAGCGTCCTGGTCATCGGCGCCGGCGTCCTCGGGCTGGCCGCCGCCCGCGAACTGGCCGTCCGCGGCAACCAGGTCACACTGGTGGACGCGGCGGGCCCGGACCAGCCGCTCGCCGGGGCGAGCCACCGGTCCTTCGCCTGGATCAACGCCAACAACAAGCCCCCGGCCGCCTACCACCGGCTCAACGCCCGGGGTATCGCCGAGCATCACCGGTTGCAGCAGGAACTCGACGGAACCTGGTTCCACGAGTCCGGATGCGTGTTGGTTGCGTCGGCAGACGTTGCGGACGCCCGTGTCGACTGGCTCCGCAGCCAGGACTATCCGGTGTCTCCGGTGCCGCGCACGGATCTGGCCGGGGTGGAACCGGCGGTGGACTGGTCGACGCTGCCCGGATCCGCACTGCACCTGCCGTCCGAGGGCCACCTCGACGCCGATCTCTTCGCTGCCGGGCTCGCCGCCGACCTTGCCGACCGTGGTGTTGAGGTGACGAAGGGTCTGGTCACGAAGGTGTCTACCGGCACCTCCGGCTCTGCCGGTGCCCGGGTGCTGCTCGACAACGGCACCGAACTCACCGCGGACACCGTGGTCATCGCCGCAGGTGCAGCCTCCCGCGACCTCGGCCTTCCGGTGGCCGCGGTGGACGTTCCGACGCCCCGGGTGCACAGTCTCATCGGGCTCACTGCCGCCACCGAGGTTCCGCTGGGGCACGTGGTGATCTCCGAACGGATCAACCTGCGCCCACGCCACGATGGACGCCTGTGGGTGCAGCTGCCGGGGGTGGAGCACCGCGTCGTCGAGGCCGCCGAGCCCGGCGAGCCGGTCGATCCTTCTCTGCAGGACGCCCTGCTCGACGACGTCCGCCGGATCATGGAGTCCGAACTCCGCGAGGTGCTGGGGTCAGATATTGCTGTTGAACAGGTGTTCCTCTCGGCCCGCAGTCTGCCGGAGGACGGCTTCCCGCTCGTCGGGTTCACGGACAGCTCCCGGCGGATCTACTCCCTGGTCACCCATTCCGGGATGACACTCGCCGCCCTGCTCGGCCGCCTCGCCGCAGTCGAGATCACCGCGGAACGCGCGGGGACTGGCGGGCAGGACGGTGAGTTGGCCGACGCGTCCGGCCTGCTGGCGTCCTTCCGTCCCGACCGGGAGCAGGCGGCGACCCCCGCGCCGTTTACTCCGTTCGTGGGTCGGCAGTAGCCGGGCGGCGGAAGGACCACGGACACCGTCGCATACTGGAGGTATGGACACCGCCACCACCATCCCCACCACCATGCACGCCTGGCAGGTCACGACACCCGCACCGGTCGCCGGCCCCACCCCACCACTGGAGCTGGTGGAGAAGCCGGTGCCGACACCCGGGCCCGGCGAGCTGCTCGTCCACGTGCACACCTGCGGGGTGTGCCGCACCGACCTGCACGTCACCGAGGGGGACCTGGACGTTCACCATGACCGGGTGACGCCGGGCCATGAGATCGTCGGACGGGTCGTCGCCACCGGTGACGGGGTGCCCGCACAGTGGCAGGACGCCCGGGTCGGTGTCGCGTGGTTGCGTTCCACCTGCGGGGAATGCCGGTGGCGCGCGACCGGACGCGAAAACCTCTGCCCGAACTCGACCTACACCGGTTGGGACGCCGACGGCGGATACGCCGAGTACACCGTGGTGCGTGCCGGCATCATCGGCCACCACACCCTGCAGCGCGCCGGGCTGCCGGCGTCCACGCCGGAGCGTCCTGCCCGGCTGGGGCTCTACGGCTTCGGCGGATCCGCCCACCTGTGCGCCCAGCTCGCCCTGGCCGACGGCGCACAAGTACACGTTCTGACCAGGGACAAAGCCGCCCAGGAACGTGCCCTGTCGCTGGGCTGCGCCTCGGCGGCGGGGGCCTACGACATGCCACCGGAGCCGTTGGACGCCCTGCAGGACCTCAAGGCAGGACGCTTCGACGGGGCAGCGGTGCTGGTCAATGACTTCTGATCCTTCGGAGACTGCGCACCTCATCGGCGGGGTCGGCTGCGAGCACTGGAACTCCCGGCTGGACGTCGTGGCGATCCGGTTCCACTGCTGCGGGAGGACCTACCCTTGCCTGCATTGCCATGATGAGGCGTCCGACCATCCGGTGACACCCTGGCCGACCGACACCTCCGATGACCTCGCCGTTGACGCGGTGATGTGCCGGTGCTGCGGAACCTGGCTGAGTGTGGGGGAGTACCTGTCGCTCTACGCGGGATCGGCACAACACCCCGAGCGTCCCGCATGCCCCCACTGCGCCGCACCCTTCAATCCCGGCTGCGCCCGGCACACGCACCTCTACTTCCAGGTCTGATACTTCCGGGCCTGACCGGCAGCCTGACCGGAGTTGTACGCTGGCACAGATGAATGACAGCCGGACACAGTCGACCTCCGCCACGGCCGGCATGTCGCCCGGCATGAACAACACTCCGGCGACCGGACGTTCCCTCGCCGCGGCCGCGTACGTCTTCGCGGTCGTGATGATGGGCACCACGATGCCCACACCGCTGTACCCGGAGATGTCGGCGGCCTTCGGGTTCGGGGATGCGGCGACCACCGTGCTCTTTGCCATCTACGCCATCGGTGTCGTCGCTGGCCTGGTGATCTTCGGCCGGCTCTCCGACACGCTCGGACGCCGACCGGTCCTGGGCGTCGCCGTGGTGCTGTCGATGCTGTCCGCCGGCCTGTTCCTGATCGCCGGGACGGGAAACGGAACGACCGTCGGCCTGGTGCTGATGTACATCGGCCGGGTGCTGTCCGGCCTCGCCGCAGGTATCTTCACGTCCACCGGCACCGTCACCGTCATGGAGAACGCGCCAGCCGGACGGGAGACCCTGGCAGCTGCACTGGCCACCGCGGCGAACATCGGTGGGCTCGGCCTGGGGATCCTGATGTCCGGAGCGGTCGGCTCGGTGGTGGACACCCCGCTGACCGGACCGTTCATCGTGCACGCGGTCCTGCTGGCCTTCGCCGCAGTCCTGTTGCCCGCCGTGCGCGACCGGGTGGTCCGCGACCGTACCGCCGGATGGTTGCCACGGCCCCAGGTTCCGGGGATGCCCGTCGCTGCGCGTCGGCTGTTCGCCGCAGCCCTGCCAGGTACGGTCGCCGGCTACACGATCTGCGGACTGTATTCGTCGATTACCCCGAACTTCATGGCCGCTGAACTGGGCATATCCGACTCGGCGGTGATCGCGTCGGTCGTGTCTTCCCTGTTCCTGGCCTCGGCACTGGGACAGATTCTGCTGCGGAGTGTGGGCGACAGGGTTCTGATGGCCGGCGGCTCCGCGCTGCTGGTGCTGTGCGGGGTTCTGCTTGTCGTGGCGGTGGAGGTGGGGACGTTGCCGCTGCTGATCGTCTCGTCGGTGGTGGGTGGCCTTGGCCAGGGACTGGTGTTCATGACCGGTATGAGGGCAATGACGGCGGCAGTTGCGCCGGAGGAGCGCACCGCAGTGACCACGAGCTACTTCATTGTCGGTTACCTGTCACTGACCGTGCCGGCGATGCTGGCCGGCATGCTGACCGTTCCCCTTGGTCTGGTGGGCAGTTCCGTCGTGTTCAGTGTGGCCACGGTAGTGCTCGGCAGTGCAGGAGTGGTTCTGGCCCGGCGCTTCTGAGCGGCTGCGCCTGATGAGTCCCTATTGCAGGTGGTGGGATGCTGGCCTGACCACAGACGGGGGCATGCTTTCTCCCTTCCGTCAGGCACCCCCCGCCCCTTGCGCCGGTGATACGGGTAGAAACGGGAGTATGAGCCACATCACACCGGACACCGCAGCTTCCGAATCCGCCACCGCCTCACCCGCCTTACCCGCCGCATCCCTCCCGCTCGAGACCCGCGCCGGCCTCGGCTCCGGCCAGAACTTCTGGCAGACCAAGGAGGCCGACGGCGTCCCCTCATTCACCCTCACCGACGGGCCCCACGGCCTGCGCAAACAAAAGGGGTCCTCCGACCACCTCGGCCTCGCCGGCAGCGTGAAGGCCACCTGCTTCCCGCCGGCCGCGGGTCTGTCGCAGAGCTGGGACCCGGAGCTCGTCGAGAAGGTCGGTGCCGCACTCGCCGAGGAAGCGCAGGCGGCGGACGTCCAGGTCCTCCTCGGGCCAGGTGTGAACATCAAGCGCTCCCCGCTGGGTGGACGCAACTTCGAGTACTACTCCGAGGACCCGCATGTCACCGGGGTGCTCGGCACCGCCTGGGTCCGTGGCCTGCAGAGCGGTGGGGTCGGTGCGTCGCTGAAGCACTTCGCGCTGAACAACCAGGAGGACGACCGGATGCGCATCAGCTCCGACGTCGACCCCCGACCCTTGCACGAGGTCTACCTGCGCGGCTTCCGCCGCATCGTCGAGGACGCCCAGCCCTGGACGGTGATGTGCTCCTACAATGCGGTCAACGGGGTGCCGGTCCGCCACAGCCGCTTCCTGCTCACCGACATCCTGCGAGGTCAGTGGGGTTTCCGTGGTGCGGTGGTCTCCGACTGGGGTGCTGTCGGCGGCCGTGTTCCCGCTGTCCAGGCAGGCCTTGACCTGCAGATGCCTGCCGACGGTGGCGCGTCGGACGCCGAGGTCGTCGCCGCCGTCGCCGACGGCTCCCTGGATGAGCAGGACGTCACCCTCGCCGCCTCCCGTGTCGCCGAACTCGCCACCACCGCAGCGGCGAACCGCCGGCAGGACGCCACCTTCGACGAGGACACCCAGGCTGCCCACCATGAACTGGCCCGACGTGCCGCTTCGCAATCCGTGGTCCTGTTGAAGAACGATGGTGCCGATGGCCGCCACGTCCTACCGATCGACGCGAACGGGGTGACCGGCTCGGTCGCCGTCATCGGCGCCTTCGCCGAGATGCCCCGCTACCAGGGCGGCGGATCGTCCCACGTCAACCCGACCAGCATCGACGTGCCGCTGGAGGAGATCAAGGCGCGCCTGGCCGCGCCGGTGACCTACGCCCGCGGCTTCGTCACCGATGGTTCCGGGCCGGACACCGAGCAGGCCGTCGCACTGCGCGATGAGGCGGTGGAGGACGCCCGACACGCCGACATCGCCGTGGTCTTCCTCGGATTGTCGGATGCCCAGGAGTCCGAGGGCTTCGACCGCACCGACATCGACGTGCCCGCCGAGCAGCTCGACCTGCTGGCCGCGGTGCGGGAGGTCAACCCGCGGGTGGCGGTGGTGCTGTCCCACGGTGGCGCACTGTCGCTGGACGAGGTGGAGGAGTACGCCGGGGCGATCGTCGACGGCAACCTGCTGGGCCAGGGAGGTGGTGCGGCCATCGCCGACGTCCTGACTGGTGCGGTCAACCCGTCCGGCAAGCTCACCGAGACGCTGCCGGTCCGGCTGGCGGACACCCCCGCCTACCTGGACTTCCCCGGTGAGCGTGGCCATGTGCGCTACAGCGAGGGCCTGTTCGTCGGCTACCGATGGTACGACGCCCGCCATCTGCAGGTCGGCTACCCCTTCGGGCACGGCCTGAGCTACACCACTTTCGAGTACGACCAGATCTTCGGCCAGCCCGATGACGATGGTGAGGGTGTGACCGTCACCGTGCGGGTGACGAACACCGGCAAACGTGCCGGACGCGAGGTCGTCCAGGCCTATGTCGCCGTTCCGGAGTCGGACCAGGTCAGGGTGCCGAATGCGCTGGCCGGGTTCGGTTCGGTGTTCCTGGAGCCGGGGGAGTCGGCGGAGGTGGAGATCCACCTGGACCGCCGCGACCTCGAGTACTGGGACGTGAGGGTGGAGCGCTTCGTGCTGGAGCCGGGCACCTATGTGGTGTCGGTGGGTTCCTCGAGCCGTGACCTGCGCGGATCGGTGCAGGTCGACGTTGAGGGCGAGACGGTGAACGTGCCGTTGACCTTGGAGTCCTCGCTGGCTGAGGCGATGGCGAACCCGGTCGTGGCCGAGGCGCTGGGCGGTGCGCTGGCTGCGTTCAACGGTGATGCCGGGGACGCCCTCGGGGTGGACCTGGAGAAGATGGTGGGTAGCGTCCCGCTGGACCGGATGATCGGATTCTCCGGTGGCGCTATCACTGCGGAGCAGATGGAGCAGTTGCTGGCAGCCGCCAACGCTCAGCAGTAGGCCCCGGTTTCGCGGGGCCACCAGGTCACCAGGTCACCAGGTCACCAGGACGTCGGGTCACCAGGAGACCAGGTCACATGGGGTGGCCGCGGCGTCCGGCGCGTTCGGCGAACTCGTCCAACAACTCCAGTACCTCCGGGCACCGCCATGCGCGTCGGTTCTTCTCGACCTGGGAACTGATGAGGATTCCTCCATTTTCCAGCCGGTCCAGCGCTTTCCGGGCGTTCGCGGGAGACACGCCCAGCTCGTCACGGACAGCGACGGCATCGAGTACCGGTCGCCGGACGAGAAGGTCGAGGACCCGCCAGTCGGCAGCATCTCGGCGTGCATGCACGAGCCCGTCCCACGAGTCCTTGAGCTCGATGAGTTCGGAACCCAGCCATTCGCCGAGTTCAGCGCCACGCAGCGTGGCGTGGGCGATCAACCAGACGATGGCGTTGAGATCACCGGTGCGGTAGGCGTCCAAAGCTCCGAAGTAGATGTCAGGGTCTTCCAGTATTCCCGCAGCCAGCGGAAGAATCCCGTTGCTCGAGACCCCTTTGTGTCGCAGGATCGCGTGCATCAGGGCACGTCCAGTCCGTCCGTTGCCGTCGACGAAGGGGTGGATCGTCTCGAACTGGGCGTGGCTGAGCGCAGCGAGGACCAGGGCGGGGACATCGCTGCGGGCCATGAACCCCTCGAGATCATCCATCAGTTCAGGGACTCGGCCCGGCGCAGGGGGGACGAAGAGCGCGTCGATCGGGTGAGCATCGCTGCCTCCGACCCAGACCGGGTCGGCACGGAGCACACCGGCAATGTCCGGGGCGCTGGTCTCGAGCAGCAGCTGGTGCAAGGTGAGGATGGAGTCGACGGTTGGGGTTTCCGTGGATTGAATCGCTTCGTTCATCTGGCTGGTTGCTGCGACGATGAGACCGGCATTGCCCTGGGATGCTCCCAACAGCTCGGCCTCCATGACCTTGCGCGCCGAGGACGTGAGTTGCTCGATCCGGGACGAGGCCACCGACTCGCCCCGGAGCAGCAGTGGGGTGAATGGGAGTACGGCGGCGGCCTGAGTCGCGTCGAAGCGGGCGGCAGTGATGGTGGCCCGGTCAGCCAGGGCGAGGGTGTCGGCAGACAGGTGGGAGGTGATGTCGGGGATGTCGGCGATCAGCGGGGGGATCGCCGACTGGTACTCGGTCGGCTGGCGCTGGCGCGCCCGTGCGGACATGGGCGCGCGAGACTCCCAGGGGAGGGTTTCGGAGGAAACGATCGGCCAGGAGCTCATGACGATCGATTATACAAGGAGCCAATCGCGGATAGGGAAAAAGAGAATGGATAATGCCTTATCCATTCGCCACGGGGAGAACGACGAAAGGATAGGCTCTATCCATTGATCATGATGGTGCCGACCGCGGAGGGGGCGCACATTCGAGCCTCGCGGTGGCAGTGTAAATGGTTCCCTGGTCAGTGTAAACGGCCAGGAATCACCCCAGAATCGGCCATCTACACTGACCACTCGGACATTTACGATGCCACCCCGCTCCCATAGGGCGGCGTTGAGCGTAGTGGGGTGAGCCAAGGCACCGCCGGGCGTGGGCGGGCTGGCCCCTGGACCCGGCCGCCTAACAAAGACGGCAATTTGCTCACAGCACGTCGGTGTCCAGCCCGGTGAACAGGGCGTCCGGCGCGCCGAGGCGGTCCAGCACCGGGTCGACCTTGGGCAGTTCACGGCTGAAGAAGTAGGACGCAGCGGCCGCCTTGCCGGCGGCGAGCGTCGCGTCCGCACCAGCAGCAGCGGCGTCCTGCATGTCGAGCCACAACCAGGCGACCACGATATGCCCGGTGGCCTCCAAGTAGTCGGTGGCGTGGGCCAGTGCGGATGTCGGGTCGCCGTCCTGCCACAGCACCCCGGTCACCTCCACCAGGCGGTCCAGTCGACCAGACAGCGCCGCAGCCTGCTCCGGGAAGCGCTCCGAGGTGCGTGAGATCGTCGAGCGCACGGTCTCGACCAGCAGCTTGAGACCCGCGCCCTTCTGCATCACGACCTTGCGCCCCAGCAGGTCCTGGCCCTGGATGCCGTGGGTCCCCTCGTGGATCGGGTTGAGCCGGTTATCACGGTAGAACTGCTCCACGTTGTAGTCGCGGGTGTAACCGGCCCCGCCGAGCACCTGGATCGCCAGATCATTGGCCGCCGGGCCATACTGCGACGGCCAGCTCTTCACCACCGGGGTCAGCACGTCCAGCAGCAGCTCGTACCGGGCGCGCTCCTCGCCAGTGGACACCGTGGCCTTGTCCACCAGGTTCGCCGCGTAAAGGCACAGCGCCATCGACCCCTCGGCATAAGCCTTCTGGGCCAGCAGCATCCGGCGCACATCGGCGTGCTCGGCGATCGCGACCTGTGGCTGCGAGGGATCTTTCGCACTGATCGGACGCCCCTGCGGACGCGAACGCGCATACTCCAACGACTCCAGGTAACCGGTCATCGCCAGTGCCGCGGCGCCGGTGCCGACCCCGATCCGGGCCTCGTTCATCATGTGGAACATGTACTGCAGGCCGCGGCTCTCCTCGCCGATGAGGTAGCCGACCGCACCGGCCTCCCCACCGGGGGTGTGTGCACCTTCGCCGAAGTTCAGCAGGGTGTTCGTGGTGCCGCGGTAGCCCATCTTGTGGTTCAGTCCGGCCAGCACGACATCATTGCGCTCGCCGGCGGACGGGCCCTCCACCAGCACCTTCGGCACGATGAACAGGCTGAGGCCCTTCGTGCCGGAGTCGGCGGCACCGGTGCGGGCCAGCACGAGGTGGATGATGTTCTCCGACATCTCGTGGTCGCCGCCGGAGATCCACATCTTGGTGCCGGTGATCCGCCAGGTGCCGCCGGACGCTGCGTCGGACGCACCGGCAGCACTCGGTGCGTCCTGCCGACGGGCACGGGTCCGGACGTCCGACAGCGACGAGCCGGCGTGCGGCTCCGACAGGCACATCGTCCCGAAGAAACGTCCGGCGAGCTGCGGTTCGACATAGGTGGCGATATGCTCCGCCGAGCCGTGGGCGAGCAGCAGTGCGGCATTGGCCATGGTCAGCATGGGGTAGGCCGCGGTGGCGATGTTCGCGGCCTGCGGCCAGGCGAAACAGGCCCGCGCCACGGTCAGCGGCAGGTTCACCCCGCCGTAGGTCTCGTCGAAGGTCGCCGCGAGCAGCCCGGAGGCGGAGAAGGCGTCGAGGGCAGGACGCACCGCCTCGTGGGTGGTCACCCGCTGCCCGTCGAAGGTCGGTTCATCCAGGTCAGCAGCCCGCATATGTGGCCGGAACAGGTCCACGGCAATCTCGCGGGACGCCCCGAGCATCGCGTCGAAGGTCTCCCGGGAGTGCTCGGTGAACGGGGCGTGGTCGGTGAGTTCCTCGACCCGCAGCCAGTCGTGCAGCAGGAACGAGAGGTCACGGGCGTCGAGGATCTCGGCAGTGCTCATAACCCGGACAGTACCGGAGCAGAAAATGTAGTTTCGAGGAATAGGACGAGCCGGAAGAACCGGAAGAGTCGGATGAGTCGGATGAGCAAGGACAGGGAATCTCAGAATGCAGGACAATGAAAGTGCTGACGGCACTGACGGCACCGTAGGTTTCGCCGGCCAGGTCGCCGTGGTGACCGGTGCGGGTGGCGGACTGGGCCGGGCCCATGCCCTGGCGTTGGCGGCCCGCGGAGTGAAGGTCGTGGTCAATGACCTGGGCAATGCCGCCGACGTGGTCGAGGAGATCATCGCCGCCGGGGGAGAGGCCGTGGCCGATACGTCCGACATCGCCGACCGGGCGGTTGCCACGACGATGATCGAGGACACCGTCGCGAGGTGGGGACGCATCGACATCCTCATCAACAACGCCGGCATCCTGCGCGACAGGTCCTTCGCCAAGATGGATCTCGACGACTTCGACAAGGTCATCGACGTCCACCTCAACGGTTCGGTGAACTGCACCAAGGCGGCATGGCCGTACATGGTGAAGCAGGGGTACGGACGCATCCTGATGACCACCTCGGCGTCCGGCATCTACGGCAACTTCGGCCAGGCCAACTACGGCGCGGCGAAGTCTGCGCTGGTCGGACTGATGAATGTGCTGGCCATCGAGGGTGAGCGCAAGGGCATCCGGGTCAATGCGCTGGCCCCGACCGCGGCCACGCAGATGACCGACGGCCTGATCTCCGAGGACGCCGCCGCCCGTCTGGGCCCCGACACCGTCGCCCCGGCCGCGGAGTTCCTGGTGTCGCCGGACGCCCCGACCGGGGTGATCCTCGGCGCCGGCGGTGGCGTGTTCGCCGTCTCGCAGATGCGCGAGGCCGCCCCGGTCGCGTTGGCCGCGGAGGACTGCACCGCTGAAGGGATCGCGGCGCACTGGGACCGGATCTCCGATATGTCCGACACCCACACCCTGGGTTCCGCCTTCGACCAGACCGACCTCTACGTCCGCGCCCTCGCCGGTGCAGAGGACGGCGCAGAGGACGCAGCAGAAAAGGAGCAGGCATGAACCCCTTCGACATTTCCGGACGCACCGTCCTGATCACCGGCGGAGCCCGTGGCATCGGTCGCATGCTGGCCGAGGGTCTGCTGTGTGCCGGGGCGAACGTCCTGCTCACCACCCGCCGACCGGACGCCGCCGCCGAGGCCGAGCGCGAGCTCGCCGAGATCGCGGACCAGGTCGTGGCATCCGACGGTGCCGCCGCATCCGTCCGCGCCATCGCTGTGGACATCTCCACCGAGGAGGGCTGCCAGGAGCTGCTCGAACGGGTCACCGAGTACACCGACGAGCATTCCGTCCGGCTGGACGCCCTGGTCAACAACGCCGGTGCGACCTGGGGTGCGGACTTCGACGACTTCCCGCCGGAGGCCTGGGACAAGGTGCTGGGGGCGAACGTCAAGGCGCCGTTCCGTCTGGCGCAGCTGCTGCGTCCGCTGCTCGACGCGCGCGCCGCGGCCGGCCTCGACCCCGCCCGCATCATCAACATCGGGTCGATCGACGGCCTCGCTGTGCCGAACTACGAGAACTACTCCTATGCGGCGTCCAAGGCGGCGGTGCACCACCTGACGAAAGTGATGGCGGCGACGCTGGCACCGTCGATCCTGGTCAACGCGATTGCGCCGGGACCGTTCCCGACCCGGATGATGTCGTGGGTGCTCGACGAGCGCGGCGAGGAGGTCAACGCCGCGAACCCCCTGGGACGCATCGGACGCCCGGAGGACATCACCTCGCTGGTCACGTTCCTGCTGGCACCGGGCAGTTCCTACATCACCGGGACGACCATCCCGCTGGACGGCGGGCTGACGTCCACCATGTCCGTGGCCATGTACGACGAATAAGCGACCGAATAAGTGACCGAATACGCGACAGAAGAGGAAACTCCATGCGAGAAGCAGTGATCGTCTCGACCGCCCGCACCCCCATCGGCAAGGCCTACCGGGGTGCCTTCAACGACACCCAGGGCCAGGAACTGGCCGCCCATGCCATCGCCGCCGCCGTCGAGCGCGCCGGTGTCGAGCCGGCGGACGTCGAGGAAGTCATCCTGGGCTGCGCCATGCAGGAGGGCACCACCGGTTACAACACCGCCCGACAGGCCGCCCTACGTGCGGGGCTGCCGGTGACCGTGCCGGGAATGACCGTCGACCGCCAGTGCGCCTCCGGGCTGATGGCGATCGCCACCGCCGCCAAGGAGATCATCACCGATGGTCTGAAGGTCGCCGTCGGTGGTGGCGTGGAGTCGATCTCCCTGGTGCAGAACGAGCACCAGAACACCTACCGGGCGGCCGACCCGTGGCTCAAGGAGAACGGCCACGAGGTGTACATCCCCATGTTGCAGACGGCGGAGATCGTCGCCGAGCGTTACGGTGTGACCCGTGAGGCCCAGGATGCCTACGCCCTGGAGTCGCAGCGGCGCACCGCCGCCGCACAGGATGCCGGCATCTTCGACGAGGAGATCGTCCCCCTCACCGTTACCAAGCTTGTCGCTGGCGAGGATGGGCAGCCGGTCTCCCAGGAAGTCACCCTGGCCCTGGACGAGGGCAACCGGCCGTCCACCACCGCCGAGGGATTGGCGAAACTCAGGGCTGTGCTGCCGGACTCCGACACCCACGCTGCGACGGTCTCGGCGGGCAATGCCTCACAGCTCTCCGACGGTGCCGCGGCCGTGGTGCTCATGGAGAAGGACGAGGCCACCCGGCGTGGCCTGGAACCGCTGGGGACCTACCGCGGTATCGCGTTCGCAGGCTGTGAGCCCGACGAGATGGGCATCGGCCCGGTGTTCGCCATCCCGAAGCTGCTGGAGCAGCACGGTCTGAGCGTCGACGACATCGACCTGTGGGAGCTCAACGAGGCCTTCGCCTCGCAGGCGGTGTACTGCCGCGACACCCTGGGCATCGATCCGGAGAAGTACAACGTCAACGGGGGTGCGATCGCCATCGGCCACCCCTACGGCATGAGTGGGGCGCGCATGGTCGGTCACGTGCTGCGCGAAGGCCGCCGCCGTGGTGCCCGCTATGTCGTGGTCACCATGTGCATCGGCGGCGGCATGGGTGCCGCGGGGCTGTTCGAGCTGGAGTAGTCACTCGCTTTCCGTGTGGAACCGGCGCAGCCGCAGCGAGTTGGACACCACGAACACCGAGGAGAACGCCATCGCCACCCCGGCGAGCATCGGGTTGAGCAGCCCGATTGCCGCGACCGGGATCAGCGCCACGTTGTAGGCGAAGGCCCAGAACAGGTTGCCGCGGATCGTGCCCAGCGTCCGGCGCGACAGCTGGATCGCGTCGCCGGCAGAGCGCAGGTCGTCGTTCATCAGCGTGATGTCGGACGCCTCGATCGCCACGTCAGTGCCGGCACCCATCGCCAGGCCCAGGTCGGCGGTGGCCAGGGCGGCGGCATCGTTGACCCCGTCGCCGACCATCGCCACGCGCCGGCCCTCACCCTGCAGTCGTTCGACCTCGGCGACCTTGTCATCCGGCATGACTCCGGCGATGACGTTCTCGGCGGCGATACCCACCTCGGAGGCCACGGCCCGCGCCGCGCCCTTGTTGTCGCCGGTGAGCAGCCACGGGGTCAGCCCCAGTTCCTTGAGCTCGGAGACGGCTGCGGCCGAGGACGGCTTCACCGTGTCGCGTACGGTGATCACCCCGGCAGGCGACCCGTCGACCTCGACGACGACGGGCGTGCCGCCGGACTGCTGCGCGGAGTCGAAGGCGTCCTGCAGTCCGGACGGGAGGTCCGCGCCGGGGCGTCCGACGGTGACGGTGCGGCCGTCGACCGTGCCGGAGACGCCGCGTCCTGCGGTGGTGGTGAAGTCGCTGACCTGCGGGAGGGCAGCGCCCTGCGCGGTGTCCTGCCCGGTGTTCTCGGCGCTGTTCTCGAGCTCCTCCCGCGCAGCACGGACGATCGCCTGCGCGATCGGGTGCTCCGAGCCGGACTCCACGGCCGCAGCCAGGACCAGAACATCACCGGTGGTATCGCTACCTGCACTGACGTCGCTGACGCTCATCACACCGGAGGTCACCGTGCCGGTCTTGTCCATCACGACCGTGTCCACGCGCCGGGTGGACTCCAGCACCTCCGGGCCCTTTATCAGCAGGCCCAGCTGCGCGCCGCGACCCGTGCCGACCAGCAACGCGGTCGGCGTCGCGAGGCCCAGGGCACACGGGCAGGCGATGATCAGCACGGCGACGGCCGCGGTGAACGCCGGGGCCACGCCGCTGCCGGTCGCCATGTGGATGATCAGCGTCGCGATGGCCACGATGACCACGATCGGCACGAAGTACTGGGAGATCCGGTCGACCAGACGCTGCACCGGCGCCTTCTTCGACTGCGCGTCGGTGACCAGCTTCGCCATCTGCGACAGCGTGGTGTCCGAACCGACGCGGGTGGCGCGCACCAGCAGTCGACCGGAGGTGCTGATCGTCGCACCGGTGACCTTGTCGCCGGACGCCACCTCGACCGGCACGGACTCGCCGGTGAGCATCGACTCGTCCACCGCGGAGGTGCCCTCGGTGACGACACCGTCGGTGGCGATCTTCTCACCGGGGCGGGTGACGAAAACGTCGTCGACCTGCAGCTGACTGATCGGGACGCGTACCTCGGCACCGTCGCGGATCACCGCGGCGTCCTTGGCACCCATGTCCAGCAGCTTGCGGAGCGCCTCCGAGGACTGCCCCTTCGCGCGGGTCTCGAACCAGCGGCCGAGCAGCAGGAAGGTGATGACCACCGCGGCGGTCTCGAGGTAGATCTCGTCCATCGTGGTGTGCGACGGCAGCAGGTGCATCTCCATGGTCATGCCGGGGTGTCCGGCATTGCCGAGGAACAGTGCCCACAGGCTCCACAGGTACGCCGCGGTGGTACCCATGCTGACCAGCGTGTCCATGGTGAATGCGCCATGGCGCAGGTTCGCCCAGGTGGCCTTGTGGAACGGCGCGCCGCCCCAGAAGTACACCGGGGTCACCGCGGTCAGTACCGCCCACTGCCAGTTCGTGAACTGCAGGGCGGGGATCATGCTGACCAGCACGACGGGCACGGTGATCAGCGCGGAGATGATGGTGCGGTGTTTCAGGTCGGACGCTTCGGCGTCGCGCGCCGCGTCGATCTGCGCCTGGCCGGACGCTGCGGCGTCCCCGCCAGCTCCGCTTCCAGCGCCGTTGGCGCCGCTACCGGTGCCACCGTCACTGCCGGTGCCGTCACCGGCACTCGTCGGGGCCGGTGCGTCCTGCTGCGCGGCCATGGCGAAGGCGTCGTAGCCGGCGCCCTGCACGGTGCTGATCAGCGTGCCGGTGTCGACCTTGGACGGGTCGTAGGACACGGACGCGGACTCGGTGGCGAAGTTGACGGTGGCGTCCACGCCGTCGAGCTTGTTGAGCTTGCGCTCCACCCGGTTCGAGCATGAGGTGCAGGTCATGCCGGTGACGCCGAGATCCAGCTGGATGAGGTCGGCGGCGGGGTGTGTCTGTGTCATGACGGTCCAGTCCTGGTGACGGTGCGGGTTGGTGCGGGTTGGATGGTGCGGGCTACTTGACGGCGTAGCCGGCCTCGCCGACGGCGGCGGTGACCTGCTCGTCGGTGAATTCGCCGGTGACAGCAACATTGCCGGTGGCCAGGTCGACCTCGACGCCGGTGACGCCGGCGATCTCGGAGACCTCTTCCTCGACCGATGCCTTGCAGTGTCCGCAGGTCATACCCTCGACGGTGTAGTTCTTGGTTGCCATGATGCTTCAGTGCTCCTTGCCCGGTGTTCATTGTGCGTTTCCCGTGCTCGCGTGGAGCACCTTCCACTGCCGACGTTATACCCATAGGGGGTATGACGCAAGGGTGTTTCCAGATGCGGGGCGAGGCGGCCGGACCGAAGCATGGCGAAATCGCACTTCCACTGCCAGCGGGACCCTCGATCCGTCGTGATTCGGCCCGCTTTCCCCGCCCTCCCCCTGGATCCGCCCCAGACACAAAACATCACACCTCCGAAGATTCCCACCTGATGATACATGCAGGTCAGGGCGTTGCGCGCACGAGGAGCGCAACGGCGGAGGTGTGATGGATTCCAGGTAGGACGCACCGGCGGCGATGGTGGGCAGCCGCCAGCCGCCGATCGCAGGCCGCGGAGCGACCTACAGCGGCAGGCGGCGCACCACGAACTGCGGCAGGTTCTTCAGGATCAGCATGATCCACCGGAACAGCGGGTGGATCCAGATGACGGCCCTCTTGCCGTCGACACCTGCGACGACGGCCTTCGCCGCGTCCGACTTGTCGACGGTCAGGGGCGCGTCGTCCAACCCTTGCGTCATGTTCGTGCGCACCTGGCCGGGGCGCACGGTCAGCACCCGCACGCCGGTTCCGCGCAGTGCCTCACCGAGCATGCGGTAGAAGCCGTCGGTGCCGGCCTTGGTGGAGCCGTAGACGAAGTTCGAGCGGCGTACCATCTCGCCGGCGACCGAGGAGAACACCACGATCTGCCCGTGGCCCTGCTGCTTCATCCGGTCGGCCAGCAGCACACCCACCGACACTGCACCGGTGTAGTTGACCTGCGCGGCGAGCACGGCCTTCTGTTGGTCGGTCCACTGCTCCTCATTGTCGCCGAGCACACCGAAAGCCACGATGGCCAGGTCGATGTCGCCCTTGGCCCAGATGTGGTTGAAGACGTCCTCGTGGGAGTCGAAGTCGGTGGCGTCGAAGTCGATGGTGTCCACGGTGGACGCACCGGCGGACTCCATGCGCTCGATCGCCGGCGAGAGGTCCTCGCCGCCACGAGCGGCCAGGACGACCCGCGCCGGACCACGGGTGAGGAACTCCTCGACCACGGCCAGGCCCATGTCGGACGCACCGCCGAGCAGCAGGATGGACTGGGGCTTGCCCACAGCATTGATCATTGAGTATCTCCTAAGGGGTGTGCGCTAGTTCAGCTCGAGGCGGCGGGACATGTCCGAGGCGAAGACCCCGGTCGGGTCGATCTCGTGGCGGGTGTCCAGCCAGCCGGCCAGCCCCGGGTACATCTGGTGGAAGTTCTCCGCGGTGGTGCGGGACTCCTTGGCCAGGTAGAGACGTCCACCGAACTCCATGACCCGCTTGTCCAGCGAGTCGAGGAAGGCGCCCAGGCCCTTGCGGATCGGGAAGTCGACGCACACGTTCCAGCCCTTCATCGGGTAGCTCAGCGGCGCCCGGTTGCCTTCACCGAAGAGCTTGAAGACGTTCAGCGCAGAGTAGTGGCCGGACTTCTGGATGTCGCGGATGATCTCCTTGAACGGCTCCACGGCCTCGGTCGGCACCACGAACTGGTACTGCAGGAAGCCCTTCGGACCGTAGCCGCGGTTCCACTCACCGAACAGGTCGAGCGGCTGGTAGAACTGCGTCAGGTTGTTGATCTTGTTCCGCGCCGGCGCACCCATCGTGTAGTACGCGATGCCGACGGCCGACAGGGTCAGCTTGTTCATCGTGAAGGACGGGAAGATGTCCGGCACGGTCATCAGTTGCGGGGCGTTGAACTTCAACGGGTCCTTCGCCAGCTCCGGGGCGTACTCCTTGAGCTGGTCCAGGGTGGCCAGGGAGCCGCGGGAGATGGTGGAGCGTCCCAGCTTCGGCTCCGGCGAGATGCAGTCGAACCAGGCCGAGGAGTAGGTGTAGTTGACCTCGGAACCGTCGGAGTGGATCGCGATCGTCTCGTCCAACGTGTCCGTGCGGTCGGTGTCGGCGATGAAGTAGGCGGTCTCGGTCTTGGTCATCCGGATCGTCGCGCGCAGGATGACACCGGTCAGGCCCATACCGCCGACGGTGGCCCAGAACAGGGTGCCGTCCGGGTCGTCCGCGGAACCTTCCGGCTCCAGGTGCAGGATGCGGCCGTCGGCGACGAGCAGCTCCATGGAGACCACGTGGTCACCGAAGGAGCCGGCGGAGTGGTGGTTCTTGCCGTGGATGTCGGGGCCGATCGCGCCACCGATGGTGACCTGGCGGGTGCCGGGCAGCACCGGGACCCACAGGCCGTACGGCAGCGCGGCCTTCATCAGCTGGTCGAGGGTGACTCCGGCGTCCACGTCGACCAGGGCGGTGTCCGGGTCGATGGAGTGGATCTGCTTGAGTTCCTGCATGTCGATGACCAGACCGCCGGCGTTCATGGCGGGGTCGCCGTAGGAGCGTCCCATGCCGCGGGCGATGACGCCGCGCTTGAGGTGGTCGGGCTTGTCGGCGTTGCTGTCGGCGACCTGCGCGACGGCGGCGGCGATGACATCGACGTCAGGGGTGGAGAGAACCTCGGCCGTGGTGGGTGCGGTGCGGCCCCATCCGGTGAGTGTCCGGGTGTGCGTCTTCAGTTCCATAATTGACCACCCTACCGCCGGGGGTGGCCGAGTCATGCCATAGTTGGGCTATGGATTGGGTGGATGATTCACAGGATGTGACCTCGGTCGCACGACGGTGGGAGTCGTTGCGGGGGCGGCGCGTGCGCGGCGAGGTCGCGGAGGACGTCTACCTGCGTCAGTGTGAGGACCTCGCGGATTTGCTGAGAGTTGGCGGTGAATCTGGTGACCATCGGGGTGTCGGGGTGGCTGCGGAGTCTGCTGCGGGTGCCTCTGCGGGTGCCGAGGAGCTCGCCTACCGCATCGACCTGCTGCGCCTGTTCGAGCGCGAGGCCCGTGGGGACGGCCTGTCTCAGGTGCTGGAGTTGCTGCCCCGGTTGTGGCGGCTGCACCGCACCGACCCGGTGCGTTTCCCCGCCCACCCGGATGCGGTCGGCGGTGCTGTCGGGCAGGCGTTGGACGGCGGTCAACTACCGAATGTCTTCGTGCTGGTCTGGCAGGACGTCATCCTCAACGCCGCATTGTCCCCGGCGGTCAGCGCCACACGCCTGGAGGAGCTCAACGGGCAGGCCTTCGAGGCGTTGGCCCAGCTGGGGCTGCCGGAGGAGGAGATCTCGGAGCTGCGGGTCCGCGTCCTGCTGGCGTCCGGACGTTTCGACGCCGCGCAGGCGCTGATCGGCATGCTCGACGCGCCGGTGTTGCCGGACGCCCCGGAGTGGGACGATGCCTACCGCTTCCAGCGGGACATGGACGTCCGCGCGATGACGGCGTTGCAGTGCGGTGACCTGGAGGGTGCCGCGGCACTGGTGGACGAGATGACGGCGGCGCCGGAGACCCGGTCGCAGCCGACGGTGATCGTCGCGGAGTCGCTGATTCCGCTGGCCGGGGTGCTGCCGCCGGAGACCACGGCGTCCAGGGCGTGTTTCGTCGCCGACCGGGCGGCGGGCGAACCGATGCTGTCGGACGCGATGCTGCAGGTCGCGGAGTTCCTCGCCCAGACCGGGCGGGAGCGCACGGCGTTGGGCCTGGTCGATCGGCTGCTGCCGGTACTGGGCCTGGAGCGCCGCGAGGCCGAAGGGGACATCCACCTGCTCGCCGGGCTGCACACGGTGTACCAGGCGGGCGTGGCGGCGGGTTTCGGCGAGGTGCGCCCGGCGTTCGCGTCCCTGCCGGTGGTGTCGCACTGGCTGTCCCGCATCGGGTGGGACGCTGCGGGTGCCGGCTCTGTGCCGGGTGCGGCGTCCGGCACGGCGACGGGGAGCGCGCCGACGGTCGCGCAGCTGGCGGCGTGGACCGGCCAGACCGCCCGCGAGGCCGCGGCGGCACTGGACCTGCGTAATGACAATGACTCGGAGTCCACGATCGGTCTCGGCCTGCACGTGATGCCGGAGGGCGAGTCGGTGGACACCCTGTCGGACACCGCGGAGACCAGGTTGAACTCCC
Organism: Candidatus Corynebacterium faecigallinarum; assembly: GCA_019120175.1. GTDB lineage: Bacteria > Actinomycetota > Actinomycetes > Mycobacteriales > Mycobacteriaceae > Corynebacterium > Corynebacterium faecigallinarum. The sequence goes on from DWVP01000023.1 coordinate 150,639, forward strand.
CGGTGCTCACGGCGATCCCACCGATGCCGCCGCGTCTGCCGGGCTGGATCGACCACGACCAGCTGGAGTTGCCGGCCGAGGTCGCGGACTTCTCCGGCGAGCTGTCCGGACGCCCCGCACCTGAGGTGCCGGTGGCCGGTCCGGTCGACGTCACCGACTTCGGGACGGAGGACGGCCTGTTGGCCACGATGCTCTACTCGACGCTGGGCCTGGCTGACGCGGTCGCGGTCGGGGTGGACCGGCTGATCGAGCTGCGCGACGCCGGCGGCGACGGGGAGTATGCGGTGCTGTTGACGGAGCTGGTGAACCGCTACGAGCGGGCCATCGCGGCCTTCGAGGATGAGGACGGTGACGGTGACGGTGACGGCGGCAGTGACCTCGATGCCGAAAGCGACGTCGACAGCGACGTTGACAGCGACGCCGACCCGGAGCGTCCGACCGACCCCGTGATCGTCGAGATCGACCATGTCCTGAGCCTGCGGCAGGACGCCCAGGACGAGGCGGAGGACGCCGGTGCGCCCCCGGTGGAGATCCTGACCAACCGGGTCCATGCCATCGCCGGCGAATGGGAGGGATCGTGCCGGATCGTCCGGGAGATCATCGAGCAGGACATCCTCATGGGCGGGGTGTTCCCCGACCTGCACGCGCTGTCGCTGGGGCTGCGGGCGCTGCGTCGGGTGACCCGCTTCGCCCCGCGGGCGGTCCCGCAGGTCGGTACCGGGCTGATGGTCGGTATCGCCCAGCTAGACGCCACCGCCAATGAGGCGCTGTACGCCGTGGCGCAGTACACCACCGCCGTGGCCCTGGCGCTGCCGCCGGTCCCGCCTGCGTCTCCGGCGGACGGTGCGACCGGGCCGGACGGAACCCCCGTTGCCGCGCCGCAGCTGGGCGGGGAGGACGCCCCTGATCTGCTGGACGACCTGGGTCAACTGGGTGTGGCGATGGCTGGCAGTGGGGTGTATTTCGAGGCACTGGCCATCTACGACCGGGCGTTGGAGTTGGTGGAGCAGGCGCAGGCTGAGCGTCCTGCGACGGATCCCGGCGGCGGTGGTGCCGACACAGATGCAGGCGCCAGCACCAGTAGCGAGGACGCCGTGGATGGCGTCGATGTGGAGGACGACCTCCGTACCCGACGCATCCGACTGCTCTCCGGCCGCGGGGATACCCTGTCCGCCCTGGGCAACCACCGGGTGGCCGCGGAGACCCACTCCGAGGCCGCGGCGGCCGCCGAGCACTGGGGATTGTGGGAGTACGCCGCGGAAAGCCAGGTCAGGTGCGCCGCCGCCTGTCTCGACGACCGTGACTTCGCGCGTGCGGCGATGATCATCGAGGGCTTCGACGAGGTCGAGGGACTGGACTGGATGCGTTTCCCGGCGACCCGTTTCCGCCGCGAACTACAGGCCACCCGGCTGGCGACCGCGCTGACCGCGGAGCATTTCGACTCCGAGTGGCCTGTGCAGTGCGCCCGCCTGGCCGAGGCGCACGAGTACCTGGCGCAGGCGACGAGTCCGCAGCGGGCGGCGAGCGAACTGGTCGACGGGGTGCTGGTCATCAACCGGGGCCTGGTGCACGCTGAGCGGGTCGACACTGCCCTGGAGCTCACCGGGTGGGCGGCCGGGGAGGCGAAGGCCGCGGAAACCGCCGGGAACACCGCTGGTAGAGCGTCCGGCACGGGTGCTGGCGCAGCCGCTGGGGACACCGCCGAGGACTCTGCCGCGCGCACCGGCGGGGCCCGGCTGGAGGCGTTGACCGAGGAGGCGTTGCTGCTGCACGTGCAGGGCCGGGACGATGCGGCGTTGACGATCTTCGAGTCGGTGGTGCAGCAGGCGCGTCGGGCCGACACCCCGTGGCTGGTGGACGCGGTGTCGCACCGGATGGCGGCGGCATCCCGCTATGCCGAGGACGAGCAGGTGCGTCAGCGTTACGCGGATCTGATGCGCGAGCTGTCGCTGGACTGAGGTGGAAGGGCGCTGCCTAGAGCCCCTAGAACCCCTAGAACCCCAGGATCTCCTGGACGGTCTCCGGCAGTTCGGCCACGCAGGTGATCTGCGGTTTCCCGGCCTCCTTGTGCTCGCGGAGCTCCTGGTTGATGATGCGTCGGCTGACGGAGTCCAGCACCGGCAGTTCCTGGGCGAGCAGGCGGACCATGAACTCGTTCATCGGCGCCTCTGCGTGCTGGGCGGCCTCGTAGTGCTTGTCCTCCACGGTGCCACCGACCACGCTGGTCTCCGCGCGGGCGCCCTTGGAGCCGGCCGGTTCGCCCTTGGTGGCCTTGGCGATGTTGCGGCGCATCCGCTGCTTGGCTTTGTCGCGCTCGCCTGTGCCTTTATCTCGTCCGAACATGGTCACTGACGATACCCCGTGTCCGTACGCTCACCTAGACTCGGGGAAGAACCCGGCCGACCGCGATCAGTGCCGACCACGACCAGTACAGGAGCGCCACACCGATGACCGACCCGTCCGCAGCGACGCCAGTAGCCGCACCGTCGAGCACCAACGAGCCGATGCCGCCCGCCCAGCTTGCGACCCTCGTGACGGCCACCCTGGGCTACTACGGGTTGCGGGACGCTGTGTCGACACCGTGGCTGCGCCGCGCCGGGCAAGCCGTGGTCCTCGTCGGCGCGGTCGCCCCGGTTGTCGTCGGCGAGTTCCGGTCGACCCCGGAGGAGACCCGGGAGGAAATCTCGGCGAACTTCGCTGAAGCTGCGGCGACCTGGCGTGAGCAATCCATCGCGAAGCGGGTGTCCAATGCCGTGATGGTCTTCGGCGCGGTGGCCGGAACGGTCGCCCTCACTGCCTGGCTGACGGGGAAGTTCGACGCGGTCGGGGAGTCGGCGGTGCGCAAGGTCGGCGGACGCCTGCCCCTCGTCGGAGCGCTGTGCCGGAAGGCACCGAATACGGTGAACGGGCTGCTGCAGGCCGGGGTGGCCGTCGGGGTGAACACGGTGTTGACCAGCCGCCAGGCCGGTCGCACCGGGAATGGGAAGGCATGATGAGCGATAACCCGGCACAGTCAGCACAGTCGGAGCAGTCCCAGGCCTCCCAGGCCGGGGCGACCCGTCCCCAGGACCCGCCGTTGCTCGTCGCGGCGACTGTCGGGGAGTCTACGGCGGTGTGGCAGGTGGAGGTTGACGCCCGCGTCCTGCTCGGTGATTTCAGCGGCGCCTGGCTGGTCGACCAGGATGGTGTCCACGGTTTCGCCGCCGACGCCGACTGGATCGAGCAGCGCGACGACCGGGACGCGGTGCTGGAACTGCTGCTGGCGCGTCCGGTCGTCGTCGCCGGTGACACACAGGACGCCACCCTCGCGAGACTGCCGCAGTCCGCACAGGTGGTGGACCTGGAGGCGACGCTGGAGAATGCGACGGCGGAGCTGGAACGCAACAAGGAGCAGTTCGCCGAGGAGAATCCGGGCAAGCGTCAACCGGCGTGGGGCGAGATCTCCTTCGCCGCGCAGGACGGCCCGGCACCGCAGGGGCTGACCGGGGATGCGGCGGCCGCGGTCACCGCCTGCATGGCGACCGCCCGTGGGGTTCGGTGGCTGGTCAGGGACTGGAATGCCGCAGAGAAGCTGCGCGCCCAGCGGCTCGGTGGTGAGCTGCGGGCCCTGCCGGTGGTGCTCCGCTAGCCGCTTGGGACGCACATTTGCTACCCCCCCCACCAGCCCACTGCTGCCCCGCGTGGGCGACAGTTCATCCCCGGCACAGTGTGGCCAACCCCGCTACCCTTGGGTGGCATGAACGCACGGCATGCTCCCTGGCCCGACCGCGCCCGCGGCGCGTCGGTCAGTGACGGCTTGGCGTCGGTACTGCCGCTACCGCTGCTGAACGCGGTCGAAAATACAGCGCGGAGCGCGTCACGGCGGGGATCGGACGGCGGCGGTGATTCCGACGGTGAGGCAGGCACCGACACCAGCGACACCAATGATGAGGACGTCACCCTCCTTCTCCTGGCCGAGCACCACCGGCCCGGTGAGGGGTACTTCACCAGGGCACTAGGTGTCAACAGTGCGATGTCGGTGGCCGAGACAGTCCGCGCTGTACTGATCGCCTTCTCCTGGCCGGGTGCGGTGCGGATGCTGCAGGACGCCGGGGACACGGTGGTCGGTGGCGCGGTCTCCGGATCAGCGGCGATGCGGCCGACGACAGCGTCTGCCGCATCTTCTGCAGCGTCCTCCCGGGTGACTTCTCCACCGGACGGGGTGGCCTGGGCGGTACGCGCCCGCCGCCGCGACCGCCTGCGGGTCTACAGTCGTACCGCCGCCCCGATCGCCACCCCACTCCGGGAGGCACTGGGACGCGATGGCACAGCCACGCTCGTCGCCGACGGTGCAGTGTTCAGTGTCACCACCGCCGGCTCCATGACCAGGGACGACCACACCCCGGAGGCGGTGTGTCTCGCCGGTGACTTCATCCCTGAGCAGGGCGTCCGAACCGGGGACGGACGGCAGGACGGTGCGTCCGGCATCCCGAGAGACGTCGACCTGGCGGCGGTGAACGTGACGCTGACCGGCGAGGAGACCGTCGAACAGATCCTGGCGGGCATCACCCCGGAACTGCGCGACCTGCTGCTCGCCGGGGACCTGTACGAGTTCACCCCGTTGTTGCAGGCGCTGGATCTGGAGCGTCCGGCGCAGGTCTCCGACGAGATCCAGTCGGTGTTGTCGACATTGCCGGCGGAGACGACCCCGGTCGGGCGCGCCGCCGCATGGGCCCGGATCGTGGCGCTGTCGACACTGTCGGACCGGGCCGCATCCGACGAGATCAGCGAGATGCTGATGGCCGGCCTGGGATTCACCCGGGCGGACGCCGACTTGGACCCGGATGTCGGCAAACTGTCGTCCGACCCGCTGGATGCCGCGGAGATCCGCCAGCTGTCCGCGGCGACCGGGCATGTCCTGGCCACCTGCGGCGCGGACGTGTGGGGGCAGCGGGATGCCACGGTGTCCGGGGTGACGCCGCTGGTGAGGCGGTGCAGCCTGGTGGAACGACTCGAGATGTACCGCTACCTGCTCCAGCGCTGGGACTGTCACGCCGATGACGCCGATGACGCCGATGACGGTGGTGGCGGTGCCGCGGACGTGCCCGGGGGACGCCCGTAGTCGAAAAATACTGCCGAGGGCAGTAGCGTATGACCGACAACGACCGGCTGACTACCGGTGCCTGCAGGTATGACGAAATGGATCCGACTCACGTGACTGATGCCCTGGCCGAACGGCCCGACTCCGCCGATGATAACGGCTCCGCGGGCCCCGCGGCAGACATCGTCGATGGCGGGTCGAGCGCGGTCCAGCGTGCTACCGAGCACACCCGTCGGCTCGTCCGGCAGTTCACCAAGTTCGGCATCGTCGGGGCGTCCGGCGTGGTCGTCAATGCCGGGGTCGTGGTCGTGGCGAACAAAGCCACCCAGTGGCTGTGGGACCACGACGGCCACGAGGTCTTCGCCAACCTGCTCGGCACCAACTACAACATCCGCTGGTACCACGTATTCGCCGTGCTGGCGTTCGTGGTGGCGAACCTGTGGAACTTCAACCTCAACCGGCGGTGGACGTTCCGGACGGCCGGCAAGTCCTCCTGGTTCAAGGAGATGTTCTCCTTCATGCTGGTCGGTGTCGGTGGCCTGCTGGTCACGCTGCTGGTGCAGACGGCGATGATCAACCCGGAGTCGCCGATCCACCTGTCGCGGGAGTTCTTCGACGGGTCGTCCGGCCTGCGTGACCCGATCTACTGGGGCAACCTGATCGGCGTCATCGTGGCGATCCCGGTGAACTTCCTGATCAACAAGATGTGGACGTTCCGCGCCGCTCGCGACCACCGGGTGATCACGCATGTGACGCCGCTGCCAGCCGATGGTAGTACTGACGCGAGTGCCAACTCCGGCAACAATTCCAAGGAGGACATGTGACCGAGCAGGTCGACGCGAGCGGCGACAAGGGTGCGTCGGGCGAATCCGGTGCGTCCGATGCTCCCGGGCAGGAATCCACCCAGACGCCCGCATATGCCCCGGCCGGTTCGGACACCCCGGTCGGCGAGGTCGTCCGCCTGGACCTGAAGACCCAGCTGTTCCGCTTCGTGCTGACTGGTGGGCTGTCGGCGGTGGTGGACCTGGGGCTGCTGGCACTGTTCCAGTTGGTCTTCGGTTTCCCGGTCCCGGTGGCGCGCACCATCAGCTTCATTGCCGGTACGACCACGGCTTACATGATCAACCGTCGGTGGACGTTCCAGTCGGAGGCCTCGAAGAAGCGCTTCCTTGCTGTCGTGGTGCTCTATGCGTTGACTTTCGTGGTCAACATCGGGCTGCAGACCGGTTGTGACCACCTGTTCACCGGGTGGGGCTGGGCAGATCCCATCGCCATGACCGGCGCGTTCATCATCGCGCAGGGGACGGGCACGGCGATCAACTTCATCGTCCAGCGCACCATCATCTTCAAGCACTAAGCGCCTGGTGCCTGACCCGGCTCACTGCACCCTGCCGCCCCGCCGCGGAGGTCATCCCGATGCCCCGTCGCTCTCCCGGACTCGAGAAATTCCCATGCCTGGAGGTACGCTCTGACCTCGGTCAGCGTACCTCCAGGCATGGGGATTTCACATGACAGGGCGCAGTGGAAGCGGAGACGAGACGGTCCGGTCGGGAGGGGTGGAACGGTGGGCGGCCCCTAGTCGTCAGCGCCCGTGGTCTCGGGGCTGTCGTATTCGTGGGAACAGGCGTCGTCCCACTCCGGCGGGTCGGTGAGGGACTGATCACCGCTCTTGTGCGACTTTCCCATGACGATCCTGCCCTGCTGGTCGAGGAGTCGTTCCATGGTGGCCTCCCCGCCCCGGAACTGCTCGTCTGCGCCGGGATCGTGTTGGGAGACCTCGACGGTGATGGTGGCGTTCGGATCGGTGGTCAGCGCGGCACCCTGAACCTCGGACGAGGCGTCCCACCCCGACGGCGCAGGCTCGCCGAGCGTGAAGGACTGGGTGCCGGAGAATGGAGCGTCCGGAACGAAGGTGGCGACCGTGTCGCCGTCGGACGCGACGGCCACCTCGTCGATGTCATAGCCGCAGGTGTGCACGAAGACGGTCATGGCGCCCTCGGCATCCATCATGGTGCCGACTTCGCCGACGTAATCCGGCGGGGAACTGCAGGACGCCAGGGCAGCAACGGCGACAACCGCCACCGTCACAGCCACCGCGCGCCGCCGAACACTCAGGGCCGGTAGAACTTCTCCGCCCGGCCCTTGGACTGCAGCGACAGCCACTCGCGGAAACCCTTCACATCGCGACGCTGCACCAGGAAGAACCAGGCGAACCGGGCGTACTCCTGCGGCAGCAGCCGTCGCATCCCCGGCTGGTTCATCAGGTAGCCGCGGTTGCGGTAGGTGAAGTAGCGCTTCGACTCATTGTCCGGGTACTGGGTGTGCATCCTGCCGCCGAGGATCGGCTTGAACTCGTCCGCACCGTCCGGGTGCAGGTAGGACGTGGTGAGGCAGGTGCCGAACGCCAGCCCGGAGCGCACCAGCCGGCGGTGGTACTCCACCTCGTCGCCGCGGATGAACAGCCGGTAGTCCGGCACCCCGATGACCTCCATCGCCTTGGCGCTGAGCAGCGCGCCGTTGAACAGGCTGGCGATGCCGGGCAGGAAGCCGCCCTCCAGTTCGTGCAGGTAGCGACGCCACACCACACCCTGACGCAGCGGGAACGCCAGACGCTCCGGCTCGGTAATGTTGCACACCGCCGGGGAGACCTCCGCCAGTTGGTGGCGGGCGGCGACGTCGTAGAGGGTGGCCAGGACGTTCTCGTCGGCGGGCCGTCCGTCATCGTCGGCGCACCACACGGCGTCGACCCCGAGCGAGAGTGCGGTGAGGAAGCCGAGGGCGAACCCGCCGCCACCGCCGAGGTTCGTCTTCGAGGGGACGTACACCGCACGGTCGCCGGCGAGGTCCTCGAGCAGGACGCGCACCTCGTCCTGGCAGCCGTTGTCGACGACGATGACCTTGTCCACCGGGTGGGTCTGGTCGCAGACCACCTTCAGGGAGTGCTGCAGCAGCTCGACACGGTTGTAGGTGACGATGACGGCGGCGGTGGTCCCTGACGGGTCCAGGACGGCTGCAGAGGGCGCAGAGGGTTCAGACATGGGGATCATTGTGCCATGTAGGGCCGGTGGAGACGGTGTGCGGCTCGTCTGGCCAGGACCGTCACCACCGGATAGGTGAGCGGACGGGAGAACTCTGGCGCCACAGGGAAGGCGGAGGACGCGGGTGCGAACAGGACGGTCATGGGCTGTCCGGTCACGGTGGAGGGGGTGAGAATCCCCTCGACCTGTGGGGAGTTGCCGACGGCGAGCTGGTCGTGAATGCTACGGGACCACGATCGGCAGATGGCCTTCGTCGCTTGGGGAAGCGTGGCACTGACACCCTGACGGATGGCCCAGTCCGACTCCGGCATGAGATTGAGTAGTCGCAGCGGACGCGACGGGGTCCAGGCGATCATCAGTCGGTCGCCGCTGAGCACGATCGTCCTGAGTCCCTGGAAGACCTCGGCGAAGGCGGTGTCGGGGTCACCGGCACCGTAGTAGACGCCGTGGTCGGGGAAGGTGTCGCGCGGACCGGGGTGTGGGTCCCAGCGCATCGACGTCAGCGGTCCATATTCGCGGAACTGGTCCCACCGGGTGGGGTGGTTTCTGCGACTGTTCCGGACGCTGTGGATGCGCCAGATCGGGAAGTCGACGAGGATGAGGTCGCCCGCCTCCATGCTCAACGGCCGCCGAGGGCGCGGTCGACGGTGCGGACGTGGACGCCGGAGAAGGTGCGGGTGCTGCCGGACGGTCGAAGGTGTTGTTGGCGTTGGGGTTCTGTGCGTAGGGGTTGGTCATCTGGTGGCCTTTCTGGAGATGAGGGGTGATGTCCCTGGTGTCTGATCTTCAGTTGTTCACCGTATGGAACGGGTCGGACACGAAATCCTCGACTCGCCACTATGTTCGACATGGACGGCCTGTTACTCCCCACCCGAAGTAGGCATACCTGGAGGTACGGGAACCGCCCGGAACCCGTACCTCCAGGTATGCACATTTCACGCAGGCCGGGGTACTACCCTCAGTCGGTCTTCCCCGACTCGCTGAGCACGGCGTTGGTGTGGCTGATCATCGTGTTCGCCAGCTTCCGGTTCGCCCGTGCGCCCAGCACCGCGCCGACACCCAGCGGCAGCATCTTCGCGAAGGCCGCCCCGGTCATCCGTCGACGCAGCTGACGGAAGGCGATGCGTCCCAGCCGCGAGTTGATGTTCCGCTTCTCGGCGTCGCTGGCCGAACCCAGTTTCCGCAGGCCACCGACCCCCTTCGCGCCCGAGGCCGCGGAGACTGCCTCATTACCGGCCGCCCCGGCGATGCTGAACAGGATCAGACGTCGGCGCGCCTCCCGGTGGCTGATGTCGACACCGCGCAGCCGGGCACTGGACAGGGTGTAGAGCGCGAAGACCTCGACGATGCCGAGCGCCTCGCCGCCGGCCGCGCCCATGCTCAGGAACGTCCCGATACCGGGGAAGAACGCCAGCGCGCCGGTGCCCGCCCCGGTCCCGGTCGCGAGCCTGCGGAAGTGCCGGTCGATGATCTTCTGCTGCCGCTCGACCGACTTCCTGCGGTGCCGTCGCCGGATGTGGCCGACGTACTTCTCGATCGCGGGCGCCTGGATCTCGGAGGCCTTGTCGACGGCCCTGAGGAACTGGCGGGCGAGTTTTCCGTCCGGTTCGTCGAGGTCAGCGATGCCCTTGAGCGCTTCCCGGGATTCAGGGGACAGTTCGTCCTCGCTGACGTCACCGTCGTTGTTGGACGGACCGGACGCACCGGACGCACCGGATGCCGCAGCGGAGTCGCGCGTGCGGCGACGGGAGAAGGGGTTCGGGAGCTTCACATGTGTCCTCGGGGGTCGGGCGAACAGGTGAGTCCCGGTCAGTGATTATCAGCGACAGTGAGTGACAACCAGCGACAGCCGGCGTCGACCGGGACGACGTACCCCCGAGGGTAGCGCGGAAGTCGGACCTGAGCAGCAAGGAAGCAGGGCGTGAAGAGAATTCTGTCCCGCCCGGGCGCCGCCCAACCCCCAGCTACAGCCGCCCCAGGTCCCGCAGCACATTGCGCACGTGCTCCTGCGCCCCCGGCCCCTCGTACTGTCCGACGATCTCGTCGACCGGCCCGCAGGACCGGATCGACCCGTGGTCGACCCATAGTGCGGAGTCGCACAGCTGCGCCAGGAACTCATTGGAGTGTGAGGCGAACACCAGGATGCCGGATTTCTCCACCAGCGACTGCAGCCGGATGCGGGCCTTCTCCATGAAGGACGCGTCGACCGCGCCGATGCCCTCGTCCAACAGCAGGATCTCCGGCTCGATGGAGGTCACCACGCCCAGCGCCACACGCACGCGCATGCCGGTGGAGTAGGTGCGCAGCGGCATGGCCAGGTAGTCGCCGAGCTCGGTGAACTCCGCGATCTCGTCCATCTTGCGCTCCATGGACTTGCGGGACTCGCCGAGGAACAGACCACGGATGATGATGTTCTCGAAGCCCGAGATCTCCGGGTCCATGCCCACGCCCAGGTCGAAGACCGGGGCGACACGGCCCTTCACCACCGCAGACCCGCGGGTCGGCTCGTAGATGCCGGAGAGCAGGCGCAGCAGGGTGGACTTGCCGGCACCGTTGTGGCCGACCAGCCCGATGCGGTCGCCCTCCTTGAGGTGCAGGTTGATGTCCTTGAGTGCCTCGACGACGACGGTGTTGTCGGCGTTGCGTCCGATGGCGCCGCCCGCCGCACCGAGGAAGGCCTTCTTCAGGGAGCGGGACTTCGCGTCGAAGATGGGGAAGTCGACGCAGGCGTTGTAGGTGTCGATGGAAACCATGATTCTCTTCTCTCCTGCTTTCCTAGACCCAGTAGCTCACACGGGAGCGCCACTGGCGCATGAAGACCATGGCGAACAGGGTGCCCAACACGGTCAGGACGCAGACGATCACCCAGGAGCGCAGTTCCACCGGCTGGTCGATCATCGGGCCACGGACAACGGCCATGTAGTGGTACAGCGGGTTGATCTCGGCGAGGTAGGCCTTGTTGCCGAGCTCACCGATGCGGTCCTTCAGGGTGGAGTCCATCCACACGATCGGGGTCATGTAGAACAGCAGCTGCACCAGGGACTCCAGCAGCGGGGCCACGTCGCGGAAGCGGGTGGCGATGATGCCGAAGAACATCGACACCCACACGCCATTGGCCACCAGCAGGGCCAGGCCCGGGATGGCCAGCAGCACCTCCCACCCGACCGGGATCTGGAAGATCGCCAGCAGCACCAGCCAGATCACCAGGTTGTGCAGCAGGAACAGGAACTGCCGCCACACCAGCCGGTAGACGTGCACGCTCAACGCACTGGGAAGCTGCTTGATCAGGCCCTCGTTGGTGATGAACACCTGGGAGCCCTCGTTGATGCAGCCGGCGATGAAGCTCCACAGGATCAGGCCGACGGCGACGTGCGGCAGGAACTCCTTCAGCTCGATGTTGAACAGCAGGGAGTACAGCAGACCCAGGGCGGTGGCCATCACACCGGTGGCGATGGTGATCCACACCGGACCCAGGACGGAGCGGCGGTAGCGCTGCTTGATGTCCTGCCAGCCCAGTGCGAGCCAGAGTTCGCGCTGGCCGAAGCCGCGTTTCAGGTCGTCCCACGCGGCGCCGAGAGTCTGGGACTTCGACGCAGGTGTGGAGTCGCCTTCGGGAGCGGCGACGAAACGCTCGTACTCCGCTGAGGTGGCGACGGGGGTTTTCTCGGAATCGGACACGCGATTACGGTACCCCGCGGTGGGGTCGGGGAGGGAAACTGACGCGACACGGACCCGTGTCAGGCTGCTCACTCGGGCCACTGACCGACTCTGTTCCCGATGTCCGGCCCGGGATGTAGTATCAGTGGCGGTCGAGACAGCAATGGAAAGGGGTCGACGGACAGTGTTCGACATCGCCAGGGTGCGTGGACTCTACGAATCGTCGTCCGAGGGCTGGACATATCTGAACGCAGCTCAGCGGGCGCAGCTGCCCGAGAAGGTCAGCTCCGCGGTGGCGCGCGCCTTCCGCGCCGCGCCGCTGCAGGGGGAGTCAGGACGTCCCCGCGGCGATGTCGCGGTGACCGCCGCGCGCGAGGCGATCGCCGACCTGGTCGGTGGGTCCCCCGAGTGTGTGGTGCTGGGCCCGTCGCGGGCGGCCCTGCTGGGAACCCTGGCGACCGCGGTGCCCCGCAAGCTGCGGATGGGACGCGAGGTCGTCCTGTCACGCATCGACGACCCGGCGAACTCCACCCCCTGGAAGCTCGCCGCGGACCTCTACGGTGCGACGGTGCAGTGGGCGGAGGCCGACCTGACCAGTGGCGCTCTCCCGGCCTGGCAGTACACCAGCCTGATCAGCATGGACACCTCCATCGTGGCGGTTCCGGCGGCGAACTCGCACCTGGGTACGGTCACCGACATCCGGGCGATCTCCGATACGCTGCACGCGAAATCGCACGGTTGGCTGGTCGTCGACGCCGGTGCCTACGCCCCCTACCGCCTGATCGACATGGCGGCCTGGGGTGCGGACGTCGTCGCCCTCGACATTGCTCCGCTGGGCGGCCCTGAGGTCGGGGCGCTCGTCTTCCGTGACCCCTCCCTGCTCGCCGAACTGCACACGAACGAGGCGCGCCGCGGACGCCACGCCACCCCGGACCCGCAGGCCCTGGCCGCGCGCCGGGTCGCCGCGCTGGAGCGCGACGGCATCTCACCGGGTCTGCTCGGTGGTGTGCCCGCCGTGGTCAACCACCTCGCCGAGTTGGACGAGGACGCCACGGGTACCCGACGTGAGCGCCTGGCGACGTCGCTGGCCTCCACCTCGGAGTACCTGGGGGGCCTGGCCGACTACCTCATCGACGGGCTGCGGGACCTGGACCGGGTGCACGTCATCGGTGTCGACGGGGAGTCCGACGGCGCCCACGACGATTCCACCTGGGGACGCCAGGGAAACCACGTTGACCGCCTGCCGCGGGTGAGTTTCCTGGTGCAGGGCATTGAGGCGGCAAGCGTGGGGGAGCGGTTGCTGAGCAACGGTGTCGTCGCCCAGACCGTGGGTCTGGAGGAGAGTGCGCTGTTCGACCAGATGGGTGTCGCTGAGATGGGCGGGGCGGTGTGCGTGGCCCTGGCCCCGCACAACACCCAGTTCGACGTGGACCTGCTGGTCCGCATCGTCGGCGGGATGGTGTAGCGGCCTACAGGCCGGCGACCTCGAGCACGACCTTGCCGGTGATCTCCCCGGCGAGCAGCGCCTTGTGGGCGTCCGCGGCATCCTGCACGTCGAAGACCCGGTCGACGTGGTGGGTGATCGTGCCGTCGGCCAGCAGCGGCCACACGTTCTCCACGGTCTCGGCGACGATCCGGGCCTTGTCCTCCCGGTCGCGGTAGCGCAGGCCGGTAGCGGAGACGTTGCCGCGCTTGCTCAGCAGTTTGGCGATGTTCAGCTCGCCCTTCACACCACCCTGCATGCCGATGATCACCAGGTGACCGTCCGGCGCCAGGGCCGAGATGTTGCCGTCGAGGTACTTCGCGCCGATGATGTCGAGGATCACGTCGGCCCCACCGATGCTCTTGACGACGGCGACGAAGTCCTCCTCGCGGTAGTTGATCAGCACATCCGCCCCGTAGCGGGTGCAGACGTCCAGCTTCTCCTGGCTGCCGGCGGTGACCGCCACCTGCACGCCGAGCGACTTGGCCAGCTGGATGGCGAAGATGCCCACCCCACCGCCACCACCGTGGATCAGCAGGGTGTCGCCCTCCTCGAGGTGCGCGGTCATCATCAGGTTCGACCAGACGGTGCAGGCCACCTCGATGACACTGGCGGCCTCGGCGAGGCTGAAACCGTCGGGGATCGGGACGAGCTGGCCGACCGGCACGGTGGTGTACTCGGCGTAGGCGCCGCCGGAGAGCAACGCGCCGACCTCGTCGCCGACCTCGTAGGGGGTGCCGTCCGGACGGGTACAGCCGTTCGGGTCGGAGATCATGCCGGTGGCCTCCAGGCCGAGGATCTCGGACACCCCGTTCGGCGGTGGGTAATGGCCCTTGGCCTGCAGTGTGTCTGCGCGGTTCAGCCCGGCGGCGGCGACCTGCACCAGCACCTCGCCCTCGTGCGGTGTGGGGGTGTGGGTCTCCTGCCAGGACAGGGAGTAGGGGTCGTTCAGGTCAGTCTGGATGATGGCCTTCATACTCCCCAGCGTACGGATCATCGGGCGTCGTGGGGGCCCGTCGGAGCCTGGGGGGTCAGCCGCCGGAGCGTCGGCGGCGGACCACCCGCAGGATGATGGGGTTGATGATCAGCGCGACACCGGGGTACACCAGCAGCCCGAGGCTGAAGATCACCGGCTCCCCGGCGTCCTGGCGTCCGAACCACATGCCCAGCACCACCAGGACCGCGCCGGCGATCACCTGCCACAGCGTCGCCCGGTGACGGGTGCTGAGCCCGGTACCGTTGACGATCCCACCGAGGATCCCCCAGGCGAACAGCAGCCAGGTCAGGGGGATGAGCACGAAGGCGGTGTCAGCCGAGCTTGTGGCGCCCACCCGTGCCGCGATCGGCAGCAGGATGAAGGACGCCACGACCGCGACACCGCCGATGATCGCCCATGTCCGGGACGGGATGCCTCCGGGGTCGTGGTCAGCTGAACGGGCGGCTGATCTGTTCATGGGACCGTTCTACCCCCAAACCGTGTTCCGCCGCTGTGGCACTGCCGCGAGTCGGGGAGGCAGACCCGGGGATCGACGGCTGTACGAGGTGGTTCGGTGTTTCCCTGCGCCGGTGCGATACACTGGGTCCGCTGCGACGGCCCAGGCCAGATACGCAGCGTTGGAGATGTGGCAGAGCGGCCGAATGCACTGGTCTTGAAAACCAGCGACGAGAGATCGTCCAGGGGTTCAAATCCCCTCGTCTCCGCCAAATTTTCCGTGGGGGACGACCCGGTCGGCATCGATGGATGCGCGCCGGGTCAACCGGCCGTCGGCTCACACCACGTCGACGACGTCGCCGACCTGCAGGTGGTTGAAGAAGGCGACGGCGTCATCGTGCAGCAGGTGGATGCAGCCGTGCGACATGACGTTCGGGTCACCCTCGTGGAAGGCGATGCCGATATCGCCCGGGTAGGCCGACCCGGCCGAGAAGTACACCGAGTACGGCATCGGCGCATCGTAGGTGTTCGACCACTCGTCGACGATCTTGCGGGTGACCTGAGTGGTCCCACGGGGAGTCTCGTACCCGACCTTACCGGAGCTCATCGGCACCGGCCCGCGGATGATGTTGCCGTTGCCGTCCTGCAGCCAGGCGATCTGGTCGCCCAGGTTGATGCACGCCTTCGCTTCCACGGCACACGGTGCCGGGGCAGGACGCGGCGAGTGGTCAGGCGACGGGCTGGGCTGCGGTGCCGGTGCTGGCGCGGGGTCCGGTGACTGGTCCGGGGTCTGACCCGGAAGATCACTGCTGCCCGGGAGGTTCGAGAGTGCGTCATCGGCCCAGTCCTGCAGGTCGGAGACGCCCGGGACCGACGGCGGGGACGGCAGCGACTGGGCGACCGTCTGGGTCTGGGTGGCCGTGGCGCCGGGGGAGCCACCGTCACCTGGGGCAGCGGTCGCTGCCGGGGCCACGGCGAACGCGGCCACCAAGGCGACGGCACCGATGAACAACTTCATGAGTCGACCGATGGTGTTCATCGGAACTCACCTTCACTTTCAGGCACTCTCGTGCGTTCTGGTGTCGAGGATGTCGTTACTTCCACCGTACGCGCCCGGCAAAATGTTTCATCTCACTCCAGCACCGTGATGCGTTCCAGCTCCGGCAGTCGCAGCGTCGTCCCGTCGGCCAGCTTCACCCGGACGTCCTCCCCGACCTCGGCGGTCACCAGCGATATCCAGCGGAAACTGTCCCGGTCCACTGCGCGCCGGGAGACATCGAACAGCCACAGTGTCCGGTCGACCACCAGGCTCGCCCCGGCGAACTCATCGCCGACGAGCTGCAGATGGTAGACGTGCCCGTCGAGCGCATCGCGCCGCAGTCCGCTCAGCGAGGTCACCGGGCCAGCCGGGGCATCCACTGCGCTGATCCGGCTGACCAGCCCGAACCGGTGGACGAAGCCGTCGGTGTCGAGGATCGTCAGCGGCCCGCCGACACTCGCCGTGCGCACCCCGCCGTGGCGCCACACCGTGGGCTGCGGCATCTCGGCACTGACGGAGCCGCCGGAGCCGCCGGAGCCCCTCTTGCGCCCGGCCCGCGGTGTCGGTCCGGACCGCGCCGGACGCACCGCTGCCCAGGTGTCGTCGATGGTGACCCGGTGCGCGGGCTGCTCGGTGTCGATGAGGAAGCGCCCCGACCCGCCGGAACCGACCGTCAGGTCCGCCGGCAACCGTGCCGGACGCTCGGACGCCAGAGCGTCCAACACCTCCACTACCTCCTCGTCGGTGGAGTTCCAGGCAATGCCCCTGGTCTCGAGGATGCCGTAGATCTGCGGCAGGGTCAGGTCGGGCTGGGCCTCCCAGACGCTGCGGACAGCGTCGAGGACTCGGGGAATACGCAGGGGGTCTTTCACGGTCACCAACGCTACTCGACGGGGACGTGATCCCCCGCGACCCGGACCGCCGGCTCCCGACCCGGACCGCCGGGGACCGCGACCAGAACAAAGCCTACGGAGAGGTCACTTATCGTCCTCGAAAATGACCCCCCGTAGCCTTAGTTCCCCAGCCCCCGTAGACGTGTCGGACAAGTGGGACGGATCGTCGCCCTGGCCCGGGTAACCCATCGAATGGTCCCACCTATCCAACATCACCCAACCTCACCCCACATCGCCGGAGACTACCTGAGGCCGCCCGACATCATCTGACATCGCCCGACACCATCCCGCAGGAGCAGAGGTAGGTGTATGCGGCGAAGATCACACCGGGAATGCAGGCCGGGTGACGCACCAGAAACTGCCCGTTAACGCACTCGAAATAATCGTGCCACATAATGAGATCTCCGCATTGTGCGCCAGTTGGACGAGCTGGTGCAGGCAGGCGTCCGCACCCTGACCGGTGCGACACAAAAGGACGTCCCGATCCACGAATGGAGGTTGACTACCCCCGTGACCAGAACAGAGGCACGACACCCGAACGCTGAGGCACGCACCGCAGGTCGAGCAGAAAGCACCGCCCGAACGGTAGCCACGACAGCACCCGGTCCCCAGGGCCTGTACCACCCGAGCCGCGAACACGACGCCTGTGGTGTCGCGTTCGTCGCCGACATGCACGGCCGGGCCACCCACGACATCGTGGACAAGGGCATCCAGGCACTGGTGAACCTGGACCACCGCGGTGCCGCGGGTGCCGAGAAGAACACCGGCGACGGTGCGGGCATCCTGCTGCAGGTCCCCGACCGCTTCTACCGGGAGGTCCTCGCCGAGCAGGGCATCGAGCTGCCCGCCGCCGGCACCTACGCCACCGGCATCGCCTTCCTCCCCGCCTCCCGCATGGCCGCCCTCGACGCCATGCGCGCCGTGGAGAACATCATCGCCGAGGAGGAACTCGACCTCATCGGCTGGCGTGAGGTCCCCGTCGACGACTCCTCCCTGGGCGCCATGGCCCGTGATGCGGAGCCGATCTTCTACCAGCTCTTCCTCTCCGGCAAGGATGCCACCGGCAACGTCCTGGAGGGTATCGAGCTGGACCGTCGTGCCTGGTTCGTCCGCAAGCGCGCCGAGCGCGAGCTCGGTTCCAAGGGCCCGGGCTCCGGCACCGGCGCAGACACCATCTACTTCCCGTCGCTGTCCGCCCGGACCATCGTCTACAAGGGCATGCTGACCACCCCACAGCTGCGGGATTTCTACCTCGACCTGCAGGACGAGCGCATGGAGTCCGCCCTCGCGATCGTCCACTCCCGCTTCTCCACGAATACCTTCCCGTCCTGGCCGCTGGCGCACCCCTTCCGTCTGCTCGCGCACAACGGCGAGATCAACACGGTGCGCGGCAACGAGAACTGGATGCGCGCCCGCGAGTCCCAGATCCGCTCGGAGGCCCTCGGCGACATCGAGCGCGTCCTGCCCATCTGCGACCCCACCGGCTCCGACACCGGACGCTTCGACGAGGCCCTGGAGCTGCTCCACCTCGCCGGACGCTCCCTCCCGCACGCCGTGATGATGACCGTCCCGCAGGCCTGGGAGCGCCACCGCAACATCGACCCGGACGTCCGCGCCTTCTACGAGTACCACTCCTCCCTCATGGAGGCGTGGGACGGCCCGGCCGCCCTGGTGTTCACCGACGGCACCGTCATCGGCTCGGTGCTCGACCGCAACGGCCTGCGTCCCGGACGCGTGTGGGTCACCCGCGACGGCCTGGTCATCGGTGGTTCCGAGACCGGCCTGCTGCCTGTGCCGCCGGAGGAGATCGTCCAGCGTCGCCGGATCGAGCCCGGCCGTATGTTCCTCGTTGACACGAAGCAGGGGCGCATCATCCCGGACGAGGAGATCAAGACCGCCCTCGCCGACAAGCCCTACCGTCAGTGGGTCGAGGAGAACCTGGTGCGCTTCGGTGACCTGCCGCAGGCCCAGTACGACCCGATGAGTCACGAGCGTGTGGTGCTGCGTCAGCGCGTCTTCGGTTTCACCGAGGAGGATGTCGACCTGCTCATCGCGCCGCTGGCCAGGACCGGCGCCGAGGAGCTCGGCTCGATGGGCACCGACACGCCCATCGCCGCCCTGTCCGACAAGCCGCGGATGCTCTTCGACTTCTTCGCCCAGCGCTTCGCGCAGGTCACCAACCCGCCGCTGGACTCCATCCGCGAGAAGATGGTGACCAGCATGTTCACCCAGCTGGGACGCCAGGTCGACATCACCACCGAGGTGCCGGAGGCCGCCCACCGGATCCACCTGGACACCCCGGTGCTGAAGAACTCCGCCCTGCTCACCCTGCGTGAGGCCGGCCAGCACGAGGGCCTCGGCGACTTCCGCTCCGCGGTGATCTCCGGCCTGTACCCGGTCGCCCACGGCGGCCGCGGCATGCGCGAGGCCATCGAGCGCGTCCGTCGTGAGACCTCCCAGGCCATCGCCGACGGCGCGACCCTGATCATCCTCTCCGACCGTGAGTCGGACGAGCGCCTCGCCCCGATCCCCTCCCTGCTGCTGACCAGCGCCGTCCACCAGCACCTCGTCGCCGAGCGCACCCGCACCCGGGCGTCGCTGATCATCGAGTCCGGTGACGCCCGCGAGGTCCACCACCTCGCCATGCTGCTGACCTTCGGCGCGGACGCGATCAACCCCTACATGGCCATGGAAACCATCGACGAGCTGCGCATCCGTGGTGAGCTCGGCGAGCTGACCACCGGTGAGGCCTGCGACAACTTCGTCGCCGCCGCCACCGCCAGCGTGCAGAAGATCATGTCCAAGATGGGCATCGCCACCGTGGCGTCCTACCGTGGCGCACAGCTCGCCGACGTCACCGGCCTGCACCAGCGCGTCCTCGACGACTACTTCACCGGCTGCCTCAGCCCGATCTCCGGCATCGGCCTGGACGAGATCGCCGCCGACGTCGCCGTGCGTCACCGCTTCGCCTTCCTGCCGCGGCCCGAGGAGGCCGCCCACCGGGAGCTCGAGATCGGTGGCGAGTACAAGTGGCGCCGCGAGGGCGAGTACCACCTGTTCAACCCGGAGACCGTCTTCAAGCTGCAGCACGCCACCCGCACCGGCACCTACCGCATCTTCAAGGAGTACTCCGAGAAGGTCGACAACCAGTCCAAGCGTCTGGCCACCCTGCGTGGCCTGTTCGAGTTGCACTCCGACCGCCCGTCGATCCCCGTCGAGGAGGTCGAGCCGGTCAGCGAGATCGTCCAGCGCTTCTCCACCGGCGCGATGAGCTACGGCTCCATCTCCGCCGAGGCCCACGAGACCCTCGCCATCGCGATGAACCAGCTCAAGGGCATGTCGAACTCCGGTGAGGGCGGCGAGGACCCCGCCCGCTTCGAGCCGGAGGCCGACGGCACCTGGCGTCGTTCGGCGATCAAGCAGGTCGCCTCGGGACGCTTCGGCGTGACCAGCCACTACCTCAACAACTGCACCGACATCCAGATCAAGATGGCCCAGGGAGCCAAGCCCGGTGAGGGCGGCCAGCTGCCGCCGCACAAGGTCTACCCGTGGATCGCCGAGGTGCGTGTCACCACCCCGGGTGTCGGCCTGATCTCCCCGCCGCCGCACCACGACATCTACTCCATCGAGGACCTGGCGCAGCTCATCCACGACCTGAAGAACGCCAACCCGGACGCCCGGATCCACGTCAAGCTCGTCGCCGAGCAGGGCGTGGGCACCGTCGCCGCCGGTGTCTCCAAGGCACATGCGGACGTGGTGCTGATATCCGGGCACGACGGCGGAACCGGTGCGTCCCCCCTGAACTCGCTGAAGCACGCCGGTGGTCCCTGGGAGCTCGGCCTCGCCGAGACCCAGCAGACCCTGCTGATGAACGGCCTACGTGACCGCATCACCGTCCAGTGCGACGGCCAGATGAAGACCGGACGCGACGTCATCGTCGCCGCCCTCCTCGGCGCCGAGGAGTTCGGCTTCGCCACCGCACCGCTGGTCGTCGAGGGCTGCATCATGATGCGCGTCTGCCACCTGGACACCTGCCCGGTGGGCGTGGCTACCCAGAACCCGGACCTGCGCAAGCGGTTCACCGGCCAGGCCGAGCACGTCGTCAACTTCTTCACCTTCATCGCCGAAGAGGTCCGCGAGTACCTCGCCGAGCTCGGCTTCCGCAGCGTGGAGGAGGCCGGCGGCCACTCCGAGTGCCTGCGCGACGGCAGCACCGGTGAGAACGGCATCGCAGGACGCGACGGTAAGAGCCACAAGACCGCCGGCGCGCTGGACCTCTCCCCGATCTTCCACCAGCCCGACAGCCCCTTCATGCACCAGGACCGCCACCGCACCAAGGACCAGGACCACAGCCTGGACGGTGCCCTGGACAACCAGATCCGCGCCGCCGCCGAGGAGACCATCCGACGTGCCGCCGCCGGTGAGGGCACCAGCATCGACCTGGCGTACCCGATCACCAACGTCAACCGTTCGGTCGGCACCATGACCGGCTCACTGATCAGCCGGGTCGCCGGACGCGACGGCCTGCCCGAGGGCACCGTGAACCTCACCTTCACCGGCTCGGCCGGAAACTCTTTCGGAGCCTTCGTGCCCAAGGGCATGACCCTGACCCTGGTCGGCGACGCCAACGACTACGTCGCCAAGGGACTCTCCGGTGGTACCATCGCCATCCGCCCCGACGAGCGGGACGCCGCGGTCGGCGAACACCAGGTCATCGCCGGCAACGTGCTCGGCTTCGGCGGCGTCTCCGGTGAGATGTTCATCCGCGGTGCGGTCGGCGAGCGCTTCTGCGTGCG
This sequence comes from Candidatus Corynebacterium faecigallinarum, assembly GCA_019120175.1. Classification (GTDB taxonomy): domain Bacteria; phylum Actinomycetota; class Actinomycetes; order Mycobacteriales; family Mycobacteriaceae; genus Corynebacterium; species Corynebacterium faecigallinarum. The sequence continues at coordinate 172,057 of DWVP01000023.1, forward strand.
TAACTCCGGCGTCACCGCCGTCGTCGAGGGCATGGGAAACCACGGCTGCGAGTACATGACCGGCGGCCGGGTGATCAACCTCGGCCCGGTCGGCGAGAACTTCGGCGCCGGAATGTCCGGCGGTATCGCCTACCTGCTGGACGACGGCACCGGCCTGGAGGGCATCTCCAAGCGCATCAACCCCGAACTCGTCGACGTCGAGCTGGTCGGCAGCCGGGCCGACACCGCCGACCCCGCCGAGCTCGACTGGCTGGTCGACACCATCAACCGCCACCGCCAGCTCACCGGATCCACCATCGACGTGGACCCCTGCGCACTGATCAAGGTCATGCCGCGCGACTACCGGCGCGTCCTGCAGACCATCGAGGCCGCCCGCGATGCCGGCCTCGACACCGACGGCATCAACGCCGCCATCATGGAAGGAGTGAAGTAATGGCTGACCCGTACGGATTCATGAAGTACCGACGTAAGGAGGCGGCCAACCGTCCCGTCCCGCTGCGCCTGCTGGACTTCAAGGACGTCCACGAGCACATGGCCGACAGTGACGTCGAGATCCAGGCCGCACGCTGCATGGACTGCGGTGTGCCCTTCTGCCACGACGGCTGCCCGCTGGGCAACATCATCCCCGAGTGGAATGACCTGGTGCGCCGCGGCCGCTGGGAGGAGGCCTACAACCGGCTGCACGCCACGAACAACTTCCCCGAGTTCACCGGACGCATCTGCCCCGCCCCCTGCGAGGGTGCCTGCGTGCTCGGTATCGAGGGCATCGGCGCCGGCGCCGGGATCGGCGAACCGGTCGCCATCAAGACCGTGGAGCTGCAGATCGTCGAGCACGCCTACGAGCACGGCTGGGTGAAGCCGGTGACGGCCAGCTTCTCCACCGGCCAGTCCGTGGCCGTGGTCGGCTCCGGTCCCGCCGGTCTGGCTGCCGCCCAGCAGCTCACCCGCGCCGGGCACCGGGTCACCGTCTTCGAGCGGGACGACCGCATCGGCGGCCTGCTGCGCTACGGCGTGCCGGACTACAAGCTCGAGGCCCGCTATATCGACCGGCGTATCGAGCAGATGGAGGCCGAGGGCACCATCTTCCGCACCAGCATCTCGCCGAGCGTCAGCGACCTCGCCGGCTTCGACGCCGTGGTCATGGCCGTCGGCGCGACCGTCCCGCGTGAGGTTTCCTTCGCTGGCCGTGAGCTCGACGGCGTTCACCAGGCGATGGACTACCTGCCGCAGGCCAACCGGGTCGTCGCCGGTGATATTGAGGAGCCGGAGATCACCGCCCGTGGCAAGAACGTCGTGATCATCGGCGGCGGCGACACCGGCACGGACTGCTTCGGCACCGCCCTGCGTCAGGGTGCCGCCTCGGTCCGCCAGTTCGACTACAACCCGGCGCCGGGGGAGAACCGCACCGCCGGTAACCCGTGGCCGGTGTGGCCGAAGATCTGGCGCGTGGCCACCGCCCATGAAGAGGGCGAGTACACCATCACCGGTAACGAGTCCGCCGATGAGATCGCCGCACTGGGGCTGGCGTCGCGGGCCCCGGGTGAGCCGCTGGGTCACCGGGACTTCCGTATCAACACCGTGGAGCTCACCGGTGAGGACGGTAAGGTCACCGGCCTGCACGCCGCGCAGTGCGAGCGGACGCCGGACGGCATGGTCAACCTGCCGGGCACCGATGTCGTGATGGACGCCGACCTGGTGCTGCTGGCCGTCGGCTTCACCGGTGCGGACCAGAAGGGCATCGTCTCCGAGCTGGGGCTGCCGGTGGATGCGCGTGGCCGGTTGGTCCGCGACGACAACTACCGCAGCTGGTGGCCGGAGACCCCGGGGATCCGCGAGGCCGGTTTCGACGCCCCGGTGTTCTCCACCGGTGACGCCGGACGTGGCGCGTCGCTGATCGTCTGGGCCATCGCCGAGGGCCGTGCCTGTGCCGCGGAGGTGGACCGGGTGCTGATGGGCGAAACCGCGCTGCCGAACCCGGTCGCCCCGTCGGACGCCCCGCTGAGCGTGTAGCGCGGCTGGGCTGAACCCCGCGCTGCTGGGCGTGGCACAACGCAACATAGACGGAGAGGTCACTCTGAGCCCTGAAAAGTGACCTCTCCGTCTATGTTGCGTGCTGCCGTGGTTGGACTGCCGTCGGACTACCGTAGGTCGCCGCAGAGGGGGGCCGGCGCACTGAGTACACTGACCTCATATGACCAGCGCCGCCCTCCTCAGCATCCTCGTCGCCTGGCTGCTGGCTATCGCCTCGCCGGGTCCGGACCTGGTGCAGATCCTGCGGCTGGGGGCGGTGCGGCGCAACGGTGTCGCCTGCGCCCTGGGCATCATGACCGGCAACACCCTGTGGATCGTCGCCAGCATGCTCGGGCTGTCCACCCTGGCCAATACCGTGGACTGGGTGCTGACCGTCCTCTTCCTCGTCGGCGGTTCCTTCTTGATGTGGATGGGACAGGGCGCGTTGCGCTCCGGGCTGGCCGAACGCCGGTCGGCTCGCACCGTGGTCGCTGCCGGGCAGGACGGGCAGGACGGGCAGGACGCAGTGATGGGGGACGCAGCGTCCCACAACACCCCGACCGCCACCACCCTCCGCGTCACCACCGCCCAGGCCTGGCGTCTCGGTCTTGCCACCAACCTGGCGAATCCGAAAGCGCTGGTGTTCTTCGGTGCGGTCTTCGCCGGCTTCGTCCCGCCGGACACCAGCTGGGCGATGCGCGGCATCATCCTGGTGATGCTGCTGGTCACAGGCATCGCCTGGTTCGTTGCCGTGGCGTGGATGGTGTCGGTGCCGCGCCTGTCCCGCGCCCTGCAGCGCGCGGGCGCCTGGATCGACATCGTCGCCGGTGTGGTGTTCCTGCTCCTCGGTGCATTCCTGGTGTTCGAGGGAATAATCGGGGCAATCTGAGCAATCTGGCGGTAGGACTTTCTTCGCAGGCAGCGGAGTCGTAGGATGGTCGGCATGCCCGAGCGAGAAGTGCAGAAGGTGCCGGTGGAAAATGTTCCCGTACGCGGGGACGACATCCGGCTGGGCCAGTTCATCAAGCTGGCGAACCTTGTGGAATCCGGCGGCGTGGCCAAGGAGGTCATCGCCGCCGGTTTTGTGACTGTCAACGGCGAGACCGACACTAGGCGGGGACGACACCTCCACGCCGGTGACGAGGTCACCGTCCATGACGAGGACGGAAACCCCCTGGCAGCCGCGCGGTTCGCATCCAATGATGATGGTGCTGACGAAGACACCGACGACTACTTCGACGAAGCAACTGCTGACGACGACTTTGATCCCGAAAAGTGGAGGAACCTCTAATGCCCGCTCTCGTGGCGGAGCCAGGAATGCCGATCTGGATCGACCTGGCTACCACTGACCTGACCAAGGCCAAGGAGTTCTACACCGAACTTCTCGGCTGGGACTTCGACAACCCCTGCGGCGACGGCTACCTCGTCGCGAAGAAGGACGGCATGCCCGTCGCCGGCCTCGGTGAGGTTCCGGAGGACAAGTCTTCGCTGTGGGGCTTGCTGCTCTACGCCCCCGACATCGACCATGTCCACGAGGAGGCGGTGAAGGCTGGCGCGACCAGCATCCTGTCCCCGCGCGACGTCGGACGCCGCGGCCGGATGTCCGTGCTGGTCGACCCGTCCGGTGCGACGATCGGCCTGAAGCAGCCGGCGGGCGACGAGCCGTTCTTCGCCGCCGGCGAGCCGGGCACCCCGGTGTGGCATGAGCTGCTCATCGGTGACGAGTACGATGCGACGATCGAGTTCTATCACGACCTCGCAGGCTGGGATATCCGCCAGCACAGCGATACCGCGAAGTTCCGCTACGCCACCGGTGAGTACAACGGTGCTCCGCTGTGCGGTATGTGGGACACCAGTGAGCTCGACGAGAACCCTTCGATGTGGACCCTCTACCTGGGCTGTGTCGACGTCGACGCGGCGGCGAAGAAGGTCAAGAAGTTCGGCGGCAAGCTGGTGCGCGCCCCGTGGAACTCTGAGCTGGGCCGCCTGTGCACCCTGGTCGACCCGACCGGTGCGCTGGTGAACCTGTGTGAGATCGAGGAGCCGACGCCGGAGTCGCTGGAGGACATCCACGAGCCGGACATCATGGCCCCGGACGCGCCGCAGCCGTAGTCTCCTCTGCCGGGGGAGCCGGCACAGTCCTCCCGGCACGACGAACGTCCTGACCATGCTGCGCTTGGCAGCAGGTCAGGGCGTTGTTCTGTTCTCCGGTATTCTCCGGCCGGGGAACCGTCTAGAGCTGGGCGACCAGCATGGGGGCGGCGGCGACCGGGTCGATCCCGGCCTCCTCCAGTGCCTTCAGCGCGGCGGCCGGGTCCGTGGCGAAGTGGGACGCGGTCTCGCGGTCCACACCCAGTCGCTCGGCGGCGGCGACGGTGGCCTCCGGGTCCTCGGCCAGGCGGGCCGCGGTCTCCGGGTCCACGCCAGCATCCTCGAGGGTGGTGCGGATGGCCTCTGGGTCGGCGGCCGGGGACTCCTCAGCGCCCTCGCCAGCAGCATCGTCATCAGCGGAAGCGTCCTCAGCAGCACCCTCGGCCGGTCCGTCCTGACCAGCCTCGGCCGGGGCGGACTTGCCCTCGGCCTCGATGCGCTCGATCAGGGCGTCCTTGTCGACGGTGCCGCCGGCGATCTGGGCGGCGTAGTCGGTGGCACCGAAGGCGTTCATCAGGCGCAGGATGCTGTCGAGGTTCACGCCCTCAGCTCCCTCGCCGCCCTCAGCACCGCCGAGGACGTCTCCGACGATGCCGGCGATCTGGCCGAAGTCGAACTCGCCGGCCGCACCGTTGTCGTCCGCACCCAGGGAACCGGCGATCGCGCCGACCTGACCGGCGATGTCCCCACCGTCGGCGCCGAGGCCGAGGGCGCCGAGGACCAGGGCGGCGATGGCGGCGAGCGGCAGGGTCTGCTCGGCATCGCGGGCCTCCATACCGGAGGACGCCAGCGCGGAGCCGAGCGTCTCGCCCAGACCCGAGCTGAGGGCGGACTCCAGCACGACCTCCGGGCCGACGGTGCCGGCGACCAGGCCGAGGAGGTTGACCAGCAGGTCGGTGCTCAGCGGCTGGTCGAGGCCGGGCTCGCCGCCGGCGGCCTCGGCGTGTTCGGTGTTGTTGGCGGACTCGGCCTGGCTGACCGCGGCGTCGGTGATCGGACGCAGCGCGTCGACGATATTGCCGACGGCACTGCCGACGGAGGGCCGTCCGGCGAGCTCCTGCAGCTGGGCGTCGGTGCCGTAGTAGGTGTTCAGGTCGACGTTGGCGTAGATGCCGTCGACCTGGCCGGCGTCGGAGTACTGCCAGAAGGTGACCTCGTTCCAGCCGCCGGGGATCTCGGAGGGCAGGGTCGGGTTGTAGTACGCCAGCCACAGCGGGTACTCGGCGAACTCGGTGGTGTTCGCCATGTCGTTGATCCAGAAGTTGTAGTACGTGTAGATAATCGGGTCGCGACCGGTGAGGATCTTGATCTCGTCGATCCAGTCGCGGACCCAGTTCTGCAGTTGCTCGGGGTTCAGTCCGCCGGATTCCTCCAGGTCAAGCGTCGGCGGCAGTGAGGGCTGGACGCCGGTGGCCAGGGTGGCGGCGTAGTGGCGGGCCTCGGCGCGGGGGTCGGTGGAGCCAGGCCTGGCGTAGTGGTAGCTGCCCGGGGTCACACCGGCAGCGGCGGCCTTGGCGGTGTCGGAGGAGAAGTAGGGGTTGGTGTAGCCGGTTCCCTCGCTGGCCTTGATGAAGGCGAAGCTCTGGCCGGACGCCGCGACGGCCTGCCAGTCGATGGCGGCACCGTCGGGGTGCTGGTGGCTGGCGACGTCGATGCCGTCGAGGGCCCAGGAGGGTACCGGCACGACATCCGTGGCGACCAGGGCGGCGACCGTCACGGCGGAGCCGAAGAGTGTGACTGCGGTCAGGCGGGCGGGAGTGGTGAGCGCGTGGCGACGCCAGGGAAGGGAGAACATGCGCAACACGATACACATGAATCACACAAGTCACAGATGCAACACGCGCACCGTGCCGCAACTTTCTTCACTTTTTCACGGTGGTGGCGTTCGTGGTGGCCATTCGTAATGGCCTTCGTGGTGGCGGCTGAGAATGCTCCAGGTAGTGCCTCGCGGAACCCTGGGTGGCCATAACGAAACCCCCGCCCGAGGAACGGGCGGGGGTGTGGAAAGAAAAGAGGTGTCGGCGGGTGTGCTGTTACAGGTTCGCGACCAGGGCGTCCGCAGCCCAGACCGGGTCGATGCCGGCAGCCTGGGCAGCGCCGATCGCCTGCTCCGGGTTGTTGGCGGCCCAGATCGCGGCGTCGCGCGGGACGCCGAGACGCTCACCGGCGGCGATGGTGGCCTCCGGGTCCTCCAGCAGAAGGTCGACGGTCTGCGGGCTGACACCTGCGGCCAGCGCGACACCGGCGACCCGGGCGGGGTTCTGGATGACGGACTTGGTGGACACCGCGTCCTTGGCAGTGTCAATGGTGTCAGTGGTGGCAGTGGTGGCAGTGGTTGCGGCAGGTGCCGGTGCTGCGGTGGCGGCCGGGATCGCGGCACCGGCCAGGCAGCCGGCGGCGGCGGTGACGGCTGCGGCGCGGGCGAGGAAGCGGCGGGAGGCAGGGGCAGGAGAGGTGGAGAGTGTAGACATGTCAGCGATGATAGCCATGTTCGCGCCGAGCACAACCCCGGCGAGTCAGCGAGGTCCGAATTCCTCGGGGTCGTTGGGGTTCTCCGAACGCCACGTTGTCGGACGCTCTGACGGCCACGTTGTGGGACGCTCCGGCGGGTGCGCGTCGCGGTGGGGGCGACCGAAGGACTCCGGCAGGTGCCCGGCCTGTGGCTGAGGTGGCGCCGCCTGCCAGCTCTGCTGTGCCGGCTGCCCCTGCCAGCCCTGCTGTGCCGGCTGGCCTGGCAGCCCGGGCAGATGCCCGATAGGGAGCGGCTCCGGCACCTTGCGGTAGATCGACACCACCGGGTACGCCCCGACCCTGGCCGCCGGACGTGCCTCCCGGGTGCTCCGCACGATCGCGGTGACCAGCAGGGCTGCCGCCGCGGACCAGGACACCGCGTAGACCGTCAGCTGGGCAGCCACCGAGTCCATGATCAGGTTCCAGCAGGCGTGGAAGAAGAAGCCGGCGAAACCGCAGCAGAGGATCCAGCCGAGTCGGCGCGTCCTACTCAATCCGCGACCGAACACCGCCACCCCGATGCCGTAGCCCACCAACCCGGAGAAGATCACGTGCATGAACGGCCCGAAGACAGTACGCATGATCCAGATGTCGAGCACCCCGGACACATCCGAGGCAGGGTGGATGACGGCGAGCATCGCGGCGTACATGACATTCTCGAAGACCTCGAAACCGAGTCCCACGAGCATGCCGGCGACCAGTCCGTGCCAGGGGCGGTTCCACCACGTCCGGCCGATCTGCAGCAGCAGCCAGACGCCCAGGCCTTTCGCCAGTTCCTCGGTGTATGCCCCGCCGAGGGACATGGAGATCTCCGGGACGCCGAGGTCGTGGGCCAGTTCCATGAGATGCCCGGCGGTCGGCGACACCCCGATCAACAACGCACCGGTCCCGCCCCATACGATGGCAGCGAAGGCGAGCAGCATCGGCGTACCGCGGTAGATCAGCAGCCGGGACATCCCGAACCACACCAGCGCCAGGTACACCGCACCGATCCCGAGGGAAAGTGCGATGACCGCCGGGCCGGGGAAGACGAGGTAGCCGATCATGACGAACGCCGCGAGCGCCAGACCGCCGAGGGTCAGCAGGATGTAGGTCCAGGTGAACACGTCCCACGCCGGACGCAGCCGCGGACGCTGATCCTTGGGGAAAGCATCGTGGTAGGGCCGCGGCACCTCGGTGACCTGCCAGTCCCCGGGGGCGGGAGACTGTTGGCCGGGGTGCTGGTGGTCGGCGTTATGCTGATCAGGCTGCATCGGCTGCATCGATCCTCCTCGCCATGTCCTCGGCCGCGCCGCGGACGAGGCCGCGCAGCTCACTGATCACCGTGACGGTGTACATGACCGACTCGCCGCCGGCGTCACGGTTGAGCAGGGCGACCGTCGCGGCGTAACTGTCCGTACCGTATTGGGCGGGTTGGACGTTCCGGTCCGGTCGGACGCCCTGCCGCAGCCCCTGCTGCACGCTGACCGGTTGGGTGTCGCGGTAGCGTTCGGACGGCGTATCGTCCGGCACCACGTCCGGCGGGGAGAAGTCGAACCAGGTCAGTGCCTGTGGCTCGCTCACGCGGACTGCGTCGACCTCCGGGGCGAGCGTCGATGACAGGGAGGTCGTCGACAGCCAGTGGAACCTCGCGTCCGAGGTGTCGGTCATGGTCGCGGCCCGCATACCACGCCGGGCGGCCACATCCACGTCTGTGGCGGAGCCACCGACACCGACGACCTCTCCGATATGGACCTCGACGACACCCACCCGCGGCAGATCGCAGACCATTGCCAGAGTCACCATGCCGCTGTCGGCCGCTGCGCAGATGGTGTCGAAGCCAGAGATGTCGATCGCCCAGGGGCTGGAGGGCTTCGCGGAGAGTTCCAACATGCTGCTCGGGCTGTACTCGTCCTCGACCTCGGCCAGGTCCTTCACCGGCACAGCCAGCGGGGCGACGAGGACCAGCACCGCGACGGCGGCCAGGATGAACCAGCGCGCCGTCCGGTGCCTGCCGGTCGCCGCCGGACGGTAGCGTCCGTGCGGATCAGTCGGCGGAAAAGGCGCGGTCTCTGGGGTCCCCCACATGACTCGGAACACTACCAAAGCGTCACAGCGGTTCTTCAGGACAGGAGCCGCGCACCGGTCTCACCAGATGGTGACGCGCTTGTCCTCGTCCAACCACATGCCGTTGTCCGGCCCGACCTCGAAGGCATCGTAGAACTCGGCGATGTTCGAGGCGACCACGTTGCAGCGGTACTCGCCGGGGGAGTGCGGGTCGATCGCCACGTACTGGGCCGACATCTGCGGCCGGATCGCGGTCTGCCATACGCTCGACCAGCGTAGGAAGAAACGCTGCAGCACAGTGAACTCACCGTCCAGGCCTTCCACCGGCGCGGTCGGGGCGTCCTGAACGGTCTGCCCACGGTCGGCCAGGTACTTCTTCAACGCGACCACCGCGATTCCGAGTCCGCCCAGGTCACCGATGTTCTCACCCAGGGTGAACGCACCGTTGACCGTGTGGTCGGTCTGCCCGCGCTGCGCCAGGCCGGTCGGCACCAGGCCGTCGTACTGGGCGACGAGCTTGTCGGTCAGCTCGGTGAACGCCGCACGGTCCTCATCGGTCCACCAGGAGTTCAGGTTGCCCGCACCGTCGTACTTGGAGCCCTGGTCGTCGAAACCATGGCCGATCTCGTGGCCGATGACCGCACCGATCGCACCGAAGTTGCCGGCCATGTCGGCACTGCCGGCCTCGGTGTCGACCTCGAAGAACGGCGGACGCAGGATCGCCGCAGGGAAGGTGATGTCGTTGCGTACCGGGTTGTAGAAGGCGTTGACCGTCTGCGGGGTGGTGAACCAGTACTCGCCGTCGCTGGGCTTGCCGAGCTTGTCGACCTCGAAGTCGTGGTTCAGGTCGGACGCCTGGCGGTAATTGTCCAGCAGGTCAGCGCCGTTCGGGCTGAAGTCCAGCCCCTCGAAGGAGCGCCACTTCTCCGGGTAGCCGATGCGTGCGGTGAAGGTGCCGAGCTTCTCCAGGGCCTTCCCACGGGTGGTCGGGGTCATCCAGGACAGCTCGCTGATCCGGTCGCGATAGGCCGCCAGCAGGTAGTCGACCAGCTCGAGCATCTTCTCCTTGTACTCCGGCGGGAAGTGCTCGCGCACGAACACCTTGCCGACCTCCTCGCCGATCGCGCCCTCGACCAGGCCCACACCGCGCTTCCAGCGGTCGCGTTGTTCGGTCGCCCCGGACAGGGTGCGCCCGTAGAAGTCGAAGTTGGCCTCGGAGAACGCCTTCGGCAGCTTGCCGGCGCGGGCGGTGAGCACCCGCCAGTAGGCCCAGAGCTTCCAGTCGTCGAGGTCGCGCGCTTCATTGTCGGCACCGGGTACCAGCGTGGCGACGTGCTCCAGGTAGGACGGCTGGCTCACGATCACCGTCGGGGCATTGGCCTCGGTGATCCCGACCCCGTCGAGCCAGGCGACGAAGGGGAACCCGGTCGGCAGATCGGCCAGGGGGGTGGGGTTGTAGGTCTTGTCGGCGTCGCGGGAGGACACTGTGTCCCAGTGGCCCTTCGCCAGGGCGGTCTCGAAGGCGAGGATGGCGTCCGCGGCGGCAGCGGCGCTGTCGGACGCCGACCCGTCGCCGAAGCGTCCCGGCCGCGGCTGCGCACCGGTGTCCTCGACGAGCTGCAGGAAGGATTCGACGAACTCGCGGTATGCCGCGAGTGTCGGGGCGTGCTGTTCCTCGCGGTAGTAGGCCTCGTCGGGCAGGCCGAGGCCGGTCTGGGTGAGGTAGGCGACCTCGATGCCGGCGTCATCGGTGTCGGTGCCTTCGGTGCCTTCGGTGTCTGCGGCGTCGTCGGAGCTGCCCCCGGCGTCCTTCTCCGTCCAGAAGCCGATGACCCCGCCCACCCCGTGGCGGTCCAGTGTCGCCAGGGCATCGACGAGTTCGCCGAGGTCGGCGGCACCGCGGACCGGGTCGAGGTCGGCGTCCAGCGGGGCCAGACCGGCCTGCTCGACACCGTCGTCACCGTCCTCGTCCATGAAGGAGTGGAAGAGCGCACCGATCCGGGTGTCGGGTTCGGCGGACTCCACGATCTTTTTCACATCGAGTTCGGCCTGGTCACGCAGCTTGTGGAAGGTACCGTCCACCGGGCGGTCGGCGGGGATCTCGTGGCTGGCCAGCCATTCGCCGTTGACGTGGCGGTAGAGGTCGTCGGCGGCGGCCGGGTTGGTGGAGCCGGCCGGAGCCTCGGTGATGTTGTCGGGGAGTGTCTGAGTCATGCGCCCCACTCTAGGCACCTGTCGGAAACGTGGGACGGATTGCTGGTTATCGGCTCGGAACCCAGCAATCCCTCCCACCTATCCGACATCCGCTGTGCGTCCCTCCCCGTCGACCTTCCACTGTCGGCATGCGGGGTGGGCCGGGGACCCGTAAGAGGCAACAAATTAGTCTGCGTCGGGTTGGACAGCGCGTGACGCTCCAGAGACGGGTGCCGGACGATCCAGAACCCGCCAGCGCCTCCGGCTAACTCAGCCGCATCGGTCCGGGCGACCACAGGCCGGACCGGCTGTGGGTCTCCATGTCCAGCTCCACCTGCTTCGGCTCCTCACCGGTCGACGAGCCGAACGGGGTGAGCTCGGTGATCACACCCCAGTCACGCTGCCAGTCGTTCTCCAGGTAGGTCGGCAGCTCGGTGCCGTGGGTGGTCATCTGGGTCAGGCCACCGACACCACCGCCGTAGTAGTCCATCACCGGGGCGTGGCTCTTCTTCGCGTCATGGTCCGGGGAGATCTGGTACTGCGGCACCTCGGCGACACCGGCGTAGTGGTCGAAGGGACGCTGGCAGGGGAACTGCAGCGGCACGGACCAGTCCTGCAGGGTCGGGGCGTCACCGATGACCTCGCCCAGCGACACCAGCTCGGGCACGCGCGGCGGGGTGAAGGCCAGCCACTGGTCGGGGGTCACGTTGAAGTCCGCGGCGCGGATCCGCACGGCATCGGCGTCGTCCGGCAGCTCGTCCAGCGGGAAGCGCAGGTTACGCCACTGCGGGGCGGTGTCGATGTCCAGCGGCTCCATGTCGCCGATCCATTCGACACCGTCCTCGGCCGATTCCTCGGTGCGTCCGTACTCCAGCTTGAGCTCCTGGCCGTACTGGCGCACGCCGTTCATGTCGAGGTGGCTGACCTCGCCGGCGGCGGAGATGATGAGCAGCGGGGAATCCTCGGAACGCTCCGGCAGCGAGTACCACGAGGTCGTGGTCTCCGCCTGCAGCTGCAGGCCGTTGGTGAAGGAACCGATGACCGGCACGGAGTAGCGGTCGATGCCGAACGGAAGTTGCGCGTAGGAACCGTTCGCGCCCGGTCGGACGCTCTGGCCGCCGCCGGGGCCGATGTCGGTGGCGTCGTCCTCCTCGGAGGACCCGTAGGCGTCGGTGGCGACCGCGGAGGTCTGCGGGGAGGAACTGGAACTTGAGGAGCGCTCCTCGATCCGGTTCGGGATGTTGTTCTCCTGGAAGCCGCGGGAATTCTCGGAGACCAGGGAGTCGGAGAAGTCGGTGTCGCCGATCGGCTCCAGGAAGGAGTCGTTGGTGTCGGCCTCCACCAGGGCGGCCCCGCCGAGACCACAGCTGTCGCCGGTCAGCGAGGTGAGATTGCCCTTGCCGACGGTGTACGCAGGCCACTGGCCGACGACGGCCTTGCCGAGGGAGGCGAGGTTGAAGACCACCACGATGGCGGTCAGCACGGCGATCGGGGCGGAGGCGACACCGGCGAAACGCTTCGCCTGGGCGGCCTCCTTCTCGTCGATGTCACGCAGTTCATCGTTGGTGGTGGCCTTGGCCTCACGGATGTCGTTGAGGAAGCCGACGATCACGCCGAAGAGCATGACCAACAGTGCCAGGATCATGGTCACGGTCGACATCTCGATGCCGGCGATCTGCACGGTCTTGTCCCACCACGGCACGCCGAAGCTGGAGATGTACCACCAGCCGTTGGTGCCGGCCAGGGTGAAGGCGAACAGCAGCAGGCAGCCGCCGAGGAAGATGAGGCGGTTGCGTGCCGAACGCATCGCCATGGTGGACGCCGCGACCGCAGCCAGTGCCGCCAGGCCTGCGGCGATACCGGCGTAGACACCGAAGTGGTGGGTCCACTTGGTGGGGGTGAAGGTCATGAAGAACATCGTTCCGATGATCACCATGGTCAGACGCAGCGCCGGGCCGTGCGCCGTGCCGGGCACCCTGCGGTTGCGCAGCATCGAGCCGATGACGACCGCCAGGCACAGCAGCATCATCAGGACGGAGAACCGGCGGGGGAAGGACCCGTCGACGGTCTGCTTCAGCAGCTCGGTGTAGCGGGTCGGCTCCTCGTACCAGGACAGGGACGGTCCGACCGGGCCACGCACGCCGATCGCCTCCATCACCGAGGCGAAGGTCTGGTCGCCGAAGACGGCGATGAGGACGGCGGTGCCCGCGGCGAGGAAGGGGGCGATCTGGGCACTGACCGCGCCGAAGATCCTCTTGCGCGAGGCACCCTCACCTGCCCCCAGCAGCGGCAGACGTCGCACCACGATGCGGATCAGGCCGGACAGGGCGACCAGGATGGATGCCACGGCCATCAGGCCGGTGGGCCCGGCAGCCAGGGAGAAGGCGGCGACGATGACACCGATCGCTGCGGGGAGCAGGCGTCCGGTGGCGATCGCGCGCTCCATGCAGACCCAGGTCAGCAGCGCACCCAGGGCGATGACGGGCTCGGGGCGCAGACCGTTGTTGTAGGTCATGGCGAAGGCCAGGAAGACCATCGCGGCGGTCCAGTGCGCGACCTTGCGCTGTCCGATCTTGGTGCCCAGGCGCGGCAGCACCTCACGGGAGAGCAGCATCCAGGTCAGGAAGCTGGCGATGAGTACCGGAAGACGCATCCAGATCGACGATGTCGACACGTGCGTCATCAATGCCAGCAGGTCATAGTACGGCGCACCGAACGGCGACTCGGAGACCCCGAACCAGCGGTAGTAGTTCGACATGTAGCCGGACTCGATGCTGGAGCGGGCCATGGTCAGCAGATAGCCGTCGTCGGCGGTGTTGGCGCCGATGAAGTACCAGACCACAAGGACGCCGCCGACGACGCCGTCGAGCCAGCGCGGACGCCACCAACCGGCGGGGAAGAACCGGCGTCGGGCGGTGGTCCGTCGGTCCAGGATGTCCATCTTGTGCAGCGCGGTCAGCGAGATGACGGTGAAGATCACGCCCAGGATCATTGCGGCGATCTTGACCATCGAGGGCGTGGAAGTGAACCGGGAGTCCACGGTGACGTCGACCTGCAGGCCGGCGTCGATCGCCGCGGCGGCGTTCTCCGGGGAGTTGGTCATCTCGGTGAAGATGCCGGTGAGCATCGGCCGGATGTCGTCGCCGAAGCCACCTTCCAGTGCATTGCCGTCCGAGTCGGTGGCGTCCGGAATCCAGGCGCGGGTCTCGTTCGCGTCGGAGGTGATCCGCAGCTGGGCATCCGCCGGAAGGTCAGCCAGGTCAGCGGTGTCGACCGAGAGCGCCACCGAGTTCCGGACGACCACGTCGAGACCGTCGGGGGTGGAGCGGACGAACAGGCCGCGCAGCGTGGCGTCCTCGGCGTTGTTCGGTACGGTGGACAGGACGGTGGTCTGCGTGCCGTTGAGGTCGCGGACCTCACCGATCGGCAGGGTGATGTCCATGTCCTGCGGGTGATAGGCCATCAGCGGCGCGTTGACGCTGGTCAGGTCATTGTCCTGCGGCCAGGAGAAGCTGGACTGTTCCTGGTTGACCGGCAGGAACGGGGTCAGCAGAAACAGGATTAGCCCGGCGAGGCCGGAGATCACCGCGATGCGCTTGAGCCGGTCGACACCGCTGGCGGAAGGGGTGGTGGAGGTAGTGGGGGAATCCTTCGGAGCTGTCTCCGACGATTCACCCGGTGCATCCTGTTCGAGACGTGACATAGGAGGACATGTTACGGGAGTGACCCGGCCCTGCCTAAGCGAATCTCCCGGATGGGCCTGTCCCGGTGCTACTCCCGGTGCTACTCCGGGGTCTACTCCTGGGCTGAGTCCCGGACCGCGACGACGAACGGACCGGCCTGTTCCAGCGTCCAGCCCTGCGCGAAAGCCGAGGCCTGGAAGTTCACTGTGGTGAAGCGCACATTCGGGTCATTGGGGTAGATGTCCTCCGAGAGTCGGAAGGAGAAGGACGCACCAGGCTCCGCCACGTCTGACGCCTCGCCGCGCATGACGATCGCGTGCGGGCCGTCCCACCCGTTGGCCTCGGTGGCGGCGTCCATCGCGGCGAGGAGCTCATCCGGCTCGGAGAGTTCGGTCCACGCCTCGATCTCGGCGTTGCGGTCCTCGAAGCGTCCCAACGGGTTGGCGTAGTGCGAGGTCATCGCCTGGTAGGAGTGGTACGGGTAGTAGGCCATGAAGCTCTTCTCATCGGTGAGCACCACGGTGCCGGCACGCTCCTCGCCGAGGTCGAGCCGCTCCCGGAGGATGGTGTCGACATCCTCGTAGTAGACGGTGGAGTCGGCGGGGAAGAGGTCGCCGCGCTGGGCGTCGCCGTCGGTGTCGGTGTAGGCCAGGTCGATCTGGGCGCGATTGTTCAGCGGGATGTCCACCACGTAGGACGCCGCGGCGAAGGTCAGCACGGCACCGAGGATCGCGGTGACCTTCTTGGACGCCGACTCGCTGACGAACTGCGGGTAGGCCTTCGGGATGCCGGTGTGGCGCAGGTCGTTGAGTGCCATGGCACCGCCGGTGACCAGGATCAGGGCGATGGGAAGCTCCATGCGGAAGCCCAGCAGCGTGGTGCCGAGTACCGGCAGCAGCATCGATCCCAGCACCCAGGCGTAGCAGACCGCGAGGCCGGCGAGCAGGGCGCGGACCTGGCTGCGCTGCACCCGCAGCACCATCCACACCAGGCACACCAGGCCCAGGATGCCCACCAGGTTGAGGTCGAAGAAAGGGGTGGGGATCTCGGTGCCGGCCTGCGGCAGGTAGTGCTGGGCGCGTCCGGTGGCCCCGTGTTCGGAGGTGAGCATCGCCAGCAGGTAGGGGGCCCAGCCGATCGCGGCGATGACCAGGGCGCCCAGGCCCACGGCGACCAGGCACAGCAGCGGTGCGATCTTCTTCGACCGCACCGCGACGACCAGGGCGATGACCACGACGGTCAGGGCCGAGGTGCCGGTGTAGAGGGTGTAGAGGTTGGCGGACAGGCCCAGGTAGATCGCCAGGCCGACCATGGCCGGGGTGGAGCCGCGGACGGCACGTCCGGACATCACCAGCGCGGCGGGGATGCCGAAGGCCACGACCGCGGCATAGGGCTCCTCCGGGGCGGTGTGCAGGACGACGGCGGTGGTCAGCACGGCGATCAGCGTGGCCAGGGGCAGCGAGCCGGTCAGTCGGCGCCACACCGGGACCAGCATGGAGCCAGCGGCGGCGAGGGTGATCAGTGCCCACGGCTGGAAGGCGGCCCAGCCGGCCAGACCGAAGACATTGGCGAAGATGCCGCCGGTGAGGAACCAGAGCCGCGGGTAGAAGCTCGGCGCGTCCAGGTAGGCCATGTCCGCGTAACCGGGCTGGTCGGTCATACGGGTGAAGAACTGGGTGCGGAACGCCTGGTCCACACTGATGCCGTCGAGGTAGAGCCGGGTGGCGGCCAGTGGGATCGCCAGGGCGGCGATGACCAGGCCGGCGGGGGCGAGCCAGCACAGCAGGGTGGTGGCGGCGCGTTTCCAGGTGGCCCACTGCGGGTAGGGGGTGCGCGCGTGCAGGACGGCGTAGAGCAGGAACGCCACGACGACCAGGACGATGACACCGCCGGCGCTGGCCAGCGCCTTGGTGACGTTGGAGGAGGAGAAGGCGGGCATGTTCGTCCGCGACAGGACGAACCAGGCGCCCAGGGTGACGATGGAGGCTGCGGCCCCGGCGCCGAACAGCTGTCCCAGCAGGTACAGCACCCCGTGGCCGGAACGGTCCGGGTGGGAGGCACTGTCGGTGCCGGGAGCCTCGGTCTCGACAACAGGTGCAGTCTCAGCCGCTGTGGCGGCTGCTGTTGCTGTCTCGGGCGCGGGTTCGGACGCGGCGGAGTCGGTCATGTCGAGAATCTTCTCACAACGCCCCGACACCGTGCCTCTTTGTGCCGCGTTGTCGCGTCCTACTTCTTCATGAGGATGCCGCGGATGCCGGAGTGGAAGCCGTCGCGCAGGTTCACCCGCTGATACTCGGTCAGCGTGTACTCGTGGAGGGTCTCGCAGGCGAACTGGAGCAGTGGCCGGTTGATCTCCGGGGGCAGGCGGCCGCCGGTGTAGGTGTGGGCCTCGTCGCGCTGATCGTCGTCGATGGCGTTGTGGTACCACCAGATCGCGTACTGTTCGCCGATGTCGAAGGGGCTCTGCTGGCCACCGGACTGCCAGATTTCGGTGGGCAGCGGGACGTAGCGGTTCCGCAGGCGGCGTCGGGACGCCATCATCGCCGGGGTAGGACGCGCCGACCCCGGCGTGGGACGGGATGCTCCGGGCGTCGGCGCGGCGGCCTCCTCGGCGCTGTCGTCACCACTGGCGCCGTCGGCGCTGTCGGTCGCGGGCGCACCTGCGTCGGCGCTGGTGGGAGTGGACGCCCGGCCGCCGTTCGCGAGGTCGGCCGGGGAGGGGGCGTGGGACGCCGGGGTGGCAGCAGCCGACGGTGCTGCTGAGGAGGTTGCGGAGGGGGCTGCCGACGGTGCGGCATCGTTCGGGGTCGCGGACTCTGCCGCGGCGTCCGAGGCGCGGGCGGTGTCGGCTGGAGCGGCGGAAGCCTGGGCTGTGGCCGCTCCGCTGCGACGTCGGACGTCCGGGACCGCACTGGTGCCGGAAAGATCCTCGACGGGTTCGGCGTCACCGATCGGCTTGTGCTGTCGGACGCTGTGGCCGTTCGCGCCGGTGGACTCCGGGGTGCCGTCGTTCTGGCATGGGGCGGTGGTCTGGTCTGTGACGGTGTTTGCGGTCTCGCCTGTGGTGGTGACGGCGCGGTCGGAGCCAGCAGGCTCAGTCACCTCCCCGGGCCCGGCGGCTTCAGCGGTTTCAGCCGTGTCAGCTGGCTCAGCAGGCTCGGCAGGCTCGGCAGACTCAGCCGTCTCCGTCGTCTCGGCGGTCCCGCCAGCCTTCAGCGGCCCTTCGAGCACCTCCAGCCGCATGCACTCGGCGAAGTGCTCCCGCGGATCCAGGATGGTGGTGGTATCGCAGGCGTAGCGCAGGTTGGAGGACATGGAGTCCCAGCCGAAGCCGTAGATGTGCACGCGTACCCCGCGGGCCACGGATTCCTCGACGCCGGGGAGCATGTCGGCGTCGCCGGAGACCAGGATGATGTCGGTGACCTCGCGGTTGGCGGAGCTGAGCACCATGTCGGCGACTAGTCTGGTGTCGACCGCCTTCTGGGTGCGTCGGTCGCCCCACTCGATGAGTTGTCCGGCTCGAAGTTGGACACCGGGGCAGGAGCGCAGGGCGCGCTGGTAGCGGTGCGGGCCCGAGTCAGGGATGCCGTCGTACCAGTTCTGTCGGTGCACCGGTTGGTTGAGCTGGTTGACTGCCCTGCATTCCAGGACGTTGACCACTTCGGGTAGATCGATCTCGAGTTGCGCTCGGGCGCCTGTGGCCCAGGTGTTGTAGAAGCTGGCGAGCAGGTAGGAGGTGTCGACGTAGATGATTGTGCGCTCGAGCATGGTTGGTGTCCTCGGTGTATTTATCGGGTTTGTTCACAGTGTTTTTCTCCAGTGTGCACCACCTATCGATCTGATTGGGATGGTTGCTGGTCATTGGGCGGACCGTGCTGCTTTCGGCCACCCCCTTGCGTTGTCGAATATGACGTGTGATGGTTAGTTACACAAGTAACTAACCAACGAACGCTTACCGTCGGCCGTGGCGTCCGACTGCTGGACAACAACCACAGACAGGGAAGGAGGTGAGCCTGGTGGACGAGACAACTGTCCCGCTGTTCCGGCAGATCGCCGAACTCCTCGAGGACTCGATCGTCGACGGATCCCTCCCCGAGGGCGAGCGCGCGCCGTCCACCAATGAACTCGCTGCCTTCCACAGCATCAACCCCGCGACCGCGCGCAAGGGCCTGACCCTGCTGGTCGAACGGGGCGTCCTGGCCAAGAAACGGGGCCTGGGCATGTTCGTCGAGGCCGGTGCGCGCGAGGTGATTCTCGCCCGACGACGGGAGACCTTCGCCGCGGACTTCCTCGTGCCCCTGGTGGACGAGGCGATGAAGCTCGACATGCCACGTGAGGACCTGGGTCGTCTCCTCGACCAGGTCGCCGAGAGCAGAGGACTGGAGTCATGAGCCACACCGCCACTGGCACTGCCGCCGTCACGCTCACCGATGCCACGGTGAACCGTCCCACCGCAGGGCGCACCAGCCTCCGGATCCCACCGGTCCTCGGGCCGCTCTCCGTGGAGTTGGGCACCGGCGTGGTGGGTGTTGTCGGACGCAACGGCGCCGGCAAGACCACCCTGCTGCGGTCCATCGCTGGCCAGGTCGTCACCGACGGGGGAGATCACGATCGGCGGTGAGCCCGTCCGGGACAACCAACCGGTGCTCGACCGCATCGTCCTCGGCGGTGCGGACATTCCCTACCCGCCTCAGATGCGGGTGCGCACCCTGATGGACATCGGCGCGTCCCGCTGGCAGAACTGGGACGACTCCTTTGCCACCCACCTGGTCGACCTGTTCGGTGTGAACACCAAGGCACGGTTCTCCGAATTCTCCCGAGGGCAGAAGACCCTGGCCGGCAACGTGATCGGGCTGGCCGCCAGCGCCGAGATCACCCTGCTGGACGAGCCCTACCTGGGCCTGGACGTCCAGAACCGGGATGCGCTGTACCGGGCGCTGCTCGACGAGATCGGCGGCGACCCGGAACGCACCTTCATCATCTCCACCCCACCATGTGGAGGACGTTGCCTGCCTGCTGGATTCGGTGATCCTGCTCGCCCAGGGGCATGTCACGACGGTGCAGGACGTCGATACGCTGACCGGCGATGCCGTGGTGGTGCGTGGCACCACGACGGCGGTGGACGCATTGCTCGAGCAGGTCCGCGTGCATCTCCTCCGGGGGGACCCCGCTGCCGGGGCGCGCCGGGTGGTGCTGGACGCGAGCGGGCAGAGGAGCGTCCCGAGAACTGCCGTTGATGACCTGGAGCTGTCGGCGACGGCCGCTGACTTTGCAGGAGACGGTGCTTGCCCGGGGCGGTGGGCGGTGATGACTGTGGCAACCGAGACGTACGCGCCGGTCGCGACAACTGGGCCGAGAATTCTCGGTGGCGTCCCGTTCCGGACTCACCTGACACTGTGGCGCGGGGCTCTGTCGACGGAGCCGATGGCGCGGTGGGTACCGACGGTCGTTGTGCTGATTCTATGGTCGATGAGCGCCAGCGACGGAATGGCTACCCTTCCACGCCTCGCAGTCGATGATTTCCTCATCATCGCTGGTCTGACAATGGCGTCGGCGTTCACCATGACCCAGGAGCAACTGCGGGTGTTCGGACTCGGACGGTCAGGGCGACAGGCCCACCGGTTACTCGGTGGAGCAATCGGCGTGACGACCTTCTTACTGATCATGCTGCTGATGTGGGGCATCTGGCGGCGTGCCGGGTGGGCGACGCCGGATCTCCTCGTGGTGGCTGTCGCTGTCGTCGTGTTGTCAACGGTGTCGGGAGTGGTCTCCCTCCGGAAGATGGACCGCGAGGTCGATGAGGGAGCAGAAGAAGCGGGAGAATCTTCGAGCAGAGAAAGTAGTTCTGCAGGTGCTATCCGGATGGCGATGGACCCGTTCAGCCGTATGGAGACGAATGCCGCGAAGACGAACGGGCATCGACGCGTCCTGGACACCTATGCGATCATCGGCAACCGAGCGCTGATCGTGGCCTGTGCCGTGATGATGCTGCCGGTGCAGGCGCTTCTGCGTGGATTCGCCCACGTGGAGGCCACCACCACGATGATCTGGCTTCCCCTTGCGCTGGTCGTCGTCGCCATGTTCGTCCGTATGGTCCAGTCCGAGCTCTCGCTGAACCAGTGGCTGGTCTTCGGCGCTTCGCGTGAGGACTGGATCCGGGCGGTGATGCGACGAGCATGGGAGATTCCGGTGGGCTTTGGTTTGGTGTTTCTGTCGGCGGCCGTCCTTGAATGGTCGTTGTACGACGGACTCGGCTGGTTGACGGCGAGCGGGGCATTCCCAATTCTCCACTGGACCGGACCTGCCGCTTGGCTGGTCGCAAAAGGTGCGTTCACGGCGGTCGGTGCGTTGTTGCAGGCGATGACCTGGCTTGGCGTAGCCGTCACTGTGATGTATCCCCGCCGACAAAGGATCGGGGTGGCGGTGACTACAGTTCTGGGCGTCATTGTGATGCTCGCCCCTCTTATGGTCATGGGAGAGACAGCTGACGATACTCCGGGAGCGGCGGGGGCCACCTGGCCAGTGTCTGACACGCTGCCCACCCTGTTGTTGATGATCATCACTGGTGTGGTGCTCTCTGGTGTGGCTGCCGCGGCGCTGAAGGGAGCTGCTCGTCGAGCCAGTGTGCAGGACCATGCGGCGGTGACGTCGTACTTCGGACTACAGGAGCCGGCGCGGACGTAGGTCGACGGCTGGCTGGACACGGTGGGCACGGTGGGCACGGTGTACGCGACGTACGCGGTGCGTGCGACGGGCAGAGAGCCCTAATCCCGCCGTCAGTATCGTGACCTGCGAGTTTGTGGTCTCTATGTGGGGTGTGTAGATTATGTCGAGTGCCGCAGCGAGCGGGGGGAAGAGATTCCGACCTGCTTATGTTGTCTGTGGTGTGCATGTTGTTTGAGAACTCAATAGCGTAACAAACCAAGCATTTTTGTCGCAC